>NZ_JACCEZ010000006.1:0-395696 GCF_013416305.1 Rhizobium sp. WYCCWR 11128
TGCGCACCGTCGTGCCGAGGTCGAGCCCCAGCGACTGGATGGCGAAGAAAGCGCCGGTCGCGACGAAAAGCGCGCCGCAAATCGCATTGGTGGTATCGAAACTGATGGATTTCATGGTGTCTCCTGGCGTTAAAGGCGACGCGAGATCAAACATCCCTCTCTGAGGCGGGACGCATACAATCTACCGGTACTGCCCTTGCGCAGGCCGTTGCGAAACTTCTCCCCTTGGAAAGGAGAGAAGGATGCGACGTGGATGAGGGTTGGGCATAGTTGGCCGACGCGTTACGATCTATTGCCGCACGATGCCCGCATCCTTTATGACCTTTGACCACTTGTCGATATCAGCCTTCAGACGATCGCCGATTTCTTGCGGCGTGCTGGAACGGGCCTCGACGCCGAGATCCGCAAACCGCTTCTTGACGTCGGGGTCGCCAAGAACCTCGACGAGCGCCGTGTTCAGTTTGTTCACGACGGCCTGCGGTGTGCCGGCGGGAGCGAAGATACCGTTCCAGGACGTGACATCGAACCCTTTTACGCCTTCTTCCTGGGCCGTCGGAACGTCCGGCAAGAGGATAGAACGGGTGGAGCCAGATGATGCAATCGCAGCAGCCTGGTTCTGCTGGAGTGCCGCCTTTAGCGCCGTCTGGCTATCGATGATCAGGTCAAGCTCCCCACCGAGAAGGGCAACTTGAAGATCCGGCGTGCCCTTGTAGGGAACGATCGTGAGGTCCACTCCGGCCGTCGATTTGAAGAGTTCGGCCGCAAGGTTCTGGCTGCTCCCGACATTAATCGTCCCGACATTGAGCGCGCCCGGGTTTGCGCGGGCCGCTTCGAGAATATCCTTGAGGGACTTGAATTTGCCATCCGCCTTGGTCACGAATACGAAGTCGAAGTAGGCGAGGCTGGATACCGGAACGAAATCGGCGACGGGATCGAACTGCAGGTTTTTGAACAACGGAACGCTGATTGCGGTTCCGTTCGACAGCAGAGCGAGCGTATATCCGTCTGGCTCCCCATTCAGCGCCACCCGTGCGGCAACCGATCCTCCCGCGCCAGGCTGATTCAGGATTACGATCTGTTTCCCAAGCTTTTTGCCGAGAGAATCCGCGACGATGCGCGCAGTGATGTCGGCAATTCCACCAGGGCCGAACGGAATGACAAGACTGATCTCGCGGCTCGGATAGTCGTTCTCCTGCGCCGGTGCTTCCACCGCCATCGCGAGTATTAGAACGATCGCCGGGATTATCGATTTCATCAATGTTACGATCCGCCGGGATGGCGTGCTCACTTGTTGTCCTATGCTCATGTTCCTAATCTCCTCCTCTTGATAGATGTCGATGCACGCAGCGATGTCCGTACAACCGATGCATGAATGCGTTGCGCATCCAGATTGCCGCCCACCACCTGCGTGGGATGCGTCGCCCGGCCATTCCCGAAGGCGGGTTACCGCCAATAGAGCCGCATGGAATTTTCAACCAGCAGCTTGCGCTGAAGCTCCTCGGACGGCGCGATGCGCGGGATGATGTTCACCAGCGCGCCGTCGTCGGGCATGTGGTCCTTCATATTGGGATGCGGCCAATCGGTGCCCCACAGGACGCGGTCCGGGAAGCGCTCGACCAGCGTCCGAGCAAACGGAACGACGTCGTCGTAGTTCGGTGGACCTGATCGCGACAGTCGCTCCGGGCAGCTCACCTTGCTGACGACATTTTCATGCTCGGTCATGAAGCGGATAAAGCGGCCGAACTGCGGGCCATCGACAGGCTGGGAGACATCCGGCCGGCCCATGTGGTCGACGACGACGGTCGTCGGTAGCGAGGTGAAGAAGTCCCAGCGCTCCTCGAGATCGGCCGCCTCGAAATAGATCACCACCTGCCAGCCAAGCGGTGCGATACGGTCGATGATCGCACGATAATAGGCATCCGGTTTCGGGTCGACCAGGCGGCGAACGAAGTTGAAGCGCACGCCGCGCACCCCTGCGTCATGCAGTGCCGCGAGCTCCCCGTTCGTCACCGTGTCGCGCACCGTCGCTATCCCGCGAGCACGATCGCCGGCCGCATGCAGCGCATCGACCAGGGCACGATTGTCGGCGCCGTGGCATGTCGCCTGGACGATGACGTTGCGCTCGAATCCGAGAAAATCACGCAGGGAGAACAGTTGCTCTTTGCCCGCATCGCAGGGTGTGTATTTCCTCTCCGGCGCATAGGGAAACACATCCCCAGGCCCGAAGACATGGCAATGCGCATCCACTGCACCCGGCGGCGGAATGTAGCGCGGCTTGCTCGGGTCGGGATGATAGCGGAGCCAATCGGGATCCATCTGGAAATTTGCCATCACAGCCCCCGTGCCTTGAGCTGTGCATCGAGACGCGGATAGACGCGGCGCGCGTTGAGTTCGAACACCTTCCGCTTGTCCTCATCGGATATCGTCAGAGCCTCGATATAGCGCTTGGTGTCGTCGAAATAGTGACCCGTCTGCGGGTCGATCCCGCGCACTGCGCCAACCATTTCCGATCCGAACAGGATGTTTTCCACATCGATCACCTCGAACAACAGGTCGATGCCCGGCTGATGATAGACACAGGTATCGAAATAGACGTTCTTCATCACGTGCTCGACCAGCGGCGGCCGCTTCAGCATGTCGGAGAGGCCACGATAACGGCCCCAGTGATAGGGAACGGCTCCGCCGCCATGCGGAATGATGAACCGCAGCGAGGGGAAATCCCCAAACAGGTCGCCCTCGACGAACTGCATGAAGGCAATGGTGTCTGCGGCAATGTAATAGGCGCCGGTCGCATGCATCGCACAATTGCAACTGCCGGAAACGTGGATCATCGCGGGAACGTCGAGTTCCACCATCTTTTCGAAGAAGGGGTACCAGGCGCGATCGGTGAGCGGCGGCGAATCGAACTTGCCGCCGGAGGGATCGGGATTGAGATTGCAGCCGACGAAGCCGAGCTCGTTGACGCAGCGCTCCAGTTCATCGATCGCGTTGGCGATCGAGACCCCAGGGGATTGCGGCAGCTGGCAAACGCCCACGAAAGTCTCGGGATAGAGATCGATCACGCGCTTGATCAAATCGTTGGAACGGCGCGCCCAGACCTTTGCCACCAATTCTCCGCCGATATGCGGCGCCATCGCCGAAGCCCGAGGCGAGAAAATAGTCATGTCGGCGCCGCGCTCGCGCAGCAGGCGCAGCTGGTTGGCCTCGATGGTCTCGCGGATCTCATCGTCGGAAATGTCTGGATAGGCGGGATCGATATCGCCGCCCGATTTGATGGCAGCCTCCTGTCGTGCTCGCCATTCGCTATGGAGCGCCGGAGCGGTGGTGTAGTGACCGTGGCAGTCGATGATCATAGCTTTGAGGTTCCTGTAGCGGCAAAGATGCGTTCGCCTCGGCAGCGAATCCAGCGGTCGAAGGGGAAGGCATGGGCAGCCAGCCGGCGGTGGCGCGGCTTAGCCCCTGGACCAGCATTCGCTCGAGGTCGCAGCCGGCGCGGGCGCCAGCCCCTACGGAAAGCCTCCGAAGGCTTTCCAAAACCGGTGAATGCGATCGTTTGGTGTTTGCTCATGCCCCGTTCTAACGAACCGGACGACGATCAGGCATATCGGAAGGGTTCACGCTCCATTGCTTTTCCTGAAGTCCACTGCGCACAAACCGTGCGGAAGATATCCGTGAATGCCGTTTGCAGCTGTGTCGGACGCCAGTCATCGCGCACCGTGAGGCCGATCTGGCGACGCAACGACAGCCCAGCGCCGGCGATTTCGCTGAGCAGGCCAGCACGCCGCTCGAACAGGAACTGGTCGCGCGACATCAGCGTCAACCAATCGTCCTCCAGCATCAGCCCGCGGACCACCAGAACCGAACCGCATTCGATGCGTAGCCGTGGCGGCTCAAGGCCGTGCTCTGTGAACATCTCCTCCCACCGATGACGCACCGGCGCGCCCGTTGCGGCGATAACCCATGGGAAATCCAATAGCCTCGAGAAGGCAAATCCCGGCTTGGACAGCAGGGGATGTCCGGCGCGACCGACGATCACCGGATCATCGATGAACAGTGGTTCCTGAGCGATGTCCTTGACCGGCGGGGGGTCGCGCATTGCCCCGATCAGCAGATCCATCTCGCCTTCGCGAAGTCTGGCCAACAGTTCCACATATGGCCCCTCCACCACGTTCACCGACGCCATTGGATAGGCGCGAGCGAAACGAGCCAATGCTTGCGGCAACAGGATTGCACGCGCCAGCGGCATGGTACCAACAGTGACACGTCCGGCGCCCTCCGACCGCAGTGCCTCCAATTCGTCGAACCCAGCCTCCAGCTCCGATTGCGCCAGACGGGCGAACCGCAGCAACACGGCGGCCGTCGCCGTCGGCTGGACGGTACGCCCCTGACGGACGAGAAGCGGCACGCCCAGCAACTGTTCCAGATCGCGGCTCGCCCGATGCAATGCCGGTTCAGACAGGCCAATTCGCTTCGATGCCAGCGCAAAGCTCCCCGCTTGATCGACCGCGATTAGCGCGCGCAATTGTCCAAAAGTGATGCGCCGTTCGATATGGGGCAGCGGCGGCAAGCGGGCACCACGTCGCACGCTTTGGCCGCCGCGCGCCACATAGGCGAGCGCGCGTTCGATGCGGGCCGTGATCAAGCGCCCCGCCTCAGTGCTGGTAACGCCGCTCGGCTGGCGATCGAATAGCACATGGCCAAGCTGCGCCTCGACCTTGGCAACGGCCTGGGTCAGAGCAGGCTGCGACAAATTCATGGTCTGAGACGCGCTGCTGATGCTGCCCAGCCGCGCAGCGGCAGCGACGGCCTCGAGGTGGCGAAGGTTGAGTTCGCGGTGTGCAATCATCATCACACTTCAGCACAGCTTATGACCGGTGCGCAAATCAAGTTTGCTTTGCGGCTCAATAGTCCCTCCCTTAATTCCTAGCCAAGACAGGAATGAGGATCGAGCATGCCCGACGTGATTACCCAGATCGAACGCGCCGATGCCGCCATCATCCACGGCCTGGCAGATGCCGGAGTGGCCATCGTCCACGATGCGCAGGGACGCACGGGACCGCTGACCGGTTGGTTGCGGCCGATCTTTGCGGGTGCCCGCATCGCTGCTTCCGCAGTCACCGTTTCGGGGCGGCCGGGCGCGCCAATTGGACGGTGCAGTTGCCATTGAACAATTGAAAGATGGGACATCATGGCCAGGCGGGCGGCTTGGGAGGAAATAAATCATGACATATTTGGAGGCGAGTAAAACGATGACACCTGTGGGTGAGACGCAAAAACCGGCGGGCCGATTTGGCCTCTTTGGCCAGTTGTGGTTTCAGGTGCTGGCAGGGACGCTGCTCGGCATCCTGCTGGGTCATTTCGCGCCCGCCACTGCGGTGGCGATGAAACCTTTCGGCGACGCCTTCATCAAAATGATCCGCATGATGATCGGACCGATCATCTTCGTCACCGTTGTGCATGGTATCGCCGGCATGAACGACATGAAGAGCGTCGGGCGTGTCGCGCTGAAATCCATCATCTATTTCGAGGCGATCACGATCTTGGCGCTGATCTTCGGACTGATCGCAGTCGATCTGTGGCGTCCGGGCGAGGGCATGAACATCGACGCTGCCGCAATCGATACCGCATCGATCAAGACCTATCTCGCGACGGCGCACGATCAGTCCATTTCAAGCTATTTCCTTGACATCATCCCTGACACCTTCGCCAGCGCGCTGACGGAAGGACACGTTTTGCAGGTGCTGTTTATCTCTGTCCTGTTCGGTATCGCCATCGCCGCCATCGGAGAACGCGGACGCCCCGTGTTCCAGGTGATCGAAAGCGCCTCGCAAGGATTCTTCAAGATCATCGGCTACATCATGTACTTCGCGCCGCTCGGGGCCTTTGGCGCAATTGCCTTTACCGTCGGTCAGTTCGGCACCGCCTCGCTCTGGTCGCTGGGCGAGTTAATCGTCGAGTTCTTCGTCGTCTGCGCCTTGTTCACAACAATCGTCCTCGGCAGCGTTGCCCATTGGTGCGGTGTCAGCCTGTGGCGGCTGCTAGGCTATCTCTGGGATGAAATCGTCATCGTCGCTGCGACCACCTCGACCGAAACGGTGCTGCCGCGCCTCATCCAGAAGATGCGTAAGGCCGGCTGTGAGGAAAGCGTGGTCGGCTTCGTCATCCCGGCCGGTTATTCGTTCAATCTCGACGGCACATGCCTCTATCTGACCACCGTCGCGGTGTTCCTGGCACAGGCGACGAACACACATCTAACCTTCTGGCACGAACTCGGCCTGATCGCAGTCTTGCTGCTCACCTCGAAGGGAGCGGCGGGCATCGCCGGAGCGGCGTTCGTTGTGCTGGCGGCAACCCTGAATACCACCGGAACCATTCCGGTCGCCAGCATCGCGTTGATCCTCGGAATTCACCGCATCCTCGCCGAGGGGCTGACTTTTGTTAATCTGATCGGCAATGCGCTTGCCACCGTCGTGGTCGCCAAATGGGAAGGCAAGCTTGACGAGCAGCTACTGGCCACCACTATCGGCAACGGCCGCTTGCGCGCCAGGCACCAAATCGCCGCCGCTGCGTTGTGACACGGTGAAAGACTCAGCTCCGGTCTGCGATCTATCCTATTGGAAACCAGCGTGTTGCATGTTCCATGCTTTGCGAGTGCAGGGCAAAGCCCGGTCGTCTTTGGTAAAATCCGGCCGAGCGTGGCTTTCAATTCACAAAACACACAGCACATCGGCATAGCGCGCGCGCTTTGCTAGCGACCACCGGCAAATCTCACCAAGGAAAACCGGAGGCCGGATCTGCGTGCTGCCGGCGGGAAATGCCGGGCTGAACTGCGGAGAGCTTTTTTAATCCCGCGGCAAAACCTATCTACAAATTCTCGGCGGGATTGAGGACAACCGCCGATGCCGCCGAACGCATGGACAGCCCCGGAAAAGAACATATCTTCGAGAGACCTTCCTTTTTGGAAGTCTCGCATCAAACAGCACGGGCACACATCCATGACCAAAGGCTCCGATCTTCTAGTGGCAGCGCTTGAGAACGAAGGTGTCGACCGCATTTTCGGCATCCCAGGCGAAGAGAACCTCGACGTCGTCGAATCCATCCGCAAGTCGTCGATTGAGCTCGTGCTCACCCGACACGAGCAGGCAGCAGCTTTCATGGCGGCGACCTATGGCCGCCTGACAGGAAAGCCCGGCGTCTGCCTGACGACGCTCGGGCCTGGTGCTCTTAACCTCTCGACGGGTGCCGCCTATGCCTTGCTCGGTGCGATGCCGATGGTGATGATCACCGGTCAGAAGGGGATCCTCTCGTCCCGCCAGGCGCGTTTCCAGGTGGTCGACGTTGTCGCGTCGATGAAGCCGCTGACCAAGCTCGCAAGGCAGATCGTGTCACCGCAGATGATCCCGACGACGGTCAGGGAGGCGTTCCGCATCGCCCAGGAGGAAAGGCCGGGGCCGGTGCATCTGGAGCTTCCGGAAGATATTGCGGCCGAAGAATGCCAGGAGGTGGCGCTGATTGCGCCGCATCAGCTCGAACTGCCGACGGCAAGCGATGCGGCCCTCGATCGCGCCGCCGCCCTCATCGCCGCAGCCAAACGTCCGCTTCTGATGTTCGGGGCCGCCGCCTCCCGTCCCCGCTCGACCTCCGACATCGCGCAATTCGTGATCCGCACGCGCATTCCGTTCTTTACCACTCAGATGGGGAAGGGAACGGTTCCCGGCGGAACCGAACTTTATATGGGCACCGCCGCGCTGTCGGAGCGGGATTATGTCCACGAGGCCATCGAACAGACCGACCTCATCATCACGATCGGGCACGACACGATCGAGAAGCCACCGTTCATCATGGGCAAGGGCGGCCCGAAGGTCGTCCATGTCGGATATCAGCCGGCGACCGTCGAGCAGGTCTACTTCCCGCAATCCGAGGTCATCGGCGACATCGGCCCTTCGCTGAAGGCGCTGGCGGATCGCCTCGAGGGCAAGCTGCCAAACGCGCAGGCGCTTCTTCATCTCCGGGAACGCATTCTCGAGCGCATCGCCGCGCGGGCGACGGAGGATCGCTTCACGCCACAGCGCCTGGTTCACGATATAAGAGAGGTGATGCCGCATGATGGCATCCTGGCGCTCGACAACGGCATGTACAAGATCTGGTTCGCCCGCAACTACCGCACGCGGATGGCAAACACGCTGCTGCTCGACAATGCTCTTGCAACGATGGGAGCGGGGCTGCCTTCGGCCATGGTTGCCTCGATGCTCTACCCGGAGCGGCGGGTCATGGCGATCTGCGGTGATGGCGGCTTCATGATGAATTCCCAGGAACTCGAGACCGCCGTCCGGCTGAAGCTCAACCTCGTCGTTCTTGTCATCGAGGACAATGCTTATGGGATGATCCGCTGGAAGCAGGCGGTGGACGAGTTCCCGGATTTCGGAATGACCTTCGGCAATCCCGACTTCGTGAAATATGCGGAATCCTACGGCGCCAGGGGAAGCAGGGTCGACGATATCGCCCAGTTCAAACAGGTTCTCGAAGAGGCATTCTCAGGAGGTGGCGTCCATCTGGTGAACGTCCCGGTCGACTACTCGGAAAATGAACGCGTGCTGGTAAAGGAGCTTCGCGAACGGCTCCCCGCGATATTGGAGGCCTGAGGATGCCGCCCGCCATGAAGGTCCATAGGCGTTCGACCGCGATACGCGGCACGATGGAAGAGATGGGCACGACACGATGATGGTACTCAACGGAGTTATCTAGGATCAGGCGGCATTCCGCCGGAGGTTCTGGGGCGGTATCAGCAGCGGTCCTCATCCGTGAACGGGTGTGGATACGGTGTCAAACATCACTCAAAATTAGACAAGCATTGGATAACAGCTTGTTCGGCCAGGATAGGCTTGCCTCGCCTGTTGACGGGAGGCATGGTCTGTCCCGGAACAGCGGAATCACGAGACTGCGGACGAGGCCTACTGCCGCGCGTCTGAAAAGACGCGGGCGCTGTAGACCATGCTCGAAAGCTCGCGGCGCATCGCAAACATGGCTGGTTAATGTTTTCCTTCCTGCACAGTTCGGACCTTCATATTGGCAAGCGGTTTGGCAATCTTCCGGAGGATTTGAGAGGGCGCCTGCGCGAGGCGCGGCATGGCGTGATCGCCAGGCTTGCCGGTGCGGCGCGAGAGCATGGGGCTGGTGTCATCCTGCTTGCGGGCGACACCTTCGATACCGAGACGCCGACGCCTTCCGTGCTTCGCCAGGCGCTTGGCGAGATGGCCCAGAATACGCCGCTGCGATGGGTTCTGCTTCCGGGCAACCACGATTCACTGCTGGCGGACCAGCTGTGGAGTGCTGCGCGCGGCGTGGTGCCCGACAATGTCATCCTGGCGACGGAAGCGGCGCCCCTTCCGCTTGGACCTGATATCATGCTGCTGCCGGCGCCTTGCACGACCAGGAGGCCGGGGCGCGACCTGACCGAATGGATGACGGGTGCCGCCACGCCGGACGGCGCTATCCGCATCGGCCTCGCCCATGGCCCTATCCAGGAATTTTCGGAGGATGCCACGGCCACCAACGTGATTGCGCCGAACCGCGCGGCGCTGGCCGGCCTCGACTATATGGCGCTCGGCGATTGGCACGGATCGGTGGCAGTGGACGCCAGAACATATTACAGCGGCGCGCCCGAGCCGGACCGTTTCAAGCATGACCGGCCGGGGCAGGCGATGATCGTTTCGATTGCCGGGCAGGGAGCGATGCCGACGACGACGGCAGCAGTGACCGCCAGCTTTTCCTGGCAGACATTGCACCTTCCCCTGCTGGCATCGGAAGACGGTGTTGAAGCGCTGAAGGCGGCACTGCCGGAACCGTTCGCGCGGCGACAAACCCTGTTGCGCGTCGCGCTGTCCGGCCGTGCCCGATTGAACGGGCGCACAGCAATGACCAGCCTGCTGCAACAGGTCGCGCCGGAATTTGCGCATCTGGAGATCGATACCGACCTTCTGGGGACCGACTGCGAGAGCGATGATCTCGAGACCATCGACCGAGCCGGCGCGCTGCGCGATGCTGCGGAATTGCTGCTTGCCGAAAGCCTCGATCAATCCTGCTCGGGCGATGACAGGGGCGTGGCGCGCGAGGCATTGATCCGCCTGTTTTCCTATTGCGAGGCGATCGATCGATGAAACTCAACGCTCTTCGCCTTCACAATGTCAAACGCTTCGCCGGCCGCGGCATATCCGTCGAAGGAATCGCCGACGGCGTCAATGTGCTGAGCGCTGCCAACGAACATGGCAAATCGACCTGTTTCGAGGCGCTGCATGCCCTGTTCTTCCAGCCGCACAGCGGCAATCCAAAGAGCGTGCAGATGCTGCGCCCCTATAGCGGCGGCAATCCGATCGTCGAGGCCGATATCACGATCGAGGCCGGCCGCTACCGCCTGACCAAGCAGTTCCATGGTGGACGGCGCGCCAGCGTCACCGATCTCGGCAGCGGCCGGATCGTCGCCCAGGCCGACGAGGCTGAGGCTTTCATCGGCGATCTCATTTCCGGCGGAACCTCCGGCCCGGCAGGCCTGCTCTGGGTGCGGCAGGGCGTCACCGGCATCGAAAATCGCAGCAAGAGCGAGGAAGAGAACGACAAGCGGGTGCGCGAAAGCCTGCTGACCTCGGTCCAGGGCGAGGTGGAAGCGCTGACCGGCGGACGGCGCATGTCGGCGGTGCTCGAAGCCTGCGAGGAAGAACTTAATCGCCTGGTCACCGCGACGCTCCGG
Source organism: Rhizobium sp. WYCCWR 11128 (assembly GCF_013416305.1). Taxonomy (NCBI): domain Bacteria; kingdom Pseudomonadati; phylum Pseudomonadota; class Alphaproteobacteria; order Hyphomicrobiales; family Rhizobiaceae; genus Rhizobium; species Rhizobium sp. WYCCWR 11128. Next base: position 10,745 of record NZ_JACCEZ010000006.1, read on the forward strand.
CCGAAGGCCGGCGGCCGCTTTGCCGCCGCTCTCGACGAGCGTGACCGGCTGCAGGACGAGGAGGCGCGGCTGGCCAAGGAGGTGGAGATGCTGCACGGCGCGCTCGATCGCCGCCGCTCAGCGCAGGCGAGACTGAGCGAGCTGGAAAACCCTGATGAGGAGGCCGGCCGGAAGACGGCGATTGCCAATGCCGAGTCGGTGCTCGAAGCCGCTAAACTGCATGACAGGGAGCTCAAAGCGCTCGACGCCGAGGCTACTTTGGCCGCCAGTCGCCGCGATGAGGCGCAGCAGGCTTTCGACCGCTTCCACATGGCATTGAACCGCAGCGGCGAACTCGCGCGGCGTTTCGCCGTGGCGGAAAAACAGCTTTCAAATGCAGCCGAGCAACGCGCGGCATCGCTTGTTGAAAGTGAGGCCGCAACGGCGGAGGTGCAGGCAGCCGAAGAGGAAGAGCGGGTGAACCGCGAGATGCTTGCGCGGCTGGAGGCAGCGCTCCGTTCACGCCACGCCGCAGAGCGGCTGGCCGAGGTGCGTCTGCGTCTGGAACAGGCCGAAGCGGCGCGCCAGCAGATCGAAAATGGCGAGGCTGCACATGCATTGCTCGCCATTCCTGCCGATGCGATCGAACGGCTTGAAGCGCTGGATCTCAAGATCATCGGCTTGCGCGCGGCCGCCGAGGTCGGCCTTCCCACGCTCAGGATCGATTACCTGAAGGACGCCTCCGGATTGGTGAGCATGGACCGCCAGCCTTTGCCCGGGGGCGAGGATAGAAGCTTTGGCGGGATGGCGAAGCTCGAAATATCAGGCGTTGGCACCCTGACCATCCATTCCGGCCGGCAGGCAGAACAGGACGGGGCGCTCGAGACCGCGGAAGCCACGCGCCAAACATTGCTTGCCAAGCTCGGTGTCGACAGTCTGCGGGCGGCACGCCAGCGCGATATTGCCGCGCGGAACAAGCAGGAGGAACTGGTGCGGGCGCGCCAGCGGCTCGCGGATCTCGCCCCGAATGGCATTGACGCGCTTCACCTCGACGCCGCACGCTTTGCCGAACTCAGCCAGGGTCCGGTCGAACTCGACGCCGACCCGGAAGAGGTGAGCACCCGTCTCGCGAATGCGACGCGGCGCATCGAACTGTCGCGGAACCGGGCGCGGGAAGTGTCGGTGATACGCACCGAGGCCGGCGAGGCGATTTTGCGGGCGCAGACGGAGCATGCGAGGCTTGGCCAGGAACGCGAGGCGATCGAGGCGATTATCGGCCCCGAAGCCAGCAGAACGGAATTGCAGCAGGACCTTGTTGTAAAACTTGCCAACGCCAAAGAGCAGTTCGATGCTGTCGAACTCCGGGCCGGGCCTTTGCGCAGGACAGGGCGGGACCTCGCTGGCGCAGAGGCCGCCCTTGCCAGGGCGCGCTCGGTCGCCGACGCCGCAGGCCGCGAAATTGCCAGGCTTCGCGAAGAGCTTGCCGACCTCGGCGGTCAGATCCGCACCCGCTCGGACAGTGCGCTGGAAGAAAACTGGTTGGAAAGCCGGGATTTGCTTGCAGCGGCGCGTGAGCAGGTGAAACGTTTCGAGACGGAGGTCGGCGTGCTCGATCGCTTGCGCAAGGCGCTGACAGCGACGCGCGCAGCGGCGCGTGACCTCTATCTCAAGCCGGTCATGAGCGAACTCGCCCCGCTGCTCGGCTTGCTGTTCGACGACATCTCGATCACCTTCGACGGCGACACCTTGCTGCCGCAGATCGTGCGCCGCAACGGCCTGGACGAAGATGTCGACCGGCTGAGCGGCGGCATGCGGGAGCAGCTCTCGGTGCTGACCCGCCTCGCATTCGCAAGGCTGCTCGCCCGCGACGGCCGGCCGGCGCCCGTCATCCTCGACGATGCGCTTGTTTATTCCGACGACGACCGGATCGAGCGGATGTTCGATGCGCTGCACCACCAATCGCGCGACCAGCAGATCCTGGTCTTCTCCTGCCGCCAGCGCGCCTTCGCCAAGCTTGGCGGCAACGTGCTCACCATGCAGCCATGGCAGCCGGATTAGGGAGAGATCCCGAGCCACCGAAAACCCGATCGCAGCGGGATGAAGGTTCGGTGGCTGGTTTTCGAGGTTGTGGCTCGCCTTAAGCGCAAAAATAACGTTGTATTTCGTACTACACGTTATTTCTTGGCGTGAGCGGCCATGCGGGCATCGAGCCGCTGGCTGACTTCCTCGGCGGAGAGGGCGCGCTCGGGGTGGGCTTTCATCTCGTCATAGGTCGGCACGACCTCGTCGCGCAGCCATTTCTCAACTGCCGCGTCGCGGGCGGCTAAGGTGCGCAGGCCGTCGCGGATGACTTCGCTCTCGGTCGCATATTCGCCGGAGCTGACTTTGGCCTTCACCATCTGCGCCATTTCCAGCGGGAGGGTGATGGTAAGGGGTTGGGTTGTACGCATAGTGTGTTCCTCGGTTATCTCCTTGTAACACACCGTATGATTAAATCATACGCTTTATATGTAGGCGACCCCTGGAGCGCTGATCGCGGAGAGTAGCAGCTGGGCGCGGCTTTACACTCAAGCACGGACTGTGCCTCCCTCAAGCCACAGATACGCGGCAGCCGTCCAGGAGAAGCCGAGGCCGCCGCAGCCTTCGCCGGTAACCGGGTCGAAATATTCGGCGAAACCTTCCGTCTCGATCGCCGCGATGGTGGATTTCCGCAACTCTTCGGCGACATCCGCATGGCCATTGCGCTTCAGTCCGTCGATCAGCAGCCAGTTGATGATCGCCCAGGCGGGGCCGCGCCAGTAGCGCTTCGGCTCCCAGCTGGCGATGCCGGGTTTGGTCGTCGGGAAGGCAACCTTGAGATCCTTGGACCAGACCTTCATTTCCGAGATCAGGGCGTCGGCAACCTGCTTGTCGAGGTCCAGCGAGAGGAGGGGGATGAAACCGGCTTGCGTTGCGGCTTCGACATCTTCGCCGGAGATCAGGTCTCGGGAGACGAAGCGCGCGAGGTCCGGCCGCCATTGGGCCATTATCGCCTTGCGGGTGCGGTTGTTGAAGGCAGCGATCTCGATCGCGTCCTCGGTCCGGCCGAACAGGCGGGCAAGGTGCTCGAGGTCTTCGCCGGCCTTGAGCAGGATGGCGGTCGTCTGGATCTCGGCGACCTTGAAGGACGCCTTTTCCCATTGTTTCGCCGGATCCCAGCCACAGGCGGCATAGGTATCGACGAGATGAATGAAGCGGCGGTAATCCTCGTCGCGCGGGCGCATGTCGGCATCGACATGGCCGGTATCCTTGCGCACGACAGGCGTATCGGTGGTGGTGGGCACACGGGCGAGCGCGATGTCCCAGGCAGGAGAGTTGTCGCTGCCGCTTTCCCAGGGATGCAGGAGTGCTACGAGCCCGCTGCCTTCAGGGTCGCGGGCGGAATACCACCAGCGATGCCATTTCAACGCCGCTTCGTAGAGGGGCAGGGTGCGCACCTCGGCATCCTTGCCGGCGGCCTCATGCAGCTTGCGCAATGCGATCGCGAAGACCGGCGGCTGGGTTATGCCGGAGGTCGGGATCGTATGCTTCGTGCGCCAGACGTTCGGCCCAGGGAAATAGGTTTCGCTTGGCGCGTGGAAGACGATATGCGGGATCATCCCGTCCGCCCACTGGCCCTCGACCAGCCGTTCCAGCTCGCGATAGGCGCGATCGATATCGTAGAGCGCGAAGCCCATGGCGACGAAGGCGGAATCCCAGTTCCACTGAAAGGGATAGAGCCGGTCGGTCGGCACGGTATAGCCGCCTCGATCGTTCACGGCGAGGATGCGCTTCGCCTGGTCGATATGCATATTCATTTGGGGTACTCCGGTATTCTTAGGCCAGGACGGCCGGAAAGGACTTGCCGCTTTCGGGCGAAAGCCAGGTAATGCGTTTCTGGTCGAGCTTCAGGCCGATCGTCTCGCCGCTCTTCACGGTCTCCGAGGCCGGCAGGATGACACGGACGGGCTGGTCGTGGATCGAACCGGTCAAAAGCAGGTGCGAGCCCATCGGCTCGGCAACGCGCACCCGCATTTCGAGACCCTGCGGCAATGGCGCGAGTTCGACGGCCTCGCCGCGCAGGCCGAGGATGATTTGATTGCCGGATTCCTGCGGCGCCACAAGCCGTTCTGTACCGGCCGCCACCTGGCCGTTCGAAACCGGCAGTTGGATGAAGTTCATCGGCGGGTTGCCGATGAAGCCGCCGACGAAACGTGTCGCCGGGTGATTGTAGATCTCGACCGGATGGCCGACCTGCTCGACCACGCCGCCATGCATGACGGCGATGCGGTCGGAAAGGCCCATCGCTTCCGTCTGGTCGTGGGTGACGTAGATGGTGGTGGTCCCCGCCGATTGCAGCACGGTCTTGAGTTCGGTGCGCATTTCCAATCGGAGCAGCGCGTCGAGGTTCGAAAGCGGCTCGTCCATCAGCAGCACCTTCGGTTCGACGGCAAGGGCGCGAGCGACGGCGACGCGCTGGCGCTGGCCGCCGGAAAGCTTGTTCGGGTAGCGGTCGAGATATTGCTCGATATGCAGGAGGCCGGCGGCCTTCTCGACCTGCGCCTTCACGCGGGCGTCGTCGGCCTTCTGCATCCGCAGCCCGAAGGCCACGTTTTCGTAGACCGTCATATGCGGAAAGACGGCGTAGTTCTGGAAGACCATCGCAAGGCCGCGATCCTTGGGAGGCAAGCCGATCACCGACTTGTCGCCGATACGGACATCTCCCGATGTTGCCGTCTCGAGGCCGGCGATGATGCGCAGCAGCGTGGTCTTGCCGCAGCCGGACGGACCGAGCAGCGAGACGAATTCGCCGTCGTTGATCGTCAGCGAGACCTCTTTCAGCGCCTGGAAGGCTCCGAAACTCTTGCGGATGCGGTCGATGACAATATTGGCCATATCTCTGGTCCCGTTATTTGGAGGAAATGCCCCAGATCGCGAAGAGGTAGCGCCTGACCGCGAAGATGAAGACAACCGAGGGAAGTATGAGCATCAGGCCCCCGGCGAAGCGGTAATGCATCGGGCTTTCCGAAAGCACGGTCAGCAGGTAGGCGGTCAGCGTGCGGTTGCGCACCGTCAACACCGAGGCAGCAAAAACCTCGTTCCATGAGATGACGAAGGCAAAGACCGCGGTTGCGACGATGCCGGGAAGCGCCAAGGGTGCCACCACCTTGAAGAAGGCCTGGATGCGGGTGCAGCCGAACACCCAGGCGGCTTCCTCCAACTCCTTCGGCACGCCGAGGAAAATCCCTTGCGTGACGAGTGCCGCGAAGGGCAGCGCCAGGACCGTATGGATGAGGCCGACGCCGACGATCGTATCGTAGAGGCCGAGCCGGATGAAGGAGACCGTCAGCGGCAGCGCCAGGATTGCCAGCGGAAAGGCGCGGGTCAGCAACACCAGCAGGCGGTAGCTGTCCTTGCCGCGAAAATCGTAGCGGGCGAGCGCGTAACCTGCCGGCGCGCCGAGCAAGATTGAAAGCGCCACCGTGATGCCGGCTGCGCCCAGCGAATTGAGGAAGGACTGGACGACGCCTTCGGTTTTCAGAAAGAGAATGAAGGGCTCGAGCGATATGCCCGTGGGAAGACCGGTCTTCGGCCAGATATAGACGCCCTGGCGGCCGCCGAGCGCCCCGAGTGCGACCAGATAGATCGGCACCAGCACCCAGGCACAGAGTGCGGCAATGCCGCTCCAGAGCAGCCAGCGGCGTGAAGAGATGAAGCCGGCGGCTTTGGGTGTGTCTTTGGCCGTACTGATGGTGTCCGTGGTCATGGCAGGCGCTCCGGATCGACTTTCAAGGCCTTCAGATAGATGAGCGTGGCGGCAAGCGAGATGATCATGATCAGCACCGCATAGGCGGCAGCAACGCTGTAGTTCTGGTTCTGATTCTGCCAGTTGTAGGCCTCGCCGACGAGGACCGGGAAATTGCGCCCGCCGAGCGCATAGACCACCGCGAAGACTTCGAAGGCGAGCACGGTGCGCAGGATGAGAGCCGATTGCAGGGCGGGGCGGATCAGCGGCAGGGTGATGCGCCAGAAGCGCGTCCACGGGCCTGCGCCGAAAATTTCGGCGGCCTCCCTGAACTCCTTCGGCACCTGGTTGAGACCGGCGACGATGATGACCATGACGATGGCCGTGCCGCGCCAGATTTCGGCAACCGCAATGGCGATGAAGAGCGCGACCGGCGTCTGGTAGGAGAGCCAGCTTGCCTGCCTGCCGATGATGCCGAGACCGAAGAGCAGCGAATTCAGATAGCCGGTATTCTGCAGGATCGACAGCCAGACGAGACCGGCGGCGAGGTCGGAAATGCCGAGCGGGATCGTCCAGATCCACAGGATCGTCTCGCGCCCGCGGCCGACCTTGGCGACCATCGTGCCCATGGCAAGCGCAATGGCGATCTGCACCGGCACGACCGCGATCGTCAGCAGGAAGGTATTCTTCACCGAGCGGGTGAAATTGATGTCGGTTACCATGCGCTCGGCATTCGCGAGCGACAGCGCGCCATTGTCCGAAACCGCCAGCCAGATCGTCTGCACCAGCGGCACGACGAAGAGCAGCGCCAGAAAGGCGACGGATGGCAGGATCAGCAGATAGGGGATCCAGGGTCGGCTATTGGTCATCGGCTCCGGCCTTGACGAGCAGAGTGTCGGAAGAGCGCCCGGGCATTCCGCCCGGACGCTTCTCAGGTAGATTTATTCGACCGGGCAGGGGCCGTCGCTCTTGGCATCGGGCGCCCAGCAGGCAGCCTTCGTATCGGCCATCAGCTTGGCCATCGTCGCGCCCTGGGTCTTCAGCACGTCTGCAACGGGCTCGTTCTGCAGCACGATGCGCTGGAAACTGTCCATGTAGACCTTGTTGAACTCGCCGCCCTTGTCGCCGAGACCGACTGGGAGCAGCGAGATGACCGCGTCCTTGGAAGCCTGGGTGGCCGTGACCGCACCGGCAAGCAGGGCGACGCCGGCATCGAGATCCGGCGGCAGCTTGACATTCAGGGTCGGGAAGAAGCCGACCTTGGAGGCGGTCAGGAGCTGCGTCTCCGGCATGGACAGGTGTTCGATGATCTTTTCTGCGCCGGCTTTGTCAGGCGCGCCCTTCGGAATGGCGAGACCCGCGACGACAGGCATGTAGCCGCGACCTTTGGGACCCGCGGGGGCGGGGAAGACGACATAATCATCCGGTGCAGCGGAAATGGCATTCTTCAGACGGGCGATATGATCCCAGGCGACCATGACTTCGCCGGCAGCGAGCGGCTCCTGCATGAAGTCGTAATTGGTCGAGTTCGGTGTCACATAGGCCCACAGCGCCTTCAGCTTTTCCCAGCCGGCGGCAGCATCGGCACTCTGGAAGGTGCGCACGACACCGCCGGTGAAGGACGGGTAGAAATAGCCCTGGAAATAACGCGCCATCAGCCCCTTCGGGCCGGCCGGGAAACCGATCTGCGGCTGGCCCGTCGCCTCCTGCATATTCTTGCCCCACTCGATCAATTGATCGTAGTTCAGCGCGTTCACGTCGGCGCCGGCAGGCAGGTATTGCAGCGCTTCCTTCTTGGCAGCCATCACATAGGTCGCCTGCATCCAGGGGATGTACTGCTGGGTCGACTTGCCGAGCTTGCCAAGGTCGAGCAGCGACTGTGGCATGCCGCTCGCGGCCAGCTTGTTGGCGAGATCGTCGAGCGGCTCGAGCGTGTCCTTGTCGGCAAGCGGCGAGAGCTCGCCATGCAGCGCACCGACGAGGCTAACGGTGTGTTTGCCGGCCTGACGTTCGGCCTCCATGCGGACGGCAAACTGCGGCGGCTCCTCGACCACGTAATCAACCGAGCCGACGTCCTTCAGCAGCTCCTCGCGCACGACGGTCGCCTCCTCGATCGGACGAAGCTGGGTGGACACGAAAACCGTCTGGGCAAGCACAGGCGAGGCGAAGGCCAGCACGGTGGAAGCCAGAATTCCAAATGACATGATATGTTTCATCTTCTCCTCCTTCATTGTTCTTTGTTTGAGATGCACTGCTGTCTATGCCGCCCTAAGCGGACGGCGGTGGCTGTCGCGATCGACGAATTCGATCGCGTGAAGCTCCTGGAGTTCTTCGGCAGGCTCGCCTGCAATGGCGCGCAGCAGCAGCGAGGCGAAGCTCGCGCCGAGGTTTTCACCGGTCATGCGCATGGTCGAGAGCGGCGGGCTGGTGAAGGAGCCCATCGCCAGGTCGTCATGGCCGACAATGCTGATCTGGTTGCCGCCATCGAGCTCGCGTAGCGCCCGGAGTGCCCCGATCGCCATTTCGTCGGTGGCGCAAACGAGTGCGGTCGGACGCGAGGGTTGGCGCAGAAGTTCGAGTGCTGCGAGATAACCGCCCTGTTCCAGCGGCGCGCCTTCGGCACAAAGGTCGGTGGCAAGGCCGCATTCCTCCATCGCCGCCCGCCAGCCGCGGCAGCGGTCATGTGCAAAGTAATATTCCTGCGGGCCGGCGATGTGGCCGATGCGGCGGTGGCCGGCGGCATGGAAGCGCAGCGTCGCGGCCCGGAATCCGGCAAAACCGTCGCCGTCGATATAGGGATGGGGCAGCAGGCTTTCGGTGCGGCCATTGGTGACGAAGGGAATGCCGCGCGACTGCAGGAATTCGACGCGCTCGTCTTTCCGCTTGGTGCGAACGAGAAGCATGGCGTCGACGCGGCGGCCATCGACGAAGCGGCGGCAGATGTCGAGCTCGCTCTCGCCGCGCGGCACCGGCGCAATCACCAGATTGAGGCCGGCGGCGGCAAGGTGTTCGGCACAGCCGGACAACATATCGAGGAAATGCGGAGGACCGATATGGCCGGGATCGCTCGGCAGCGTGACGGCAACCAGTTCGGCGCGCTGCCTGCGGAGGCGGCGGGCCGAAGCATTCGGTCGGTAGCCGACCTTGTCGGCAGCCTCTCGAACCCGTTCGCGCGTGGCGGCCGACACATCGGCATAACCGTCGAGCGCACGCGACACCGTGGTGATCGACAGTCCCAGCGATTGCGCGAGCTGTTTGAGATTCGCCAAGATCTTCCTCCCGAGGTGAGAAAAAGATTCTCCAAAACGTTTTGGGAGTCAAGCCAAAACGTTTTGGATTCGTGCCGATGTCGCGCGCATTGATCTTTCAAGACGGAGCAGAGACGTCACAGAGATATGCGAAAGGGCGGGGGTTCTCAGCGCAGCCTAGGCGGGACCACTATCTTATGTATCTGGATACGCTCGGGAAGTTCGCAAAGTAGTTCTGCATCTCGCGCCAGATGATGAACCTGCTCCGGATCACCTTTCGTAAACGCCGTCATCGATTGCATGTCGGCCCAGTAGGAGATCGTCGTGAACCATGTTTCATCCTTCCGATCTTCGCGCAGCAATTGGACGCCGATCGCCGTCTTTAGCAGTGGCGGAACTCCCTCAGCGCGATTGTAAGCTTCGTATTCATCAGCAAATTCCGGCTTCGTGCGGCCGCGCCAGATACGGGCGATAGTTGGAACTTTCGTCATGTTCTGCTCTCCGTGACATCTGAATGAAGCAAGCCGACGGTCGAGGGCGTCTGCCTCAAACGGCATGGGCACCGTCGAACAGGGCGCCAAGCCCGCCGATCAGAGGCGCCCCGGGCATGCGCCCACTCGGGCATCACACCCGTTCACAGCCCGGAACGTCTGTTCCACGAGCAAAGGAGATGAGTCCCACGATCGATCGTTCAAGGCCTCCGTGAGCCGATCGACCGGTCTGGACCTTCTACCCCGCTTGGGGGCTGGGTCGCTGATGGCTCGCGAGTGCGTTCATTCGATCAAAATCTAATCAACGGCGTAACCTGATTTGAAAGTCGGTTTGGTACGGAGGGTCTCCTTCCGGGAAGTGACGTCATGATCCTTGAGTTGCAGAATGCCATTCTGGAAATGATTGCCAAAGGGGAACCGCTGGCAACAACGATCGAGCAACTTTGCCTCAGGGTCGAGGCCGTCGTTCCTGGGATCACCGCTTCGGTGCTGACGTTCGACGGGAGCCGTCTTCACACACTTGCTGGACCCTCCCTTCCGCCTGACTATTCAGCGGCTGTCGACAATCTTGAAGCCGGACCTCTTGCGGGCTCCTGTGGTGCCGCTGCCTATTCTGGAGAAGCGGTCGTTGTCACCGATATCGAGACCGATCCTCGTTGGCAGGACTTCAAGTCTCTGGTTCTTCCGCTAGGGTTGCGGGCTTGCTGGTCCAGCCCGATCAAGAGCGGCGAGCGGGTGATCGGCACCTTCGCCTTCTATTATCGAGAACACGGCGCTCCGAAGGCCGTCGAACGGGACCTCGTCGAGGCTTGTGTCCATCTTTGCACAATCGCCATCGATCGCGAAGAACGGGTGATGGAACGTCAGCGACTGACATACAGCGACGCTATGACGGGACTGTCGAATCGTGCTCGTTTCAACCAGCTTCTCGCCGAAGATCTGCCTCGATCCCGGCGCGCCTGGGGCATCTTGCTGGTGGACATCGACAACTTGAAACTGGTGAACGACACGTTCGGGCACGCAGCCGGCGACGCATTGATTCAAGTGGTTGCAGACCGGATCTCCGCGACAACAGGCGCCAAAAACACGTTCAGGCTTGGTGGAGATGAGTTTGCTGTCATTGTATCGGACGACAAAGACCTTGATCTGAATGCGAGGGCATCCGCCATCCTCGAAGCACTGTCCTCTCCTTCAACGTGCGACGGCCATGTCGTCTTTCCCGCCGCGACGATTGGCGGCGCGTTGGCAGAGACCGAAACAAACCCCGATCAGACCCGCCAGAACGCCGATGTGGCGCTCTATCATGCGAAGGAACACAACCGTGGCCGGTACGTGCAACACTATCCCGGCCTGGGCACCGCCCTCACCAGACGCTTCAGGGCGGTTCGGGACGTGGGCATCGCCCTAAAAGACGATCGGATCGACGCGCATTACCAACCGATCTTGCGCCTGGATACGCGGGAAATTGTTGGTTTCGAAGCCTTGTGTCGAATGACCACCCCTTCCGGCCAAATCATAGCAGCAGCGCATTTCCATGAGGCGACGAAAGACGCGCATATTGCTGCTGAGCTGACCCAACGGATGTTGCTGAGGGTTGCGAAAGACATCCGCAGCTGGCTCGCCCGGGGCCTTCCTCTCCAACATGTCGGCATCAACCTGTCCGCCGCAGATTTTCGTGGCGGCAATCTGCAAGACAGGCTGTGCCGAATTTTCGGGGACGCGGAGGTTCCTCTCAAGCACATCATCCTCGAAGTGACGGAATCGGTTTATCTCGGACAACGGGACTATGTCGTAGCGGACGAGATAAAGGCTCTTCGGTCCAAGGGCTTGCGGGTTGCCCTCGACGACTTCGGCACGGGCTACGCGTCTTTGACCCATCTGCTGACGGTGCCGGTCGACATCATCAAGATCGACAAGTCCTTCATCGACCGCATGGTGCCGGGCGACGCTGGGACCTTCATCGTTGAGGGCCTGATCGGAATAGCTCACAAGCTGGGGATCCGGGTCGTCGCAGAAGGGATTGAAACAGAACCCCAAGCTGTTCAATTGAGCCAGCTCGGCTGCAAGCTCGGACAGGGCTATCTGTTTTCGAAAGCAGTCGATCGAACGGTTGCCGCGGCCATTTTAGAGCAGCATGGACAACGGCTCAACCAAGACAAGACCCGTGCCGGAGCCCTATAGCCTGAGCGAGGTTTTCGCGCTCGGGCCAGCCCCGGATACCTGAGACAACGCTTGAGTACCAAGATTATTTTGAACGGATCAGAGATGCGAAAACGGATACATGTCAGCCAATTGCGGGTAGGAATGTATGTCGAGGACGTCGAGATTGAGGGAGAAGACAGGACACGCCGGTTCAAGCCGTTCCTGATCTCGGCCGCCGGTCAGGTCGAGAGTTTGATGGCAAACCGCCTGATGACTGTTGTTATCGACGTCGGAAAAGGCGCGGATGTCGATCCGGGCGGGGCACAGGACATCGACCGGGCTGCGTTTGACACCCAGCTTCGTGCCGTGTTTTCGGCGAAGGATATCAAGCAGGCGAGGGAATGCGTCGAGGATACAAGACCGCAGATCCGCCAAATGCTTGCCCACGCCAGGATCAAAGCTTCTTTCGCCAGTGATGCGGCAAGCGCAGCTGTGGAGCGGATCATGTCGGCAGCCTTCGACAACGCCGGCGCGCTGATCGCAGTCGCAAAGCTGAAGGAAAAAGATGAGCTGACGTTCCTCCACTCGCTGGCGGTAAGCGCGTTGATGATCACCCTAGGGCGCAGCCTCGGTCATGGAGAAGAGGATGTGCGGGTATTGGGACTCGGCGGACTGGTTCACGATCTTGGAAAAATGGCGCTCCCGGACGAAATTTTGACGAAACCCGGTAAACTGACGGCCGAGGAAATGGATCTTGTCCGCGGGCATCCTCAGCGGGGATATGAGCTGGTTTCCCATGTCGCGCATGTCCCGAAGCCGGTGCTCGACATTTGTCGCTACCACCATGAAAAGTTCGATGGCTCGGGCTATCCTGGCCGGCTCGCCGGAAAGAAGATCCCTTACGTCGCCCGGCTTGCGGCGATTTGTGACGTTTACGAAGCGCTGACCACAATCAGGCCGTATAAGCGCGCCTTCTCGCAAGCGGAGGCGATCAACATGATGATGAATTCGCCGGGCCATTTCGATAGCCAGCTTCTTTCCGCATTCGTGTCAAAAATGGTGATCAGCGGCACGCTCCACTAGAGCCATCATTTACCGGACGGCGCGTCGTACCGGCCAAACGTCACTTGTAACTCCGCTCGGATCGGCGGTCATTTCGGCAGCAGAGGCAACCCCGACCAGCGCCGGGCAGGCCAAGCGCTGATCGTCTACAGGGGGTAAAGATTGCGCGCCGATAGGGGGCAGTTTGTGCGCCGATTGACAGATAGGTGTTCGGAACGCTGAGCAGTGCGCGTAAAAAGCCGCTTGACAAAACGCGTCCGCCACGACTATTGGGTAATCGATCACCCAAGGAGGATGGTGAGGATCGTGGCAGCATCTCTTTCTGACATCGCGGAACGTGCGGGCGTCTCGGTAAAGACGGTTTCCGGCGCATTGCACGGCGGCTCCGCCCGCATGTCGGACGATACGCGCCAGAAGGTCAAAGCCATTGCGGAAGAACTCGGCTACGTGACCAACCTTGCGGCGCGTGGCGTGCGTCAGGGCTGGCTGCCGCTGGTCGGAGTCGTCTCCGACGGCCTCATCACGTCGCCCTTCGCCACCGAGATCGTGCGTGGCCTCGACGGGGCGGCCCGCAGCGCCGGCATGGCGGTCTTTGCGGTCAACCACCGCAGCGGCCAGTCTATCGGCTCGGTGCTCGACGAGGTGCAGCAGTTCCGGCCGCGCGCCGTTGCTTATGCCGCCATGTACCACAAGGATGTCGCCCTGCCGGACAGGTTGGCGGGCGCCGTCGGCGTCATGATCAACTGCCGCGAGGCTGCCGGCCGCGTCACCGCGCTGGTGCCGGACGAAGAGGGCGGCGCGCGGGAGATCGTGCGTTATCTCCTCGTCGCCGGCCGCCGCCGCATCGCCTTCATCAACCTGCCGGGCATTCTCGCCGGCACGCTACGCGAGACGGGGTTTCGTGCGGCGCTTGAGGAGGGGGGCATCGACCCCATCGGCGTTCTGCCGGCGGTGCGCCGCAGCGTCTATAGCGACCGCGCGCCAAGCCTTGTTGCCTCTCATGTGGAGGCGCTTCTGAAATCCGGTCAACGGCCTGACGCCATCTTGTGCGGCAATGACCGCGTGGCGATGGAAGTCTATGCGGCGCTTGCCCGTGCCGGCCTTCGCATTCCGGATGATATCGCGGTGGCAAGCTTCGACAACCAGGTCGAGCTGGCCTCGCGGCTGGACCCGCCATTGACGACGATGGCCCTGCCGCACCGCGCCATGGGCCGCCTTGCCATGGAGATCCTCCTGGCCGAGCAGCCCGAACCGCCGCATCTGCATAAACTGCCGTTCCATCTGGTCGAACGGGCATCCGTCTGAACATCGAATAGTGCCAAACAGGAGGAGAATACGAAATGAGGATTTTAATGGGTAATCGTTTACTTTCCGCACTCCTAGCGTCCGCTGCCCTGGTCGCGACCGCCGGTTTCGCCGAGGCGAACACCGTCATCCACGTCATGCACCAGGGCGATCCCGGCTGGGTGAAGGCCTATGGCGACGTTGCCTCCCGCTTCGAGGCCGCCAATCCCGATGTCGACATCGAGATGATCTACGCGCCGCACGATGCCTATAACGAAAAGTTCAGCGCCGCCGTCATGGCCAAGCAACTGCCCGATATCATGGAACTCGATGCTCCGTTCCTCGCCAATTATGTCTGGTCCGGCTATCTACAGCCCATCAAGCCGCTCATTGACAAGGACCTGCTCGATGACATGACGGATTCGAATATCGCCCAGGGCACCTATCCGATCGACAAGGACCTCTATGCGATCGGCCTCACCGACTCCTCGGTCGTGCTCTACGGCAATAAGAAATATCTTGAAGCCATTGGCGCCCGCATTCCGAAATCGGTCGATGGTGCCTGGACCCGCGAGGAATTCGAAGGCTATCTCGAAAAGCTTTCCAAGCTCGAAGGCGTGAAGTGGCCGATCGACACCTTCCGAGGTTACGGCATCAAGACCGAGTGGATCACCTATGCCTACGGCCCCCTGCTCGAAAGCGCCGGCTGCGACCTGATCGACCGCAAGACTTGGAAGGCCAGCGGCACGCTCGATGGCGAGGCCTGCGTCAAGGCGCTGACGATGATGCAGGACTGGGTGAAGAAGGGCTGGGTCGTACCGACTTCGTCGGGCACCAACCAGTTCTACGCCGAAGGACAGCCGGCCGCGCTCGCCATGGGCGGCCACTGGTTCTACGCGGAGGCATCGGCAGCGATGAAGGACAATATCGTCGTCATGCCGCTGCCGAAGATCGGCGACAAGGGCGTGAGCCCGAACGGAACCTGGATCTGGGGCATTTCCGCGACCTCGGAAAACCCTGAGATCGCCGGCAAGTTCCTGAGCTTCCTGCTGAAGGACAAGGAATACAGAGAGTACGCCAAGACCCAGTCCGCCTATCCGGGCCTGAAGAGCTTCGCCGCCGAATCCCCGCTCTATGCGGAAGGCGGTCCGCTCGCCGTCGCCTTTGAGCAGGCTTCCAAGACCGCGATCGCCCGTCCGCCGCACCCGGCCTATCCGACGATCACCTCGGCCTTCATGCAGGCCGTCGACAAGATCTTCAACGGTGGTGACGCGCAGGAAGCGCTGACGGCCGCCGCCAAGAAGATCGACGAGGATATCGAGGACAACGCCGGCTACCCGCCCTTCGACGAGCAGCAGTAAGGGGTTTGACGGGGCCGGCTCTCCGGCCGGCCCTGGACTATCTCGGGAGGATGACCGATGAGGAGGAAACAATGACTTTGCAACAGACCTCCACGCCCGCTTTGCGACGTCCGGCGAAACGCCGCGACAACCAGCGGCTCTGGCAGGAAATGGCGATGATCGCGCCTGCCTTTCTGCTTATGGCGATATTCCTGATCACGCCGTTCCTCTTGTCCTTCTGGACGGCGATGACCAACCAGCCGCTCGTGCCGCGCCCGACGCCGGTGCGCTTCGTCGGCCTCCTGAATTTCGAGCGCGTCTTCACCGATCCGCTGTTCTGGACCTCGCTGTGGAACGTCACGCGCTTCACCGTCTGGGTGCTGCCGCTGCAGTGCGGCCTCGCCTTCCTGACCGCGCTACTCTTGCATCAGAAGCTGCCGATGCAAAACCTGCTGCGCGGCCTGTTCTTCCTGCCGGCGATCACCTCCATGGTGGTGGTCTGCGTCATCTGGGGCACGCTTTTCCAGTACCCGAGCGGCCCGCTCAACCAGATCGTCGGTTTCCTTTCCGGCGGCACGATTCAGCCGATCGACTGGCTCGGCGACCCCAACTGGGCGATGTTCTCCATCGTGTTGCTTTCAGCCTGGCAGGCCTATGGCTTTCAGATGATCATCTATCTCGCCGGCCTGCAGGGCATTCCCGAAGAACTATACGATGCCGCCCGCATCGACGGGGCAAGCGCGCTGCGCCGCTTCTGGCACGTCACCATGCCCGGCCTTCGCCCGACCCATGTCTTCGTGCTGGTCATCACCACGATCCAGGCCTTCAAGCTCTATACGCAGGTGGCGATCCTCACCCAGGGCGGCCCGAACGAAAGCACCGAAACCGTTGTCCACTATATGGTGCGCGCCGGCTTCGAGGAGCAGAAACTCGGCTACGCATCGGCCGTGTCCGTCATCCTCTTCGTCATCGTTCTTCTGATCGCGCTCCTGCAACGCAAACTCCTGAGGCGCTTCGATGTCTGATCTCGCTTTGACCCAGCCCGTCCCGCTGGCAATCGCAAGGGGCAACGGCAAGAGAAGCCTGCGCATCGTGCAGAGCCTCTGCATCCTGGTCATCGCGCTGGTGATGATCTCGCCGCTGTTTATGCTGCTGATCGCCAGCCTGAAGGACGACCGCTTCCGCATTCTCGCCGACATGGGCAGCTTCCGCGCCTTCTGGGTCAGCGACCCGACGCTGTCGAACTACAAGGAGATCGCCCATTTCTCCGGCGAGCTGGCCTATGGCCGATATCTCTTCAATTCGCTGGTGATCCTCGTCGCCACAGTCGTCTCGGGACTGGTCGTCAATTCCATGGCGGGCTTCGTTCTCGCCTGGGGCTCGCTGCGCGGCAAGGCGGCGCTCTTGGCGCTGATCGTCGCGCTCTATGTCATCCCGCAGGAAAGCATCATCATGCCGCTCGTCGTCATGATGTCGCGGGCGGGGCTGACGGATACCTTCGCGGTGCAGATCCTGCCCTGGGTGGCAAGCCCGCTCTATGTCTTCCTCTTCTACCAGTTCTTCGCGCAGCTGCCGAAGGAACTCTATGAAGCGGCGGAAATGGATGGCGCATCGGTCTTCCGCATCTACCGGTCGATCTACATGCCGCTCAGCCTGCCGGCGCTCGCCACGGTCTCGATCCTCATGGGCATTGAAAGCTGGAACCAGTATCTCTGGCCGACGCTGGTCACCCAGACCGACTATGCTCGGCCGATTGCCGTCGCCATCGCCACCTTCTTCGGACAGGACAGCATCTACTGGGACCGCGCCATGGCCGCCTCGGTGCTGATGATGATCCCCGTCCTCATTCTCTATCTGGCTTTCCAGCGCTGGTTCGTCAGTTCATTCGTCGGCTCCGCCGTGAAAGGTTGATTATGTCTCTGCAGGCAAAGTCCGAAACGTCAGCATCTGAACCCATCGAAGCGGAGCTCCCCGAAGGCACTGTGCTGCATCTCTGGCTGAAGGCGCGCCATGCCGGCGGCGAGGCGAAGCTCTTCGTCGCTGTTGATGGCAACGACATCGGCGAGCCCTCGACCCGCCGCACGGGGGAATTTGAGTTCTTCGCTGTGACGCTGGCGAAAGGCGGTCGTGCGACGCTGTCCTATGATGCGACAACCACAGCGCTCTCCGTCGCTTATGCCTTCCGGCCGGAAACCGTGATGAAGGAGGGCATCCGCGTCCTGCACAGCGATGCCCGCACCGCCGCCCCCGACGTGCCCGACAGCTACCACTTCCGCCCGCCCTTCGGCTGGATGAACGATCCGAACGGTTTTGGACGGTTCGGCGGAAACGCTCACCTCTTCTACCAGCACTATCCTCATGAGCCGCGCTGGAACACTATGCACTGGGGCCATGCCGTCTCGAAGGATTTCGTCCACTGGACACATCTGCCCATGTTCCTCTTCCCGGCGGCGCATCTGTCGGAAAAGGACGATGGCCGCGGCGGCGCCTTCTCCGGCTCGGCGATCCCCGGCACCGGCCCGGAAAGCGAGGAAATCCGCGTCTTCTACACCGAGCATGTGCGTGACCGGCAACCGGAAGAGCAAATCCAGCTCTCCGCCGTCAGCCGCGACGGCATCGTCGCCGGCCCGTCGGATACCGTGATGCCGCGGCGCCCGGAAGGCTTGAACCTCACCACCGATTTCCGCGACCCCTATGTCTTCAAAGGCCCGGACGGCCGCTGGAAGATGCTGCTCGGCAGCCGCGACAGGCAGGGCGGCGTCGTACTGCTCTATGAAACCGCAGACGCGCAAGGCGCCGATGGCTGGACCTTCCTCGGCATCATCCATCGCGAGGACGGTTTCGGCATGACGGCGGCGGAATGCCCCTGCATGGTGCCGCTTTCCGGCACAAACGCAGAATCCCGCTGGGCGCTGATCTTCGGTCTGCTCACCAGCCGCGACCCGGCCACCGGCCGCCGCAACCTCACCTCCGTCACCGTCGGCGGTTTTGATGGCCGCACCTTCACCGCGGAGTTCGTGCAGGAGTTGGATTTCGGTTCGGATGCCTATGCCTTCCAGGCCTTCGTCGACAGCGACGAGCCGGTCGGCATCGCCTGGCTCGCCAACTGGACGGATTTTTCCAAGAAGGACGATTTCCCGACGACCATGACCCTGCCGCGCCGGGTGCTTCTCGACGGCGACACCGTGCTGACCCCGCCGGTCGCCGCCGTCGAAAGCCTGCGCCATCAGTTGCTTGATGACACCGCGCTTGCCGCTGGCAAGACCGTGCCGCTCGGCACCGGCGCCGTCGAGATCGTCCTTGATCTCACCGCGCCGGGCGCCGCCTTCGATCTCACCTTCGATCATCCTGATGTCGATCTAGGCGTGAAACTCGATGCCGATGGTCTGGCGATTGTCTTCGACGCTCGCACCGGTGTGACGCCGCCACGTTACGTCGCCACCGGCGCGAAACCGTCCAGCCTGCGCATCTTCCTCGATGCCGGCTCCATCGAGGTCTTCGCGGACAACGGCCGCTGGACGGGGTCCAAACGCATTCCGGGCTTTGCCGCCGCACGTTCGGCAACGCTCACCGGCGCCGTCGCCGAGGCCGGCGTCTGGCAATTGAAACTGTGAGGGCGGACAGACAATGGCATAACAGGTCGTTGGTCCATATCCCTTCAAGGCGTTCATATTTGGCGCCCCAGAAGCGGCACGGCGGCGATCACTGGTGTCGGATAGGACCCGCGCGCCGGGGGCTGTCGATCCCGGTTTCCGGCATGGCCGTCGCTATGCTAACCTCCTGCGGCAACCCTTTTAACCGGTCTTGCGGGAGGCGAACGGCTTTCGCGGCTCCCGCTACAGCTAGTATGCCCTTCCTATTTTGCACGCTTCTGCCCAACGACCCAAGAGTTGTCACCGCGTGAATCCAAATTCCGATTCCGCCTAAAGTCATTCCGCTCTAGCCTGCGGCTCGCGTTATGTCGGTGAGGTAGACCGGCAGCCTTCGCCCGGTTCGTTGGTGTGCAGCTACGCTTTGGGGGGGACGTTGGCGAAAAGGACGGCGAGCCCCTCCATTGCCGTCGGATGGGGGAGGATGGAGTTCAAGAAGATGCTGTAGGGCACTCCTGCCAGCATCGCCGTCTGGACGGCAGCCAGCATTTCAGAAGCCTCGGCGCCGAAGACAGTGAGGCCGAGGATGCGGTCGTCTTCGCCGATCAGAGCCTTGGCAAATCCACGTGTTTCGGAGATGGTTATCATCCGAAGTACCGCAGCCATAGGCGTATGGGCTATCCGGTATTTAATCCCTCGGGCCTTAGCTTCCAATTCGTTGAGCCCGACCCGGGCTAATTCGGGGTCAGTGAAAAGGACGGCCGGGACGAGCCTTCCCTTCGTGCTACGATTGCCCCCAGCGAGATTGTCGCGCACGATTGAGAAGTCGTCGCTCGCGACGTGGGTGAACTGGGGACTGCCCGCAACTTCCCCCATGGCCCAGACATTGGGTATATTGGTTTCAAGGCGGTCGTTTACCTTGATGAATCGTTGAGCATCGACGGCGATTCCGCCCACGTCGGGCGCGAGGCTGACGGTGTTAGGAATTCGCCCGGCTGCCACAAGCAGGTCAGTCGCGGCCAAAGTTTCGGTCATCCCATGACGCGTGATGTGAACCGAGAGTGATTTCCCGGACGTTCCCTCGACGCGGGTGATTCTGGCGTCGTTGAGAATCTCGACGCCTTCGTCTTTCATCAGCTCCTCCATCGCTTCAGAAACATCAGGGTCTTCGTTCTTGAGAAGGCGGTGGTCGCGATTGATGAGTGTCACCCTGCTGCCGAAACGGCGGAACGTCTCGGCCAGTTCCAAACCGACATAGCCGCCGCCGAGGATGACTAGATGCTCGGGCAGCTTGGCGATATCGAGGGCTTCGACGTGAGTGAGTGGATCGCTTTCCCGAAGCCCAGGAATATCGGGGATATTTGCCTTGGTGCCGGTTGCGATGAAGATGCGCTCGCCCTGGAGAATGCGCGAGCCGCCAGCTTTGAGACTGATTTGGATCGTCATCGGGCCAACGAATGCAGCCTCGCCGTAGGCGACCTCGGCCCCACTGTCTTTAAAGACTTCGGCGAGATGCTTGCCGATGTCTTCGACCATGTCGGACTTGCGTTTAACGACCTTCGTGATGTGAACGGAGATCTCTCCTACCGAGATGCCGAAATTCGCGGCTTTCCGGACGAAGGCCGCTGCCTTGGCACTGCGGATGATGTTTTTGGTGGGCAAGCAGGCGATATTGGGGCAGGCTCCTCCGAGATGGCTGCGCTCGATGCAAATAGTCGACTCGCCTTGTTGGGCGCGGTGCCAAGCCATTGCTTTGCCGGCGTAGCCCGACCCGATAATGATGTTGCGATAAGATTCCATGATACGAAGATTCCTCTCTGTTGAGATCCCGCCAAACGCCTCGGCAACCGCGAAGGCTTGATTCAATGAGACGTGGGTTTGACGTCCTATGAGGGTTTGCGCGACGCGGCAGCTTCCGATTGGGCCGGACATATCGACGTAGATGCCCGTTTCGTGGTTACCTAATACTCTCCGCTTCGAGGGAGTCCCGTGCCATTTCCTGCGTCACGCGCTACTGCATGTTTGAATGTATCCAGAACATTTGTTCCTTCCCTTTCGAACTTCAGCCGAAGCATCATGATCACTTCCCGATCATTTGGAATTGAATCGATTTTCGTCATATTGTCAGTCTGCAACGATAATCCGTGTTCGGTAGAATTGCGGCCCGTCAACTAAAGCAGGCAAGACAAGTTACGGCCGGAGACGCCAATCTCGGTGCCCTATGGCTCACGGCTTTCGAGTATGAATCCGCGGTATTTCGCACCCCGGAAGCGGTGTGCGGCTGCCGCTTGATATTCGGCACTTCCATACCAGGTGCGAGCTGCCTCCATGTCGGGAAATTCCAGGATGACTGCCCCCTGAATCGGCTCCCCTTCCAGCGTCTCAAGCGCTCCGTAGGTCGCAAGGAACTTCAGATCACGTCCCTCGAAGCTGCTTCCAACCTTCTGAGAGTAGGCATCGAGTTCTGACTGGTCCGTGACTTCTTCTTTTATGAAGACGACGTAGGCTGACATTGCGGTTCCTTCCTGAGGGCTTGGACAAAGCATTTATGACATCGCCTCAAGTTCCGACCATCGGCGCGGCCCTTTGATGACGGATGGGCGGTCCGGCTTTGGGACCGCCCTCTTTCGATCAGGCGAAGTCCTCGAGCACGACCTTGCCGATGGTCGATCCGCTTTCGATTTGAGCGTGCGCCTTCTTCAGGTTCTCCGCATTGATCGCGCCGAGCCTCTGGGTTGCCGTCGAGCGGACGCGCCCGTCGTCGACGGCGATGGCGACCTGATTGAGGATCTTCCCCTGCTCTTCCATATCAGGCGTCCCGAAGATGGAGCGCGTGAACATCAGTTCGTGGTGGACCGAGACCGCCTTGCGCTTGAATTTCATGATTTCGAACCCCGAGGGATCGTCGATAAAGCAGAAGCGACCCTGCGGCGCGATCAGTTCGGCGATGTCGTCGACATGCTTCGCGGTCTGAGTCGTCGAGAACACGAAGGCGGGAGCGCCGATCCCAAGTGCGGCGATCTCACCGGCAAGCGGTTTTGAATGATCGACGACATGATGCGCACCGAGCGACTTCACGAATTCCTGGGTCTCAGGACGCGAGGCTGTCGCGATGACCGTCAGGTCGGTGAACTGACGGGCGATCTGGACGGCAATGGAGCCGACCCCCCCCTGCTCCACCGATGATCAAAATGGCGGGAGCGGCACCGGGTACGGTCTTCTTTACGTCGAGACGGTCGAAAAAAGCTTCCCATGCCGTTAGCGTTGTCAGGGGAAGTGCAGCGGCATCGGCCCATCCGAGCTTCGAAGGCTTCTTGCCAACGATACGTTCATCGACAAGATGGAATTCGGCATTCGCGCCTGGCCGAGTAATGGAACCTGCATACCAGACTTCATCGCCGGGCTTGAAGCTCGTGACCTCCGACCCGACTGCGCTGACGACGCCCGCGGCATCCCAGCCGATCACTTTCCATTCGACGCCATCAGCGGGCGGCGTGCTGCCGCGGACCTTGTAGTCGACCGGGTTAACCGAGACCGCTTTTACTTCGACAAGAATGTCGCGTCCTTCAGGTGTCGGCTTCGGCAGCTCGATGTCGATCAGCGATTCTGGAGCTGAGATCGGCGATGGGGTCTTGTATCCGACGGCTTTCATGGATGTCTCCATTTCTTGTTTTCAGATGTCACTTGGCGAAATTGGTGAGTGCTTCCTCGCCCGCTTCCTGGTCTTGCGCCCAGCTTCCGCCGGAGATGCCAATCCCGCCGATGATCGCGCCGTCTTCCATGATCGGAAAACCGCCAGCCGCCGCCATGACGCGGGGAACGTGCCTGAGGTTTGAAGCGCCGCGGTCTTCCAGGAGATCGACCCACTGGGCGGTCGATAGGCCGAAAGAAGCCGCAGTATACGCCTTATCGATGGCGATATTGACGGCGAGATACGAACTGCGGTCGCTCCTTTCGAACGCTTTGAGGTTGCCTGAGGCATCAACGACTGCAACGACAGGCTCGAAGCCGACGCGCTCGGATGCGGCTATCGTCAGGGCGATGAGGCGCGCCGCGGCCTCTTTGGTTATGGAATGTGAAGTGAAACTGTTTACAGACATGGATTGGTCCTCTTGCGCTGTTACGATCCAGGGTCTGGCTGATGGAAGGCCGAAAGTTCGGCCTACCTCTCCCCAAGACCGCGGTTGGTGTAGTTGAGAGCGACCCAGGCGTATCCGACGGGGGCACGGCGGACATGGCCGATTTTCCACGCCTAGGTGTAATTCCTAACGTGGGTTGCCAGGCGCATACCTAGCGGCTGATTTCGAAGAGGAAGCACGCACGGCGTTCCGCCTCGTCCGTCCAGGTATCGATCAGGCCGGACGTCGCATTATCCTTCGCCTCGTCCGCAACTTCCTTGGCGCGGCGAAGCGTTTCAACCATATGGAGATTGTCTGCGCGGAGCTCGCCAAGCATGTCCTGCGGCGTCACGAACTCAGCCTCATTATCCTTGATGGTCTGGTGGCGCGCGATATCGCCGATCGATCGAATAGTTGTGTTGCCCGTCTTTCGGGCGCGCTCGGCGATCGCATCGGTGGCGGCGAGGATCTCTGTGGCCTGCTCGTCGAAGAGCAGGTGATAGTCCCTAAAGTAGGGTCCAGAGACGTGCCAATGGAAATTTTTGTCTTAATATAGATCGCATAGCTGTTCGACAGGATGATCTTGAGAGCCTCAGCGACGGTCATCGCCGCACTTTGGTCGAGATCAGAAGGTGTCGGAACGCCGGCAGCCCTGGTTTTCGTCATCGGCGAGACTTTCTCAATCATGACTTACACGGTAGCCAGCACCGATCTCCCCACGGATGGCGATGGATAGAAGATGAATTCATCGCCAGCCGAAGTCCAATGATCAGCGGCTATAGTTTCGATACCTTTGAGCGACATGCGTAGTGGTAGGGTGGGCATCGCAGGCGAAGCGTTCTCCCGCGACATCCTTCTGCCAGTCATAAGTCCGCTCGGAAATCCAGCACGAATGCCACGACCTTTTCGGCAGACATCTCGCACGGCTTGAGCGATGTTTTACCTGATGTAACGCGATACAGGTTGAAGCTGATAATGTCGGTCCCGGCCAACTCCCTGGCGAACATACTGTTGCGACGTCCGTCCTCGGATCGCCGAACGATCAAGCCGAAACGCCGGCCGTCGTAAGCGCCTTCGCTGTATCCCTCCGGAAGCTTTTCGAAAGCTGCGTCGAACTCGGCATCCTCCATCTTATTCCATCCGTATTGATCCAACTGCGAAGCGCGCCGTCATGCTGGTAGAACATGCCGCTAGCCACCGTAGCGCTCGGTTTTGATAATGGAGGGGTCCACGCCGGCCAGCAGCGCGCCTTCGGTCGCTATGTTGACGAAACCGTTGGACCCGCAAACAAATACGTGCGTAGGCTTTCTATGAAGCCGCGCTAGAGTTTCCTGGATCATCATGCCGTCGATCCGTCGCGCAAAGTCTGATGCGCGAATCGGTTGCTCGCGCGTGATCGCCAGTGCCAGGACGAACGCCGGATCGCTGATTTCGATGGAATGAAGCTCTTCTGAAAACAGAACGTCCTCAGCGGTTCGCGCGGACAGGAGCAGCGCTGTCGGCACTGCCTGGGCCACTGCGCGGCGCTGCCGGATCATTGCCATCAACGGCACGAGGCCAGAGCCTGCCCCGATCAACAGCACTGGGTCTATGGCAGGTTCAGGCCATAGGAAATGGCCGCCGAGCGGACCACGCAGCTCGATTTCGTCGCCGATCGTCGCGACGTCGTGAAAGAACTGCGAAACCTCGCCATCCGGCAGGCGCTCGATAGCGAGCTCGATGGTCGGTGACGAGATTGCCGAGGAAGCGATCGAGTAACTGCGCATCGCACTGTAGCCATCAGGCGCGGTCAGCCGGACATCAACGTGCTGACCTGCGATGTGCGCAAACGGTTTGCTCAACCGAAGGAAGAAGCTTTTAATACTCGGGGTTTGTTGGACGATTTCGTCGATCACGCATGACTGCCACGCGATTTGCGCGCCGCTTTCAGTCATGGGTGTATCGTTGCTCGCGCCACGGATCGCCGTAAATGTGATAGCCGCGCAGCTCCCAAAAGCCGGCCTCGTCACGCGTTGTGAATTGCAGCCCATTCACCCACTTGGCGGACTTCCAGAAGTAAAGGTGCGGAACCAGAAGACGCGCCGGCCCTCCATGATCGCGCGGAAGCGGCTTGCCCGCATAGTTGAGGGCGACCATCGCCTTACCGGAGAGCAGGTCCGCCAGCGGGACGTTTGTCGAATAATTATCGTAGCAGTGCGCCAAGACGAAATCGGTGGGCCGATCGAGTCCTGCATCTGCAAGGATGTCTTCGATGAGTACTCCCTCCCAAACGGTATCCAACTTGGACCAGGAGGTGACGCAGTGAATGTCTCTGGTGACCTTGGTCTTCGGAAGCCTGTTAAACTCCGCCCAATTCCACACTTTGACGGGCTTAGGACCGATTTTGACTGTGAATTTCCAATCCGAGGGCTCCACGTTTGGCGTTGGCCCGGCTGTCAGAACAGGGAAATTCTCCACGAGATGCTGACCTTTCGGAATTCGATCGGACTGGTCGCCGCCTGAACCGCGGCCGGTGAAACCTTTTGTGAGCATAGCGAACCCCCTTGCTCGTCGCGACAGAGTGGAGCCGGCTTCATTTCAGAATTCTGTACAAGACCTTTGCACGCACAACCGCCGAACGGGCTAATTGACTGAAAATCAAAATGCCGGATGCTCTATCAGTATGGAAATGTGTTGGACCACTTTAGGTCGTGATTATTGTGTGGTGACTATAGCGCCAGGCTAGCATGATTTCCCAATACCTTGTGGCTATAGTTTTGATAGCTTCACATCAGCATCCATGCCGGCGAATTTCAAGCGGACGCTGTCGCTTGCCGTAAGATCGGGGGGCGATATCGCCCCTACCAACGCTACTGCCGAGAGGTCGACATGCCTGTGCAAACTGAGATCATTACTGCGATCGGACTGACGGCGGCGAGGTATGGAAACTATGTCGCGCCGCTATTGGAAATGCTACGCGCATACCTTCATAGTCTAACACGCGAGACCTTTAAATCCTGAGTAGTTCGGAAGGAATGCCGATCTGATCGGTCAAGACTTCAAAATACAGGGCGCAAACAAGGTCGGAAGTTCGCCTGCTGTCGCGACGCTCGGCCATCCAGCAAGCGTCTGCATCGGGGTTGAAGGATGAGATGAGGGTGACCGAACAACGAGCGCCTGAGCTGCGGGTGAAGAAATGGATTGGCGAAGATGGAGGAAGCATCGCGCCGCTCAAACTGTCGGATCTCGGGATCGGCCCAAGGATCTTGTTCGCCTTCCAACACTGGTGCCACGGCTGCCATTTGCATGGGTTTCCGACTTTGCGGAAATTGCATGGTGCATTGAGCTCCAAGGGCGTGGGGTTTGCAGTGATCCAGACCGTCTTTGAGGGAGCGCATGAGAACACCTTCGGGAAATTGCGCGTGAACCAGCTCAAATATGAGCTTCCTGTCGCTTTCGGACATGACGAGCCACCGGCCGGCGCGACGCTTCCCATCTTCATGGAAGACTACCGCACACGGGGAACGCCCTGGTTCACGGTTATCGACGCTGGCGGCCGCATCGTTTTCTCGGACTTCCATCTCGACGCGGACCAACTCGTGAAGGAACTGGAGCTAGCGTAACCAGTGCGCCGTTGGGCCATCCTGATTATTACCCATCTCGTGATGCTCGCTATAGGCTTTGCAGGCGGCATCTATACACTGCCAATCCTAACAGCGCCGCGGGGGCCGGGCACAGCAGCGCTTCAGATGATCGCGACTGAAGCGCTCTACTCAGGGCGCCTCCTGCGCAGTCTCAAAGGCAGCGACCTGCTTCATTGGGGCGAAGGCGAAGTTCGAGTCTCACGCAATCGGATCGCACATATAGGGCGTCTCGCCCCGGGTGTTCCTCAATGAGATTGATGCAGTCGTGATCGCGCCCGGTGACACGGCCGAAGGGTGACACCGGGAGGCAAGTTTGAGATCTCGCTGATCTACACCTGCGCGGCTTGGATAGGGGCCCTGACGCGCGGTGATTCCTACCGTGATTCCAAGCAGAGAAGCCTGCTTTATAGCCGCAAGGTATCGATCCGTTCCCCGCCTTGATGGGCCGGATCCTTTTTTTGGGCGGGCCAGATCAGTCGAAACCTCTCAAACCCCTTCAAAACAGAGCTTTATTCATCCGCACGCGATGAAGAGGAGCAGGGTATGACTTGCTGTCTATGCTTCGCGCACATATAGATGTGGCAATGGATGGACCTCGAGATCGCAATATTTTCGGAGCGTTCGCACTCATGGTTAGCGACGACATCGTTCGCGCTAGTTCATCGCGGGCGCCGGAAGCTGGACCCGCCGCCTCAGCGCTGGCGTTGCTCGCGCACAAGCCCGGGCTCTCGATCCGTATGCTTGCGGTCGGTGTGGGCCTTTCACATGCAGGGACCGTTCGCCTGGTAGATCGATTGGCGACCGAGGGATTGATCGAGCGTAGGGAGCATTCGACAGACGGGCGCACGCGATCCCTCTATCTTACTCCAGCCGGGAAGGTCGCGAGCGACGAGGTGCTGGTCTCGCGCGATCATGTGATTGCCGAAGGGCTATCGATTCTTACTCCGGACGAACTGAAAATCTTATGCGACATCGCGGAACGCGTTCTGCGCAATCGGTTGGAAAGCCTGGAGCATTCATACCGCATCTGCCGCCTGTGCTGCTACGCGGGCTGCACGAACTGCCCCATCGATGCCGAATTACATGAGCGAGATGTAAACGGAGAGAGGAACGACGACGCGTAGGAGGCTTGCAATTGCGGCCGCTCGAAGCTGAGCGATAAGATAAGGCGCAAGTAAGCCCACAACCTTCGTCAGGCCAATGAGCGGCCGCGCCTTACCGCCGCAATCGCGTCCGCTTTAATTGCTCCAACCAGTAGTCCGCTGCCCGACAACAGACCCCAAAGGCCAGCAATCATCGACTCAGGCATCATTGCAGTAGTCCCGCCTGTAGCGACGCGTGGCACTTGCTAACCCATCCCTCACGAATCGAGAGGGTGGCTACGACTAGCTCATCGACCTGATCGTTCCAAACGCCAGGTCGGGCGGGCGAAGTGGCAGCTATATCCCCCAGGATAGCGCACCAGGTATTTTTGGTGCTCTGGCTCCGCCTCCCAAAACGGTTCTTCCGGATTGATTTCCGACACGACCTGGTCAGGCCAGCGACCTGATGCTTCGATCTCGTCGATGGTCGCCAGGGCGACTTCCTTTTGCAGCTCGTTGGTATAAAAAATTGCCGATCTATAGCTCGGACCAACATCGCTGCCCTGTTGCTCGTACGTCGTGGGGTCGTGGATCTGGAGGAACAGCTCCAGGAGAGAGCGATAGCTGAGAACGGATGGATCAAAGGTCACTTCCACCGCTTCCGCATGGCCGTAATGTCTCGCATAGGTGGGATCGAGCGTCTCTCCGCCTATGAAACCGACACGTGTTGATACGACTCCTTTCGCTCGGCGCAGCAAATCCTCCATGCCCCAAAAGCAGCCGCCTGCGAGAATCGCTCGCTCTGTTGCAGTCGTGCTATTTTCAGTAGCTGATTGGCTCATAGTCCGTTCGCCTTTCTCAGTTTGCTCCAAGGTCAACCCAGCCCCATGGAATTCTCAATCTGACTGAGGCCTGAGAGCTCGCGCTGCACGGTCGGGCTCGCCCGTTCCAGCGGAAAGTCCTGCGGTCCGCGTAGAGACGCATCGTCAACACAGTGCAGGCTGCGAGGCCGGCAGATACCAGTTCGTAAGGGGATAGGCCGGTTCCAAGACCCCCGATCGATGCTGGCTGATCGGCGAAGAGAGTGTGCTCGCCACTGCGGACATTGAGCCGGAACGTCCCCGCAAGAGTTTCAGTGGCGACGACGCCCTTGGCAACCTCGACCTGCGGAAGATCCGTAGTGAACGGTGGGAGAAAGCAGCTCGCCCATGCAGCCACTATATCCGCGATCGCCTTTGCGGCAGCACGAAGGTCTCGACGTCCGATGCGATGCTCAAAGGTACGCCCGTCCCACCGCCGATCCCGGCTCCGGCGAAATCGAACCTCACCACCCCGATGCCCGCACACGACGGCGCGCGCGAGATGTGAACGGCGGCGCGATTGTCTTTCCCGCAGGCGAAGCAGTGGGCGAAAATCGCCCAGCCCCGCGGCGTCCCCTCTGGCGGTTCGAGGTGCCCTGAAAGCTGAGCGCCAGTTCCACTAGCAAACGTAAATGTTGTTCTGCCATGTCCGTCGAACCTTCAGCAAACGGTTTGGTGGTTGCGCTCCAGAACCTTCGTCGGAACTGAGCGGCGCGCACAGATTCTAGTAATCGTTATCTCAAGGTATCATTTATATGCACGGCGCATATAGACAAGCCCCTAAACCATGCTTATATGCGTGGCGCATACTTCTGTGCCAGCCTTCATGAGGTGACCCCTCGAAGAAGCATCAGTCAGGCGCACGGGTCGAAGAGCTAATGGAACTCAATCAGATCAGCTATTTCATCAACTTGTCCGAGACGCTGAACTTCACAGCGGCGGCTCGCTTGAGTGGTGTGTCACAGCCAAGTCTGACCCGGGCCATCCGCCGCTTGGAGGAGGAACTTGGCGGGCCACTGATCTATCGCGATGGGAAGAACAGCCGCCTTACCGGCCTTGGCCAGGACGTCGAGGCAGAATTTCGGCGCATGGTGGTCGCGATGAAGAGCGTCCGCAATCACTCTGAGAACTGGGCGATGGGGAGGCACCGCGTGCTGGATATCGCCGTCGCGCCCTCCGTCGGACCAAAGCAGTTTACGGCGTTTTTTGAGAGCGCGTTAGCGGAGATGCCATCCATCGAAATCAAGCTGCACTCGCTCCAGTCGAACGAGGACACATCGGAAGTGCTGTCAGGAAAATACCACGCGTGTATCCTGCCGCGTGAAACAAGACTGGAACGCAAGCTGGATGTGCGTCCTCTCTTTCGGGAGCGCTTCGTACTTGGCTGTTCTGCAAACCATCCTTTAGCAGCCAGTGACGTCGTCCGCTGCGAAGACCTGCTCAAATTTCCTTTTGTTGATCGCCTGAAATGCGAGTTTCGCGATCAGATCATTGATCACTTCGTTCGACGGGACTTGCTCATGCAACCCCGCTTTCGATCAGATCGCGAGGACTGGGTGCAACGGGTCGTCGCCGACGGCTACGCCATATGCATTCTCCCAGAACGATCCGCCACGGCGCACGGCCTCACCACTCGGCCGATCGAAGGATTTGTCTTGGAGCGCGAAGTCGTGATCGCGACGGTATCCGGTTCCACGGCGACGGTCGAGATACGGAAGATCGCGCAGTTGGCAGCCCGATATGAGTGGAACTGAATCACGAAGGGAACAGCTTCGGCGCTATAGAAACTATACGCCCAGCGTATTGGATAAATCTAAGGCGTACTGCGATAGTCGATGCAATGACTGAGAAAATAAACCGCTGTGCGTCTGACCCTCTAGATAACTATTGGAGACTATGATGAAGTTTGAAAAGTCACAGACAGCAGTTGACCGCCTGACCCCCGAGCAACGCCGGATTACCCAAGAGTCAGGCACCGAAAGGCCCTTCACCGGGAAGTACAATGACAACAAGGAACCGGGTATCTATGTGGACGTAGTATCCGGAGAGCCGCTGTTCGCTTCGACGGACAAGTTCGATTCGGGTACTGGCTGGCCCAGCTTTACCAAGCCGATCGTTCCGGCAAACGTCAACGAGGTCCGGGACAGCGCGCACGGCATGGTCCGGACGGAAGTCAGGTCGGTACACGCCGACAGTCATCTCGGCCACGTGTTCCCGGATGGTCCTTCCGACCGCGGCGGTCTGCGCTACTGCATCAACTCAGCCTCCCTTCGTTTCATCCCGCGCGATGAGATGGAAAGCGAGGGATACGGCGAATATCTCAATCAGGTAGAGGAGGCTTAACATGCATCAGCGCGCTGTTCTCGCAGGGGGATGCTTTTGGGGCATGCAGGACCTAGTCCGCAAGCAGCCCGGCATCGTCTCGACTCGTGTGGGTTACACCGGAGGCGATGTTCCGAACGCCACTTATCGCAATCACGGCACGCATGCCGAGGGGATCGAGATCGTCTTCGACCCGACCGTGACGAGCTATCGGAACATCCTGGAATACTTCTTCCAGATCCACGATCCGACGACGCTGAATCGCCAGGGCAATGATCGTGGGTTGTCCTACCGGTCGGGCATCTATTACGTCGACAAGGAGCAGAAGCGCGTCGCAGAGGAGACGATTGCCGATGTGGATGCCTCCGGTCTGTGGAAGGGCAAAGTGGTCACCGAGGTCGAGCCGATCAGCGATTTCTGGGAGGCCGAACCGGAGCACCAGGATTATCTTGAGAAGCGGCCGGGCGGCTATACCTGTCACTTCCCCCGTGTCGGCTGGGTCCTTCCGAAGCGCCAAGACGCTGCTGATGTGCAGCCCGCAGCCAGGACTGCAGCGGAATAGGCTTCACTACCATTCCGCCGCGCCGGTCCGGTTCGCAATTATTGATGGCCGCGTCGTTTAACGATGCGGTCACCGAACCCTGCCTTGATGAGGTTGGTAATTCCAGTTCGCCGCCCTCGCAGCACCAGGATCGCAGCATTATGCATGACCTCTCGTCCTTTCCGATCACTCAGCGCTGGCCGGCATCTCATCCGGATCGCCTGCAACTTTACGCGGCTCCCACGCCCAATGGCGTCAAGATCTCGATCATGCTGGAGGAGACTGGCTTGGCTTACGAGCCCCACCTGATCGACATCTCAAAAAACGAGTCGAAGGACCCGGCGTTCGTGTCGTTAAACCCGAACGGCCGCATACCGGCGATCATCGATCCGTCAGGGCCAAACGGCAACCCCATTGCCGTCTGGGAATCCGGTGCGATCCTCCTCTACCTGGCCGAAAAGACGGGCCAGCTAATTTCGAGTGCACCCGCCCAACGTTACGAAACTCTGACCTGGGTATTGTTCCAGATGTCGGCCATCGGGCCGATCTTCGGTCAGCTTGGCTTTTTTCTGCGGTCGGGCGGTAGGGACTATGAAGACAAGCGGCCTCGACAGCGCTTTGCCGACGAATCCAAGCGTCTTCTGGGAGTCCTGAATCGCCAGCTAGAAGGCCGCGACTGGATCGTCGACGATTATTCGATCGCGGACATCGCGACACTCGGCTGGGTAAATGCGCTGGTTGAATCGTACGCTGCGGGCGACATACTTGGCCTCAGCACCTATTCGAACATCCAAGCATGGCTCGGACGCGGACTAGCTCGACCTGCGGTACAGCGTGGCCTGCACATCCCTGCGAGACCGGCATGAGCGTCATCGCCGCCTACTATTACAACGAAGGCAAGCGAATCCGGGAAATCGCGATCGACGAGCACGTCGATCTGGATAAGGGTCGCTCGGGCTTCTGCTGGATCGAGCTTCTCGAGCCCACCGCCGCCGAACTCGACGCGCTGCAAGCGACGTATCACCTCCATCCGTTGGCAATCGATAACGCGATGCACCCGCTCTGCCCGCCCAAGCTCGAAGTCTACAACGGCGAGCTATACATCGTCGCGCAGACCGCCGAACTGGTCGGCGACCGGATCAGCTATGGCAAGACCGCGATATTCACTGGTCACAATCATCTCATCAGCGTCCGGCATGGCAACGCCGGAGCGCTAGGCAACCTTCGGGAGCAACTTGAGGCTTCGCCGGCGCTCTTTGGAAAGGGTGTCGACTACGTGCTGCACGCGATCTTGCACCGCATCGTCGACCAATATCTGCCCATCTTTGAAATGATCGAGGATGATGTACTGGCGATGGAGAGACGGTCGCTTGACGACTTCCTCGGACGAGAGGAGGTCGCCCGCATCTTCGAACTAAGGTCTGAACTCACGCGCTTCCAGCGCACACTCGGGGC
This sequence comes from Rhizobium sp. WYCCWR 11128, assembly GCF_013416305.1. NCBI lineage: Bacteria > Pseudomonadati > Pseudomonadota > Alphaproteobacteria > Hyphomicrobiales > Rhizobiaceae > Rhizobium > Rhizobium sp. WYCCWR 11128. The sequence goes on from NZ_JACCEZ010000006.1 coordinate 43,646, forward strand.
CATGGCCGAACTGGTGCGAAAGCTCGTTCGCGGCCACTTTCCCTGCATCAGCGTTGAAGTGAGGCCATACTTCAGCGACGTCGCGGACCATGTCCACCGCGTGCAGTCCATGGTCGACGGCCTCCTTCAGGTTCTGTCCACGGTCTTTGAGGCAAGCAGCCTTCTGGAAGCGCAAAGGACGGGAGTGATCACCCGCCAGCTCGCCGCGTGGGCTGCAATACTGGCAGTTCCGACGGCGATCGCGGGAATATACGGCATGAACTTCAAGCACATGCCGGAACTGGACACTAGCTATGGATACTTCGTCGTCCTCGGGCTGATAGCGGTGCTCTGCCTTCTCCTGTTCGTGCGCTTCAAGAAGGCCAAATGGCTATGAATACCGCGCTTCGCTTTCTTCGCCGTCATCTGACGGATCACAGCGCGCCTCATGCGGGAGCGTGTCCAATCCAACTCGAGATGAAGGTGCATGTATGACATCCCAAGTGACCGACGTTCTAGAAGCAGTCCAGTCGTTCATCGCCAAGGGCTATGACCGCGAATACCGCATCAAGGATGGCAATCTCGTCGATCTCGAACTAGGATCGACCTTCGATCCGTGCGCCATTCACGTCAATGCAGCGTTGCGCCTCGAGAGCGGGAGTGATGCCGAAGATGCTTCCAACATCTATGCAATCACCGATCCAGCAACCGGGCACAAGGGCCTGTTGATCGACGCATTCGACGTGTTCGACGGAATATGCCACCGCGACCTTTCCGAAAGGCTTGTAGCGCATCGGGAAACAGCGCCGACCGGTGACCAGGATGTGCCGAGCAAGCATGGATTGCGCAAAGTCTACAAGAACGAGTTTGAGCATGATCCAGAGCGCTACGTTCTGCGGGAGGGCTTTCCAGACTTCCCACCATGCCCGTTCGGCGGAGCCTTCAGCATCCTCGGCTTCGATACCGCCGAGCAGTCATATGTCTGGCTCGTCACAAGCATCATCCGAGATTCTCGGCTGATTAGAATCCCCTACCAGGGAGAAGACGTCATCAGCGATGAATAGCGGTGTCGACGAGCGTATGCGGTCATCAGCCGACGCGGTCACGGACCAGCCTTGAGAGCATTTTGGACTACCGAACACAACGAGGTTATGATGGATTGGAATAAAGACCACATTCGAGAAACTATGCTTTCGCTGGAGACCGCAGCCTTACATAGCGCTCGCGACAATTATCTGGATTACGTCTCCACCGCTCGGGTCGACCGGAGCGAACCGATCGAGAACGACGAACTGGCTCAGGCCGAGGTCGCGAGCGACTTTGCCGAGGCGCTTGATGACACTCTGGAAGACTACGGCGATAAACTCGAAAAGCTCAGGACGATCGATTTCGGCCCCAAGTCAGCCGTCAACGAAGGCGCTGTCGTCAAGCTGTCCGGCCGCTACTTCGTGATCGCAGTGTCAACGAGCAAGTTCACATGCCAGGGGCGTGAGCTCATGGGCATCTCCACGATGGCGCCGATCTTCGAGGCGATCGAAGGCGCCCGAACAGGGGAGACCGTGCAGTTCAACGGCCGGGACATCACTGTGGAAGACGTTGCATAAGGCGCCTCTGCCTCAGCCGCCGCAGATGCAGCGGTTAGCACCGCGAAACAACAGCCAATCGCATCTCTCGCCTAACGGTGTATGATCGGCGCATATACTCGCTCGTGACGTGCTACCAGACCAACTACTATTGAGGAGTTTTAGATGAGCATTTTTGACCGTTACGAATTTCTTGTGCCCGAGCAGGACCGGAAGGAACTCGCCCTACTTAGGTGGGCTCTTGTGATCGTATTTCTGTGGTTCGGCGGGATGAAGTTCACAGCATACGAGGCTGATGGTATCGCCCCGTTTATCGGACACAGCCCTATCATGAGCTGGCTGGGCATGTTCGGGACGCAGGGGCAGAGCTATTTCATCGGCGTTATCGAGCTATCAACCGCTATTGTTCTGATCCTTGGTGCATTTCGTCCACTATTCTCTACGCTCGGCGCACTAATGTCAGCCGCAACGTACCTGATTACGCTGACCTTTTTTATCACCACCCCTGGTGTCGCGGAGCCGACTGCCGGCGGCTTTCCCGCGATTTCGGCTGCACCAGGGCAGTTTCTACTGAAAGACGCAGTTCTGCTAGCGGCCTCCCTCGTGCTGCTACGTGCTTCGTTCCGCCACAGAGGGGCGCTTGTGCCCTCATGACGGCGGGTGATCATGTTGTTACCTTATGGTGCTACGCTCCAGCGTCGTTCGTGCCCCGGCTGAGATTTGCTACGGAAAGGCGCGATCCTGCTGCAGCCGCATAGTGACGTGCCATAGCGGAAAAGTGCTTGGTTCCGTAAATCCCTATTATCTCACGAAAAATGGATATGGGTTCCCGGTTCGAATTGGTTCAAGGCGCCGGAGTGTTCTTGGAGTTCACCGCTTCTCGGAAATGACGGGGGGTCGTCCCCGTTCGCTCCTTGAAAATCTCGTAGAAGCGACTGCTGGAACCAAACCCGCAGTCAAAACCGATCTGGAGCACAGGATCCTCCGTGTCGGTCAGAAGCTGCATCGCTCGGGCAATCCGATGTCGGGTCAGGTATTCGTTGACTGATATTCCCAAAATCTTTCGGAAAGCGCTGTTGGCGGTGCTTGGATGCATGCCAGCGAGTTTTGCGAGATCGGCTACGCTTACCGGATCTGCGTAGCGGGAATTGATGAGGTCGATCAGCAACTCGACGTGTCGCACTGCCTGGCCGGCCAACGATGTCGGAGAGACATGGGTTGGCGAATTGTCGCTTTCAGCATTGTCCAGGATCAGACGTCGTATTCGCAGTCGTGCTTCCTCCACGACCAATTTCCGTCTTGCCGCACTGCCGCACTGCCATTCCTTTTCCCATCGTGGGAGGGTCAACGCATCCATCGTTTCCTGATTTGCCTGCGCCAGAAATCTCCCCTGCATGATCGACTGCCTTGCTTTCCTGTCCACCGGCAGACCTAGGAAATCGATAAGGGGAAGGTAGACGCATACCAGCGGGGCGTTTTCGCTAACAGCGATCGTCTGATGCGGAATTGCCGCCCAGAATAAAACCAGGCGGCCGGCCTCCACCTGTTCCTGCCTTCCATTAAAAAGGTAGGTCATCTGGCCTGCCATGAGCAGGTTTATTTCAACGTGGTCGTGCCAATGCGGTGCGGCCATCGCATCAGCGATGTGACGCTCGATCAGGAACTCCCCTCGCGATCCAATCCATTCGCCACGGCTTTGGGGATGTTTCATGTGTCTGAGACTCGAATTCCGGAATTAATAGGCCGATGTCAGGAAGAAATTCTGATCCAGAAGGAGCAATAAGCAATCACAACCGATAGGGAGATTGCAATGCCGAAGATTTGCCTGGTAGGCGCTGGTAGCACCGTTTTTGCACAGAACATTCTGGGAGATGTCCTATCCTCGCAGAGAGGCGGCGATTACGTCATCAGCCTCTTCGATATCGATCCAGAGCGACTGAAGACGTCAGAGATCGTCGCTCGCCGGATCTGCGAGTCACTTAAGCTTTCAAACGTCAGGATCGACGCCACGCTCGACCGGCGAGAAGCGCTGCGCGGGTCTGATTTCGTCATCCTCATGATGCAGGTCGGTGGCTACAAACCGGCTACCGTCACGGACTTCGACATTCCAAAAAAATACGGCCTGCGTCAGACGATCGCCGACACCCTTGGCATCGGCGGCATTTTCCGCGGTTTGCGGACGATACCAGTCCTTGAGGCGATCTGCCGAGACATGCAGGAGGTCTGCCCGCGGGCTCTTCTGATGCAGTACGTCAACCCGATGGCCATCAACTGCTGGGCGATCAAGGATCTGGCCCCGGAAATCCGCACCGTCGGCCTGTGTCACAGTGTGCAGCACACAGCCGGGCATCTCGCGCAATGCCTCGGCGAGGACATTGCCGACGTGAACTATGTTTCGGCTGGGATCAATCACGTCGCCTTCTTCCTGAAATATGAGAAAGTTCACAGCGACGGACGGCGGGAAGACCTTTATCCGAGACTGAAGGCTCTCGCCGCCGATGGCCGCGTCCCGTCGGACGATCGGGTGCGGTTCGATGTGCTCAAACGGCTCGGCCACTTCGTCACCGAATCCAGCGAGCATTTTTCCGAATATACCTCCTGGTACATCAAGGAGGGACGAGGGGATCTGATCGATCAGCTCAATATTCCGCTGGACGAATACATCCGGCGCTGCGAAGTGCAGATCGAAGAGTGGCATGCCCTGCGCAAAGAACTGGAAGGCGACAAGCCGATCGAGGTGTGCCGCAGCAACGAATACGCGGCCGGCATCATTCATGCCGCGGTCACTGGCAACCCGGCGCTGATATACGGCAATGTTCCAAACAACGGCCTGATCGAGAATCTGCCCGATGAATGCATTGTGGAAGTGCCTTGCCATGTCGACAGAAACGGAATTCAGCCGGTCCGGGTCGGTCGGATCCCCTCTCAGCTTTCCGCCGTCATGAACTTGAGCGTTTCCGTTCAGCAGTTGACGGTCGAGGCGGCTCTGACAAAAAACCGCGAGCGCATCTACCAAGCCGCTCTGCTCGATCCGCATACGTCTGCGGAATTGTCTCCAGATCAAATCTGGAACCTTGTCGACGACCTGATCGATGCACACGGCGATTTGTTGCCGAGATATCAGTGAGATCCCGCGGATAAGCCAGCCACAAGCGCATGGCAGTTCATTCGTTTAGGCGCGCCGTGAATTCACGGCGCGTCTTTTTCATTCCAGCCTTCATTTCAATAAGTCAAAAAACGTCATAAAATTGATTGACACTGATCATTTGAAATGAAAATGTGATCGAAGTTGGGGATCGATCCTGAGGGAGTTTTCTTTGAGCCAGGCAGTTGGAATGAAGGTCGATCGACTGGATGCCATTCGCAGCCACCTCTACGCGAACGGCTTTTCGACCATTCAGGCGCTTGCCGATGCGATCGGAGCATCGCTTGCCACGGTTCGTAGAGACCTGCAGATCCTTGAGCAGGAGGGCGCCATTGATCGAGTGCATGGTGGAGCGCGCATTGCCGAAGGATCGTCGGTTGAGGTTGCATTTCAGGAGCGCGAAAAGCGCCATTTATCGGCCAAACGGGCGATTGCCACCGCGGCCTACGACCTGCTTCATCCGCGTACGGCAATCTTTCTCGACGCGGGAACCACCGTCCTGCAGCTTGCGCGCCTCGTTCGCATCAACCCCATGCCGCTTAGGATATTCACCAACGGCCTGACGGTAGCGCAGGAATTCCTGAATATTCCCAATTTGGAAGTGGTGCTTCTCGGCGGTCAGCTGCGCAGCGAGAATGCGTCGCTTGTCGGACCTCAGGCGGAGGCAATGCTGGAAACATTATGGTTCGACCAGCTCTTTCTTGGCGCCAGCGCCATCAGCTCCGACGGTGCGATCTACAGCGTGGACAGTGCGGAAGCGAGCCTCAACCGGCGCATGCTGGCTCGGTCGGCCAATCGTTTCGTCCTGGCCGATTCCTCGAAATTCGGAACCATGGCGACTTACAAGGTCGCGCCGCTGGACACCGCGAAAGTCATTACCGATTCCGGGCTTTCGCGCCATTGGCGCGAGGAACTCGTCAACTTCGGCGTCGACGCAACAATCGCGGATGTGAGGGCGAAAGAGTGAGCGACGCGCTGATCCTCGGCATCGACGGTGGCGGAAGCAAGGTGCTGGTTGCCCTCGCGGACAAGCGTGGGCGGATATTGCGGCGTTCCCGCGGCCATGGGGTCAATCCCATGGACAATCCGAATTGGCTCCAGGAGCTGGAGCAGCATCTCCTTCCCTTTCGCGATGAAGGAAATCTGGCGGCCGTCGTCGCAGCACTGCCCGCCTACGGGGAGGTCGAACGCCTTTCGGCTCTACAGCGGGATGCGATCGAGCGCCTATTCCCAAACGTCCACCGGCGCGTCCTCAACGACGTCGACGCGGCGCACCTCGGTGCTTTTGCGGGCGAGCCGGGTATCCTCATTCTTTCCGGCACGGGTTCAATGGCATGGGCGCGCAATTCCAAAGGCCAGTCGGCGCGGACCGGCGGCTGGGGAGATCTCCTCGGTGACGAGGGCAGCAGCCATTGGATCGGGCAGAGGGCGCTCAATCTCGTCAGCCAAAGCTTGGACGGGCGCGCTCCGGCAACAGCTCTCGCAAAGGCTCTGTTTGACCACCTTGGCATCGACTTGAGCAATCCCATGAATGGGCTCGGCGATTGGGCCAGCTCCCTGGCGAATGCACGGGCGGACATTGCAGCAATTTCGACCCTCGTCGATCAGATCGCACTTGGCGGCGACAAAGGAGCGGTCGGCTTGATCGAGCAGGCCGCCGATGAACTCGCGAAGCACCATAAGGCAATTGCCTGCCACTGTGATCCGGATGCCGACTGGACCTATGCCGGCGGTACTTTTTCGAGCCGGCTTCTTTTGGAGGCGCTTGAACGGCGAATCGGCAGGCCTACGGTTTTGCCGAAACTTCCCCCGATTGGCGGCGCGCTCCTGGCTGCCGCCCAACTTCTCGACTGGCCGTTGGACGACGGCTGGTTCGGGCAAATCGTGGCCACGGCCGAAGGCGGTGACCGCACATCCCAGTGAATTGAGCTCAAGAATAATGAAGGATGGGAACATGCATAAATTGATCTTGCCTCTACTTGCATCGGCGGCCTTGGCAATCGCCGCACCGGCTCTTGGCCAGGACGCCAAGCCGCTTGCCGGTCAGTCGATCACGGTGCTCATGCCATCGCCGCAGGGACCGAACATCGCCTCTGACTTCGAAGCCGAAACCGGTATTCACGTCGACCTGCAGACGCTGTCGTGGGACGACATCCGCCCGAAGCTGGTGACAGCCTTGGTTGCCGGGACAGCGCCAGCGGATGTGACCGAATTCGATTGGTCCTGGACCGGTCAGTTCAGCGCGGCCGGTTGGTATATGCCGCTCAACGACGTGATCGACGCCGATACGGTGAAAGATATCGGCGTTGCCAAGATCTTCACGGTCGACGGCAAGTTATTGGGAATTCCCTACACCAACGACTTCCGGGTTATGCTCGTCAACAAGAAGCATTTTGCGGATGCAGGCATCACCGAAATGCCGAAAACATTGGACGCCCTGGTCGCTGCAGCCAAGAAAATCAAGGAAAAGGGCATTGTCGAGTATCCGATCGGCCTACCGGTTTCAGCGACGGAAGGCGCGTCAACGAGCTGGTACTTGCTGACCAAAGCCTTCGGTGGCGAACTCTTCGACAAGGACTTCAATCCGCTCTTCACCTCGCCGGATTCAGCTGGTTACAAGGCGCTTGCTTTCGAGTTGATGCTCCTCAAGGAAGGGCTGGTCGATCCGGCGTCTACCGGCTTGAAGGACAGCCAGATCAATGAGAGCATGTTCGCGCAGGGCATCACCAGCATCATGATCTCCGGTGAGCCTGGTCGTCTTGGCCAGATGAACGATCCCAAGCAGTCGAAAGTCGCCGGCCAGGTAGAGGCGATCCTCGTGCCGACGGCAAGCGGTGAAACGCGCAGTTTCGGCCTTCCGGAAGCGCTGGCTATTCCAAATGTCTCTCCCAACAAGGAGGCGGCGATCGCCTTCGTCAAATGGTTTACCAGCAAGGACTTCCAGAAGAAGAATGCCGTGAACGGCTTCCTGCCGACACGCACGTCGGCGCTTTCCGAACTGAACGAGTCCGGAAAGCTGAACAGCGGCGACGCTCTCGTGGCGCAGTCGAAGACGGTTGAGCCGCTGTTCCCGCAGGGCACGCCGCCTTGGTATCCGCAATTTTCCAGCGGTGTAAACACGGCAATCAATAGCGCTGCCAAGGGACAGATGAGCGTCGACCAGGCGATGGAGGCTATTGCTTCCGCCGCCAAGCAGGCAATGGCGCAATGACAGCTTTGGCGTCCGAAGAGGCCACGAGCAAGCGTGGGGTCGGCTTCAACGCCGACGCCACACTCGGCTTGCTGTTGGTGTCGCCCATCGTTCTCACGATGGCAGCTTTGGTCTTCTACCCGATGGGAAGAACCGTCTGGGACAGCCTGCACAGGGTCAACCCCATGCAGGCCGGCACGCCATTCATCGGCCTGGAAAACTACAGCCGAATGCTGTCGGATGGCCAGCTCGCGACGACCTGGAGCAACACGCTCATGTACGTTGTTCTGGCCGTCACCGCCGAAACCGTGTTCGGCGTTCTTGCCGCCGCTCTCATCAATCAGATCAAGGTCGGGCGGCAATGGGTGCTCGCAGCAGTGATCTTGCCCTGGGCGCTGCCCGGCGTTGTGAACTCGGTCATATGGCTTTGGATTTATCAACCGGGCGCGGGTCTGTTGAACGGCATTCTTTCGGCGCTCGGGCTCCCTTTCGAAAATCACGTCTGGTTCAACGATCGCGCCAGCGCCATCGTCGCCGTAACGGTGGTCCACGTCTGGCGCATGATGCCTTTGACGATCGTTATCGTCCTTGCCGCGATGCAGAGCATCCCTGCGCATCTCTACGAGGCTGCGCGGATCGATGGAGCCACGCGCATTCAGATGTTCGGATGGGTAACCCTGCCGCTGGTTCGCAGTGCGATCGCTGTCGCCATGACCAACGCAACCGTGAACGCTTTCAATCTCTTCGACGAGGCCTGGGTTCTGGCGGGTGCCAGCCTCGAGACCCGACCGGTGCTCGTCCAGATCTACCTCGAAACCTTCCAGAACCTCCGCTTCTCGTATGGCATGGCGCTATCGGTCGTGATCACTCTCGTGTCTCTGCTGATTTCGCTCGTCTACGTCCTTCGTGTCTATCGCAACACACGGTTCGACTGATGAGATCCACTATTGCCTATCGAATGATGATTTGGACCGGTGTCGTCGTCCTGTTGATCTGGTCTCTGGGGCCAATCTACTGGACCATCGCGAGTTCGGTTACTCCAAGCGAAGACTTTTCGACCCGACCGATCAACTTCTTTCCGCAGCACTTTACGCTCGATCACTACTCCCGGCTGCTCGGCATCAATATCGCCCGGATCGGGGGTGTGGAGGTGTTCAAACAGTTCCGTGCCGCATTGCTCAATAGCGTGGTGACATCAATCGCCGCTACGCTGCTTTGCGTCGCGATATCCTCTCTTGGGGCTTACGCATTCACCAGGCTCCAGTTTCCCGGCCGCAAAGCGCTTTTTGTCGCTGTCGTCGCGACCCTGGCCATTCCTGCCTACGCTGTCTTGATCCCGCTCTATCAGATCATGATCAAGCTGCATCTCGTCGATACCTATCTGGGCGTCTCGCTGATCTATGTCTCGGCCTTCCTGCCCCTGTCGTTATGGCTGCTGCGGAGCGTGTTCGAAGCTCTTCCGATCGCACTGGAAGAGGCGGCACAACTCGACGGAGCCGGCCGGCTCTACATCTTCTTCAATATCGTCCTGCCGCTGGCCGGACCGGGTCTGACGGCCGCGGCGATCCTCACCTTTCTTGGTGCCTGGGGACAGTATCTCGTGCCGCTCATTTTTTCGCCGCAGGCAACGAAGCCGCTAACGGTTCTGATCCCGGAATTCGTAACGAAGAACTTCATCGACTACGGGCTCATCACAGCGAGCGGCTCGATCGCCATCGTCATCCCCGCCCTCGTCGTCATTTTCCTCAACCGTTACCTCGTCAGCGGCCTGTTGGCTGGTTCAGTCAAATAATCGGAGACTTCATGAACACGACCGAAAAAGTCATTTTCGAGCAATTTCCCTACTGGGAGAAGGCGATCGGCTCGAATTCAGCTGCCGATAGGGCGGAGCTGCTCGTCTTCGTCGGCTGCGGCACGTCCTTCAATCTGGCGCTTGCGCTAGCAGCCTATGCCAATATGGCCGGACGCAAGGCAATCGCGGTGCCCGGTGCCGAATGGCAAAACCGCCCCTCGGCCTTCTGGCCGGAGTGGCGCAACACGCACGTCGTCGCACTTTCCCGGAGCGGTGAGACGACAGAGACAGTCGCCGCAGCAAAGGCAAGCCGCGCCGCCGGCGCCTTTGTGACGGCGATAACCGTCGAACCGGAAAGCTCTCTGGCGAAAAATTGCGATCGGATGGTCGCGGCCGAAACCCATCCGGACGAAGGGATCGTCATGACGGTATCCGCGAGTCTCATGGTCCTTCTCGGTTTGCAGATGATCGGGCAGAAGGTTCCCGCCTCTGTCGTGAATTCCGCCCGCCAGCTGGCGAGCGCTCTCGATGCCGCACTTCCTGGAATTATCGCCGACCGGTCGCACTTCGTCTTTCTCGGTGGAGGCCCCCTCTTCGGTGTCGCCCTGGAGGGAGCGCTCAAGCTCATGGAAATGAGCCAGATCATGACCCAGGCTTTCCATCCGCTGGAATACCGGCATGGGCCGATCAGCCTCGTTGACGGGAAGACGGTTGCGGTCATGCTGTACAGCTCCGACCAACGGGAGGCGGAGACGAAACTGGTGGGAGAACTGAGAGAAAAAGGCGCGGTCGTCATCGGTGTGGGTGGTCCAGGCGATCTGGAACTGGCCGTCGATGTCGATCTGTCGCTTGCGGGTCTCGTTGTCCTTCCGGCGCTGCAGGTCCTCGGCGAACGCGCCGCGCAGGCTCGGCAAATCGACACGGTCTCTCCCCGTCACCTGACGAAGGTTGTAACGCTCGCATGACGTCGATCGAAGAGAACCGGCAGATCGCGCTGCGAAAGCTTTTCGGTGCCCGAAGCCTGCCTTTTCCCCATGGCGTCACTTCGGTCTGCTCGGCGCATCCGCTGGTCATCGAGGCAGCGCTTCGGCGTGCCGGCATGGAGCACCGGGCGGTCCTCATCGAAGCCACCTGCAATCAGGTCAATCAGGAGGGCGGCTATACCGCGATGACGCCGGCGGACTTTCGCAGGTTCATCGAGGACATCGCCGCAGCGACTGACTTTCCAGCCGAACGCATCATCCTCGGAGGCGATCACCTCGGTCCCAACCCCTGGAGAAAGTTGGCGGCCGAGGAGGCAATGCTGCGCGCCGCGGCTATGGTGACGGCCTATGTCGAGGCAGGGTTTGAAAAGATTCACCTGGACACGTCGATGGGCTGTGCCGGTGAACCCACGGCGCTCGATGACGAATTGACCGCGGCGCGGGCCGCTCGATTGGCAAAGGCCGCTGAAGAGGCCGCTCTTCGTTCAGGCCGCCGTCCGCCGGTCTATATCATCGGAACCGAGGTGCCGCCTCCAGGTGGTGCAACGCACGCACTCGAAGAAATCGAAATTACCCGGGCCGATGCGGCGATGAAAACGCTGGCGGTTCACCGGGCGTCGTTTGCCGAAGCAGGTTTGGCGTCGGCAATGGAGCGGGTCATTGGGATCGTGGTTCAGCCGGGCGTGGAATTTGGTAACACGGACGTGGCGCTCTACAAGCCTGAACGGGCCAAGAGCCTCATTCGTTCGCTGGACGACATGCCCGGCTTGGTTTTCGAAGCACATTCCACCGACTACCAACCGGCCGAAGCCTTGTCTGCTCTCGTTGACGGCGGCTTTGCAATCCTCAAGGTCGGACCAGGGCTGACTTTCGCGCTGCGCGAAGCGCTGTACGGTCTCGATGCGATCGCTGACGTGCTTGCCGGGAAGACGCCACGAACCGGACTGGTGGCGACCATGGAAAAAATCATGGTCGAACAACCGGCAAGCTGGGCGGGCCACTATGGCGGCAGTCCCGATGAGGAGCGACTGCAACGGCATTTCAGCTATAGTGATCGAATTCGCTATTACTGGCCGGATCCTCGCGCATCCGCCGCGGTCGGCGAATTGTTCAGCCGGCTCCCCGATGAAATCCCCGAAACTCTGATCAGCCAATATCTCGGCCGACTATATTCCGACGTGGTGTCAAAGCGGGTCGCTCCGAAGGCCCGCGAACTCTGCCTTGCTGCGATCGACGCGGCATTGGCGCCTTATTCAGCCGCCACGGCAATCCGATAAGCAATCGACAGCCGTGTCAGACGAGCGGCTGCGTCCCGAAGATATCAACATTCAGCCGGAGAAAGTTATGGCGTCAGTAAGTGTGGCGAATGCCCGCAAGAGCTACGGTCACTTCGAAGTTCTGCATGGGGTGGATATTGATATCCAAGATGGCGAATTCGTGATCCTGGTCGGTCCGTCCGGGTGCGGGAAGTCGACATTGTTGCGAATGATCGCCGGCCTCGAAGAGATTTCAGCTGGCCGGATATCGATCGGCAGCAAGGTCGTGAACAATGTCGCGCCAAAAGAACGCGATATTGCGATGGTTTTCCAGTCCTATGCGCTCTACCCCCATCTGACAGTCGAGGCGAATATGGGTTTTTCGCTCAAGCTGGCGAAAGCACCCAAGGAACAGACCAGGCAACGTGTTCGAGAGGCCGCTGAAATTCTGGGGCTCGAGCATCTGCTCGATAGATATCCGAAAAATCTGTCGGGTGGCCAACGCCAACGTGTGGCGATGGGCCGTGCCATCGTCAGAAATCCGCAGGTCTTCCTGTTTGACGAACCATTGTCGAACCTAGACGCAAAGCTGCGTGTCCAGATGCGTTCGGAAATCAAGCAACTGCATCAGCGACTGAAGACAACGACCATTTACGTCACCCACGACCAGATCGAGGCCATGACGATGGCCGATCGGATTGTTGTGATGCGGGACGGCTTCGTCGAGCAGATAGGCTCGCCGCTCGATCTCTACGACCGGCCGGCAAACCTTTTCGTGGCGGGCTTCATCGGTTCGCCGGCGATGAACCTTATTCGAGGCCAGGTCAGCACTTCGGGGCCGCTGGAGTTGATCGCGGACGGCGGAGGCAGGTTGCCGCTGCCGGAAGCAGCGTCACTGGAACGCGGCGCGCAGCTTATCTACGGCATTCGCCCTGAACATCTCGCAATCGGACAAGGCCCTGTTGCCGCTGAGGTCGTTCTCGTCGAGCCTACCGGTGCTGAGATCCAGATAACCACGAAGTTTGGCGCCGATCACCTCGTTGCAACGGTAAGAGAGCGCCTTGATCTCCGCGCCGGCGACCAGATCGTCATTACCCCGGATCTCAGTAAACTGCATCTGTTCGACGCAAAAACCGAAAAACGGTTAAGGTCCGTGTAACGTGCCAATTTTTCCGGACAGTTCGCCAACGCTGGCAGATGGTTCGCTGCAGGTCAGCGTCCAAGGCTGCCAGCGGCGGCGATGATCTCCGCCGCGGTCGGGAAGATGGAGAGGCTGTTCGGTCCGTCGAGCGCCTCGATTTGTGCCCAGCCGATGGTGCCGTTCGCATTGACCAGGAAGTGCCCGACGAGCTGGGTAGCGTGGTTCGCGAAGATCGCATTATCGACTTCGTCAAGCTCGAAGCCGTCCTTGGCGTTGAGTACGGTGTTGGCTTCCATCGGGTGCAGCGGTTCCGGCAGCTCGCCCGTGGGGTTGATGCGTGCCGCCTGGAATTGCGCCATCGTTGCGCCATAGGGCCATTCGGGCTGCTCGCAGCTTCCTTCGGGCAGGAACTCGCCATGCGGCACACCGTAGGCCCGGTGCGTGCGGCAATCCGGGTCACACAGAAGCGTTATCGGCGTCGGCCGGTGGCGGAAATACAGGCGGGCACGTTCCACCGGCGTGTTGATCACGGCAACAGTCTCCACCCCGGCGGAGCGCAGGGTCGGCTGTACGCCGGCAAGCTGCTCTAGCTGGCGCCGGCAGAACGGGCAGTGCAGCCCGCGAAAGAACCCGATCACGAACGGGCGACCGCTCAAGTCGGCGAAAGAGACCGTTCCGTCGAAGTTGGCCGTGGCCAGTGCGAAGGCCGGGGCGGTTTCTCCTGGTTGCAGCGGGCGCTTCTGGTCTCCCATGGAACAATTCCTTTGTCGTATCGTCTAGGTAGACGACCGAAATTTAACTATACCACTTGTCGCAAGAAGGCCCAGCGTTCGATGTTGAGATCGCCAAATGTGGTTCGGAATGCCATTTGCCGCTCCGACCGGCGTCGAGAGCTTGCCGGTATCGATCGCCGCTCCTATCTTATTTAGAATAGACTGATGGAGCAACGAGATGGCGGAACTTGTGGCCGACACTCTAATCGACACGACGATCGAGATCATTCCACCGGAAGACACGAAGGAACAACCCGATAGTCGTGCTTGCCTTTGCTGTAAGCGCCGGCGTCAGTGGATGGACGATGACGGCTGCGGCATCTGTGAGGAATGCCTGGCCTCGTGATCGACACAACAAGGGCACAAGGCGATGGCAATCCGTAGCGCCGGACTTCTGCTATACCGGCGTGTTTCCAGGGACATCGAAGTGCTTCTCGTCCATCCGGGCGGCCCTTTCTGGGCCAGGAAAGACGAGGCTGCGTGGTCGATCCCGAAGGGGTTGATCGAACCTGGAGAAGATGAGCTCGCGGCGGCAATAAGGGAAACTGCCGAAGAGCTGGGTGTAGCAGTCGATGGCAGGTTCACGCCGTTGGGCGAATACCGACAACCTGGCGGAAAGATGGTTGTTGCGTGGTCGATCGAAGCCGATCCGGTACTGGACGTGAATTCGATACAGAGTTCCGAATTTGAAATGGAATGGCCACCACGGTCGGGCCAGGTAAAGAGCTTTCCGGAAGTCGATCGCGCGGGGTGGTTTTCCCCGCCCAACGCAGCCATAAAGCTGTTGAAAGGGCAGCGGCCGATGATTGCCGACCTCCTGACGCATCTGGAATGATCGGCCCGAAATTATTGATTGAGCCGTCCGATCTCGCTTCACTCATGCGTCAGGTGCGCGGCAGCCATGAGTTGCTTCTGAAAACAGCCATCCTATCTGACAGTCACCGCCACGTCACTGAAATCGAGAAAACGGAGCTGCGATCCGCCTTGAGCACACGCGAGGAGACAATTATGAACGGCATTTCCAAAACCCTGAACGACATGACGCTCGTCGAACGCTCGAGCCTGCTCGACACCGTCGCCGACGCCTTGGAAGCAACGGCCGAGGAGGCTGAAGGTGAGGGCGACGCCCGCTTCGTCGCCAACTCCATCTGCGTCGCCAATACGATTCGCGGTCTATCCGGAGACCTGACGCCACGCGATCTGCAGGCGGCCGAGTTGCTCCTTGAGCAGGGGATCATGCTCGTCCACCAGTTCTCGAACCGGGCGAAAACGAACGGAGTGATCCACTAGCGGGGGCGAGGGCGGCCCTGTAGGCAATGCGCTCTGTCCGTGTGGACGGCGGCTGATGGATTGAGATAAAGCCGTTAATCCGCGCCGGAGATAACGGATGCTGCCGGCCCCTGGTGAGAACGAGTGGTCTCAGCCGCGGCAAACCGTGGGAGCGGGAGATAAGCAGACACGCCAGGAAGGCTTTATTTCCAATGGATTGCCGGTTCAACGCGCAGCTGTATCGAATGGTCGATATAGCAGGGTTCACCCTTGTTCGATCAGGAGAAGTGTGATGCAGCCTGGTCGCACAGGCCTTGCCGTCTGCTTAATGGTGGCCGCCGCTTTTTTAAATAGTCTCGACGCAGTCATTGTGCGTTTGCTGGCCGGTGACGTGCATCCATTGATGATCGGCTTTTTCCGGTCGTTTTTCGGACTTCTTGTCGTCACGCCCTGGATCGTGTCACGGGTCGACCTGAAAGCCTCTCCCTATCGTGTCCTGCATGTCGTGCGTGCGGGTCTGAAGCTTGCCTCACTGGTTGCTTTGTTCGTCGCCTTTGCGCACGCGCCACTCGCCGATGCGACGGCGATCAATTTCACCATGCCCATGTTTCTCGTTCTCGGTGCGTGGCTGGTGCTCAAGGAACATGTCGGCATCTCCAGCTTGGCCGGCATTGTCGCAGGTTTTATCGGCGTCATGATCATCATTCGCCCTGGAGCGTCCGGTTTCGACCAATGGCTGCTTTTTGCGCTGGCAGGAGCGGTCTTGACGGCAGCCAGCCAATTGATGCTGCGGCGCATGGCATTGAGGGATAGCGCCGACCGGCTGGTTGCATGGAATCTGATAGCGACGGTGCCGCTTGGCCTGATCGTCATGCTGCCGGTCTGGTCAATGCCAAGCTGGAGCCAACTCGGACTGCTTGCCATGCAAGGGGCACTCGGCGCACTCAACATGACGCTGATCACACGCGCCTTCGGTATGGCGGCCGCAAGCGTTCTGGCACCGCTCGACTTTCTCCGACTGCCCGTCGTGGCCCTCATGGCCTTCTCATTTTTCGCGGAAGTTCCGGCCGCAGAGACTTGGATCGGCGCGGCGGTGATCATCGGCGCGGCCATTATTGGAACCCGCGGCATGACATGGCGACGCAACCCGCCGGTTGATAAGCCCTGATCATTTTTGGGGTTCACAAAAATTTTAGATGCACTAATATTTCAGTTGTAGCGACTGGTCGTCGAGCCGTGCCTATTGCCGGAGGGGTATGACAGGCAGCGTAGACGAAGACGAAACCGGACATCACGGCCCCTATGGGGTTCACTCGGGAGGAGTGGCATGAAGAGTTTCATCGGCAAGCGCGCGATCGCCAGTGGCGTATCACTCGTGGTGCTTATCGTCATCGTGTTCTTCCTTTCCCGGCTGACGGGCGATCCGACCGACCTCTATCTGCCGATCGATGCGACCACGGAAATGCGCCAGCAATTCCGTGAGATGAACGGTTTCAACGATCCGTTGATCATCCAGTTCGGCCGTTATGTCTCGGATCTTGCCCAAGGCAATTTCGGTCAGTCACTGCGACAGGCCCGTCCGGCCATGAATGTCGTGCTGGAGGCCTTCGTCTGGACCTTCTGGCTGGCTGCCATCACCATGGCGCTGGTCACGGTCGCCGCGATCGTCATCGGTTCTCTGGCGGCCTTTCGTGTCGGCGGCGTCTTCGACCGTCTTGCCACTTTCTTCTCGCTGATCGGCGCTGCGGCGCCGGATTTCTGGCTGGCCATCGTGGCGATCGTCATTTTCGCCGTCAAACTGCATGTCCTGCCGACATCGGGAACGGGAACTTTCTGGCACTGGGTCCTGCCGGTCAGCGTGCTGTTCATCCGGCCTTTCGGCCTGATCCTGCAGGTGGTCCGCGGCTCGATGATCAGTGTTCTGTCTTCCGCCTATGTGAAGACGGCCCGCGCCAAGGGGGTCCGCTCGAACTCGATCATCTTCATTCATGGACTGCGCAACGCCATGCTGCCGGTGATCACAGTCATCGGCGACCAGGCGGCAGCCATCTTGAACGGCGCCGTTGTCGTCGAGACGGTGTTTGGTTTTCCTGGAATCGGCAAGCTGATGATCGATTCCATTTTGCTTCGCGATTTCGCCGTCGTGCTGGCCGTCATCATGGTCTCGGCACTCGCGATCTTCATCATGAACCTGTTGATCGACATCGCCTATGCGCTGCTCGATCCGCGCATCCGGTATTGAGCGATGACGATGGCCGACACACAAATCCTCGCCGAGAAAAAACCAAACAGCCCGATCGGGCGCTGGCTGACGATGCTGTGGGCGGACAAGCTCGCTTTTTTCGCGGCTCTGTTCCTTTTGATCGTTCTGCTCTGCGCGCTGTTTGGCCCGTTCCTGCTGGAGGCCATCGCCACCAAGCAGAACCTGCGGGGCCGGAACGCGCCGCCGTTCGATATCACCCGCGGATTGCTCTATGTCCTCGGCGCCGATGCGCTGGGCAGGCCGCTTCTTGCCCGCGTCATCGTGGCGGCGCAAAATACCATCCTGGTTGCCGCGGCAGCCGTGCTCGCATCATCCGTCGTCGGTACGGCGCTCGGTCTGGTGGCGGGTTACAGCCGCTCCTCCGCGGCTCAATGGATCATGCGCCTCGGCGACGTCATCATGTCCTTTCCGTCGCTGCTTCTGGCGGTGATCGTGCTCTACATGCTCGAGCCCTCGGTCACCAATATCGTCCTCGTCCTGGCGATCACCCGCATTCCCATCTATCTGCGCACCACGCGCGCCGAAGTGCTGGAAGTGCGCGAGCGGATGTTCGTGCAGGCGGCGAAGGTCATGGGAGCATCGTACTGGCGCATTATCTTCCATCACATCCTGCCGGTGATCTTCCCCACGCTGGTGACCATCGCGACGCTGGATTTCGCCTTCGTCATGCTGGCGGAATCCTCCCTGTCATTCCTTGGGATCGGCATTCAGGCGCCTGAGATCACCTGGGGTCTTATGGTTGCTCAAGGACGACCCTATCTCACCAATGCCTGGTGGCTTTCCTTCTGGCCGGGCCTTGCAATCATTCTGACGACGCTGTCGCTGAACCTTCTGTCGAATTGGCTGCGTATCGCACTCGATCCGACGCAACGCTGGCGCCTTGAAATGAGGGGCAGGAAAAATGGCTGAACATCTTTTGGAAGTGCGTGACCTCTCGGTCGAGTTCCACACCGCCAGCGGGACCGTCAAGGCGGTGCAGGATGTCAGCTGGCATCTCGATCGCGGCGAGACGCTGGCGATCCTTGGGGAAAGCGGTTCGGGCAAGTCCGTGTCGGCCTCGGCGATCATGAACCTGATCGACATGCCACCTGGCAAGATCACCAGCGGCACCATTCTCCTCAACGGCCGCGACATGCTGAAAATGACGCCCGAGGAGCGGCGCTCGATCAACGGCGCCAAGATCGCCATGATCTTTCAGGACCCTCTCGCCCACCTCAATCCGGTCTATCCGGTCGGCTGGCAAATCACCGAGATGATGACGACGCATGGTCAGTCGGCGGAACGCGCTGGCGCGAGGGCGCTCGAATTGATCGGGCGCGTCGGCATAAGCGATCCGCAGGCGGCGATGCGAAAATATCCGTTCCAGTTCTCCGGCGGCCAGCGGCAGCGCCTGATGATCGCCATGGCAATTGCCTGCAAGCCCGATATCCTGATCGCGGATGAACCCACCACCGCGCTTGATGTTACCGTGCAGGCGCAGGTGCTCGAACTTCTGCAGGAGTTGCAGCAGGAAACCGGCATGGGCCTGTTGCTGATCACCCACGATTTGGGCGTCGTTGCCGAGATCGCCGACCGGGTCGTGGTGATGAATTCCGGCTGTGTCGTCGAAACCGGCAATGCGGCCGAAGTCTATCGCAACCCGCAGAACGCCTATACGAAGAAGCTGATTGCTGCCGCACCGGGGAAGGGTGCGATGGCCCAGGAGCGTGACCGGCAGGGCGAACCGCTGCTGCGCGCCATTGGCTTGAAAAAGAGTTTTGGCGCATTCCAGGCGCTGAAGGGCGTGGATTTCGTCATCATGCCCGGCGAAACGGTTGCCGTTGTCGGCGAGAGCGGTTCCGGCAAGTCAACCCTTGCCCGGGCGATCGTTCGGCTCGATGATCCGCAGGAGGGCCAGGTTCTCTACCGCGGCAACGATCTGCTTGCGATGACCCCGAGAGAAATATTCGGGCTGCGTCGCGATTTGCAGATGGTCTTTCAGGACCCCACCCAGTCACTGAACCCGCGGATGAGCGTGTTCCGGTTGATTTCGGAGGCCTGGGTCATTCACCCGGATATCCTGCCGAAAGCGAGGTGGAAGGAGAGAGTGGCCGAGTTGCTGGTCAAGGTTGGCCTGAAACCGGATATGGCCGATCGGTATCCACATCAGTTTTCCGGCGGCCAGCGCCAGCGCATCGCGATTGCCCGGGCGCTGGCTATGGAGCCGAAACTGATCATCTGCGACGAGGCGGTTTCCGCGCTCGACGTGTCGATCCAGGCACAGGTGATTGCCCTGCTTGAGGGCCTGCGCCGCGAATTCGGCCTGTCTTACCTCTTCATCGCACACGACCTGCCGGTGGTTCGCGATTTCGCCGATCGCGTCATTGTCATGAAGGCCGGCGAGATTGTCGAGGAGGGGCCGGTGGAACAGATCTTCAACGCGCCCTCCCACCCCTACACGCAGGCGCTTCTTGCCGCGAGCCTCGATCCCGATCCGGAAATCCAGGCCACCCGACGCGCCGCCCGCCAACTACAGGAAGGACTCGTTTCCGCATGAAGCCCGATGTCATCGTCGCCTATCCGCTCCGGCCCCATCAGATGGCAATGCTGGAGGAGACCTATACGCTGCACCGGCTCGATCTTGTCAAAGGCGAAGAGCGGGATGCTCTCTTGCAGCAAGCCGGCCCGATCTCTTCCGCACTGGTCTGCAACGGCCATGTGACGATCGACGAAGCCCTGCTTTCGAAATTGCCGGCATTAAAGCTCGCCGCCTGTTCCTCGGCTGGCTACGACCAGATGGATGTCGAGGCGATGACACGGCGCGGCATCAAGCTCACCAACACATCGGAGGTGCTTTGCGACGACGTTGCCGACATGGCACTGCTTCTGATGCTGGCGGCACGACGGCGCCTGCCGGAAGGCGATCGCTATGTGCGCTCCGGCGACTGGGGGCAGAAGGGCATGATGCCGCTGACGACGTCGACGTCGGGCAAGAAGGCCGGGATCGTCGGCCTCGGCCGCATAGGGATGGCGATTGCCAAGCGATGCGAAGCTGTCGGGCTGACGGTCGGCTATTATGGAAGGACGAAGAAAGCCGGCAACGATTTTACCTATTTCGACACACCGGTCAAACTGGCGGACTGGGCCGATATCCTGATCGTCGCAACCCCTGGCGGGCCCTCGACCGAAGGGTTGATTTCGGCAGACGTGCTGAATGCGCTCGGACCGACGGGCAGCTTCATCAACATTGCCCGCGGCACCGTGGTCGACGAGCCGGCCTTGATTAAGGCCTTGCAGGAAAGGCGGATCGCCTCGGCCGGCATCGATGTCTACCTCAACGAACCCAATCCCGATCCGCGCTTCGCAGCGCTCGACAACGTCGTGCTCTATCCCCATCATGCCAGCGGTACCGAGGAAACGCGCGACAGGATGGCGCAATTGACGGTCGACAACCTTGCCGCCTTCTTCGCAGGCAGGCCGCTGCTGACGCCGGTCAATTGACCCCGACTGAAACCCGCGACGCGGCAGGTTCAGACGAAGTAATCCGGGAACTCCTTCCTGAGCTCTTCGACTTTTGCGACGGTCTGGCTGAGATGCTCACGGATCGCGTCGACGGCACCCTGTTCGTCGCGGGCGGCAATTGCGTCGATGATGGCGTGGTGACCCTCGAGGATGCTCATGATCTTGCCCTTTTCGGGCAGATGCAGACGACGAATGCGCTCGAGATGGCCGGACCGCTCGCGAACCAGCTGATGCAGGCTGCTGCGCTTGGCGCCTGCGAACAATGTCTGGTGAAAGAGCTCGTCGAGCTCCTGGAAGATCGCGATCTGATCGGCGTCGTCGGCGACCGCCGACTGCATTTTGATGATCGAGCGGGCGCGGGTGATGACGCTTGGATCCGGATCCGGATCGGTCGCGAGGCGGCGGCAGACTTCCGATTCCAGCGCGACGCGAAGGAAATGCGCCTCGTAAATTTGCAGCACGTCGATCCTGGTCACCACAGTGCGGGACTGCGGATAAATGCGAACCAGACCCTCCTGTTTGAGAAGCTGCAATGCGTCACGAATGGGAGTCTGGCTGACTTCATAAGTCTCGGTGAGCTCGGTGCGCGACAGCGTGGTGTCTGGCGGCAGCTGAATGGTGATGATGCGCTTTCGCAGATCATCATAGACCCGCTGGACCGTACTGCCGGCGACGACCGGAAAGCCGGGTGCAGTCAGGCCGAATGTGGAGGCGAACTGGGAATTCATGTGAGGCGTCCTTTTCGATTCCATTCATAGCTTTGCACGACCTAATGCACAAGAATGCAAACTTTCCATTGATATATATGTCAAACTAAAATATCAGTTGGTGCAAACGCTGAGATAAGCAAGCGAAAAGGTGGGAGAAAGCCGTGACCGCGAAGAAAACCTACGAGCAATTGCGGTCCGCCCGATGGATGCTGCCGGATGATCAGCGCTCGTTCGGCCACCGATCGCGGACGATGCAGATGGGTTACGCGCCGGAGGATTGGCAGGGGAAGCCGATCATTGCCGTGATCAACACCTGGTCCGATGCGCAGCCGTGCCACATGCATTTCCGCGAACGCGCCGAATGGGTGAAGCGCGGAATTCTTCAGTCGGGCGGGTTCCCCATGGAACTGCCTGCTCTTTCCCTTTCCGAAAACTTCGTCAAGCCGACCACGATGCTCTATCGCAATATGCTGGCGATGGAGACCGAGGAACTGCTGCGGAGCCATCCTGTCGATGGCGCCGTTCTGATGGGTGGCTGCGACAAGACGACACCGGGCCTGGTCATGGGCGCAGTCAGCATGGGCATTCCCTTCGTCTATCTCCCTGCCGGCCCGATGCTGCGCGGCAACTATGCCGGCAAGACGCTAGGCTCCGGTACCGACGGCTTCAAATACTGGGACGAGCGGCGTGCCGGCACGATCACCCAGGAGGAGTGGCAGGGCATAGAAGGCGGGATCGCCCGCAGTTACGGCCATTGCATGACCATGGGCACGGCGTCGACGATGACGGCGATCGCCGAGGCTATGGGGTTGACGCTGCCGGGCGCATCCTCGATCCCCGCGGCCGACGCCAACCATCAGCGCATGTCGGCGGCCTGTGGCCGCCGCATCGTCGACATGGTGTGGGAGGATCTGACGCCGGATCAGATCATCACTCCGGCGGCCGTCGACAACGCGGTCACGGTCGCCATGGCGACCGGCTGCTCCACCAATGCCATCATTCACCTGATTGCCATGGCCCGCCGCGCCGGTGTCCCGTTGGAGCTCGATGATCTCGATCGCATCGGTCGCACGACGCCGGTTCTCGCCAACATCCGGCCTTCTGGTTCGACCTATCTGATGGAGGATTTCTTTTATGCAGGGGGCCTGCGCGCCCTGATGAAGCAGCTCGGCGACAAACTGGATCCCACCGCGATTACCGTGACGGGAAAACCCTTGTTGGATGGTCTCGACCAGGTGAAGATCTACAATGACGACGTTATCCGGCCATTGTCGAACCCGGTCTATCACGAAGGTTCGCTGGCCGTGCTCAAGGGGAACCTCTGTCCCGATGGCGCGGTTATCAAACCAGCGGCCTGCGACCCGAAATTCCATCGCCATTGCGGCCCGGCGCTGGTCGCCGACAGTTATGCGGAGATGAAGAAGATCATCGATGATCCCGACTATCCATTAACGCCGGACACGGTTCTCGTGCTCCGCAACGCCGGCCCCCAGGGTGGGCCGGGCATGCCGGAATGGGGCATGATCCCGATGCCGAAGGCGCTGTTGAAGCTCGGCTTGCGCGACATGGTACGCATCTCGGACGCCCGCATGTCCGGAACCAGTTTCGGTGCCTGCGTGCTGCATGTCGCACCGGAATCTTATGTTGGCGGGCCTCTGGCGCTGCTGAGAACAGGGGACATGGTCGAGCTTGATATTCCGGCACGCAGCCTCAATATGCTGGTTTCCGAAGAAGAGATCACAGCGCGGCGGGCCGCCTGGGTGGCGCCGACGCGGCATTACGAGCGCGGTTACGGCTTCATGTTCTCCGGCCATATCGAGCAGGCCGACAAAGGCTGCGACTTTGATTTCCTGACCACGGAATTCGGTGGCAAGACGCCGGAACCGGCAATCAACTGAGGCACCACGATGTTTGATCCCGATCGACGTACGATTCCCGCACAGCCTCCGAAGGCTGGCTTCGCTGCCGGTCCGTCCAAGCTGGACGCTATCCGATCGGTCACCCTGTCGCTCGTTTACCTGCCGTTGGCGCGGCCGATCAGCGATGCCAAGGTGTTGACGGGCCGGCAGAAGCCGCTGACGCAGGTGGCCTTTCTGTTTTGCGAGATCGTCTCCGAGGCTGGCCATAATGGGCTCGGTTTCAGTTACTCGAAGCGGGCAGGCGGACCTGCCCTTTATGCACATGCCTGCGAGCTTGCCGACAACCTGATTGGCGAAGATCCCAACGATACCGCGCGCATTTGGGACAAGCTCTGCTGGGCCGGGGCCTCGGTCGGCCGCTCCGGCATTGCAACCCAGGCAATCGCCGCCATCGACATCTGCCTCTGGGACCTGAAGGCGAAACGCGCCGGCCTGCCGCTCGCAAAACTGCTTGGCGCCCATCGCGACAGTGTCGCCTGCTACAACACCTCCGGCGGCTTCCTGTCATCGACTGTCGAGGAAATCCGCGATGCCATCGATCACTCGATCGCCTCCGGTATCGGCGGCATCAAGATCAAGGTCGGGCAGCCGGACCCGATGATCGACCTTCGCCGGCTCGATGCGGTGACCAGCCATATCGATGGCCGTGTCCCGCTGATGGTCGATGCAAACCAGCAATGGGACCGCACCACGGCCTTGCGTTTCGGCCGGCTGGTCGAACCGCTCAACCTCGAATGGATCGAAGAGCCGCTCGATGCCTATGACGCCGAGGGCCATGCGGCGCTGGCGCGCGAACTTGCCACGCCGATCGCCACCGGCGAAATGCTGGCAAGCGCCGACGAGCACATGGCGCTGATCCGGGCCGATGCTGTCGACTTCATTCAGCCGGATGCGCCGCGTGTCGGCGGCATCACACCCTTTTTGCGCATCTGCACACACGCCGAGGCGAAACACATGCGCCTGGCGCCGCATTTCGCCATGGAAATCCATCTGCACCTGGCGGCTGCCTATGCGCATGAGCCGTGGGTAGAGCATTTCGATTGGCTGGCGCCGCTGTTCAACGAACAACTCGAAATCAAGGACGGCCGGATGATCGTGCCGGCTCGTCCGGGGCTTGGTTGCAGCCTGGCGGGCAAAGCCCGCGACTGGACCGTGGAAACCCGCAGTTTCGGCGTCTGAATGAGAACGAGGAGAGAAACATGAACCCCGCAACCCGTGAAAAGCTGATGGGTGTCTCCGTCGCGACGCTCTGTTCAGCGCTGTTCAAGCGTGGCCTGAGAAACCAGACGGTCCAGGATGTTCGGCCGGTGCAGCCGAAGGGCCGCAATATGGTCGGACCGGCCTTCACGCTGCGCTACATGCCGGCGCGCGAGGACCGCAACGCGATGAACGTCTTTCGCAACCCGAAACATCCGCAACGGCTTGCCATCGAGACTTGCCCGGAAGGCTCTGTTCTGGTGATGGACAGCCGCAAGGATCCGCGTGCAGCCTCTGCCGGCGACATCCTGATTACCCGCCTGATGATGCGCGGCGGCGCCGGCGTCGTCACCGATGGCGGCTTCCGGGACGCCATGACGATCGGTGGCCTTGATATCCCCGCCTATCACAACCGTCCCTCCAGCCCGACGAACCTGACGCTGCACGAGGCAATCGACATCAATGTGCCGATAGGCTGTGGCGATGTGGCGGTCTTCCCGGGCGACATCATGGTTGGCGACGACGATAGCGTGATCGTCATCCCAGCTGAGATTGCCGACGAGATCGCCGATGAAGCGGTGGAGATGACCGCTTACGAGGATTTCGTGACGGAACGCGTCAAGCAAGGTCACACGATCATTGGCCTATACCCGGCCACCGACGAAAGCAATCTGACGCTTTTTGCCGAATGGCGGAAGGTGAATGGCCGCTAAGGCGGCGCATCTTGAACAACGGAATCAGGACGGAGCAAGGCTCCGCCGAGGAGAATAACAATGAGCTGGACCCCTTCAGGCAAGCATTTCATCGCCGGCGAATGGATTGCCGGAACGACGACATTTCGGTCAGAGCCGGCGCATGGGCAGGCACGTGACTTCGCTGTCGGCACAACGGAACTGGTCGACCGCGCCTGCCGCGCCGCCGAAGCTGCTTTTGCAGCATTTTCGGCAACGACACGCGAGGAGCGCGCCACTTTCCTCGAGGCAATCGCCGAGGAGATCGACAAGCGCGGCGAGGCCGTCACCCTCATCGGAACGCAGGAAACCGGGCTTCCGGAGGGCCGGCTCAACGGCGAACGCGCTCGCACCACCGGCCAACTCAAACTGTTTGCCGACCATATCCGCAAGGGCGCGCATCTCGACGCTCGGATCGATGCGGCCCAACCCGATCGGCAGCCGGCGCCGCGGCCCGAGATCCGTCTGGTGCAGCGGCCGATCGGCCCGGTCGCCGTCTTCGGCGCTTCGAATTTTCCGCTGGCATTCTCGACGGCCGGCGGCGATACGGCAGCCGCGCTTGCCGCGGGCTGCCCGGTCGTGGTGAAGGGACATTCAGCCCATCCCGGCACAGGTGAGATCATTGCCGAGGCGATTGCAGCCGCTATCGAGCGCACCGGAATGCCGGCCGGCGTCTTCAGCCTGATCCAGGGTGGCCGTCGTGATGTCGGAACGGCGCTGGTGACGCATCCGGCCATCAAAGCCGTTGGCTTTACCGGCTCGCTTGCCGGCGGAAGGGCGCTCTTCGACCTTTGCGCCCAGCGCCCTGAGCCGATCCCCTTTTTCGGGGAACTCGGCAGCGTTAATCCGATGTTCCTGCTGCCGGCCGCCACCGCTGCCCGGGCAGAGGCGATCGGTTCAGGCTGGGCTGGTTCCCTGACGCTTGGTGCCGGCCAGTTCTGCACCAAACCCGGTATCGCCGTCGTCGTCGACGGGCCGGAGGCAGACAAGTTCACCAGTGCCGCCAAGGCGGCTCTTGAAAAGGTGGCGCCGCAGACGATGCTGACCAAAGGCATCGCCACGGCCTATCACGAAGGTGTCGAGCGCATGCGGGCAAGCAATGCCGTCGCGCCGGTTCTCGCGGCACAGAGCGACGGCCGCGAAGCAACGCCAAACCTGTTCGAGACCAACGGCTCGGCCTGGCTTGCCGATCACTCGCTCAGCGAAGAAGTATTCGGTCCTCTCGGCCTCGTCGTGCGCGTCGGCTCACCTGAAAAGTTGCTCACCCTTGCCGAAAGCTTTCAGGGACAGCTGACTGCAACGATCCATATGGACGACGCCGATCTGGGCCTTGCCCGCGACCTGCTGCCAATCCTCGAACGGAAGGCGGGCAGAGTGCTGGTCAACGGCTTCCCAACCGGCGTCGAGGTTGTCGATTCCATGGTGCATGGCGGACCCTACCCGGCCTCGACCAACTTCGGCGCGACCAGCGTCGGGACCATGTCGATCCGCAGGTTTTTGCGCCCCGTTGCCTACCAGAATTTCCCCGCCGACCTGTTGCCGCAAGACCTGCGCAACTGAAACCGAGGAGTGCCAAATTGATTGCCCCGACGGAACTTCGCGAGATCATTCGCAACGGCCTGCTGTCTTTTCCCGTCACTCCTTTCGATGCCGAGGACCGGTTTGCCGCCAAGCCGTTTTCAGCGCATCTGGAATGGCTGTCATCCTACCCCGTTGCCGGCCTGATCGTTGCCGGCGGCACCGGTGAGCTGTTCTCGCTGACGCCGGGTGAGGTGGTTGAGGTGGTAAAGGCCGCCCGCGCCGTGTCCGGCGATGCACCTGTTATTGCCGGATGCGGCTACGGCACGCGTATTGCCTGCGACATGGCGCGCGAGATCGAGGCGGCCGGTGGCGACGGCATTCTTCTGCTGCCGCATTACCTGACCGAGGCGCCGGCCGATGGCATTGCCGCGCGTGTACGGGCCGTTTGCAAGGCCACCAATATGGGCGTTATCGTTTATAATCGTGGCCAGGCGCGGGTTTCGGCCGAGCAGCTTGCTCAGCTTGCCGACGAATGCCCGAATCTGATCGGCTTCAAGGATGGAACCGGTGACATCGATACGGTGCGCCGTGTCACGATCGCGCTCGGCGACCGCCTTTCCTATATCGGCGGCATGCCGACACACGAACTGTTTGCCCAGGCCTATCGCGGAGCCGGCATGCCGACCTATTCCTCCGCAGTCTTCAATTTCGTGCCTGAAACGGCATTGAAATTCCACAAGGCATTCCTTGCCGGTGACGACGCAGCCTGTGAACAGATGCTGCGCGATTTCTACTATCCCTTTGCCCGTATTCGCGATCGCAAAGCCGGTTATGCGGTATCCGCGGTCAAGGCAGGCGTGCGCTTGCGCGGCTTTGAGGCGGGACCGGTGCGGGCGCCGCTGACGGATCTCACCGACGAGGAAGTCGAGATGATGCGCGAACTGATTGCCTCTGCCCGGTAAAAATGAAGGGTTCCAGACACGGTTGAGGGCTCCGTGCTTCGGAGCGCCTGAGTTGAAGGTCGTCGTTAACTAGTATATTAGTGCACTTGTGCTTTGTAAAACCATGAGGAGATGGATGCCGGAGCACCGGAAACGGGACGCAGATTCACTGTGAGGAGCGCCAAAGGCGCATGGGAGGAGAACGAAATGAAACTGCATTTGTTAGCTGCCTGCTTTTCAACAACGGTGCTCGCGCTGAGCGGCGGTACGGCGCACGCTCAGGATGCCAAGAGCAACGTCACTGTTGTGCTTGCCGAAACCGTCGATGTCGTCGAACCCTGTATGGCAGCGCGCCAGGACGTCGGCCGGGTCATTTCCGAAAACGTCAACGAGATGCTGGTGGAATTCGACTACGTCAATGGCGGCCTCAAGCCCCGCCTGGCGACGGAATGGTCGAAGATCGATGACGACACCTGGGAGTTTAAGCTGCGTCCGAATGTCAAATGGCACGATGGCAAGCCGTTCACCGCCAAGGATGTCCAATTCACCATCGAGCGCAACAAGAATAAGAAGCTCAGCTGTGAGACCGGCGGCAAATATTTCGGCGGCACGGAGTTCAGCTTCGAAACGCCCGATGCCAACACGATCCGGATTACGACAAAACCGGCGCAGCCGATTCTTCCGCTTCTGATGACGGTGATGGCTGTGGAATCGGCCGAGGCGACACCAGCCGACGAATTCACCCGCAAGCCGATTGGCACCGGCCCTTATACGTTCGACAAATGGGAAATCGGCCAGTCAATCGTGCTGAAACGCAATCCGGAATATTGGGGGGAGAAACCCCAGGTGGAACAGGCGACCTATCTGTTCCGCTCCGACAGCGCCGTTGCTGCCGCCATGGTCGATGCCGGCGAAGCCGATATCGTTCCGGCGGTATCCGTACAGGATGCCACCAACAAGGAAACCGATTTCGCCTACCCGAATTCGGAGACGACATCGCTGCGCATCGATACGCGCGCAGCACCCCTTAACGACCGGCGCATCCGCGAAGCGATGAACCTCGCTATCGATCGTCAGGCGATGCTCGGAACGTTGTTCCCCGAACAGGCGAAGATCGCGACACAGCTCGTCGTGCCGACCACGATCGGCTACAATGCCGATATCCCCGCTTGGCCCTATGATCCCGAAAAAGCAAAGGAACTGGTCGCAGCAGCGAAAGCGGACGGCGTCCCGGTCGATCGTGAGATCCGCATCATCGGTCGCAATGGGCAATATCCCAATGCCACCGAAGCGATGGAAGCGATGATGGCGATGCTTCAGGAAGTCGGCTTGAACGTAAAGCTCGACATGTATGACGTGTCCGTGTGGAACGGCTACTTCGTTGCACCCTTTGTCGCCGATTCTGGTCCGACGCTGACCCAATCGCAGCACGACAACGCGACCGGCGACCCCGTCTTCACCGCATTCGTGAAATACGCGACCGACGGTTCCCACTCCATGGTTCGCGATCCCGCCGTCGACGCGCTGATCGCCAAGGCGACGTCTGCCACCGGCGACGAGCGCACAAAACTCTGGAAGGAGCTTTTCGCCAAGGTGAACACCGAAATCATCGCCGACATCCCGATGTTTCACATGGTCGGTTTCACCCGCGTCTCGCCGCGTCTCGACTTCAAGCCGACGATCGCGACGAATTCCGAACTGCAGCTGTCGCAGATCCGCTTCAAGTAAGCCGGTATGCTGCACTTAACCACGGGCCGCCGCGAACAGCGGCCCGTGCTTTCCATGACGTGAGGGAGAAATGCCGATGCCCCTGATTGAACGCATTGCCCTGACTCAATTCGCAAAGCAGATATTGACCCGCGCCGGCATGGAGGCCGACAAGGCCGAAACGACTGCCACCGTCCTGGTGGAAGGCGACATGATCGGCCACGAAACCCATGGCGTCAGTCTTTTGAACTGGTATGTCGAGGCGTTGGAAGACGGCTCGCTGGCAAAGTCCGGCAGCTATGAGGTCGTCAATGACCGCGGCGCAGCCTTTGTTTGGGACGGCAAATCCCTGCCGGGCGCATGGCTGCTGACAAAGGCGATCGAGCAGGCCTGCGAACGGGTCGGCGATCATGGCGTCGTCACCGCCGCGATCCGCAACTGCCACCATACCTGCGCGCTTTCAGCCTTCATGCGGCAGGTGACCGAACGGGGCCTCATCGTACAGCTGTCGGTCTCGCATCCCGCGGCGAGCCGCGTTGCGCCCTATGGCGGCACAAAGCCGCTTCTGACGCCCAACCCGATGGCGGCCGGATTCCCGACATCTGCGGATCCGATCCTGGTCGACGTCTCGGCCTCGATCACTACCACGACCATGACGCAAAACCTGGCGAAGGCCGGCAAGAAATTTCCTGAGGCCTGGGCTTTCACCGCCGCAGGCGAGCCGACCGATGATCCGCGCGAGGTGACGGAACGGGGCGGGACAATGATGCCTCTTGGCGGTCAGCTGAAGGGACACAAGGGTTTTGGGCTCGGGCTGATCGTCGAATTGCTGGGGCAGGGGCTTTCCGGCAAAGGACGGGCCAACACGCCGTCCGGTGTGTTTTCGCAAAGCGCTTTCCTTCAGGTCATCGATCCCGCCTTTTTCGCCGGGCTGGACGCCTTTACGGCGCAGTCTGATTTTCTCGCCGCTGCATGCCGCAGCAATCCTCCGGCGCCCTGGAACAATGGCCCCGTTCGCATGCCGGGCGACAATGCGGCGCGAAGGCGCCGCGCGGCGTTGGAAGAGGGCGTGCCGGTCGGCGATGCAACTTGGGCGAAGCTTTGCAAACATGCCGAGATCCTAGGCTTGCCTATTCCCGACGTCGCCGCGTGAGGAACACATCTGCTTCAAACCTTCTTGTCGGTCGCCGCAATGCCCGGTGTCAGTTGTAATCAAATCGGCCAAACCAGCAACAGGATCGGCACACTGACGATCACCACAATGAGCGAGAGCGGCAGACCCAGTCGGGCGTAGTCACCAAATCGATATCCGCCCGGTCCCATCACGAGCGTGTTGCATTGGTGTCCGATGGGCGTGAGGAAGTCGCAGCCGGCTCCAATTGCCACCGCCATCAGAAAGGCATCGGGCCTGAAGCCCAGCTTCTCGGCAAAGGTCGCGGCGATCGGGGCCATGACCAGAACCGTCGCTGCGTTGTTCAAAAACGGGGTTACGGCCATGGCCGCAACCAGGATCAGAGCCAAGGCACCGAAGGGCGGGAGCATTTCGGCGGTTCGCGAGAGGAGGTCCGCGATGATGTCGGTGGTTCCTGTGGTCCTGAGCGAGTCGCTGATCGGAATGAGAGCGGCCAGCATGATCAGAATGGGCGCATCGAGATGCTGATAAACTTCCCGCAAAGGAACGGATCCGGTGACCACCATCAGAAAAGCGGCGGCGAAAAACGCTGTCGCGACGGGAATGCCCCCGAAAGCTGTCGCCCCCATCGTTGCCATCAGTATAATGACGGGGATCATGCCATTGCGGGCGTTGCCGAGCTTCATATCTCGTTCGACCAGCGGCAAACATCCCCATTCGCGTAGAAGATCCGGTAGTTTCTGCAAGTCGCCCTGTAAGACCACGACGTCGCCATTGCGGATCTTGATCTCGCCCAGGCGCTCGGTGAAGCGCCTGTCGCGGCGGCTGACGGCAAGAAGGTTGAGCCCGGTATTGTGGAAGAGAGAAACGTCTTTTGCGCTGACGCCGATCAATCGGGAATGTTCGCCAACGATAGCTTCAACAGAACTGATGTCTTGGCGTGTCTCAGGCTCGTGTTTACGGTCGGACAGTTGAAGCTTGGCTTCACTGACGATCTTGTCGAGGGCGCTCTGCTCCCCCTCTATAATAAGAAGGTCGCCATCCTTAAGCACCGTGTCGGGAAGGGGCGTTCGTCTTTGGCCGTTGCCACCGATAATCGCAGTCACCATCGCATCGCCGCCCGCCGGCTTCTGTAGCCAGCTGACGGACCGCCCGATTGCCCCTGATGGCGTGGTGACCTTGGCCTCGGTCGTGTAGTTTTTGATCGCCACCGCCTCATCCATCGACGTTTCGACCCGTGATCTTTCAGGCAGCAGCTTGTAGAACAGCGCCAGAAAGACAACGCCGGCGACCGAGAGCGCCAGGCCGACAGGCGTATAGTCAAACATCATGAACGGCTGCCCGGTGATCTCCTCGCGCACCCGGGAAACGATGATGTTTGGCGATGTGCCGATCTGCGTCATAAGCCCTCCGAGCAGAGAGGCGAAAGACATCGGCATCAGGAACATCGACGGTGATACGCGTGATTTCCGGGCCATTTGCACAGCGACCGGGATCATGATCGCCAGCGCACCAATGTTTTTAATGAAAGCCGACAGGGCTGCGACAATGGCAACCAGAATGATCAGCTGCATCCGTGGCCCGCGTCGTTCGGGAGAAAATCTGCGCAAGGCGACATCCATAATCCCCGATCTGGATATCGCCGCACTGACGATGAGCGCGCTGCCAACGATGATAACAATGTCATCGGAAAAGCCGGAAAAAGCATTTTTGGCAGGGACGATGCCGACAATGATTGCAGCGAGAAGGGAGCTTACGGCGACTATATCGTATCGATAACGCCCCCACAGGAACGCGCCCATCATCAGCGCGATGATGAGAAGAGAAAGCCATTGATCAGCGCGCATGTTTGCATCCCGGTGGTGGCAATTAACGTTTCAAGCAAGAGAACGATGCGACAAGGTGGTGAAATTTTTTCTCGTCTATCCCAGCCGTTTTGTCCGCTGACGGCTGGAGGAGTACTCTGATGGAACTTCCAGCCGCCAGGCGGCATTTCGCTGTCGGGGTTGCTTTCGGGAACGACCATGGCCAGTGACAAACTATCGACCTATCGGTCGAAGCGCGACTTTAAAAAAACGGATGAGCCAAGCGGCGAAAAACGCCTCGCGCGCAGCAATCGCCGTCGCTTCGTGATCCAGAAACATGATGCCACCCGGCTGCACTACGATCTGCGGCTCGAGTTGGATGGCGTCTTCAAATCCTGGGCGGTCACCAAAGGCCCGTCTCACGACCCGCACGACAAGCGGCTGGCAGTTGAGGTCGAGGATCATCCGCTCGACTATGGCGACTTCGAAGGCACTATTCCTAAAGGTCAGTATGGCGGCGGGACGGTCATGCTCTGGGATCGGGGCTATTGGGAACCGGAAGGAAATAAGAGCCCCGAGCAGGCACTCGCCAAGGGTGACTTCAAGTTCACCTTGGAAGGCAAACGCCTGCACGGCAGCTTCGTGCTGGTGCGCATGCGCAATGATCGCAACGACGGCAACCGGACAAATTGGCTGCTCATCAAACACCATGATGAGTTCTCCGTCGAAAACAATGGCGAAGCGATCCTCGAGGAGAACAACACCTCTGTGGCCTCCGGCCGAACCATGGAGATGATTGCCGCCGGCAAGGGACGAAAGCCCAAGCCTTTCATGATCGAGGATGGCGACGTTCAGGCTGATGCCGTCTGGGACAGCAACCACGGACTGGCTGCCGAAGAGCGAAAAGAGAACGTCGGAGGCGGTCGGAAATCGAAACCAGTCACAAAGGTCGATCTGCCGGATTTCATTGCGCCGCAGCTCTGCCGGACACTGGAACGCCCTCCGGCCGGCACCGGCTGGCTTCACGAGATCAAGTTCGACGGTTACCGGATCCAGATGCGAGTGCTGGATAGCGAGGCGACGCTGAAGACCAGGAAAGGACTCGACTGGACGGCAAAATATCCCGAGATCGCCGAGGCGGCATCGACGCTGCCCGATGCGATCATCGACGGCGAGATCTGCGCCCTGGACGATAATGGCGTTCCTGATTTCGCTGCCCTGCAGGCGGCCCTTTCGGAAGGCAAGACCGGCGAGCTCGTCTATTTCGCCTTCGATCTTCTCTATGAGGGTGGCGAGGACTTGCGATCTCTGCCGCTCATCGAGCGCAAGACGCGGCTTCAAAGCCTTCTCTCCGACGCCGGCAATGATCCGCGCATCCGCTTCGTCGAGCATTTCGACACCGGCGGTGATGCAGTTCTCCGGTCTGCCTGCAAACTCTCACTGGAAGGCATCGTCTCGAAAGAGGCGGATGCACCCTATCAATCCGGCCGTACCGAAAGCTGGGCGAAGTCGAAATGCCGCGCCGGCCACGAGGTGGTGATCGGCGCTTATGCCAAGACCAACGGGAAGTTCCGATCCCTGCTGGTCGGCGTCTATCACGGTGACCACTTCGTCTATGTCGGCCGCGTCGGTACGGGATATGGCGTAAAGAAAGTGGAAACGCTGCTGCCGAAGTTGAAAGCGCTCGAGACGGCAAAATCACCATTCACCGGCATTGGTGCGCCGAAGAAGGAGGCCGAGGTCACCTGGCTGAAGCCCGAGCTCGTGGCGGAAATCGAATTCGCGGGCTGGACCGCCGACGGCATTGTCCGGCAGGCGGCCTTCAAGGGACTGCGGGAAGACAAGCCGGCCAAAGAGGTCAAGGCCGAACGGCCGGCAAAGCCCTCGCAAACTGACGTGCCGCAGCCGGCGGTGGAGGCGAAGGCCAAACCCGTCCGCCGAAAAAGCGCCAAGGCCGAGGTCATGGGGGTGCTGATCTCCAACCCGGACAAGCCGCTATGGCCGGATGCCAATGACCGCAAACCCGTCACCAAGGAGGAACTGGCCCGCTATTACGAAGCCGTCGGCTCCTGGCTGATCGAGCACATCAAGGGACGGCCATGTTCGATCATCCGTACGCCCGACGGGATCGGCGGCGAGCAGTTTTTTCAGCGTCATGCGATGCCCGGCACCTCGAACCTTCTCGAACTGGTCAAGGTCTTCGGCGATAAAAAGCCCTACCTGCAAATCGACCGGGTCGAAGGCTTGGCTGCCGTCGCGCAGATCGGCGCCGTCGAGCTGCATCCCTGGAATTGCGAACCGCGTCAGCCTGAGGTGCCCGGCCGGCTCGTCTTCGACCTTGATCCAGGTCCGGACGTGCCATTCTCCGCGGTCGTTTCGGCAGCCCGCGAAATGCGGGACCGTCTCGACGCGCTGGGTCTGATCAGCTTTTGCAAGACGACTGGCGGCAAGGGTCTGCACGTCGTCACTCCGCTTGCGGTCAACAAGCGCAAGCCGCTTTCGTGGGCCGAAGCGAAGGGTTTTGCGCACGATGTCTGCCAGCAGATGGCGCGCGACAATCCCGATCTCTATCTCATCAAGATGACGAAGAGCCTGCGGAACGGCCGGATCTTCCTCGACTATCTGCGCAATGACCGCATGGCGACGGCGGTTGCACCTTTGTCGCCGCGCGCCCGATCGGGAGCCACCGTCTCAATGCCGCTCAGCTGGACGCAGGTCAAATCAGATCTGGACCCCAAGCGCTTCACCATCCGCACCGTTCCTGCGCTTCTGGCGAAATCGTCGGCCTGGGAAGACTATTGCGACGGCCAACGGCCACTGGAACAGGCGATCAAGCGCCTTGCCAAGGCTCGGGTGACGGCTTGATTGAGGGGCTTACCGCGGACCGGTTCGAGGTGATAGTTAGCCCAAACCGGAATTGCTTTGGGAGTTCGGGTCCCGCCCGGCGATCCACCGTGGCGACAGCCGGGCCAGGCGTCGGATTAATGCCGTGGTGTTGAAGTTGGATTTGTTGCAGGCAACGACACTCGCCTGGCCACGATCGACAGTTTCCGTGGAGCAGTCCGAAAAGTCCATCGATCGGAGGCTTTCGACGCTGATTGCTGTATCGCATCGTCGAGAGGTCAGTCGCCTATCGGGCCGCTGCCTCGTGGTACTACTTCATCGCGTCTGACGCGGTTCCACCATGCGTACCCTCCCTCGGAGGCGGGTTTACCGCCAATCGAACCACGGTGTCAGCAAGCCCGTCTTGCGCCGATAGGCTTCATATTCGGATGCCAGCGGTGATAGGGAGAACTTCCTCTCCTCATTGCGGGCTGCAATCACGTAGACAACCGTAAAAAATAAGACCGGCAGGATCGACCATATCGACCAAGATGCCAGCGCCCACCCCGACCAGAAGAGCAGGTAGGACGTGTAAAAAGGGTGCCGCAGGTAGCGATAGGGACCGTCGGTGACAAGACTATCTGGATGATCGAGGGTGAACACAAAGCGCAACCTGGCCTCTCGCGACGCCGACACCGCCCACCAGAACAAGCCCGCCGACCCGATTTCAAATCCCAGTCCTACTACCTGTACCCATAGCATCTGCGTCTCGGACCAAACCAGGTACAGGAAAAACGCCGTCGTCGCGATGACGCCGACGGTGATCAGCTTTGCTCCGGCTTCCATCTTCGGTGAGTTGAAGTGGCCTCGCAACGACCACGCGTAGGACCCGACGATAGTCAGGCTGGTGATCGAAATAATGAAGTCCAGAAGAAATTGCATCTCGATACCCAGCTTGAAAGGTTGGTTACAATTGCTGCTGCGACAGACCTAACCCGTATAAAACGCCAAGGCAAATGATTGATGTATGATACGTAACCGCACCGAAACGTGTCGTGATTGCACGGCCTGGTTTAGATCTGGTTTACGATGATCATGCACCTGCCGTAGATATTTTTGTGCAAGATTTTGGCTGCGCTTTAGGGGTCGCAGCTTATGGACGTATTTCACTGTACAATCGACACCAGCCACGGCGCTGTACGCATCAGTGACACTATCGATGGCGCTGCACCACTGGTTATGATACACGGTTCCGGCAGCTCACGGACGGTCTTTTCACGGCAACTACACAGCCATTTGTCCCGGAATTGGCGTCTGATTGCGCTCGATCTTCCGGGACATGGCGAATCGAGCGACGCTCGAGATCCGCAGTCAACTTACACTGTCACCGGTCTTGCCGACTGCATAGGAGAGGTGGCAGCCCGCCTGGGGCTTCATCGCTTTCCCGTGCTCGGATGGTCGCTTGGCGGTCACGTCGCGATTGAGATGGCGGGCAGCGGCAACGGCATTTCGGGCCTGATGTTGTGCGGCACGCCACCGGTCCCCAGCGGTCTCCTCGGAATGCTGCGGGGATTCCATCCATCATTTGATGTTCTTCTGGCATCAAAAGAGAACTTTACGTCGCGTGACGTGGAGCGGTTTCAGTCTCTTTGCTTTGGAGACACGAGCAACCCCTCCTTTCGCGATGCTATAGCGCGCGCAGACGGGAGACTAAGGAGCGTTTTTTCTCGCGCAATGTTGCGGGGGCAGGGGGTGGATCAGCGCCGCACCGTCGAACAGGCAGATATACCCATTGCTTTTGTGAATGGATTTTATGACCCCTTTGTCAAACTCAGCTATTTTTCGGGCCTGAACATCCAGTTGCTCTTCGAAGGCAAAGCGCATGTAGTGGAAGGTGCTGGTCACGCGCCTTTCTGGGAAAAGCCGGAGAGCTTCAACTCGATGCTCGACCGGTTCCTGAACACAGTCGCCGCTCATGAAGCCAATACCGGTCTGAAAGATCATCACTTTCTTTCGAACAGATCAGTGTTCTAAGAGCGATCCGCAGAGATGCGGTTCCTGTGCTTACAGTTTCCGAAACAGTCGCGGGAAGATCGACGAGTGGCTCGAAAGACGACACAGGATCTTTCAGGGCAGATAATCGGATCTGAATGCGAGGGATGTGGCTCGCCATTCGCCGCGGCCACGAGCTCGTACTGCAAACGACGTAGTTTCCATCGGTCGTTAGACAATATTTGACGTCTAAGTTCATTGTGCGACGGTCATGGTCGGGCAACCGTCATTGCCTTTCCCGCAGACCGATCCCGCCCTATCATTCAGAGGCACCTGCATGAAATCCAGGGAGATGGGAGAGCGATGCGGAATTGTTTAGGCCTGCTAGCTGCAGGAGTCTTTCTCCTCCAGCCATGCTCCTTCGCCAACGCACAGGCACCGAATGCCCTGGAGAGGGCCATCGGAGATGCGCAGCCATGCAGGTCGTTGAAGACCAAGGTATCGAGCTTCGGCATCAGCGTGGAAGTAGGCGTCGACAAGCTCGATTCCGTGAAGATCGAAAACCTGCAATTGTCGGTGAATGGCAACACCGCGGAGGCGAGCGCCCGCGGCACGCTTGCTTGCAAGACCTCGGACGAAGCGCTGGTAGAAGGAGGGTTTTCAGCGACCGCTGAGGTTCGGCTGAAGGTCGACCTTACGACCTGCAAGATGACCAAGACCTCCATCGAGATCGTGAAGACCGGTGGCCGGTTCGGCGACATCGTCAAAGGACTTGAGACTGAAATCTCTGGCGCCCTCCGGCGAAGTCTGGAGAAGAACTTGGCCAAGCTTTGCGAGAATTGATCAGCGGATCGACACCGTTAGACAGAGTTGCGGATTGACGCCGCCAAAAACTGTCTCCAGCCTTAGGACAAAGGACATCGGTGAGACGAGGGATGGAGTCACGCATTGTGTGCCCGGTCGCCGAAATGCCTTCGGCGACTATTGGGAAGGGATCGAAGACTGCGTTGCAGAGGTTTCGCCGCCTTAGCGGAGCAACCCATCGCGACTGAACTCTTCCCAGCCGAGAGGTTTCGAACGTGACGCATCGTCGGGGTCGGCATCAGGTTTCGAAGGGGTCTTGGCCGTGGTCTTCAGCGAACGCGTCAACTTCGCTTTCAAGGCTGCCCGTCGTCGTTTCTCGGCCGTAGCTTCAGCATCCTCTTCGCGCCAGACTGTCACCAGGTCTCGGTCGAGGATGTCCTCCACCACGCGCGGGTCGAATACGTGGAAGGTAATTTTCCTCGCCCGCCCACGCAGCTTCACCGTGCGGGTTCCTGCACTGGGCAAGCGCCCGTCGCTGAGCCAGCGATGTCTCTCGGTAGTAGAGATCGTCAGGATATCCTGGATTTCACGGGGGATCACAGGCAGGCTTTCGATGTCTTCGAGCGCGTTGGAAACGACCGACGAAGCAGCACGGAACGCACTCTTCGCCGTTTCAGCCATCGCCAATGTCAGAGCACCCGACTCGATTTCGAGCGACTTTCTCACCGCTAAAGGCAGACGTGCGCGAATTTCCAGCAGAATCCCCTTCGCGCGAACGGATGATCCGAGCGTGGCTGCGGTCGATAGGGGCCACTCCTTGATCAGCTCCGCATCGTCGGTGGTCTTGGGTTTTGCCATGTACGAGTAGATGGGCCTTCCGCTCTGCAGCGTCAACGACTACGCCAAGACGGAAGGCATCATATGATTACGCTCAGTCGCGGTACACGGGCATCTGCTTGAGCTCGTCCTTGGTCCAGCTCGTAAAGGCATGAACGTCGCCGTCTTCATCGCGCATGAACTCAAGATCCAAGATCGGAACTGCAACAGGCTTCGCGCCGATACCCAGAAAGCCTCCGACGTCGATGACCGCGGAGCCGCCGGCGCCCGCGCACCGTTCCGGCCTGCTGTCAAAATCTTCCGCCTGGGAAGATTACAGTGACGGCAAGCGTCCGCTGGAACAGGCGATCAAGCTCCTCGGGAAAGTCTCCAAAGTGGCTTGAGCGTTATCGGACTACAGTCCGTCCGGCACTGTGATCAGCTGGTTTTCTCGGCGTGCTGATATTGCCATTCACAAAACTGCTCCAAATAACGGTTGGGTAGATCGCGTGCCATCATCCGTTGACAATCCTCTTTTGCTCAGGTCTACTGGTCCACTTACCGGACCAGTAGACCTGAGCGTGGGGAGGAAAAAGCAATGGACGTTCGAGCGATGCTCGAAGACGACGTTGCGGCGCTCGGTGGAGCGCCGAAGAAGTCGATAAAAGACTTCGTCGTCCAGAAGATTGCGACCTTCATCGCCACCGGCATCCTCAAAGCCGGCGACCCGCTGCCCAGCGAACGGGAGCTCGCCTCCGCACTCTCGGTCAGCCGCGAGACCGTCCGTGGGGCGATCCTGATCCTTTCCACCCATGGGATTCTCTCGGTTGTGCACGGAACGCGCACGGTGGTGGCATCGGAGGACGTCGGCGAATTGGCCGTCCAGGCTGCGCGGTATCGCGACATCGCGGCCTACAGTCTCGACAATGTTCATGAGGCCCGGCTTCTTATCGAAGCACAGGTCGTCAGGGCTGCCGCGCTCAAGATGGAGCCTTCAACTTTTGATTATCTCCGCAAGTCGATCGCAGCGCAGGAGGCCGCCTGTGACGATCCTGTTCGTTTTTTGATATGTGACCGGGAATTTCACACCGCTATCTACCGTTCCAGCGGCAACGCGGTGCTGGCTGATATGGCCGCCGACCTCTATTCCTATCTTCTGAGCCAGCGAAGGCGCGTCGTATCGCAGCCCGGGAGTATCGCCACGAGCATCGCCGATCACCGGTTGATCCTCGCTGGTTTGGAGACGCGGGACCCGGATGCCGCGGCCGCGGCCTTCGCAATCCACGAAACCCGTATTTATACGACGACCAAGTTACTCTTCTCGTAGTTCGCAGGGAGGCGAAACACGATGCATATTCTCATTATCGGGGCGGGAGGAATGATCGGCCGGAAGCTCGCCGCCACACTGGGGCGCAGCGGGTCACTCGGCGGCGATACAATCACGCGCATGACGCTTGTGGATGTAACGCCTCCGCCTGTGCCCGCCGACGTCTCCGTGCCGGCGGAAGCGCTGGCTGCCGATATTTCCGAAAGCGGCGCAGCGGAAGCCCTGGCGGCTCGCCGGGCCGACGTGATCTTCCATCTCGCCGCGATCGTTTCCGGTGAAGCCGAGCGCAATTTCGACCTCGGCTACAAGGTCAATCTCGACGGCACGCGATTGCTGTTGGAAGCGATCCGCCGGGAAGGAAGCCGCCAAGCCTATGTTCCCCGGTTCGTATTCTCCTCGTCGATCGCGGTCTATGGCTCGCCGTTTCCCGATCCGATTCCCGATGATTATGTGCTCGCACCTCTCACCAGCTACGGAGTCCAGAAGGCGATTTCCGAGCTTCTGCTTGCCGACTATTCGCGGCGCGGCTTTATCGACGGCGTCGGAATTCGGTTGCCGACCATCGTGATCCGGCCGGGTGCGCCGAATGCCGCCGCATCGGGATTCTTTTCCGGAATCCTGCGTGAACCGCTTGCAGGCCAGCGGGCCGTTCTTCCGGTCGAGGAAACGGTCAAGCACTGGTTGGCAAGCCCGCGTTCCGCCATCAAGTTCCTGATCCATGCTGCGACGCTCGACACGGCGGCGCTGGGTGTCCGGCGCACGCTCACCATGCCGGGCGTCGCCGCTACCGTTGCCGACCAGATTGCCGCCTTGCGGCGTGCTGCCGGTTCCGAGGCGGCGGAGTTGATCGATCGTCGCCGCGACGAGGTCATTGAGGGGATCGTCGCCGGATGGCCGAAGTCCTTTACGCCCGAACGCGCGACGCAACTGGGTTTCGTCGCCGAAACCACGGTGGACGAGTTGATCGAGGTCTACCTCGCCGAAGACGCTCCGGGTGCGTCCGGATGAGGTTGAGCTGGGCTGAAACCGCCCCATAGGAGGAGAGTACCGCCCGGGCACACCCGCATATGCGGGATTGCGGCGGCAGAAGGACTTGAGAAGATAGGGCCGCCGGCAAGATATACGAAAATACGAATACATAGCATGTAGCGCTCGATTTCTGGGAGGAGTGGGTATGGCAGGCGTTCAATTCGCGGATGTGCGGAAATCATTCGGAGCATTTCCGGTGATCAAAGGCGTGGATATCGACATTGCCGACGGGGAGTTCGTGATCCTGGTCGGCCCGTCGGGTTGTGGAAAATCCACTCTTCTGCGGATGCTGGCGGGACTTGAGAATATTTCCGGCGGCGAGATCAAGATCGGCGGGCGCGTGGTCAACACGCTGCCGCCCAAGGACCGCGACATCGCCATGGTGTTCCAGAACTATGCGCTCTATCCGCATATGACGGTACAGGAGAACATGGGTTTCTCGCTGATGCTGAACAAGGCGCCGAAGGCGGAAGCCGAGAAGCGGGTGAAATATGCCGCCGGCATCCTCGGTCTCGACAAATTGCTCGACCGCTATCCGCGCCAGCTTTCCGGCGGCCAGCGCCAGCGTGTCGCCATGGGGCGGGCGATCGTCCGCGATCCGGAAGTCTTCCTGTTCGACGAACCGCTATCCAACCTCGATGCGAAGCTGCGCGTCGCCATGCGCGCCGAAATCAAGGAACTGCACCAGCGGCTGAAAACGACGACGGTCTACGTCACCCATGACCAGATCGAGGCCATGACCATGGCCGACAAGATCGTGGTCATGCATGACGGCGTTGTCGAGCAGATCGGCACGCCGCTCGAGCTTTACGATAAGCCGGCCAATCTCTTCGTTGGCGGGTTCATCGGCTCGCCGGCGATGAACATGATCAAGGGCAGGCTCGACCCCGAAAACCCGACAAGTTTCAAGGCGCCGGACGGCACGGCGCTGCCGGTTGCCAATCCGCCTGCCGACGCCCTGGGGCGCGACCTCGTCTACGGGCTTCGCCCGGAATACATCCTGCTCGATGCCAATGGCCTGCCCGGTGAAATCGTGGTGATCGAGCCGACCGGCTACGAGACGCATCTTAT
This sequence comes from Rhizobium sp. WYCCWR 11128, assembly GCF_013416305.1. Lineage (NCBI taxonomy): Bacteria > Pseudomonadati > Pseudomonadota > Alphaproteobacteria > Hyphomicrobiales > Rhizobiaceae > Rhizobium > Rhizobium sp. WYCCWR 11128. Next base: position 86,046 of record NZ_JACCEZ010000006.1, read on the forward strand.
TCTCAGGCTCGGCGGCAGCGATCTCAGCTGCGTCTTCCGCGAACGCGTCAGCGCGCGGCCGGGCGAGACCCTGCGCGTTGCGATCGACGCCGCGCATGTTCATCTCTTCGATGCCGAGAGCGGCCGGAGATTGACCGACTGACGCCGTCCGGCGGCTGCGCGGGGCGGAGGAGCCCCCGTCGCCCGCAGGCCGGCAGCACCCCGTTTCGGGGATGCAAGGACCGTCGTTCACCAAGCGGGAGGTGAATGGCGGGGAGTTCGCGCCCGCTTTTTTGAAGAGGAGGAATATCATGAGGTTTAAGAGACGTGACTTTCTTGCCGCCTCGGCTGCCGTTGCCGGCGCCGCTGGCCTCGGCATTCGGCCATCCCTCGCGCAGGCTGAACCGACCTACACGCCGGAAAGCGGCGCCAGCCTGCGGCTGCTGCGCTGGACACCTTTCGTCAAGGGCGACGAGGAGGCATGGCTTGCCAACACAAAGAAGTTCACCGAAGCGACCGGCGTCGAGGTGCGCATCGACAAGGAAAGCTGGGAAGATATCCGCCCGAAGGCTGCCGTCGCGGCCAATGTCGGCTCCGGCCCGGACCTCATCATGTGCTGGTTCGATGACGCTCACCAGTATCCCGACAAGCTGGTCGACCTGACCGAACTCGCCAACTATCTCGGCAACAAATATGACGGCTGGTATGACGGTGTGAAGGGCTATGCCGCGCGCGGCGACACCTTCATCGCCATGCCGCTGGCGGCAATCGGCAATGCGGTGGTCTATCGCGACACTCACGTGAAAGCAGCCGGCTTCAGCGAGTTCCCCAAAGACACGGCAGGCTTCCTCGAGCTTTGCAAGGCGATGAAAGCCAAGGGCACGCCGGCCGGCTTCCCGCACGGCAAGGCCGTCGGCGACGGCAACAACTACGCCCATTGGCTGCTTTGGAGCCATGGCGGCAAGATGGTCGACGAAGGCGGCAAGGTGACGATCACCAGCCCGGAAACGCTGGCGTCGATCAACTACGCCAAGGAGCTCTATGCGACCTTCATTCCAGGCACGGAAAGCTGGCAGGACGTCAACAACAACCGCGCCTTCCTCGCGGGCCAGGTGTCGCTGATCGCCAACGGCGTCTCGGTCTATTACACGGCCAAGAACGACCCGAAGCTCGCCGAGATCGCCAAGGACATCCGCACGACGAATTTCCCCGTCGGCCCGGTTGGCCAGAGCGTCGAGCTTTTCCAGACGAGCTCACTGCTTCTCTTCAAGCATACGAAGTATCCGGAGGCGGCGAAGGCCTACATCAAGTTCATGATGGAAGCCGACCAGATGAATGCCTGGATCCAGGGCTCAAGCGCCTATTGCTGCCAGCCGCTCAAGGCTTTCGCCAAGAACCCGATCTGGACATCCGATCCGATCCACGCGCCTTATGCACGTGCTTCGGAAAAGCTGCGTCCGAACGGCTATGCCGGCCCACTCGGTTATGCCTCGGCAGCGACCATGGCCGATTACGTTCTGGTCGACATGTATGCGGCCGCCGTCACCGGCCAGATGTCGCCCGAGGATGCGATGAAGGAAGCTGAACGGCGGGCAAACCGCTACTATCGCGTCTGAGCCGCGCTTCAAAACAAGCGGCATGCCGGCTTCGGCATGCCGCAAAGTCCTCTGGGAGTTCAGTGCAATCTGGGAGATAAGCAATGTCGATGGTGAATCCGGAGGATAGACGCGGGCCGATCTCCTCGCTCCTGCAGAACAACAATGTGCTCGGCTTCCTGTTCATGCTGCCGGCGGCGGTGTTCCTCGTCTGCTTTCTGACCTATCCGCTGGGGCTTGGTGTCTGGCTCGGCTTCACCGATACGAGGATCGGCCGCGACGGCGTCTTCATCGGGTTGGAGAACTACCAGTTCCTGATGGACGACAGCGTCTTCTGGCTGTCGGTCTTCAACACCATTCTCTATACCTCCGTTGCCTCGGTGCTGAAATTCGCGCTCGGCCTCTGGCTGGCGATGCTGCTCAATCAGCACCTGCCGTTCAAGTCCTTCTTCCGGGCAATCGTACTGCTTCCCTGGGTCGTGCCGACGGTGCTTTCGGCGCTGGCCTTCTGGTGGATCTACGATTCCCAGTTCTCGATCATCTCCTGGTCGCTGATGAAGCTCGGGCTGATCAGCGGGCCGATCAACTTCCTCGGCGATCCCATCAATGCGCGCATATCCGTCATCGTCGCCAATGTCTGGCGCGGCATTCCCTTCGTGGCGATCTCGCTGCTCGCGGGCCTGCAGACCATTCCGGCGTCGCTGCAGGAGGCCGCCTCGCTCGACGGCGCCACGAGCTGGCAGCGTTTCCGCTATGTGACGCTGCCGATGCTGACGCCGATCATCGCCGTGGTGATGACCTTCTCGGTGCTCTTCACCTTTACGGATTTCCAGCTCATCTACGTGCTGACCAAGGGTGGACCGGTCAACGCGACGCATCTGATGGCGACGCTATCGTTCCAGCGCGGCATTCCAGGCGGTCAGCTCGGTGAAGGTGCGGCCATCGCAGTCGCCATGGTGCCCTTCCTGCTCGGCGCCATCATGTTCAGCTTCTTCGGCCTGCAACGGCGCAAATGGCAACAGGGCGGCCAGGATTAAGGCCAGGGTTAGAGCCAAATTGGGGTTAGGGAGAGTGATGATGTCGATAAATTCAAACGCCGCCGATCAGGTCGTGACCGACAATGCCGAAGGCATGAGCTATCTGAACCGCCTGCCGCGGCGGATCGTAATGCTCTACCTGCCGATGGCCGTCTTCGTCGTCGTGCTGCTCTTCCCGTTCTACTGGATGGCGATCACCGCGGTGAAGCCGAACGATCAGCTGACCGACTACAGCAACTACAGCCCCTTCTGGGTGGTGGGAGCAACGCTCGATCACATCAAATACCTGTTCCTTGAGACATCCTATCCGGGCTGGCTGTGGAACACGATGCTGGTCGCGGTCTGCTCCACCTTCCTCTCGTTGGTGGCGTCAGTCTTCGGCGCCTATGCCATCGAGCGGGTCCGCTTTACAGGGTCCCGTTCGGTCGGCCTCGTCATCTTCCTCGCCTATCTCGTGCCACCGTCGATCCTTTTCATCCCGCTTGCCTTCATCGTCTTCAAGCTCGGGATCTACGACTCGCGGCTGGCGCTGATCTTCACCTATCCGACCTTCCTCATTCCCTTCTGCACCTGGCTGCTGATGGGCTATTTCCGCTCGATCCCATTCGAGCTAGAGGAAAGCGCGCTGGTGGACGGCGCCAACAGATGGCAGATTCTCACCAAGATCATTCTGCCGCTCGCAGTACCAGGGCTGATTTCGGCTGGCATCTTCGCCTTCACACTGTCCTGGAACGAATTCATCTATGCGCTGACTTTCATCCAGTCCTCGGAAAACAAAACCATCCCGGTCGGCGTGCTGACCGAACTGGTGCGCGGCGACGTCTTCGAATGGGGAGCACTGATGGCGGGCGCATTGTTCGGCTCGCTCCCGGTGGTGATCCTCTACTCGTTCTTCGTGGACTACTACGTCTCATCGATGACCGGGGCGGTGAAGGAGTGACAGTCTAGCGCGGACACGCCCCTGCTTCTGCAGCAGTTGCGACTGCTTGTTACCGCGCACCGGAGGAGGAGTGTCCGCAAAATGGGATCAGCTGCCTTCCCATCATGTATCGAAACCTCGTCGTGCCGAGATCGAATAATTGTAAATTGCCGCGTAGCTCGTCGATACGAGCAGCGGAAGTGCGATGGTCTTGAGTATTTCCGGTGTGCCGGTCACCGCATGAATTGCCACGAGAATGCTGGCTGAGCCGAGACAAGCAATGAGAGGCGGCGCCCAAAATCGCGCAGATCCGACGAAGCGCTTCGAAAGCCAGTCGATCACAGATTTCAGGAAAAGCGTCAGGCAGGCGGATATCGTACCCTGCACAAGGCCGGCATAGAGCGGCAATGGCATGGCGTGCGCGCGATTGGCGAAAACCGCCCAGCTGCCCATTGCCAAAAAGGCGAAGAGAACATGGACAACGCCGCTGCGGAGAAGCCGCTGCAGTGCATTCGGTATCACAACAACCACCCGTAGCGGACAAGATGGTGCAACAGGTCAGAGCCTGTTCTTCATCGCGGCGCGCAATATATCGTTGATCCGATCCTGCCAGCCGGGGCCATCTTCCTGGAAAAAGGAAAGCACATCGCTGTCGATCTTGAGCGAAACAAGCTCCTTTGTATTCGGCAGCGTCGGCCGCTCAACCGCTGGCTCCGCCTTCTTCTTCGCGGGTTTGAACAACGCTTCGGCAGCATCCATTGGATTGACAGGTCTGCGGGGCGAGTTTGCCATCGTTATGACTTTCTATTGCCTGTCGGATCGACATATGAGCGGCATACGGGATCTCGGCTGCTTCGTCGACTATTTAGCTTGTTTTACGACACGGGAATTTAGCCGACCTGCTCGATCGCCAGCGTGGCGGCGGCAGAAACCACTTGTCCTTGCGCTTCCGGTCTTTCGCCTCGGTGACCGCGTAAAGCCGTCGGCTATGATCGGGAATCAGCTTCACAAGGTTTGCATTGCCGGCAGGTTCTGGATGTAAGACCTGCCGACAATCTGGCCGTCAATCAGCCTTTTTGCGATACAGCAACGTCATGAGCGCGAGGACACATCCCAAGACTCCGACCGATGCGAAGATGTAGAAGTTCCACTGCGGAGCCAGGCCCGCACCCAGAACCGCACCGCCGATGGCCGGTCCTATCATGCCGCCGATACGGCCGATGCCGAGCGAGAAGCCAAGGCCGGTTCCACGGATTTCGACCGGATAGAGGTTTCCAACGAGAACGTTGGCGAGGATCTGCGTGCCGATCGTTCCCGTACCGGCAAGTGCGACGAGACCATAAACCTGGAGGCCCTGATCCACTTGCGTCAGCAACCAGATCGAGCAGGCTCCGAGAAGGAACATGCCTGCCACGACTATTTTGACGTTTCCGCGGTCGGCAATCCTTGCGCCGATCAGGAGGCCGACGGCCGCTCCGAGATTGAGCGTTACGGAGAAAAGGAGGGCAGAACCGAGGTCATAGCCCATCTTGTTCATGATGGTCGGAAGCCAATTGACCATGCCGAATGTGAGCAGAAGCGAACAGAAGTGAATGCCCCATGCGTTCAACGTCGGCAGCAGGCGACCTTCGGAAAACAGCGAGCGGATGCCCACCTGGCGTGACGCAACGGGCCTGGCTACGGGATTGGGCAGCCCGTACTGGTTTGCGATCTGGTTGGCTTCGGTCTGGCGGTTCTTTGTTGCCAGCCATTCGGGAGACTCGGGGATGAGGCGGATGAAGAAAGGCAGAAGCAGGATCGGTGCACCGCCAATAATCATCAGTGGGCGCCATCCGTATTTCTGTATCAGCAGCATTCCGAGGATACCCGAGATGATGCCGCCGGCCAGGTAACCGAGAAGAGCAATCGAATAGGCCATTGCCTTCCGCTTCGGCGGAGAAAACTCGATGATCAAAGCGGTTACCGTCGGAAAAAGAGCTCCAAGCCCCAGGCCGGCGAGAAAGCGTGTTCCCTCGAAAGCGAGAAAGTTCGGCGCAAGACCGCTGCCGATCATCATCACGGAAAAGCTCAGCAGACTGCCGATGATGACCTTGCGACGACCTATCCTGTCAGCAAGTGTTCCGGCAACGAGAGCGCCCAGCAGCATACCGAACAGGGTGATGGAGGCAGCCCGTCCGACCATGCCCGGAGTCAGGCCCCAACTGGCTTCACCGAGCAACGCCGGCGCGACTGCGCCGTAAACGATCAGGTCGTAGCCGTCGAACAGGATCAGCAGACCGCAAAGGGCGATGATGATATTCGGGCTGCGAACGCGTTCGTTGATAATAGCGAGATCTTGTATGGCCAATTTTCCCTCCCCATACATTTGCGTACAGGAAGTACGCTCCTGCCAGCGGCAGGTCCGCGTCGATCCGTGTACAAACCCTCCTGGATCGTTGCCGGCGTGGTTCCTCCCAGCGCCAGACTCACCCGCAAACGGGCTATGTCAAGACAACGATGACACGCTATTAAATACTTGCGAATAAAATATTTGCAACTGCAAACTTTTCAGCTCGCAACTTTTCCCTTTCCGGACATTGCCGGCAGGTTGCTGTGCATGCGGCGCAGCGCCTTCTTCAGTGCTGCGACCTCCTCGTCCGACATGTCCTGAACCGCGGTGCGTTCAAGCTCGACGGCAAGCGGCATGAGCCTTTCCGTCAGCGCCTCTCCCTGCGGGGTCAGCCTTACGATGACGATACGGCCATTATCTTCCGGACGTGTTCTCGACACCAGCTTGCGCTTGGCCAGTGTGCCGACGAGGCGCGAAAGCGTCGAAATCTCGACAGAGACAACGTCGGCGAGATCTCCAAGGGTGCTTTCCCGGCGCTCCTTGAGCATGGCCAGAACCCGGTACATCGCCACGCTGAGATTGTCTTCGGCGATTCTCTGCGCGAATACCTCGGCTATCCGCACGCCGGCGCGATTGAGAAGATACGGAACGGAATCGGTAAGTTTGTACATGTCTCTGTCTGCTGGCGGGATTTCGCTTGCTGAGGGCTCTCTCCGACATGCACCTAAATTACCGGAATGACAACACGATTGGCTTTCAGCCGTCGAGAAAGGCTGAGTAAGGCAAGCATTTTCCCGCTCAATTTTATAAACTTGCATTGACAATAGTTGCAAATGCAATAATCTAGATGCCGAGGAGACACGGGAGGAAATCATGTCTGCCACTGCTGCCCTCGGCATAGCGCCGGCCCCTGCACCCATCAGCGATGCGTTTCGATCGACCATGCGCCGTTTCCCGGCGACGGTGACGGTCATTTCTGCTTGTCGCAACGGTGCGGATCATGGAATGACGGCCACCGCCGTCACATCACTTTCGATGGATCCGCCATCTCTTATCATCTGCCTGAACAATCGCACCTACCTGCATGACATGCTGCTTGAGGTGCCGGAATTCGCAGTCAGCATTCTGACCGACAGGCAGGCAGCCGTATCGGAAGGTTTCAGCGGCAAGATTGCGCCTGAGCGTCGGTTCGACGCTGCCGATTGGGTTCGCCATGAGCGCGGCATGATGGTGCTGGGCTCCGCTCATGCCTCGGTTGTCTGCCGCCGTATGGGCGCAGTTCCCTATGGAACGCACACGATCTTCATCGGGCAGGTGGTGGATACACGCCATTCCGACGACACGACCGCGCTGATGTACGAGAATTCGAAATATTGCGCGCCACAACACGCGCTTCCGGCATCCCAGAACTGAAGGTAGTTCCATGAACAATACAGCCGCCCTGTTTCCCGCCTCGGCGCGGGTCAAGACCGCATGTCTTGCAGATCGCATCGCCCCGGTGCTGGACGAAATCCGTGCCGGCGCGCGCGATACCGAAAAATCCGGCCGTGTGCCGGCGCGCTCCATCGATCTGCTGCGCTCCGCCGGCTATTTCGATATCGTCAAGCCTGCCCGTTTCGGCGGCGACGAAGGATCCTTTGCCGAGCTCGTCGATGCAAATATCGAACTGTCGTCGGCCTGCGCCTCCACCGGCTGGGTTGCCGGCCTCCTTTCCGCGCATCAATGGCTCCTCGCCATGTTCGATGAAAGGGTTCAGCAGGAGGTGTGGGGCAGCGATCCGGATGCGCTGCTCTGCGGTTCCTATGCGCCGGTCCGAATGGCGGAACGCGTCGAGAGTGGCTTCCGGCTATCCGGCGATTGGGCCTTTGCGAGCGGATGCGAAAATGCCCAATGGGCGCTCTGTGCGGCGATCATTCCGCCAAACGGCGAGGGTGAGCGTCCTGTGCCAGCGTTCCTTCTGGTTCCCGCCAGCGACTATACCATCGCCGAGACCTGGGACGTGGTCGGCCTCGCGGGCACCGGCTCAAAAAGCCTGATCCTCAAGGATGTCTTCGTGCCGGAATACCGCATATTGAGCTTTCCGGATGCGACCTCCGGCAGAACGCCGGGTGGACGTGGCTACAAGGGTATCGGCCTTTTCAACATTCCGCTTCTCATGGGGGTTCCGTTCTGCCTCGGCAGCACAGCCGTCGGTGCGGCGAAGGGCGCACTGGATAGCTATATCGACCAGATCGGGACCCGTGTGACACGTGGTGCCGTGGCCGGCGGCAACAACAAGATCGCGGAATTTCCGACGATCCAGCTTCGCGTGGCGGAAGCCTCGGCATCCGTGGATGCTGCCCGCGAAATCATTCTGCGCGATATTGCCCGGGCGCAGCAACTAGCCCAGGCCCGCGAGGATGGCACCGGCGAGATCACCGAGGACGATCGGATTCTCGCCCGTCGCAGCCAGTCCTTTGCGGTCAGCCTGGCGCTTCGGGCCGTCGAAGCACTCAATGCATCGACAGGCGGCCTCGGCCTCCAGATGTCCAACCCCGTCCAGCGGGCATGGCGCGATGCAAATGCTGTCGGGCGCCACATTTCCATGAACTGGGATGCCGTCGGCACCATGGCCGGCCAGCAACTGCTCGGTCTTCCGCCCAAGGGACAATTCTGATCCGTCATCCGCATTATTTCGATTCAAGACAGGAAAGAGAGAGCATATCGTGCAAGGCAAGATCGCGCTTGAAGAACATTTCGCCATTCCCGAGACGCTGCAGGATTCGGCTGGATTCGTGCCGGGCGACTACTGGACGGAACTGTCCGCCCGTCTTCGGGATATCCAGGACAAGCGTTTGCGGCTGATGGATGCCCACGGCATCGAGAAAATGATCCTGTCGCTCAACGCTCCGGCCGTGCAGGCGATCCCGGATAAGGCAAAGGCCCTGGATATTTCCCGACGCGCCAACGACTTTCTGGCGGAGCAATGCGTCAAGAACCCGAACCGTTTCCTGGGATTTGCAGCTTTGCCCCTGCAGGATCCGGATGCCGCAACACAGGAATTGCAGCGCTGCGTGACGACGCTGGGTTTCGTCGGCGCACTGGTCAACGGCTTCTCGCAGGAAGGCGACGGAACGACACCGCTCTACTACGACCTGCCGCAATACCGTCCGTTCTGGGCCGAAGTCGAAAAACTCAACGTTCCCTTTTATCTGCATCCGCGTAACCCGCTGCCGCAGGATAGCCGGATCTATGCTGGCCATTCCTGGCTGATGGGGCCGACATGGGCGTTCGCGCAGGAGACCGCTGTTCATGCCCTGCGGTTGATGGGGTCCGGCCTGTTTGACGAACATCCGGCTTTGCGGATCATCGTTGGCCACATGGGCGAGGGACTGCCATACATGATGTGGCGCATCGACAACCGGAATGCGTGGGTCAAGGTGGAAAAGAGCTATCCGGCCAAACGCCCGATTGCCGATTATTTCAACGAGAATTTCTACATCACGACGTCGGGGAACTTCCGCACGCAATCGCTTATCGATGCTATGCTGGAAATCGGCGCGGACCGAATTCTGTTCTCGACGGACTGGCCATTCGAGAACATCGATCATGCTGCAAACTGGTTCGACAGCACGACCATCTCCGAAGCCGACCGTCTGAAGATCGGTCGCACCAACGCGGTTTCACTCTTCAAACTCGATCGATAGCATGGTTACACCTTTCAGATACACGGCCAGCGCGGCCCAGGTCTTCTTCGGGAGTGGCTCGTTGAACCGTCTCGCCGAGGCGATTGCAGGACAGGGCGGCAAACGCGCCCTGATCCTTTCGACCCCGCACCAGAAAGCGGAGGTGGAACGGATCGCTGCTTCCCTCGGTCCGCTTGCGGCGGGACTATTCCACGATGCGACGATGCATACGCCGGTCGATGTGACCGAGCGCGCGATGGCGGCATACAACGCAGCCGGCGCCGATTGCGTCGTCGCCATCGGCGGTGGATCGACGATCGGTCTCGGCAAGGCGATCGCCTATCGCAACGACGCGCCACAAATTGTGGTGGCGACGACCTATGCGGGATCGGAGGTTACACCGATCCTCGGCCAGACAGAAAATGGGCAGAAGACGGCGGTCCGCGGACCCGGCATCCTGCCCGAAGTGGTGATCTACGACCCTGAATTGACATTGGGATTGCCGGTCAACATCAGCGTCAGCAGCGGGCTCAATGCAATGGCGCATGCGCTCGAAGGTCTCTATGCGCAGGATCGCAATCCCATTTCATCAATGATGGCGGTCGAGGGCCTGCGCGCGCTGAAGCAGGCTTTACCTCAAATTGTCAATGCCCCTGGGGACATCGAGCCGCGAAGCGAAGCGCTTTACGGTTCCTGGCTGTGCGGCACGGTGCTCGGAGCAGTTGGCATGGCGCTGCATCACAAACTCTGCCATACGCTGGGCGGTAGCTTCGATCTGCCGCATGCGGAAACCCATGCTGTCATTCTTCCCCATTCTGCTGCCTATAACGCCGTAGCCGCAGCGGATGCGCTAAAACCGGCTGCCGATCTTTTCGGCGGCTCGCTGGGCAGCGGTCTTTATGATTTTGCCGCTTCGATCGGCGCGCCCTTGGCGCTGCGCGATCTGGGTATGAAGGAAGCCGATCTGGACCGTGCGGCGGAACTCGCCGCCCAGAACCCCTACTGGAACCCGCGCCCGATCGAACGGGATGCGATCCGGGCTTTGTTGCAGAGCGCCTGGGAAGGCGCGCGGCCGCGTTAATGTTTAGGAGGATGGCCACGTGCCTGAATATTTCAGCGAAGAGAGATCCGTGGAAGCCGTCAACTCGCGGATGGGGCAGGGCATTAATCCGCGCCTTGCCGAAGTCATGGCGTCGCTGGTCAAGCACCTGCATGCCTTTGCCAAGGATATCAGCCTGACCCAGGAGGAATGGGAGCTGGTCATCGGCTTCCTGACCCGTACCGGCCATCTCTGTCATGACGAGCGACAGGAGTTCATCCTGCTCAGCGATACGCTGGGTCTGTCGATGCTGGTGGATGCGATCAACAACCGGCGCCCGACAGGCGCCACGGAAAATACGGTGTTCGGACCATTCCATGTCGAAGGGGCGCCCGTACGGCAGATGGGTGAAAACATCTCGCTCGACGGCAAGGGCGAGAGCTGTCTCTTCATCGGCCGGGTGCTGGATCTTGACGGCAATCCGATCGAGGGAGCCCGGATCGATGTATGGTCGGATAATTCCGATGGCTTCTACGACGTCCAGCAGCCGGATATCCAGCCGAAGTGGAACAACCGGGGCATTTTCATCACCGGCGCAGATGGCACCTATAGCTTCGTCGGCATAAAGCCGGTTTCCTATCCGATCCCGGATGATGGCCCGGTCGGCCAGATGTTGACGTCCCTCGGCCGCCATCCCTATCGTCCTGCCCATACCCATTACCTGATCACGGCTTCAGGTTATGAGAAGCTCGTAACCCACACGTTTGTCGGCGACGATCCCTATCTGGAATCCGATACGGTGTTTGGGGTGAAAAACAGCCTGATCGCGCCTTTCCAGCGTGTCGATCATCCGACGATCTGGCGCTCCGATTTCGATTTCGTGCTGACGCCGGTGGAGAATAGACAATGATCGTAGCCCGCTACGCGATATCCGACCCCGGCAAGGCTGCCGAACGCTCCCGATTGCTCGATGAGCACAAGGCCTATCTGCATGGCGCGGCGATCCGCATCCTGCTGTCCGGACCTTCCGCACCGCCGGCGGAGGGCAAGGGTTCCACCGCAATCGTGATCGCGCAAGTCGAAACGCTCGCCGAGTTCGAGGCGTTCAGCGCAGGAGACCCCTTCGTCCGCTCCGGCGTTTACGCGAGCGTCGATATATTCGAATGGCGGCCCAGTTTTGGGCTTCTTCTGGAGAGTCTCTGATCGGCGTTTTACCTGCTGAAAGCGATCAGATGTAGGTCATATCGAAGACAGCGGCGTTGTCTTGAACCTCGCGCAGCCCCTTGTACGAGGCATGGCGGAGATTGCCATCATCCGTCCAGCCGCGAAACTCGATCTCGGCGATCAGCGTCGGCTGCACGAGGACGAGGCGCTTGCCCTTCAGGGGAACAACGGGCCGGCTCGTCTTCAACCGGTCCAGCGTCTTTTTCAGGTATTCAGCATCGCTCGTACCGAAACCGGTTCCGACGGAGCCAACGTAAATCCAGTCGAGGCCTCGTCTGCCGGCCAACAGCAGCCTGCCGATCCCGCCGCGGGCGGATGCGGACTGCTCATAACCGACGATCATGAAGCTCTCGCTCCGGACGCATTTGATCTTCAGCCAGTCGCCCGTGCGGCCACTGCCGTAGGGCCGGTCGCGATGCTTGGCGATGATGCCTTCCAGATGTCGATGGCAGGCGTGCTCGAGGAGTTCTTCGGCCGGCAGCTCTATCTCCTCGGAGAGGCGGATCGCTTTATCATCGCCTTCCGGTATCAGGTCTTCAAGCAGGTGCCGGCGTACCTCAAGCTCGGTGCCGGTCAGATCGTGTCCATCGAGATAAAGAAGGTCGAAGGCGACGAGGATCGACTCGGTCGAGACACGCCTGCCGCCCCGCCCGCCGAGCGAGCGCTGCAGGGCGCCAAAATCCGATCGGCCATGATCATCGAGTACAACCGCCTCGCCATCGAGAATGGCGGTCGTCACGCCAAGCTTTTTCGCTGCGGCGGCGATGGTGGGGAAGCGGTGGGTCCAGTCATGGCCACCGCGGGTGAGGACCCGCACCCCTTTCGGCTCAACGTGGATTGCCAAACGATAGCCATCCAGCTTCACCTCGTAGAGCCAGTCCGGTCCCACGGGCACGGTCGGCTTCAGCAGCGCAAGGCAGGGCTCGACGCGCGACGGCATTGGATCGAAGGGCAGACTGGGCTGGTCGGGGTCGCGCTTGCGGATCGGACGAGACTGCAGCGTTGAGCGAGATTCGTCGAGCAAGGGCAGAATGGGGCGGCGCGGGCGCTTCATGAGTATGTCCGACGCCTCCCCGGCTGGATTTCGGCGTCGACCGAGTTGCGCAGAACATTCATGGTTCTGATGACATTGCTCGGTGCCGGCCCTTGCTTTTCCCTGCTCTTGGGCTTTGCCCTGTACGGCCTTTTCATCTGCTTCTTCTTCGCTTCGATGGCAACAACGCGACTCAACCGAATCATTCGGCCGATTGTTCCGAGTCGAAACGAATCTCAATTCAACGACTTAACGTATCGGTGCCTCCGGCCCGAAATCGCTGCCGGATCTGGATCGGGCCGAGCAGTCGTCCCATTCTTCAACGGGCGCTGTACTTCGCGTCGAGATCATCCATGGCCTTGACGTTACCGGCAGAGCGGCCGTTCTCGTCGAAGGTCTGGGCAAGAAACGCGTCAGCGATCGACTTTGCAAGCTCGGTTCCGATGACGCGGGCTCCCATGGTGATGATCTGCGCATTGTTGGAAAGCGCGGCACGCTCGGCAGAATAGGTGTCGTGCGTCAGGGCGGCGCGGATGCCCGGAACCTTGTTGGCCGAGATGCAGACGCCGATGCCGGTGCCGCAAACGAGGATCGCCTTGTCGTAGGTGCCGTCGATGACGCCCGAGGCAACGCGATCCGAGAGGTTGGCGTAGAAAGGATCGGCACCGGCGCTCGTGCGCGAGACTTCGTAGACGTCGAAGCGCTCTTTCAAATGGTCGGCCAGGATCTTGGCGAGGCCTTCGCCGGCGCTGTCTCCTGCAATGGCAAGCTTCATTGTCTTTCTCCTCAGAGTTTGGCGGCGCATTTGGCCAGGATGTCGAGGTAGCCTTCGACATTCCAGGCCGAACGGCCGATGAAGAGCCCGTCGATATGCGGGCTCGAAATCAGTTCTTCGCAGTTCTGCGGGTTAACCGACCCGCCATAAAGGCAGGGGATCTTCCGGCCCAGCACAGTTTCGGCAACGGCGATGATTTCAGACTGGCGGGCATCCGCATAATCCGCGGTCGCCGGGATGCCCTTCTCGCCGATCGCCCAGACCGGCTCGTAGGCCAGCAGGATTTCGGCGCCTTTCTGGGCGCCCGAAAGTTTCGAAAGCGCGCCGCGCACCTGGGTTGCCAGGATGTCGGCAGCCTTTCCACTTTCGCGGTCGGAAAGCGTCTCGCCAATGCAGATCAGAGGAATGAGACCGTGGCGAACGGCCGCTTCGGTCTTCAGACCCACAGTCTCGTCGGTCTCTCCAAAATGTTCGCGCCGCTCGGAATGGCCGAGCTCCACGAGATCGAGATTGCAGTCCTTCAGCATTACCGGCGAGACTTCGCCGGTCCAGGCGCCCTGGTCGGCCCAATGCATGTTCTGGGCGCCGACCTTCACCGAGGTCTTGGCAAGCAGCGACTTGACCTCGCGCACCGCTGTGAAGGGCGGAATCACAAAGCGCTGGATACGCGGCTCGCGCGCGGCATCGGCAGCCTCGAGGCCGCGGGCGAAATGCCCGGCTTCAGCAAGCGTCTTGTTCATCTTCCAGCTGGTGCCAATCCAGAAGCGCGGCTTTTCGGTCATGTCGGATCCTGCGTTGATGCGATGGTGAGCGTAATGCCCGCCTGCTCGAATTCCTCCAGGACAGCAGCATCCGGTGCGCTGTCGGTGATAATCGCGTCGAAGTCGGCCAGATCCGCCATGACATGCAGGGCGGTGTGGCCGATGCGCTGATGGTTGACCAGAAGGCAGGTCCTGGTCGATGACGCGATCATCGCCCGTTTGGCGCGCACGACGTTATCGTCCATGTGATAGGCGCGCCCGCCGCTGACGGCCGGCGTCGAAATGAAGGCGATGTCGGCTCTCAGCCGCGACAGTGCCTCCTCGGTAACAACGCCGAGATAGGCGTTGAATTTGGCCGAGTAGATGCCGCCGAGCGCGATCAGCGTGATGCCTGTTTCACCTTTCAGCCGCTCCATGATCGCCGCATTGTTGGTGATCAACGTCAGCGGCCGCTTCTGCAGCAGCATTTCGCCGAGCACGGCCGCCATCGAGCCGTCGTTTACCATCACCGTCATCCCCGGCTCGACCAGTTCCAGCGCGGTCTCAGCCATTGCCAGCTTTGCCTCGCTGCCTTGGCGCTCGCGAATGCGGAAGTCGCTTTCGAACTGCGTTCCAGCATCAATGGTCGCGCCACCGCGAACCTTGCGCAGGACGCCCGCCTGCTCGAGATCGTCGAGATCGCGATGGATCGTCATCTTTGACACGGTGAAGCGATCGGCAAGATCGTCGAGATCGACTGTCTTGTTTTCGACGAGCAGGTTGACGATCAACTGCTGCCGCTCTTCCCGCCTCATCCCGATCTCCACCCTCGTTTGATGTTAAGATAACGGAGTATGCGTGATAATCAACATTTATTATGTTATTTTGCGATCAAATATTGTTGTGTTTCCGTAGCTACTTCAGCAGCGCCTGCGCGGTTCGTTCGTCGGTGATCAGCCCGAAAAGGCGGCGGCTGTTCAGAATTGCCCGGATGGCCGCCACTTTCGACTGTCCGCCCGCCAGCGCCACGAGCCGCTCTTTCTTGGTTTTGGGAAAAGATGCAGAGAGCGTGCGCGCCGTCAGCGCGGTCTCGAGGATATGGCCGTCGGCGTCGAAAAAATGTCCGAGGATTTCGCCGACGCCGCCTGCGGCAGCGATGTCGTCGATTTCACCGGGTTCAACCATGCCGGACAAAACCAGCTGCGCCTCTGCATCGACAGTTCCCAGGCCGACGAGCTTCAGATCGGCATTGTTGGCAAGATCGAAGACCTCCTTGACGGCACGCTGCGCCTTCAGCACTTCGCGGTCTTCGCCGGTATTGGCGAAAAAGGGAACCGGCATGACATAGGCATGGGCGCCGGTCTTTTCGGCGATGCG
Source organism: Rhizobium sp. WYCCWR 11128 (assembly GCF_013416305.1). Taxonomy (NCBI): domain Bacteria; kingdom Pseudomonadati; phylum Pseudomonadota; class Alphaproteobacteria; order Hyphomicrobiales; family Rhizobiaceae; genus Rhizobium; species Rhizobium sp. WYCCWR 11128. Next base: position 101,758 of record NZ_JACCEZ010000006.1, read on the forward strand.
ATGCATCACGTCATAGGGATTGGCGCCGTAGTTTCGCGTCAGCCCGCCAAGCAAGGAGACGAAGCGCAGGTTCTTCGCGCTCACCCTCGGCATATATTGCACGGCGGCGGAAAGCGTGCGGCCATGACCAAGGCCGATCACCGTATTGTCGCCGCGCTCGATCTCGCGCTTGAGATAGCCGGCACCGGCATGGCCGAGTGCGCGGAGCGGCAAGCCTTCCTCGCCGAGATCGGGTGCGACCTCGCAATATTGAAGCCCGAACCGTTCCGAAAGCCGCATCTCCAGCTCGACGCATTCGACGATATCCCCGTCGATGGTAACTTTGACGACGCCATCGGCGACCGCTCTGGCGATCAGGCGATGGGCCTTTACCGACGGCACGCCGAGGCGGCGCGCAACGTCGGACTGCGTCAGGCCACCGGCATAATGAAGCCAGGCAGCACGCACGGCAAGCGTATCATCGGCGTCCGTCATCACGGCTCCTTTTCGAAGGTCATGCGGCGATTCCGCCGTATCGCAGTGCTGCCTTTTAAAGATCTCCGCCTCAGATGTTCAAGTCAGCGACGCCGGTGTCGATATGCGGCGCCCAGAAGGCGACGCTTTCGGCGATCTGCGGGATGACCTGGCGATCGTTCGGCTCGCGTTCCTTGAAGGAGAGTTCCAGGCAGATTTCATTGTCCTTCGCCCCACCTTCGGCCAGCGCTTGCAGCAGAGGTGCCGGCTGTATGCGGCCCTTGGCGTTGAATTCGGCGGTAAAGGGCCGGTGCCCGCCCTTGTCCATCAAGCTCTGTTTGATGTGGATGATCGGAGATACCGGCGGGACGGCGCGTGCCCAGGCATAGGGGTTATAGTCGTCGGGGTTGGCAGAGGTGATGTCGCCATGATCGATGTCGGCCATCATCCACATCGGGATGGCCATTCCGGCCGATGTCAGCCGCTCCTGCAGCGACAGGCAGGCGCCGATCGTCTCGCCGAACTCGCGGCCGATGCTCATCGGCTCCCAGAACATGTAGGAGAGGCCTGCGGCGCGCGCATGCTCGGCGACATCGGCCCAACAATCGATGGCGGTCTTGATCAGTTCCTCGCGTCTGGCCGGATCGTCGAAGTCCTTATAGGTGAAGATCGCAAATTGCGTGCCGACCGAATGGCCGCCAAGATCGGCGGTGATGTCGGCAAAGGTCTTGAACCAGTCGACGTAGTAGCGGCGCACATCGGCATCCGGATGTCCGAAATGGTTGAGGCGCCCATAGGGGCCCGTCATTCCCGAGGTAACCCGCACCCCCGTGCGCTTCAGCGCAGCGCTCATCGTGCGCGTCAGGCGGCGGATCACCGGCGCTTGCCAGCTCGGATTGATGAACTCATGGGTCAGTTGGAGGTCGCGGATCCGCAAGTCATGCGCAACCGTGTCGATCAGATCGTCTGGGTCGGCGAAGCGGTTCACCAGCGGATTGGTATTCAGCGAAAGGGTCAGCGGCATGGCGGCATCCTTCAGGCGGCGGCAAGGCGGGTGGAAGCAAACCACTCGCCAAAGGCCGCGCGCTCCGCTTCGTTCAGATGGAGGTAGTGTTTGGTGCGGCGATAGAGGATGTCCTCGGCCGTTTCGGCCCATTCCGTAGCGACGAGATAGCTGGCCTCGGCCTCATAGAGCTGACCGCCGAAATGCCGCCCAAGCCCTTCCATACCTGTCGCGCCGGCAACCACGTTCTTCGCACGGGCGCCATAGAGACGGCCGTAGTGATGCACGAGTTTGCGCGGCATCCAGGGATAGATATCGCGCAGGCTGTTGGCGAAGGTCTCGTAATCGGCATTCGGAATTTCGCCGCCGGGCAGTGGCGCCTTCTCCGTCCAGTCGCCTCCCATGTTCGGGAAGATATGCTTCAGGCGCTGCATGCCGCGTTCGGCGAGCTCGCGGAATGTGGTGATCTTGCCGCCGAAGACGTTGAGCAGCGGAGCGCCGCCTGTCTCATCGAGATCGAAGACATAGTCGCGGGTAACGGCGGACGGGTTGCCCTTTCCATCGTCAAACAGCGGGCGCACGCCGGAGAAGCTGTGCAGCACGTCGTGGCGACGCAGCTTTTCCTTGAAATAGCGATTGACCGCCTGGAGCAGATACTCGATCTCCGTCTCGTCGGCGGCAACATCCTCGGCCCGGCCTTCGTAAGCGATATCGGTCGTCCCGATCAGCGCCTTGTCGCCCTCGTAGGGATTGATGAAAATGACGCGTTTGTCGTGGTTCTGCACCAGATAGGCATTGGCGCCTGTCCAGAACTTCGGCACGATGATATGGCTGCCCTTGACGAGGCGGACGTTGCGGCCGGAGTTCGAACCGGCGACGCGATTGATGATGTCCATCACCCAGGGGCCGGCGCAGTTCACCAGACATTTGGCGCGGAAGGTTCGCGTCTCTCCCGTGGCGTTGCTTTTCGTGACTACGGTCCAACCGCCGTTCTCGCGACGGGCCGACACGGCCGGCGAGCGGGTCAGCACCAGAGCGCCGTTTTCCGCTGCGCTGACCGCATTCAAGGTCACGAGGCGGGCGTCGTCGACCCAGCAATCGGAATATTCAAAGCCGCGTGTATATTGATCGAGGATCGGCGTGCCTTCCGGGTCGCGGAGCAGGTTGAGCGTGCGCGTCCCCGGCAACTTCTTGCGGCCGCCGAGATGATCGTAGAGGAAGAGGCCGAGCCGCACGAGCCATGCGGGGCGATCCTCAGGGCTGTGCGGCAGGACGAAGCGCATCGGCCAGATGATATGCGGCGCGGCGTTGAGCAGCACTTCACGCTCGATCAGCGCCTCACGCACCAGGCGGAATTCGTAATATTCGAGGTAACGCAGACCTCCATGCACCAGCTTGCCCGAGCGCGACGAGGTTCCCTGGGCCAGGTCGTCCTTTTCGCACAGCACGACCTTCAGGCCGCGGCCGGCAGCATCGCGTGCTATCCCCGCGCCGTTGATGCCTCCGCCGATGACGAAGAGATCCAGGAGTTCGGGTTCGGTCATGTCATGCTCCTTCGATGCCTGCTGCATCAGAATTACGCGCCCACCGGCGACGTCGTTGCGGCTTCGGCAAGCTTGTCCCAGGCGGGCGCCATTGCCTGGCGTACATCGGTGTAGGCAGAAAAAAGCCGGTCGAACCGGTGGGCCTCGCTGGCATCCGGTATCTCCGGATCGCCGAGCAGCGGCGTCACCCAGTCGTCAATGCAATCGTCCATGCTGGAATAGACGCCGACAGCCACCGCGGCCATCATCGCCACGCCGGCCGCCCCTGTCTCCTCGCGGCGCGACTGGCGGATCGGTGCGTTGACGGCGGCCGAAAGTGAGTGGCGAAGGGCGACGGAGCGTGTTGCCCCGCCGGTGACCCGCAGCTCTTCGGGCATCGCGCCCATCGCCGAGTAGCAGTCGCGGGTGGCAAGCCCCAACCCTTCGATCACGCTGCGCAGCAGGTCGGGGAAGCCGTGACGCATCGAAAGCCCGGTGAAGCCCGCGCGCGCATTGGCGTTGACGAAAGGACCACGTTCGCCCGCTTCGGAAATGTAGGGATGGTAAAGCACCGACCCCGGTCGGCTTTCTGCAAACCAGCCGTCGATGCGCGCAATGAGGTCTGCATGCGAAGCAGGCTTGCCCGCCTCGGCCATGAGATAGGCGGCGACATCGAGGATCCAGTCGATGTTGATCGTGGCGCCCATATTCGTCTGGACCTGAGTGACGATGCCGGGAATGGGCAGGGCGATCACATAGCCGGTGCCCTCCCGATTGAGCTGAACGTCGGCAACGGACTTGGCGCGCAAATGCACGCCGGTCGAGCCGATCGTCGAGCAGGCGGCGTTGCGAGCGCCGCTGCGCACGCCTGCACCAAGCGCCGTCATCACCATGTCGACATAGCCGAGGCAGACCGGCGTTCCGGCAAGAAGCCCGCAGGCCTTCGCCGCCTCCGATGTCAGCGGGTGGCTGATCTCGCTGCCGTCGATGATTTCGGGCAGGAGCCCCCGTCGGTGGTCAAGGCCGAGCGCGTCGATCACGACCGCATCATACTGGCGCGTTCTGAAATTGCCGAAGGTGAAACTCGCCTCCGATGGATCGGTTGCCCGCACGCCTGTGAGGTTGAGATAGAGCCAGTCCTTGCAGTGCAGCGCCGTCTCCGCTCGATCGAGAAGGTCCGGCGTGAAGCGGTCCATATGGGCGAGTTGCGCGCCCTGCTGGCACGTGTTGAGGCCGGTGCCCGTTGCCTCGAAGCGGGCACGGTTCTGCGCCCCGCCGGCCAGCGACGTCACTGTCGGCGCGGCGCGCGCGTCGAGCCACAGCCAAGCATCGGCAACCGGCCTGTTGCCGCGGCCGACGAGCCATGTGCCGTCGCCCTGTCCGGTGACGGCGATGGCTGCGGTGCGTGATGCGAGGTCGGGGACTTTTTCGCCAAGGCCACGCAACGCGCTGGCGCAATCGAGCCAGGTCCGATCCAGCGACTGCGTTGCCGAACCATCGTCTCCGGTCGCGTATCGGTTGCGAACGGAGGCCGTGGCGAGCTGGCGGCCGGACAGATCGAAGGCGACCGCCTTGATGACCGAGGTGCCGGCATCTATCCCAATGATGATCTTCTCGGTCGATGTCATTGCAGGCTTATCTCGCCATCCTAGCAAGTGTCACGGCGGGCAATACGCGCATCAAATTCATCTGCAATCCTCCCGATCCCTCAACTCGTCTGGGATGATGCATCCGGCTGCCAACGTCGGCCCTTTCAGGGGTAACGGCAAGCGCGCCGCCGTTGGCAAATCCCAGATCTGGCGCGCAGCCGAAACCTCCCTAGCTTCACTCGAAAACATAACATAAAGATACCATAATGCCAGTAAGATTTTTCTAGCGATGTAATTTTTTTCATCTAAAATAGAAGAGTAAGGAGTTTGCTTCCGCGCCGCCGCGCCATCAGCGGGCGGCATCAAAAGCCGCAGCGTTCGCTGTGTTCCATCTGTGATATATTGCATTAAAAACAGACGGATGGCGCCGGTATGCGGTTGAATTACAAGTGTGAAAGCGTCTGCATTTGCTGTCACTTTTTGCTGCATCGCAGCGTGATAAACAAGATGTGAAGTCATGCATTTCAGTCGAATTGCCGCGAAAGTGCCGTTGACAGCTGATAAAATATATAACATCATTTACGGCATAAATAACATACTTCTATCACGGAAGCGCTCTTCCTGATGGAGAATTTACAGATCCAGGCGGTTGGAGGAGACAAGCGCCGGTCTTGTTGAGGAGGCTTCCGATGCGAATTTTCGTCCAGAGTTGCGCTCTTGCGGGCGGCCCGCCGGCATCTGTTCCGGTGCGACGCAATGCTTCAGCACACCAGCGATCATCATCGCGCTAACCCTCTCCATCTCGCCATTCCAAGCCAAGGCCGTCCGGACATGAGTACTTCGCCCGATTATCCAGCATCAAAGCCGAGCAGCGGCAATCGCACGCTCCTTGTCAGCGCGGCGTTGGCGGTCATCGTCGTTGCAGCGATCGCGTTCGATACGACGGTCGTCAGGATCGGCTCCGAAAACGATGTCCGGCAGCAGGTATTCTCTCCGGAAACCTTCGGCGCCGAGCAGTTCCCGAAGATCAAGGCGAATGTCGAAGAGCGGGCCGTTGCGGCCGCCGATCTCGCGGCCGCCATTGCCGCCGACAAGAAGGCGGCGGCCGAGAAATACGGCACCGCAACGAGCACCGGCCCGGTTATTCCCGTCACGCTGACCGGCGTTTTCGGCGCCCGCAAGTCGAACACCAACGAAATGAAGATCGATGGGTTGCCTCCCGAGACGGTGGTCCGTGTCCAGACCGGCCCTGCGGTCAACGGCACGGACCTCCGCGATGCAACCGGCACCATCGAATTCGGCCAGTTTACCAACCAGATCCAGTATCAGGATGCCGGCTCGGCCATCAATAACGAGATGAAGAAGGCGGTTTTCGCGGGCCTGGATGCTGATGCCCTGGACGGAAAGCAGGCGACCGTCGTCGGCGTCTTCAAGCTCATCAACCCGAAGAACTGGCTGGTCACGCCGGTGAAGGTCGAGCTCAAATGAGCCAGCCGCAACGCAGCAACGGGGCGATAGGCGAGGTCGTCCTCGCTGCCCGCAATATCGCAAAATCCTACGGCAACGTTCACGCCCTCAAGGGAGTGAACTTCGACATCCATCGCGGCCAGGTCACAACCCTGTTCGGGGAGAATGGCGCGGGCAAGTCGACCTTGATGAAGATCCTTTCCGGTGTCGCGCAGCCAAGCTCCGGCGAGATCACTCTCGATGGCTCGCCGATCAGCTTTACCTCGTCGACCCATGCCCGCGAGTGCGGGATCTCCATCATTCACCAGGAGCTCAGCCTCGCGCCCAATCTCAGTGTGCGCGACAATATTTTCATGGGCCGGGAGATCATCAAGGGCGGTGTTGTCGATTTCGCGGAAGAGGCGCGTCAGACCCGCGCGCTGATGGAGGAGCTCGAGGAAGACATCGATCCACTGACGCGCGTCGAGGATCTTCGCCTCGGCCAGCAGCAGATCGTCGAAATTGCCCGGGCGCTCTCCGTCAATTCGCGCATCCTGATCATGGACGAGCCGACCTCGGCGCTGAGCGCGACCGAGGTGGAAGTGCTCTTCAAGGTCATCCACGATCTGACGAGTCGCGGCGTGTCGATCGTCTACATCTCGCATCATCTGGAAGAGGCGCTGCAGATCACCAATCACGCCGTCGTTCTGCGCGACGGAAACATGACAGCCTATGCCGAGCGCAAGGATATCGATCTCGAGTGGATCGTCCGCAACATGGTCGGCGAGAATTTCGACCTCGGCAGCCCGCCGCAAGCTCACCAGTTCGGAAACGTCTCGCTTTCCATCGAAAATCTCAGTGTCCCCGGTCCCTCCGGCGCTGCCTATAATGCAGTCGATCGTCTGTCTCTCAAGGTGCGTGCCGGCGAGATCGTCTGCATCTACGGTCTGATGGGCGCCGGGCGCACGGAACTGCTCGAGTGTATTGCCGGACGTCTGCGCGCAAGTGGCGGACAGGTTCTGCTCGAAGGACAGGACGTCAGTGGGCTCAGCATCGCCGGGCGCATTGCCAGCGGTCTCGTGCTCGTGCCCGAAGATCGCCAGCGCGACGGTCTCGTCCAGACGATGACGGTCGGCTCCAATCTGTCGCTTGCGAGTATCCGCGCCTTCACCAAAGGGCTTTTCACCTCCGGCCATCGCGAGCGCGATCTCGTCAATGACGCGATCCGGCGGGTGCATGTGAAAACCGATGGCGGTGCAGCTTCGATCGGCTCGCTCTCCGGCGGCAACCAGCAGAAGGTCGTCATCGGCAAGATGCTGGCAACCCAGCCGAAGGTCATCCTGCTCGATGAGCCAAGCCGCGGCATCGACATCGGCGCCAAGGCGGAAGTTTTCAAATTGCTCGCGGAGCGCGCCAAGCAGGGATTGGCGGTCATCTATTCGACGTCCGAAGTCAATGAATGCCTGAGCATCGCGCACCGCATCATCGTCATGCATCGCGGCAGGATATCGGCCGAGTTCGGCTCGGATGTCACCAAGGAAAAGATCATGGCCGCCTCCGGCGAAGCCGTGGTCGCGCACTAGCCTGGATTATGGAGCACTGATTATGTCAGTCACGAACATCACCGAAAAGAAATCAGTTTCCAGTGGGCAGAAGCGCAATACCAATATCGTGCGTCTCATTCTGGAGGGCCGGGCCTTCTTCGCGCTGATCGTCATCATCGCGGTCTTCTCGTTCCTGTCGCCCTATTACTTCACCCTGAACAACTTCCTGATCATGGCGTCGCACGTCGCGATCTTCGGCATTCTGGCGATCGGCATGCTGCTCGTCATCCTGAATGGCGGCATCGATCTGTCGGTCGGCTCGACGCTTGGGCTTGCAGGCTGCATCGCCGGTTTCCTGATGCAGGGCGTCACGCTCACTTATTTCGGCGTCATCCTCTATCCGCCGGTCTGGGCCGTCGTCGTCATCACATGTGCGCTCGGTGCGCTGGTCGGTGCGGTCAATGGCGTGCTGATCGCCTATCTCAAGGTGCCGGCCTTCGTCGCCTCGCTCGGCGTGCTCTACGTGGCCCGCGGTATCGCGCTCTTGATGACCAACGGCCTGACCTACAACAATCTTGGTGGCCGTCCGGAACTCGGCAATACCGGCTTCGACTGGCTCGGCTTCAACCGGCTCGCAGGCATTCCGATCGGCGTCATCGTGCTTGCGGTTCTCGCGATCATTTGCGGCATCGTGCTGAGCCGCACCGCCTTCGGCCGCTGGCTCTACGCCTCAGGCGGTAACGAGCGAGCCGCCGACCTCTCCGGCGTCCCGGTCAAGCGCGTGAAGATCATCGTCTATGTGCTTTCGGGCGTCTGCGCTGCGATTGCCGGCCTGGTCCTCTCCTCGCAGCTGACCTCAGCCGGTCCGACGGCAGGCACAACCTACGAACTGACGGCGATCGCAGCCGTGGTCATCGGCGGTGCGGCGCTGACCGGCGGCCGCGGTACGGTCCGCGGCACCATGCTCGGCGCCTTCGTTATCGGCTTCCTTTCGGACGGCCTCGTGATCATCGGCGTCTCGGCCTACTGGCAGACCGTATTCACCGGCGCTGTGATCGTTCTCGCCGTCCTCATGAACAGCATCCAATACGGCCGCCGGGTCAAATCGTCCTGACGGCTGCGACCGAAACTTATCCACGACGGCAGGCTGGACTCCAGGAAAGCCGATTGGGGAAAGCAACGCCGGATCACCGGCAATAACTGAGCTCACGAATGGGAGAGAGACTATGTTTAAGAAAGGCATGCGCATACTTCTGGCCGCCGCGGCCGTAGCACCGCTTCTTGCAAGCTCGGCTTGGGCAGCGGGCATGATGACGATCATCGTCAACGATCCGTCGAATCCATACTGGCTGACGGAAGGCAATGTCGCAAAGGCAACCGCCGAAAAGCTGGGCTACACGGCCTCGGTCAACGCCCACAAGGGTGACACCAATACCGAAAGCAACCTGATCGACACGGCGATCACCAACAAGTCGGTGGCGATCATCCTCGACCCGGCAAACGCCGACGGTTCCGTCGGTGCGGTCAAGAAGGCCGTTGCTGCCGGCATCCCGGTCATCCTCGTCAATGCCGAAATCAACCAGGAAGGCCTGGCCAAGGCGCAGCTTGTTTCCAACAACGCACAGGGTGCCGCCCTCGGCGCGCAACAATGGGTCGAAGCGATCGGCGACAAGGGCAACTATGCCGAACTCTTCGGCGCTCCGTCCGACAACAACGCGGCAACGCGGTCGAATGGCTACGAGACTGTCCTTTCGCAGTATCCGGATCTGAAGAAGGTCGCCAAGGAAGTTGCCAACTGGGACCGCACCCAGGGCCACAACAAGATGCAGTCCATGCTGCAGGCCAACCCGGATATCGTCGGCGTCATCTCGGGCAATGACGAAATGGCGCTCGGTGCGATCGCCGCGCTCAAGGAAGCCGGCAAGCTCGCCAATGTGAAGGTCGGCGGCTTCGACGGTTCGCCGGATGCCGTTGCCGCCATCAAGGCGGGCGAACTCCAATACACCGTCCTCCAACCGGTTGCCGTCTTCTCCGAAGAAGCCGTCAAGCAGGCCGACAACCTGATCAAGACGGGTAACACAGGCGCCAAGAGCGAAAAACAGCTCTTCGATTGCCTGTTGATCACCAAGGACAACATCGACAAGTACACCGGCCCGTTCGTTCTGGCGCAGTAAACGGTAAAGGGCGCTCGCAAGAGCGCCCTCATTTTCATGCTGGAAGCGATGGCCGACGATCAACCGCCGGTTGCGCCTCCCCTTTTTGCCTTGGCGCGGCAATCACTGTACGAAGCTGGGATCCATAATTCAGCGACAGGGGTGACCCGTGACACAGAAGACCAGCCGGGACGACGATCTGTTGGACCAGCTCACCAGCGACAGCCGGCAGACGCGCCAGATCGCGCGCCGCCGCATGATTGCAGAGGCCGTGATGGGTGAAGGCTCGATGCGGATTGAAGACCTGACCGACCGCTTTGGGATCAGCCTGATGACGGCTCACCGCGATGTCGATGAACTCGTCAGCCGCGGCCTCTTCAGGAAGACGCGCGGTATCGTCACTGCGGCGGCGACCAATCTCATCGAATCCAGCGACGTCTACCGCTCGAACCGTCAGTCAACCGAAAAGAAGCTGATCGCCGAGGCGGCAATGCAATTCGTCGAACCGGGGCAGGCAATTTTTTTCGACGACTCGACCACGGTTCTTCAGATGGCGGCACATCTGCCTTCGAAGGCGCCGGTCACCGCAATTACCAATTCCCTGACCCTGATGAATGCGCTGACGGGCCTGCACGACGTGACGCTACTCGCCCTCGGCGGCCAGTATTACAATTGGTGCAATGCCTTCATGGGTCGCATGACCATCAACGAGATCAAGGCTCTCAGGGCCGATGTCGCGTTCATCTCGATGTCGGCGATCAGCGAGGGCACGGTGCTGCACCAGTCTCCTGAGACAGTCGATACCAAGCGCGCCATGTTCGATTGTTCCGTAAAACGCATCCTGCTTGCCGATCATACCAAGTTCGAACGGCGTGCGCTCCACAGTTTCGCAGCACTGGATGAGTTCGACGTCGTCATCGTCGACGACAAGACCCAGCCGGTGCACATCGACCGCATGCGGTCCAGAGATATCAACGTGGTCATCGCCAAGGGCGCCGGAGGGCGCTCCTGACGGCGCCGGCCCGTTGCTCCTCGTGAGGTAAATTTAAAATGCCGACACTGCTCGGGATCGATAGTGGTTTGACAGTCACCAAGGCGGTCATCTTCGATATCGACGGCACGCCGCTTGCAGCCGCGCGTCGCCGTGTCACGCAGTTCATTCCGAAGGCCCGCCATATCGAGCGCGACATGGATGAATTGTGGAACGCGACGGCCGATGCCATCCGCGAAGCGATTTCACTCAGCGGACGGCCGGCAAGCGACATAGAGGGCATTGCCGCTACCGCGCATGGAGACGGCATCTACCTGCTCGATCACACCCAAAAGCCGCTCGGCCGGGCCATTCTCTCGCTGGACAGCCGGGCAGGGGCAATCGTCGACCGGTGGATGGAGAGCGATGTCGCCGACCTGGCGATCGAACTGACGGGGCAGATCCCGCATGTCTCCGCGCCATCGGCATTGCTTGCCTGGATCCGCGAAGTGGAGCCTGAGCGCTACAAGCGCATTGGCCATTTCTGCAGCTGCAAGGACTGGCTGCGGTTCTGCCTGACCGGGATCATCGGTACGGACCACACCGAAGCCAGCACCTCCTTCACCAATGTCAAAACGCAGAACTACAGTGAGGATGCCCTGCAGCTATTTGGCTTGCAGGATCTCGTCCACGCCCTGCCGCCGGCCTCGCGCTCCGACCAGATCGTCGGACGCGTGACTCGTGAAGCCGCGCAGCTGACGGGCCTTACCGAAGGAACGCCTGTCGTTGCCGGTCTGCACGACGTCACGGCCTCGGCGCTCGGGGCAGGGGGTTATGCCAAAGGCGTTGTCGCGGTCATTGCCGGGACCTATTCGATCAACGAGACGCTTTCGTCGGAACCGCGTGTCGACCGGCGCTGGTTCTGCCGCAACGGGATTGCACCCGGCATCTGGAACAGCATGTCGATCTCCCCGGCATCGACAGCGAATTATGACTGGTTTCTGGACACGCTCTGCGCTGCCGAACGGAAGAATGGCGACGTGCAAGGTAACTCGATCCACGCCCTGCTGGCGCCCGAGATCGCGGCCGCCTTCGAGCGCCCCTCGACCGCGCTCTTCCATCCCTATCTGTTCGGCTCGCCTTATGGCGCGACGGCGAGCGCCGGCTTCTTCGGGCTCGGTGGATGGCACGACCGCGGTGACATGCTGCGCGCCGTGCTAGAGGGTATCGCTTTCAATCATCGCATCCATGTCGACGCGCTTCGCGACGGCTTTGCCTTCGATCAGGCGCGGCTCGCCGGTGGCGTCTCGCGCAATCCTGCCGTCGTGCAGATGTTTGCCGATGTGCTTGGCATGCCGGTCACGGTAACAGAGACGGATGAGGCGGCCGCCTGGGGTGCTGCGCTTTGTGCCGGGTCGGGCGCCGGTATCTTCGCCGATCCGCAGAGCGATCCGCGCGACACCGCTTCCATCGCGAAGACTTTCCGGCCGGATGCGGCGCGCAGCACGGATTATGAAAAGCGTTACCAGGTGTTCCGCGACATTGCCGACGTGATGATCCCCCTTTGGCCGAAGATTTCCGCGCTTGCGCCGGAGCAACCGGCAAACTGAAAAGACAGATGCCTGCTGCGGCGGGCGATTTAGGACGACGAGCATGACCCCCGATTTGCAGCAGCGCTTCTCGAACCTCGGCGAGAACGATATCGACGTTTTGATCATCGGGGCGGGCATCAACGGCGCCGGCCTGTTCCGCGACCTCTCGCTACAGGGTGTCAACTGCCTGATCGTCGACAAGGCCGACTTTGGCTCCGGCACGAGCGCCGCACCATCGCGGCTCATTCACGGCGGCCTGAAATATCTGGAAACGGGCGAGTTCGGACTGGTTGCGCAGTCGACGCTTGAGCGCAACCTCCTGCTCAAGAATGCGCCGCATTGCGTCGAACCGCTGCCGACCTTCATTCCGGTCTTTTCCTGGACGCGCGGCATCTGGGCAGCGATCCGGACGCTCTTCGGGTCGAAGACGGCGCCACGCAGCCGTGGCGCGGTTCTCATCAAGATCGGGCTTCGGCTCTACGACTTTTTCGGTTCGCGCGACCAGGTCATGCCGCGCCACCGGCTGATTCTGAAGAAACAGGCGCGCAAGGAGATGCCGCATATTACCCCCGCCATCGTCGCCGGCGGCATCTATTACGATGCCAAGATCAGCAGGCCGGAGCGGCTCGTCTATGAGCTCGTGAGCGATGGTCTCGATGCGAATGCGGGGAGCCTCGCGGCAAATTTCGCGACACTGGCTGCCGTTTCAGACGGACGTTTGACCTTCCGCCAGCCCGATGGCCACGATGTCACCGTTGCTCCCAAGCTGGTCGTCAATGCGGCAGGTCCTTGGATCGATCAGGTCAACACTTTGCTCGGCGCTCCATCGCACCTGATCGGCGGCACCAAGGGTTCCCATATCCTGCTCGACCATCCCGAATTGGTGCGAAGCCTCAACGGCCACATGATCTATTTCGAGGCCGACGACGGCCGCATCTGCCTGGTCTACGACTATCTCGGGCTGGCACTGGTCGGGTCGACCGACATTCCGGCAGGTGATCCGGACAATGTCTCCTGCGAGGAGCCGGAAACGGAGTATTTCCTCGAAAGCATCCGCTCGCTGCTGCCAACCCTTCGCTTCGATCGTGATCAGATCGTTTACAGCTATAGCGGCATCCGCCCGCTGCCGGCATCGGATGCGACCGCGCCGGGGCTGATCAGCCGCGACCACTCCGCGCCGGTGAAGGAACCCGAGGACGGCAGACCTTTTCCGGTCATTTCGCTGGTCGGAGGCAAGTGGACGACGTTCCGCGGCTTTGCGGAAGAGGTCGCCGACACCGTTCTCTCCCGGCTGCAACGCCGCCGCAGCCAGTCGACACGCTATCTGGCGATTGGCGGCGGCAAGGCCTTTCCGGCGGATGCTAAGCAGCGTAACGCCTGGATCAGCGATGCCGCGGCGCGCAGCGGCGTTGCCGCCGAACGTGCCGACGAACTGCTCGGCCGATACGGCACGACGGCTGTGGCCCTGCTTTCCTCCCCTTCAAGCTATTCCGACGAACAGCGCCTGACGGGTGCTGCACGTTACAGTCTCCGGGAGATCGACTGGATCGCCCGGAACGAGCTCGTCGTCCACCTGTCGGACATCGTGATGCGTCGCACGACGCTTGCGATCGAGGGTCGGTTGACGCTCGCAGGCTTGCGGGAAATCGCCGGCGTTGCCGAGGCGGCGCTCGGCTGGAGTGGCGAACGAACGACCAGCGAAATCCAGGGGGTTGTCAGCCAGCTGAGCCGTTTCCACGGCCAAACGCTGACGGGCAAGCCTGCCGCCGCCGAGCCGGAAAAGGCACCCCGCCCGGCGTTGGGCTAGAGCGTTTCAGGAGAAAGCCGGATCGAGGGAACCGGACTTGTAACGCTTCGCCATTTCCGAAACGGGAAGGGGCGTGATGCGGCCGGCCATGCCGGCAGTGCCGAACTGTTCGAAGCGCTCCTTGCAGAGCTTGGTCAGCGCCGTCATTGCCGGCTTCAGATATTTGCGCGGGTCGAACTCGCTTGGGTCCTCCTGCAGCACGCGGCGGATCTGACCGGTCATCGCCATTCTGCCATCGGTGTCGATGTTGACCTTACGCACGCCGTTCTTGATGCCGCGCTGGATTTCCTCGACCGGCACTCCCCATGTCGGCTTCATCTGGCCGCCATATTTGTTGATGATCTCCTGCAGCTCGATCGGGACCGAGGACGAGCCATGCATGACGAGATGCGTGTTCGGGAGCTTACGATGAATTTCTTCGATGACATTCATCGCCAGCACCGAACCATCCGGCTTGCGGGTGAACTTGTAGGCGCCATGCGATGTGCCCATCGCGATGGCGAGCGCATCGACCTTGGTTTCGCGCACGAACTTCACGGCCTCGTCCGGATCGGTCAGCAACTGGTCATGCGAAAGCTTGCCCTCGGCGCCGTGGCCGTCCTCGGCCTCGCCCATGCCGGTCTCCAGAGAACCGAGAACGCCGAGTTCGCCTTCCACCGAGATGCCGCCGAAATGCGCCATATCAGTCACCATTTTGGTGACGCCGACATTATAGGCCCAGTCGGCGGGCGTCTTGGCATCCGCCTTCAATGAACCGTCCATCATCACCGAGGTGAAGCCCGCCTGGATCGCCGTCATGCAGTTTGAGGGATCGTTGCCGTGATCGAGATGCACGCAGACCGGAATATGCGGATAGATTTCAACGACGGCATCCATCATGTGCTTCAGCATGATGTCATTGGCATAGGCGCGGGCTCCGCGCGACGCCTGCATGATAACCGGCGCCTGACACGCGTCGGCGGCCTCCATGATGGCGAGCGCCTGCTCCATGTTGTTGATGTTGAAAGCTGGAACGCCGTAGCCTTCCTCCGCAGCATGGTCGAGCAGTTGCCTCAGCGTAATGCGTGCCATCCAAGATTCCCCCATATCGATGGTCGAACGAAATGCCGCCATCTCCTCGAAACTAGAGCCCGGGCGCGAGCCGTTCAAGCCTCTTATTTTAATAGGCAAAATGGCATAGGAGGAGGAATGTAACAAGCAATAATAACAATATCACAACGAGTGTGATATTTCCTGACAGTCATTTCGCCTGCCCGAGGCCAAATGATATTCAGGGGATGTGCTGAAGAGGCGGACCGCCGACACGGTCCTCTGCCAGCGATGGCGAGATCTCTTCAGCCAAACACCCCATGTGGACGCTACGGTTGCGGCTTGTGACCAATGGCAGACGGCCAGCATCAGCCTCGATCTAAAGCTGATGCAACCGAATGGGCGACATCCGGCAACTGGGGTCAGATGAGACCGTATTGTTCCGCCTTGTTGCGCAGGAATGGCAGGCCCTTGTCCATGACCTCTTCCATATCGCGTGCAACGGGGCGCCAGACGGCCAGGCCATAGGCGACCTCAGGCGGCATGTTGATGAAGCTTTCCATTGCAAGCCCACCCTTGAAGCCGATTGCGGCGAGCGCCGCATAGATCGCATCCCATGGAATGTTACCGTAGCCCGGCGTGCCGCGGTCGCTTTCGGAAAGATGGATGTATTTGAGGTGGTCGCGGGCGATCAGGATGCCGTTTGCCGCACCCTTCTCCTCGATATTCATATGGTAGGTGTCGAGGTGAACGAAGACGTTTTCCGCGCCGACACGCTCCACCATGTCGACGGCCTGCTGCGCCGAGTTGATGAGGTGGTTCTCATAGCGGTTCACGGCCTCGACGCCGAGTTGGATGCTGTACTTCCTAGCATGTTTTGCTGCTGCGTCGAGCACCTTGGCGATGTTGTCGTATTCGCCTTGCGTCGGTGGCAGGCCGGTGCGCTCGCCAATGCCGCCGAAGATGACTCCGGAGAGCGCCTCGGCGTTCATTTCCGCAGTCTTTTCGATCGCAACCTTCAGGTGCTCGATCGCCGCATCCGGGCGGACGGAAGCCCAGGCATGTTCCGGCAAGCCGAGCGAGCAGACAGCACGCAGCCTGTGCTTTTCAAGCAGGTCGCGGGTGTGTTTGGCATCGACGGCCGGCGCATTGAGCAGCGCGATCTCGATGAAATCCATCTTGTAGTGCACGGCTCCGGCAATCGCCTTGTCGGCGCCTGCGCGATCCCAGTTCATGGTCCACATGCTGGTGTGAACGCCGAAACCTTCCATGGTCGTATCTCCTATTTCACGATTCTGATGAACTTGGCCGAGAGCCACCGCAGCGCCATCACGACGATGAGCAGGATGCCCCAGACGGCAGTGGTGAGATGCTGGTTGGCGCCGAGCAGGTTGAGCCCCGAAGAGAGAAGCTGCAGCACGATCAGCGCCACGAAGACGGGCAGGACGCGGCCGAAGCCGCCGAAGGGATTGATGCCGCCGAGGAAGCAGGCGAGCACGGTGATCAGCAGATAGGATTCGCCGTGGCCGACGCGCACCGAATTGAAACGCGCAAGCATGATGATGCCGGCAACCGCAGCCATCACGCCGGAGAGCATGTAGACCAGCACCAGGACCTTGCGGGTGTTGATGCCGGAATAGTGGGCAGACTCGATATTGGAGCCGATCATATAGGTGGAAAAACCGAGCTTGGAGCGCGAGAGCAGAATGTGGCTGGCGATCACACAGGCGATCAGGATCAGCAACGGGACCGGGATACCGAGGATGCTGCCGTGGCCGATCGGCGCGATGAAGGTGGGGAAGCCCGAGATATCGCCGCCGCGTGTCAGGAATTCGCCGAGGCCGCGCAGGAAGATCATCATCGACAGCGAAACGAGGATCGGATGGGCGCGGGTAAAGGCGATGACGAGGCCCATGACCAGGCCGCTTGCCGCGCCGACGGCAAGCGCCAGAGCCGAGCCGAGCAGGAAGGCACCCGGGCCGGCATCGATGCCGCCATTGGCCTGCAGCGTCCAGGCGAGCGTCAGGCCGGCGATGTTGGCGGTGAAGGTGATCGCAAGGTTGAGGCCGCCGGTGAGGATCGGCATCAGCATGGCAAGCGTCAGGACGCCAAGCTCGGGAAGCTGAAAGGCAACCGATCCGAAGGTCGCGCTCGTCAGGAAATGCGGCGAGGCGAAACCGAAGACGACAAGCACGGCCGCCAGCGCGGCGAGGGGACCGGCCATGTCAGCCCCGAAGATGGCGTTGAAGCGGGCGGCGAGCGCGTTCATCAGCTCTCTCCCCTGTCTGCAGGCCTGTCGCCGGTCGATTTGCGGGTAGCAAACACGGGCACCAGATTGCCGATGCGGGCGCTCGACAAGGTGATCGCAACGAGGATGATCGCGCCGACGATCATCTTGAAGGCGAAGGGCGAGACGCCCATCAGGTTGAGGCCGTTCTGGGTGATCGAGACGAGCAGCACGCCCAGCACGCAACCGAGCACCGAGCCCTTGCCGCCGCCCAGCCGCGCGCCGCCGAGCACTACGGCGGCCAGGACATCGAGCTCGCGGCCATAGAGTGCGTTCGGCACGACCTCCTGCGCATAATGCGCCTGCATGAGACCGGCGATGCCTGCCATCAGTCCAAGCCAGCCGAAGGCGATGAACTGCATGGCGCCGATATTGATGCCGAAGCGGCGCGCGCCTTCCGGATTGTCGCCGAAGGCATAGAGCTGCCGGCCGGTCGTCGTGCGGGTAATGAAGAGCCAGGTAGCGAGCGTACAGACGACCATGACGACAACCGGCAACGTGATCTCAGCCCAGCTCCCATCGGCCATTTCGCGCTCGTAGATGATGACACGGCTCGTCAGCCAGTCGGGCAGATTGTAAATCGACACGCCCTTGGTGAAGAACATCAGCAGGCCGAAATAGACGTTGAAGGTCGCGATCGTCGCGACGATCGAGATGATGCGGAAGCGGTGGATCAGGAAGGCGTTGATCATGCCGAGCACGATGCCGATGCAGGCCGCAATCAGGAGACCGGATACCCATCCGCCGCCGCCGATCCTCTCGAGCGCAAGTGCAGTGACATATTGCACGATCGAGGCTGCGACGGCGAAGGAGATGTCGATCCCGCCTGATATCAGCACCACGAGCAGGCCGACGGCAAAGATGATGTTGACCGCGCTGATATTGAGCAGGTCGAACCCATTGCCGAGCGTGAAGAAACGGTCGGTCGTAAAAGCCAGGACAATACTCATCGCGATGATGACGGCAAACAGCACAAATTCCGTCGTATGGGACAGGAACAGCTTACGCATAGACCGCCGCCTCCAGGTCCTTCAGTGTGGTCGCGCGGGGATCGTGCCAGCCGGCGATGCGGCCCTTTTCCATATGGATGATCCGGTCGGCGTTGAAATA
Source organism: Rhizobium sp. WYCCWR 11128 (assembly GCF_013416305.1). Taxonomy (NCBI): domain Bacteria; kingdom Pseudomonadati; phylum Pseudomonadota; class Alphaproteobacteria; order Hyphomicrobiales; family Rhizobiaceae; genus Rhizobium; species Rhizobium sp. WYCCWR 11128. Next base: position 120,264 of record NZ_JACCEZ010000006.1, read on the forward strand.
GATCTCCGGCACCTCGTCCGAGATGAGGATGATCGCGAGCCCCGCCTCGGCGAGGCGGGCAACGATTTCGAAGATGCCGGCGCGCGCGCCGACATCGACGCCGACCGTGGGCGCATCGAGGATCAACACTTTTGGATCGGTGGCGAGCCATTTGGCGATCGCGACGCGCTGCTGGTTGCCGCCCGAAAGCGTCGAGATCGCATCGTCCTGCTTGCCGATCCTGATGCCGAGATCGGCGATCCAGCGCGCGACCAGCGAGCGCTTCTTTTCCGGCGAAATGAGCCGGCCGCTCAGGATACGGTTAAGCGAGGCCATGACCAGATTGTCGGCGATGGATTGCGGCTGGTTGAGACCGAGCGAAAGGCGGTCTTCGGAGAGATAGGCGATACCTGATGTGATCGCCTCGCGGTTGGAGGCAAAGCGCACCGGCTTTCCCTCCAACATGATCATTCCGGCCGCGGGTCGACGCATGCCGAACAGCGTCAGCGCAAGTTCGGTACGCCCGGAGCCGAGCAGACCGGTTATCCCGAGCGTCTCCCCTCGGCGCAGATCAAAGGAAATGTCCTCGAACTCGCCAGGCCGGGAAAGCTTGCTGACGGAAAGCAGGACCGGGTTCTGCGATACGTCGCGGGCGAGAACATTCTGGTCGAAGGTGCGCCCGGTCATCAGCTCGGTGATCTTAGACTGGGTCATGCCCTCCACCGGATAGACCCCGACCAGTGCGCCATCGCGCAGCACGGTGATGCGCGAGGAGATGTCCAGCACTTCCGCAAGACGATGGCTGACGAAGACCACAGCAACGCCCGAAGCCGACAGCGTACGCACGATCGCCAGCAGATGATCGGTCTCAGACTGGGTGAGCGAGGCGGTCGGCTCGTCCATGAAGACGATCCGGGCCTCTCCGACCAGCGCGCGGGCAATGGCGACGATCTGGCGCTGGGCGATGGCGAAGTCCTTGAGGGGTCTGTCGACGTCGAGGGTGACGCCGAGCCGGGCGAGTGCTTCCTCGGCTATTCCGCGGATCGCGGCATAATTGACGAAGCGCGGGCGCGAACCGGAAAGGGTCTGGAAGGCGATGTTTTCCGCCACGCTCATTTCCGGAAAGAGCGCGAGGTCCTGCCAGATGATCTGGATGCCGCGGGACTGGGCCATGGCAGGCGTCATGTGGGATATCGTCTCGCCGTCGAAGGCGATCTCAGCGCCGTCTGCAAGCCGATAGACGCCTGATATCACCTTGATCAACGTGCTCTTGCCGGATCCATTCTCGCCGGCCAGACAATGCACTTCGCCAGGCAAGACTTCGAAGGAAACGTTTTTCAGCGCCTTCACACCGCCGAATGTCATGTTGATGCCGCGAAGCGAAAGAAGCGGCTGGGCCTTCACACCATCATCCGTTGCCGTGCTCATGCCGGTTGCCTGTCCAGTCGAATGCCATGAAAGATCAATGGTCCGGCCATCGCCGGATACCGCTCTCTTTCCCGAACGCCGGGCCGGTCGACATGGACCAGCCCGACACCCGGGGAGGGGGCCTCTTCAGAGGCCCATTGCGGCCAGGTCGTCGACCGTATCCTTGTTGATCGGCAGCAGTTGATCGACGATGATGTCGTTACCAACAGGCTTGATCACGCCGAGACCCGGAATGTCATCACCTTCCTTGACGCTCTCGCCCTTGATCAGGCGATCGGCGAGTGTGACGAAGACTTCGCCGGCCTGCTTCGGATTCCACATGAAGCCGCCCGATATCGCATCGGACTTGATCAGCTTCTGGCCCTGGCCGGGCGAGAACGGGCCGAGCACGAAGATTTTGCCCGTCTTGCGGCGTTCCTCAATGGCGCGCCCAGCGCCGATCGGACCCTGGCTGCCGAAGGCGAGGAAGCCGCTCAGATCCGGATGCGCGGCAATGAGATCGAGCGCCGTCGAGCGGCTCTTGTCGACGTCCTCCGCCACGCCGTAGCGCTCGCCGACGAGCTTCATGTCCGGGTAATTTGCCTTGATATAGGCGATTGCGGCATCCGCCCAGGCGTTGTGGAGCGGCACGGTCAGCGAGCCGACGAAGACGGCATATTCGCCCTTGCCACCCATTTTCTCGGCGAGCAGCTTGCCATGCGCTTCACCGAAGCCGGTGGCCGATGCGAGTTCGAAATTCCAGTCGGCGCCCTTCTGCGAGGGTGATTCATGCGTAATGACCTTGATGCCGGCGGCTTGCGCCTTGGTGAGCACGGGCTCGAGCACCTTGGCATCGTTCGGAACCACACCAATGACTTTGACGCCTTGGGCAATCAGATCCTCGATGGCGCGCACCTGCAGCGCCGGATCGGCGCTAGTCGGGCCGATCATGAAGGCATCGACGCCTAATTTCTGGCCCTGTTCCTTGATCCCGGCTTCCATCGCGTTGAACCAGGGAATGCCGCCGATCTTGACGACAATGCCGACCTTCGGCGCGTCCTGCGCAAACGCGACCACCGCCCCGGCAAGCGACAGCGATGCGGCAAATGCCGCTACGATAAGGCTCCTCATCCTCACTCCTCCTCAAAGGTCGCTCATACGAACGACGACCACCGGCCGGTTTGCGGCAGGTTGTTCCTGGTTGCTTCTTGGCGAGGGAATACCCTTGCCTCCCATCTCGCCTCCTCCGGCGAACCATCTTTGTACAATCGATCTTTCTTTTTTGCACAATCGATGGTGCAATGACTATCGATCAAGGCAGGGCTTTCGTCAAGAGGGGTTTGTTTCTAAGGGAAGCGACAAAGGAAAGGCGAGATATGACCGACATCGGCAAGAAGAAGGCGACGATCTACGATCTCTCGATGCTATCGGGTGCGTCGCCTTCGACCGTGAGCGCCGTGCTGAACGGGAGCTGGCGGAAGCGGCGTATCAAGGAGGCGACGGCGCAGCTCATTCAGAACCTGGCAAACGAGCACGGCTATACGGCAAACCTGCAGGCCCGTGGCCTGCGTTCGTCCCGCTCAGGTCTTGTTGGTCTTCTGCTGCCGGTGCACGACAACCGCTATTTCTCCTCCATGGCGCAGTCTTTCGAAGCACAGGTCAGAAGCCGCGGCCAGTGCCCCCTCGTCGTCAGTGCCTGTCGCGATCCGGAAGAGGAGCGCAAGGTCGTCGAGACACTGATCTCCTATTCGATCGACGAGCTTTTCATCGCTGGCGCAACCGATCCGGATGGCGTGCACAGGGTCTGCGAAAAGGCAGGACTGAAGCACGTCAACATCGATCTGCCCGGTACACTGGCGCCGTCGGTCATCAGCGACAATCATGAAGGTGCGCGCATGCTGACACAGGCGATCATCGAACGCGCGCAGGAGGATGGACCGCTTTCACCTGACGATCTGTACCTGTTCGGCGGCCGCAACGACCATGCCAGCCATGAGCGAATTCGCGGTTTCCGCGACGTAAAGCGCGCATTGCTGGGCGCGGATCCGGACATCTGCATCCAGCCGACGGGCTATTCGCCGGCCATGACGGCGCGTGCCTTCGAAGCCTTCTACGAAGGCCACGGAAAGCTGCCGCGTGCATTCTTCGTCAATTCCTCGATCAACCTCGAAGGGCTGATGCGCTTCCTCGCCCTGCATCCGCACGAGACCTTCGCCGATATCATCGTCGGCTGCTATGACTACGATCCCTTCGGCTCTTTCCTGCCTTTCCCCGTCTTCATGATCCGGCAGGACAGCGAAACGATGATTACAAAGGGGTTTGCGATCCTCGATGCGGACCGCCGCCCGCCAATCACGCATCTGGTGCGGCCGACACTCGTGCCACCACGCACGGCGCTGATCGGCCCGCTCGATGCGCTGAAAGATATCGAGTAAGGCGTCCTGCCGCATTGGGGAGGCGGGGCAGACGGAGCAGCAAACTTTTTGCTACGCCTCGCGCCAAGCCGAAGGCGCCTGCCGAAAATGCCGCTGCCAGGCGGGTCGCTGCGCGGATCACCGCCCGAACGAAAAGGTCGACGCATTGACAGACCAGCACGTGAGATTTCGAGGCTTGGAACCTGACGGCGCCTGGACATCAAAAAAGCCCCGCCAGATGGCGGGGCCGAGTTCGCATGCAGGGAAAGCGGATTGTGAAGAGGGGTCACGACATCTCGCGCTCTTCATATCCGCGAATAAACAGATCACGCAACAAGAAGTTCCGGCGCCTGACGCGTTTTTCTAGTAAATAACACAATCGACGGGATAATAACAGCCGTTTTTTGCATCAAATGGCACATCGTTACTGTATTGTCTTCCACTAAACTGAGATGGCGGAGAGTTCATAGCGTAGTTGCTTCTGAGGCTTGGACCTCTCGGTGAGAAAGAAGTTGAGCTGCTTTCCGCGGAGGAAGCCACAACCCGATATTACTTTCACATCCGAAAGCGAAGTCGTCGCAGAGAGACCAAGAGAGGAAGGAGTAAACGTTTCGACGGTTCTCGCCGGCAAGTACCCCGACCGCGAAGCGCATCGCATCCTGACCCAGTTCCCATTCCAGCGAGACGTGGTGAGCCGTACAACCATCTCGAACTACATCGGTGACGTCACCGTCAGTCAGGCATCACCAGCATCGAAGCTTGCTGCTCGGTGGCCGGCACGGTAACTTGTTGCTATTGGCGAATGCGATTGAAACCAGCTTCACATCGCGAGCTCCCCCGACCGTAGCAGAGTGGCCGCGGGGTGTTCGACCAATGAAAATCGTTATTGAACGGGGCGAGGGCGCTGGTTGGAAGGTGCCCACTCCCTTTCCCAACGCTCGGTGGCTAGCGTCGGTCATCATGCGCGTCCGGTTCCAAGAAAGTATCGAGCTTTTTTATGCCTGACCACACCTACACTTTGAAGCAATTGGCGGAGGGCCACCGGCCAATCCGGATCGGCTTCTTTCTGGTCCCTGAATTCCCGCTGATGACCTTTGCCGCCGCACTCGACTCCCTCCGGCAGGGTAACCGCCTGGCAAAGCGAAAGGCCTTCGAGTGGCTGATCCTGTCGGCAGATGGCGGCCATGTGAAATCCAGTAGCGGATTGGGCTTCGACGCCGATGCTGCGATAGGTGGGGCACCGCGTTGCGATATCGTCATTCTTTGCGCCGGCATCAATTATGCCGACGCTTATGATGCCAATGTGTTTGCATGGTTAAGGCGCATCTATTCCGAGGGATGCGTGCTCGGAGCGGTCAGCACGGCCGTGTTCTTTCTGGCGAAGGCCCGATTGCTGGAAGGACGGCGTTGTGCGGTTCACTGGGAGTCGCTTGCAAGCTTTCGCAGCGAGTTCCCGAACTGTCTCGCCACGGACGACATTTTCGCCATCGACGGGCGCTTTCTGACCTCCTCGGGCGGCACGGTCACGCTCGACATGATGCTTTACCTAATTTCAGCCGTCGAAGGCCGGGAGCTGGCCGCACTGATTTCGGATCAGTTCAATCACGCGCGGATACGGCGCCAGGACGACGTCCAGCGGATGTCACCCGAAGACCGCTTCGGCATCAAGAATGCCAAGCTCGCATTTGTGGTCCGCCGCATGGAAGCAAGTCTTGCGGATCCCGTCGAGATTTCCGACCTTGCCGACAGCGTTGCGCTCTCGCTTCGGCAGCTTGAACGGCTGTTTCACGCCAATCTTGGCAAAAGCCCCACCAATTTCTACATCGAACTTCGCATGGTGCGCGCAAGAGAGCTCCTGACCTACACGGAGCTGGCAATTGGGGAAATTGCCCAAATCTGCGGCTATCAGTCCGCCTCCCATTTCGGTCGCTCTTACCGCATACGATTTAGCGAAAACCCTGCTGCCACCCGAAAGGTCGAAAGGCGGCGAGAGATACCGGTCACCTGAACAATGTCGATCCGCGCAGAAAAGATGTCGGGTCGCTGCATGTCACAAAGGTCCATCCCGTTTTAATTTTGATGAAGACGGATGGGTGAAGGACAAAAGTCCTCTGCGACCGAGGCCTTGGGCGAACGCCGCCGACCGGTCCAACCAACAAGAAGACGGAACAGTTAAAGCGCTAACTAGGAGATGACTACCGTGGACAAGACTCAGCATTCCTATATTCCGACACTGGTCGAACAGATGTCGAGCGGCTCAATCGGCCGTCGAGAATTCCTGCGTAAGGCGACATTGCTCGGTGTTTCTGCTGCAGCCGCCTATTCTCTGGCCGGCGTACCGGTGCCCGGCAATATTGCGCAGGCCGAGGACATGCCGAAAGGCGGAAACCTGCGGATCGGCATGCGCTGCATGGAGATCAAGGATCCGCATCTGGCCGACTTCGCCGAGAAGTCGAACGTCATCCGCCAGGTCTGCGAGTATCTTACCCTCACTGACCGCAATAACATCACCCATCCCTATCTCCTCGAGAAATGGGAAGTCAGCGACGACCTGAAGACGTGGACGCTCCATCTGCGCAAGGACGTCAAATGGCGCAAGGGCAGGTCGCTGACCGCAGATGATGTGGTTTGGAATCTGAAGCGCGTTTGCGATCCTGCAATTGGCTCGTCGATGCTTGGCCTTTTCACCGGCTATCTCGTGCAGCAATTCGAAACAGGCGAAAAGGACGAAAAGGGCAATCCAAAGAAGTCGAGCAAACTTTGGGCTGACAACGCCATCGAGAAGGTCGATGATCACACCGTCCGCCTCAACTGCTCCTCGCCGCAGATTGCAGTGCCCGAGCACCTTTATCACTACCCGATGTTCATCACCGATCCGGAAGAGAACGGCGCCTTCGGGGCGGATGCAAACGGCACCGGTCCCTTTATCCTGACCGAATACGTCGTCGGCAAGAGCGCCAAGTACAAGGCTCGCACGGATTATTGGGGCACGGGTCCCTATCTCGACACTTTCGAATATGTCGACCTCGGCGACAATCCGGGTGCCGGTATCGCCGCCATGGCCTCCAAGCAGATCGATGGCCTGTCCGAGGCCGATGCTGTTCAGATCAATGCGATGAAGAGTTTCCCGCATGTCGCAGTGTATCAGGTCGAGACGACCCAGACGGTGGTCGCCCGTATGCATCCCGATATCGAGCAGTTCAAAGACAAGCGTGTGCGCCAGGCGATGCGCTATGCGATTGACCGCGACAAGGTCATCCAGACCGCGCTTCTGGGTGCCGGCGTTCCTGCCGAAGATCATCACGTCGCGCCCTCGCATCCCGAATATGCTGCGCTGCCGAAATATCCGCGCGACATCGAGAAAGCGAAGAAGCTCCTGAGCGATGCAGGCTATCCGGACGGTTTCGAATTCGACATGGTCACGCGTCCCGATCCGATCTGGGAACTGAACACGGCGCAGGTCCTCGCCGAACAGTTCAAGGACATCGGCGTCAAGATCAACATCAAGTCCCTGCCCAGCGCCCAATATTGGGAAGTCTGGACGACGGCTCCCTTCAGCCTGACCGCGTGGGGCCACCGGCCGCTGGCAATCATGACACTGTCGCTTGCCTATCGTTCGAATGCCGCCTGGAACGAGTCCAATTATTCCAACGCCGATTTCGACAAGCTGCTGACCGAAGCCGAGGGCATCCTCGATCCGAAGGAACGCAGCAAGGTCATGGCGAAAATCGAGGCGATCATGCAGGATGATGGGCCGATCGTTCAGCCCTTCTGGCGGGTGTTCTCGACCGTCATGGACAAGAAGGTCAAGGGCTTCGAGCTCCATCCTTCGCAATACATCTTCGCGCATCAGTACGCGATCTCGGCGTAACCTCCCGGCTGGCACCTGGCCGCGTTTGCGCGGTCGGGTGCTGGCCCGGACATTGGGATTTCCTCCGGCTATGGCGAATTTCCTCCTCAAGCGCTTGGCGATGATGGTCGTGACGATGCTCTGTGCTTCGTTTCTCGTCTTCGCCGTCTGCGAGTTCACTCCCGGCAGCGTGGCGCGCAAGTCGCTCGGTCCTTTCGCTACCCAGCAGCAGGTGGACCTGCTGTCGCAGAAACTGAAAGCCAATGATCCGCTCCTGGTACGCTACGGCCGCTGGCTGGGTGTGCTCGTCGGCGCAATCCCCGATCCGCTTCAGGATGCGACCACCGGGTTAAACTTCAAGGATCCGCGCGGCGCCCAGTATTTCGGTAACTTCGGCTACTCCACCCTGAACAAGCTGCCCGTCAACGATGTCATCTGGGATCGTCTCGGCAATACCTCCATCCTCGCCGGGCTGGCGTTCCTGCTGATCGTCCCGCTGTCGATCATTTTTGGCATCCTCTCGGGGTTGAAAGAAGGTGGGGTGCTGGACCGGACGCTATCGGTCATCTGTATCACCTTCACGTCTATTCCGGAGTTTGCGTCAGGCGTCTTCCTGGTGACGCTTTTCGTGATCCTCTGGCCGATCCTGCCAGGCACCAGCCCGCTCAACAGCGATGGCGGCTGGGCTGTACCGTATCAGTTCGTCCTGCCCGTCGCGGTGCTCGTCATCTATGACTTCGGCTATGTGGCCCGCATGATCCGCGTTTCGATGATCGGTGTCATGGAGCGGCCCTATATCCGCACCGCAATCCTGAAGGGCATGAGCACGCGCCGCATGGTTCTCGGGCACGCGTTGCGGAATGCGATGATCGCGCCGTTCACCGTGCTCCTGCTGCAAATCAACTTCCTGATCAGCGGCGTCGTCGTCACCGAGCTCGTCTTTGCCTATCCGGGCTTCGGGCGCCTGATCCTCGATGCAAGTCTGTTCGGCGATATCGCAACGCTCGAGGCCGCCACGCTGATCACCGTTGCCATCGCCGTCATCACGCAGTTGCTTGGCGACCTTGGCTACATGCTGCTCGATCCACGCATCCGGGTGAGGTAAATCATGGCTATTCAAGACAACATCACCGGAGCAGTCGCCGCACCGCCAAAGCGTGCTGCAAGGCCCAACTGGATGCGCATCTTTCATTCGCACACGGCCGTCGTCGGTCTTTGCCTGGTTCTCTTCTGGGTACTTGCAGCACTTCTGGCGCCGATCCTCCCGCTTCCATCGCCGACGGATTCCGATGTCATGGCGATGAGCAACCCCTATCCTTCCGCTGCCCATTGGTTGGGGACCGATATTCTCGGTCGTGATATGCTGTCACGGTTGATCTTCGGCGCCCGCACAGTGCTTTCCGTTGCGCCGCTGTCTGTGGCGGTTGCCATGATCGTCGGCATCACGATGGGGATGATTGCAGGCTATTATGGCGGCTGGGTCGATGTGCTGATCAGCCGCTTCTCGGACATCATCCTGGCCTTTCCGGTTCTCGTTATCTACGTCATCCTGATCGCCAATATCGGACCGTCGGTCCTGAATATCGTCATTGCAACCATGATTGCCTCGGCGCCGGGTATCGGTCGCATAACGCGCGGCCTGGTGCTGGGTCTGAAGCAGCAGGAATATGTCGCGGCGGCAAAGCTGCGTGCGGAAAGCACGATCTACATCATGATCGTCGAGTTGCTGCCGAACTGCCGCAGCCTGCTGATCGTCGATGCCTGCCTGCGCATCGGCTACACGATCATCACCATCGGCATCCTCGGATTTCTCGGCCTCGGCCTGCCGCCCCCGAACCCCGATTGGGGCGGCATGGTCAAGGAGAGCGTGACAGTCCTGAATGTCTGGCCGCACATGTCGCTGATCCCGTCTGCCGCGCTCGTCAGCCTGGTCCTCGGCTTCAACCTTCTCGCCGACGGCATGCGGGAGGCATGGAAGCCATGAACATCATCGCGTCCAATCTTCAAGGAGCGGCCATGTCCATCACGCCATCGATCGACCGTGAACCCGTTCTCGACATTCAGAACCTGCGCATCGAGTTTCGCGGCAAGAGCGAAACGGTCGTTGCGATCCCGGACCTCTCGTTCAAGGTCATGCCCGGCGAAAGTTACGGTCTCGTCGGTGAATCGGGCTGTGGCAAGAGCACGACAGCCATGGCGATCATGGGCTATCTCGGGGCCACCGGGGTGATCGCAGGCGGCAGCATCCGGTTCAATGGCAAGCAACTGGTCGATGCCACCCCAAGGGAATTGCGCTCCATCCGTGGGCGGCAGATTGCGATGGTCTATCAGGATCCGATGAGCGCGCTTAATCCCGTCAAGACGATTGGCGCGCAACTGGCAGAAGTGCCGCTGCTCCACATGGGCGCCAGCAAGAAGGACGCAATGGCGATGGCGGAGGCGATGCTTGCCGACGTTCGCCTGCCGGACCCCGGCGACATGATGAGGCGGTATCCGCATCAGCTGTCCGGCGGCCAGCAGCAGCGCGTGGTCATCGCCATGGCATTGCTTGCCAAGCCGTCCTTGTTGCTGCTTGACGAGCCAACGACGGGCCTTGATGTGACCGTCGAGGCTGCGGTGATCGATCTGATCGCCGAATTGCGCCAACGCTATTCGACCAGCCTGCTGTTCATCTCGCACAATCTCGGCCTGATCGCAGAGAGCTGCGATCGTCTTGGCATCATGTATTCCGGCGAGATGGTCGAAGAGGGAACGACCGGCGAAGTGTTTCGCCGGCCGAAGCATCCTTACACGCGCGGCCTCATCGACTGCATTCCCGATATTACCGGCGATAAGCGCAGCCGCACGCTCGCTGCCATCCCGGGGTCGATCCCGCTACCGCAGGAAAGGCCGCAGGGCTGTCTTTTCGGACCGCGCTGTTCGAGTTTCGTCTCCGGCCTCTGCGACCGTCCGGACCTTGCCCTGGAGCCAGCGGCGGAAGAGCATTTGGTGCGCTGCGTCCGCTGGCCGGAAATTTCGGCAGCAGAAGCCACGCTTGCTCCGGTCGAGACACAGATGATTGCAAAATCGACGGCGATAACGCTATCCGATGTGAACCGTCTCTATCCCGTCGGCCGCCGGAAGACCGTCAAGGCGAACGAAGCGGTCAGTTTCGAAGCGGCAACAGCCGAGATCGTGGCATTGGTCGGCGAGTCCGGCTGCGGAAAATCCACGCTTGCGCGCCTCGTCACGGGTCTCGACAAGGCGACGTCGGGCGAAATCCGCATGGCTGGCGAGAACATCGCCGAACTGCAGGCCAGCGAACGTCCACGCGCGCTGCTGCAACAGATTCAGATGATCTTTCAAAATCCGGATAGCACGCTCAATCCCTCGCATTCGGCCGCTTTTTCCATCCGGCGTTCGATCAAGAAATTCGGTATCCGCAAAGGGAAGGCCGAGATTGAGCAGCGCGTCCGCGAGCTCCTGGAAATGGTGCGTCTGTCTCCAGCCGTCGCGGACCGAAAGCCGAACCAGCTGTCGGGCGGTCAGAAGCAGCGTATCGCCATCGCACGCGCCTTTGCGGCGGAACCTTCGCTCATCGTCGCCGACGAACCGGTCTCGGCGCTCGACGTCTCGGTGCAGGCCGCAGTCGTGACGCTTCTCCTCGATATTCAACGGGAAAAGCATGCCACGATGTTGTTCATCAGCCACGACCTGGCGCTGGTTCGCCACGTGGCAGACAAGGTCGTGGTCATGTATCTCGGCAAGATCATGGAGCAGGGGACCGTCGAGGAAGTCTTCGGTGAGGGCGCGCATCCCTATACCGAAGCACTTCTCTCAGCGATCCGCAGCCCGCATCCGGATGAAGCGCCGCGCGAGCGTATTCGCCTGTCCGGCGAAACACCGAGCCCGGTCAACGTACCCGCCGGCTGCCGTTTTTCAACGCGGTGCCACCGTAAGCTCGGCAGCATCTGCGACACAGCTCCGCCGCCGCTGCGCAAGATGTCCGAGACGCATGAGATTCTCTGCCACATCGATCAGGCAGATCTCGCGGCCCGGCCTTCCGTCCTTGCTCCCGCCGAAAAGGCATAATGATGCGCGATCCCGATAGGACGATTGGTGACTTCTGGCGGAGGGCCGCGGGGCTTCGCGCAATCCTGCATGTCATGGCGAGCATCTGCATCGTCGCGACTGGCAATTCTCTTTTGACGACGACGGTTTCTCTTCACCTTAGTGACCCCGCAATCGATCCCCGTATCGTCCAGTTGTTGCTGACGGCGTTTCCCATAGGCTTCCTTGCCGGCTGCCTGTCAGCCCGTGTCATGGTCGTCCGCTTCGGTCATGAGCGGGCTTTCCTGGCCGTGGCATTGCTCGCCGCTTTCGGCGCCTGCGGTTACATGCTGACGGAAGTCGCTCCGGTCTGGTTCTGCCTGCGTCTGATAAACGGCTTTTCCATCGCAACGCTGTTCGTCGTTTCCGAGAGCTGGATCAATCTTTACGCTGACCAGAAGAACCGCGGAGCCTATTTCTCGCTCTATATGCTGATGACGTCGCTGGCGACGCTATTTGCGCAATTGCTTGTCGAAGCGGCCGGAGCGGACTCTCCCCATCTCTTTCAGATCGTGCTCGGCGTGATCCTGCTTGGACTGATCTACGCCCGGTTTGTTGGTGGACCTTGGCCTGTCTTGCGGCTGCCGCTGGCGGTGACGGTCGATGCGGGTAACGCCCACTCCGGGCATCGGTATGGCATTTGGCGGCTCGCTGCTCTAGCGCCGGTCACCGTCGTTTGCGTCTTCCAGTCCGGCATGACGAATATGAACGTCTATACGATGACGCCCATCTATGCGGAGCGGGTGAACCTCGATGCTGCCGTTGCGGTGACGCTAGTGACGGCTTTTAGCCTCGGCGGCATGCTTGCCCAGGCGCCGGTCGGATGGCTTTCGGACCGTATGGACCGGCGCGTGCTGCTCCTTCTGCAGGGACTGGCGGCAGCTGGTTTGTGTGCGGCAATCGCGTGGCCGGGAGTAAGGCCGCAGGCGCTGCTCTACGGCCTTTTCTTTGCCTATGGCGCAGTCGCGCTGACGATCTACCCTGTAGGCATCGCCTACGCCAATTCGCGGCTCGACAGCCGGCATATGGTTTCCGCGTCGGGCAGCCTTCTGCTTTTGTATTCCATCGGCAACATCATGACGCCTGGGCTTGCCGCACAGATGATGGAGCAGTTTACGCCGCAGGCTCTCTTCCTTCTTCTTGGCAGTGGAGCATTTTTGGTCGCTGTTGCTGCGTGCTTCAATCTGCTGCGCCGTCCGATCGGCGCCGCCAAGCCTTGCCTCGTTTCGGGAGGAAGCGAATGACGTCCGCCAAGCCTTATGACCTCGTGATCCGTGGTGGCCGGGTGGTTCTGCCGGATGCAACCATGCAGATCGATATCGGCGTTCGCGACGGCGTGATTGCGGCGTTGGAACCGGATTTGCCCGAAGGAAAAAATGAAGTCGCGGCAGAGGGGCGACTGGTTCTGCCCGGCGGGGTCGATAGCCATTGCCATATGGATCAGCAGCCGTGGGAGGGCAAAGCGACGGCCGACGATTTCAACACCGGCACGTTGTCGGCGATGTGCGGCGGGACGACGACCGTCGTGCCCTTTGCCATGCAGATGCGTGGCCAGTCGCTGCGCGATATCGTCGAGGACTATCATGAGCGCGCCCGTCCGAAGGCGCGGATCGACTATGGTTTTCACCTGATCGTCGGCGATCCCTCAGCCGAAGTGTTACACAACGAAATTCCTCAGCTGATCGCCGAAGGCTGCACCTCGATCAAGATCTACCTCACCTATGACGGTTTGAAGCTCGATGACTATGAGGTGCTGAATGTGCTCGACCTTGCCCGCGCGCAGGGCGCGATGGTCATGGTTCACGCCGAAAACGACGCCTGCATTCGCTGGTTGACCGAAAAGTTCATCGCCGCCCGCAAGACCGAACTGCGCTATCATGAGAAGGCGCATTCGGCGATCGGCGATCGTGAAGCAACCTTCCGGGCGATCAGCCTTTCGGAACTGATCGAAACCCCGATCCTCGTCAGCCATGTCGCTGCGGGCGGCGCCGTCGAGGAGATCCGCCGCGCCAAGGCGCGCGGGCTTCCGATCTACGCCGAAACCTGCCCGCAATATCTTTTCCTTTCGGCCGAAGACATCGACACCCATGATCTCTCCGGCTCCAAATGCGTCTGCACGCCGCCGCCGCGCGACAAGTCGAACCAGCCTGCAATCTGGGCCGGCATCCTGGACGGAACGCTGGAGGTTTTTTCTTCGGATCATTCGCCCTGGCATTATGCGGATAAGATTGCGGGCGGGCCGGGGACGCCGTTCCACCGAATTCCCAATGGTATTCCCGGCATCGAGACGCGGCTTGCTTTGCTGTTTTCAGCTGGGGTGAATGGTGGCCTGATCTCGTTGCAGAAATTCGCCGAGCTGACGTCCGGCGCGCCGGCACGCCTTTTCGGTCTTGCTCCGCGCAAGGGGCAGATTGCCGTCGGGGCAGACGCCGATATTGCGATCTGGGATCCGGATCGCAGCGTGACGATCACCAATTCCCTGCTGCATCACGCCACCGACTACACGCCCTATGAGGGTCAGGTCGTCAAGGGCTGGCCCATCATGACGATCTCGCGCGGCGATATCGTCTGGGACGACGGAAAAATCGTGGCCAAGCCCGGGCGCGGCCAGTTTATTGCCCGACAGCGACCATTCCCACCGCAGCAAGGTCTTTCGAAGGTCCTCGCATCATGACCGCACCGATGTCACGTCTTGACGGCAAGGTGATCTTTCTGACGGGCGCTGCGAGTGGTATCGGCGCGGCAATTGCGCGCCGCTGCATCGATGAAAGCGCTTCAGTGATCTGTGCGGATCAATCGCCGGAAGGCGTCATCGCGCTCGCGCAATCCCTTGGCCCCCGTGCTTTCGGCATCCAGTGCGATGTGACCGACAATATGTCGGTCGGTCGCGCGGTAGGTACCGGTACCAGACATTTCGGTCGACTCGATGGTCTCGTGCACAATGCGGCTGCACCCTCGACGGATGGGAGTGTCGTCGACCTTGCCGAGCCGCAATGGCGGCTGGAGATCGATGTCATCCTGACCGGCGCCTTTCTGGCCAGCAAGCACGCACTTCCGGCGATGGTTGCGGCCGGCGGCGGATCGGTCGTCTTCATTGCATCGCAATTCGCTCATGTCGCAACCGGCAAGGCCGTCGCCTACTGTGCTGCAAAGGCCGGTCTCGTGCATCTCGCCAAGGCCATGGCGGTTGACCATGCGGCCGATGGCATCCGCGTCAACAGCCTTTCGCCCGGGGCCGTCGCCACTCCGCGGCTGCTGCAACGGTGGCCGGATCTCGAAGCGGCCAATGCCGGGCTCGGGCCTGCGCATTTGCTCGGACGCATCGGGCAGCCGGAGGAAATAGCCGCCGCCACCGCATTTTTGTTGTCGTCGGATGCATCGTTCGTCACCGGAACCGATCTCCTGGCCGACGGCGGTTACGCGACGCGCTGATACCTGGTTGAAAATCTTTGGATGGATTTGAAATGACCCTTCTCGTCACCGGTGGAACCGGCTTCGTCATGAGCGTCCTTGCACGGGAATGGCTCGAACGCGATGCCGATGCGCGCGTCGTCATTCTCGATCGCGCTGGCCTGGATGCGATGGCGGAGCGCTATTTTGCGCCGGTCCGCGATCGGCTGACCGTGGTTACGGCCGACATCTGCAGGCCCGCCCAGTGGGAAGCGACACTCGACAGCCACGATATCCGCTACGTGGTGCATGGCGCGACCGTCACCCCCATCTCGCGCGGCAGTGCCGCAGAGGCAAAGCGCCAGCCCGAAGCCGAAGATCCCGCCAGGATCGTCGATGTCAATTTCATGGGCACCGTGCACATTCTCGAATGGCTGAGAAAGCGTCCCAGCATTGAACGCTTCGTCTTTGTCAGTTCGGGCTCCGTCTACCGTCACCATGGGCCGGACTGGACGGGCGAACCGCTTCCCGAAGATGGCTATGTTGCGCCGCTGACGCTTTACGGGATCTCCAAATTTGCTGCCGAGATGGTGGTCAACCGTTACGCCGATCTCTTCGGTCTGTCGGCAGCCTCCGTCCGGCTTGCTTCGGTTTACGGGCCGATGGATCGGGTAACCGACAGCCGCAATTTCCGGCATGTGCCAAACCGCGTCGCCCATATGGCGCTTGCCGGCCAGACCATCCGGCCGAACAGCCTGGAGCCGGTCGGCGACTATCTGACTTCAACTGACGTGGCTGATGCGATCATCGCGCTGCTCTTAGCAGAACGCCTGCGTTACCGGCACTACAACATCGGCAGCGGTGAGACGTCGACAATCGGCGACATCATCGGCTGGGCGAGGGAGCGTGCGCCTGGCCTGCAGGTTGAAGTGAGCCCGGCGGAAACCGCCAACATCATCCAGGACATCTCCCTGAAGGACGGCATGTGGGGTGCCTACGACATCGCCCGCATCGCGCGGGATACGGGCTGGCAGCCACGCGGCGCCAAGCAGTCGTTCCACGACTACATGGACTGGATCGTCGAACACGAAAATCAGAGCGAGGGAAAGTGATGGGCGCTGCTGCAAAAGACCAATTGCGCGATTTTATCGGCTACGGCCCGAAGCCGCCGGTCATGAAATGGCCCGGTGGCGTCAAGCTGGCGATCAACCTTGTGCTGAACTACGAGGAGGGCGCCGAATATTCCTGGCTCGACGATGGGCGAAACGACAATTGGGGCGAATACAATATTCCCAATAGCCCGCCGCTGCGTGATCTCGGTACCGAGACGCATTTCGAGTACGGCAGCCGCGCCGGCGTCTGGCGCCTAGCGCGCCTGTTTGACCGCTACGATATTCCAGTGACGGTCTCTGCCTGCGCGGTTGCGCTGGAGAAGAACCCGGCGGTCATCGAATGGATGAATTCTCGTGGCCATGACCTGCTCGGCCATGGCCTGCGCTGGAGCGAATATTCCGGCATGCCTCGCGATGAGGAGGAGCGGCAGCTGCATGACGCCATCGCTCTTTACAAGAAGTTGACCGGCAAACGGCCGCTGGGCTGGAATTGCCGTTCCTTTCCAAGCGTCAACACTCGGGATCTGATCGTCAGGGAAGGCGGCTTCCTCTATTATTCCGACCCTTGCAACGACGATCTTCCCTATTTCCTCGATCACCAGGGCACGCGGCTTCTCGTGGTGCCCTATTCGAAGACGCTGAACGACAGCCGCTATCTCATTGCGCCGGGCTACAGCAACCCGCGCGACTTTGTCGAAGATTGCCGCTCGGCGATCGACTACATGATCGGCGAAGCCGACGAGACAGGCGGGCGGATGCTGACGATCGGCGTGCATGCCCGCTGGATGGGCCAGCCTAATCGGGCGTCGGGGCTGCGTGATGTCATTGAGCACGTCAAGAAAACGCCAGGTGCCGCATTCATGCGTCGTGAGGATATTGCGCGCCACTGGATGGACAACCATGAGGGCTTCTCCCGCCATGGCTGACGGCAACCAGGCCAAGCCGGCCGAAAGGCTGAGCGCTCAGACGCAGGCGATGAACGGCGCGCAATATGTCGCCGGCGTATTGAAGGAAGAGGGCGTCAAGCAGATCATCGGCTTCCCGGCCAGCGAACTGTTCGATGCGTCTGCCGAACTCGACATTCGCCCTATCATCGCCCGCACGCAACGCGTCGCCGTCAACATTGCGGAAGGCTATGCCCGCGCGACTGCCGGCAGGGAACTTGCCGTGGTCACGGTCCAATACGGTCCCGGAGCCGAAAGCGCCTTTGCCGGCATTGCCCAGGCCTTCAACGACGGCGTGCCGATGCTGTTCCTGCCGACCGGCTATCCGCGGGGCTCGGAGGCAGTGGCTCCGAATTTCGAATCCCGCCGCAACTTCACCCACATCACCAAATGGTGCGAGGCCGCGACGCGTGTCGCCGATCTGCCGAAACTGATGCATGCGGCGATATCGCGTGTTCGAAACGGACGGCCGGCGCCGGTGTTGCTGGAACTGCCAGTCGATCTTCTGGCCGAAAAGGTCGATGCCCTGCCGGCAGATCACCGACGCCCACGCCGCAGCAAGCCCCAGGCTGATGATGGCGAGGTGGCCCGTCTGGTCGAAACACTTCTGGAGGCGAAAAACCCGATCATCTGGGCAGGGCAGGGGGTGCTGTCGGCATCAGCCTCGCAGGAACTGGTCGAGCTCGCCGAACTCTTGAACATTCCGGTCATGACGACGCCGAATGGCAAGAGCGGTTTTCCCGAAGACCATCCCCTCGCTCTGGGCACGGCCGGCCGGGCGCGACCTGCCACGGTCGACCATTTCCTCGCAAAGTCCGATGTGGTGTTCGCCCTCGGCAGCAGCCTGACGCGTTCCTATTACATCTTGCCAGTCCCGGACGACAAAATCATCCTGCAAGTGACGCTCGATGAGGCCGATCTTGGCAAGGACTATGCGATCGCTCAAGGGGTGATCGGAGATGCAGCCTCTGTCCTCAAACAGATGATTGACCTTATCCGCCGTGATTATCTGCCGCTCGGCGAACGCCCCCGACCAGCTGCAGAAATCGCCGCCATTCGCGAGGCCTTCATGGAAAAGTGGATGCCGCTGCTGACATCCGACAGCACGCCGATCTCGCCCTACCGCGTCGTCTGGGAGATCATGCAGACAATCGATCCCAGAAATTCGATCGTCACGCATGATGCCGGCAACCCGCGCGATCAGTTTTGCCCATTCTACGTTGCAAGCAGTCCCGGCAGCTATATCGGTTGGGGCAAGACCACCCAGCTTGGCAGCGGCCTCGGCTTTGCGATCGGGGCAAAACTCGCCCGCCCTGAAGCAACCGTCGTCAATCTGATGGGCGAGTCCGCCTTCGGGATGGTCGGACTCGACTTCGAAACCGCCGTGCGCTGCAACCTGCCGGTCCTGACAGTCGTCCTGCGCAACAACGTGCTCGGCGGCTATGCCAAAAGCATGCCGATTGCCACCGCGAAATATGACGCGAACCGGGTGACGGGCAATTACGCGCCGATCGCCGAAGCCCTTGGCGGCTATGGCGAATGCGTGACGGAACCGAAAAGCCTGCGGCCCGCATTGCTGCGCGCCCTGGACAGGATCGCTGCCGGTCAGGCCGCGCTCATCGAGGTTGTCACGCACGAAGAACCGCGGCTCGCAGGCCTGTGGTAGAGAAGCGGGGGCGGACGTGTTCGATACGATGATCCTTGGCGGCACGGTCGTCAATGCAGATGGTCAGGGTCTAGCGGATGTCGGCATCCGCGACGGGCGGGTAGCTGCTCTCCTTGCGCCGGGCGAGACCGTGATGGCACGAAGTTTCATCGATGCCGGCGGCAAGCAGCTGTTGCCTGGGCTCGTCGATGCACATGCGCATCTGCGAGAACCCGGACTGACGCAGAAGGAAGATTTTGAAAGCGGCACGCATGCTGCAGCGCTCGGTGGCGTGACGACCATCCTCGACATGCCGACGGACGATCCCTGGACAGCAACCGCGCGGCAACTGTCGGAGAAGATGGCGAGCGCGACGGGGCGCCTCCATGTCGACGTCGGGTTTCAAGCCGTGGTTTCGAAGAGCTGCGACAGCCTGGATGACCTGCTCGCTCTGTCGCCTGTTTCTCTTGAACTATTCACGGCTGACGTACCCGCCGAATATCTCTTCGACAGCCTGGATGCCGTCACGGAAATCCTGCGCCGGCTGGCAGGGGCCGGCCCGGTGATAGGCGTTTCCCCCGGCGACCAATCTATTCTGGAGGGCAGCGCCGGACGTGATCGCGGCGGCGACATTTCGGCGTTTCTGGCAAGTAGGCCGCCGATCGCCGAAGCCGGAGGTATCGCGCGCGCAGTGCTGGCGGCCGCCGAGACCGGCGCGCGGGTGCATGTGCGCCAGGTCAATTCGAAGCTCGGGGTCGAGGCCTGGTGCCGCCTTCAAAGCATGGCCGATGTCACCGTCGAAACGACACCCCAGAACCTGTTCTTCACATCTGACGACTACGAGACGGCCGGCGCCAAGCTCAAGGGATCGCCCCCGTTTCGGCGTTACGACGATGTCCAGGCCTTGCGTCATGCAGTCTTTGAAGGGCTGATGACAATCATGGCGACGGATCACGCGCCGCACAGCGCGGTTGAAAAGTCCGCGGCCTATGGATCTTTTGCCGACATTCCCGGTGGGATGCCGGGCCTCCAGACGTTGCTCTCGGTGATGTTGGACCTTGTGGTGGAGAAGCTTATTGCCCTTCCGGACCTTGTGCGCATGTGCGCGTACAACCCCGCCAACCGTTTTGGGCTCGGGCGCTCGAAAGGATCGATCGCCGTTGGTTGCGATGCCGACATCCTGGTCGTCGACTTGAACCATTCGACTGTCATCACCGATGCCGAGCAGGCTACACGCGCCGCCTACACCCCGTTTCATGGCAGGCGCATGGCCGGCAGGTTGACGGATGTCTTTCTGCGAGGCGAGCGCATCGTTAAAGACGGCGTGCTCATTGCTCCCCGTCGCGGCCAAGTCGTCCGCAGCGCTACCTGAAGGAACGTCTATGCCTCTGCTTGATAGGAAAATTGCGATCGTCACCGGCGCGAGCTCAGGTCTCGGCCGTGCAATCGCGCTGCGCTACGCCGAAGAAGGCGCGACAGTGGTGATTGCCGATGTCTCCGAGGCGCCGATCGAGGGAGGCGATAGCACGCTTGACCGCCTTATCGCGGAGGGCGGAAAGGGCATGTTCATCAAGACCGACATCTCCAGCTGGGTGGATGTCGATGCGCTGGTTTCGCAAACGGTGAAGGAGTTCGGGCGGCTCGACATCATGGTCAACAATGCCGCGATCTACACCTCGACCAATCTCCTCAATACGTCACCGCAACAGTGGGATCGAGTGATCTCGGTCAACGTCACCGGCTTTTTCTACTGCTGCAAGCGAGCGGCCGCGCAGTTCCTGAAGCAGGAGCCGGTGGGCGAAGCACGCGGCCGGATCATCAATATCTCGTCGCAGCACGGTATGGTGGCCTGCCCGGGTGACTTTCCCTATGGCGTCAGCAAGGGAGCGATCGTGCAGATGACTCGGCAGATCGCCGTCGACCACGCCGCCGATATGATCCTGTGCAATGCGATTGCACCGGGAAAGATCATCACCGGAAAGCCGGGCGTCGCCAACGATCCGGACGCGCTTGATTATTCGCGCCGACGCACGCCGTGGCCAAGACTTGGCGAACCGCGCGACGTCGCGGGTGCGGCACTGTTCCTCGCCAGCGACATGGCGAGCTACATTACCGGCATCAACATGATGGTCGACGGCGGCTGGATGGCCGGCTGACCTGACTCCCATCGAACAATCAACAACAACGCAAAGGAAACAGACCATGGATCTGGGATTGAAAGGCAAGACCGCCCTCGTACTGGGGGCTGGCGGGGGACTTGGCGGGGCGATTGCAAAAACGCTCGCCACCGAAGGAGCAAAGGTCGCGGTTGCCGACATCAACAGGGAAGCTGCCGACAGAACGGTTGTCGACATCCGCGCAGCCGGCGGCTCGGCGATGGCACTTGAATGGGACCTCGCCAATCTCGACATGATCGAGCCCAATCTCGCCGCCATCGAGAAGCAGCTCGGTTCGGTGGACGTGCTTGTCAACATCACCGGCGGCCCGCCGCCGACACTGGTTTCCGGTCAGAGCACCGAGAGCTGGCGCAAGTATTTCGATAGCATGGTGCTGTCGGTCATCGCCATCAGCGATGCCGTTCTTCAGAAGATGCGCGAAAAGAAACGGGGCCGTATCATCACCTCGACATCGTCCGGTGTCGTGGCTCCGATTTCTAATCTCGGACTTTCGAATTCGCTGCGCATGTCACTTCTCGGCTGGTCGAAGACGCTGGCAGGCGAAGTCGGCCGCGACGGCGTGACCGTCAACGTCGTTCTTCCAGGGCGCGTCGCGACGCAACGCATCACCTTCCTCGACGAACAAAAAGCCAAGCGTGAGGGCAGGGCTGTCGAAGAGGTCTCGGCGGCCAGCACGGCTTCGATTCCCATCGGCCGATACGGGGATCCGCAGGAATACGCTGATGTCGTCGCCTTTTTGGCGAGCAGCCGTGCCTCCTATATGACTGGCTCGGTGATTCGCGTCGATGGTGGTCTGATTGCGAGCGTGTGAGAAGATTATACCCTGCGATTGTCGTAGTTGGCGTGGGTGATCGGCATGTGCACCTTCACTACTCGTGCAAAGGCACGCGGAGATGATCTCGGCGGTGCGCAGGGTGACGCCGCCGATGGCAAGGGCAGGATGTGTCCCGCGGATGTGAACAGCCCATACCATTCCTCGCGGGTCAGCGAGACATCCGGGCCGACTGCAGCTTCGACGACCCGCTCGAGCCTCGTTGTGCCGAGGACGACCTGGATCTTTGCCAGATGGCGGGTGATCCAGGCAACGACGACGGTCGTTGCCGATGCTGGTTTTACCTGCTGGTAAATCTATTCCGAATGCATTTTGGCCGCCGATCCAGTGGCCGAGATTATGATTCACTGTGGTCATTGACTTGCGGAGCGGATCATCCGCTCCAAGCGATCCGGGCTTGGCTGACGAGGTTTTGGCTGGTCAGTGATAGAAGTTCCATAAGCTATCTTATGTGATAAATGTATGTAGGGGGGTGGGTTCGATGATGAAGTGCGACTTGCAATAGATAACAACGGTTTATCCCTGCAAGGAACGAGATATGAAGCGCACCTACTCCCAGATCGATATGGATGAACGCCGCAAGATCGCTCGCTCGCCGTTGGTCGTCATCACTTCTCGCCGAGAAATTCGGGCGGTATCGCTCGACGCGTACACGAAGATCGCTGCGCCTGAAGCGATATATCTTCTCTTATCCGACTATGACGTGCGGTACGAAACGCGATAGATTGGCGGTTATGCGCGAGCGATCCTCGCGGACGGCAAGACCGCAGGCGCGATCACCGACGATCCAGCTGCCGAGCACGGCGAAGCCGCCATCGCTTTCGAAAAGCGGGGCATAGGCCTGGACGATAAAGCCTTCGTCGCCATAATCGCCGGGGGCAGAAATCAATTCCCGGCCATCTCGGAATATCGTGACGTTCTCGCCTTCTCGCGACAGCAGTGGCTTGCGCACATAGTCGCTCAAACTCGAGGCCGCCGGGTCGTCTGCGAAATAGCTAGCCAGCAGGTTGGGATGATTGGGGTGGCGCTGCCAGAGCAGAGGCAAAAGCCCTTTGTTGGAGAGCACGGCCTTCCAGGCGGGCTCGACGAAAACATCGCCCGAGCGCACGAGATCGCGGGCGAAGGGCTCGCGCAGCATGAATTCCCATGGGTACAGCTTGAAGCAGCGGTCGATCACCCGATCCTGGAGGTCGGTGTAACGGCCCTGCGCATCGATGCCGATCTCGCGGATGTCCAGAAGCTCGACGCGATGGCCGGCCTGCACTGCGCAGTCCATCAGATAGACCGTCGTGCCGCGATCCTCCTCATTGTCGGTCATCGCCGCGAAGTGGAAGATCGGCTCTTTGGAAAATTGCTCGAACGCCTCGACGAGGCTTTCCTGCAAGGAATTATACTGGTCCGCGTCCTTGGGCAGGCTACCCAAAGCCACCTGGTCGGTCAGCCAGTTGAACTGGAAATAGGCTGTCTCGAACACCGAAGTGGGAGTATCGGCGTTATATTCGAGCAACTTGACCGGGCCAGTGCCGTCGTAAGCGAGATCGAACCGGCCGTAGAGGTGGCGGTCGCGGCGCTGCCAGGAGCGCTGCACCACATCGCGCAGATCCTCCGGAATGGCCAGCCTGTCGAGCGCCTCTTCGCTTCCGACGATATCGCCGACCAAATCCATGCACATGTCGTGCAGTTCCTGGCTTGGCCCTTCGATCTGCATCTCGATCTCATCGAGCGTGAATGTATAGGCGGCATCATCGAGCCAATAGGGCTCGCCATACATTTCGTGAAATCCGAAGCCAACGGCGCGCGCCTTGTCAAGCCAATCAGGACGCGCCGGAAGGGTGATGCGCTTCATGTCAGCCGCCGAAACTGAACGACGAACGACCCCCGAAGCCCTGACGGGCGACGGTGCGGGTGTTGACGTTGACCGGCTTGACAGTCTGGCGTGAGGGCGCGATCGAGGTGTCGTTGCCGCCGCCCGAGCGAACAGTCGTTGTCACCGTTTGTCCCGAGCGATTGCGATAAATCGGCGTCGAGCCGTAATAGGAGCCACTCTCCTCCTGGCGCCGGCGATAATTGTAATAGTCGCCGATGTTGTTCAGTGCCGAAGACAGCATGTAGCCTGTCAGGAACGGCACGAAGAAGCTGCCGCCTCCGCCGGTATTGTTGGGGACGGCACTGGCCGACTGTTCCGTGCACTGGCCCGAGCCGTATTCGGCCTCGCAGGCGGCCATGCCGTTGAAACGCGGCGCGGCGGCAAGATGGGCCCGCATGGCATCCTGATAGCCGGCCTGGCAGACCTGCCGGTCCATGCCGGAAGTCACGCATTGGTCGACGGAGGTGAACATTGTCTCGGAAGGAGTCTGATCGCCGCAACCGGACAGCGCCAGGGTCGAGGCAGCGATAGTGCCGAGGGCCAGGAAAGGTCGTTTGTGCCCGCTCTTACGTCTGCGCATCGTTCCCTCCCCTCAATAGGTCATGCAGGCGGCGTTGAGAATACCGATGACCAGCGCGATGCCGCCGCCCCATATGCCCGCCGCGATATCGCCGGCAGTGATCTTTTCATGCAGATCCGTCATGGTGAAATTCGCAATATAGTAAGCCAGGATCTGCGCCAGAATGCCGACCACCGCCCATATGATGTAGTCGACGATGCTGACCGAATTGGCTGCGGCCGAAGCCAGAGGCAGGCTGAAACCAACAAGCGCGCCCAAAAATGCCGTGACGGCGGCAAGATTGCCTGCGCGAATGAGTTGGACTTCCTTCTGCGGCGTCAAGAATGTGTAGATCACCGCGAAAACGCCATAAGCGGCAAGACCGACGGCGAAATAGCCGAGGAAGGCAGGCAGACCCGCCACGTAATCGAGCATTGAAAAAGTCCTCCGTTGAAAATTGACAGGGTCTATCAGACGCGGCGAACATCGGCTGGAGCCAGTCCATAACCGATCAGAAATTCCACCGAGCTGCCTGCCTGGCTCTGTCCGAGATCGAGGTCGCGCTCGACATTGATCAAAAGCATTTCGCGCGTCGAGCCAAGCGGGCGGTAATACAACATGCAGGTCTGGTGAATGGAGCGCTGCGCCTCACCGTCGTCGACCTTCTCGACAAACTCCGCCAATGGGGTGCGTTCCGGGCCTTCGCCCCAGAAGCGGCTATAGAGGATGCCATCGGCATCGTAGCTTGGCTGACCGATCAGGCCGTCCGGCCCGGTCCAGCGGTTCCATTCGCCCTGCCCGGCAGGCACGACGCTGTCCCAGGGCTGATAAAAGCTGATGTCGTCGACATCACCCGGCTGGCCCGACGTCGACATCACCTGAATCATCCGATGGTCTTCATCGTAGTAGCGCGACAGAACCGTCGCGGCATCGAGCGAAACCTCACCGTAGGCGGCAATGATGAACGGGCCGCTCCGTGGCAGCGGCATGGCCGGCTGGCCGGCCAAAGCCTCGGCTTCGAGGGAGAGGAAATCGATGTCCAACGCCCCGCCGATGGCGGCGCTCAACGGGCCATGTTCTTTGGGTAAGGGCCTTTCGTTCTTGTCTCTGCCGAACCAGCCGATCATGATACGTCTCCCATTCGAGCCCAAGCGATGGCAGCGGGATCTAGCCGCATTCCGCTGATGTAGTAAAGGGTCTCGCCGCCCCGCATCAGCGTCTCGTCCTGGCAATTGAGGTCGGTCATGCCCTGGCTCAGCATGCCCACCAGCGTCACATTATGCTGACGCTTGAGCCTTAAAAACACGTCCCCATAGAGTAGCGGCGTTTGCAAAGGCGGTACCGGCAGGGAAAACGCCGTGTCGGTGGAAGCGGCCGACAGCAGCCGTGCGGCGATTTCCGAAGAGCCCGGATCACGGGCGGAACGCGACAGCAGCTCCTCGGCGAGCGAGCCCACCGCCTCGACGCGCGGCCGGCGTTGTTTGACCGTCTGTGCCGTGCGGTCGTCGGCGAAATAGGCGACGATATGGGCATTGGGCGCGTGGTCTTCGGCAATCAGCACGGCGGCCAGCGTCTCGTCGTCATTTGCACCGCGCGCGATGATCGCGCGCGCCTGAGCCACTCCGGCCCGCACCAGAGCATCGGCATCGGCAAGCCGCTCGGTTCTGATATAGTCGGCGTAATTGCTGGCGGGATTTTCCGGCAGGTCCTTGGCAACCAGAACACTCATCGGCTCGTTGGCCTGCCGTTCGGCATGCAGCAGCCGCAGCGTCTGGTATGTCTGCCCCTCTTGCCAGCCCAGGACGATGATATGGCCGGCGCGTTCGCTGTAATCACCCAATCCGCGCATGCGGTTTCTCCAGATCGTACCGATATTTGTCAACAACTTGCCGAGAACAGCGGTGAAGATGGCAATGCCGCCGGGAAGAACGAACAGGACGGCAATTAATCGGCCGAGCCCCGATTTTGGAGAAAGATCGCCATAGCCGACAGTCGTTGCCGTCACCATATAGTAGTAAAGAAAGTCGACCGGATTGCCGACGAGATCGCCTTCGCCGACCAGCATGAAGAGCAGGTAAGAAGCGACCAGATGGATTACGAGGATAAGAAAAAGAGCTGACCAGGCCAATTCGTTGAGCGAGAGATATACACGCCGCAGCAATGAAGCGATATATGGCAAGCGATTCGCTCCGTTCCTAACGCGTACCCTAGCGAAATTTATTTAGCGCACCAGATCTTTAAGTTGCAAATCGATTACCCAAATATTTTGACGTTCCAACCGATGGAGGACTTTTTGGAGACCTGGAACCTCACCACTTTAACGCGCCTGTTCGCCGCCGATCCCGACGCACTGGGCGATGTGGATGTAGCCGTACCCGAACAGGGCGACGTTATATGCGTGACTCTTAAGGAAAAAGGCGATCTCGACGTCTTCGTCGCGGTAAGCGGGGAGCGCGACATCCTTGTCAGCGCTGTTCTGGTGCCTTGCAAGGACGTGTCCAATCGAGAAGCCTTCGAACGTATGGTGCTGAAGACCCATAAGTTCGTGCCGCTCTCCAGCTTCGGCATCACCACGATCGACGGTGAGGAATGGTATGAATTGTTCGGCTCGCTGTCAGCACGCTCGCCGGCCGAGACGGTGGTCGAGGAGGTCGCGATTCTGGCTGCCAATGCCGTCGATGCGGCACATATGATTGAAGAATGGAAAAGCGGGGAGATTGCAGCGTGAGCACCTGGGGAAAGATTTTCACCGCCATTCGCGGCGGCATCAACGAGGCAGCGGAAGCGGCCGCCGACAGCCAGTCCATGCGCATTCTTGACCAGGAAATCCGCGACGCTGAGCAGTCGCTGCGCAGTGCGCGATCCGATCTGGCCGGCATCATGGCGTCCAACAAGAGCGTCGTGCGCCGACTTGAAGAAAACCGCGCAAAGGAGACCAAGGATACCGACAGCGCTCGTGCCGCGATCTCCGCGGGCCGTACGGATCTGGCGCAGGGTCTCGCTCAGCGCATTGCCGGTACCCGTGCCGAAGTGCAGCGCGATCAAGAAGAGCTTGACCGGCTGCTGCCCCGCCAACAGCAGATGCTGCGCACGATCCAGGAGACCGAAGCACGCATTGCCCAGATGAAGCGTGAGGTGGAGAATGTCAAAGCCAATGAGTCGCTGCTGCGCGCTCAGTCGGCGATCGCCCATAGCCAGTCGGGCATCAATACCCGTCTCGGTAGCGCCGTCGAAAGTCTCGAACGTATCAAGAAGCGCCAGGAAGTCACTGCCGGCCGCATCGAAGCCGGTGCTGAACTGGCGGCGCTGGAAAACGGCAGCGACCTCGATCGTCAACTGCGCGAGGCCGGCATTGGCAGTTCGAGCCATTCGGCCGACGACATTCTTGCACAATTGATGGCACCGAAACATTCGGTCGAGCCCATCTTGCTGCCCGCACCGACTGGCAACAAAGACTGACAATCCCCGGGAACGGCAGCCTTGCCTGCCGTTCCCCCGGCACGCCTGCGGATTGGAGCGACTGCGCGCTTGTTGGCCAGCAGCTGGAAGAGAGATTCACCGTTGCTATCTGCGGTTGGATGCCCTTGTCAGACGGATTCCCGTACCATTTGGCGAGTCCCCGCATGATCCAGGCGAGCATCCCGGTCTGCAACCGAACGCCTCAATGTCACGACGATGCCGGCCGGTATAAGCGAGAGCATGTCGTCGTTTCTTAACTGACGCCGAGGAACTGCTTCAGTTCTGCAGTCTGCGGATTGGCAAAGACTTCCTCCGGCCGGCCGGCTTCGTGGACTCGGCCCTGGTGCATGAAGACGACGCGGTTGCAGACGTCGCGGGCGAACTTCATCTCGTGCGTCACCATCAGGAGGGTCATTCCCTCGGCGGCGAGTTCGCGCACGACGGCCAGAACTTCGGCGACCAGTTCCGGATCGAGCGCGGAGGTGATTTCGTCGCAAAGAAGCGCAGTCGGCTGCATGGCGAGCGCGCGCGCGATGGCGACGCGCTGCTGCTGGCCGCCCGAGAGCTCGTCCGGATAGGCGTCGAACCTGTGGCCGAGCCCTACCCGCTCCAGCATCTTGCGGGCGGTGGCCTCGGCTTCGACTTTCGGGGTCTTCTTGACCACGGTCTGCGACAGCATGACGTTGCCGCCGACGGTCAGGTGCGGGAAGAGGTTGAACTGCTGAAAGATCATGCCGACCTTGAGGCGCAGTGCCTTCAGATGGACTTCGTCATCAAGGAGCTGCGCGCCGGCCACGGAGATGGAGCCGTCGGTGATGGTTTCCAGGCCGTTGATGCAGCGAAGCAGGGTCGATTTGCCCGAACCGCTCTTGCCGATAATGGCGATGACCTCGCCGGCCTCCACATCGAGATTGATGCCTTTCAGCACTTCGGTGGTGCCAAAGCTCTTGCGGACTTCAGTGATTTCGATGAGCGACATTGAGCTTCCTTTCCAGGATCTGGCTGCTTTTTGACAAAGGCCAGCAAAGGGCGAAGTAGATGAGAGCGACGAGCCCGTAGACGGTGAAGGGCTGGAAGGTGGCATTGGTGACCACCGTGCCGGCTTTCGACAATTCGACGAAACCGATGATCGAGGTCAGCGCCGTTCCCTTGACGATTTGCACGGAGAAACCGACCGTCGGCGGTATGGCGACCCTCAGCGCCTGCGGCAGGATGACATAACGCATCTGCTGCAGCCGACCCATGCCGAGGCTGGCCGAGGCTTCCCATTGACCCCGCGCGACCGCCTCGACGCAGCCTCGCCAGATTTCGGCGAGAAAGGCGGCACTCCACAGGGTGAGGGCCAATCCCGCAGCAAGCCAGGCCGGCACGTCTATCCCGAAGAGGCCGAGGCCGAAAAATGCAATGAAGAGCTGCATCAGCAGCGGCGTGCCCTGGAAGAGCTCGATATAATATTTCGCGACTGTCCTGAATGCCTTGCGCTTGCTGATACGCAGGAAGAGCAACCCCAGCCCGACCACGCCGCCGCCGATGAATGAGACCAGCGAAAGAAGGATCGTCCAGCGCGTGGCGAGCAGGAGGTTGCGCAGAATGTCCCAGAATGTGAACTCGATCATTTCGCCGCCCTCCTCGGGAAAATGAACCCGCCGACCACCGCCAGCACCTGCCGGAGCAGGATCGCCAGGGTGAGATAGATGGCTGTCGAGACGATGTAGGCCTCGAAGGCGCGGAAGGTTCGCGATTGTATGAAGTTCGCGGCAAAGGTCAGATCCTCGGCGGCGATCTGCGAGACGACCGATGAGCCGAGCATGACGATCACCACTTGCGACGACAGCGCCGGCCAGATGCGCTGCAGTGACGGCACGAGAACGACATGCCGGAAGGTTTCGAAGCGCGTCATGGCAAGGCTCTCGCCTGCCTCGAACTGGCCCTTCGGGGTAGCCTGGATGCCGGCGCGGATAATTTCGCAGCTATAGGCGCCAAGGTTGACGACCATCGCAAGGTTGGCGGCCGTCAGTTCGGAAAGCTTGAAACCGAGCGACGGCAGACCGAAGAAAATGAAAAAGAGCTGAATCAGGAACGGCGTGTTGCGGATCAATTCGACATAGGTCGCAACAACTGGCTTCAGCCAGGCCGGGCCGAGTGCGCGCACCCAGGCGCAGAAGATGCCGAGCGAAATGCCGAGCACCCCGCCGATGGCGATAAGCTCCAGCGTGATCAGTATGCCCTTGACGATCTCGGGATAATATTCAAGCAGCCAGCCGAATTCGAAATGGTAACTCAAGGAATTGTCCCCTCTTGTGGCGACGGAGCGTCATGTCATCTCGCGCGCGGCGCGGGATGACATCCGTGAGAACCGGGTTCCTTACAGATCCGACGGGAGATCGGCGCCGAGCCACTTCTGCGATATGGCGTTGAGCGATCCATCGGTTTTTGCGGCGGCGACAATGCCGTTCACCTTCTCCAAAAGAGCCGCCTGTTCCTTGTTGAGACCGATGTAGCAGGGCGAATTCTTGATCAGGAACTTCATCTCGGGGCGCTTGGGGGGATTTCTGGCGAGGATCGCAGCGGCCACGACGTTGCCGGTGGCGATGGTGTCGACCTGGCCGGACAGGAAGGCCGAGATGGTGCCATTATTGTCCTCGTAGCGCTTGATCGTCGCGTCGGCCGGAGCGATCTTCGTCAGCTCGAGATCCTCCACGGCGCCGCGCGTGACGCCGATGCTCTTGCCGGCGAGATCTTCCACCTTGGCGATCGAAAGATCGGCCGGTGCGAACACGCCGTTGAAGAAGGGTGCGTAGGCCGTGGTGAAATCGATCACCTTTTCGCGCTCCGCATTCTTGCCGAGGCTTGATATGACCAGATCGACTTTGTTCGTCTGCAGATAGGGAACGCGGTTGGCGCTGGTGACCGGCACGAGTTCGGTCTTGACGCCCAGTTTTTCGGCAATGAGGTTGGCCACATCGATATCGTAGCCCATCGGCGCCATATCGGTACCGACGCTACCGAAGGGCGGAAAATCCTGCGGGACGGCGACACGCAGCGTACCGCGCGCCGTGATGTCGGCGAGAGCATCGGCGTAAGACGCGGAGCCGAAGCCGAAGGTTGCAGCCAGGGTCGCGATTGCGAAGAAGACTCGTCTTGTCAGCATGTTTTAATTGCTCCTTTGAAGTTGTGGCTTTTTGGGTCTGACAGTTGGGCCGGAGGACACGGCCTTGGGAGGGAGTGACAGCGAACTGCGCAGTTCCGAGAGCGGATCCGGGCGTGTGGTCAGGTCGAGGCCCATTTCCACTTCGTCCAGATGTTCGATAGAGAGCTCGGCAGCTCTGACGAAATCACCCGCTTGCATGGCCTCGAAGATGCGGCAATGCCCGTCATGAGACTGTGCTGCATGAAATTCAGACTGATAGAGCATCGAAATGAGGATCGTCCTCGCGGTGAGATCGCGGAGGATATCGACGATGATGGCGTTGCCGCTCAATTCTGCGATGCGGATGTGGAAATCGCCCATCAAATAGATCAGGTGCTGGCGGTCGCCCGCAGCCATTGCGCTTTTTTCCTCGTTCAAATGCGCGTCGAGCGCTTCGCGTCCCTCGCCTGTCAGCACGCGCATGCTGCGCAGCAATCCGGACTCGATGACGCGCCGTGCCTCATAGACCGCGATCGCCTCTTCAGCAGACGGCTCGACAACAAACCAGCCTCGTCTCGGACTGACATGCACGATACCGCGTGTTTCCAAGCGCATCATGGCTTCACGGACGCGGGTTCGAGACACGCTGAAGAGCGTTGCCAGCTGGTTTTCGCTGAGACGCGTCCCAGGCCGAATTTTGGCTGAAAGAATCCCAGAGACGATCGTCTCCTCGATGGTCTTCTGCGTGCTCTCAGATGTGTGGCTATCTTGCATACAAGACAGGAAAGCAAAGCTCGTGCCAAAATCCTGCGTTCAGGATTTCCAAGATGTCTCGGATCCCTCCCCCTGGAATTTGCACGCTGGGAATGCAGACTGAGCGTAAATTGAGCGCGTGCCTGCAACGCCTTGCAAACGCAGACCAGCGTCGAACCACTCACGTGGCGGCTTGTTCTTACTGGCCGAACGACCTTATGCGGTCGAAGCCGCCCAGGGATTGATCACTTCAACACCTGCAGCGTCGAAAGCACTTGTATCGCGCGTGGCTACGGCGAACCCTTTTGATGCCGCGATGGCGGCGATATAGCCGTCCGGAGTGGGAAATCCTCTGCCAGCGGCTCGGGCCTTGACCGCGAGATCGGCATAGCGCCGTGCCGCTGTGATGTCGAAAGCCAAAATACGGCTTTCGAAGAGTTCCATCAGACCGTCCAACGCGTCGCAGAGCCTTTCCTTGCGTTTGCCAGCCGGGAGGGCGCCGATTCCAAACATCAGTTCGGCGATCGTGACGCTAGAAGGAAGAGGGTTTCGGCTGCCTGCTCATCGAGCCAGAATTTCACGGCTTCGTCGGGCGCTGGTTTCATCGCCTCGGAAACGACGTTCGTATCGAGGATAATCATTCAAAGCTCATCGGCTTTGCAGGCAATGTGTCGCGAGCTTGGTCCAGAACGGCAAAGTCCTCATTCGTCAACCCGAGGCGACGGCTCCGTTCGGCGAGCGCGCTGCCGAGACGCAGACGTGTTTCCGGACGGACGGCAGCCTCGAGGATTTCGCGCATTTCCGCTTCGGCGCTGCGCCCGTGATGAGCCGCACGCACTTTGAGAGCACGGTGCGTCGCGTCGGAGAGGTTTCTGATTGTGACTGCGGGCATGATGGCAACCTGTGGGACATGATAGCAATGCTAGCAATAAAATGGATTTGCCATCACATTCAATGTGCGCTTGCCATGCGATCGTAAGCCAACCAGTCGTTAGGGGAGTTGCGCCACCGTAACGTGTGATCGGCATGGATTCTCTTTCGTCTAGTTGAAACTTGAGGTCTTGAGGAATTCCGCCAGCCGTTCGGTCTTCGGATGCACGAACATGTCCTTCGGATCGCCCTCCTCGCAGATGACGCCCTGGTTCATAAAGATGACGCGTGACGAAACGTCGTAGGCAAAGCGCATCTCGTGCGTGACGAGCAGCATGGTCATGCCGTCGGCGGCGAGCCCCTTGATGACCTGGAGCACTTCGCCCACCAGTTCCGGGTCGAGCGCGGAAGTCACTTCGTCGAACAGCATCAGCCTCGGCGACATGGCGATGGCGCGGGCGATCGCGACGCGCTGCTGCTGACCGCCGGAAAGCTGTCCGGGATAATGGTTCGAGCGGGCGGAAAGGCCGACACGATCGAGCCATTTTTCCGCGATGGCGCGGGCATCCGGCTTGGCCATTTTCTTCACCTTGACGAGGCCGAGCATGACGTTTTCAGCGGCACTCATATGCGGAAAAAGATTGAACTGCTGAAACGCCATGCCGGTCAACGCGCGTTGGCGTGCAATCTCTTTCTCGCTCTTGCGGCGCCGCGTCGCGCCTTCGGCGCGGTAGCCGATCTCCTCGCCGTCGAGGCTAATCGTGCCGCCCTGGAATTCCTCGAGCATGTTGATGCAACGCAGCAAGGTGGTCTTTCCGGAGCCGGACGAGCCGATGATAGAAATGACTTCGCCTTCCTGCACGGCGCAGTCGACGCCCTTGAGGACTTCGTGGATGCCGTAAGTCTTGCGCAGACCCTGGATGTCGAGAATGGTCTTGGCCATCGGGGGAACTCCTCAGGACGGCAGGGCGGTCTTGCGCTCGACATATTTGCCGAAGTGCTCGATGCCATAGTTGATGATGAAATAGAGACCGCCAGCCAGGAAGTAGAACTGGAGGCTCATGAAATTGCGGGAGATGATCTCCTGCGTGCGCAGGAGAAGTTCCGCGACGCCGATGACGGAGAGCAGCGTCGAGGCTTTCACCATCTCGGCCGCCGTATTCACCCAGGCCGGCAGGCACTGGCGCATGGCCTGCGGCCACAGCACCGAGGTGAAGGTCTGGGTAAAGGTCAGGCCGATCGCCTTGGCGGCTTCGGTCTGGCCCTTCGGGATCGCTTGAAGCGCCCCGCGCACGATTTCGCCGACATGGGAGGAGCAGAAGATGGCAAGGGCGAGCACGCCGGCCGAGAACGGCCCGAGATCGAGGCCGACGGCGGCGGAGACATAGTAGCTCGCCAGAACGAGCACGAGCACCGGCGTGCCGCGGATGATGTCCGTATAGGCGCGCACGGCCAGACGCAAAATGACGCCGCCATAAACGAGCGCCAAGCCGACGAAAACGCCGAGTACGGAGCCCGCAAGGATGGCCAGCAGGGAGATCGACACGGTCACGCCGATGCCGTTCATGATGACGTAGCGGGCGATCCAGAGTTGTTCGAGAAAGGTGTGGGACATCAGGGCTAACTCGGCAGGGCCAGACGGCGCTCGACAAAGCGCATCACGGCGGCGATGAGGAAACAGGTCGCGACATAGAGGGCTGATGTCACCATCCAGGTCTCTATGACGCGGAAACTCTCGACATTGATCTTGCGGGCGGCAAACGTCAGTTCCGGCACGGCGATGGCGGCGGCGAGCGAGGTGTCCTTGAAGAGTGAGATGATCGTCGAGGACAGTGATGGCAGCACGTTGCGCAACATCAGCGGAGCGATGATGGAGCTGCGGATCTGCATCCCCGTCAGGCCGATGGCAAGCCCCGCTTCCGTTAGTCCTCTCGGAATAGACAGCAGCCCGGCGCGGAACACCTCGGCCAGATAGGCGCCGGAATAAAGCGACAGAACCAGGACGAAGCTTTTTATCTTGTCGAGGCGCAGGCCCATTTGCGGCAGCGCGAAAAAGACGAAAAGCACCAGGACGAGAATCGGCAGGTTGCGAATGACAGTGACATAGACCCGTGCCGGCACGACCGCAAAACGGCTTTTGGACGTCAGCGCGAAGGCCACCACAAGACCGATCGCGGCGCCGATCAGGATCGAGATCACCGCAAGGCCGAGGCTGAGCGCGAGCCCGCTCAAAAGAAAATCGAAATTGCGCCAGACGGCAGCGAAATTCAACGTGTAACCCATGCGGGCCGCCCTTTCAGACCAGAGCGTGATGCCGAAAAGTCTGAGCGATTTTCGGACAACGTCATGCTCTCACTCTTTAAATGCGGAGCGGGAAACATGTCCCGCTCCGCATGGCTGTTACTTGAATTCGACCGGGAAGCCGATCTGCGGCGGCGTCAGATCTTTGCCGAACCAGGTCTTGAAGGACTTGGCGTAAAAGTCGAATTCGACGCCGGTCATGGCTTCGTGCAGGGCGGTGTTGACGAAGTTCAGCCAATCTTGATCGCCGCGCTTGACGGCGCAGGCGTAGGTCTGCGGATT
The DNA here is from genome assembly GCF_013416305.1 of Rhizobium sp. WYCCWR 11128. Lineage (NCBI taxonomy): Bacteria > Pseudomonadati > Pseudomonadota > Alphaproteobacteria > Hyphomicrobiales > Rhizobiaceae > Rhizobium > Rhizobium sp. WYCCWR 11128. The sequence continues at coordinate 155,324 of NZ_JACCEZ010000006.1, forward strand.
CCAGCCGTAGCCGGCATCTTTATAGCGACCCGGATTCTGCGTCATGTACCAGGCGAGCGACGACTGGTCCGTGGCAACTGCATCGGCACGTGCCGATTCCAGCGCCTGATAGATCAGGTCGACGGAATCGTACTGGTCGACGGTCGCCTCCGGCAAGGCCGCATGCACCATTGCCTCGGCATAGACGTTCTGGAGAACCGAGATGGTGACGGAGGAGCCTGCCGCCTTGAGGGCGGCGTAGTCGGCATATTTGCCATCCGCCTTGAGCATCAGGCCGACACCCTCGCGATAATAAGGAATGGTGAAGGCAACCTGCTGGGCGCGCTCGCCGGTAACGGTCATGAACTGGCAGGTGATGTCGACTTTGTCGGTGGTGATGTTCGGGATGCGGGCGTCGGAGGACTGGTTCACATACTCGATCTTTTCAGGATCGCCGAAGAGCGCCTTGGCGATGATGTGGCCCATGTCGACGTCGAATCCCTGAAGTTTGTCGTCGGCGCTCTTGAAGTGCCAAGGCGCATTGGTGCTGCCGGTGCCGAGGACGAGATGGCCGCGGGCCAGCACTTCATCGAGCTTGCTGCCTTCGGCCAGCGCAGGCGTGGACAACAGAGCGGCGACGGCCAGCGATATCACGCCGGTGCGAAAGGAAATGGTCATGGCGTTCCCCTTATGGATGATTCCTATTGTTCCAGTATAATGGACGCATGTCTGTTTTACTGGAACAATGTTATGAAGTGCCATCAAGGATGAATTGTCAATGGGGTCATGCTGAAAAAACGCGCAGTGGCGCGCGTGGCGATTTTTTCGGCAGTGCAGCATTGTTCCGTTGTTTAGAGGCTCAACATCATGCCCTTCCCGCTCAGCGACCTCAGGCCATGCCGAGGGCGAAAGATGCGGTCTTCAGAGCGAGCGCCTTACGCGTTTGCGTTTGCGGTCGCAGCGCGGATCAGTGAACCAGCCGCCTCGCCTGCGGCTTCCATATAGGTCGGGTCGCGATGCAACAGAACGACGGCGAACGAGCCATCGAGCAGCAGGACGATCTGCCGGGCGAGCTGCGGCACTTCCGTCTTGATTCCGGCCGCCTCGAATGTGACCCGTAGCCAGGCCTCGACCCTCTTCTTGTGTTCAATCCCGACTTTCATGGCTGGATGGCCGGGCATATTGACGAGTTCCGCAGAGGTGCGCAGGAAGCCGCAGCCCTTCCATTTCGGATGGCGGGCCGCGCGGGCGAGATTGCGAAAGATGCCTTGTACCTTATCCGCCGGTTCGCCCGTCGTTTCCGCGTACCAGCGTTTGAACAGAGCGAGGTTGGGCTGGTCGCGCGCCTCCAGATAGGCCCCGATGAGATCGTCCTTACTGGCGAAATGGTAGTAAAGGGTGCGTTTCGTGACGCCGGCCTCTTCAGCCACCGCATCGACGCTGACGCTCCTGATGCCCTCGTTGTAAAACAGCTTGGCCGCCGCCGAGATGATGCGTTCGCGCGTCGGGATTGCGTGTGAGATCATGTCGCTATGTATACCGACTAGTGAATATACACAAGCGTTGGCCGGCGGCATACTTCTCTTGACGCAGCATAGCGGAAAGGAAAACCGAATGGCCGACACTGTTTTGATCGACAGCCGCGACGGAATCGCCGCGCTCACTCTCAATCGCCCGGAAAAGCTCAATGCGCTGAATTACGCCTTGATAGACCGCTTTCTCGCGATCCTCGACGCCATCGAAACCGACAATTCAATCCGAGTGATCATCCTCACCGGCGCAGGCGAGCGGGCATTCTCGGCGGGCGGCGATATCCACGAATTCTCAGAAAGCGTGGCGCAGGGCGCCGATGTCGCGATGCGCGATTTCGTCGCGCGCGGACAGCGGTTAACTGCGCGGCTGGAAGCCTTCCGAAAACCCGTCATCGCCGCCGTCAACGGCCTTGCCTTTGGCGGCGGCTGCGAGATCACCGAGGCTGTGCCCCTCGCCATCGCCAGCGAACGCGCCCTGTTCGCCAAGCCCGAGATCAATCTCGCAATGCCGCCGACCTTTGGCGGAACGCAGCGTTTGCCAAGGCTGGCCGGGCGCAAGCGCGCCCTCGAACTGCTGTTGACGGGCGACGCATTCTCCCCGCAGCGCGCCCTCGAACTCGGCCTTGTCAACCAAGTTGTCCCGCATGACGCTCTCATGCCGGCCGCCCACGACCTCGCGCGGCGCATTCTGCGTCATTCACCGCTGGCGGCGGCGAGCATTCTGACGGCGGTGACGCGCGGCATCAACCAGAGCATTGCGGAGGGGCTGCTGATCGAAGCCGAACAATTCGCCCGGATGGCGCCAACCGCCGATTTGCGCGAAGGGCTCGACGCGTGGATCGAGCGTCGCAAGCCGAACTATCCCGGCTCGTGGTCGCTCGATTGATTGCCGCCAACACTGCCGAGAATGGCTCAGTCAGCGTAATCAGAGCTCTTCCCAGTCGGACTTCAGCGCGACGGAGGCCGACCCGCGCTGGATCGATGCGAGGGGCGAATTACGAACGACTTTCAAAGCCGTCGGTGCGGCAGGGTGACGATCCGCCTGCGCAAACGAAGACCTGGATCTCGGCGCATCGTTGAAACGGAACTGCTCAAGAAGCTCGAAGAGCGCCGCAGCCTCTCGGGCGAGACCATGGCTCGCAGCCGTCTGCTCCTCGACCATTGCGGCATTCTGCTGCGTTCCCTGGTCGACGGTGTTGATGGACTGGCTGATCCCGCCGAGCGCAGTCGATTGCTCGCGCGCCGCCTCCACGATCGCTGTGACGTTGGTATTGATTTCGTGAACCTGACTGGCGATTTCCTGGAGCGCTGATCCGGCATTCGTCACGAGGGCGACGCCGTTTGCGACATGGGAACCGGACGCCGTGATCAGGCTCTTTATCTCCTTGGCAGCTTTCGCCGACCGCTGCGCCAGCTCACGGACCTCCTGGGCAACGACCGCAAAGCCCTTGCCGGCCTCCCCTGCTCGTGCCGCCTCTACGCCGGCATTGAGCGCCAAAAGGTTCGTCTGGAAGGCAATCTCATCGATAACACCGATGATATTGGAAATTTCGCGTGACGAGTTTTCGATCTGGTCCATCGCTCCGATTGCGTCACGCACTACCTGGCCGGAATGCTCGGCGTGATTTCTGGCGCGCGCCACGAGTTGACCGGCCTCCTCGGCGCGGCGGCTCGAATCCTTGACCGTCGTCGTGATTTCCTCAAGGGCGGCGGCCGTTTCTTCGACGGATGCCGCTTGCTGCTCGGTACGCTTTGCCAAGTCGTCGGCCGCTGTGCGGATTTCGTTGGAACCGGCTGATATCGCCTTGGCATTTTCGGCAACCGTTGCCATTGCGCCCTTCAGCTTCTCCGAGGCACTGTTGAAGTCGGCACGCAGCCTTTCCAGCGAAGGAATGAAAGGCTTCTGGATCATCTGCGACAGGTCGCCGTCCGCAAGATTCGTCAGGCAACGGGCAAGTTGTTCGACATTTTCGACGCGCGCCGTGACATCGGTTGCGAACTTCACGACTTTGAACACTTTGCCGTTCAGGTCGAAAATCGGATTGTAGGAAGCCTGGATATAGACCTTCCGTCCGCCCTTGCCCATGCGCATGAATTCGTCGGCAACCAGCTGGCCGCTCGCAAGTTTCCGCCAGAATTCCTTGTAAGCCTCCGACCTCGAGTAGTCGGCTTCACAGAACATCGAATGATGTTTGCCCTGGATTTCGGCAAGCGAATAGCCAAGGGCGGACAGGAAGTTGTCGTTCGCGGTCAGGATTTCGCCGGCCGGCGTGAATTCGATGATCGCCTGAGCCCGGGACAATGCGTCGATCTTGCCCGAATCCTCGGCAGATTTCAGCTTCTGCGCGGTGATATCCGTTGCAATCTTGATGACCTTGACCGGCTTACCGCGTCGGAACACGGGATTGTAGGATGCTTCGATCCAGACCTCGCGGCCGCCTTTTCCAAGGCGCTTATATTGCTGCTGGTCGAATTTCCCGGCTTCGAGCTTCGTCCAGAAAGCCTTGTATTCCGTTGAGGATACATAGGAAGGCTCGACAAACATGCTGTGATGTTTTCCGACAATCTCCCTCAACTCGTAGCCGAGCGCCCTGCAGAAGTTTTCGTTCGCGGTGAGGATCCTGCCCGATAAATCAAACTCGATCATGGCCTGCGAATTTGATAAAGCGGCAAGAGCCGCGACAGCATTTGCACCGCGATCAAGAATATTCACGCGCAATCCCCCTAGATTCCGTTGCTGTCAATCCAGCCATTTCGGAAATATTCGCCTATGCTTATTAATGGGGATTTAATTATGAATATAACGTGCAGGATATTTTTGCTTTCAACCAGCGCTGCCTTCATCAGGCGCATCCTGGCAAAGGCAGCCGGCCCCCTGCCCTGCCGGCAGGCAGCGATGCACCTGCGTCAGGCTCTTCGGGAAGGGGCTTGCAGGCCGCTCAACCGCTTTTCAATTGCGCCATAGCAAGCAGCGTATCGGCGCTTATCGTCGCGGAGCCAGTCAGGATCGAAAGTGCCGTCGACGTGCTGCCTGTGCCGTTGGCCATGTCATACATGGCGGTGAAGCGTTTGATCAGATCGTCGACTTTGTTAGGATCCGACAGATCCTCGAGGTCGATAAAATTGTCGATCATCTCGGCTTGCTTGTCGACGTCCATGTTCGAGACGTAACTGGACAGGTTGAAGCTCGTCGTAAAAAACTCAAAGAGCGCGCTGTCGCCCAGAATGTCGTAGGCGCTCGAGATCTCCGGCGCCTTGCGCTGGAAATAGAGGGCAAGGCGCACGCCGGTGTTGCTGTCGCCTTGATCATCCTCCAGCGTCAGCCTGACATAGGCGTCGATCGTCTCCAGCACGTCGCCGCGCTGCTGCACCGTTCCGGTGGGCTCCGCTGAAATATTGCCGTCCTGATCGAAATTGAACGCGCCGACGAGTTCGGCGAAACGATTGTCGCCCAGCTTGTTGACATAACTGTCTTCGTCATCGAGGTCGGAAGAAAACATCTTCTCCAACTCGTCCGACGTGACAGCATCAGGATCGAGCCCCTTCGCCTCGAGCGCGAAGGAAACCAAGCGATCGTCGGCCAGAAATTCGCTGGCCGTGGTGATCGTGGCCATCTGCTCGCGAAAATAGGTGATCTCCTCATCCGCCGCATCGGTCGCTTCCGTCAGCTCGTCGCCTTCGAGGTATCGGATCTTGTTCTGCTTGTAATAGGTCGCATAATCGTCGACGACGGATTCCGACATGGCCTGCAGCGGAACGGTCACGTCGCCATTGTCGTCGAAGTTGAAGGCTTTGCGAAAGGCGACGAACCGGTCATCGTCGAGGCTGTTGACATAGCTTTTCGAGTCCGAGGGATCGCTTTCGAGAATTTTCCGGACCTCGTTTCTCGAAACGTTGTCCGGGTCTATGTCATGGGCTCGCAACGCCATTTCCCACAGTTCCGGGAGATCGTCGTTGTCGTCATCGTCGTCGTCATCATTCGACACCAGGAAATCATCGATCGAGGTGACGCTGGCGATGCGCGTCGTATAGTTGTCGACGGCGTCTTCGGTGTCGGTGTTGGCGATCAGCACCTCATAATTTTCATCGAAGGTCGCCGTGGTGGCGGCGGTCTGTTCCGATGTCTGGGCCGTGTCGCCATCGGCAAGAGCGCCGTCTTCATCGAAATTGAAGGCATCGTGCAGTTCGGACAAGCCGATCGCGTCGGCGATATCAGCGCTTTTCAGCGCCGCGGAAATGAAGTTATCGGTCTCGCTATCGGTAAGCCCATAGGCAGTTCTCAGATAGGAAATCAGTTTGTCGTCGCTCATCAACTCATCGACGGAGGTGATGTTGCCGATTTGCGCCGCGAAGTAAGTGTCATAGGCCTCCCCGGTTTCCGAGGAAGCGATCGTCGCGGAGGCTACCGCATAAGCGCTTGTGACCAGCGAGATCTGATCTTCCGACATCACGTCGCCGTCGGTCGAGCCATCCTCGTTGAAGTTGAAGGCCTTCGCCAAGTTGACATAGACCTCGTCGTCGAGCTGGTTGACGAAACTATCGGCATCGTCGAGATCGCTCGTCAAAACACTCTTCAGGAAGCCGGTCGAGGTATATTCGGTGCTGAGGCCGAAAGCCGTCAGCACATAGTTCTTCAGCTTCGAACTCGACAGAAGATCGTCGACCGAGGTGATCGACGAGATATTCTCTTCGAAATAGTCCGTCGCGTCGGCGATGTCGTCCGCCTCGGTGTCGAAGGACCCCTCATAAGCATCGAGCAGATTGTCCCGCTGCACGTCCGATTGCGCCGTCTTCGTCTCGCCGGCGAATTTGAAGGCGGCAGCGAACTCGGCATAACGGGTGTCGCTCAAGCTGTTGGCGAAGCTCGATGAATCGCTAAGGTCGCTCTCCAGCACCTTCTTCATGAAGGCCTTGGCATATGTCATGTCTTCAAGGCCGTAGGCCTTCATGGCATAGGAATAGAGCTTGTAATCGCTCATGAATTCATCGACGGTCGTGACCTTCTCGATGTTTTCCTTGTAATAGGCGCTGTCGCGGGCAACCGTTGCCTGTGAAGCCACGTTCGAGAGGCTGGCGTTCAGATTTCGCGCGACCGTGAGATAGCTTACATAGGTGGAAACCAACGTCTGTCCCTTTCATAGGCACGGCGGTGCCGCGCGAAAGCCTGCCGGCAGTCACGGGTGAACATTTTCATCTCTGCGGGAATGTCGTCGCCGGTCATGGCGAAGCGCAGCCACCTACATGTGGCCGAATCAATTTAATAGAACTCTATAGTTCTATAATTTATCCAATGAGGAATTGGAAGCGAAAGTCAACGGATCGCGTTTTGCCGGACTAAGCGCGAGGAGCGAATCTGACAGATTGCAACGCGCTTTAGGCCGCGCCGACGCCTGCGGCAAAGATGGCAATGCAGCGTCGAAGATGGGCAAACAGTCCAGCCCGATCGGGCCAGGCCTGCGCGCGCCCTTCCGGCGGACCCATGCCGCCGAGGATCATATCCATCAGCATCCGGGCGCCGCTCGCCGTATCGTCCAGCGTCAACCTGCCTTCCGACCGGCGTTCGCCCAGCCAGTCGGCGAGATGCTGCCGGCTGGCAAGCATGCCTTCGCGCTGCAGGATATCGACAAGTTCGGGAAATTGCGCCGCCTCGCGAAAGACGAGCTGCAGGAAGCCGGTGCGATCCGCATCCTTGTCCTCATCCATATCGATCATGAAAATGCGCTCGAGGCTCGCGGCAATCGAGATATCTTCTGCAGGCCTAGGCAGATCGAGCATCAGGCGTCGATGCGCGCCGACCACGGCAGCAAACAACTCTTCCTTGCTCTGAAACAGCTTATAGAGCGTCTGCTTCGAAACGCCCGCCTCGGAGGCGACGATCGCGGTCGTGCTTCCGGCATAACCGTATTTGACGAAAACGCGGCCGGCGACTTCGACGATATGCGCCCGCTTATCGTCGTCGCTGGAAACTTTCGGCCGGCCCCGTTTGCGCGGCTCGTCCGCCGGCTCGTCGATAATATCCATGATGGTCTAGACCACCCTTCCGAAACGCGTGCCGACGACCTGAGAACGTAGACTACGATTTCTGAGGGGCAATTTTTTCGGTTGTGGCATTAGTGATTTCGATTTAGAGAACTTGTCAGTTCTGTAATGCGTTGCATCCTCACCCTCCTAGCGATGGAGCGCTTATGACGACCATTTCCGCTGCAACATCAGTCTCTTCCTATTCCTATAGCAAGTACCCGACATCCGCGTCCGAGGAGATCCTATCCTCTAATACGGTTTCGTCGGCAAAAGCAACCAAAAGCGGGCAGCTCGATGAAGACACGTCCAGCAGCGCCGACAAACTCCTGTCCCAGTTGATGACGCTATCGATGAACCGCTTCTCCGATCAGTCGGTATCGGGCGAGGATGAGGATGGCGGCGAAGGCATGGACGTTGCCCAATTGGACAGCGATGGCGACGGCTACGTGAGTAGGGCCGAGTTCGTCGCGGCCCGGCCGTCCGACGTGACGGAGGACCAGGCCAACACGCTTTTCGACAGCTTCGACAGCGAAAGCACCGGCTCGCTATCGGTCGATGCGCTCGCCGAGGCCATGTCGGTTGAGCAGTCGCAACGCTCCGGCGGACCGCCACCTCCGCCCGCCGGTGATGACGATCTTGCATCCCTGCTCTCCGATCTCGATACCGATGGCGACGGCTCCATCAGCAAGGACGAGTTCGTCGCAGGCCGGCCGTCCGATGTGACGGAAGACCAGGCTGGCACGCTTTTCGACAGCTTCGACAGCGAAGGAGCGGGTTCGCTGTCGGTCGATGCGCTGACCGAGGCGATGTCGGCCGAGCAGTCGCAACGTTCCGAAGGAGCGCCACCGCCGCCCGCAGAAGACGACCAGTCTCAATCCCTGCTCTCCGATCTCGATACGAATGGAGACGGGCTCGTGACATTGGACGAGTTCATGGCGGGCAAGCCCGAGGACGTCACCGAAAGCCAGGCGAGCCAGCTCTTCGATCTGCTCGACACATCCGACACCGGTTTATTGTCCGTTCAGTCCGCGGGCTGACGGAGGATACGGAGCGTCGCCATTGCAGTTGCTGGAGAAACTGTAATGAGACGATCTGAAAGCGGCCCGGCAGTGGAGCTGGCAGAGCCTTCAGCCGGGCCGCTCCTGAAATGCTGAAACGTTGGTGCGCCGCCACAGGCGCACGATACTAGCGCGCGGATGAGCCGAAGCGCCTATCGCCATCACGGGGTCAGTCCAGACAATCAGATCATCGACCGGTGTCGGCCTTTGCCCGGCGCCAGCGATGTCGTGCGCCCGCAATCCGGGCCCTGGAAGCCCCTCGTCACATGGCATGTTCCCAAACCTTAAAGGATCGAGCCATGAGCATTTTTGGAAGCATGAAAACCGCCGTCTCCGGCATGAGCGCCCAAGCAAACCGGCTGAGCACGGTTTCCGACAATATCGCAAACGCGAATACCACCGGCTACAAGGCCGTTTCCACGTCCTTTTCGTCGCTGGTCCTGCCGTCTTCCTCGGGCAATTACAATTCGGGCGGCGTTCAGACATCCGTGCGCCAGGCGATTTCCCAACAGGGCGACATTTCCTATACGACTTCGGCCTACGACCTGGCGATCTCGGGAGACGGGTTCTTCATCGTGGAAAGCGCCGACGGCACGCCTGTGCTTACCCGGGCCGGTGACTTCTCGGTCGACAGCGACGGCAATCTCGTCAACGGTGCCGGCTTCACGCTTATGGGATATTCCTATGATTCCGGCGTACCGGCAGTGGTCGTCAACGGCTTCGACGGCTTGGTGCCGGTCAACGTATCCCAATCGGGCTTGAGCGCCGTCGCTTCGAGCAGCGCCTATTTCAGCGGCAACTTGAACTCCGAAGCGACCGTCGTCACGGATACGACGACGCTGCCGAGCGCCAATACGGCAAGCGTCACCGATGACACGCAAAAGATGTCGCTGGTTGCCTATGACAGCCTCGGCGGCACCGTCCAGTACGACTATTACTTCACCAAGACCGGCGTCACGACGGATGCAAGCGGCGCGGTCACCGGCAGCACCTGGGAGGTCGCGGTTTACCGCAATGCCGATGCAGCCACTGGCAGCACGACGTCCTTTCCCTACTCTTCCGATGCCGTGAGCGTTGCAACGCTCTCCTTCGACGCCGATGGCCAGCTGACCTCCGCAACCGACACCGACATCGTCGATCCGGTGACGGCAAAGACGATCACCATGGACTATTCCGACTTCACCCAGCTTGCCTCCGACTTCTCGGCGACGGGCTCGGCAGACGGCCAGGCCGCAAGTGCGGTGAGCTCGGTGTCTATCGGTGCGGATGGCGTGGTGTCGGTCTCCTACGCGAACGGCGCGACAAAGGCTCTCTACCAGATCCCTCTCGCGACGGTCGCCAGCCCCGACAATCTGACGCTGCTCAGCGGCAACGTCTATAGCGCCAACGGATTGTCCGGCGTCACGGTCACCGGCTTCCCGCAGACGAACGGGCTTGGCTCCATCCAGTCCGGCGCTCTCGAAAGCTCGAACGTCGATCTCGCCGGCGAACTGACGGAGATGATCGAGGCGCAGCGCAGCTATACCGCCAATTCCAAGGTGTTTCAGACCGGCTCCGATATCATGGATGTCCTCGTCAATCTGAAACGATAGGGAGGGCGCCGGCATGTCGCTCACCTCCGCCTTGAACAGCGTGCAAAGTATTTTCAACACTACGGGCCAGCAAAGCAGCGTCGTCTCGACGAATATCGCCAATGTCGGAAATTCCGACTATGTGAGACGGGAGGCGTCGGTTACGACGTCTCTTTCCGGCGCCCAGGTCGTCAGCATCAGCCGGGCGCAGGAAACTGCGCTGCTTGCGCAGTATCTGCAAACGAATGCCAAGGACAGCGCCCAGCAGACGCTGGTGACCGGTCTCGAAAGCCTGAAGTCGCTGGTGGGCGGCAATGACTACGAGACCTCGCCGAGTACCTATCTCACGGCATTCCAGCAGGCGCTCCAGACATTCGGCACGTCGCCAAGCAGCACGACCGCCGCGCAATCGGCCGTGACCGCCGCGCAGGATCTCGCCAATTCGCTAAATACCGCAAGCGACGGCGTCCAGTCGATCAGAGCCGAGGCGGATGCGGAGATCGCCACACAGGTCTCCACCCTGAATACGCTGCTGTCTGAGTTCGAGGCGGCCAACAATGCGGTCAAGCTGGCGACATCGACCGGCACCGATACATCCTCGGCACTCGACGAGCGTGAAAAGCTCCTGAAGCAGATCTCCTCGATCGTCGGCGTCACCTCCACCGTGCGCGACAATAACGATATGGCGCTCTACACCTCTGATGGCACCGTGCTGTTCGAGACCATTCCCCGCACCGTCACCTTCGCGTCGACAGCAACCTACGTTGCCGGAACGGAAGGCAATTCCATCTATATCGACGGCGTTGCGCTCGACGCCGGCGAGGGATCGACGACGAGTGCCTCGGGCAGCCTGCAAGGGCTGCTGCAGCTTCGCGACGAGATCGCCCCGACATTCCAGGCCCAGCTCGACGAGATCGCCAAATCGCTCGTCCAGATCTTCTCGGAAACAGACGGCAGCACGAGCGCGCCGGGACTTTTCGTCTGGACGACGGCGTCAGGCGCAATCGGGGGAACACCTGCTGCTTCCGACGATACGACAGGGATCGCCTCCACCATCTCGGTCAATCCAGCCGTCGTCACCAGCGAGGGCGGCGATGCGACAAAGCTGCGCGATGGCTCCATCAGCGGGATCACCGATCTCAACACCTCGGGAGACAGCGGCTTCTCGGACAATCTCGACGCCCTGTATGAGGCGCTGACGGAACAGCGCTCATTCTCTTCCGACGCCGGTCTCTCGACGTCGCAAAGCCTGACGGACTACGCCAGCGCCTCCATCGGCTGGCTCGAACAATATCGAAGCGACGCCACGTCGGCCTCCGAAACCACGGCGGCGGCCTTGTCGCGCTCCGACGAGGCCTATTCCAACGAAACCGGCGTCAACCTCGACGAGGAACTGACACTGCTTCTCGACATCGAACAATCCTACAAAGCGGCGACAAAGATCCTGAACGTCATCGACGAGATGTTCCAGTCGCTCCTCGACATAGCGAGCTAGTCATGAAAGCATCTTTTGTCTCATCATCGGCGATGCAGAATGTTTTGCGGCTCACCATCAGCCAGTCCCAAAACAAGCTGCAGCAGGCCTCGACGGAAGCGACCACAGGAACCTACGCCGATATCGGCGTATCCCTCGGCGCCGGCGCTGCAAAGTCGATCAATCTCACCAGCGCCATCGCCCAGGCTGCCTCGTTCAAGATGAGCAATGCCGTCGTCGAATTGCGCATGAACGCATCGCAAACCGCTCTTTCGAGCCTCAAGGATGCTGGCGACAGCCTGGTCTCGAACCTGACTGCGCTCCAGGCGAGCCAGGATACGACGAGCATCGCCGTTGCCCTGCAGACGGCGAGCGCCACGATTTCGCAGTTGGTCTCGACGGCAAACACGTCAGTCAATGGCGAGTTCCTGTTCGGCGGAACGAACCTCGACAGCCAGCCTCTGACCGATCAATCCTCGGCGGTCTCGGCTACAATCGTTTCGGCTCTGAACGATTATGCAACCGGTCTCGGAAAAGACGTCAGCGAATTGACGGGCGAAGAAATCGGCAGCTTCATCACCGACACGGTCGAGCCGATGTTCTCCGAGAGCGCCTGGACGGACGCTTCCGAAGGCTGGTCGGCCGCTTCCAGCACCGACATGACGAGCCGGATCAGCGGATCGGAAACCATCACCTCGTCGACCAACGCCAATTCCGAAGGCATGCGCTATCTGGCGCTGGCGTCCGTCGTCGTCTCCGCTCTCTTCGGCCAGGATCTCAGCTCCGACGCGCAGAGCACCGTCGCATCCAAGGCGATCGCCTATGCGGCGCAGGCGACCTCCGGGATCGTGACGCGGCAAAGCGAACTCGGCCTCGCCCAGGAACGGCTCGAAAAGGCAAATGATGCGCTCGACGCTCAATCCACTCTGCTTCAGGGAAACCTCGTCGATCTCCAGGGCGTGGATACCTATGAGGCCTCGACGCTCGTCAACCAGCTGCAGACGCAATTAGAAACGGCCTACACGCTCGTTTCGAAACTCCAGAGCCTGAGCCTGGTCAACTATCTCTGACGGATTGAAAAATGCGGGAATTCAAGCAGTTGCAAATACCGGCCCTAACGAAGGAGCCCAACACGACGTGTTCCGAAATCGTGGCGGAGGCGGCCTTCGCGCTTGCCTCCGGCATCATCGATACGATCCCCTTCGTCGGCAGCAAACTCGACGAGCAACAGACGCGGGCATGGCCGCGATCGGGTGTCTTCACGGATGACGGCGTCGAGATGACCGCTACGCCCCCTGAAATATTCGAGCTTTGCGAGTTGCTGGCAGCCCACATCGAGAAAGGCACCTCATTCGACGTTTTCGAGGTTTTCCACAAGATTGCGCGCATCGACCGGCTGATCGACTGGCGCCACGGCGCAGTGCTGTCACCCGAGCCGCATCCGGTAACGCATTGACAGAAGACGCAAAATGCCTTCCCAATGGTGGCGCGATCACGGCCGCGCCGCCAGCAAGCATGGCATAGGCTGGTCTTGCATAGGGCTTGTCCGTTGCGGCAGTCTGGACTTTCCCATAGGGGAGACTGAGGACGATTGCCGAAGGTCTGCCGGCAATGGTCTTTCAGAGACCGAGTGTGTTCTTGATGTCGAAGCCGCGCGCGAAGCTACCCTTCTCCGAAGAGACCTTGCAGTCCATGCTGATCCGCGTGCTTCGCCCGCTGGTCAAGCTCGCACTCGCCTCCGGCTTCAACTTCATCTCGTTTTCGACCGTTCTTCGCCGCCTCTATATCGAGGTCGCAGAGAAGGAATTCGCGCTGCCGAACAAGAACCAGACGGATAGCCGCATCTCGCTTCTGACCGGCATTCACCGCAAGGACGTCAACCGGCTGCGCGGTCAGGTGCTTGCGGCATCCTTCCTGACCACCGGCGTTTCGCAGACGAGCCGCATTCTCGCCAGATGGCTTGCCGATCCGTTTTATTGCGATGCGGAGGATCGGCCGAGCGCTCTGCCCCGGACCTCCAGCGACGGCGGTCCGTCATTCGAGAGCCTGGTGAGCGACATCACCAAAGACGTCCACCCCCGCTCCATCCTGGACGACTGGCTGGATAAAGGCATCGTCGTTCTCGATCAGAACGGCTGGATCCAGCTCGACCTCTCATCGATCGTCCCCAATGCAGGTGACGAAGCCCGCCGGCATTATTTTACGCGCAACCTCCGTGACCATGTGCAGGCGTCGGTCATGAACCTGATGAACGAGCCCCCCCCGAACTTCGAACGCGCCGTCCATTATGACGGGATATCACCTGTTCTGGCGGCCCGGCTCGACGAAATCGCGCGCGCGGAAGGAATGGCGCTGCTCCTGAAACTCAACAAGATCGCCCATCAGGCTATCAAGGACGACCCCGGCGGCAACAGCCGCTGGATCGCTGGGCTCTATGTCATGACCGAGGAGGGCGAGGCCGATCTTCAGGCAGACGCCGCATCCAAGACGGAGACGGACGAATGACTCCGTCGGCGATTTCGAGAAGGCAATTTCTGCTGGCCGGAATAGCGCTTCAGGTTCTGGGGCCTAAGATTGCCGCCGCGCAGCCGACGGGCACCAGCGATCATGGCATCGGCGGGTCCGGTCTTTCCATTCAGGGCGGCGGGGAGAACGAAGATCACGGGATCGGCGGAACGGGCATCGTCGGGACCATCCAGGGCTTTGGAAGCATCATCGTCAACAACTTCCACATACCGTTCAGTGCGACGACACCGATCGAAATCGACGGCCGACGGGTTCGCGCGAGCGCGATGAAGGTCGGTCATGTCGCCCGGGTGCTGCTGACGGGCAAGCTTGCCGCCCGCATCACGATCGCCAGCGAAGTCCAGGGCCGCATCGACCGGATAGACAAGACCGGCATGACCGTATTGGGGCAGACGATCGACACGACGGGTGTCGCGACCAGGGGCCTGCGCAAGGGCAGGCGGGTCGCCGTGTTCGGCATCCGCAAACCTGACGGTACGATCATTGCCCGGCGCATCGAGCCCCGCTCCGTTTCCGAAGGCGCCCATGTTCGAGGCATCCCCGTCAAGAGCAGCAATCGCGTCCTGATCGGCGGCCTTTCGCTTGGAAGGACGCATGGATACCTGGCCGGCAAGCAAACGCTCGTGCGTCTCAAGGCCGTCGCCGATCGATTGATCATCACGCGCATTCAGGCTGAACCCCTGGTGCCGGGCTTGAAAAACGGCATCGTCAACGTCGAGACCTTCCGGCCGACGGATAAGGACGGGCCGGGCGCAGGCCCCAGAGGGTCCGCGCCTTTCGGCTCGATTCCGCCCTCTCCTGATGGTCATGGCTTCGTCGATATCGGCGTGCGGGACTCAAGCAGAATGACCGGCTTTCCCGACGGGCGCATTCCGGACGGCTTCGGTTCTCGACGTCCAGGAGGCCCTTCGGATCGACCGCCGCCCGATCGTTCGCCCTTCGGCAGAGGCGGGCCGGACCGAGATTTTTCCGCTCCGGATAGAGCGGGGCCGCCACCGCAGGACGGCCCGCCGCCTGGGCCGCCGCCACCGGGTCCGGGTCCGCGCTGAAAACGCTGTCGCCGCATGTTGACAAATGGGAAATTTTCCCATTTATTGTTCATGCGAATTCTGCTTCGGGTGATTCCAGGGAGGGTTTGCCGATTGGCTAACGGGTCCGCCCCACACCCGCTAGCCAATCGTTTGATTTTCAATCGTTCTGAGACTGTCAAACCCATGTTTCTGAGTCATCGCAGGAATGGCCGATCCCGCAGGCCGGATGGCGCCATCCGAACCAAAACGTCATCGCCCAAGAGGAATCAGGAATTGTTTTTGCTGGAACGCGAACCGGACATGTCGGTGGAGATGGACGAACCGACCATCGTTGCAACCTGGGAAAACCGCGCTCAAATCATCGAAATCATGAGCAGCGCGCACCAGACGAGCCAACAATTTGAACAGCTTTGGCAGAGCAGCGGCGGAACGGGCCGGCTCAGTCAAGATGATTCGGATAAGTTGGTCGAGCTGCTGCGAAAGATCGGCGACCTGAATGAAACTCTCATGCGATTGGCCTGAACGGCGTTTAACGCGCGACAATCGACCCAATCAGAAGCCAACCGCTTGACACTCTCCCGCGGAGCTTCGACACCAGGAGAAAGCACGGCAGGTTGCGAGTGCGTACCCATTCGAGGGCACGCTCAACAATGTCGGCTATCGAGCGGTTTCATGGCCGCCAAGCCGGTGAGCAAGATCACGCGCTTTTGCGCTTCGTACGGAAAGCGGAGGTTCAGCCATGCCGATCTCCTTTGCGATGAATGTAATGTCGCCTTGAGCCGTCACGATGGCTGGCGATGGTTTGGTACCACGGCTTAAACCTATCAACCCAATTTTGGACGGTTGCCCCAGACCTGAAAGAGCTGGCTAAAACCCCGACATAAAAAGAATTAACCATATTTCAGTGTTCTTGCCAAATAATGCCGTACGTAGATCAGGCCCCTCGAAGTAGAGAAGCCAAAAGTTATTTGGAGACAGTCTTGGCATTCACCATTGCTCGCAGTCTGGTGGCGTTCGGCGTCGCCGTTTCAGTAGGCCTTTTCACGTCGATCGGATTGCAGCAATCGGCGCTTGAACGGCTGAAAGTCAACGGGCCGGTTTATGAGCAGGTCGTCTACGGCAAGGATTTGATCGCCGATATTCTGCCGCCGCCGCTATTTGTGGTCGAATCCTACATGCTCTCCTTCGAGGCGAGCAAATTTCCCGAACTCACAGATACCAACCTTGCCAAGATCGCCAATCTCAAGGCCGCTTATGACGACCGCCGCGCCTATTGGAAAACCACCCGGCTGCCGCAGGCTTTGAAGGACGAGCTTGAAAACGATGTCATCGCCAAAGGCGATGCATTCTGGGGAGTGATGAACCGTGAGATCATCCCGGCCCTGAATGCCAAGGACGAAGACAAGGCGCATGGTGCGATCGAACAACTGCGCGTCGCCTTTCATTCGCACCAGGACGCGGTCGAGAAACTCGTTGCCAATTCCGACGCCTTCCTGAAGGGCGAGGAGCGCAATGCCGCCTCGGAGATCGTCACCTGGACGATCTATGCGGGTGCTGCAGGCTTCGGATCGTTCGCGCTGCTGCTGCTGGTGCTTTATCTCCTGCGACGCCGGGCGATCGTGCCGCTTGATGGCATGAAGGCCTATATGGGCAATCTTGCCGAAGGCGATTTTTCGACCGAAGTTCCCTATGCCAACCGGTCAGACGAGATCGGCGCCATGTCCAAGGCCGTCGCGGTATTCCGCCGCAACGCACTTGAGCGGCAGGACGCACAGAAGCGTGAGACCGCACTTCGCGATGCGGAATTCGAGCGTGAACGCAGCCAGCTGGCCGAAAAAGCCGCCGAGGAACAGATCCGCGAAGCGGTGATCGATCAGCTGACATATGGACTGGAACAGCTATCGACCGGCAATCTCGATTGCCGGATCAAGACACCCTTAGCCGCTGCCTACGAGACTTTGCGCGCGAAGTTCAACGACAGTATGGACGCGCTTTGCGCTTCGATGGCGGAGATCGCCCAGACCTCCAAGCAAGTGGGCAGCTCCTCGGCCGGCATCACCGATGCAGCCGACAGTCTTGCGTCGCGCACGGAACAGCAGGCCGCGATGCTCGAAGAGGCGACAGCCGCGCTCGATGAAATGAATATTAAGGCCAAAGACGCCTCCGACCATGCCGGCAGGGCGACAGGCATGATGGCTCAGACCCGCACCAGCGCCGAACATTCGGCAGCCGTCGTTCGCGAAGCCATCGCCGCCATGGAAAGGATCGAAGGCTCGTCCTCCCAGATTGGCGCCATCGTCAATGTCATCGATGAAATCGCCTTCCAGACCAATCTTCTGGCGCTCAATGCCGGGGTTGAAGCAGCGCGCGCCGGCGAAGCAGGCAAAGGTTTTGCCGTCGTCGCACAAGAAGTGCGTGAACTTGCCATGCGCTCGGCCAACGCCGCCAAGGAGATCAGAGCTCTGATCTCCACCTCCTCCGCCCAGGTCTCCACCGGCGTGGACCTCGTCAACCGCACAGGCAAGGCGCTCCTGGAAATCGAAGGGCAGGTCGAGCAGGTTGCCGGCCTGATCGCCCGCATCGTTTCGGTGTCCTCCGAACAGGTGGTGGCGATCGGCGAGATCAACGCCTCCGTCAACGCGCTCGATCAGGTAACCCAGCGCAACGCAGCCATGGCCGTCGAAACCGCCTCGGCCTGCCGGGCGCTTGGCGGCCAAACGCAGACGTTGGAAGGGGTCGTAAACCGCTTTCAGATCGACGCGGCCGCCAGCGGCTCAAGACCGCGAAGGGCTGCCTGACGCGCCGTCGATCTTCCTACCCGCTTCACAGGCGAACCTTATTGGGTTTGCATCGTTTCAAGGCAATGGAAAATCACAATGAGGCGGAGCGATTGCTTGCGCCAAAAGGCCGCTGATGCCAACCTCAACCCGCGCGAAACACCTGACGTCCATCGAACTCGGAAGAATTCGGCGCGCCGTCGGCATAGCGCGCCTGATGGATACCGCGGTCAGACTGCCTGTCATCGGCGTGCGTATCGGCGCGGACTCAATTCTCGGCCTCATCCCCGCCATCGGCGACATTGCCGGATCCCTCATCGGTCTTTTCATCATCGATGAGGCAAGACGTCTCGGCATTCCCACCCACAAACTCGCCCGCATGGCCGTCAATCTCGGCATCGACGCCGCCGGCGGAACGGTTCCGCTGCTTGGCGATCTCTTCGACGTCTATTTCAAATCTCATCGTCGAAACGTCGGCATCATTCTCGACCACTTTGGGATCAGCGAAGACGAGTTGAACCGGCGCATCTGACCAAGCCTGTCGCCTCGAGGGTCTGGATCAGGTCCGAACGCCTTTCCCCGTCAGAAACGCCAGAGCCGCTGCGCCAACGAGGCCCGAGTTCTGATCCAACGCCGCCAGCACCACTTTGACATCCTTGAATGCCGGCATTGCCCATTGCGCGATGTATCCTTGAATGCCCGGCTGCAGCCGGTCGAACTCGTGGGAAAGCCCGCCTCCCATCACGATGATATCGGGACTGAAGATATGGATCAGACTGGTGAAGCCGCGACCGAGAATTTCCGCTTCCTCGTCAATCAGTTGATTTGCGAGACGATCGCCATTTCTTGCCGCCGCAAAAACGCTGCGGCTGTCGATGGCGCCGCCATCGCTGCCGATTGTCGTCCCGCTGGATTCCATCGCCCTCATTTGGGCGCGGCGCGCAAAAGCCGTTCCGGATCCGTAGGCCTCGAAACAACCCCTGTTGCCGCAGGGGCAAGGCTCTCCGTTCGGCACGACCGACATGTGCCCGACATGGGCTGCCATGCCCTTGCGGCCGCGCACGACGCGACCATCCGACACAACGCCACCGCCAATGCCGGTGCTCACGGTGACATAGACCAGATTGTCGAGCCCTTTGCCGGCTCCGAACTGCCACTCGCCGATGGCGGCGGCAATCGCATCGTTCTCGAGGTCGACCGGAAACGGAAACCGCTTCTGCAACTCCGCCTTCAGTGGAAAGTCGACAAAGCCTGAGAGCGTCGGGATATTCGAGGCGACGCCGGCGACCGTATCGAGCGGACCCGGAGCGGATACGCCGACGCCCACCACAGAAGCGGGGTTCGATGCTGCAAGCAGTCCATCGGTCAGGCCGCAGATTTGGGCGAGCACGCGGTCGGGGCCTGCCAGCGCATCCGTCGGTTCGGCTGCGCGCGCCAGGATCCTGCCCTGCTCGTCGACGAGGGCAGCGCGCACCTGCGTCCCACCGAGGTCGATTCCAATGGCAATCTGCTGCATGTGAAGACCATGAGTTAGAGCAATTCCAGGAAAAGTGCGAAGCGGTTTTCCGTCCGGAATTGCGTAAAAACAAAAGGATAGAGCGGTTCTGCGCCTCCGTTAAAAGCTGAACCGCTCTAGAGTGCGCGCACCCATGCCATCCGCTCGTCGAGCGATGGCGCATTGAAAGCCAGGGAACCGAGGACGACCGTCTCCGCGCCCGACTGGCGCAGAAGCGGCACGGTGTGCTCGCGAATACCGCCGTCGGCCGCCAGCACGATCCGATGCGCTGCACCGCAGCCGCCAATGATTTGCTTTGCCTGCTGAAGCCGCGCTCCGGCTTTTTCGTCGAGACCCTGGCCCTTCACGCCGATCGCCGTGCCGAGCAGCGTCACAAAGCGCAGCCGGGAAGCATATTTCTCGACGCGTTCGACAGGGGTGTCGACCTTGAGCACCATGCCGGCGGCCACACCGCGGCGATCGAGAAGATCGAGCGCCTCGGCGGCGACGCTTTCGTTTTCAAAATGAAGACTGATCAGGTCGCTGCCCGCATCGGCGAACTGCTCGATCTGCGACAGGAGGATGCTGTCGGCGACCATCAGGTGAACATGGATCGGGCGCGAAGACACTTTGCGCACGCCGGCAACAAGATCAGGGAAAAACAACATTGCCGGCGCGAAATGGCCATCGGCGACATCGATATGGAGGATGTCGACGTGAGGATCGACACGCGCCAGATCGTCCGCCAGATGCACGAGATCGGCCGACCAGACGGAGAATTCGGCAATCAGGCGATCTTTCGGAAGATCGGCGATCCAGGTTTTGGAGGGGGTCGTCATTGTTTCAGAGCTCCTTCAGAAAATTGCCCATGGCAAGCCGGAAGTCGGCAACGTATTGCGGGCGGCTCTCGGTCTTCGATGTGATCTGCACCAAACGCGCGCCGGCAATCCGCTCGGCAAGAGCATGCGCATGGCCAAGAGGATGAATGCTGTCCCGATCATGGCCGATAACCAGCGTCGGTACGGTGAGATTGCCGACGTCCTCGTCGGTCACATCAGGACCGTCATTGGAAATCCTGGTGAGCAGTTCGGCGGTCACATCCAAAGGCGTGCGGGAGAAAAAGCCGGCAAGCGAGGCCAGATTGTCCGGCGCCTCGGCGGCGAGCCGCACGCCCACCGGCCCGGCCAGGAATGCTGTCTTTGCGTCATTCGGCGGCAGATTTTTCAGAAGACGGCCGACTTCGGCGTTGGGTTCCATATTCTCCGGCGCGGATGCCATCAGCCAAGCCGGCCTTGCGATGATCAGAGCCTTGACAAGGTCGGGCCGCTTGACCGCGAGACGCAAGGCGATCGCCGCGCCCATCGAGATGCCGCCGATCACAATCGGCGGCGTGCGGTTCTTCTCTATATAGGCGGCGATATCATCGCAGAAGGTCGCGATCGACAACTGCTCCAGATTGCCGGCCCGGGAATGGCCGTGGCCGCGCGCTTCGATCGTAACCCGGCGAAAACCTGCGTCGAGCGGAAAGACCTCATCGGTCTGCGCCGCGTCTCCGCATAAGCCATGCTGAAATATGACGGCCGCGCCTTCGCCCGCCATATCGACATTGAGAATGGTTCCGTCGCTGGTTTCGAACGGTTCGGCCCGTCTCATCTTCCTGTCCCCGCGGGTTCCCCGTCGAGGTTAGTCTTCAGGAAAGCCGCCGCACCGGCCGCCTCCGAAGCCGAAAGGCCATGCGTGACAAGACTGCCCTCAAAGCCGATCGCCTTGAGACGGCCGAGATAATGCGCGTAGTCGAGGACACCCTTGCCGGCAGTCGCGAAACTACCGTCCGGATTGCGATCTTTCGCATGCGCCATGACGATCCGATCAGCCAGAAGGTCAATGGCGGAAGAGACAATGTTCCGCTGCTCATCGAGCGTCGTGACCTCGAAGAGATTGGCCGGATCGAGCACGATCTTGACGCGGGGGCTCTTCAGCGCCGTGATCAGCCGATACGCCTTCTCAGCCGAGTTGACGACGTTGGCAAGCTCGGGCTCGATGCCGAGATCCACGTCATAGCGCTCGGCGATCTCGATGGCTGCCCCCATGGCTTCGAGGAGATCCCGCCAGGCCTCCGGCGTGTCGTTGTCGGCATGCGCCTTCCACTGATCGATGGGGTCGCGTGTGCCGGTGCAGAGCGTGATCAAGGTCGTCGACATGCTGGTGCTGCGCTCGGCCAGAGTCGCGAGGTTGCGAAGGCCGGCCTCGCGCACGGCGGGGTCCGGATGGATCATGTTGAAAGTGCCCGAAACGGCAACGATCTCGACGCCGCTCTCGCGCGCCGCTTCGGCAACTGAGCGGGCCTGGGCTTCCGTAATCGTCTCCGGCATCGGCGAAAGGCCGGAGCAGGCCATATTGTATTGGGCGCAGGTGAACCCGGCGCCAGCGACCGAGTTGAGAACGGTTGCGGGTTCCGTTCCCTCGAAGGTCTTTGCGAAGATGCCGAGCTTCATCACACGCCACCCGTGACGTCCGACAGCGCAACCGCCTTGCCGCTTTCGACAGAGCGCGCGACGGCGACCATGGCCCGGACGGATGCCAGGCCATCATCGATGTCGGCGCCTTCCATCACGGCGCCATCCAGAATGGTGCGGGCGAAGCCTTCGACCTGACGGCGATAGAAATGGCCGTCGGCACCGAGAACGCGATGGGTGGCGCCGTCCGCTTCCCGGAAAATGTCGACCTCGCTGGTCTTGTAGTACCACGGGTTATAGGTCTTGCCCAAAATGCTGCCGTTCTTGCCGTAGATCTGGAAGCCTTCGTGCCAGTCCATGCGCACCTGGACGGTGAGATCGAGATGGCCGAGCGTGCCGGAGGCAAATTCCACGTCCACGAACCAGCACCAGATGCCGGCTCGCTCGGACAGACGAGCGTTGACCGAAACAATGTCGCCGGCGAAATAACGTGCCGTGTCGATCAGATGGCAACCGTGCGCAAGCATATAGTAGCGCCGCAGGTCGGCTTTCGGATTGGCGGAGGGCTTCTTCGCATTGGCGCTGGTGACGATCAGCGGCTGGACCGCATCGGTCATCGGATAGCGGTGCGTGCTGTCGCAATACCATGCTTTGAGAGCGACCATCTCGCCCATTTCATCGCGGATGAAGGATTTGGCAGCTTGGAGCCCCGCGTCGAAACGCTTCATATGCCCGACCTGAAACACCTTTCCCGACGTGTCGACCACAGCCTTCAGTTCGAGGCATTCCTCGATAGTGACACCGACGGGTTTTTCGCACAGGACATGTTTGCCCGCCTGAAGGGCGCGAAGGGAAGCCGGGACGTGAAAAGCGTCGGCGGTCGCGATAATCACGGCATCGAGGTCGGGATCGGCCAGCATCTTGTCGTAATCGTCATAGGTTTTTTCCGCCCCATGGGTGATTGCCATACGTTCGCGGAGATCTTCGGCAACGTCGCAAATCGCATAGAGGTCGGCATTAGCTGCCTTCGTGCAGCTTTCGAAGTGCGCGGCCTGGGCAATCTGGCCCGCTCCCAATACGCCGATGCGGAGACGTCGTTCCTGTTTTGCTGGCATCGATAAGCCCTTTAAGTCGGATACTGAAGATGAACGCTGGTTTCGGCGTTGGGTGGAATGCTTTCAAGACATCAAACGTCGCCGACGGCTTCTGGCCGGGCCGCGACCGGCGCCTGCCGGCTTTCCCTCGTCACGTCACAGCGCCATATGCGTTTGAGGATGGAAAAAGTGCAGTTTCGCCGGGTCGATGGCCAAATCGATCGATTGGCCTGTCTCGACCGCGCTGACGGCTTCGAACCGTGCGACCGCGTTGGCGGCCCCGCTCAGGTCCTCGACGGCATCGGGGTCGCCTGAGTCGATCCGGACCGCGTCGATCTTCAAATGCACGATCAGTTCGGACCCAAGCTCCTCGATCGACTTCACGACAACCGGGATCGTCGGATGGGAGGCTCCAGACGGCAACCGGCTGTCGTAGAGGTCCTCGGGCCTGACCCCAAAGATCACGTCCTTTCCCTCGAAAGCGGATAGACCGGGAGCACGCTCGAAGGCGCCGCCGGACAAGGGAATGGAGAAGCCCGGCAGATGGATCCGTCCACTCGCCAGACGCCCTTCGAAAAGGTTCATCGACGGCGAACCGATAAAGCCGGCGACAAACGCATTGACCGGGCGGTGATACAAAGCCTTGGGCGTATCCACCTGCTGAAGCACGCCGCCCTTCAGCACCGCGACCCGATCGCCCATGGTCAGCGCTTCGGTCTGGTCGTGCGTGACGTAGATCGTCGTCACGCCCAACTGTCTCTGCAGGCTTGCGATCTCTGCCCGCATCTGAACACGCAGCTTCGCATCGAGGTTCGAGAGCGGTTCGTCCATGAGGAATGCCGCGGGCTCGCGGACCATGGCGCGGCCCATCGCAACACGCTGGCGCTGGCCGCCGGAGAGCTGTGCGGGCTTGTTGCCCAGCAAGGGCTCCAGCTGCAGGATCTTGGCGATCTCGTGCACGCGCTTGCTGCGTTCGGCCTTGTTCTTTCCGGCCAGCTTCATTGAAAAGGCGATGTTGTCAAAGACGGTCATGTGCGGATAAAGCGCATAGCTCTGGAAGACCATGGCAATGTCCCGGTCCTTGGGCGCGAGATCCACGACGTCCTGACCGCCGATGCTCAATGTTCCGCTGCTGATTTCCTCGAGCCCGGCAATCATGCGCAGAGCGGTCGATTTTCCGCATCCGGACGGCCCGACCAGAATCAGAAACTCGCCATCATGGATCGTCAGGCTCAGATCCTTGATCGCATGGTAGCTGTTTCCATAGGTCTTGCAGATTTTGTCGAGTACAACCACAGCCACGTCTCGTCCTCCCGTACCAGTCCGGAGCATATCTTCAGACGGCGCTCCCCACCGTCTCCGATCCTTTTGACAAGAAAGCTCAGGCCTGAGCTTCAAAGTCAACCAAAGAATCGAGGATAGTTCGCCGCAGATTGCCAGCCGTTCCTAATATCTATTTGAAAAATATCGATCTTTTACAAGAAATTAAAAATAAACTGCGGAATTATATTTTTTATCGCGCGTAACTTTTGTGATCGAAGTTGCCGCTGTTGAGAGATCGCTCAAAGCGATTCAATGCCAAGTCAGCCTTGAGGCTCTGCTCGGGCAGTCGACCGGTGCTGGCACCCATCGCCGCCCGCGCTCATTTTTGGCATCCCGGCATCGGCATCGGCACAGGCGCATTCTCCGCCGCCATCCATGCCAGGCACATCAGGTGATCTGGCAGGCCTCGGCGCCCTCCCCGTGCGGTCACGGAAATGGCGGCAGCCGCCGTGGCATAGGCAGTGCAATCAAGCGGGCTCTTACCCCTCGCGAGGGCAAGAGCGTAGGCACCGTGAAAGCAATCACCGGCGCCGGTCGTGTCGACCGCCTGAACCTGGTAGGCTGGCAAATGCCAGCGGATGGCATCGCCTTTCTGGCGGAGGTAGGTCCCTCGCTCGCCATCGGTCAGGACAACCGCGGACCGATCCCCGGACCAGAGTTTGTCCAGGATCATCGTGGGATCACCCTCGCCGGTGTACTCCCGCCCGAAGGCAAGCGGCAGCACCAGATGATCGGCAAAAGCCAGGATCCGGTCGGTCGCGGCGCCCACCGTCCATTCAATATCGGCAATCACGGCCAGACCCAGGGCGCGTGCGCGCGCCACGACACTTTCGGAGTGCGTGGCATAGCCGTCGATCAGCAGTACCGGGGCCTGCATCAGAACGTCGTCGGGCAGCGCATCCGACGTGCCGTGCAGCACATCGTCGTCATAAGCGATGAACCGGTCGCCGTCGGGACCAACCGTGATCACGGAGCGGATCGGCGCGGCATCCGCGTGGCGGGGAGCCAGCGATATGTCGACACCGTCCCGCTCGAGCTCGCTGCCCGCCACGTCGGCCGTTGGCTCATCACCGAGCCAGCCGATGAAGCCGGCCTGCCCGCCGAGCCGGGCGACGGCAACAAGGGCCGTCGCCACGTTGCCGCCATGGTCCGTGGTGCGCTTCGTCACTTTCCCCTTGCCGGCCGTCAGCCCCCGATCGACATAAATGATGTCATCGATTGCCAGAGCGCCGAAGCCCAGAACCTGGAAAGGGCGCGACACGTCTCAAGCACCGGCCGCCGCCAGCGCATCCTCAGGCGCCATCCCGTTGTGAATGACGAACTTGAAGGCGCGCGCGGCCATGGTGGTATCGCCGTGACCCCAAAGATTGCGACCGACGACCGCGCCTTTGGCTCCAGCGCGCAATGCTTCCGAGGTCTGGACGAGCGCTCCGAGCAGCGTATCGGTCTTCGGGCCGCCGGCGATCACGACCGGGATCGGGCAAGTCGCAACGGTCTCGCGGAAGGACTCGAAATCGCCGGTGTAGCCGACCTTGATCACGTCGACGCCGGCCTCGAAGCCGATGCGCACCGCATAGGCAATCTCATCCGGGGTGAACACGATCTTGCCGCCGTCGGAGAAATCGCGGGGATAGACATGGGCAACGACCGGCATTTCGAAGCGGGCGGCGGCGTTGACCGTATCGGTGAGCCAGCGGATATACTCTCCTTCGGTGGCGCCGCGCACGGGAATGGCGACAGCCAGAGCGTCCGCACCATAACGCACCGCGTCTTCCGGGGTCGCGATGAGCTGACGAATACGGTCGTCGGCGGTGAAGCAACCGCCCTGGATGACCAGCGCTGCCTTTCCGGCATATTCCGACCAGAGGTGGCGCGCCGCGCCGGGCTGAATGCTGATGTAGTCGGGGCCTCCCGCCATGACGCGTCTGAGCGCACCCGGCAGGTCGGCAAGCCCGCCCTCACGCACATTGCCATAACCGACAAAATGATCGACGGCGCCGCCGAACAGATGCCCCGATGGGTTCGAGAACAGGCGTGCGAGGCGGACTTTGGTTCCGAGACCCATGGCGATACTTCCTTTGTGATTGCCGGCTTTGCGATTGCTGGCGCCGATGCTGGGGAACCCTAACTCGAAAACAAACAAATATTCAATATTTCGATTTCTTTCGTTTTTACATGGATGATGAATTTTTGACGTGCATTTTCGTCATCATGCGGCTATTTTTGTAGCAAGAGCCGTAGGATAAGGCGGTGAACTTTCGTTTTTCAAAAGCCATATGATCGCAAAGGGCGACAGGTCGGGATCACATATGCTTGCAGAACAGAGGCGGCAGCAGATCATGCTGGAACTTCAACGGGTCGGCCAGGCACGCACCCGCCAGCTCGCGGAATTCTTCGAGGTATCGGAAGTGACGATCCGCTCCGATCTCGAAATCATGGACGCCAAAAAGCAGTTGATCAAAACGCATGGCGGGGCAATCGCCCTGCCGTCCGACTCTCCGGCAGCGGCCTTCGAGGAACGCATGCAACGCAATTTCGATGCGAAGCGACGCATCGCCCAGATGGCTGCGCGACAGATCATCGATAACCAGTCGATCGTCTTCGACAGCGGTTCGACGCTGTTGCAGGTGGCCATGCAGATGCCACCGGTCAACAACGTCGTGGTTGCGACGACGGCAATGAACATCGCCCAGCATCTGATGTACCGGCCAGGGCTCGACGTGCACATGATCGGCGGCCGCGTGTTTCCCAGCACCGTGAGCACGATCGTACAGGACTCCGACAAGGCGGTCGGCGGGCTCGTCGCCCACCAGGCCTTTGTCGGCGCCCACGCGATCGATCAGGCCTTCGATGTCGTCGATGTCTCCGAGGACGTGGCGCGGACCAAGCGCAACCTGGTTCGCATGGCCCGGCGTGTCGTCCTCGTGGCGGATTCGAGCAAATTTGACATCGGCGCCTCCTCCAAAGCCTTCTCGCTGTCACGCGTCGATCTGATCATCACGGATAGCAACATGCCGCACAGCATCCGTCACCGGTTGGACAAGCTGGGCGTGGAGGTTCGCTACGCGTGATCTGTAGTCCACCTGTCCATTTCAAAAGAGAGCCGGGAGAGGCTTTGGCGCGAGCCGAAGGCCCCGGCCGATGCCGGGGAAAGCGAGATGGGCTAAAATCCCAGACGTCGAAGCGTCTCGCGGTTCGCGCGAACGGCGGCGGAAGGATCGGTTCCGGCATGGTCCGATTCTTCTTCCACCACGATCCAGCCGATAAATTGCGGCGCATTGCGAACGGCCGAAATCACGGCAGGCACGTCGCAGACGCCTTCGCCGAGCATCGCCCAGGTCCCGCCGGCGTCGACATCCTTCAGATGCACGTAACGGATCCGGTCCCGGTGGGCCGCCAGCGTGTCGCCGATCTGCTGGCCGCCACGCAGGATATGGCCGGTATCCGGCACCCAACCCACTTGTGGATCCAAGAGAGCAAACAGCTGATCATAGTCGTTCCGCGTGAACAGCAGCGTGTTGTGGTGCGAGGAAGGATGGACAGCTACAGTGACGCCAGCCGACTGTCCAATCTCGGTCGCACGATTGTAGCACTCGGCCGCAATGGCAAATTTCTCATCGCGTGGACCATCCGAGACAACCGTCGCCGATCCCATCGATACCATCGCACCGGGAAAGTTCGCCGCGAAATCCATCCATCGCCGCGCCGTTTCGACATCGGAGGCAATCTTTTCCGCCACCGTGAAACCGCTGGCGGAGCCGAAGGCAAAGGAAACCAGCGCCAAGCCGGCATCCGTCAGGGTGCGGGCAAAGTCGGCAGGCTTGAGCGCGTAGTGACCGATCATCGTATCGGTGATTTCGAGACCGGCATATCCGCCATCGGCAATGGCGCGC
The DNA here is from genome assembly GCF_013416305.1 of Rhizobium sp. WYCCWR 11128. Lineage (NCBI taxonomy): Bacteria > Pseudomonadati > Pseudomonadota > Alphaproteobacteria > Hyphomicrobiales > Rhizobiaceae > Rhizobium > Rhizobium sp. WYCCWR 11128. The sequence goes on from NZ_JACCEZ010000006.1 coordinate 183,554, forward strand.
ACCAGATCATCCGGACCGCCGCCCCAACCCGTGCCCAGCATCTCCCAGGTGAATGTTTGGCAGCCGATCTGCGGCTCAGCATTTTTCATATCGCGGTCCTGACCTATTCGTTGATGACAGCCGATACCGAAGCCGGCGGCTTCCCCGCGCGTGCAATCCTCGGGGGCTTCGCCGGCCTTGCCAAACCTCTTCCGCCTGGAGAGGCGGCCGAAGACTGGAACGGCGGTCTCTTCAGCGGGGATTTCTACGCCAGCGTCTTGCCATTACGTACGGTCAAATGTTACCGTGCGTCAATATATTTTATTCCTTGCGATTAAAATGTAACGCACCCTCAACCCTTCGCACCCGCAACGGCAAAATCAGGTTCTTCGATGACACAGACCAATGGCATGAAACTCAGGATCGGCGTTGTGGGATGCGGCAACATTTCGCTCGCCTATATGCGCAACGCGCCGCTGTTTCGCGGCGTCGAAATCATCGCCTGTGCAGACCTCAACGCAGACGCCGCCAAGCGCCGCGCAGCTGAGTTCGATCTGCGTGCGGCTGACGTCGATAGCCTCATCGACGACAGGAACATCGACCTCATCCTCAATCTGACGATCCCGGCCGCGCATTTTGACGTTTCGATGCGGGCGCTGTCGGCGGGCAAGCATGTCTTCACGGAGAAGCCGCTCGGAGTCACGGCCGCCAAAGGACGCCGGTTGGTGGATGCCGCCGCCGTAAAGGGCCTCATGCTCGGCTCGGCGCCAGACACGTTCCTGGGGGCGGCCGGACGCCATGCCCGGCGGCAGATGGAAGCCGGCGCCATCGGCAAGCCGGTGACCGGGACAGCCTTCATGATGGGGCGCGGCATGGAGCACTGGCATCCGGATCCCAGCTTTTATTACCAGGCCGGCGCCGGCCCGGTCATGGATATGGGGCCTTATTATCTGACGATGATGGTCAATCTGATGGGGCCGATCCGCCGTGTGCAGGCCGTCGCCACAAGCGGGCAGGAAGAGCGGCTCATCACGGCGGAGGGACCGAAGCAGGGCACCACGTTCAAGGTCGGCACGCCGACCAGCGTGCTGTCGTTGCTGGAATTCGATTGCGGTGCCACGGTCACCTTCGGCACCTCCTGGGACGTCTTCCGCCACTCCAATCACCCCATCGAGCTCCACGGGACCGAAGGCTCGCTGCGTCTGCCCGACCCCGACAATTTCGGCGGCTCCGTCGCGCTCTCCAGCCGCGGCGCGCCCTGGCAGGAAACGGATACATCAGGCGAACTCTTTGGCGCCGTCAACTGGCCGATCGCAGCGCCTGATCGCGCCAACTACCGCATGCTGGGCCTTGCCGATCTCGCACGCGCAATCATCGAGGGCCGTGCGCCGCGTGCTTCGGGCGATCTCGCTCTCCATGTGCTCGAAGTCATGGAAGCGATCCTGCGTGCCGGTGAAACCGGTGTCGTGCAGACCATTCCGGGTATTGTCGCGCAGCCAAAAGAATTGCGGGAAGACGAAGCGAGGAGTTTGCTGGCATGACACAACTGGATGAATCCGCCAAACGTGCGCTTGCATGGCCTGGCGATCCGCAAACGCCGGTCGAAAGCTGCACGCCGGCGCTGGCGCGGCAGCAATATCTCGATAGTTTCGCAGACATTCAACGGCCGCTCGAAGACGTAGCCGAGATCCTGGAAAGGCATGCGGGCGCAATCCGGTTGAATATATGGCGCGGCCGCGCTGCGCCGCGCCAGGGCGCGCCGGCCTTGCTTTATCTCCATGGCGGCGGTTTTGTCATCGGCGCGCCGGAAACCCATGAGGATATCTGCCGGACGCTTGCCAATATGGCAGGCGCCGTCGTGGTTTCGCCCGACTATCGCCTAGCCCCGGAACACCCCTTTCCCGCTGCCATTGACGACTGCGCCGCCACACTCGTCTGGATGACGGAGCAGGCGGATGCGCTCGGCATCGATCCCTTGCGAATTCTCGTCGCCGGCGATAGCGCCGGCGGCAATCTGGCCGCCGTCGTCGCCCTGCTGGCACGGGACGGACAGGTGCCGGCTGTCATCGGACAGGTGCTGATCTATCCGGTGACCGACCAGTTGCAGACAAGCGACAGCTTCTCACGGTACGAAGAGGGTTTCGGCCTGACGGCGGCGGCGATGAAATGGTTTCGAGACCACTATCTGCCGGACGCCGCGAGCCGGTCGGACTGGCGAGCCTCGCCACTGAACGTAGCATCGCTGGCGGGCGTGGCGCCGGCCCTGGTGATCCTTGCCGGATACGACGTGTTGTTCGACGAAGGGGCCGCTTATGCCGAGCGGCTTGGCACTGAGGCGAAGGCAACGACCCGGATCTGGCCTGGACAAATCCATGGCTTCGTCTCGAAGCGACGGGCCATTCCGGAGGCGCAGGAGGCTCTCGAGGTTATTGCTATGGCATGGCGCGCCATGGATCCTGCGCTTGCCCGTTGAGGCGGGAACCTGCCCAGTCTCAAGCCGAGTCGCGCATGACCAGCGTTGCCTCGAGGATCACCCTGTTCGTCATAGGGGTCGTCCCATCATCCTCGCTTTCGATATGCGCCAGCAACAGCTCTACGGATTTCGCGGCGATCTCGGGCGCGTTCTGGGCCATCGTCGTCAGCGACGGACAGGTATATCGGCTCAGCGGGTGGTCGTCGTGCCCGGCAATGCGTACGTCGCACGCGTCACTACGACCGATTTTCAGTCCCGAAGCGAATGCGGCAGCCATTGCTCCGAAAGCGAAGCGGTCATTGGCGCATAGCAGCGTTTTGCCGGGAAGGCCGCCTTTGGCAAGAATTCTCTGCATCTGCTCGTATCCGAGACGCTCGAATTCCCAGGAAGGTGGTGCGTCGCAATCGATGACCAGCGGAGCATGCCCTTCCCTCGCCATGGTCGCGCGATAGCTCTCCTGCCGCTCGCCGGCATTTTCGGTCAAATGCGGAATCTCCAGGAATATCGGTGGCTCACCGGACCGGCAGAGATATTGCACAATGGCTGCCATGCTTTGCGCGTTATCGTTGCCGACATAGGGAAGGTCAGCGCCGGCAGGGTTGTCGAAGCAGACGACGGGGATTGCGCCGCTTAGTCTTTCCAGCGCGGAACGGCGTGAACCGGCTCCGAGCGGCGCCACGATCGCGCCTGCAACCTTCAGCGACAGCAAGGTCCGCACGGCCTCCGCCTCCAGCTCCGGCCGCGTATGCGAAGAGATCTGGACGGGCCAGAATCCCTTTTCGCGCAACTCCAGCTCGATCAGCGACACGACCTGCACATAAAAGGGATCCGACATGGTCGGGACCAGAATCCCGATATTCCTGGTACGCTTGCGATTGAGATGCCGGGCGAAAAGGTTCGGCTCGAAATGCGACTTCTTGAGAGCCGCCTCGATACGCTTGCGGGTCACCTCCTTGATCTGTGAGGGATCATCGAAATATTTCGACAAGGTCGGACGCGATACGCCGGCGGCAGTCGCGAAGTCGTCCATCGATTTATAATTTTTCTTGGCCATTCAATTCCTTACTGGCGGGACGACGACAACTGATCGGGAATGACTTCACGCAACGGCCGATCCTCTGACGCGCCAAATCACGCATTCGGCAATTTGTACAGGTGGTCTTCGTATCCTGAATCGTCGAAAACCACCGCGTAAGCCGGCGTGATCCGTCATTTTTGGTGCGGGCCCTGCCCTCCCTTTCGAAAATCGAAATATTCCCTTCACTGCGACTTGCGCCATTTGCGCCGCGTGGTTGCAAAAGGTGCTTGTTTCAGCGCCCCAAATTCGAAAATTTGCAGTGAAGACGCCGGGTTCCACGCTTTTCATTTTGTTGGGTAAACTTTCATTTGTTTACGAAAGTAAAGAAAAAATGCGTCACAAGCAACACAAATGCTGCAGAAAAATACCGATGATGTCAATCAGTTTTATTATTTTTTATCAATGATTTAGCTCGACACACGCCGTGAATGCCGGCCTCCCATCTTTTCCCGATCGCAGTTCTTCATTGACAGATAGGGGCTTCAGGGAACCTACTTTGACTACGATCTTGAGGAGGATCGATTAACTGACAATCTTTGGGAGGCACAGATGAATATCAGAAAATTCGGCGTGACGATGCGGGCTGCCGTAGCGGTATGGGCGCTCTGCGCCACATCGGCGTTTGCCGACACCACCATCGAGTTCATTCAATGGTGGGAACCCGAAATGCCGTCCGGCGCCTTGCGCGGCATTATGAACGATTTCGAAGCCAAAAATCCCGGCATCAAGGTGACGCTGGTCAGCGGCCCCTATGCCACGACGCGTGACCAGATCGTCGTCGGCGCCGCCTCGGGAACGCTCAGCGACGTGGTGGGCCTGGATGGTGCCTGGGTAAACGGGCTCTCCAAGCAGGGCGCGATCGCCTCCATGGACGAACTGATGGAGAAGGCGAAATACGACAAAAGCCAGATCACCGATATCGTCAAGGTCGATGGCAAGAGCGTGATGTTCCCGCTGGCATCCTTCGTCTACCCCGTCTTCGTGAACCTCGATATCGCCAAGGCCGCCGGCGTCGACAAGCTGCCGACGACGCGCACGGAATTTGCCGAAGCCGCAAAGAAGATGACCGACGCCTCGAAGAACCAGTACGGCTGGGTCCTGCCGCTATCGCTGCAGTCTCCGAGCGGAATCCAGAACGACGTCATGTCTTGGGTCTGGGCCTCCGGCGCCTCGATGCTGAAGGACGGCAAGCCTGACCTCGAAAATGACGCAGTCGTCGGCACACTCGACTATATCGCCTCCCTCAACAAGGAAGGCGTTATTTCCCCCGGCATTTTTGCCAAGAAGGAACAGGACAAGGTCGAGGAATTCGTTAATGGCCGCGTCGGCATGATGGTCGACTCCCTCGCCCATGTGAACCTCATCCGCGAGCGTAATCCGAAGCTCAATTTCGGCATCTCCGCTTTGCCGGCCACGGACGGCTACACCGGCAAGCGCGGCATGCCCTATGCCTCCTGGGGCATCGGCATCAGCGAGGGCAGCCAGCACAAGGAAGAAGCCTGGAAGCTCGTCGAATACCTGATGAGCCCTGATGTCAACGGCCGTCTCGTCTCGATTGCCAATGCCTTCCCCGGCAACGTCCATGCCAAGCCGGACTTCGTGGCCTCGGACCCGATCTTCGCGGAAGCCTTCAAAATCTTCCAGAGCGGTTATCCTGCAAACGAATTCGTCGGCCTTCCGGTTGCCGAAGAGCTGATGCGCGACATGAACGTCGAAGTTCAGAAGATGTTCGACGGCGGGCAGTCAGCCAAGGAAGCTGCTGCCAATACCGAGAAGGCTTGGCTGGCGAAGTTCTAAGCACGTCGCTTTCACGGATCACCGGCAGCGCAACCAGGCGCTGCCGGTGCAAGTCGTCAAATTTCGGCAGAATAGAAAGTCACAGCTCATGAATCATTCGGCTACGGCTCTGGTCGCTGCGCAAGCCAAAGCGCGAAGAAAAGGATGGCTTCGTTACAGCACCCTGAGGAAGCTGGTGCCGTATTTCTACGTGTCGCCGGCGACCCTGCTGCTTGTCCTACTGATGCTGTTTCCCATGGTGATGGTCTTCAAATATTCACTGATGGACGGCGCCATCATGAAAAAGGACGCTGCCTTCGCGGGCGTCCAGAATTATATGACGATCTTCGAGAATCCGGTCTTCTGGCAGTCGGTCGTACAGACGCTTTATTTCACGATCATGAGCGTCGTCTTCCACTTCATCATCGGCCTGGCCTTTGCGCTGCTGTTGAACACCAACCGCGTCGATCCGCTTATTCGCAGCATCCTGCGTGTGCTCTTCATCCTGCCCTGGCTGTTCACCGCCGTCATCATCGCCATCATCTGGCGCCTGCTGCTCGACCCGAACGGCGTCGTCAACAGCGTGCTGATGGCGCTCCATATCATCAACTTCAAGGTCGAGTGGTTTTCGTCGACGCGCACGGCCATTCATGCTTTGACCTTCGCAAACATCTGGGCGGGTTATCCGCTTTACATGGTCAGCCTGCTCGCCGGCCTCCAGGGCATTTCGAAGGAGCTTTACGAGGCGGCCGGCATCGACGGCGCCAACGGACTCCAAAAATTCTGGTACATCACCATTCCGCAGCTGATGCCGATCATCATCAGCATCGCGCTTCTCGATTTCATCTGGACGATGCAGGTTTTTCCGCTGGTATGGATGACGACGGGCGGCGGCCCGATCTATTCGACGGAAGTGCTCTCCACCTTCACCTACAAGCTCGCCTTCTCCCAGTATGAATTCTCGCTGGCTTCGGCGAGCGCAATGATCATCCTCATCATCTCGATGAGCGTCACCTACTTCTACATCAAACACCAGCAGCGCAGGTGATCCATGGCAAAGCGTTCCTTCAAGAGCTCGGTATTGCCGACCATCCTGACCTATCTCGGCCTGGCGATCGGCCTCGTCTTTTCGGCCTTTCCGATCGTGTGGATGTTTTTCAGTTCGCTGAAGTCGAATACGGAAATCTTCGCGCTTCCGCCGCGGCTGTTGCCGGATGATTTTACGGTGGCCGCCTATCTGACGATTTTCAACGATCCAGTGAAAGTGCGGTTCTTCATCAACAGTTACTTCGTCGCCGGCGTCGTCACCGCCCTGACCCTGGTCGTCGCGATCGTGACCGCCTACGGCTTCAGCCGCTACCAGTTCCGTTTCAAGAACACCTTGAATATCTTCATCATCAGCACCCAGACCGTTCCGCCGATCACCCTTCTCATCCCTTATTTCGGAATGGTGGTCGCCTTCAGGATCTTCGATACCTATCTGGCGCTGATCCTCACCTACATGGTCTTCACCCTGCCTTACGCCGTCCTGCTGATGACAGGCTATCTCAATACCCTGCCGAAAGAGCTGGATGAGGCCGTCCTTGTCGACGGCGGCTCAAGCTGGACGGCGCTCTGGCGCGTCATCGTTCCCGTTTCCATCCCCGGGATCGTCGCCACGGCGGTCTACACCTTCCTGCTGGCCTGGAACGAATTCCTCTTTGCGCTGACGCTGACGAAATCGATGGACCTCAGAACCGTGCCGATCGGCATCCAGCTTCTGATGGGCCAGCACGCTTTCGAATGGAACGAAATGATGGCGATGAGCGTACTCGGTTCCCTTCCCCTTCTGGTCCTTTACCTGGTTGCTCAGCGCTACTTCCTGGCGGGCATGACCGCCGGCTCGGTCAAAAGCTGATGAGACGTCTCAGAACCTGCGCCAGCCGCGTTCAAGATTGTTTGGGCAATATCGGCAAAGCCAAGCCCGGCGGGCTGCGAGGAGACCCATTTCGGCGCGTGTTGCAATTGTGAAAGAACCGGGATGATGTTGTTGACCCCGAAGGAGTTGCGGATAAAGCCAAACATCGGTGCATCATTTCGAGAGTCACCGACGAAGGCGGTCACAGCGGCTGTTTCATCGGGATCGACACCAAACATCTCGGTTAAAACGCGCTCGCTCATCGAGCGCTTGTTGTAATCACCGATCCAAGTGTTGATGTGAATGGAGCTGATCGCAACCGTTCCGCCAATGGCTTTTATACTGGATGCGAGATCCTCGACCTCACGCGGGTCGTGACCCTGAATATCGATCGCGACGTCCGCCAGCCGAAAGACCTGGTCGTGGGCAATTCTGAACGCCGCGCCCCTTCGCGAGACCAGCTCTTCGATTGCCTGGAGGTGCTGACGCTGGCGCTCGGTCTGGAGGGCGGCGTCCTCCCAATAGTCGAAGACGACTGCACCGTCCCGACGGGTGACACAATATGCGCCACTTTCGCCGATGACTGCGGCCACCGGCCAGGCACGAACGATATGTTCGCACCAACCGGCGGAGCCGCCCGTAACCGGCACGACGGCAATACCCGCCCGGCTGAGATCCCAGAGAGCTTCGTAGGTTTGCGGCAGAAGCTTGCCTTCGGTGGTCAGGGTATCGTCGATGTCGGTGAACAGGTAGCGCACATCCTGTAACTCACGAGCTGATGGCGCCAGGTCTACGTAGCTCATGTCATGTCCTCGCTGCATGTGACCACGTCCAAGCCGCTCTCGGCGAGGGCATTGATGGCGGCCGCTTCGCCAGGCAGCCGATCGGTGTAAAAACGGGTGAGTTTGCTGAATGGCGCCACACGCACGGAAGCGTTTCGCGTCCACTTGCTGACGTCGGCGGCCAGAATCTGCGTTTGCGAATTCTCAAGGAGGGCATTGGTGATTTGGGCTTCGCTATAGCTGAAGTCCATCAGACCGTTGAGCGGGCTTAAAGCGCCTGCGCCGACGACTGCGTAAGTCGCATAGAATTTTTCGACGAACTTGATCACATCCGTGCCCACCACGTCGCGATCGTCGTGACGCAAAAGACCGCCCGTCAAATGGACCTCGACACTCGGCGCGTCGCAAAGGCTCAAAGCGACGTGGATGTTGTTGGTGATCACCGTCAGACCCTGGTGATCACGCAACGCCTCTGCAACGAACCGAACCGTGCTGCCGATCCCCAGGAACACTGTCGCCTCTGCACCTATATCGGAAGCGACGCGCTTGGCGATCAGCCGCTTGGCCCGCCGATTGAGCTGGGCGCGGGCATTGAGCGAGATGTTGCTGCCCTCGACCGGTAGGTCGACGCCGCCGTGGAAGCGCCGCGCGTGCCCGAGATCGCATAATGCATTGATATCGCGACGGATCGTCTGCGTCGTCAAATCGTACCGGCGCGCCAGCTCCTCGATGTACTGAACACCTTCCGCTTCGATCAGCGCGAGGATCTCACGTTGTCGGCTCGATATGATCCGCTGCCCCATCGCCGCTCCTTACGTGAGGTAGACACTGGGGTCGTCTGTTATCACACCGGTCAAACCAACATCCCAGAAAGATGCGAGCCGCCTGGGATCGTTGCAGGTCCACGCCCGCACCGAGATGCCGCGACGCACGGCCTCCTCGAGAAACCCGATACTCAGTGCCTTGTAGTCGAGATGGATGGTCTTTGCGGGAATCGACCGAAGGACATCCAGCCAATCCGCAGGCAACTTGCTCCACAGCATGGCGAGCTCGTAGCTTGGAACAATCTCGTGCATTCCCTTCAACGCAGCGGCATCAAAGCTCGAGATCATGATCTTGGTGTGCGCCGCCCGCGCCTTCAGATGTTCATCAACGACTTTGACCAGTTGGTCGAGTGACTTGTGATGGGCATGCTGCTTGATCTCGACATTGGCGTTGAGGCCGAGTTCGCCAAGCGCCGAAACAACGCGGGCCAGCGTTGGCAGTGGTTCGCCTTTGAATTTAGGGCTGAACCATGAGCCCGCGTCGATGGCTTCGAGATCCGATGCGGTGAGGTCGGCAAGATTTCCCTTTGACGAGGAACAGCGATCGATAGAAACGTCGTGGATGACGACCGGCGTACCGTCGGCAAGAAGTGCAACGTCGAGTTCGACCCACTCCGCGCCTTGTTCAGCGGCCGCCCGGAAAGCGGCAATGGTATTCTCGGGCGCTATGGCAGAGGCGCCTCGATGCGCCTGAACTTCACTGCGTCTCGGGCCGGATCGCGGCTCTACGGTCGTCATCGTCTCATCACTTTCGTCGTCTTCTGGGTGGGATGGAGAAATAATAAACCGGAGTCAATCGGTGCGTTTTCCGGTATCGCTGTTGAAAGGGTGCATCGCGCCGACACGTGCGAAGACGTCGACATTTGCGTTCTCGGCAAAATCCGGACGCCCCGGTACGGTCAGGACGACCGTCTGCTGGCTCCCACCCAATCGCACATGCAGATGGCTTTCTCCCCCAATTGGCTCGAGCAACTCGACCGTTGCATTGAGACGAACGGAAGGCTCAACCGGCTTGGTGACGAGCAGCGCGTCTGGGCGAAGACCGACCATGTCGGTGCCGGCTGGCAATGCCAGGGCACTTTCGCTGTCGGCTGCCCTGAGGACGTCGATCGGCACAAGATTCATAGGCGGTGAGCCGATGAAGCTGGCGACAAACAAACTCGCCGGGCGATCGTAGACCGCCACGGGCGTGCCGACCTGTTCGACAAGTCCTCCGTTCATGACGACCAGCCGGTCTGCCAGCGTCATCGCTTCAAGCTGGTCATGGGTGACATAGATGCTGGTGGTCTTCAGGCGCCGTTGCAGCCGGCGTATTTCAACGCGCATCTGTACCCGCAATTTGGCATCGAGATTGGACAGAGGCTCATCGAAAAGGAATGCGGCCGGCTCGCGAACGATGGCGCGCCCCATCGCAACACGCTGGCGTTGCCCGCCGGACAGTTCGCGAGGCTTACGATCCAACATCGGCCCGATTTCGAGGATCTCGGCCGCCTCCGCCACACGGCGGTTGATTTCCGCCCGTTCGGTGCCGCGATTTTTCAAACCATATTCGAGATTTCCGCGCACGGTCATATGCGGATAAAGCGCGTAATTTTGAAAGACCATGGCGATATCGCGGTCGGCGGGCTCTGCCTTGTTGACATCGCGGCCGGCAATCTCGACATGGCCCTCGCTGATGGTTTCCAGCCCGGCAATCATGCGAAGCAAAGTTGACTTGCCACAGCCGGACGGGCCGACGAGCACGATGAGTTCGCCATCCGCAACAGACAGGTTGATGCCTTTGACCGCCGGAACGGCACCATAATTCTTCTTGACGTCGATGATGTTGATCGTTGCCATTTCATTTCTCCGTTTCGACCAGGCCTTTGACAAAAAGGCGTTGCATGGCGACGATGACGAGGACAGGTGGCAGGGCCGCCAGAATGACCGCTGCCATCACGAGGTTCCAGCGCGGCTCGGCATCGGCAACCGCTGCCATGCGCTGGATTCCCATCACGACGGTATAGAAGCTCTGGTCGGTCGTTATGATGAGCGGCCAGAGATACTGGTTCCAGCCGAGCACGAAGAGGATGATGAAGAGCGCCGCGATATTGGTGATCGACAGCGGCAGCAGAATATCGCGGAAGAACTTCATCGGCCCTGCTCCATCGACACGGGCAGCCTCCATCAGTTCGTCAGGGACTGTCAGAAAGAACTGACGAAACAGGAAGGTTGCGGTTGCCGATGCTATCAGCGGAATGATGAGGCCGCCGTAATTGTTCAGCATTCCAAGGTCGGCGACGACCTTATAAGTCGGCACGATGCGCACCTCGACCGGCAACATCAGGGTGATGAAGATCATCCAGAATGCCAAGGTCCGGAACGGAAACCGGAAATAGACGATGGCAAAGGCCGAAAGGATCGAAATGACGATCTTCCCGACGGCGACGCCAACCGCCATGATCAGCGAGTTGATCATCATCGGCCCGATCGGCGGCGCCCCGGAGCTTGTCATTCCCGACGACAGCATCGTCGAATAGTTCTCGATGATATGGCTTCCCGGTGTCAGCGGCACGACGCCTGACAGGAAGTCGTTTGGGCCGTGGCTCGATGCGATGAAAGCCACGTAGACCGGAAATACGACGATCGTGACGCCAATGATGAGGACAAGGTGCGCCAGGAAATTCAGGAAAGGGCGATTTTCAACCATCCTCGGGATTCCTCAATATTGCACGCGGCGTTCGATGAAGCGGAATTGGACCGCGGTCAGAGCGATGACGATCACCATGAGAATGACCGACTGCGCCGCCGACGAGCCCAAATTCAGTCCGATGAAGCCGTCGAAATAGACCTTGTAGACAAGGATCTCGGTTGCACGCGCCGGTCCGCCCTGGGTGGTCGCATGAATGATGCCGAAAGTATCGAACATCGCGTAAACGATATTGATGACAATCAGATAGAAGGTCGTCGGTGAGATCAACGGGAACACGATCGTCCAGAAACGCTTCATCGGCCCGGCTCCGTCAATGGCCCCGGCTTCCTGAAGCGAGCGCGGGACGGATTGCAGCGCAGCCAAGAAAAACAAGAAGTTATAGGAAATCTGTTTCCACGTCGCCGCGATCACGATCAGAACCATGGCATCATCGGGATTGATCAGATGGTTCCAGTTGATCCCCATCGCTCGCAACATATACGCGACGATACCGATCGACGGATTGAACATGAACCACCAAAGAATGCCGGCGATCGCGGGGGCGACGGCATATGGCCAAATGAGCAAGGTCGAATAAATTCGAGAGGTGCGCAATACACGCATTGCCGCTGCAGCCAGGAGCAGCGCAATTGACGTTGATAGCACCGTCACGAGAATGGCGAAGATGAGCGTGTGGCCAAAGGCATTGATGTAGATCGGATCGGCGAAGAGCCGACGGTAGTTTTCGAACCAGACGAAGCTCGTTTTGAAACCGAAGGCGTCCTGGCGCAGGAAAGATTGCCAGAATGCAGTTGCCGCAGGCCAGAGGAAAAAGACCACCGTCACGAAAATTTGGGGAGCGATGAGCAGGTAAGGCAAAAGCTTGTTGGGAAATACGGTCCGTTTGGTTTGCATGGGCCCTCACACTGACGGATGGGAAACGGGGGCCGGTCTTTCACCAGCCCCCGTCGCGGAGCCCATTAGTTGGCGGACTGGAAATCGCGAAGCTGTTCGTTGCCTCGTGCGACCACGGAATCAACTGCTTCCTTCGCCGTCTTCTTCCCGCCCAGCAAGGCCGCAAACTCATCGTCGATGATGCCACGCACCTGGACGTAGTTGCCGAACCGGATGCCCTTGGAATTGTCGGTGGGTGTCACCCGCGTCAGCTGCTTAATACCGATATCTGCTCCGGGATTCTTCTCGTAATAGCCCTGATCCTGGCCCAGCTTATAGGCAGCCTCGGTTATCGGCAGGTAGCCCGAGAACTGATGCCAATCGGCTTGAACGTCCGGCTTCTGCAGGTAAGTGAAGAACTTCGCGACACCTTTGTATTCCTCTTCCGGGCGACCCTTCAGCGTCCAGAGCGTGGCGCCGCCGATAATCGAGTTGAGCGGCTGCGGAATAACGTCGTCATAGTAGGGAAGCGGCGCAAAACCGACCTTGAAAGCCTTTGCGTTGTTGATGACCCCTGCCCGACCGGCGGACGAGTTCATGTACATCGCGCATTCCTGAGAATAGAACATCGGAGGAGCGTTATCGCCGCCGCCAGGTCCTCCGAATTTGAAGAGCCCCTCGTCCTGCCACTTCTTCAGGTTGCCCCAATGGCGGATCGTGAGATCATTGTTGAAGGTGAATTCTGCGTCCAAGCCGCCAAAACCGTTGGCCTTTGTGGAATACGGCTTATCGTGCAGCGCATTCAGGTTCTCAGTCTGGATCCACGAGATCCAGGCGCTGGTGAAGCCGCATTTGGCTGCGCCGGACTTCATGATCGTCCGCGAAAAGGCTTCAACGTCCGCCCATGTTTTCGGCGGCGTCTCCGGATCAAGCCCCGCCTTCTTGAAGACATCCTTGTTGTAATACATGATCGGCGTCGAGGAATTGAACGGCAAGGACAGAACGTTGCCGCTGGTGTCCGAGTAGTAACCGACGACCGGAGCAATGAATTTGCTCTGGTCCCAGGCCTCTCCTTCGTCCTTCATCAACTGGTAAACGGGATAGACCGCGCCCTGTGCTGCCATCATGGTGCCGGTGCCGACTTCGTAGACCTGCACGATTGCGGGCTGCTGGTTGGCGCGGAACGCAGCAATGGCGCCCGTCAGCGTCTCGTCATAAGTGCCTTTGAAGACCGGGACGATCTCGTAGTCAGATTGAGATGCGTTGAACCCCTTGGCGATCTGTTCAAGCTTCGCGCCATTCTCGCCGCCCATCGCGTGCCACCACTGGATCTTCGTGGCTGCCATTGCCGGAACGGATAACGATAGGCTGGTCAATCCTGCGGACAGGAAAAAAGCGATCTTGTTCATCCTCACTCCCACTTGTTGTCGGTCCGAAGCCTCCCGCTACGAACGTGAGCCCGATGGTAACAGGCGAGTTTCACTTTGCAAGAATGAAATGTTCAAATGAACATTTGATTGCCAGCCGCGACCGACGATCACCCGTGCTGGGTTGGCGCAATGCTGGCGACAGCATCAGGTTCGAGGTGCGCTGTTCTTAGGTCGGGGATATGGATTAAGCGCCGTATAACTGGCCGCATGGGCTTGGTCGCCTTTGGGTGACAGCGCAAGCGTGATCCAATGAACGCCTCCATGGCGTTCACCGTTAACGGCCGTTGCTGCCCGGATCTTCACAACTCTCCCGTTGTGATCACTTTATCGGCCTTCCGACCTCTTCCAATTGGGACCTCTCATCGTCGCCACCGGCGGGTCCCAATTTTGCAGCATCCTGCAGACTTCGGCTCTGGTGGGCGCGCCGGTGCGACCGCCGAAAACCTGGCATTTGAGCGCCGCCGCCATGGATGACAAGCGCATCGCCTCTTCGATCGGCATGCCTTCGGCGATAGCCAACGCGAAAGCGCCATGGAAGATATCGCCGGCTGCGAGCGTATCGACGGCCCTCACCTTCGGAGCGACAAGATGGACAACTTCGCCGGTTCGGTCATCGAACCAGAAGCAGCCGTTTTCGCCAGCCGTGACGCTGATGAAGGCATGCTCGAACTTTCGCTTCAGAAGGCCGACGACCTTCACCAGCTCGGCTGCACTCGCAAGGCGCTCGGCGGCCGGCTGCGAGAATACGATGTGGCTGGCCGCCGGTGCAAGCATCTCGATCACGCCATCGCCTGCGACATCGCCATCGAGAATGGCCGGCTTGCCCGCCTCCCGGGCGGCCAACAGCGTCCGCAGTGCAAGCTTCGGCCATCGGACGTCGACCAGCACCGCATCGAAAGAAGAACCGTCCTGTCTGGTGACCGGCTTAACCGTTTCATGCAGACCCGCATCGTAGAAAGGCACAATCAAGCGCTCGCCATAATCATCGACAAGGATGGTCGAGATGGCCGAGCGGGCGCCTTCCACGCGCAGCATGCCGCTCGTGTCTATGCCGCTATCGCTGAGGTCGGCAATGATGCGTTCGCCAGTGGAATCATCGCCGACTGCACCCCAGAGGCTGGCATTGCCGCCCAGCCGGGCGACTGCAAAGGCAGCACTCGATGCCATGCCCTCGGCGACCTGCAGCATATCGTAAGGCAGGATTTTGCCCTGGCCAGTCGGTAGCGAGCGTACACGAAACAGGGTGTCCATAACCGCCGCGCCGACACACAAAACGCGGCGCGCCTGACCGGGAGGCGGGTCGAAGATAGAAATAGAAGAAGTCGTCAAAACCGTAGTCTCACCCGCTCACTTGACGGCGCCGGCCGTCAGGCCCGCTACGATCTGCCGTTGCGCGAACACCGTCAATATCAGCACCGGCAAGGTGACAATCAATGCCGCCGCCGCCAGCGGACCCCAACTGACCTGTTCGAATGAGAGCATGTTGTAGACGGCGACGGGGAGCGTGCGCGTCTCGCGACTGGCGAGCACGATGCCGAAGACGAAGTTGTTCCACGAGAAGATGACCGAGAGGATGAAGGCGACGACAATGCCTGGCCTGGCGATCGGCAAGGCGACCAGCCGGAAAACCTGCCAGGGTGTTGCGCCGTCGATGCTTGCAGCCTCTTCCAGCTCCATCGGCGTCGTCTCGAAATAACCGATCATGATCCACACGACGATCGGCACAGTGACGACGAGATGGATAATGATCTGCGGCAGCAGCGTGCCGAGCAGATTCAGCCACTGGAACAGCAGGAAGAGCGGGATCAGGAAGGAAAGGCCGGGCGTCATGCGCGCGATCATGATGACCAACGCAGACTTCTCAGCCTTCAGGCGCGCGATGCCATATCCGGCCGGTACGCCGATCAGCAGCGCCAGAAGCGTGGCGGCACCGGTCACCAGCACCGAATTCCAGAGATAGAGGAAGAAGTTGTTCTCCTCGAAAACCTTCAGATAGTTCGACCAGGCAAAGCGCTCCGGGATGAAGATCGGCGGATAAGCGCCGTTGTCGATTTCATATTTCAGCGACAGCGAGATCATCCAGAGGAAGAACAGGACGACCGGCGATATCATCACCAGGGCAACAAACAGCAAGCCGATGCGATCGAGCGTCTTGCGCTTCATCAGCGTGCCTCCCCGTCGGACCAGTTCGCGCGCTGCCGCAGCATCATCAGGACGAAGGCGAGCAGGACGATGAGGATGAAAAAGACAACCGCCATCGCAGATCCATAGCCAATATCGTAGTAAGCGAAAGCAGTGTTGTAGAGATAGATGTTGATCGTTTCCGACGCCGTGCCCGGGCCGCCCTGGGTCATGGCGTAAATGATGTCGAAACTTTTCACCGCATCGATGCTGCGGATCATCACGGCAATCATCAGGAATGGCGCGATCATCGGCAGCGTCAGATAGCGAAATTTCTGCCAGACATTGGCTCCGTCGATTTCGGCACTTTCATAGGGCTCGCGTGGAACCGCCGCCAGACCGCCGAGCACAATCAGCATGATAAGCGGCGTCCATTGCCAAGTCTCGACCAGCACCAGCGATGGGATGACGCTGTTCTGATTATAGATCCACTCCTGCGGGCCGATGCCGATGAGGGAGAGAAGATAGTTGAGGACGCCGAGCTGCGGGTGGAACATCATCGTCCAGACGAGGGCGATGGCGACGGGCGTCGCCATCATCGGCATCACGAATATGCCACGCAGAAGGCCGCGCAGCGGAAATTGCGTATCGAAGATCAGCGCGGCGAGCGTCCCTAGGAAAAGGGGCGCCACCACGGAGAGCGTCGTATAGAGCACCGTATGCCACAGCGAGTCCCAGAAGCGCATGTCCACGACCAGGCGGGCATAGTTGTCCAGTCCCGCAAAGACCTGGGACTGGCCAAGCGTCCAGCTGTTGACGCTCATCCAAAGGGTAAACACCCATGGAAAAACGATGACGGCCGCAATGACGATGAGCGCCGGGATGACGAAAGGCCAGTAGTTGGGAGCAAACCGATCCGGTTTGCTCCTTCCTTTCGACGTCTTGGCCACTGCGGCCGTTTCGATGCTTGTCGAGGCCATTATCCCTCGCTTTTCGCCAGGACGGGTTCGAACTGTGCCGTCGCTGCCTTCAGCTCGGTTTCGGGATCGGCGCCGCCGATCATGTTGGTGAGACCGACACCATAGACGTCGCGGAACTCGGTGACCGGAATGATGACCGGCAGCGCGAGCTGCGAGATCTTGCCGGAACCGACAACGGCATCAAGCCAGGCGCCCGGCATCTTGACGCCTTCGCGGACCTTCGCATCCTCGAGGACGGACTGGCGGAAAGGAACGCCGGCGCCGGCCTGCAGCAGACGTGCGCCCATTTCATGCGAAATCGCCCATTGGCAGAAGAGGTAGCCGGCTTCTTTCTTCTGACTTGCCGCGACGACGCCGAGCCCGTCGCCGAAGGTGCCCGCGGCCTGTGCCTTCGGACCTTTCGGCATGATGCCGTAACCGACCTGGCCGACGACGCGCGACTTTTCCGGATTCTCGATCGGCGGCGCAAAACCGACGCCGTCCAGCCACATGCCGATCTTGCCCTGCAGGAAGGCCGACTGCGCCTCGGCCCAGTTGAAGCCGGAGACGCCGGGAGGGGCGGTCTTGGTCATCAGCTTTTGATACAGCTTGGCTGCATCGATCGCTTCTTGCGATGTCGTGCGCAGCTTGCCATCAGGGCCGAGCGGGCTCGAACCATAGCCGAGCAGCAGCGACGTCCAGACCGGCGTATTGGCGTTCTTCAGGCCGCGGGCGACGAAGCCGTAGGTGTTGCTCGAAGGATCGGTGAGCGCTTCCGCAGCACTGGCGAGTTCTTCAAACGTCGTCGGGTAGGCCAGCCCCTTCTTCTCGAACAGCGTCTTGTTCCAGTAGATGATCCAGTAATCGACCGAGAATGGAAGCGAACGCAGAACGCCGTCCGGATCTTTGGCGAAAGTCAGGCCGGCTTCGGCAAAGTCGGTTTCAACCAGAGACGGGTCGGTCAGCGAGGGGTCCTTGAGAAACCCGCCGATATCGGCAAGCCAGCCGCCCTTTTCGAACTGCCGCTTCTGGACATGATAGCTCATGTGCACGACATCGAAGCTCGGCTTGCCGGAGCTCAGCTCGATGGTCGTTTTCTGGCGCTGCTGTTGTTCGGGTGTCGCTTCGGCATTGACCTTGATGCCGGTGAGCTCCTCGAATTCGGACAGGTACTTCAGAAGTATTTCGCTGCGCGGGCTCTTGACCAGGTTGACTTCAAGCGTCGTGCCGGCAAAGCGCTTCCAATCGACGGCAGCCGATGCAAACCGGACGCCGAGCATGCTGCTGGCGCCAAAAGCGGCCGTACCTGCCAGAAAGCCGCGTCTCGTCGGGTTCAAAAACGATGACATGTGATTCCTCCTCCTTTTGCCGGCGATCTCCTCATCCCCGGCTGTTTATTTCCGATTATATCCTGAGCGCACGATCTCTTGCATGATTGATATGTGCGACAAGGCTGTTGACGGCGTCCTCCGCCGATCGTCGTTCGATTGCCTCGAGCACCTTCAGGTGCTCAACCATGACAGGTCCGACGTGACCATCGATGCGAAAACGGTCCTGACTGATCAGGCGCATCTTGATCGAGTTCACCCGGTAGGCGTTCGAGATGATGGTATTTCCCAAAGCATCGATAAAGGCGTCATGCATGCCCCAATCGACAGCTTGCGCGTGTACTTCCAATTCGTGCGATCCATCGCCATTTCGAATGGCGTCGGCGATATCCCGATGCTGCTTCACAAGCCCGGCGACCGTCTCGTCAGACGCGGAGCGGGTGAAAAGCGCGACCGCTTCCTTCTCCAGGAAGACGCGCAGCTGGAACGCCTCGCGAATGAGGTTCAGGTCGATATGCGCGATCTGCAACCCCCGCTGGGGCACCGTCTTGATCAGACCTTCGGCTTCGAGCCTCGGGATGAGTTCGCGGATGGCGCCAAGCGTCAGCCCTGTCAGCTCGACGAGGCGCCGCTGCGAAACGAACTGGCCGGGGCGCACGTCACGCGCAAGAAGATGGCGTGTGAAGCTCTCATACGCCTTTTCCCGCAGTGTCGGCTGCTCGTCCGTTCCGTCCATCGCCTCTCCCAGAAACATCTCCGACCTATGCCGCCTTCGAGCGGAAAAGAGTGTCGAACGCAAGAGCGAGTTGCGCCTGCCCTTCGTCGGATATTGAAACGAGTGGTGGGCGAACCGCAAGCCAGATTTCATCCGACGTCAAGTGAGCGACCATCGCTTTCACGGCAGCGGTCACCGGAAATTTCAACAATTCGGCCACGAAATCCTCTATGCGAGAATCGTCTTTGCCCTCTTCCGCCATCAGCTTGACTTCGCGAGGTACGAAATTCGCCATGCCGGAGATCGCACCCTGGCCGCCAAGCCGCACGCCCTTCGCTAGGTGACGTTCGTCGCCCACCAGGATGACGAGATCGCCATGCGCCTTCAGCAGCTTTTCCGTAAAAGGCCAGTCGCCGGAGGAATCTTTGACGCCCGTAACGACATTGGGAAAGGCGGTTCGTAGCCGGCCGATTAGCGATACACTCAGCGGAACCATGGTGACCGAAGGAATGTTGTAGACGATTATGTCTCGCGCCTTGTCGCCCAGAATAGCGAAAACAGCCGAAAACCACTGGAAGACGCCGTCGTCACTCACGTTCTTGAAATAGGACGGTGGCGCAAGAAGGATATTGCGGGCTCCCTTGGAGAGCGCATGACCGGTCTGCATCGCCGCATCCTCGGCAGCGTCGACCAGCACACCGACGATGATCTGCTTTGCGGCTATCCCACTGTCGAGCATGGAAGCGAGGATACGCTCACGTTCCTGGGTGCCGAGGGAAGAGCCTTCACCCGTCGTCCCGAACAGGGTCACACTCGAGCAGCCGGCCGCGAGGCTGCGCCGTGCCTGCTCGATCATCGCCTCGATCGCGATATCGCCATTGCTGTCGAACGGCGTGGCAAGAGCAACCGAGAGCCCGAATTTTTGTGTCAAATATGCTTCCTCCCAATGAACGGATCAGATGTAGCAAACTAACATGTTAGCTGTAAAGAGGTGATTGCGCACTGCTACAAGAATGTCGAGGCAGTCGCTTTCTCACGATCAACTGGCATGCCTCGCCGTCGGCCCATTCGCCCGCACGAGCGCCATCAGCATCGGGCCGATTGCAAACTCGCCCTTTTCGGTCCTTCGGGTCAGATCTCTGAGATAACCGCCGGGCGAGTTGATGTGCCCTCCCCTTTCCAGGATGCAGGCGATCACGGTGGCGGCGTTTTCCGGCCCCATGCCCGAGCAGGCTTCCTCATAGGCCGAGGGACTGACGCCGAGCATCGAGCGCACGACGACGGCGGCCGACATCAGGTCTCGCCAATTACCGATGGTTCCGCCGAGCCCATAGTCGAGAATACTGGGGCAGGCCTGGAGGACGAGGCCGAGCGGGAAGGATTTCAGGCCTGGTCCGGCGCCTGGATCGGCCGCGCCTCCCGCCCTGTTGTTCATCCCGACGGAAGGCTTTTGCTGTTTCAATCTTCGCTCCTCCAGCGGCCCGGCGTTCGGGTTGTTATCGACCGCTGCCTTTTCGCCCTGCTTCGTTTCGAAGCTTGGTTCAAGTTCATAAATGGAGTCGGGATTTGAATTCTGTTTGTGATGCTCAATTTGAGACTCATTGGCGTCTATTTTTTTTGTTTTTATCCGTCTTTCCAGCATGTTGACGACCTCTGCGCGCAGCATCCCCATCTCGTCGAGCAGCGGTGCCAGGTCTTCGGCGGTCGCCACCCGTGGAATTCGGGCGAGAAGCGTTCGAAACATTGTCGAAATCCCTTCCCAATCACCGGAAACCCTTTCTTCGAGCGCTGTCGTGATCAATTTGGAAATGTCCCGCCGGCACAGCGTCAGGCGTTCCCTGGTCACCCGTAACAGCTCCCGGTCGGCAACCGCCTGAGCAGCCAGGCTTTCGATTTCGACAGCACGCGCCAGAAGCGGTGCGATGCTGAAGCCGAAGGCATCGCCGATAGCCCCTGCCCTGTCGCGGCGCGCATAACGCTTTCCATTCGGGCTGTCCTTGCGCAGGATCAGGCCGGCCTCGACCAGGACGGCAAGATGCCGCCTGAGGGTTGCCGGCGTCATGCCACGAGCGCGCAACGAAAGCTGCGCATTCGACGGGAAGACGATCAGTCCCTTTTCCTCGGAGATTTCGTCGTCAGGGTAGAAGGTCAAAAGCGCGTCGAGCACCGTCAGCGCCCGATCGGTGACGCCAAGCGCCGGCCGCGCTTCGCAGATCGCCCTGAACAGCTTCCATTTGCTGCGTTTCATCCCCGGCTCGATGGTCTCGGCCAGTTGCTGGCTTGCCAGCATGCCAAGCGACATCGGCCGCCGCCCAAAGGGCGTCGTCACATATCCACTCTCCATTCGCCTTCACCTTCGTTCAGGCAAAAGAAATCCATCCACCAATTTGGTGCCTAAGACGCTTGACTGTGATTCGGGGAAATGCGATTCTCGATGTGCTTAAGATCTGAGAAGGGCTTCCACGGCGTCGTCGTTGGGGGCCTTTTTCTTTTGCGCGCTACGCTCCTCTGTCCTTGTTGAACTCCTGGAACAGGCCCTTCAGCCTCTCCTGGACGAATTGATCAAAACCGGGCGCGGTCTTGCCGTCGAAGATAAAGGTCGCACCGGATGCTGTCTTCTTGATCATGACAGGCACGCCACTAACCTGGGCTTTGGCCACCGCCGGCTTCGGCGCAGCAGTCTTCTTCGTTGCCAGAACGAGTGCCCGCTGAAACCGCTCGTCGCTCGAAATTTTGCGCGCGTCGTCCGCGGACAACTCCGCGATGATCTTCTTGACGTCGGCTTTCTCAAGCCGCTCGCCCAGTTCCAACCATCGCCGGCGGCCGATATCAGGTGCTGCACCTATGGCGTTGACGAGATCAAGGGGGACCTGTCGTATGACGATCAGCATTCTCGACAGCGCCGCCTTGTCCACGCCGAGAGCCGCCATGATGACATCGCGGCCAAAGCTGCGTTCCTCGAGCCGCGATGCGAAGAGTGCGCGCTCGATGTAGGAGAGATTGGTTCGAGCGCTGTTTTCCTGTCCCTGGCTGACGACCAGCTGACCGTCGGTGAGATCGCGGACGACCGCACGCACCCTGATGCCAATTTCTCGGGTGGCAGCCAGGCGACGATGGCCGTAGGCGACCTGGTAGCGTCCCCTGCTTTCAGGATGCGGGCGGACAAGGATCGGAACCTGCTGCCCGTGCTCGCGGATCTGCTCGACAAGCTGCGCAAGTTCGGCCGCGTCGATCGCCAATCGATCGCTGACGAAGGAAGCGTCGATCAGTCCGGGATCGAGTTCGACGATGGTCTGGCCACTGGCAAGCTGCCGTTCCAGCTCACTCGCCCGCTCCATTTTCTCGGTAATGTTGCCGAGAGTCTTGGTAATGCCGCCGACCGGCGCGGCACTGCGCTCCTGCGGCACGAATCCGGCGATCGGACGATTGTCGCGCGGTGCGATTGCGTCCACCCTTGCCGGATTCGGAGCGGAAATTTCGATGAGGTTTTTGCGCGCCATCTATCTATTTCCTCCCCCAGGTGGAGCGAATATGCGCCTCTATCTCGCCGTTCACGAGGTTGAGCGACTCCAGTGCCCGATCGTAGGTTCCGCGTGTGAACTGCGACCGCTCGACCTCGTAGAGTGTCTGCTTGGTGACGCCGGCGTCGGCGACCGCCGTCGACTTCACCATGGCGTTGTGGAGCATTCGATTGCCGAAGATCGCCCGCATGAAGCCGGTCATCTGGCTTTGCGGTCCGTCGTTCGGTTCGAACCGCGTCACGAGATAGCGCATCCAGTCATAGCTGGTACGCCCGCCGGCCTTTTCGACGACCGACATCAGCTCACTCGTCATCGTCAGAAACTGCGACATCGACATGACATCCAGCATCTGCGGGTGAACCGTGATCAAGACCGAGGTTGCCGCGCAGAGCGCCGACATCGTCAGGAACCCCAGCTGCGGCGGGCAGTCGATGACCACGACGTCGTAGAGGCTTTCGATCTCCGTCAGGACCTCGCCGATGCGGGCAAAGAACATCGTCTCCGCCGTACCCGACGCCATCGCCTTTGGGGTCTCGTGCTCGAACTCCATCAGCTCGAGGTTGCCCGGAATGAGATGCAGATTGGGCGTGTAGGTGGCGCGCACGATGTCGGCGATGGGGCGCGGCTCCTCATATCGGATCGCACCGTAAATCGTTTCGCCCTCTCCGACGTCGAACTCCGGCTGATGGCCGAACAAGGCGGACAGGGAGGCCTGCGGATCGAGGTCGACGGCGAGCACGCGGTAGCCTCGCAGCGCCATGAACTGCGCCAGATGGGCCGCGGTGGTGGTCTTGCCCGAGCCACCCTTGAAATTCATGACCGAGACGATCTGGAGCTTTTCCCCCGGCCTGCGAGCCGGCACATATTTCGGCGTTCCATTTCGCTCGTCGAGGACCCGGCGAATTCGATCCATATCGGTTGCACTGTAAAGCCGCCGTCCGTTCGCGAGCGGATCGGGCCCATGGCCGTCGGCGGCCACCTGGCGGAGATAACCTTCGCCGATACCGATGAAGGCCGCAGCTTCCGCCGGCGAAAATGTTCTGATGGTCTTTTGCGAGAGCGGGGGAAAGATTTTTGCCTGATGCTGCTGAAGTTGATAGGATAACTCCTTCGCATCTGTTGCCAGAAGCGACGGGAGATGCTCTTGATCGTCCTGAAGAGCAAGGCTCGGCTGCATGATCTTTTTCCCAAGTAACTGCGCAATTTTGAACGAAAGCGCTTCAGTTGCGCAGTTACTATATGCCTCGATTCGTTACCAATTTACAAATGCTTAACCAAACCGTCCGTTTCAGCGCCATCGCGGCGGCTGGCGACATGAGCCAGATTTCAAGTGATTCGCGCATTGCAGATCACTCGAAGTGACTAACCACGGTGGCTTCCCAGCCGACCGGGAGGTCAACCGCTCGCCATATAAGCCTAATGTATCAATAGCTTGGGCGCTTCCTCTCTATTTCCCATCGTCCTTCAGGTAGTTGTTGCCGTTGATCACCAGAAGGCCGTCGGAACCTTTGTCCGGCTCGAATATGCTCATGCTTTCCGTCTTGCCGCTCGCATCGGTCAGGTCGAGACGGTAGCCAGAAAGCTTGTAGCGTCCGCTTGCGCCCGGCCGGTTGCTTGACGTGGTGACGCCCGATTGCGACCCGCCGATTTCGTTCGTCATCGAGGCGCCGGACCAGCCTGTACGTTCGAAAGTACCGTTTCGACGAAGCGTCATCGTATGGCTGGACGCCACCGATCCCGACGAGGTCGCGGTCATGCCGCTCGAGGCGAAGGTGGATACCCATTCGCCGTCGAGCGTCGCACCCTCATCAAATGGCGGCACGGCGCGGTAGTCTGCGTCGGCAATTTCCAGGTCTTCGCCTTTTTTCGAGAATGGTTTCGTCTCGATCTCGATTGTGCCGTAGGCAGAGGTGACGCTGCGCATTTCGATCGACCCGGCGGAGGAGAAAAACCCGCCGCCGGCAAGCTTGTAGAGGCCGCAATCGGTCGGGGTGTCCCTGCAATGTTCGGCAATGCTCCGGCCGCCCTTCGGCAGTTCCGTGCTGAACAGCCCTTTCGGATCGAACGTGGTGATCGTGCTGTCCGAATAGAAATCCATACCACCGAAGACATTCGGCCGGAGACCGGTATCGAGATGGGTGAAAACGCCGTCCAGCCCGCCGTCATCGCTCGCCGGCACGAGATCGAAATCCTTGTCGGAAGGATCAAGCTTCACCGAGCGCACGAGGGTTGCGAAATCGGCCTCGGCGCTACTGCTTCTGTCGCCGTTCACATTCAGCAACACGAGCTGCAGATAGGTCTGCCGCTCGTCGCCGGCGATGCCGACGACGATCTGGTTAATGGTCACGTTCTTCTGATGGACGCAGCAGCGTTCTTCCACGCGGATGTCGTAGCCGTTCACCGTGACCCCATAATGCTTGATCAGGATATCTTCCTTCGCCATGTCGGGAAGCGTCGCGACGAAGGTCTTCATGCCGGCCTGCAGAGAATTGCGCGCCGCCGGGAGCGGCTTGGTGATCTGGATCAGAGCACTGCCGCGCTTGTCATCCTCCGTTTCCGGAAAATCCTTCTGCAGCATGAACAGATTGCCCTTGCCGGCTTTCCTCCAGCCGGAAGCGGCATCGGGCAGGCTCACCGTCAGGCCGCCGATATCGGCGGGTGCGGCGAAGGATTGAGGGCTGGACAGTAGGGAAACGAGGACGAGAATGAAACCCAAGCCTGATCTCACCCGACCGACGCGATCGATCTGTGCGTTGCCCATGTGCGCCTCCCTCCTTTTCGACTGCTGTTGCCGGGATTTGGAGCGGGGTGCAACTAGTTCAACCCTGAGCTTCATAAAGGTTTCTTGAATGCTCGAGGTGATGAACCCCGGCGACTTAGGTGAAAACATCCGAACCTCCGGCGTCGCGCCCCTCGACCTTCCGACGGACGCCGTCCTCAGCATCGGGCGGCAGAGTGCGCCTCAGGATCACGGGTCTACACCGGCCCAACGTTGACTTACCCGGCAAATGAATGTTTGCCATCCCTTGTTTTGCAGTGCAC
The DNA here is from genome assembly GCF_013416305.1 of Rhizobium sp. WYCCWR 11128. Lineage (NCBI taxonomy): Bacteria > Pseudomonadati > Pseudomonadota > Alphaproteobacteria > Hyphomicrobiales > Rhizobiaceae > Rhizobium > Rhizobium sp. WYCCWR 11128. The sequence continues at coordinate 209,044 of NZ_JACCEZ010000006.1, forward strand.
AATATTTGCTGTTAACAGGGATGTGAGCCGGTGAGAATTTGCATCTACAAATCAGATGAAGCTCCTGAAGTAACGCTGTTCTTGCGAGAAGGCGTACCGGTGCCCGCACATCCGAAGAGCCAAAAGTGGCGGCACATAAAGGCGGTTGTTGGCGAAGAGGTAAGGGCCGACCTTCTGACCCGGATAGAGATCGGCAATGGATGTCTTTTTGTCAACCTTGGGGCATCCCCGAAGCACTGATCTAGGCGGCTGGGTTAAACGCTGCTCAACCGACACGGAATATGCTCGCTCATTATCGTACCCGCCGCCAATCTTTCAGGAGGCAAGCCTTGAAACCCCCGTTCATCTCGATTTAAAGATTGTGGTGAGCCTTTGAGGGTTCTAATCGCAGCCAGATGAACGTTCTGTGGCGGGTCGATTTTAAGTCTCCAACCGGCCGGAAGAAAAGCCGCATGGCCTACTCCCCCATCGATTGGTAGAGCCAGTCGGAAAGCGTCTGTCGCGCCATGCGCGCACCGGCGCCGGGAATCAGGGCGTCGTCGGTCAGTTCGACACCGAAATACGACGTGGATCGATCGGTTATCACCTGCCGTTCGTCTTCGTTCGCGGCGAGATAGATCCGGGCGATTTCATCGATGCCGAACTGCTCCGGGCCGCCGATTTCGACGACATCGCCCGAGGGAGCACCGGCTGTCAGTTCCGCCAGGAATGCTGCGACATCCCCGGCTGCGACCGGTCTCATCAAGGCCGATGGCAATCGAAAGACATTGCCTTCGGCCCCGATGTCGATCAATCCGTTTATGAACTCGTAAAATTGCGTGGAGCGGAGGATCGTATAGGGTCGACCTGAAGCCCGGATGAGATTTTCCTGCACCATTTTCGCGCGAAAATAGTCGCTTTCCACGAGGCGCGGCGTGCCAACGACCGAGAGTGCGAGATAGTGTCTGATGCCGGCTTCCGCCGCGGCTGCGAGCAAGTTCTTCGTCGACGCCTTGAAGAAATCGAACGCCGAACTGTCGCCGAACGATGCGGCATTGGTCACGTCTACAACGACTTCGGTTCCCGCCATCGCCACGTCCAGACCCTTGCCGGTAACCGTGTCGACGCCAAGCGACAATGATGCGGCCGCGACGTCGTGGCCCGATCGGCGCAACTTCTCGCTGAGCCGCGTTCCGATGAGACCGCTTGCTCCCACCACCGTGACTTTCATATCGGCATCCTCTGTTGCATGTCGTCTACAATGCCTCACGCCGATCGACAATGACCGGAAAGCCGGACGCCTTCCATCGTTCTTGAGGTCTGGCGCCCTAGCCGAAGGGCATAGCGGTACCAGCCTGACGTCTAGGATGCGCCATCGGGAAAACAGGACAGTCTTCCGATCCGTCGTCCGCCCGAAAATTCCGGCTACGTTCCCGCGCGATGCATGGGTTTCCATGAGTTGCGGTTGTGGTGCGGCGGGATTACGCTTTGTAACATGAGCTCGCCAGCCCCGAAATCGAGAACGACTGCTGCAGGAAATGCTGATGATCCCCCGGTTTTCTCTGTCCGGCAGGAGCAGTTGATGCTGAGCGTCTGGTCGCACCGTCCCCAGTTCCTGCATCTGGGGCTTTTCTTCCTCGCCTATGTACTCGCCTGCGGCTTCGCACAGTCGCTGGCAATCGTGCCGGGAACGGGTATTTCCATCTGGCCTCCGGGCGGGCTTTTCGTCGCGACCCTCATCCTTGCCTCCAGGCGCAGCTGGCCATGGTGGATCCTGGCGGGCTGCCTGGCAGAGATGTTCAGCAATTTCCTGTGGTTCTACAGCCCCGTGCCTGCGGCCTTCCTGATTTATGTCGGCAACGCTCTTGGAGCAATGGTCGCGGCATGGCTGGTGAACCGGACCTTGAAGCACCCAGTTCAGTTGGAAACTCTGCAGGAAGTTCTCACATTTGTCATCCTGGCTGCCGGAATTGCACCGATTGTCAGCGCGACCGTGGGAAGTGCCACGCTTGCCTGGTTCGCGATTCAATCGCAATCCTTCGCGACGGCCTGGCCGCTATGGTGGATCGGAGACGCAACCGGTGTCCTCATCGTTTCGCCGCTGGCCTTGGTCCTCTTTCACAGCTGGCGCAGCAAGACGCAGTTCTCGGCCGCGCAATGGGTGGAAGCCTGCGTCCTGGCGCTGATCTTTCTCGGTGTCGCGGCTCTTTCGTTGAGCGGCTACCTTCCTTTCGCCTATATTATCATGCCGCCTCTCCTTTGGGCCGCAGTCCGCTTCGAGTTCAAGGGCGCTGCGGTATCGCTCGCTCTGCTTGCTCTGATCACGGCGGTATTCACGATAACAGGCGCCAGCCAGTTTGCCGGTGATCCCGAATCCCAGAAACACAATCAGATCATGCTGCAGCTGTTTCTGGCCATCTCGGCATTTTCGGCGCTGATTGTCGCCGCCATATCCCGACAGCACCAGCTGGCAGTACTCACATTGCGCCAAAACGTGGAGACGTTGCGCGACCGGGAACGGGAGCTCTCGCAACTCGTGGACATGGTTCCGAGCCATGTCTGGCGTCTGACGCCCGAGGGCGAGCCAACCTTCTTCAATAGGCGGATGGTCGATTTCCTGGGTCTTGACGTGGCGGACTCGGACAGGCCAGGCATGAGCCGGCTGGAGGCGGTCCTGCAGGCCACCGTTCATCCCGATGATACAACTGGGTTCAGGGACGCCCTTCGCCATTGCCTTTCCACCGGCGAGAGCTTCGTTATGCGGTATCGGCTGCGGCGCGCTGACGGTCTCTATCGCTGGATGTCGAGCCGCGCCGAGCCGATGCGCGATCAGGCCGGAAACATCGTCCAGTGGTACGGGCTTTGTCACGATATCGACGATCAGATGCGTGCCGAAGAGGCCATTCGGCGGAGCGAAAGACAGCTTCAGCAGATGATCGACGCCGTGCCGGTCCGCATATGGAGCGTGGAACCGACAGGCGGATCGACCTACTTCAACAAACGTTACCAGGATCATTTCCGTGCCGTCATCGCCAATTTCGACGAGCGGGCCGAACCGCGTATCGACGAGCTGTTGCAGCAGCTGGTTCATCCCGAGGATGCGCCCGATGTGCAGCGCACGCTACGCAATTGTTTCGAAACCGGCGGCGGCTCCGTCATGCGGTTTCGCTGGCTTGAAAAGGATGGTGTCTATCGCTGGGCCGAATGCAGGGTGGAGCCGCGCCGCGATGACGACGGAACGGTCGTGCAATGGTACGGCGTCTCCCTCGATATCGACGAGGAGGTGCGCGCGCTGGAGGCGTTGCGCGACCGCGAACGCGAGCTGTCGCAGCTCGTGGACATGGTCCCGGTCCAGATCAGGCGCCTGACGCCGGAAGGCGAACCGGTCTTCTTCAACAAGCGCCTGATCGACTTTTTCGGTCTCGATGTTGGCGATATGGACAAGCCCGGGATGAGCCGCCTCTCCTCGGTCATTCACACCCTCGTCCATCCCGATGACGCATCGAGGTTACTGGAGACGGTTCATCATTCCCTCGCCAGCGGCGATCCCTTCTCGATAAAATATCGCATGCGCCGCTTCGACGGAGCCTATCGCTGGGTCGATGGCCGAGCCGAGCCGCTACGCGATCAAAGCGGCGCGATCATGCAATGGTATGTCATATCAGTCGACATCGACGATGAGATGCGCGCGCAGGAAGCGCTACGCGACCGCGAGCGGGAGCTTTCCCAACTCGTGGACATGGTTCCGAGCCTGCTCTGGCGGCTCAATCCGGAAGGCGCTCCAACCTTCTTCAACCAGCGCCTGATCGATTTTCTCGGTCTCGACATCGCCGATATGGAAAGGCCCGGCGTCGGCCGGCTAGCGGCGCTCATCGAGGCCGCCGTCCATCCCGACGATGCAGCCAGCCTCGAGCAAGCGCTCAACCATTCCTTCGCCACCGGGGAGCGCTTTTCCAGCCAGTATCGTCTGCGGCGCGCCGATGGCGTCTACCGCTGGGTGAAAGGCAGCGCGGAGCCGCTGCGGGATCAGAGCGGCCGGATCGTCCAATGGTATGGTCTGTCGCATGACATCGACGATCAACTGCGCGTCGAGGAGGCACTGCGGGAGAGAGAACGATCGCTCTGGCAGCTCGTTGAAACGCTGCCGGCAATGATCGATTGCGCAGCACCTGATGGAGAGCCGATCTATCGCAGCCAGCAACTGCGCGACTTCCTCGGTTATAATCTCGAAGAGTTGGATGGAACGGGCAAAACCCGGCTGGACGGCACACTCGATGCCGGTGTTCATCCCGACGATGTGGCAGGGGTCAAAGAAAACTATGCCCATTCATTGTCCACTGGCGAGCCCTATGCGCGCAGGCACCGTCTGCGGCGCCATGATGGTGAATATCGCTGGGTCGAGACGCGTGCGGCACCGATGCGCAATGCTGAAGGCGTCATCGTCCAGTGGAATGTCATCTGCCTTGATATCGACGGTGAGGTTCACGCGGAGGAAGATCTGCGTCGAGCGCGAGAGGGTCTTGCACGGGCGAGCCAGGTGGCGAGCCTGGCCGAGCTTTCAGCCTCCATCGCGCACGAGGTGAACCAGCCGCTTGCGGCCGTCGTGGCCAACTCGCACGCCTGTCAGCGCTGGCTCATGGCCGAGCCGCCGAATATGGAACGGGCACAGAAGACTGTCGAGCGCATCATCCGGGATGCCAACTCGGCGGCGGATGTCGTCAGCCGCATTCGCGCTCTGTTCAAGCAATCCGTAGACAGGAGGATCCCATCGACGCTCTCCGGTATCGTCAACGAAGCGCGCAACCTCATGGCCGACGAAGCCTGGCGTCGTCACGTTCGGATGGAGGTGGAGGCCGACGCCACCCTTCCGCTCATCGCAATCGACCGCGTTCAGATCCAGCAAGTTCTGATCAATCTCATCCGCAACGGCATCGAGGCAATGGACGCCACGACAGGCGACAGGGTCATCGAAATCCGCGTGCGCCAGATCGGGAATATCCTCCAGACCGAGATCAGCGATCGCGGCCAGGGCATCGACTTTCCCGAAAAGATGTTCGAGCCGTTTTTTACGACGAAGGAAAACGGCATGGGCATGGGGCTGGCCATCTGCCGCTCGATCGTCGAACTGCACGGCGGACGATTGTGGGCCGAGAAGAACAATCCGTGCGGAGCAACGTTGATCTTCACATTGCCTATTGAAACGAAGGCGGCGCCATGACGGCCGACGACCATATCGTCTTCATCGTCGACGACGATGAACGTATCCGGGAAGCGCTTGGCGAGCTGCTGGACTCGCACGGCATGCACGCCATCGCCTTCGAATCGGCCTGCGACTACGTGAGAGCGGACAAGCCGGACGTGCCCGCCTGCCTCGTGCTGGATATCGAGCTGCCTGATATCAACGGTCTCGATCTGCAGAGACAGATCGCAGACGGGGATCATCCGCCGATCGTCTTCATCACGGGACACGGCGACATTCCCTCCTCCGTGCGTGCGATCAAGCATGGCGCGGTAGACTTCCTGACCAAGCCGTTCAGCGATGCGGATCTCATGGCGGCAATCCACGCGGCGATTGCTCAGGATCGGGAAAAGAGAGCCGAGCGCGCCGAGATCGACATGCTCAGACAACATTATCTCGACCTGACGCCGCGCGAGCGCGAGGTGCTGCCGCTGGTCGTCAGCGGCCTTCTCAACAAGCAGGCCGCAGCCGAACTGGGGATCAGCGAAGTCACGCTGCAGATCCACAGAAGAAACGTGATGCACAAAATGGCGGCGGCATCACTCGCCGATCTGGTGCGGATCGCGGAGAGATTGGAAATACCGATAACCCACTCACGCCGAGTGGGAGGGAATTGAAACATGAACAAAACAAGACACGTCGTGGCAATTGTCGATGACGATCCAAGGTTGCTTGAATCGATGGGCGACCTTCTGGAATCTGCGGGTTATGTGGCCCGCAGCTTCTCATCAGCGGGCTCGCTGCTCGTCAACGGGCTGTCGGACCTCGACCTGCTCATCACCGATATCGGAATGCCTGGCATCGACGGCTTCGAGCTTCGTGACCTGGTGAGGAAGTCGCGTCCGGAGCTGCCGGTATTCATGATCACGGGCCGCCACGAGATAGCCGATCAGGGACGCGCTCAAGGCGCAAGCGGATTTTTCCGCAAGCCATTCGATGCCCAGGCCCTGCTGACGGCCATTGCCAACGCTTTGCATAAATCGACAGATGGAGGGTGACATGAGAGTTGACCAGCCGTTGCCGCGGAGATCGGCGCCGTTATCATTGCAGCGCAGTTATGAAGAAAATCAGCCGCTTGTCATTATCGTCGATGACGACGCATCGGTCCGCGAGGCGCTGTCAGAGCTGATCCTGTCGGCGGGCTTCCCGTCGACCAGTTTTGCTTCAACCCGCGAACTGCTTGACGCCGATATATTGGATAGCCCCGGCTGCCTGATCCTCGACGTGCGCATGCCAGGCGCAAGCGGTCTTCACCTGCAGAGCCATCTGGCCGAAAACGGCATTTCCAAGCCGATCATCTTCCTGACCGGGCATGGCGACATCCCGATGACCGTCCAGGCGATGAAGGCCGGCGCCGTGGATTTTCTCACCAAACCGGTGCGGGACCAGACGCTGCTCGACGCCGTGACTGCCGGCATTGCGATGGACGCCGAACGGCGAGCCGAAGCGGCGGTCACCAAGCGCAATATCAAGCGCCTGGAGACACTGACGCAGCGCGAGCGCGAGGTCCTGCATGAAGTGGCGCGCGGCCGCCTCAACAAGCAGATCGCCTTCGATCTCGGCATCAGCGAGGTGACGGTCAAGCTGCATCGCAGCAATGTCATGCACAAGATGGAGGCGGCCTCCATCGGCGAACTGATCCGGGCCTGGGAAACACTGCCCGCACAAATGCGCCAGGTCGGCCCGCGCTAGTAGGCGAAGGATGCCGGCCTCGAAGATGATCTGCCGCCGCTGTCCATTTGATGCGCGCCGTATCCGATTTGCGCCGGAAAAGACGATGCGGCGCCGATAATGGGTTTCGGCCCCGCACCCATGCGTTATCTCTAAATTAAAGCTCGGGGATATGACCAGATACCCGGCTTTGGTTCCCCAAGGAGATCTCGCTTTGAACAATCAATCGTCAGCCGCGCCTTCCCCTGAAACCAACGTCTTCGACAACGAAGCAAACTTCCTGTCGGCCATGGGGAATGCCAAACGGCTTCACATTCTGCATCTGCTGGCCGAAGGAGAAATGTCCGTGAGCGTCCTGGCCGACGAGGTGGGATTGAGCCAATCTTCGACTTCCCAGCATTTGGCAATTCTTCGAGAGCAGGAACTCGTGCAGACCCGAAGGGCTGCCCAGACGATCTACTATTCACTTCAATCCGCCGCGGCCACGGCGATGCTCGATACGCTTGCCGACATCTTCGGATGGCACCCTCGCCCCCCAGTGGAACGCGTCCAAGCCGTAGGCACCTGACGAGACGACGAAGCGTTGCTCTTGCGGCTCATGATTGGAGCATGATCTTGTAGGCAACTCGGGATCGGCGCCGCGGCAACGAAGAGCAGCGCAATGGCGAAGACGGCGAAAAGGATGACTGCGGCTTGAGCGTAAGCGCCAAGCTGAGGCCGTTCAGGGGCGTCATTCCAGGCCGGGACGCCCGTGGCGCGGGAGCCCCGCGATGCTTCGCCCACATGCCCCCCCGAACGCATCGATCCCTGATGTACGTTTGATGTACGCCTCCTAGACCACGGTGTGATTACGCCTCCATTGCGAATGGAGATAATGAACCACATCAGGAACGGAACAGTCAGGAGGAAGCGGCCATGAGTATGGACGTAACGAACGGCCAGCGCCATGGAGGCGATCATGGACGTATATGAGGCAGTCAAAAGTCGACGGTCGGTGCGCGGATTCAAAGACGAGCCTGTGGAGAGGGACGTGCTTGAGCGTGTGCTGTCCGCCGCAGCTTGGTCGCCGTCAGGATCGAACATCCAGCCGTGGAACACCTACGTGATGACCGGCGCGCCGCTGGCAGAGCTCAAAACGTCCGCCGTCGAGCGCGTGGCCCATGGCGACGCCTGGGACAAGCGGCAGTACGAGATGTACCCGGCCGGGCTGAAGCCCCCTTACGGCGAGCGCCGGTCCGCCTTCGGCAAGGAGCGCTACAGCGCGCTCGGCATTGCGCGCGAGGACTGGGAGGCGCGCCAGCGGGCAGCAATCGCCAACTGGAACTGTTTCGGCGCGCCCGCCGCCCTGTTCTGCTACATCGACCGTGACCTGGGCTTACCGCAATGGGCCGACGTCGGCATGTATCTGCAGACCGTCATGCTGCTGCTCCGCGCCGAAGGTCTGCACAGTTGCCCGCAGATGGCGTGGTCGCAGGTTCGCGAGACCGTCGCAGAGGTCCTGTCACCCCCGGACGGGCTCATCCTCTTCTGCGGCATGTCGATCGGGTACGAAGATCCCACGGTCAGTTACGCCCGTACGGGCCGCGCCCCGCTCGACGAGACGGTCACGTTCCTCGGCGATTAGTGACCTGCGAACGAAGGACAAGACACCCCTTCTATGATTCTTGCGTATGATACGTCCCTTATCATGCGAGATATTGGAGAACGCCATGACCACGCATAAAGTAGGCTATCTCATCGGCAGCCTCGCCAAGGGCTCGATCAACCGCAAGCTCGCCAAGGCGTTGGTGCGGCTCGCCCCGCCGGAACTTGAAATGTCGGAGATATCCTTCAAGGACCTGCCGCTCTACAGCTACGACTATGACGCCGACTACCCTCCGGCTGGCAAGGCATTCAAGGCGGCAATCGCGGCCGTCGACGCCGTGCTGTTCGTCACGCCCGAATACAATCGATCCATACCCGGCGGCCTGAAAAACGCCATCGACTGGGCGAGCCGCCCGTATGGCACCAACTCGTTCACACGCAAGCCGTCAGCGGTGATTGGCACGTCGCCGGGCGCGATAGGCACAGCGGTCGCCCAGCAGAATTTGCGCAGTGTGCTCAGTTTCTGCAACTCTCCCCAGATGAATGCCCCGGAAGCCTACATCCAGTTCACACCGGGGCTGATCACCGATGACGGCGAGGTCACGAACGACAAAACCGCCGATTTCCTTCGCACTTACATGCGGGACTTCCATGTCTTCATCGCAAGGGTTCGCTCAGTGCTGCCGAAAGATGCCTAGAGCCGTCGCCCTGCGGGAGCTGGCCTGGCCATCCGATGGCCAGCTCCTGTTTTCTAAAGCGGGCAATGCCCTCAGGCGAAGGCGTAGGAGCCGTCGGGCCGCTTCGGCACGCGTCGCTGCCAATGGATGTAACCTTCTTCCTCCATCGCCTTCTCGTCCATTTCGACGCCCCAGCCCGGCCGGTCGGGACGCAGCTCCAGATAGCCGTCCTTCGGCAGATAGGGATCGACGACGTAACGGGTTTCCCCCTCCCGCTTCTCGATATCGAGGCCGCCATAGACATAGGCCTGTCCCTTCGGCAGCCGGTATTCGAGGATGCGGAAATTCTGCGCCGCCGCCGAAAAATGAACGTTGACCGCCGTCGCAAGCGGACCCATCGGGTTGTGCGGCGCCACGCCGACGAAGAAGGCTTCGGCGAGTGTGGCGATGCGGCGCATTTCGCTGATGCCGCCGACGACGCAGATGTCGGGCTGGATGAGGTCGGCGCCCTTGACCTGCAGCAGCCGCAGGAACTCGTTTCTGTTATAGAGCGACTCGCCGGTCGCAAGTGTGCAGTTGAGCCCCTGTTTCAGATCGCCCCAGGCCTCGATATTTTCAGGACGCAGCGGCTCCTCGAAAAACAGCGGGTCATAAGGCGCCAGCGCATTGCCGAGCTGGCGAGCGGCGATCGGTTCGAAAATCTTCGCATGGGCATCGAAGGCGATTTCGTATTCGTCATTGACCGTTTCGCGAAGCGAGCGGAAATAATCCGCCGAGGCTTTCACGACATTACCCCAGCGGTTGGAGTGCATGTCGATCCGCCAGGGGCTGAGCTTGAAGGCGGTGAAACCCCACCCCTCTTTCAGACGATCGAACTCGTCGCGCGCCGCCGGCGCATCCGGCGCGGTATAGACACCGGCATAGACCTTGATGCGGTCGCGCACTTCGCCTCCGAGCAGCTTGTAGACCGGGACATTCACCGCCTTGGCCGCAAGGTCCCACAGGCAGTGATCAAGCGCGGAGATCGCGGCAAGGCCGAGCGCCCCCGGCGGAAAGCGGCTCTGCTGGATCAGCAGATTGACGAGATACTCCACGCGTGTCGGGTCCTGGCCGGAGACAAATCCGTAGAGATAATCGAGCAGCGGCGGCAGCGCCTTGTCGGGGCCGTGATTGTAGCATTCGCCCCAACCCGTCAGCCCGTCATCGGTGTCGAGCGCGACGATCACGCGCGGACGGTCCTTGTCGCGGGTCATGAAAACCCGCATGCGGTCGATCTTCATCTTTCTGTCCTTCTAGCGATTGAAATAGGTGCGGCGCGACTGGCGCGTCTGCACGTAGAGATGCTCGTTGTCGGTTCCGGGATTGTAGGCACCGGCACTTTGCGGCACCGAGACATTGCCGTTGCTGGGGAAGCGCGCCACGAAGGCCTCGTCGATATCGCAGCCAAGTCCCGGGCCATCGGGAACGGGGATCAAGCCGTCGACCTGTTGCGGGTGCGGCACGATCGTCTGGCGGCGGCCGTCCCAGTCGTCGTCGAGCCGCTCAAGGATGAGGGCGTTGGGGATCGCTGCAAGCAGATGCAGAGCCGCATATTCCGCCACCGGCCCGAGCGAACCCGAATGCGGCGCCATCTGGATATGATGGGCTTCGGCCATGGCCGCGATCTTCTTCATCTGGGTGATGCCGCCGGCCCGGCCGGTATCCGGCTGGATCACGTCGACCAGTTCCTTCTCGATGAGCTCGCGCTCGCCGAAGATGGTCGCTGAGCGCTCGCCGGCGGCAAGCGGCACATGCGCGGCGTCGCGGATGCGCCGGTAGCCATCAATATTCTCGGGCGCGATCGGATCTTCCACCCACATCAGCTCATAGGGTTCGAGTGCCCGCACCAGCCGGCAGGCATCCGCAGGTGTCAGCCATGGCGGCCCATGCAGATCGATAGCAATGTCCATATCGTCGCCGACCGCCTCGCGCAGGGCAGCGACCTTGCGAACGGGGTCTGCGACGCCACCGCACTTGATCGCCTTTATGCCGCGCTCCTTGATGGCAAGCGCGCGCTCGGGCGTATTCGCATGCGAATAGATCGGGATCCGGTCGCGCACCTTGCCGCCGAGCAGCATCCAGACAGGCACGCCGAGCGCCTTGCCCTTGATGTCCCAAAGCGCCATGTCGATGCCGGTCATCGCACCGCCTCCGACCGTTCCGAGCATGCCATGGCCCATCATCGCGATATGCATCTTCTGCCATAAGCGCTCGGTATGTGCCGGATCTTCGCCTATGAGGAGTGGGGCGAGATCATGGATCGCCGTCTCGACGACGCGCGGCCAGCCTGAGCATTCACCGATGCCGGTGATGCCCTCGTCGGTATCGATCTTCAGAAAGAGCCAGTTTCTGGTGCCGCCGAACTGTTTCGAGGCGCCACTACTGGACCGTTGGTCGGAAGCCCAGTTCGCGGGATCGGGCTGACCGACATGCATGAGAAAGGTGCGGATTCCGGTGATTTTCATCGCTGAAAACTTCCATTCTTCAAATTGCCTGGCTTCAGATTATCGGGCGCGACATAGCGGAAACGCCTGGAATGGTCGCGATCACGCGGATCGGGGCGCGGGATCGCTGATATGAGCGCCTGCGTATAGGCGTGCTCGGGCGTGCGGCAGACCTTCTCCGCGTCGCCGATTTCGACGAGCTGGCCTTTGTACATCACGCCAACACGGTCACACATGTAGCGGATAACGCCGATGTCATGGCTGATAAAGATATAGGCGAGACCGAGTTCGTCCTGCAGGCGCATCAACAGATCAAGCACCTGCGAGCGCACCGAGACGTCGAGCGCCGAGGTCGCCTCATCGGCAACGATGACGCGCGGATTGAGGGTGATGGCGCGGGCAATGCCGATGCGCTGGCGCTGGCCGCCGGAGAATGCGTGCGGGTAGCGTTCGCGTGCCCTCGGGTCGAGGCCAACCTGCTCCATCAGGTGGCAAACCCGCTCTTCCAGCGCCCGCCCCTTTGCGACACCATTGACGAGCAGCGGCTCGCCGATGATCTGGGAGACGGTCATGCGTGGGTTGAGGGACCCAAAAGGATCCTGAAATACCATTCGCAATTCCCGCCGTGCAGCGGCAAGCGGCTGACCTTTTGCCGTTGCCAGATCGATGATGTCGCCGTCGGCGCGGCGATAGAGGATTTCGCCTGAAGTCGGATCGATCAGCCGCATGATCGAGCGACCCATCGTCGTCTTGCCGGATCCGCTCTCGCCGACGATGCCGAGCGTTTCGCCCGGCAGAAGCGAAATGGACACATCGTCCAGCGCTTTCACCTCGCCGAAATCCATCGATACATTGCGGAGTTCGAGGATCGGTGGCGCCGTCGTGTCGAGCGGCGGGCGCGCCAGCCGGATTTCGGCCTTCGCTTCCAGCTTCAGCACCGAGCCGATCAGCATGCGGGTATAGTCGTCTTTCGGCGCATGAAAGATCTGCTCGACCGGCGCATATTCCTTGGCGACACCGTTGTGCATGACGAGCACATCGTCGGCGATCTGCGCCACGACGCCCATGTCATGCGTAATGAAAAGAACGGCCATGCCCTTGGCCTTCTGCAGCCGGGCGATCAGGTCGAGAATTTCGGCTTGGGTCGTCACGTCGAGGGCCGTGGTCGGCTCGTCGGCGATCAGCAGTTGCGGTTTGCAGGCGAGCGCCATGGCGATCATCGCGCGCTGGCGCATCCCGCCGGAATATTGAAAGGCATATCGGTCCAGCGCTTTTTCCGGTGAGGGAATCTCGACTTGGCTGAGCAGCGATATGGCTTCAGCGCGCGCCTCTGCCTTGCTCATCCGGGTGTGAAGGCGAAGCGCCTCGACGATCTGGTTGCCGACCGTGTGGATCGGCGACAGCGACGACATCGGCTCCTGAAAAATCATGGCGATGTCGCGGCCGCGGATCGCTCGAATCTGACGCCCGCGCGGATTGAGGCTGGTCAGATCGATCGAGCCGCCGTTCTGATCGTTCAGTATGATCGATCCGCCGGATATGCGGCCGGGCGCATCGACGATCTGCAGGATCGAACGCGCCGTCACCGATTTGCCGGATCCGCTTTCGCCGACGACACAGAGGGTCTTGCCCGGCTCGATCGAGAAAGACAGATCGCTGACGGCGCGAAAGACGCCGGTGCGCAGAGGGAACTCGACCGTCAGATTTTTCACCTGCAGCAGCGGCCTGCCGGCAATAGGAAGGATATCGGTCATGCCGGCCTCATTTGTTGTAGGGGTCGGCCGCATCGCGCAGGCCGTCGCCGAGAAGGTTGAGCGCCATCACGGCGACCACGACGGCACAGCCCGGCATGAAGAGCCATGGCGCGGTGGCGATCGAGCGAATGTTCTGGGCCTCGCGCAGAAGCACGCCCCAGGAGATGGTCGGCGGCTGCAGACCGAGCCCCAGAAAGGAGAGAGAGGTTTCGGCAAGGATCATTGCCGGCACCGCAAGCGTGATCGACGCGATGATATGGCTGGCAAAGCTCGGCAGCATGTGACGAAAGATGATGCGCCTTTCGCGAACGCCGTCGAGCCTGGCGGCGGCGACGAATTCCTCGGTGCGCAAGGACAGGAAGCGGCCGCGAACGACGCGGGCGAGCTGCGCCCAGCCGGTCAGCGACAGGATGATCGTGATCATCATATATTGTAGCGTCGCAGGCCAGTCCTGTGGCAGGGCCGCGGCCATCGCCAGCCAGATCGGGATCGTCGGCAGCGACAGCACGAAATCGATCACCCGCTGCAGGAAGAAATCGATGCGGCCGCCGTAATACCCCGAGATGCCGCCGAGCACGATGCCGAGCATCAACGAGAAGAAGACACCGACGAGGCCGATCGACAACGATATCTGCGAGCCCTGCACAGTTCGGCTGAAGACATCGCGTCCAAGCCTGTCGGCGCCGAAGAGAAGCAGCGGCGTCGTCTTGTCGGGCGAGGCGATCAGATGGATGTTGGTCCTGAATAGGCCGAACACGGAATATTCATAGCCGCGCCCGAAGAACTGGACGTCGACACGTTTTGTCGTGTCTTCCTTGTAGATGGCGGCCAGCGTTTCCGGATCGCGGGTGAGCTTCATCGGATAATAATGCGGGCCGAAGGAGAACCCGTTCTCAGTATCGATCAGATGCAATTTCTGCGGCGGGTGAAAGGTCGCCCGCGCATTTTGCAGGTACGGATCGTTGATGGCGAAAAAGCCGGGAAGCAGGGCGACGATATACATCAGCACAGTGACGACAAGCGCCACCATGGCCAGCCGGTGCCGGCGGAAAGCCCACCAGATGAGTTGCCACTGCGATGCAACGGCGGCGCGATCCGGGGGAATGTTTGTAACGGTGATGTCGGCCACGTGGGGCTCCTATTCCAACCGGATGCGGGGATCGACCAGCGCAAGCAGGATATCGCTGATCAGAGAGCCTATCAGCGTCAGCGCGCAGATCAGCAGGACGAAGGCGCCGGCCAGATACATGTCCTGGGCCATCAGCGCCTGCAGCAGCAAAGGTGCGGCCGTCGGCAGATTGAGGACGATCGCGACAACGACCGAGCCGGAAATGAGGTTGGGCAGCAGCCAGGCAATCGTCGAGATGAACGGATTGAGCGCGATCATCAGAGGATATTTCATCAGCAGCCGGAACTCAGAGAGACCCTTTGCCCGGGCCGTTGTGACGTAAGGCTTCGGCAACTCATCGAGCATGTTGGCGCGCATGACGCGGATGAGGCTCGCCGTCGAGGAGACGGCAAGGATGATGACCGGAAGCCAGAGATGCGAGAAGAGGTCGACCATTTTGGCGAAGCTCCAGGACGCGTTCTCGTATTCCGGCGAAAAGAGCCCGCCGACATCCTGCCCGAATTCGACCGCCGCGACATACATCAGCACCAACGCCAGCAGGAAGGACGGAACGGCCAGGCCGAAGAAAGTGAAGGCGGTGAAGAAATAGTCGCCGATCGAATATTTGCGCACGGCGGAATAGACGCCGATCGGCAGCGCGATCGCCCAGGTGGCGATCAATGTCGACAGGGCCAGAACCAGCGTCAGCGCCATGCGCTCCCAGATCAGGTCCGAGACCGGCTGCTGCCATTCGAAGGAGATGCCGAAATCGCCGCGCGTGAGAATGCCCCACATCCATTTGAAATATTGGACGAGCATCGGGTCGCCGAGGCCGAAGCGCTCGCGCAATTGCGCCGCCGTGTTCTGATCGACGATCTCGTTGGAGGCTGCCAGCGTCGCAATATAGGTCGTGACATAATCGCCCGGCGGCAGCTGGATCAGCACGAAAGCCAGGAAGCTGACGGCAAACAGCGATGGGATCATCCATAGGAAGCGTTTGGCGATAAAGACCAGCATGAGGCGCCTCTTGCATTGAACGCCGCCTTCCGGGCCTTGTCGGCCGTCAGGGCCGGCAAGGCATCTCGGAGGGCGAACTGAAAGAAAGCGCCGTACCTGATGGTACGGCGCTTATGACGAAAATCAGCTCGTGAAGGTGAATTGCTGCGGCATTGCAGGGCCGGGATTGGGCCAGGACCAGCTATCCGGCTCCTTCTCGGGAACATTGCGCAGATTGTTGCGGATGATGCCGAAACCGCCGACGGCAAGGCAAAGGCCGACGGTCTCGAACTCCTCGGCCGCGATGTCGAAGATCTGCTTCATGATCGCGCCGCGCTTGTCGAGATCGGCCGTCGAACGCGCTTCGTCGAAGAGCTTCATGCGCTTCTTCTGGCTTTCCGGCGGTTCTTCGCCGCGTGCACCGTTGGAGGTGTACCAAAGCGTCCACGGAATGGCGTAACGCGAACCCTGCGGATGGAAGGCGAAGAAATCGCGCGGATCGAGCATTGGATCGAGACCGCCAGGACCTGGCCACACCGCCGCGTCATGGGCGTTGTCGTCGCCGCGGGTGTAATAGAGCGCCCGCTCGATCGTGTTGACCTTCATGTCGACACCGATCTGAGCCCAATGCGCCTTGACCAGTTCCAGGGCATCGACGAGGTCGGGATAAAGCGTCGGAATGACGTCGATCGAGAAGAACACCTTCTGGCCGTCAGGCCGGAGGCGGAAACCGTCGCTGCCTTTCTTATAGCCGGCCTCATCGAGCATCGCGCCTGCCTTGTCGGCGTCGAATTCGGTGAATTGGCGCGCGTATTTCTCGTTATACCAGGGATGGGTCGGACGCGGCCCGGCCTGATAGGGCTCACTCTGTCCGAAATAGACGATGTCGATGAGCTCCTGGCGATTGATGCCGATCGACAGCGCTTGCCGGAACGCCTTGTCGGCAAACATCTTGCGCATGGCAGGATCTTTGTGGGTGATGTTGAAATAGATCTGGCACTGTTGCGAGGCCGAAGGCACGAGCGTCAGCAGCCGATAATCGCCCTTTTCCATATTCTTGGACAGCGTCGGCTTATTGGCGAGAACGCTGATGTGACGTTCCTGGATGTCGATCTTTCCAGAGATGACGTTCAGCATCAGCGATTCGACGTCCTGCGAGATGCCGAAGTTGATCTCATCGATGTAGGGGAGCTGGTTGCCCTCGGTATCGACCTGCCAGAAATAAGGATTGCGGGTCATGACGACGCGCGTCGCGCCGCCGGCATAGGGCTCTTTGACCACCCATGGATCGAGCGTCGGCTTGTCGACATTGCCCCATCGCGACGGGATCTCGATGTCGCCGCAACGGCTGCGGAAGAGCTCCGTCCAGCTGGTGACGCCGGCCTTCTTCGCATCGGCCTCGATATTGGGATTATATTTCGGCAGGAACTGGCTGCAGTAATGCTTCGGGAACAGCGTCGGATGCTGGCCAAGCGGTGTGGCGAGGTTTTCCAGGTAAAGCGCGTTGGCCGCAGCAAAGGTGAACTTCACCGTATAGTCGTCAATCTTCTCGACGGTGACCGGCTTGCCGGCGACGGCAAGCTGCGCCGGTGTCGAGCTGTAGAGCTCGGTGTTCTTGACGCAGTCTTCGATCGCGAAAACGACGTCATCGGCCGTAAAGGGATGACCGTCGGACCAGCGCACGCCTTCGATCAGATGGAACGTGAATTGTGTTGCGTCGTCGCTGACTTCCCAGCGCTCGGCAAGGTTCGGCTGCACGGCGGTAAAATCGAGGTTCCAGCGCACAAGGCTCTGGTTGCCGACCATACGCAGGATGCCGTTATGGTCGGATGAACCGCGAAGGCCGCGGCGCAGCGAACCGCCATAGGTGCCGACCTTCTCGAACGGCGTCACGACCATCGGCTTTTTCGGCAGGCGCTCAGCCAGGGGCGGCAGCTTTCCATCCTTGGCGAGCTGCGCAAGGGCCGGCGCTTCGCCGCCTGCGGCAGACACGCGACCGGCGATAGACAGCGCCGCGACACCAGCCATGCCACCAAGCACGGCGCGGCGGGTGACGCCACGCGACAGTATTTCTTTGGCCATCGAATTCCTCCCTTTTGTGCCGGCGCAGCCTTTGCGCCGGCTGATGCGACGGGCTCCCGACCCGACGCTGACGCCCTCCTCGGCGCTACGATCGAAACCATAGACACGTTCTCAAATGATTACAAGAGTTGACAGATAATTACAAATTTTGTAGCCATGCTGCATTGAAATGCGACGTTGTGCCGCTGAAATACGGCCAGCAGGACGAAAAACGTTGGATCTGTCAGATGCTGTCGCCACCCTGAACATCATGGCCGGCGACAGCCAAGGTGTGGCCGCTGACCCGGCGCACGCGGCCTTGAGAGAAAAGGACCATGATGACACTCGCCGTCGATGCCGTTTCGAACAGGGGCGCAACGCGCTTCAGCGACATCATCTACGAGAAGATCGTGGGGATGATCGCCGACGGCAACTTTCCGGTGAACGAACGGCTGCCGCCGGAGACGAAGCTCGCCGCTGATTTCGGCGCATCGAGACCCGTCGTGCGCGAAGCGCTCGAACGCTTGAGAGCCGATGGCTTGGTCGTTTCGCGCAAGGGTTCCGGTTCCTATGTCAGACAAAGGCCGGATTCGTCGATGCTGAAAATGGTGCCGGTCGGCTCCTTGGCCGATGTCCAGCGGTTCTTCGAATTCCGCGCCGGTCTCGAAGCCGAGGCGGCGGAGCTTGCAGCGCGAAACTGGCAACCGGTCGACAGGGAGCGGATAACGGCAGCGCTTCTGTCGATCGAGCAATGTTTGCGC
Source organism: Rhizobium sp. WYCCWR 11128 (assembly GCF_013416305.1). Lineage (NCBI taxonomy): Bacteria > Pseudomonadati > Pseudomonadota > Alphaproteobacteria > Hyphomicrobiales > Rhizobiaceae > Rhizobium > Rhizobium sp. WYCCWR 11128. The sequence goes on from NZ_JACCEZ010000006.1 coordinate 227,357, forward strand.
AACGGGGAGCTTGGCGCCGAGGAGGACCAGGCTCTGCATGATGCAATTGCCATGGCGACCGGGAACCAGTTCCACATCACCCTGCGCGAGTGGTTCAAGCCGCATTTCGCCATCGGGCATTCCGTTACGCGAAGCTTGAGCTTGAAGCGAACGCCGGAACAGATCCGCAGCGTCCAGGATGAGCATGCGGTGATCGTTGAGGCGATCTTCGCGCACCGGGAAACCGAAGCGCATGATGCGATGAAAAAACACATATTGAATGCTCGTGCCCGCATGTTCCAGGGCGTTTGAGCGATATGGGAGGAGAGACGATGAAACGGGTCGCTATGACGGGTGCTGCCGGACGTGTAGGGACGCTACTGCGCCCGCTTCTTCGGTCGCATGTCGAGCACCTCAGCCTGATTGATCTCCAGGAACCTGACGGGCTTGGCGAAAACGAGAATTTCGTCAAGGCCGACCTTACAAAGCTCGACGAGGCGACGGCTGCGCTGAAGGATATCGATGGCGTCGTCCATCTGGCGGGTATCGCAAGCGGCACGGACATGAATGCCATTCTGCACGCGAACGTGCTTGGAACATACAATCTCTACGAAGCCGCGCGGATCAACAAGGTCCAGCGGGTCGTCTATGCATCGAGCAATCATGCCACGGGCTTTTATCCGCGCGGCCAGCTGGTGTCGCCGCTCGACCCGATGCGCCCCGACAGCCCATACGGACTTTCCAAATGCTGGGGCGAACTTGTGGCGGGGCTCTACTACGACACGTCGGGCATTCGCTCTCTTTCCATCCGCATCGGCAATGCGGGCACCTATCCCAACAGCGAACGATCGGTTGCGATCTGGATCAGCGCGCGAGACCTGGCGCAATTGGTCAGGATCGGCCTTTCGCACCCGTTGATCGCAGCAACAGTGGTCTACGGCGTTTCTGACACCGAGGAGATGTGGTGGGAGAACGATCTGGCGGCACGATTGGGCTACCAGCCACAGGACCGGCCGCGTGATCACGCCCGCATCGAAGAGGGATCCGAGGGGCCGGTCGCGCTGGCGTTCCAGGGTGGCGGGTTCTGTGAGATCAATCACGACGGTACCATCCGCATGCGCGATGCCGAGGGCCTGGCCAAGAGCCTGGAGACGGTTGAATGACTGCGCCTCGGATCATCCGCCCGGACGTCCGTCCGGTGTTCCAGCAGCCGCTGACGGTCGGTGAATCACCGGTATGGGACGAAGAGACCGGCACTTTGTGGTTCGTCGATATTCTGGCGCCGGCACTCGTCCGGCTCTCGGCTTCTGGAAAGATCGACCGCTTCGACATGCCGGCTGCAATCGGCGCCCTCGGGCTTTGCCGCGATCACAGGATCGTCGTGGCGCTTCAGACGGGCGTCCATCTTTTCGATCCCGTCTCAGGAGATTTGGAATTTCTGTGCGATCCGGTCGGACGCGACATCAACTGCCGCCTCAACGATGGAAAGGTCGGTCCCGACAGGCACTTCTGGATCGGCTCGATCAGTGAATCCAAGCCGCAGATCGATGAGGCCGCACTTTTCCGCGTGAGCGCCGACGGCAGCACGCGGACCGTGGCCACGAACCTGACGAGCTCCAACGGCCTTGCCTGGTCGCCGGATGGCCGGCGGATGTATCATTCCGACAGCCGGCAATGCTTCCTGCAGGCATTCGACTTCGATCCTGATACGGGCGACCTCGGCGATGGGCGCCGGCTCCGCAGCTTCACTGAAGACGAGGGTCGGCCGGACGGAGCGACAACCGATCGTGACGGGTTCTACTGGAGTGCCGGCGTTTCCGCCGGTCGCCTCAACCGAATATCGCCCGAAGGCGAAGTCGTCGAAATCTACATTCTGCCGGTCCCCGCACCGACGATGCCGTGTTTCGGAGGGCCGGATCTACGCACCCTCTTCGTCACGAGCCTGTCGACGGATCGCAGCGGGCGTTTCGAGACGGGGACGGTGATCGCCTTCGACGTGGATGCAGAGGGCCTGCCGCCCTTCCGCTTCGGGGAGCATCCCGTCGGATGACAACGTGCCGATCACCCTCCGGGTGACGGCGGATTGATGGAAAGATAACGGGGGAGAAAGATGAGCATCGCAACCATGCGCAAGGCGCTTACAGGCGTATCGGGTGTTCCGGTCACCGCCTATGACAGCCAGGGTGAAGTCGAACCCCGGATCACGGCGAAGGTCTATGAGCGGGTGGCGGCAGCGGGTATTCACAACATCGTCGCTGCCGGCAATACCGGGGAATTCTATGCTCTGACGCCGCAGGAGATTAGGATCGTCCACGAGGCGGCGGTTTCAGGCGTTAACGGCAAGGCGCCGGTGACGGCGGCGATCGGCCGGTCGCTGCGCGAGGCGATCGGGATGGCGAAAGATGCGGCGGCGATCGGCGCGTCCGCTGTCATGTCGCATCAACCCGTCGATCCCTTCGCAGCACCTGCAGCCCAGATCGACTATTTCTGCAATCTTGCGGATGCTTCCGCCCTGCCGCTCATCGCCTATGTCAGGGCGGATGGCTTCGCCGTCGCTGATATCGTCCGCCTCGCAAATCACGGCAATATTGCCGGCATCAAATTCGCCACGACCGATCTGATGTTGTTGTCGAGGGCGATCCCGGCGGCGAGCCCCGGCGGCGCGCTGTTCGTCTGCGGCCTGGCGGAGAGCTGGGCGCCGACATTTACGGCAGCGGGTGCGCGCGGCTTCACATCCGGCCTCGTCAATGTCGCGCCGAAGCTCTCGCTTGGGGTCCACGCTGCGCTTGAAAAAGGCGATTTTGCCGCCGCCAGGGCGGTCGTCAACAAGCTCGAGCCATTCGAGCGGATGCGAACCAAATTCCGCAATGGCACGAACGTGACCGTCGTCAAGGAAGCCGTCACCTATTCCGGTCTCGATGTCGGTCCCGTGCGTGTGCCGGGATTGCCGCAGCTCGACCAGCATGACCGCGAGGAGCTTCATCGGCTGCTTCAAGGCTGGGAGGCCGAAGGCGACATTCAAACTCATTCAGACCAGCCGGCCGTAAAGGCGGCCGGCTGATTTCGACACTATCCACAAACAACAGGATTGGGAGGTCTTGAGATGCTGAGACAAGTACTGACAACGATCGCAATTGCCGGCGCCCTGACGACGGCGCAGCCCAGCTTCGCGGCGTCGCCGCCCAACATGCTGGTGATCGGCACCAATCTCACCGGCATAAGGACGCTCGATCCGGCCCAGAACAATGCCCGCACGGTTTCGGAGCTGATCTCGAATCTCTACGACAACCTCGTGCAGTTGTCGCCGGACGATCTTAAAACGCTGAAGCCAATGCTCGCGACGCAATGGAGCGTCTCGGCGGATGGCATGATCATCACGCTGACATTACGCGACGACGCGGTCTTCCAGAGTGGCAACAAGGTGACCGCCGAAGATGCTGCCTGGTCGATCCAGCGCGTCATCAAGATGGGCCAGGTCGGCTCCACGGACATCGCGCTCTGGGGCTTCACACCTGAAAACGTCGAAAAGCTCGTTCGCGCAAAAGACGAACACACGCTCGAGATCGAGCTGCCGCAAGCGGTCAATACCGATCTGGTGCTCTATTCGCTGGCGGGCTCGTCGATCGGCATCGTCGACAAGAAGACGGTGCTGTCGCACGAGGCAAACGGCGATTTCGGCGGCGCCTGGCTTTCCGCCAATTCCGCCGGCAGCGGCCCATTCAGCCTGGCGCAGTGGCGGCCGAACGATGTCGCGATCTTCAATGCGCAGCCGAAATATTGGGACGGCAAGCCGGCCATGGCGCGCGTTGTCGCTCGTCACATCCCTGAATCCGGCAATCTCCGGCTGCAGCTCGAAGCCGGCGACGTCGATGTCGGCCAGTATGTTGCAAGCGGCGACCTCGATGCGCTCGCCACCAAGAAGGACATGGTCATCGAGAATGTCCCGGGTCTCGGCTTCTACTATATCGCCCTCAATCAGAAAGACCCGGATCTGCAGAAGCCAAAGGTTCGCGAGGCCTTCCAGCATGCATTCGACTGGAAAGCGATCTCCGGCAATATCATGCGCCATACGGGCTTTCCCTGGCAGTCGATGATCCCGCGCGGCATGATCGGCGCTCCCGATGAGGCGGCGGTCCGCTACGATTACGATCCCGCCAAGGCCAAGCAGCTGCTGGCGGAAGCCGGATATCCCAATGGCTTGAAGAAGGTGCTCAATCCGTCGGGAGCCCCGACCCTGCCCTTCGCCGAAGCGCTGCAGGCGAGTGCGCGCGCCGCCGGCCTCGATCTCGAGCTCGTGCCCGGCGAGTTCACGCCCGCCTTCCGCGAACGCAAATTCGAAGTGCTGCTCGGCAATTCCGGCGCCCGCTTGCCCGATCCCTTCGCCGTGGCCACGCAATATGCCTTCAACCCCGACAATAGCGACGAGGCCCGCCTCGGCAGCTATTACCTCTGGCGCACGGGCATGAAGGTGGACGAGCTCAACACGCTCATCGACCAATCGATGAAGGAGCGCGACACGGAAAAACGCACCGACATCTTCAAGAAGATGGACGGCATCTATGCCGGCATGGCTTCGCCGCTGGTCATCTTCTTCCAGCGAACCGACCCCTATGTCATGCGCGCCAACGTCAAGGGCTATCACGGGCATACGACATGGTCGACGCGCTGGCATGACGTGACCAAGGAGTAGAACGCCGTGGCGAGCGCCGATATGACATCGAAGGGGGGGAGCAGCCTGCCCTCCCCGGCGGGCGGGTTCGCCGAGGCGGCCCCTCACCCGGCACTGAGCCTGCTGCGGCGCCTGGCGGGACGTGTCGTGGCAGTCGTGACGACGCTGCTCGGCCTGCTCTTCCTGACCTTCTCGATGGGCCGCCTGCTGCCCGCCGACCCGGTGCTCGCCATCACCGGGGCGGAAGTCAGCAAGGAGGTTTACGATCGCGTCTATAACGAGCTGGGTCTTGGGCAGCCGATCTGGATGCAGTTCCTCTCCTACGTCGGCAAGATCGCCACAGGCGATCTCGGCATGTCGGCGACGACGGGCCAGCCGATCCTCACCGATCTCCTGACGATCTTTCCCGCGACGATCGAACTTGCGATAATCGCCATGATCATCGGGGCGATCGTCGGCATTCCCTTAGGGATCACCGCTGCGGTCAGGCGCGGAACCATTATCGACCACATCGCGCGGATCGTCGCCCTTGCCGGCCACTCCATCCCGATCTTCTGGACCGGGCTGATGGCGCTCTTCGTCTTTTATGCGAAGCTGAAGCTCGTCGGCGCCTCGGGCCGGATCGATGTCTTCTATGAAGGCCTCGTCACGCCGATGACCGGCTTTCTCCTGATCGACGCGGCGATTCAGGGCCAATGGGAGGTGTTTTACAACGCCCTTGGCCACATCATCCTGCCGGCGGCAATCCTCGGCTACTATTCCGTCGCCTATATCAGCCGCATGTCGCGGAGCTTCATGCTGGAGCAACTCAGCCAGGAATACATCATCACCGCCCGGGCCAAGGGGCTCGGCACCCGCAAGGTGGTCTGGCGCCATGCCTTCAAGAACATCCGCGTGCAGCTTTTAACAATCATGGCGCTAACCTTCGGCGGGCTGCTCGAAGGCGCGGTGCTGATCGAGACCGTCTTCGGGTGGCCGGGGCTCGGCCAGTACCTGACCCGGGGGCTGCAGATGAACGACATGAACGTGGTCATGGGTTCGGTCCTGACGATCGGCGCCGTCTTCCTGACGATCAACATCCTGTCGGACTTCCTTTATCGCATTCTTGATCCGAGGACACGGTGACGCCATGACGATCTCCTCTGAGCACGCAGACAGCGTCAACACCGGCGGCCTTCGCAACTGGCTGCTCGCACCGGAACCTCGAGGCTGGTTCCAGTCATCGGCGCAGCAAATTCACCAGGGCTGGCGGAAATTCAGCCTGCATCCGCTTGGACTGGCGGGACTGGCCATTATCCTGCTGCTGATCGTGGTGGCGCTGGCCGCACCCCTGCTGACGAGCTACGATCCGATCGTTCAGGACATGGCCGGGCGGCTTGCCGCGCCATCGGCGAGCCATTGGCTCGGCACCGACAATTTTGGCCGCGACGTCTTTTCCCGGGTGATCTATGGTGCCCGCACGACGCTCTACATCATCATGCTCGTCACGGTCATTGTCGCCCCGCTCGGCCTGCTGATCGGCACCGTATCAGGTTATTTCGGCGGCATCGTCGATGAAATCCTGATGCGCATCACCGATATTTTTCTCTCCTTCCCCGGCCTCGTGCTGGCGTTGGGTTTTGCCGCAGCGCTCGGTCCAGGCATCACCAATGCAATCATCGCGATTTCACTAACCGCCTGGCCGCCGATCGCGCGCCTGGCGCGCGCCGAGACGCTCAGCCTGCGCAAGGCGGACTATATCGCCGCCGTGCGCCTGCAGGGCGCGACATCACTCGCGATCATCACCCGTCACATCCTGCCGATGTGCATTCCCTCGGTGATCGTCCGCGTCACCCTCAATATGGCCGGCATCATCATCACCGCCGCCGGCCTCGGCTTCCTCGGCCTCGGCGCGCAGCCGCCATGGCCGGAATGGGGATCGATGGCCGCCAGCGGACGTGAATTCATGCTCGACAGCCCCTGGGTCATCGCAGCACCCGGCATTGCCATTGCGCTCGTCAGCCTCGCCTTCAACCTCGTCGGCGATGCACTTCGCGATGTTCTTGATCCCCGAGGTTCAGAATGACAGAGCCCTTGATCGATATTCAAAATCTCGAAATCGCCTTCGGCGGCGGACAGGTGCGGGCCGTGCGCGGCGTGAGCTTTTCCCTTGGACAGGAAAAGCTCGGGATCGTCGGTGAATCCGGATCGGGAAAGTCGACCGTTGGCCGCGCCATCATGAAGCTGCTGCCACCGACCGCGATCATCAATGCCGAGCGGATGCGCTTTCGCGACGTCGATCTGCTCAAGGCGAACGAAAAAACGATGATGACGATCAGGGGCCGGCGGATCGGCCTGATCCTGCAGGATCCGAAATATTCGCTCAATCCCGTCATGCGAATCGGCGAACAGATCGCCGAGACCTACCGCTTCCATCATCCGAGGACGAGCAGGGCAAAGACCTGGAAGCAGGCGCTCGATATGCTGGAGGCCGTCCAGATCCGCGATCCGGAGCGTGTGGCCCGCCTTTATCCGCACGAAATCTCGGGCGGGATGGGCCAGCGGGCGATGATCGCCATGATGCTGATTGCCGAACCCGAAGTGCTGATCGCAGACGAACCGACGTCAGCGCTCGATGTGACGGTGAGGCTCGAGATCCTGGCCCTGCTCGACGAGCTCGTCCTGCGCCGCAATCTCGGGCTGATCTTCATCAGTCATGATCTCAATCTCATCCGGAATTTCTGCGATCGCGTCCTCATCATGTATGCGGGGCGGGTCGTGGAAGTGCTCGAGGCGCGCGATCTCGACAAGGCCCGACATCCCTATACGCAAGGCTTGCTGGCATCCTTGCCGACGATCGAAGATCCGCCTTCCCGGCTGCCGATCCTGAAACGTGATCCGGCCTGGCTTGAAGAATTCGCATTGGAGCCGCCGCGGTGATTAAAATCGACAATCTTACGGTCCGTTTCGGGCCCGGGCAGCGGCCTGTCGTCCGAGACGTGAGCTTCGCCATCGAAAAAGGAACTGCTTTCGGCCTGGTTGGCGAGTCCGGCTGCGGGAAGTCTACTGTCCTGAGGGCGCTTTCCGGCCTCAACGCCAACTATGACGGCCGGATCGAGCTCCACGGCGAGCCGTTAAGTCAACAGCGCAGCCGACCTTTCTTCCGCCGGGTGCAGATGGTGTTCCAGGACCCCTACGGATCACTTCACCCCCGCAAGACCATTCGCTCGCAGCTGAAGGAACCGTTGCGCAACCAGGGGCTGGATACGAACTCTGTCGACATGAACGCGGTCCTCAGATCGGTCGGCCTCGACCCGGCGCTGAGCTACAGATTTCCGCACCAGCTCTCCGGCGGCCAGCGGCAGCGCGTGGCGATCGCCCGCGCGCTGATGCTGGATCCGGACGTTCTGCTTCTCGACGAACCGACATCGGCGCTCGATGTGTCCGTTCAGGCCGAAATCCTCAATCTCCTCCAGGATCTGCGCACCAATCGCGGTCTGACCTATCTGCTCGTCAGCCATGATCTCGCCGTCGTCTCGCATATGTGCAGCCGCGTCGCCATCATGGAAGCGGGCGAGATCGTCGAACAGGTTGATGTCGGCGCACTCCGAAGAGGTGCGGTCGAACACCCCTACTCGCAACGCCTACTGCGCGCGAGCCGGATGTACGGAAGGGCGTAGCTGTTGTTCGGCACGCCCTGCCTGCTTTTTGACGCCACAAGCTACCGACCGCAATGAGCTTCGATAGCAGAAGTGATCTCCTGCCAATCCTGGAGATGAATTTCGTGGCCACCGCCCTCGAGCCGAATGAGCTTCGCTCCCTTGACGGTTCGTGTCAGCAATTCACCGTGCTCAAAGGGGTAAATCGGATCAGCGGTTCCGTGTATGACAAGGAGGGGCGCGGCAAGTTCACCCAACTTGCCCCTTAAGGCCTGGCCGCCCTTCAGCATGAAATGATTGGTTGCGCTGACGAAGTTTTTGGCCCGTTCGACGTCGCGTTCAACGAAGGCCCGCGCCTGCCGTTCGTCGTAAGGGTGCGCCGAACCGGCGATCATCCGGGTATCCTTGAGGAGGAATTCGATCACTTGGGCATTGTCTGTCCAATCGACGTGCTCACCCGTCGCTGCGTGCTCCATGTAGGCGTCTGTGGTGTGGGGTAGAGCACTGGTATCAACGCCCACCGGCGTGGTGGAGATCAGCGTTAGTGTCTTGACGCGCTTCGGATTTGACAGTGCGGCGATCTGGGCGATCGTGCCACCCAACGACATTCCAATCAGATTGGCGCGGTCGATGCCGTAGCCATCAAGTACCCTTATGGCGTCCTCGGCCATGTCGTCCATTGCATAGGGCGGCTCCCCCGGCGGGTAGATCGTCGAGCGGCCGGTGTCTCGATTATCGTAGCGGATGACATAGAACTCGTGATCAGCAAGCTTTTGGCAGAATCCGTCCGGCCACCACAACATTGAAGCCATGGCGCCCATGATGAGCAGGATCGGCTCATGCGCCGGATTGCCGAAAGCCTGAGTGGCAATCTCGACGTCGTCAAACTTGATCATACGTTCAGTCACTTGGCGGCATCCTTTATTGGCTTGGGTGAAGCGGCGAAAGTCGCAGGCCTTCGTATCCGCAGGCTTCCACGCGAACGCCACTCGACGTCCGCATATTCCCCACCCTGTGGCTAAGGCGGGTGGTGTCGCATCGGGCATTTTGAGTATGACGGGGCCTAAAATCCACTTTGGCAGCATCAGGTGATCCAGTCGGATCCAGGTCAAGGTTCCGGGGGGCTGAACATCGCCGGCACTTGGGATCTCCGCATCGCTACTCTGCACCGTCGGGATGACTATGTTTTCATCTCTGCTAATCTCGAACTTCAGGTTTCGGAGCATCTTGTGTCGACATCCCTCAGAAGGTCTCGGTTTTCAGGCCGTGCAGTAGAACTCGATTCGATGGAGTCCGCTTTCCGAGATGTGTCCGGCGGGCGGCAACGTTCCTTTCTTGTCGGGGCAGAAGCAGGCGGCGGCAAAACGCGGCTGGTTGAAGAGTTTGCCAACCGACTGTCCGGCCGCGCCCTGATTTTGAAAGGCGGGTGCATTGAGCAGCGGGAATCGGCATTGCCCTACGCGCCGGTAACGGCTGTTCTGCATGAACTTGTTCAGCTGCGCGGCGCGCCGGCAGTCAAATCCTTTGTCGGCGCCGAGGGTGCGCGAGAACTGGCCTGGCTTCTTCCCGAACTCGGCGAGAGCTCCGAAAGATTTGATGCGGGCATCGCAAGAGCGCGGCTGTTCGAGGTGCTGCGAAAGCTGTTAGAGGAGCTGGCACGGGAGACACCGCTCGTGGTGGTCTTCGAGGACATTCACTGGGCCGACCAGGCAACTTGCGATCTGCTTCGTTTCCTCGCGACACGGCTGAAGAAAATTCGGCTGATGCTGATCGTCACCTATCGACCCGAGGAGACCAGCGCCACCAACGCCCTGCGGACGACCATCGCGGACCTCTCACTTTCCGAGGGTGCCGAGGTGTTGACGCTTCCCCGCCTTCAGCGCGCGGAGGTCGCCGTGCAGCTCGAGGGGCTGCTGGGACGCCCCCCAACACCTGCGCTGATCAACGAGGTCCATGCGCGGTGCTGCGGAATCCCGCTTTTCACGGAGGCACTCATCGATGCGAGCGGAGGCTTGCGCAGAGATTTTCCTGGTTCGCTCAACGACTACCTGCTGAGAGCCGTCAGGGACATGCCGGCGTCGACGGCCGAGCTTTTGAAGGTGATGGCGCTCGGCGGCCCGCATATCACTCATGCGCTTTTTCGCAGCGTCGCGAACAAAGCCGACCTTGAATTAGCAGAATGGCTGCGTCCTGCGATTTTGGCTGGGATCCTGGTGCCTGATCATGATGGATATGCGTTCCGCCACGCACTTATCCACGAAGCGGTGCGGGGTGACCTGATCGCCGGCGAAAAGGTGGCCATCCATCGCGCCTATGCGGACGTGCTCGAACGCGGACCGGTTCCAAGCTATCGGGTTTGGCACTCCGTTGCGCTCGCGCGCCACTGGTACGGCGCCGGCCAAGCCGAGAATTGCCTGCGATGGGCCTGGCAATCTGCCACTGAGGCCGCTGCCACTTTCGCCTATGCTGACCAGATGGAGATGCTGAAGCTCGTGCTGGCAGTGTGGCCCGAGGTCGATGATGCGATTGAAGTGATCGGCGCGGATCACTGCAAGCTGTTGGAACTCGCTGCCGATGCCGCCTGCTGGGCAGCGGAAGCGGAACAGGGGCTGGCCTTTGTCGAACGCGCACTCGCCGAAGTGGATGTCGGTCGCGACAAGGAGCAATTGGCAGCGCTTCTTCTGCAGCGCGCGGTGATGCGTCAACACGCGCTTATCCCGGGCGAGATCGCCGACCTCGAGCGCGCGCTCGATCATGCGCTCGATTCCACCAGGCTGCGCGCGGACGGACTGGGACAGTTTTCCCGCGCGCTGATATTAAGGGGCGAGTTCGATCGCGCCAGGCGCTTGGGCGACGAACTGAAGGACCTGTCTGAAAGGCTCGATGACGAGGAGTACCGCATAGAGGCACTGATCGTCGCGGAGTCTTTGGAGATGGCATCGGGCCGTTACCACATCGATAGGCTCTGGAGCATCGTTGACCGCGCCAGGCAGGCGTCCATCGGACGAGTCGAGGTGCTGGCGGGCGCCGCATTGCTTCGTGCCCTGCTTGAGACCGGAAAATATCCTCAGATCGCCGAAATCGGACCGGCGATCTTTGCGCGGACAGTCGAGTTCGGCCAGGCGCGCTATATCGGGGCGATAATCGGTTCGCCTTTGTGCCGCGCCCTTCTCGCCTTGGGCCGCGTTTCCGAAGCCATTGAGACATGCGAGCGAATGGCGGCATTGGATCCGCTGCCGCTCGGGCTCGTTCATGTTTTCGAATGCCAGGCGGAGATCGCCTTGGTATTGGGGAACTCGGATCGAATTGCCGTTGCGGCGAGATCCTTGCGCAGTCTGCCACCCGGCCCTCAGGTTGCGAGCCGCATGGCGGCCAATCTGTTGAGATTTGACATCGAAAGCCGCGCGCTGGCGGGTGACATGGATCAATCTGCGACCCTGGTAAGATCCGTCTTGACCCATTGCGAAAAACAAGGACGCGTCTCTTGGCCACTGCTGGCCTCGGCGATGCGCGTTGCCGTTGATACGAACCAGAAAGATGTGGCGCGGCGTTTCGCCGACATTGCCGCTCGGTCCCCGTGCCGCAATGTGGTGGAGGAAGCCGAGAAGCTGGGCATCCTGGCCGAGATGTCGCGCTCGACGGGTTCCGACCTCGAAGCGTGGGAAGCGGTTGCCCAAAGCTGGGCTGATTTGAGCCAGCCCTTTCGGCAGGCATATGCTCTTATGCGGGCCGGTTGTGCTGCGGTGAATGCCAGCCAGCGCGCGAAGGGTGCGGGCCATTTCCAGCGAGGCGCAGACCTTGCCCATTCGACCGGCGCTTCCCTCCTGGGCAACCAGATCGAGACCCTCGCCGAAAAGGCCCGCATTGATCTTGGAAACGGGAAGGAGGGTGGCATGCCGAAGGCACCCCTCGGCCTGACGGATCGGGAATTCGAGGTGCTCCGGCTTCTCGCCGCGGGACAGAGCAATCGCGAGATAGCCGTCAATCTGTTCATTTCCTCGAAAACGGCGAGCGTTCATGTCTCCAACATCCTGAGCAAGCTTTCCGTCCCCAGCCGCGGCGCCGCGGCCGCAATAGCCCACCGGCTTCGGATCGTTGATCCCGCCTGAAGTTCGCTTGTCTGGCTGCGCCTTCCGCTATCTGTCGTCCGCACGACACAAGCATCGCATTCCTATTTCATCGTCTAGGCATGTTGCCTGATGTGCTTATGCCCGCCTTAGACCGAGGATGGCTATATGGCGCCCAGAGCGACGCCCAAATGCGAACATCCGGAGGTCAAATGCACATCTCTTCCGCCACCTTGGCCAACACCCAGCGCACGATCGATTCGTATGAAGGTTGCGCCGATGACTATAGTCGCATCGTTGATCAGTTTCCCTGGCCGAGCCTCGAGGCGGCACTGCGTCAGGTCGCTACCGCCGCCGGCAAGGGTGGCCAGATCCTTGAGATCGGGTCGGGGGCCGGATGGGATGCGGATTTCCTGGAGACACAGGGCGTTTCGGTAAGGCGAACCGATGCGACGCGACGGTTTCTAGAACTGCAGGCCGCGCGCGGCAAGAAGGGCGAACTTCTCAACGTCATCACCGACGATCTCGGCGGACCCTATGACGCGGTCGTCGCTCTCTGTGTCCTCATACATGTGCCTCGTGACCAGACCGGCCCGGTTCTCGAAAAGATCGTCGCTGCGCTACGCCCGGGAGGCGTCTTCCTGGTGTCGATGCGCGATGGGGACGGGGAGACAAGCGGCGCCTACCATATGTCCTACTGGCGCCGGGACGATTTCGCGCTGTGCATCAAGGAGGCGGGGCTTGCTCTTGAATGGGACGCACACAGGATCAACCGTGACGGCGATGGGTGGAACACGTTTTACGCTCGCAGACCAGAGTGACGCGGTTTCGTGCCGCTCCGGTCCGCCACTGACCGTGAAGGCTCGGTCAGACAGCGGGGGCCATCTTTCTATTTCCAGCTCGTATAATCGTCGGCGACGCAACCAAACGGCGCGCGATCCTGACCGAACCGCTTCTTCAACTGCTCGCATCCCCACTCGTTCAACGGCGCTGGCATGAGATTGTTGATGTCCATGCCAGGCGATTGGAACGCTGTCGTGGAGGTCGTGACGTACCAAAGCCAGAAGCCGACCACACCCACGACGATCAGAAGCAACACACCGAAGAAAAGCTGCAGCCGCTTCCAGATCGATACCGTCCTTTTTGGTTCTTCAATCAAAATCGGCGCATTCCGATCGCGTTCTTGCTGATACGCGAAAGGTGCAAGAGCTGCGGTGCGCTCATTATCCGTAAGCTCCACGCGCTGAAGACGATCGTCGAGAAGCACCGGCAGGGCCGTATTGCCGTGCCTGACGGCCAGTCCGATCGCCTTGCCATTGGCTTCACCGACGATCAGAGGCTCCTCTCCATTCTTCATGCGCGTGTAAGCCGATCGTCCCGTTTTGTCGTCGGCGATCTTGTCGTTATAGGTGATGGAAAGGACGCCGCGTTTGCGGTCGAATGCGGTGATCTCGACCGGGACAGGGGTCAGCAAGGCAGGTCGAAGCAGTTGGCCCTTGACCCGCCAAATGCGGATAGCGAGAAAAATCATCCCCAGGCCCATGCCGCCAAGCAGAACGGCGAACACAGTAAGCGTGATGATCCGGTTCCAGAGCATGTCCAGACCCAGGCTCATCGTCGCAAGTTCCGGGTGATCGGCTGATATCACCAGACCCGTTTCGTAGTCGCCGGTATGGAAATCGACGAACATGACCTCGACTTCGGTGTCGTAGTCTCGTCCACCATAGCTGTAGACCAGGCGTGCCTCGCAATCGGTAAAGACTGCCTTGCGTGTCGTGCATCGCCCGTTTTGCACGTCGCCATTTTCAAGCGTCAAAGGGTTCTGGCTGATCTGGAAATCGCGGATTACCCCTGGCGCTTCCGAGACGAATAGAAAGACAGCCAGTGCGAGGATGATGGGCGTTGCCCAGAAGTAAGCATTCGGCGTGGAGATGACGTTGCGCGCCAACGAAAGCGGGCGACCAGGAAGAACAAGTGAAGGCAATGGCGTCGGACCCCTCATATGTGACAGCGCAATGGGCTGGCAAGCTCAGGCAGCGGCCAATGAGGCAGCAATTCAAAGCGCTGCCGCGTCCTTTGCGCAACGCGCGGCGCTATAGCGGAATTGACGTCATTGCGGCCGGCTTGCACAATCTCATTGTGTAAGACCGATCTAAAGCCTGAGGCGGGAGATCGGCAATCCCTTTCAGCGTGCGTGGGCATCATTTGTACGTTGATCTTGTTGAAAACGTCCGCACTGCGTTGAGAACGCGATCGAATGCCTCCCCTACGGAACCAAACCATCGCCGAGCGGTTATATGACACCCCTCCTCCTCGAAGAGCCAAGCGTCATGATGCGGATGTTATGTGGCCCGAAAGTTACTCAGATGATCAAGATCCTTGCCTGCGCCATCGCCGCTGCTACGGCGTCAATGCTCACGGCCGGCGCCGCCCACGCCGACGAATCCGCCTTCCTCAAAACACTGGCGGGAAACTGGAGCGGTAACGGTACGGTGAAAGTGCGGACAAATGCACCCACGATTAAAGTCACTTGCCGTTTCAAGTCGGACGCGAATGCAAGTTCCCTTGCACTCAATGGACGCTGCACCAGTCTCGTCGTTTTTTCCCGTGTCATCAGCGCTAAACTCAAGGCCAGCGGTGACAGCTACACCGGCTCCTATGTGGGCGCGGGCACCGGCACTGCGGGTCTAGGCGGAAAGCGCGCTGGTAATGCCATAAGCCTCGCGATCAAATGGGCGAAAGAGGTCAATGGTGACCGACGTGCGCAGATGACGATTGAAAAAACCGGGGCATCCGGCATGCGCCTCACAACCGTCGACACAGACCCCGCTACAGGTCGATCGGTTGTTACGAGCCGCATTGACCTTCGTCGGAGCTGATATCTTTTTGCGTTCAAAGAGCCTCTAGCGTGCTAAAGGGTTGATAGAGAAGCTCCGAAGCTATAGTTTCGCCTTCGCAAATCGTCGAACGATACAAGGAAATAGTTATCTCATGCCGACAGGTACCGTTAAATTCTTCAATGACGACAAGGGCTTCGGCTTCATCACCCCTGAGGGTGGCGGCCAGGACGTTTTTGTTCACGTGTCTGCACTGCAGAGCGGCGGGTCGCTCCGCGAAGGCGACAAGGTCAGCTTCGAAGTTGGACAGGATCGCAAGACTGGGAAATCGAAGGCTGAGAACGTCTCGACCATCTGATCGAAATCGAAGGTGGCCCAGCCTGCGTTGAGCGGGTTGGGCTCATCCTCACGAGTCGTGGGCGCGAATGCCTTCGTACTCTAAAGCGCGTCGCGATCTTTCAGGTTCGCTCTCGCGCTTTAGGTCTTTGTGCTACGCACGTCGTTGTCGCAAAACCGCTGCACGGTTTTGTGCGACATGCTTTAAGCCGAACCGACGGCAATCGAGGTCTGAGCGTGTCGTTTGACGTCAGCACCTTGGAAATTCCGAATATTACGCGTGACGACGCTCACGCCAGCGCAGTCGCGGCAAACTGAGCATTTTGTCTCTGACAAAAGGGGATGTTCCACGCATTCGCTTTAGACAATGCGAGAGTTCATCACGGCGAAGAACTCATCACACCCCTGATAGAATGCTTTCCGCGGCCTTCTCGGCAATCATGATCACCGGCGAGTTCGTATTGCCCGACACGATCGTCGGCATGATCGAGGCATCAACCACCCGCAGTTTCGCCAGCCCATGCACCCGCAATTGTGGATCGACAACCGCCATCATGTCGCTGCCCATCTTGCAGGTACCGACCGGATGGAAGATCGTCGTGGCGATATCGCCGACGCGACGGATCAGCTCCTCGTCAGTCCGGTATTCCATGCCCGGCAGCATCTCCTGCGGCCGGTACTTGGCGATCGCACCGGCCTCCATGAGCCGGCGGGCGTGCCGGATCGATTTCGTCGCAACCATCCGGTCGCCGACGGTCGAAAGATAATTCGGGCGGATTTCCGGCGCCACGGAAAGGTCCGGGCCGTCAACATGCACCGTCCCCCGGCTTTCCGGCCGCAGATTGCAGACAGAGACGGTGACGGCGGGATATTTGTGCAGCGGCTCGCCGAGCCGGTCGGTGCTCAAGGGCTGCACGTGATATTCGAGATCGGCGGTTGCAACGGCCGGATCGCTCTTGGCAAAGATACCGAGCTGGCTCGGCGCCATCGACAACGGCCCGGACCGGCGCAGCATATATTCAAGCCCCATACCCGCCCGGGTGAACAGGTTGTGGTACAGCTGGTTCAGCGTCTTTGCGCCCTCGATGCGGAAGACGGTACGGATTTGCAGATGGTCCTGCAGGTTTTCGCCGACACCCGGAAGTTCATGGGCGACGTCCAGTCCGGCAGCGGACAACACATCCGGGCGACCGACCCCGGAAAGCTCCAGGATTTTCGGCGAATTGATCGCACCGGCGGACAGGATGACCTCGCGACCGGCGCGAGCCAAGTGGCTCTGCCCGTTCAACCGGAACCGCACGCCGGTCACCATCCTGCCGTCAAATTCCAGCCGCTCGGTTTCGGCGCTGGTCAGCACACGAAGATTGGGCCGCTTCATCGCCGGGCGCAGAAAGGCCTTGGTCGTATTCCAGCGCAGGCCGCCGCGCTGGTTGACCTCGAAATAGCCCGAGCCCTCATTGTCGCCATCGTTGAAATCGTCGGTCTTCGGGATACCGAGTTCTTCAGCCGCGTCGCGAAAGGCATCGAGGATCGGCCAGGAAAGCCGTTGCTTTTCCACCCGCCATTCGCCGCCTGCCCCGTGCATCCGCGACTTGCCACGATAGTTGTCCTCGGATTTCAGGAAATAGGGCAGCACGTCGTCCCAGCCCCAGCCGGAATTACCCGCCTGCCGCCAGCCATCGTAATCGGCCGCCTGGCCGCGCATGTAGATCATGCCGTTGATCGACGAGCAGCCGCCCAGCAGTTTTCCACGCGGATAGGGCAGTGACCGACCGTTCAGTCCGGCTTCCGCGGCCGTCCTCATCATCCAATCGGTGCGTGGATTGCCCATACAGTAGAGATAGCCGATCGGCACATGCACCCAATGATAGCGGTCGCTGCCGCCGGCTTCGAGCAGCAGGACGCGGGTTTTCGGATCGGCCGACAGCCGGTTGGCCAGAACGCATCCCGCCGATCCCGCGCCGACGATGATGAAGTCGTAGCTTCCCGCATCAATGGCTGCATCATCCACACGCTTGTTCACGCCGCCGCCCCCGCTGCCGCCGGCGGGACCACCGTCAGACGCCGCCAGAGCGGTGCCATCGCTTCGGCGATATCCTGATAGAGAGCGTAGCGCCGCGCATAATGCGCCTCAAGCGAGACATCCGGTCGATAATGCCGCTCGGTTCGCACCATGGCCGCAGCACCGGCGCCGAAGTCCGAGAAGACGCCGACGCCGGTTCCGGCAGCAATCGCCGCCCCCAATGCACCGGTTTCGCGCGAGCGGGCAACGGTGACGGGTACGCCGAGCACATCGGCAAAGATCTGCGGCCAGATCAGGCTGCGCGAGCCGCCCCCGGAGAGCACGGCTTCATTGAACACCGCCCCGGCCTTTCGGATCGTCTCGATGTGCTGGCGATGACCGAAGGCGACGCCTTCGAGAAGCGCGCGAACGAGATGCCCCTTGGTGTGCCAGCCGGCAATGCCGTAGAAGCCGGCGCGTGCGTGACCGTCCTGCTGGGCGCCATAGAGATAGGGATGATAGAGCGGGTCGTCTGCCGCGGGCTCGATCGCCCCGGCCAGCGCGCAGCAGGCATCGAAGGGCGAAACGCCTTCCGCATGCTCGCCTTCGAAGAACTCCCTCACCAGCCATTCGAGATTGGCAGCCGAGGTGGCGCTGTTCTCCATCGCCATGTAGCGGCTGCGATCGAAGGTCGAGGACATGAAGACCGGCCCGTCGAGGTCGGGACTGTCTATAACGACCTGGTTGATGCTCCATGTGCCGGCAATGATAGAGGCGCTGCCGGTGCGCGAAACGCCCGAGCCGAGCGCCGAGGCGACGACGTCGAACAGCCCGCCGACCACAGGCGTACCGGCGGCGAGCCCGGTTTGCGTCGCGACCTCTTCCGTTACCGTACCGGCAATGTCGGCGCTTTCGATGAGCGGCGGCAAGAGGTCCATGCAATCGCCCAGTCCATAGGCTTCCATCAGTGCCTTGTCGTAGCGGCGCGCGGCAAGATCGAGCAGGCCGGCCCCCGACATGTCGGACACCTCGCTGACGCGGCGGCCTGTCAGACGGTTGACGACGAAATCTTTGGAGAAGAACACCGTGCCGATGCGATTGAACAGTTCCGGCCGGTGACGCTTCAACCAGGCAAGCAATGTCGGCGTCTGGGATGGCCACGGGCGCTGGCGGGCAATGGGATAGGTCCGGTCTCCAACGCCGGCCTCTCGCCATTCGTCGACCAGCCCGGCCGCCCGCGTGTCGAGCGACTGGATGCCGATGAGCGGAGCGCCGTCGCGATCAAGCGCATAGAGACCGTTGCCGTGCCCGGCGCAACCGATCGCGGCGATTTCCTCCGGCTTGATCTCTGCCTTTTCGATGCAGGCGCGAATGACCTGCCGGGCATTCGCCCATAATTCGTCCAGCCCCCGCTCGACATGCCCCGGGCTCGGCATGCGGCTGTGTCCCTCTTCGGACGCAGCCGCGATCTCGTTACCCGCGCGGTCGAAAATCACCGCCTTGATGACGGTGTTTCCGGCGTCGAGCCCCAAAAGATAGTTTCCCATGCAGAACCCCTCCCCAGATTCGAAATCGCTGCTCAGCCCTGCTGGTAGAGCGCAAAGGCCTGTTCGCCGCTCGCATCCTCGTGCACGATCGCCATCAGCCCGCGCACCACGGCACTCGGATTGGCGTGCTGATAGATGTTGCGCCCATAGACCATGCCCATTGCGCCTTGCCGCATCAAGGCTGCGGATTTGTCGAAGACGGCGCGAAGATCTTCCTTGCCGCCGCCGCGCACCAGAACCGGGCAACGGGCTGCTTCCACCACTCTGTGGAAATCCTCGGCATTGGTGGTCGGATCCGCCTTGACGATATCCGCACCCATCTCACGGGCGAGCCGCGTCAGCGTAACGATCTTGTCGGCATCGCCATCGACCATGTAGCCACCCTTTTCGGTGACCGGCTGCATCACCAGCGGCTCGATCATCAGGGGCATGCCATACTTGTCGCAATCGGCCCGCACGCGGGAAATGTTCTGCACGCATTGGCGGAACAGGTCCGGCTCGTCCGGCAGCATGAACAGGTTGACGACGACGCAGGCCGCATCCATTTCGATCGCGCCGATCAACGGCTCGGCCTCGTTCTGCAGCACCGCCCACATGTCGCGGTGGCGGATCCGGTTATAGGGATTGCCCATGTCGATGCGCATGACCAGCGACGGCTTGTCCTTGCCGGGCACCTCCTGCAGCAGGTCCGCCTGGCCGTAATTCATCTGGATCGCATCCGGCCCGGCAGAAACCAGCACCTTGACGACGGCCTGAATATCCTCCAGCCCGTTGAGGAAGGACGGTTCGTTGCAGACGCCGTGATCGATCGCCACGTCGAGGCAGCGGCCGCCGCCGAACAGCCGGTTCATCCGGACTTTGCTGTTGTGTCGCATTCTGTGCTCCTTGGTTCGTTCCTTGCCGAAAGCATATCTTCGTCGACGCCGTGGCGTTCGGTAAGAAGGGTGAGAAAACGATCGCGCTCACGGGCGTGATGCGCGAGCGTCCAGTGCTTTTCCTGCGCCAGCAGGTCGAGCGCGGCATCCATCATATCGAGCGTAAGCTCGCCCGAAACGGCAAGCGTCGTGCGCCGTAAAAGCAGGTCGTCGAGATGTTCCACCGCTTCACCGCGGATCAGGAACTGCAATTCGCGCACCGAGTAGCCGGCGTGCGGCAGCACCGCATCGGTGCCCGCCGCGATGAAACCGGCAACCGCCTCGGCATCCGTGCCATATCGAGCAAACAGCTCAGCCATGCGCTGGATGGAAAGGCCTTTGCTGGCCGCCACCTGCGTTAGCCAGACAGGCGCGTTGGTGGGAAATGCCTGCCCGCCGCCGATCGGCCGATCGGTTGTCGTAATACGGCGCTGCCTGCCTAGCCTTTCCAGCGCCATGTCGGCCGCCAGTTCCCCGAAGGACCGGAATGTCGTCCACTTGCCGCCGATCATGCACAGAACCGGTGGGCCACCATCCTTCGGTTCTACGACCGTGCAGAAATGATCGCGCGGAATGCGCCCGGTAAAACTGTCGGTGCTGGCCGGCAGCGGCCGCACGCCGGAAAACTGGAAAACGATCTGTTCCGGCCGGATGGCAATATCAGGCAGTACGAAGGCGAGCGACTGCAGGATATAATCCCGCTCGTCCGCCTCGCAGCGCACGGTTTCCGGATCATCGACGCGGATATCGGTGGAGCCCACGAGAACCTTGCCGAGATAGGGAAAGAGGATGCAGATCCGGCCGTCCTCGTTCTCATAGTAGATCATATGATCGGCGAGTGCGTCGCGCAGGTCGGCATTGTCGATGATCAGATGCGAGCCCTTGGTGCCGCCCATCAGCGGTGACGGCCGCGCTTCTGGCGAAAGCAGAGTCTGATTGGCGATGTCGATCCAGCCGCCGGTGGCGTTGACGATCAGCGCCGGTTCGACGGTAACCGACGCGCCGCCGATCTGGTCTTCGACACGATATTGGCCATCCTCTGTCCGACGCAGTTCCGCATAGTTCAGTGCCATCGCCCCAAACTTTGCTGAAGGACCGTCCTGCAGAAGCTCGATGCCCAGCCGCTCCGGGTGGCTGACCCAGGCGTCGAAATAGGTGGCGGAACTCTTGATGTCGGGATTGAGCGCCGGCCACTTGGCAAGCGTCGTGCGCCGGCCGCGAAACTGGTGGCGCGGCATCAATGCCCGCTTGCGCGTCAGGAAATCATAGATGCTCAGGCCCGCCTTGATGGCAACGGCGCCACGCCGGCTCGGGCGGCGGCTGAGGCCCAGGAAGCGGACGATGCCATTGCCAAGGCCGGAAAATATATCGAACACCGGCACCGTCGTCGGCAGCGGCGCGACGTAATGCGGCGCGTTGCGCAGCAGCCGGTCCCGCTCGACCAGGGATTCCTGCACCAGCTTGAATTCGCCGTTTTCAAGATAGCGAAGCCCGCCATGCACCATGCGCGACAGCGCCGAGCTGGCCCCGGAGCAATAGTCGTGTTTCTCGACGAGCAGCACGTTCAGTCCCTGCAGCGACAGCTCGCGAAAGACGCTGATGCCGTTGATGCCGCCGCCGATGACGCAGACGTCCACCTTCGGGCTCTGGCGGAGCCCGTCCAATATCTCTTGCCGTTTCATGATGGCGATCCGCTACCTGTCCATGTCAGTCAGTTTCGCCGCTATGGCCGTATCGATGGCGGCAAGATCGACCGCATCCAGCCGGATGGTCCCGGCCCGTGCATTGTCGAGCGCCTGTGCCGGATTGCGCGCCCCGCAAAGTGCAAAGGTGACGCCCGGCTGCGCCAGCGTCCAGGCAATCACGATCTGGGCGATGCTGGCGCCGTGTTTTTCGGCGATCGGTTGGATGGCGTCGGCCAGCGCCGTCGCCTTCTGGCGGTTGCCGACTGAAAAGCGCGGATTGCCCTTGCGCTGATCGTCGCCGGAAAACACACGGTCAGGACCGATGGTGCCGGACAGCAATCCTAACGCCAGCGACGAGTAGCTCAGCGTCGCAATGCTGTTGGCCTCGGTCAGCGGCAGAAGCTCCGCCTCGATCTCCCGGTCGATCATGCTGAACCGCTCCTGGATCGCATCGAGACCACCGGCAGCGATATAGGCATTAAGGTCGTCGGGGCTGACATTGCTTGCGCCGATCGCCCGGATCTTGCCCGATATGCGGAGGTCTTCCAGCGCCCGCATCGTTTCCTCAATCGGGGTCGTCGGGTCCTGCCAATGGGTGATGTAGAGGTCGATATAGTCGGTTCCGAGCCGCCTCAGGCTTTCCTCGACCTCATGCAGGATCGCGTCGCGGCCGAGATAACGGTGCACCGGCTTGCCGTCCTGGTCGAAGAAATGACGGCCCTTCTGCGTATGCCAGACAAGGCCGCATTTGGTGGCGATGACAGCCTTGTCGCGTCGCCCGGTCAACGCCCTGCCGACGATCTCCTCGGAACGTCCAAGCCC
Organism: Rhizobium sp. WYCCWR 11128; assembly: GCF_013416305.1. Taxonomy (NCBI): domain Bacteria; kingdom Pseudomonadati; phylum Pseudomonadota; class Alphaproteobacteria; order Hyphomicrobiales; family Rhizobiaceae; genus Rhizobium; species Rhizobium sp. WYCCWR 11128. The sequence continues at coordinate 249,853 of NZ_JACCEZ010000006.1, forward strand.
ATAGGCCGGTGCCGTATCGATCAGCGTCACGCCGGCATCGAGCGATGCCTGGATCGCGGCGATGGATTCGGCCTCATCGGTCCCGCCCCACATCCAGCCGCCGATCGCCCAGGTGCCGAGTCCGACCGCCGAGGCGGAAACGCCCGATTTGCCGATCTCACGTGTCAATTGCTGTCCGCTCATGCCCATTTTCCTTCGCCATTCGCCAGTGCCAGCACGCGGGCACCCGTCGCCTCATCGGTCACCAGCGTATCGAGATGATTGCCGCGCAGAACGCTGAGGATCGGCCCTGCCTTGTTCGGCCCGCTCGCCACACCGATCTTGGTGGGGATCGAGGCGAATTCCGGCAGAGTCAGGGACACCAGCGAACGGTTGAGGCTGTAATCGCAGACCTGGCCATGATCATCGAGCAGATGCGCCAGCAATTCGCAGGAGGCGCCGGAGCGCTCGATCGCGGCGCGGTCGGTGCTCGAGGACGGATGCAGGTCGTAATAGCTCGAATCGTCCGAGAGGATCGAGCCGATGCCGACCACCGCCACTTTCGCCTCGCGCGCCCGTTTGAAAACGTCTGCAACGGAACGCATGTTGATCAGCATCGCCCGCTGCTCGGCATCATCGGCAAAGAGGGGCGCATGGATCTGGTAGGAACGCCCCCCAAGCCGGTCAGCCATCAAGGTCGAGACATGGTTGACATCGGTATAGTGTTTACCTTGCACGCAGCCGGTTGCCGGAATGACCTCGACATTGAACCGACGCGGCGGCTGCAGACCGGCCACGACGGCGCTCACCCCTTTGCCGCCGGTGATGCAGATCGTATCGCCGTCGGTGATCTCTTCCAGCAGCAACCTTGCTGCTGCCTCGCCGACGGCTTGAAGCGCCGTCTGCGGATTGTCGGACACTGTCGGCACCACCACGGCGCGGCCGATGCCGCCAAGCGCTTGTAGCCGTTCTTCCATATCGACCAGCGGCTCGACCGGCGACTTGATCTTGATCTCGACCAGGCCGAGCTGGCGGCCGCGCTTGATCAGGCGATTGACGGTGGCGTGCGAGATGCCGAGCTGATCGGCTATCTGCGCCTGTGTCAGTCCCTCGAGGAAATGTAGGACCAGGGCCTGGTGCATCTGCCGGGCGATGACGATTTCCTCGCGCGGCGCATTTGCGGGTTTGAGCTTGGCTATCGGCATATCAGGCAGCCTTCCGCTTGTGCAGGAAATGGTCGATCGAGACGGCGGCAAGCAGAATGCAGCCTTTGATCATGTCTTGCCAATAGACGGACACGTCAAGCAAGATCAACGAGCTTGTTACGACCGACAGCAGGGCAATACCGAGAATAGCCCCAAGGATCGTGCCGGAGCCGCCATTCAGCGACGCACCACCGATCACCGCCGCCGCGATGATGTTGAGCTCCATGCCAACACCAAAGGTCGGGGTCGCGGCGCCGAAGCGGGACATATAGATCACCCCGGCAACGCCGGACAGCGTGGCGCAGAGCACCGTCACCCAGAACTTTACCTGGTTGGTCTTGATACCGGAATAGAGCGCCGCCTTTTCGTTGCTGCCGGTGTAGAACACCTTGCGGAAGGCGGTTGCCCGGCGCAGCAGGAAATCGAACAGCACGACGACCGCAACAAAAATTAGGATCACATAGGGGACGCCATAGAACGTGCCCTGCCCGACCGCCTTGAACGAGGGCGGCAAGGTAAACAGCGACAGTGGCGTGCCCTTGGTGATGATCAGGCAGATACCACGCACGATGACCATCGCCGCAAGCGAGGTGATGAAGTGGTTGAGCCCGACAACCGTGACGAAGAAGCCCATGACACAGCCGATCAGACCGCTGGCAATGATCCCGATCAGGGATGCGCTCCACGGATCGAGCCCCATCAGGAACAGTGAACCCGACAGCACCATCGAGAAGCAGACCACCGAGCCGACCGACAGGTCGATGCCGCCGACGATCAACAGGATGGTCATGCCGACGACGACGATCCCTTCCACCGAAAACGACATCAGCATCGCCCGGAAGTTGCCGAGCGTCAGAAAATGCGGCGAGGCAAAACTCATGACAATGCAGAGCGCCAGGATGATCGCGATCAGTCCCGCCTCGCGCATCGTCCCCAACCGTTTCCAGCCGGGCGCGCGCGCCTGATGTGCCGTTGCCAATGTAGCGTCCGCCATGACCCTGTCTCCTGCCCCTGCTTTTTCCCTACGCGGCATGCTCTGATGCCTTTGAATTGTTGTGGCCGCCGATCCCCGAGGCGAGCCGCATGATCGCTTCCTCCGTCATCGCCTCGCCCTCGACCTCGCCTGCAACGGTGCCTTCGTGGATGACCAGCACCCGGTCGCACAGACCGAGAAGCTCCGGCAGTTCCGACGAGATGACGACGATGCCGATGCCGGAGCGCGCGAGATCGCGCAGCAGCCGGTGGATTTCCGATTTGGCGCCGACATCGATGCCGCGGGTCGGCTCGTCCATCAGGATGACCTTGGGATCGACCGCCAGTTGCTTGGCAATCGCCACCTTCTGCTGGTTTCCCCCCGACAGCGACGAGACCGGCATGTCGATGCCACCCATCCGCACGCCGAGCCGCCGGACCAGGTTGTGGGCACGATCCGCCTCGGCCTTGGAATTCAACAGTCCCAGTGGTCCGGTCAGCGATTTCAAATCGAGAACGGCAATGTTCTGGGCAATGGAAAGATCGAGGAAAATGCCGGAGCCTTTCCGGTCTTCCGACAGATAGACGACGCCCGTCTGCGCGGCCTGCGCATAAGAGCGCGCCCGCAGCCGCTCTCCATGCAGTTGCACCTCGCCGCCGGTTACCGGCCGCAATCCGCAAATACCTTCGGCTATCTCGGTGCGGCCCGAGCCGATCAGCCCGCCGACGCCGAGAATTTCACCCTTGCGCAGGTCAAAGCTCACATCCGTGAAGCGGCTGCCGTCGCCGAGATCGCGGACGCTCAGAATGATCTCGTCGGTCCGCTCCGTCGGCGCCTGCTTTTCCGGATAGAGCTGGGTGATCTCGCGTCCGACCATGCGGCGCACCACATCATCCGGCGTCACGTCCGCCACTTTCTCCGTCGAGACATAACGGCCATCGCGAAACACGGTGACCCGGTCGCACAGGCTGAAGATTTCGGCCATGCGGTGGCTGATATAGATGATCGAAATACCTTGCGCCTTGAGGTCGCGGATGATTCCGAAGAGGATCTGCGTCTCCGATTCCGTCAATGCCGCCGTCGGTTCGTCGAAAATCAGCACCCGACAATCGAGCGTCAGTGCCTTGGCGATCTCGACAAGCTGCTGGCTGGAGATCGACAGGTCGCCGACTTTGCGGCGCACGTCGATCGGCGCCAGACGGTTCATCACGACCTGCGCATCCCGCTCCAGCCGGCCATAGTTCATGAAAGGCGAGCGGCGGCGGTTGGTCGCCGCCATGAACATGTTCTCGGCCACCGTCGCATCGGGGCAGAGCGCGATTTCCTGATGCACGAGGCCAAGCCCCAGCGATTGCGCCACGGCCGGCGACGTCACCTTTACCGGCGCGCCATCGACGAGAACGTCGCCCTCGGTCGGCTGCAACACGCCGGCAATGATGTTCATCAGCGTCGATTTGCCCGCGCCGTTTTCGCCGCAAAGCGCATGAACCTCGCCTTTTTCCAAGCTGAAGCTCACCTCCGTCAACGCCTTCACCGCACCGAAGTGCTTGCTGACATTGCGGATTTCCAAAACCGGCACCGACGCCATCATCGTCTCCTCCTCCCGCTCGCGGTGGCTGTCCGGAGTTTCCTGCCCCCGGACAGCCGGCACAAAGGCTTACTCCTCGATGCCTTTGGTACCCCGCCGCTTCAGGTACTTGTCCCAGTAGAAGTCATCGGCATTATCAGCCGTAACGATCGACAGGCCGTTGTCGACGAACGGAATGCTCATCGGATTGAAGCCGACGCGCTTTGCGTCGTTCATCGGGTCGATGAGTTCTGGATGCTTGGCAAGCCACAGGAGCATGAAGCCCATGTAACCCTGCATGCCCTGGTTCGGGTTGATCGAGCCGAACACTTCGCCCGCCTTGATCATGTCGAGAATGTTGGCGTTGACGTCGGCGCACATCACGAGGATCTTGCCGCCGCTTTCCTTGTTGGCCTGCGAAGCGCCGATGGCCGAATTCGCTTCCGGCATGAAGACGGCGCCAATGTTCGGATGTGCCTGCACCAAGCTCATCAGACCCTGATAGGCCCTGTTCGGGTCCTGATTGGACGCAGCGCGGCCGACCAGCTTCATATCAGGATATTTTTCCTCCATACGGGCGATGAAGGCGGCGATACGCTTGTCGTGGTTGTCCTGGCCCGGATTTTCCAGAACGGCATATTCACCCTTGCCACCCATCTTTTCGGCAATCGCGTCGGCCGCATAGGTGCCTTCGCGGGTATTGTCCGAGGTGACGAACGAGATGCGCTTGGAGAGCGGCGCATCGGCTGCGAAGGTCACGACCGCCGTGCCCTGGTCGATCGCCCGGTTGATCGGCTCGATGAACGGGTCGGAGTTCATCGGGTGAACGAGAATACCGGCCGGGTTCTGGGCCAGCGCCTGGTCGAAAGTGGCGATCTGCTTGTTGACGTCATATTCCGGCGTGCCGGTATAGGCAGTCTCGCAACCGAGCTGCTGACCGGCCTGCTTGAACATTTCATAGACCGGGAACCAATATTCGACGCCCGATACCATGACGTTCATGACGTATTTTTCACCGGGCTTGCAGCGGAACGGATTTTCCGTGTCCGCGCTGGCCATGCCGGCATAAAGCGTCGATGCGAGGACCGCCAATGCGGTCGTGCTTAGAAATTTGCGCAAGTTTCCTCCTCGAGGCCGAAGCCCCTCCCAAATATCCGGCGGCGCCTCAGCAGCTGCCGATGATCCATTGAAGACCGGAGTTCCTCCTCGAAGTCCGGTATGGGCAGATAATCGCAACGGCAGAGCGCTGTCAATATAATTCATGCTATGAAATATATTTCAACACTATCCACCCGTGTGGCGGTCGATGCCTGCCTGCAAGCGCTCAAAGGTTAATACCGGTCGTCATAGCGACTGGCGATGTCGTCCTGCTCCGCAAACGACCCAGCCGGAGCACTTCCGCTTTCCCCGCGCCATGGAAACGCTTTATCTTTTTTGGTTTTGTGCAATTTCGGGCGCAAGACCGCTGCGCACTTTGCTGGATGCTCTACAGCCGATTGGCGCGCAACAAGGTGTCACGAGACAAATATCCCGCAAGCGTCCCATTCGCGGCTCTAACGTGCAGACCCGGCATCTCACCGGAGAGGATAAGCGCCAAGGCGTCGTGAACCGTGGCGTCAGCGTCGATCTCGGCATCGCCGTTCGACGGTTCCGGCGCGGTCATGATCATCGATACGGCAATCAAGCTCAGCCTTTTTATGGCTCGGTCGGGGCCGAGGAAACTCTCGACGAATTCATTGACGGGACGAGCGAGGATTTCCTGCGGGGTATCATATTGAAGAAGGCGGCCATCCCGCATGATGGCGATGCGATCACCCATCTTGATCGCCTCATCGAGATCATGGGTGACGATGACGACGGTCTTCTTCACCTTCCTGAGAATATCGCGGAATTCGTCCTGAAGCCGAACGCGGGTGATCGGATCGATCGCGCCGAATGGTTCGTCCATCAGCATAATGGCAGGGTCGGCGGCGAGCGCACGCGCGAAACCGACGCGCTGACGCTGCCCGCCCGACAATTCGTGTGGCAGGCGCTGCCGCATGATGGCCGGATCAAGTCCGACGAGATCCAACAGTTCGTCGACCCGGCGATCACTGCGCGCCTTTTCCCAACCGAGAAGCCGCGGCACGGTCGCGACATTGCGCGCGATTGACATATGCGGAAACAGACCGACTTGCTGGATGACATAGCCGATGCTGCGGCGCAGCTCTTTCTGATCGACCCGGGCGATATCTCTGCCATCGACCAGCACACGTCCCGTCGTGGGTGTTTCCAACTGATTGATCATGCGCATGGTCGTGGTCTTGCCGCAGCCTGAAGGGCCGATCAGGGCAACCGTCGTACCGGTCTCGATCAGAAGATCGAGATTGTCGACCGCATGCGAGCCGCTTCCGCCGTAATTCTTCGTAACATGGTCGAGATGAATCATCCTGATATCCGCTTTCGGCCGCTTAGCGCCGTTGAGTGAAGACGCGCTCCAGTGCGCCGAACGCCAGTTCCGCAAAGATCGCGAGCAACGCGATCGGGACCGCTCCGACGAGAAGGCGCGGCATGTTCATGATCGCAATGCCGGCATTAATGAAATCGCCAAGCCCGCCACCGCCGATGAAGGAGGCCAGCGCCGCCCCGCCGATGACCTGGATGGCACTCGTCCTGACGCCTGACAGAATCGACGGAACGGCCAGAGGAAGTTCGATCTCCCACAGCATCTGCCCGCCGCTCATGCCCATTCCATCGGCCGCATCGATCACCGAAGCGTCGATCTCGCGGATGCCGATGATCGTGCTCAACAGCAGTGGCGGCACGGCAAGGACGATGAGGGCGACCACCGACGGCAACAATCCGATGCCGAGAAAGGGCATCGCCGCCGACAGGATCGCAAGGCTCGGTATGGAGCGCAAGGCGCCGGCAATATTGACCACTGCAAAGGCGGCGCGCGGTGCCCGTGCAACGGCAAATCCGAGTGGCACGGCAATGACGAAAGCGATGCCGAGCGATAGGACGCACATCAGAAGATGGCGATTGAAAGCGTTGAAGAAGGTACCGGAGTTGTTGAAGATCCAGCTGAATGCATCGATAACGATCATGCTGCTTTACCTCCACTGCGCCGGCGCAGCAGCTTTTCGAACGATGCAAAGCAGTAGTCGGCAAAGAGCGCCAGAAATGACGTCAGCAGCCCGCCCGCGATGATCTTTTCGGGAAACCGCTGGTCGATGCCTTCGAAAATGATGACGCCGAGCCCGCCGGCATTGATATAGGCGGCAACGGTCGCGATGCCGATGACCGTCACCATGGCAATGCGGATACCGCCGACGATATAGGGCATCGCCAGCGGCAGCTCGACTTCCCAGATCCGGCGCGCGGTGCCGTAGCCCATGCCATCGGCAGCTTCGAGTATGTCACGCGGAATTGCCTGAAACCCCATGCCGATATTGCGGATCAGGATCATCAGCGAGTAGGCGGCAAGACCGGTAATGGCGGGTGCCGCCCCAATCCCCATGACAGGAATGAGAAGCGCAAACAGCGCCAGGCTCGGCACGGCGAACAGGATACCGGTGAAGATGATGATAACCGCAAAGCTCCGCGGCCGCCTTGCCGCCCATATCCCGACGATCAGCGAGATCACCAGGGCAATGCCGACCGAGGAAAAAACGAGATACAGGTGCTCCAACAGCGCTTCGAATAGCCGGTCGAGGTGTTTAGGGACCCATTTCATTGTCGAGACCTCCGCGTCCGGGCGCTCGTTCGCCTGTCTACCATGAGATCCCCAATCTGCGATCGGCGTCGTCGGCTCTCTGCGGCAGGACATCGTAGGCCGACGGAGCGACCGACGAAAATCGCCTGAGGCCGAGCCGTTCCAAAGCAGCCGCTCCCTCAGGCGTTTCATGCAACGTCACGAGGCTCCGCTGTAACGCTGTGGCGATGTCCACGGGTAATGTTTGCGCGGCAACCAACAGCGGCGCAGGAAGCGGATCAGTCGTCGCCAGAATGCGAAGGCCATCGATCGCGTCGCGTTCGTGCATCGACAACAATTGGAAGGCATAAGCGTCGATCGCGCCCGCATCGATCCTACCATCCTTGAGGGCTGCGACGATGCCTGAGGGATTGAGCAGTGGTCCGACCGTCGTGCTCTGCTTCATCGTGCCCGCAAATCGGCCGGCAAGGTAGGAGCGCGCCGCGTGGTAGCCCGATTGGGAATCGCGCACGGTCCAGCCCCAGCGTGCCGCAGCGAGATCCGCCACCGCGTTCACCGACCCGGTGGAGGCGACGAGGATGTGGCTGGCATAGAGTGGCTGGTCCAAAGACCATGCTTCGCTCGAGACGGGTGCCGCAAGGGCAGCCGGTCTTAAGCCCTCAGGCATGCGCGAAAACGGATAGCCACACATGAAGACCGCTCCCATGTCCGGTCTCGCCCATAACGCCGACAAGGGTGCTGGTGCGGCATGAGCGATGATCTCCAGCTCGACGCCGGAACGTAGGCTGACCAGCGCAAACAGCGCGTCCCACAGGCCACGAATGCGCGGGCTGAGATTATACATTCTCGAACAGGCGATTGGCTTGGACATGACCATGGCTATTTATGCGAACCGCAGGCGCTGGCCGATGTTCATTTCTCTTGCCTTATCGACCATGGCGGCGCCGAGCGCCACGTCGGTCGTGCTGAGGCCGCGATGCCAGAACAGGATCGTCTCCTCGTCGCTTTCGCGGCCGGGTTTCATGCCGCAGACGATCTGGCCGATTTCGGCATGCAGATTCTCTGCCGTCACCTTGCCCTCGTCGACGTGACGGCGAAGTGCTCCGAACGGCTTGCCGGGGCCGCATTGTCCCCAATCGTCGACGACGACCTTGTCCATGATATTGGTGAGATCGAATTCAAGCGCGCTCATCGTGCCATAGGGCACGACGAAGGCCCCCTTCTTCACCCATTCCGTCTTGAACAGCGGCGCCGGTTCCGGCAGGCGGCTGGCCTCGACCATGATATCGGCGCCCTTGAGGCAATCCTGCCAATTGTCGGTGACGATGATCCTCTTGCCGAGATCCGCCTCAAGACGCTTTGCGAAGGCATCACGGCTTTCCGGGCGGCGCGAATGCACGCGGATTTCATCGAAATCGAAGAGATGGTCGAGAAGCCGGACATTCCAGTAAGAGGTTCCGCGAGCACCGATATGGCCGAGAATCTTGCTGTCCTTGCGGGCGAGATACTTTGCGCCAAGGGCGGTCACGGCGCCGGTGCGCATGTCGGTGATAGCAGTTGCGTCGATGATGGCCTTCGGCACGCCCGTGTTCGGGTCGAACAGGTTGAGAACCGCAAGCTCCGAGGGCAGATCGACCTTGTAGTTGTCGACGAAGTCGCCGACGACTTTGACGCCGGCATAGTTCAGCGCTTTGACATAGCCGCGAAGCACGTTGAAATGGCCTTTGTCGGAGCTCTCCGGCACAAGATGAACACGCGGCTCGATGACGGTTTCGCCCCTGCCCTGCGCATCCAGCGCTTTCGACACCGCATCGAGAATCTCGTCATTCGTCAGCGCCAGCGCCTTGGCATCGAGGGCGTTGAGATAATCGATCCAGATTTCCTGCATTTCCCGCTTCTCCACATTCCTGTCCGGCTGCTGAACGGACGGATTTTCGAACAGTCACCCTAAAGAAATCGCCACGCCAGATCGCGGCCGGATCGATACCCGGCCGCGGGCGTGACAATCATTTCGGCAGCAGGCCGTTTTCCTTGAGGAATTCGACCGCCACGTCCTTGGCTTCCTCGTGATCGGTCTCGACCTTGGCATTGAGGACCCGCATTTTCTCGTTATCGAGATGGGTGCCGACCGCTTCCAGCAGTTCGGCAACCTTCGGATTGGCCTTCAGCACGTCCTGGCGGACAACCGGGGCCACGTAGTAGGGCGGAAACAGACCCTTGTCGTCTGCCAACGGCACGAGGTTCTTCGAGCCGATCTGCCAGTCGGTCGCGGCGCCATTGGCGACGTCAATGTCCTTTTGTTCCAGCGCGTCATAACGAAGGCCAAGCTTGGCAAACTGCTTGAACTCCTTGAACTCGGCGTCGTAGACACGCTTCAGGCCGGGCAGGCCATCGGCGCGGTCCGGAAATTCAGCGCCGCCGCCGAAGACCAGGGTCTTCGAAACCTTGGCGAGGTCCGACAGGCTTTTCAGATTGTTGGCCTGCGCCGTTTCCTGCCGGACCACGATGACATAGCCATTGTTGATGCCGCTCGGCTTCAGCCAGGTGAGGTTGAACTGCTTGGCGTAGAAATCCTTGACCTGCGTGTAGACCTTCTCGGCATCGGTCGACATCTCACCCTTGACGACAGAAGCGAGCGCCGTGCCGGTATATTCCGGATAGAGATCGATCTCGCCGGCCACCAATGCCTGGTGAGCAATCAGCGTGCCGCCGAGGTTGATCTTGCGCTCGACGGTGATGCCGGCATTTTCCAAAACGGCGGCGTACATTTCGGCGAGGATGAACTGCTCGGTGAAATTCTTGCTGCCGACCTTGATGGTCTCTGCGGATGCAGACTGGAACATGGCGGCTGTCATGATGCCGGCTGCAAAGATACCTTTTGTCCAATTTTTCATAGTCATTCCCTCTTGTTGACTTTTCAATGAACGAACCGACGGCATTCCCCGGAATAACCGTCGGCATGACCGGTCGGCACCCTGCCCTTCTTGCCGGGGCAGTGGCGAACCGGCTTATTGCGGGCCGAGCCCGATCAATGCGGCAATCGTCGCAAAATCCGGCCCTTGCGCGCGATCTTCTTCAAGCGCCGGGACGTGGGTGCGGACAAAGGCATAGGCTTGCGCCGATCCCTTGCCCAATTCGCCCGAGACGCCTCTGAGTTCGACGGCCTGTACCGATGCGATCAGTTCGATGGCGACCAGATAGCGCAGGCGCTCGACGATTGCCTGCGCCTTTGCCAAAACACTCGGAGCCATCGATGCCTGGTCTTCGACGCCATCGGCGACAGGAATGGGCGAAAGCGAAACCGGCATGGCCAGATGGCGGATTTCGGCCTCCATGGCAGAGACGGTCTTTTGCACGGTCGCAAAACCGGTACGGCTCTGGCCCATCGGGGTCAGAAAGCGTGGCAGGTCAGACATAGCAGGCGACATGATCTTCATGATCCGATAGGCGGTGCCTGCCGCACAATGTGCCATCGCCTGCCCCAGCCTTTCCCAGGCGAGCACAAACGCGGTCATGTCAAAATTGCCGTGTGAAAGAATGACGCCTTCGGATGCGATCACAACAGGATTGTCGCTGGAACTGACGAGCTCAATCTCAGTCGCCTGCCTTGCCTCATCGATCGCATGCCGCAACGCGCCCCAGACCTGCGGTGTGCAGCGGTAGCTCAAAGGATCCTGGAGACGCCTTGCTGCATCGGCGGCAAGCAAGGAGCTGCCCGAAAGAAGCTCCATCAGCTGAGCCGCGACGCGGCGCTGCCCAAAGGCCGGTCTTGCAGCCAGAGCGCGGTCGTCGAAGGCACTGACATTGGCCCGGAATGCTTCGAAATTAACGGCAATCGCCTTCAGGGACCAATCGAAGAGCTGCTCGATATCCACAAGCGTCAAGCAGGCGAGGCCGATGGAGAGGCTGTTGGCCACAACAAGCGCATGTCCGTCCTTCGGCGCGAATTCGAGAGGCTTCAGGCCGGCCCTTTCAAGGGCGATGGCGGCCGGCAGCACTTCGCCGCCAAGCTCGATCTCACCGAAGCCGAGAAGGCCCCGGCTCATATGGGCAAGCGGGGCCAAGTCCGCCGCACCGATCGAGCCCAGTGAGGGGACGACAGGATGCACACCGGCATTGATGGCGGCAATCAGACCCTGGAAGACTTTCAGCGAAACGCCGGAACCGCCCGCCGCCATGCCGGCGGCCCTGACCGCCATCATCGCCCGCACGGATTCCCGGGCAAGCGGTTCTCCGACACCGACCGAGCGGGCTTGCGGCACGCGCATCTGGAACGCCACCAAATCTTCCGTTGCAAGTCGTGTATCGACCCCCGCCCCAAGTCCCGTCGTCAGGCCATAGACCGGCAGATCGCTTTCCGTATAACGGTCGACGACGGCGCGTGCGGCCACAATTCGGGCCTCGACCTCGGCTGATACCTCGATCCTTGCTTGACGACGGGCAATTGCTGCGATGTCCTCGATCGTCGGCGGCGCCGCACTGAAGATGATCGACGGAGAATTGGTAGCGCTCACTGTTTCTCTCCGAGAATGGCGACGGGCCTGGAGGGACCCTTGCTGGACCGTGCTTCCAGCCGATATTGCGCGCCGGGATAGTATAACAGCGCGCAGGTCACGACGGCCTCGCCTGACCAGGTTCTTCGAAAGACGCGCAGGCAAGGGTGATCATTCCTGAGGCCCAGATATTTGCGTATCGTCGTATCCGGTTTGACGGCCTGGACGATATGTTCGAACGCCGTTATCGGCGCCACTTTCGTCAGATATTCGTGCGGCGTCATGCTGCGGAAGTCGGTCGAGAGATAGTCGGGCGCGACCAGGGGATTGACATAGCGTTCCTCGACCTGAATGGGCCGGTCGTTTTCCATGTGCACGATCAGCGAATGCATCACTTCAGCGCCGAGGATGAGTTCGAGCGCATCGGCGACGTTGGCATCCGCCTTCATCAAGCCGGCCGCGACGACAGCTGCCTGATGCTTGTGACCCCGTTCCAGTATTTCGTCGGCTATGTTGCGGATCTGAAGCAGATCGACGTCGAGGTGCTTGGGTGAAACGAAGGTTCCGATCCCGGCGGATCGCTTGAGAACACCCTCGAACATCAACTCCCGCAGCGCCCGGTTCGCCGTCATGCGGCTGACGCCGAATGCCGCCACCAGTTCGCTCTCAGAGGATACCCGGTCTCCCGGCTGCAGCTTGCCCTCGGCGATCTCGGCCAGGATCTGCTCCTTGATCCTGATATAGTGGCGCGCCTCGCCGGCGGCCGGTTTGACCGCTTTCGTCATGACAACCTCGCCATGCCATTGTCGAGGATGGTCGCGCCGCGAGAAGCAACGAGGCCGCGGAAGCGAATCTCGGCATCGTTGCGCCACATCTGCACGGTGATCGTTTCGCCGGGAAAGATCGGCGCGCTGAAACGCGCCGCGATGGCGCTCAAGCCGCTGGCCATGCTTGGATCGATAGCAGCGACAATGGCGTAGCCCGCATAACCGAAGCTGCAGAGCCCATGCAGGATCGGCCGGTCAAAGCCGCTTTTGCCGGCTGCCTGAGGGTCGACGTGCAGCGGATTGAGATCGCCGTTCAGGCGATAGAGCAGTGCGGCGTTGTCAGGGATGTCGATATTGAATTCAAGGTCCGGCTCTCTGTCCGGGACTTTCGGCAACGGTTCGGGCGCAGATCCAGCCGAGCCGCATCCACCGTCGCCGCGGCACGCATTCGTCTGAACGATGGTCGCGATCGGCTCATCACCGTCCACGGTTGCGATCAAGCGCTCGAAGCTGACGAACATTCCTTTCTCAACGCCGCGGTCGATCACCGACAGGACGCGCGAGCGGGAGACGAGCGGCACATCGAGGGGGACCGGCCGATGGATCGTCAGGCGATGTTCGGAATGCACCAGACGCGCCCAGTCGACGCCTGTGTCCTTCATCCATGGCCCCGGATGCGCCACGATATTGGCAAGGGTCGGCACGGTCACGAGATCGCGTTCATAGACGTAGTTCAATGCTTTTTCGTCGAGCGCGTTGGTGCCGTAGCCAACCGACAGGGCGTAAAGGATGGCATCCCTTGCGGTGACCACATGTGTTGCCTGCGGCACCGGAAAATCAAGGATGGATTGGGCCGATAGCGTCACGAAGCGGCTCCCCCGGATGCTACGGGTTTGCGAACGCCACCGGACAGGCGGATGCCGCCGTCAACGGAAAGCAATTCGCCGGTGACGAAGTCTGCCCCCTGAACAAGCCAGACAATGGCACCGGCAACGTCTTCCGGTGTCGCAACCCGACCGAGCGGCGCGGTTTCCGAAAATCGCTTGGCAATGGCTCCATAGGCATCCGGCCCGAGCGTGTCGCGCATCCAGCGCGTATCGATGATGCCGGGACACACCGCGTTCACGCGGATATCGGGACCGCAGGTGCGGGCCAAAGCCAAGGTCAGCGCATTGAGCGCGCCCTTGGAAGCCGTATAGGCAAGCGAGCTGCCGCCACCGGTAAAGGCAACGTTGGATGAGACATTGACGATCGCACCGCCGCCGCTGTCCCGCATCGCAGCCACCGCCGCCCGGCACATCTGATAGGCGCCGATGACGTTGACACCGAAAACGTTCTGGAAATCTTCGGCCGACAGCGTCTCCAGATCGAAAGGATCTGATTTGACCGTCATTGCGGCATTGTTCACCAAGGCGTCGAGCCGCCCCCATCGGTTGACGGCAACCGCGACCATTCGGCGGCAAGCCGCGTCATCGGCAACGTCGGCCTGGACGATCTCGACCTCCGCGCCCAGACTGCGGCAGATATCGCCGGTCTCATCGGCCTCTTTTTTGCTGCGGCTGTAGTTGATGACCACCCGGGCGCCGCCCTCGGCGAATTGCTTCACGCATGCAGCCCCAACGCCCGTTGCCGAGCCCGTGACGATGATGGCGGCTCCATCGATTTTCATGGGGCAAAGTCCTTCATGGCATGGGTCGAAAACAGGCGCGCATCCATCTGCTTCAGCTGGTCCGACACCGCGATGCCCTTCGGCAGGCGGTCGAGAACATCGGCGGCAAGATCGATGCCGGGGGCAAACTCCGTCAGCGTCAAGCATCCGCCGATCACCCGAAAAACCGCCCGCTCGGTGACGACGAGCTGTGACTGTCCCTCCGGCGCAAAGGCCGGGCTCGAACTGATCTGGTCGACAGCCTCGACGATCTTGCAAAGGCGGCCGTCCTGGATGATCTCGAGCCTGCCGTTGGCAACCGCAATTTGCGCGCCGCCCGCCGAAAATGCGCCGAGATACACAACATGCTTGGCCGTCTGCGAGATATTGGTGAATCCGCCGACCCCGACGATGGAATTATTGAAGCGGCTGACATTGACCGCCCCATGCCGATCCACCTCGGCCATGCCGAGAAAGGCGATATCCAGGCCGCCGCCGTCGTAAAAGTCGAACTGCGATGCCTGTGGGACGATGGCGGTCGGATTGACCGCGGCGCCGAAGGACAGCTCCTCGGCCGGCACGCCGCCGATGACGCCGGATTCGATCGTCACCGTATAATCGTCGAACCCCTCTTCGCTGGCGATGCGGCCGATCCCGGCGGCAATGCCGATGCCGAGATTGATCGTCGGGCGGTTCAGCGGCGCCAGTTCCAGGAAGGCACGTCGCTGAATAATCTTATCGACCGACAGCGGCGCCGGCTGCAGGCGGCTCGCCGCCATCCGGACGCGTCCGGTATAGGCGATATTGTCCGTCTCGGCGAAACTGATGCCGTGCTGGGCCGGATCCTCGCAGACGACCACATAATCGACCAACGCCGCCGGGATACGAACGTCATTGGGCTGCAGCGAGCCGCGCTCGGCAATCCGCTTGACCTGCACGACGACGATGCCACCGGAGTTTCGGCCCGCCTGCGCCATGGCGAGCACGTCGAGCGGGAAGGCCTCATCCTCGAGGGTGATGTTACCGTCTTCGTCGGCCGTCGTTCCGCGCAAGAGCACGCAGTCGAGCGGCATCGACGGATAAAGCAGCCATTCCTTGCCGCGCAACGACACACGCTCGACAAGGGGACGCGGCGTCGTCGCATTCATGCGGCCGCCGCCATGAAGCGGATCCATGAAAGAGCCGAGCCCGATATGGGTGACCACCCCAGGTTGACCGGCGGCAATCGCCCGATAGAGCTGCGCGATGACGCCCTGCGGCCAGCAATGCGCTTCGATCTTTTCCTCGATCGCAAGCTTTCCAAGGCGCGGCGTTCCGCGCCATCCCCCTGCAATCACGCAGGCGACCAGGCCCTCGTAACCGAAGTGCCCCATGCCCCGCGTCTGGCGATCGCCCGTACTGGCAGCAAACAGAAGCGTCAGATTGCGGGGGTTTCCAGAGGCGAGGAAACGCTCCTCGACGGCGGCCGTGATGGCCTCGGGATGACAGCATCCTCCAAAACCGGAAGCAGCGACAGTCATCCCGTCTTCGAGAAGATCCGCAGCTTGCTGTGAAGAGATGACCCGCATGACGATCTTTGCTTCCGTCTGACCTGTATATACAGGCTAGCCGCTGATCGTTTGGAAGGCAACCGGAATCTTTGCAAGTATTTTGGGCATATCACCTTGATCAGACGATATTCAGCAGCCCGATCAGGCAAAGCCCGAGAGCCCCCAGCGCCAACAGTGACAGCGCCGCCGCTGCGAGGACACGACCGCCGGTATGGGCGACGGATCTGACATCGACGGAGAGGCCCAAAGCGGCCATGGCGGTGACGGTGAAGGCGGCGGAGACAGCTGCCATCCCGGGCAGCAGCGGCGCCGGGATCGCGTCGAGGGAACGAAGCGTCGCCATGGCTGCAAAACCGAGGATGAACCACGGGAGAACATGGCGGAGATTGACTGGCGAACCGCCAGGGCGGCGGCCATGAACTGCGCCGAGCACGAGGATGACGGGTCCGAGCATCATTACGCGGATCAGTTTGACGAGCGTGCCCACCTGGGTGCTGACGGCTCCGGCAGAGGCCGTGGCCGCCAAGACTTGCGGGACGGCGTAGGCTGTCACTCCTGCGAAAACGCCATATTGTACTGCGCTGAGACCAAAGAGCAGGTGAAGAAGCGGCAGCGTCAGCACGGCACCGATACCGAGCAGGGCGGTAAAGGCTATCGAGGCCGCGACATCGTCGGGTTTGGCGCCGATCACCGGCGCTGCGGCGGCAATTGCAGAATTGCCGCAGATCGAGTTGCCGCAAGCAACCAACGTCGCCAGGCTGGCCGACAGCCCGAAGAGCCGCCCGATAACAAAGCTGCCGACCAGAGACAGAGCAACCAGAACGGCAATTCCACCGACAAGCGGCAGTCCGGCCTGCCTGATGGCAGCCGTGCTGAGCGAGGCGCCGAGCAACACGACTGCAATCTCGAGCAGTGTCTTGGCGGCGAATTGGATGCCGGGAATGAAAGTCTGCGGCAAGCAGACCGAGGAGCGCACGGCAATACCGATCAGAATGGCGAGCACGAGGCTCTCGATCCAGTGCGAGCCGAAAACCATCATCTGCAGTTGTTCAACGAAATAGGCAGAGAGCGTGACTGCCGCACACAGGACGAGTCCCGGCAGGACGGCAGGAAGCGACAGGGAACGTGAGGCGGAAACGAGCATCGGCAAGACCTTGCGGAGGACTGCAATCTCCCACACTCGATTGTCGACTTCCATTGAATAGTTTGGTATGGTTCATTCGGTAAAATCGAACGATTGAATCAATGACGTTTGAACAGCTTTCCATTTTCGTCGCGGTTGCCGAACGCGAGCATCTGACCAAGGCCGCCTTTGCAATCGGGCTCACGCCATCGGCCGTCAGCTCGGCTATCCGCAATCTCGAGACTTCCTATGGTGTCGAGCTTTTCCATCGCGTCGGACGCCGTATAGAGCTGACATATGAAGGACGGGTGTTTCTGGGGGAGGCTAGAGCGACGCTGGCGCGCGCAAAGGCCGCAGCGCTCGTCCTGTCCGATCTCGGCGGCTTGCAAAAGGGTGAACTGGTCGTTTTTGCGAGCCAGACGATCGCAAGCTACTGGCTGCCGGCGATGCTGATGCGTTTCAAGATCCGCTACCCGGGCATCGACCTGAAGCTGATGATTGGCAACACGACCACGGCGGCGAAAGCGGTTCTCGATGGATTGGCCGAAGTCGGTTTCGTCGAAGGCAGCGTTGATGAACCGGCGCTGTATGTTCAGCCGCTTGCCGAGGACGAACTCCTTGTCGTCGTCGGTCCGCGCCATCCCTGGGCGCGTAGCAAACCAATTGCACCGGCAGACCTGGTTTCGGGCACAAAATGGGTCATGCGGGAGAAGGGGTCCGGAACCCGGTCGGCTTTCGAGGCGGCGATTTCCAATCTCGGCATAGTCCCCGGAGATCTGGCTGTCGCGCTCGAGCTGCCATCGAACGAGGCGGTCATATCGGCAGCAAGAGAAGGCCTCTGCGCGACGGTCGTCTCAGGTGCCGTGGCCGCACCGCTCTTGACGCAAGGTCTGCTGGTAAAGGCGCGCTTCCCTCTGCCGTCCCGCCAATTTGCGATCCTGCGGCATAAACAAAGGCACTCCAGTCGAGCCTCGCTGGCGCTGGAAACGATTTGCCGCGACGATAAAGCTGCCGAAGTCCAGAATTGGGATGATTGGGCGCTCTAGACCTGACCGCCACGCTCACTGCCATCGTCAACGGCCATAAGCAGTGCCAGATTGAGGATCTCTTGCCGTGGAATTGCCCCTCAGGATGATACGTGCCTAAAGGCTCCCGTCGGCCCGTAGCGGTCGTCGCCATCATTGAATTCAAGGCGAACTTGCCGAAGCCTCCTCGCTGTAAATTGCATCAGTTACGGCCATGTAACTGTAACGTACTTCCTTTTTTTCACGTGGCGCGCAAGATTCACCTCAATCTGGAGGTAACCGCCATGATGAAGAGAATTGCCGCGATCGTCTGTTTGATTTTTCTTGCGATGCCCTCGCTGGCAGAGAGTCTTTCGCAGCAGGCACTTCAGAACCGTGCCATCGAGCGCCGCGCGGTTGAGGCCGTGATCTGGGGCATGCCGGCGGTCAATTATGACTTGATGCTCCAGGAGATGCTGACCACAACCAAAGCCGGACAACACGAGATCGTTTATTGGGGCCGCGCGCTCGACTGGATGAATCAGACGCTCACGCCCAATCCCGACACGATATATTTCATGACCTTCTTCGACACGCATGATGGTCCCATCGTTATCGATGTGCCGGCTGCGGAAGAAGGTTCGCTCAACGGCAATATCGTCACCGCGTGGCAAATGCCGCTCGAAGATGTGGGCCTCCTCGGCGTGGACAAGGGCGCGGGTGGTAAGTTCGTCGTCCTGCCGCCAGGCTTTTTGGGGACCGTTCCGAAGGGCTTCACGCCCCTGCAATCGGACACCTTTGGCGGCTACGCGCTGGTAAGGTCGAACCTAGCCAGCCATAGCAACGACGATGTCGCCAAATCCGTCGCGTATGGCAAGAAGGTTAAGGTTTACCCGCTCTCAAAGGCGGACAACCCGTCACAGACGGTGTTCACCGACGCGCAGGATGTTCTCTTCGACTCCACCATCCGTTTCGATTCGACCTTCTTCGAGCACCTGAACCGTGTCGTGCAGAACGAACCGTGGCTTGCTCGCGACATGGCGATGATCGACACGCTCAAGTCGCTCGGCATCGAGAAAGGCAAACCCTTCAAGCCTGATGCCGAGACCCGGTCTCTGCTCGATGCCGGCGCAGTGGAGGCGAAAGCCTTTCTCGATGCGAAGTATGAAGCGGGATGGGAGCCGTTCTACGAAGGAACCCAATGGCGTCCGGCTGGCGTGCCGGCGCTCGCCAAGGCCGTTTCGAACGGATATGCCGACACGAGCCTTTATCCAACCGATGTCCGCGGCATGATTTATACGCTGGGCTACATCGGCATAAAGCGTCTCGGTGCCGGCCAGTTCTACCTGCTCGCGCCGAAGGATAAGGACGGCGAAAATCTCGATGGTGCGCGAAACTACAAGTTGACGGTACCGGCGGACGCTCCGGTCGACCAATATTGGTCTGTCACCGTCTACGACCGCCAGACGCACGGTCTGGTGAGAAACATGACGCGCGCAAGCAGGGCTTCCAACAATGCCGAGGTCCGGAAAAACGCCGACGGCTCCGTCGATCTGTACTTCGGCCCGACCGCGCCTGCGGGCAAGGAAGCAAACTGGGTGCCGACCGATCCGCTGCGGGAATTCGAACTGATGCTCCGCGCCTATGGCCCGAAGAAGGAGTTCTTCGAAAAGGCGTGGGTGCTGCCCGACGTCGAGAAGGTTGCCGTGCAATAAGCAGGGGGCGCAGATATCGCGGCGTCGGACGGCTCGCCGCAAAGCGTAAGGAGATGGGTTATGATCAACATGGGCTCGACGAGACGACCGCTGGCGATCTCCGCCATCGCGGCACTCCTGTTCACCAACACTGCCGTCGCGCAGGAGTATAAGTTCACGGGCGGCTATCCGACACCGGAAACCGTCGAGAAGGTCTACAACGAACTGGACCTCAACCGTGCGATTCATGCCTATCGCTTTTTCTATCCGACGGTGTCGAGCGCTGCGATCTACGAAGAAATGATCCGCGTTGGGGCAAAGCCCAACCAGACTTTTGGCTTTCTGGAAACCATGCCTAAGCATGTCGGTTTCACGCTTAACTCCGACACGCCCTATGGCGGCATGATACTCGACCTGAAGGATGGCCCACTTGTCATCGAAGTGCCTCCAGGTCCGCTGCTGGGTGCTGCCCTCGATATAAACCAGCGCTGGATCATTGACATGGGCTTGCCGGGCCCAGACGCAGGCAAGGGCGGCAAGCATCTTCTGCTCCCTCCCGGATATAAAGGCGAAGTCCCCGACGGATATTTTGTCGGTCGGGCCACATCCTATCGCGTCATCGCCGGCCTGCGCGCCATCCCTCAGGAGGGCGACGTCAAGGGTGCAGTCGAGCGCCTGAAGACCATCAAGGTGCATCCACTAAATCCCGCTGCCGGCTGGGTCGCCCCCACATGGTACGATCAGACACCCGAACCCCAGAACCAGACGCCGACGGCGTGGGAGGCAAGTATAAAATTCTGGGAAGTGCTCCATACCGTCATCGAGAGCGAGCCGCCGTTGGAGGATTCGCGAAGCCAATATGGCGATCTAGCCGCGCTCGGCATCATGAAAGGTCAGCCCTTTGCTCCCGATGAACGGATGAAGGGCATTCTGGTACAGGCGGCGAAGATGGCATCGGCACAGATGCGGGTGGAAGCACTCGCAGACCGTAGGCCGGATCGGGTTGTATGGAATGACCGGCAATGGCAATGGGCGGCCTTGCGCTACGAGAACGGGACTTTCGACGCCAAGGACTACAGGGATAACTACGCCCTCGACAAATGGTTCTATCAGGCCATCGCCACGTCACCTGCCATGTTCCGGCGCGATCCCGCTGCCGGCTCACTCTACTGGCTTGGACTGACGGACAAGGCGGGGGCCTATCTGGACGGCGGCAAGACCTACAAGTTGACGGTCCCGCTACCGGTACCAAACAGACTGTTCTGGTCTATCACGGTTTACGATGCCCAGACGCGCAGTCAGATACAGACCGATCAGGAGAATGCGGCTTTGCGCTCCCTGTTTGAGTTGAAGGACCTAAAGGGCGAGACGATCGATCTGTATTTCGGCCCCGAGCGGCCGCCTGGCGGCGAAGGCCGTTGGATAAAGACACTTCAGGGCAAGGGATGGTTCGTCTACTTCCGTATCTACGGTCCGCAGCCACTGGCATTTGACGGCTGGAAGCCAGGCGATTTCGAAACCATCAATTGACGCTGGTTTTCGAAGTTCAAACTCGAACCTGTGCACCTCGCGGCGAACAGGCGAATTGTGCCAGATCGATGGACATCTCACGATGCCTTTTTCATTTAGCTGAAATCTCCCTTTGGCGCGAAGCAGCCGTCCCGTTATGGCAGCAATCCTCGAAATTATCTAAGTATCTTGGTTAAGGTGCGGCGGGGACACCGCTGACCTTATAACGGCGGCTTCATCGCATCATCGATGCGCTTGACATTGGCATTGTTAAGGCAGAAGCCGCACTCGGCCGCGCATGCGCGGCCGTTTTGCGAGGATATGAGAGATGAAGACCAAGACGGCTGCCGCCAACGCCGGAAACCTGATCATGACCGGCGTCGTGCTGATGTTGCTCGGCGATCTGCTCTTTGCGCTGAACGATGCGATGGGCAAGTGGCTGGTCGCGAGCTTTGCCGTCGGCCAGGTGCTGGTGATCCGCTCGGTCGGCGCCTTCATCGTGCTCGGACCAATGATCCTGAGGCAAGGGCCGATGGCCTTGTTCCGCGTCGAGCAGAAGGGCCTGCAGTTCATCCGTGTTTTCATGGCGACCTGCGATGTCGCGCTGTTTTATGCTGCCGTCGCCTATCTGCCGCTCGCAGATGTGATGACCTTCTATATGGCCGGACCGATCTATATCGCGGCGCTTTCGCATTTCTTTCTCGGAGAGAAGATCGGCTGGCGCCGGTGGCTCGCCGTTCTGATCGGCTTTGCCGGCGTCGTCATCGCGTTGCGTCCGTCCACGGCGATGCTGTCGCTTCCATCGTTCTTCGGTCTTGCCGGCAGCCTTGCCTTTGCGCTGTCGCTGGTCATGAGCCGCTATCTGCGCTCGACCAGCGACACGACGCTGGTGACATGGCAGACGATCGCCGCGCTCGTCACCGGCATCGTCTTGAGCGTCGGCCACTGGCAGCCGGCAACGCTCATCGATTGGTCCGGCATGCTGCTGCTCGGCATCGTCGCCTCCTGCGCGCATCTGCTCATCACCCGCTCGCTGAAGCTCGCACCGGCATCACTGCTCGCGCCGCTGCAATATACGCTGCTGCTCTGGGCGATCGTCCTCGGCTACCTGTTCTTCGACGATGTTCCCGATACGCAGATCATCGTCGGCGCCGCAATCATCGTCGTTGCGGGGCTCTTCATCTTCCACCGGAAGAATCTGAAAGAGTCGGTTCCGACTGAGGCCGTCCCGCCCGACGGTCATTAAACGATCAAAATAGCAGGAACGTCATCTCGCCCTGCTTGCCGGTCGATCACCGTCCGACCGGAAACTGGAAGTTGACGCCGGCGAAGATCTGCCAGCGAGGCGCACCCGGTCCGTCGTGCCAGACCGTATGCTGAGGCTCGACGAAGGCATTCATCGTCACGCCCTTGTCGAGCTGGAACACCTTGCCAACGCCCGCGCCCATGGGAATGTAGGAGTTGCCACTCTCGAGATTGAAGTTCCACGTCGCCGACGAACGCAGATACCAGCCGTCCGACAGATTGATGTTGAGGATCGGCTGGATGGTCAAAAGGCTCACATCCTCCCGGTCGTCCACGCCCGCGAAGGACGTCTGATAGGTCGCGAGGGCTCCGAGGAGGCCCCAGCTTTGAGGTGCGACAACGACGCCCGCCGCTCCGATCTGCCATTTGCCGCTTCCAAGGGACTCGTCCGTGGCTGTGGGAACGACGAGCAGCGGACCGGCGCCGAGGGTGACGTCTCCATGCTTCGGCAGGATGAAGAGATCCATCAGTGTGAGGTCCCCGAGCCCCGTGACATATCCGTTTGGAACGTCGGGGGACGTCGCGATCGGGAGTGTAAAGCGAAGAAGCTGCGGCAGCCCGAACATGTCCGACGGGATGAGGCCGCGCAGCAGGAATTGGTTCGCCTCGGGCTCTCCCGGCGTGTCGATGAAGCTCGGAATATAATAGTCCTGAAGGTTGATGGTGATCTTCGGCGTGAGCGGGTTGTTGGCCTCGTTGACGGCGTCGTGCGCCTCCTGCGCACCGGCGGGGCAAGCCAATGCCAGCAGTAGCGGGAATGCTGGAGCATACGGGCGCACGGAAGCCTCCTCTATCGACCGCAGGCACTTCAGCACGAAACTGTCTTCGGCCGCAGGCTGTAACGGTTACCGTGATCCGGAAGGCGGGCGCTATCGTACGATTGTTACAGTAACATTCTCGATTTTTGCGGTTGACCGGCGCGAGAATGGACCGAGGCGCCTCGCGCTTCATTGCACGCCTCCTGTCCGAAAGGAACGCTTGCTCGCCATGGACACTGTCAGAGATGCCGCCCACCGCGGACTTTTGAAGCTGATGCTGCGGCTGCCGTCGTTGCGTGGCGAGCTTCAGCGCCTCTGGCCGAACGATCCGTCCTTCGAAGCTCTCTGCGAGGCTTATCAAGATGCGACCGCCACGCTGGAACGCCTTGTCCGGCGCCCCGGCGATGGAGAGGACGGGCTCGTCGAAGAGTACCGGGGCGTGTGCCAGGCGCTTGAGTCCGACGTTGTCCTCCGCTGCCGTTCACGCATGGCGCGGACACGGCCGGACCGGCATTCTTAACTTATCGTTCACCATGCAAGGGAACAGGATTGCAACTTTCAGTGACATGACGCATATTCGCGACAGCTTATGGACGGGCGGGCGTGAGGTGCGTAATGGCAGCGAACGGCGTGAGCAGCGGGGCCCAGGCGGTCTGTGAGAGCGAGGCAAGGTCGGAAGCGGAGCGGCTTCTGGCCGACCCACGGCTTCATGTCTCCGATCGCCATAGAGCGTTTCTCAGGTACATCGTCGACGCCGTTTTCGAAGGTCGCGGCGACACGGTGAAGGCCTATTCCATCGCGATCGACGTTTTCAACCGGCCCCCATCATTCGATCCCTCATCCGATCCGATCGTGCGCATAGAAGCGACGCGTCTTCGTGAGACCCTGGCGAAATATTACGAGCAGCTCGGCGACGAGCCCGGAGCGCGCCTGGACATTCCCCGCGGGCGATATGTTCCTGTATTCGTCGAGCGGGAGCAGCCGCCATGCCCGGGCGACGAAGTTTCCGATGTCGAAGAGGACGTCGTCCCGGCAGTCGAAGACGCGACCGCGTCGTTAAGGTCCACGGTCAGCCGAAAACCTTACGCAGCCGTCGCGCTGGCGAGCCTCACCGTCGTTGCCCTGGCCGGAGGCTACGCTGTCTTCCGCGCCGCCATGCCGGTGCCCTTGGATACACAAAAGCCATTCGTCTCATTATCGCTGAACGCGGCGCAGAAGGATACGGTGGCCGGAGAGGCGGTCATGGAAGATCTGGCCGTGTCGCTTGCTCGGTTTGGAACAGTCCGCCTCAAATCCGAGGCCGGGACGGCAAGGCCGGGCATCGACCCGGCCGAGCAGACGACCTACGCGGTCAGGATGCGCTACGGTGAGGATGCGACATCTGTCTCCTTGTGGTGGCAGGTTTCCGACGCGGCCACGGGAGAGGCCGTCTGGACCGACCAGGATCGACGCCCAACCGGAACAGCGACGCGAGATGACGCGCTGCGCGCGCTCGTCTACGGCGTGTCGCGCAGGATCGCAGGGCCTGTCGGCGTCGTCAACACCATGGAGCTGCGGCGCAATCTGCCGGCATCCACGACCGGCAACATCTGCGTGCTGAGGGGCGAATTCGCCGTTGAACAGCGCCAGCTGGCCCCGTTAAAGGCGGCCAGCCCCTGCCTGGAGGCAACGATCGCCGCCGATCCCGCTGACGCCGACGCGATGGCGACACTTGCGCGCGTCTTCATGTGGACCGGCCGCACGACCGGCGACGACAGCTACTTCGGCCGCGGTCTCGACCTCGCGAACCGGGCTGCAACGATATCGCCCACCTCGATAAGGCCGGCGCTCGCCCAGCTGGCGACACAATACCAGGTCGGCCAGAACGATGCCTCGATCGCGGCCGGCCGGCGCGGCGTTGCGCTGAACCCGGAAAATGCCGACCTCCTGGCAAAGCTCTCCATGGCCCTCTTCCTGAGCGGGCGCTGGGAAGAGGGTGTCCGCCTCGCGAAAGAGGCGACAGATCTCGTCGGCCAGACGATACGTGACGCGAACTTCGTCATGATCCTCGACGCCTACCGCCAAGGGCACTATGCCGAAGCGGTCTTCCTTGCCCGGCAAGTCCCGGCAGCCGATACGCCGACGACCGTGTTGAAGCTGGCCGCCATCGCTCGCCTCGGTGACCGGCCGGTGACGGAGCAGGAGATAGCCGCGGCTCGGCTACAGCACTCCGATCTCGACCGGACAGTCGCGGCCATGTTCTCCGGAGCACGTTATGACAGCAGTCTCAAAGCTGCCCTTCGAACAGGCATTCTGGAAGCGGGCCTAAAATCGCCGGAACTCGCCAGCAATGGCCCGATGTAACAGTAACATCCTTGTCCGGCAGCCCTCGATGGCTTTCTTTCGATCTGTCCGCAGACTGCGGGCGATGATGTCGAGGGCGCCATGATGCGCAAGCTGCCTGTCTTCTCAGCCGCCTCCACCTTTCTCACAGGCAACATACTGGCCGATCCCGCGGTGGTGACCACAGGCGTCAATCGGCGCTCGGGACCCGCACGAGCTTCGCCGCGGCGGCCGGTTCCGCCGATGCTGGCCGCAAACAAAGCTTCACGGAGTGGAGATTTGCCATGATCTGGAATGTTGGAAGACGACTGACGATGATTGCGGCGGTGGCGCTGCTGCCTAATCTTGCCTTCGCGGCCGAACGCGGCGCAGGTTTTTATCTGCTGGGCTCCAAAGGGCCGGCGGCCGGTATCCTTCCTCCTCCAGGCGTCTTCTTTCAGAACGACATCTGGATCTACAATGGCAATCTGGGTGGCGGCAAGCAGTTGCCCACCGGCGGACGTATTGCCGTCGGCGTCGAGGGCAAAGCGGTGTTGGCAGCGCCGACCGTCCTCTGGGTCCTGCGCGAGGAGGTGCTCGGCGGCCGTCTCGGCTTTGGCGCAACCGTTCCCTTTGGCTGGATGGAAACGGATGCCGACTTGACGCTTGCCGGACCGAGGGGTGGAACTGCGAGCGGCTCGATCACCGACACGATCTTCACGATTGGCGATCCTGTCGTCAGCGGAACACTCGGCTGGGACGCCGGCAACTTCCATTGGACGACGGGTTTTCTGGTCAATGTTCCGATCGGCGACTATCAGGATGGCGAGATCTCCAACTTGGCATTCCACCATTGGGGCGCTGACATCAGCGCGGCCGTGACCTGGCTTGATCCGACGATCGGTCTGGATCTTTCGGCGGCTGTCGGCATGACGTTCAATGCCGAGAACCCTGCCACCGACTACCGCACGGGCAACGAATTCCATGTCGAGTGGGCGGCGGTCCAGCACTTCAACGAGCAGTTCGACGCCGGTCTCGTCGGCTACTATTACGACCAGGTGAGTGGCGATAGCGGCGCCGGCGCGTCCAGTGATTTCAAGGGGCGCGTCGCGGCTATCGGCGCGACCATCGGCTGGACGTTCAAGGCCGGCGAAGTGCCGATATCGACCCGCATCAAGTATTTCCACGAGTTCGCCGCCGAAAACCGCGCCGAGGGAGACGCCGTCTATCTGACGATCTCGATGCCCTTGTCGATCACCAAGCCGATGAACATCGCGGCGCAATAGGGATCGGTCATGCCCCGGGCGACATCGCTTCGACTGATCGCGCTGCTGGTGCTCCTGGCGCCGCTTTGCGCCTGCGGACACCCAAGCGGCGTCATGCAGCCTGTGGCGCTGACCGCGGCGACGCCCGGAACCGCGCAGGTCGACATGCTCGTTGCAACGACCCGACAGCCGTCGGCGATCCGGCGACGTTGTTCAACGGCGAGCGAAGCCCCAAGCCCTCCATGACCGACGTCGCGGTTTCCATTCCGCCTAAGCGCGAGCCGGGCACCGTCCAGTGGCCGCAGCGGCTGCCGCCTAATCCTGCCACGGACTTTGCCGTCACACGGGTGAAGCAGATAGACTCCATTCCGGAAGGCCGGGCATGGTTCCGCCAGCATATTCAGGGCGGGCATGCGCTCGTCTTCATCCACGGGTTCAACAACACATACGAGGACTCGGTCTTCCGCCTCGCCCAGATCGTCCACGACAGCGGCATGCAGGCAACGCCGATCCTTTTCACCTGGCCGTCACGCGCGCAGCTCACCGGATACGAGTACGACAAGGAGAGCACGAACTATTCGCGCACGGCGCTCGAGCAGTCCCTGCGGGTGCTCGCCGCCGATCCTGATGTGAAGGACATCACCATCCTCGCGCATTCCATGGGAACGTGGCTGGCGATGGAATCGCTGCGGCAGATCGGCATCCGCGACGGCCGCGTCAACGCCAAGATACACAACGTCATCCTCGCCTCGCCCGATATCGACATTCAGGTGTTCGCCAAGCAGTTCGTCGAGATGGGAGACCCGAAACCGAAGTTCACGATCTTCGTCTCCCAGGACGACCGGGCGCTCGCGGCGTCGAGCTTCATCACCGGCAATGTGTCGCGGCTCGGCGCCATAGACCCATCGAAAGAGCCTTACCGGTCCCGGTTGGAGAAGGCAGGGATCACCGCGATCGACCTCACGAAGGTGAAGACCGGCGACAGCCTCCATCATGGCAAGTTCGCCGAAAGTCCCGGCATCGTTCAGCTCATCGGCCAGCGTCTGATGACCGGGCAAACGCTGACGGATTCCAACATTTCTCTCGGACAGGGCGTCGCCGCCGTCATGGGCGGGACAGCGCGCACCGTCGGCACGATCGCAGGCGCTGCAGTTGCAGCACCACTGACGATCGTCGAGCAGCCTGCAAAAAGGCAGCAGCCGACAGGAACGGAGCTGGAAGACAGCCTGCATAACGACCGTCAGTCGAAGCCTCTGACGCAATAACAGGCTTGGGCGGGCGATTGTTACCTCCGGCCGACCTCGAAGTAACAGTTACAAGCTTACCACCTGGCTGGGCCTGAAGCAGTATCTCCAGCCAAGTCATCCGGTCAAAAAGCAGACCGAAATGTCGAACCGCAAGCAAAAAGGAAACCCGTGATGAGTACGCCCATCTATCGACGACTCCTTGCCGCCACGGCCGCCGTCGCGATGACCATGACCTCGGCCGCGATCGCAACCCCGGTATTCGCGCAGCAGGCGGCAACAGCACCGGCCGCAGCCGATACCTCCAAGCCAAACATTCTTGTCATCTTCGGCGACGACGTCGGGCAGACAAATATCAGCGCCTATTCCTTCGGCGTCGTCGGATTCAAAACGCCAAACATCGACAGCATCGCCAAATCAGGCATGATGTTCACGGATTATTATGCCGAGAACAGTTGCACGGCGGGCCGCTCGACCTTCATCACCGGCCAGACATGCCTGCGCACCGGTCTCTGCAAGGTTGGCGCACCCGGTGCTCCGGTCGGTCTGCAAGCCGGCGACATCACAATCGCCCAGGCGCTGAAGCCGCTTGGATATGCGACCGGCCAGTTCGGCAAAAACCACCTGGGAGACAGGGACGAGTATCTTCCGACCAAACACGGCTTCGACGAGTTCTTCGGCAACCTCTACCATCTGAACGCCGAAGAGGAGCCGGAAGCGCCCTATTGGCCGAAGGATGACACCGAGTTTTTGAAAGCCTATTCGCCGCGCGGCGTCATCAAGGCGTCGGCCGACGGCAAGATCGAGGATAGCGGTCCCCTGACCAAGAAGCGGATGGAGACCATCGACGATGAGACCAGCTCTGCGGCGATGGACTTCATGGACCGTCAGGTGAAGGCGAAAAAGCCGTTCTTTACCTGGATGAACGCGACGCGCATGCATGTCTTCACGCACGTGCGGGAGTCGATGCGGGGCCAGAGCGGCATGGTCGGAAACGAATATGCCGATGGCATGGTCGAGCACGATGAGATGGTCGGAAAGATTTTGAAAAAGCTCGATGAACTCGGGATCGCCGACAACACCATCGTCGTCTACACCACCGACAACGGGCCGAACCAATGGTCTTGGCCGGACGCGGCGACGACGCCGTTCCGCAGCGAGAAGGATACCAATTGGGAGGGCGCGTTCCGCGTCCCGGCCATGGTCAAATGGCCGGGCCACATCCAGCCCGGCCAGGTTTCGAATGGAATGATATCCGGTCTCGACTGGTTCCCGACGCTGCTTGCGGCCGCGGGTGATCCCGACGTGAAAAGCCGCCTCCTGAGTGGCTGGAAGCCGGATGGAAGCGCCAACAGCTTCCGCAACCATCTGGATGGCTATAACCAGCTCGACTACCTCACCGGCAAGGCCGATAAGAGCGCCCGCAGCGACTTCTACTACTTCGACGACGACGGCGGGTTGGTGGCGACGCGCTACGACGACTGGAAGGTCGTCTTCAAGGAACAGCCGGCTCCGGGCGGCTTTGCCGTCTGGCAGACTCCATTCGTCACCTGGCGCATTCCGAAGCTGTTCAACCTGCGGATGGATCCATACGAGCGCGCGGACACCGTTTCGGACCAGTATAATGACTGGCTCACGCGCAACGACTACCTGCTCGTGAAGGGTCAGTTGCAGGGAGCGGCCTTCCTGGAAACATTCGTCAAGTATCCGCCCAGCCAGCGGGTCGCCAGCTTCAACATCGAAGGCGTCCGCGCGGAGGTGGACAAGGCGATTGACCAATCCTTCAAGGATCGCGGTATCGAGAAGTAGGCAACGCACCAAGGCGCGCAGGCGGTCTGCGCGCCCCTCTCCTTCTCACCGAGGCCCCCCATGACGGCTCGCGACGACATCCTCGATCTCGGCACGCGTATCGGCCGGTCGATCATCGGTCAGGAGACCATGGTCGAACGGCTCCTCCTTGGGCTGCTTGCCAATGGCCATCTGCTGGTCGAGGGCCTTCCCGGTCTCGCAAAAACCAGAGCAATCAAGAGCCTGGCAAAGAACCTTGATTCAGAGCTTTCACGCGTTCAATTCACGCCCGACCTGCTGCCAGCCGACATTACCGGCTCCGAAATCTACTTCAGCGAGGGCGGCAAGGGCGAATTCAGGTTCCAGCAGGGGCCGATCTTCGCCAATCTCATCCTGGCGGACGAGATCAACCGCGCGCCGGCCAAGGTGCAGTCCGCGCTGCTCGAGGCCATGGAGGAACGCCAGGTCACCGTTGGCGGCAAGAGCTATCCCCTGCCGCCGCTCTTCATGGTGATGGCGACGCAAAATCCCATCGAGCAGGAGGGCACCTATCCCCTGCCCGAAGCCCAGCTCGACCGCTTCCTCATGCATGTCGAGGTCGGCTATCCGGACGAGGCGTCGGAGGCAGCCATCATGCGGCTCAACCGCAATGAAGAAAACGAGGCGCATGGCGGCGCGAAGCCGCCGTCGCCGGAAAGGCTGAACCCACAGGCCGTATTCGCCGCCCGCAAGGAGATCGGCGCTGTCACCGTTTCCGAACCCGTCGAGAAGTACATGGTGGCGCTCGTCTTCGCCACGCGTTATCCCGACCGCTACGACAAGGATCTCGCGACGCTGCTGCAGGTGGGCGCCAGCCCCCGCGGTGCGATCGGCCTCGACAAGGTTTCGCGATCCTATGCCTGGCTGAAGGGGCGCGATTATGTGACCCCTGATGACGTCAAGGCGATCGTCCACGACGTTTTTCGCCACAGGCTGATCTTGTCCTACGAGGCGCATGCGTCGAACGCCACGCCGGACAAGGTGATCGACCGCATCGTCGAACTGGTGGCGGTCTCATGAGCGATGCGGGCGTCTATGTTTCGACGGACGAACTGGTCGCGCTCGAAGCGAGAGCCCGAGATCTGAGCTTCGTCCAGAAGGCACGCAGCCACCAGCAGCTTGCAGGCCGCATGCAATCGGCGATGCGCGGCCGGGGACTGATCTTCGAAGAACTTCGCGACTATCTGCCCGGTGACGACATCCGCTCCATCGACTGGCGCGTCACGGCGCGAACCAGCCGACCGGTGGTCCGCGTCTACTCCGAGGAAAAGGAGCGGCCCGCGCTGATCATCGTCGACCAGCGGATCAATATGTTCTTCGGCAGCAGGCGATCGATGAAATCGGTAACGGCAGCGGAAGCCGCGATGCTCTGCGCCTGGCGCATACTGGGTTCCGGCGACCGGGTCGGCGGCTTCGTCTTCGGCGAAAGCGGGACGAACGAGGTCAAACCGCATCGCAGCCGCAATGCGGTGATTGCCTTTGCGGAGAAAATCGCACGGCAGAACGCGGGCCTGCGCGCAGACAGCAAAGGCGAACCTGACCCGCAAGCGTTGGACAAGGTTTTGTCGGCGGTCGCAAATATCGCCCACCACGACCATCTCGTGGTCGTCGTCTCCGACTTCGACGGCCATACCGCGACGACACGAGACATCCTGCTGAGGCTCTCCATCCACAACGACGTGATCTGCCTGCTCGTCTACGACCCCTTTCTATTGGACCTGCCGACATCGGGCGACATCGTCGTCAGCGGCGGCGGCCCTCAGGCCGAGCTGGTTCTGCGAACAGCAAGCGTCCGATCCTCGATCGACGCGTTCGCACGCAACCGCGGCCGGGAGTTGAGAGCGTGGCAGCGTCAGCTCGGGCTTCCAATGCTGCCCATATCGGCCGCCGAGGAAACCGCTCCGCAGCTCAGACGTCTGCTGGAGCAGTCTGCGTGGCGGCAACGGAGGCGTTGATGGAGCCGGCAGCAAAGCTTGATCCGATGACGGACATGGCGCTGCGTTCGCTGCACGACATCGTGGTGCCGGCGCCGGTCTCATGGTGGCCGCAGGCCTGGGGCTGGACTCTGGTCGCAGCCCTGCTGGCCTTCGCTGCTCTCCTGGTGCTGCTGCGATGGATCAGGCGTCACCGCTGCAACGCTTACAAGCGCGAGGCCCTGACCTTGCTGGAAGGGGTCGCAAACAGACTTCGACACCCCGCGACGCGCCCCGACGCTATCCGAGATCTCGCGGAAGTTCTGAAGCGCACAGCGCTGGCGGCCTGGCCGCGCGAGGAGGTCGCCTCCCTTTCCGGTGACGGCTGGGTTCGATTTCTCGACGCGCATGACCAGGATGGGGCCGGAGACACGCTCGAACGCCTTCTGGACGACTTCGAATATCATGGCGCAGAGATCGTCGCGGGCCTGCCGTCGAATGTCTGCGGCGATCTCGTCATCGCCGCCCGCAAATGGATCGAGCAACATCATGTATCAGCTTGATCTGCCCTGGATTCTGCTTGTCCTCCCGCTGCCGGTGCTGGTCTGGTGGCTGCTGCCGGCGCATCGGGAGACGTCCGCCTCTGTCAGACTGCCCTTCTTCTCGCAGGTCGCCGAGGCGGCGGGCGTTCGTCCGACCGAGGGATCGGTGGTGACGCGCAGGACATGGCCTCAACTCGTCTGCGAGACCCTGGCTTGGTGCCTGGTGGTGCTCGCCCTGGCACGCCCCCAGTTCGTGGAGCCGCCGATCGAGAAGATCGAGCCGCAGCGCGATATCCTTCTCGCCCTCGACCTGTCGCAGTCGATGGATGCGCGGGACTTTCCTGGAGCCGACGGAGCGCCCCTCGCCCGCGTCGAAGCCGTCAGGCAGGTGGTCGCCGATTTCGTCGAGAAAAGACCTGGCGATCGGATTGGCCTCGTCGCCTTCGGAGACGCGCCCTATCCGCTCGCACCCTTCACGATGGATCACCAGCTCGTCCGGACGATGATCGCCGACGCCGTCCCCGGGATGGCCGGACCGCGGACGTCGTTGGGAGACGCTCTTGGCCTTGCGATCAAGATGTTCGAGAAGACGACCACTCCGGAAAAGGTGCTCATCGTTCTGACTGATGGTAACGACACGGCCAGCAGAATGCCACCCCTGAAGGCAGCGGAGATCGCGAAATCGAAGGGCGTAATCGTCCACACGGTGGGTATCGGAGACCATGCTGCAACGGGCGAGGACAAGCTGGACACGGCGACGCTACAGAAGATCGCGGCGAGCACCGGCGGTCGCTACTTCTTCGGGGGCGATCAGTCGCAGCTGGCAGCGATCTACGAGGTGCTCGACCAGATCACGCCGGAGGATCAGAAGAACCTGTCCTGGCGGCCGCGGGTCGAGCTGTTCCACTGGCCGCTGCTGGCCGCCGTCGCATTGCTGGCGGCCTATTATCTCGCCTCGGGAACGGCGGCCGTGTTCAGGCGGAGGGCGGCGGCATGATTGCGGATTTTCATTTCCTGCGTCCCTGGCTCCTGCTCCTTCTCGTACTGCCGGCTGCGATCCTCTGGATGGTTTCACACTCCGGCGACATCCGTGCACAGTGGAAGGGCATGATCGCGCCGCATCTGCTCGACCGCCTCGTTGTCGATGCTTCGGGGCGCTCAAGAATGCGGCCATCCTGGTTGCTGGCGGCCGTCATGGCTGCCGGGATCGTTGGGGCGGCAGGGCCGACATGGCAGCGTGAGCCGCCGCCCTTCGTCGAGGACACAGCGCCTCTCGTCATCGCCGTCGACCTGTCGCAGACAATGGACGCCATCGACGTGACCCCGTCCAGGCTGGAGCGGGCGAAACTCAAGATCAAGGACGTGATCGAGGCAAGACAGGGCGCGCGCACGGCGATCGTCGCCTATGCCGGCACCGCCCATCTGGTCCTGCCGCCGACCGAGGATGCGGCGCTGCTTGAAAGCTACTCCGAGGCATTGGCGACGCGCATCATGCCGACGCCGGGCAAGGACACGACAGCCGCGCTGCGGCTCGGACAAAGCCTCCTGCACAAAGAAGGGGTCGCCGGAACGATCCTGCTGCTGACCGACGGAGTGGAAGCCGCTGCAGCGCAGACACTCAAGTCGAGCGGCGACGGCGTCGTCATTCTCGGGATCGGCACGTCGGCGGGCGGACCGGTCAAGACGGCGGATGGCGGATTTCTCTCGGATGCATCCGACACACGTCTCTTTCCTAAGCTCGACGTCGCCGGGCTCGAGGCCATCGGCAATGAAACCGGGGCAGATGTCGCGACAATTTCGGACGACGACACGGATGTTCGCTGGATCATGCAGCGTATCCGCAGTAACTTCGCGCAGAAGCAGGAGACGGAGGGTGACCGCTGGCGCGATTTCGGCTGGTGGCTGGTCGTCCCGGTCGCGGTTGCGATGGCCCTGTCGTTCCGCAAGGGCTGGGTGGTGCGGATAGCCACGTTGCTGCTCGCCCTGCGGATGCTGTCGCCGGGCAGCGCCCGTGCGGACGGGCTGATCGATATATGGCTGACGTCCGATCAGCAGGGCCGCATTGCCTTCGAGCGGGGTAATTACGACGGGGCCACAGACCGCTTCGTCGATCCGATGTGGAAGGGCGTCGCCCTCTATCGAGCCGGCAAATTCGAGGAGGCGATCGACGCCTTTGCTTCCATCGATACGGCGGAGAGCTGGTACGACCAAGGCAATGCTCTCCTCCAGCTATCGAAGTTCGAGGAGGCTGTCGCAGCCTATGAGAAGGCTCTCGATAAACGAAGCGAATGGCCGGAGGCCGAGGCGAACCTCGCCGTCGCACGGCAACTCCTGAAGCAACAGCAGGAAAAGCAGGAAGAACAGCCCGAACAGCCGAGCGAGGATCCCGACAGCGTCCAGTTCGACGAGAAGGGAAAGGAGGGCAAGGAAGGTCTGATTAATATCGCCGAGCAGACTTCGGAGATGTGGATGAAGAACATCAACGTCAGCCCGGCGGACCTGATGGCCCGCAAGTTTTCCCTCGAAGCGAGGAGGCAGTCTCCATGAGACTTTCAGCCACGCTTCTTTGGGCGTTCATATGCGGACAGGCCATCGCCGCCGAGCCCTTCGGACGCGCCGCCATCGAAGGCGCAGATGGGATTGTCCCCGGCCAGCAGGTCCACGTCGTCGTCGACATTTTCGCGCCGGAATTCTTCACGTCGCCGCCGCAATATCCGCTGTTCGAGGTCCCGGATGCCCTTGTCACGCTTCCCGACGATCGTGCCCAGAACCTCGTCCAGACGATCGCGGACGTCCAATATTCGGGAATACGCAGGAGCTACGTGATCGTCCCGGAAAAGACCGGATCCTTCGTGCTGCCCGAAATCGCGGTCGATCTTGGCTATTCGGCGAACGGAAGCGCGATCAAGGCGCAGCTGCATGTAGCCCTTCCCGCCTTCGAGGTCGTGGCCGCTCCCGACCAGACCGCCAGGCCCTTCGCCGCCCGCGACCTGACGGTAACCCAGTCCTTCGACAGAAGCCCGTCAACCTTGAAGGCCGGCGACGCTGTCGTGCGGACGATCGTCGTCTTTGCCGAGGACACGCAGGCCATGCTGATCCCGCCGGTCGATCTGGGACGGGCAGCCGGGGTCGCGCAATATCTGAAGCCGCCGTCACTGACGGACGGCGTCGAACAGCGCGGGATCGGCCGGAGCGTCGAGACCGGAAGTACCCGGACCGAAACGGTGGTCTACACGGCTTCGGCCGAAGGCAGCTTCCAGGCGCCGGCCGTTTCCTACCAATGGTTCGACCTCGATGCCCATGCCGGAGCGACGGCGACCCTTCCGGCCGTCGATATCGTCGTGGCGAAGGCGGCCTCAACCGAGCGCATCGATCCGAAATTCGATCCCCCTGGCGAAGACCAAGGAAAGAATGCTTGGCAGGTAGTGCTGTTATCATGCGCGGCCGTGCTCGCCTGCTTCGCGGCAATTGTCGCGTGGCAAAAGGGCTCGGCAATCCGCTCATGGGCGGAACGGCGTCGAATGAGCCGCCGAAACTCTCCACGGAGAAGACTTCGCCGCCTTCGAACCATCATCAGGGTCGGGCCCGATCCGGCAATCTATCGGGCGCTTCAGGATTGGAGCGGAAGTCTCGGATTCCGGTCGGTTTCCGACTGGGCTGAAGCGCAGGGCAATCCCCGGCTTTCGGCACAGGTCACCATTCTCGAGCGGCGCCTCTTCCGGTCGCGCGACATGCAATTGGATCGCGGCAAGTTCGCGGACTCCATCACCCTGGCAGCGACGAACAAGGGGCGAGCGCGAAAATCCGCCCTACCCGCCCTCAATCCGGTGGCATGACGGACGCGTTGTTACGTCGAGTTAACAGTAACATTCTTTCCTGACGGCGCGCGGGAGCTAAGGTCGGGACATCGGTTCTGGAGGCCGCGATGGCATTGGCATTCGACAGCGCGACAGAAGCCCGGCGCGAGTCCGAGGGCATGGTGTGGATTCCCGGCAGGTCGTTCACGATGGGATCCGACCATCATTATCCGGAGGAAGCCCCGGCCCACCCGGTCAAGGTGGACGGCTTCTGGATTTCGCTGACGCCGGTCACCAACAGGCAGTTCAAGGAATTCGTCGAGGCGACGGGATATGTCACCGTCGCAGAGATAGCTCCCGATCCGAAGGACTATCCCGGTGCGAAGCCTGAGATGCTGAGGGCGGGGTCGCTGGTGTTCACGCAACCGAAAGCCGTGAACGGCGCCGACATCTCCCAGTGGTGGACATTCAAGTTCGGTGCGAACTGGCGCCGCCCTCTCGGCGGCCTCAGCGATCTGCGCGGCAAGCTCGACCATCCGGTCGTGCATGTCGCCTATGCGGACGCCGCTGCCTATGCGGACTGGGCCAGGCTCGATTTGCCGACGGAGGCCGAATGGGAGCTTGCCGCCCGCGGCGGGCTGGATGACGCGGAATATGCATGGGGCGACGAGTTCGCGCCCGGCGGCGTCCCGATGGCAAACACCTGGAGCGGCACGTTCCCTACCCACGCGATGAAGCCGAAAGGACACGAACGTACCTCGCCTGTGCGATCGTTCCCGCCGAATGGCTTCGGCCTCTACGACATGATCGGCAACGTCTGGGAATGGACGAGCGACTACTGGTCGCCCCGGCATCCCGAACCGGCGAAACACTCGTGCTGCATTCCGAGCAACCCGCGCGGCAGTGACGCCGAGGCAAGCTACGATCCGCGCCAGCCGGAAATCCGGATAGCGCGCCGGGTGCTGAAGGGCGGCTCCCATCTTTGCGCTCCAAACTACTGCAGACGCTACCGTCCTGCCGCCCGCCACGCCGAACCCGAGGATACTTCCACCAGCCATGTCGGCTTCCGCTGCATCAGGCGCACGGAAGGAAAAGCGAAATGAGAAGACGTTTCCAGGCCTCCGATACCATGCTCCCGTCGTTGCCGCTTGTCGGCGGCGAAGATCACGTCGCTCCCGCAAACCCCATCGCCGTCTTCGGAGCAATGCCACTGACGCGCCGTGCAGTTCTGGCCAGTCTCTTTGCCGCTTATTTTTGCGTCTTTGCCGTGCAGCAAGGGTTAGCTCAGTCCGATCCGCTGGCTTCCTGGAACGATACCCCCACCAAGGCGGCCATCATTGATTTTGTCGCCCGTGTCACGACACCCGCCGGTCCCGAGTTCGTGCCCGAGGAAGAGCGCGTGGCGGTATTCGACATGGATGGAACACTCATTCCGGAGAAACCTGTTCCTGCGGCACTCATCCCGATCATCATCGATATCAAGGCCGCGATCACCGCAAAACCGATGCTCGCCGAAAAGCCTGGCATCCAGGCATTCTTGCGCGGGGACGAGGCGGCACTCGCGGCTGCCGGCGAACAGGGCCTCAACGAGCTCATCGCGGCGGCAACGGACGGAAAGACCACGGAAGAGTTCTCTGCGGAGATATTGCCGCTGATGGAGAAGACGCCGGAAAAGAGATTTGGCGTTCCCTACACGCGCGCTGTCTATCAGCCGATGCGTGAACTGCTCGCTTATCTTGAAGCCAACGGGTTCCAGAACTGGATCTGCAGCGGAAGTCCGATCCTGTTCACCCGGGCGGTTTCCGAAGCCATGCTCGGCATTCCGCCGCAGCGTGTCATGGGAAGTACCGCCGGCACCAGGCTTGACGAGCGTGGCGGCAAGACCGTGCTCGTCTTCGATGGCAGCGTCGATCACGTCAATGACCGCGAAGGCAAGCCGCCGACGATCAACCTTGCTCTCGGAATGCGTCCCGTCTTCGTCGGGGGCAATGAAGGTGGCGGTGGCGACATTGCGATGATGCGCTGGTCGAAAGACCGGAAAGGTCCGAGCTTCCAGCTTCTTATAAACCACGACGATGCGGACCGGGAATTCGCCTACGCGGAGCCTGACGGTTATTCACTCAATGCAGCGAGCAAATATGGATTTCACGTCGTCAGCATGAAACAGGACTGGAAAGTGGTCGTCGCACCATAAAGCGGAATGCGGGGCTGTTCACCTTGGAACAATCTGGACGCTTGCACGCTACTCCCGAGCATACAAACCTGGGAGATTGCAATGTCCATGACCCTCGAAGACCTATCCTCGCAACTGAAGAAGATCGATTTCTGCATGCTGTCGACGAATGCCGGGTCGGGCCGCATCTCGGCCCGACCGATGAGCAACAACGGCGACGTCGAATATGACGGGGATTCCTGGTTCTTTTCCTATGAAGACAGCAGGAAAATCACGGAGATCGAAGGCATCGAAACCGTCTCGCTGACCTTCACGGCGCCTCCCAGCCTCCTCGGCAAGCCCGGGATTTTCATCGCTGTCGAGGGCGCAGCGTCGCTGGTACGGGACAAGGCGGCACTCGAAGAACATTGGATCCCCGATCTCGAGCGGTGGTTTCCTAAAGGAGTGGACACTCCTGGGATCGTTCTTATCAAGGTTTCAGCGTCCTCCATCCGGTACTGGGATGGTGAGGAAAACGGCGAGGTCGCCCTGCCTGGCTCAGCGACTTAAGGTAATGGTATAAAAGGGATGCCTTACTTCGCGGGCGGCTCCTCCCAGCCGAAGACGCTCCGGCCGCCGAAATCGGCGGATTGGCGGAATTCACCGGCAATGATTTCCTTGAGGTCGGGACCGGTCACGTAGCGTTCCATCTGCCTGGACTGATCGTCCAGGCGCTTGAGCGCCTGCAATTCCTCCTCGCGTCCGAGCCTGCCCTTCTGCACCGCCGATTTCATCACGGCGATCGTCTCGTCATAGACCTTGAGCGGAACCGGAAAAGGATGGCGGTCCTTGCCGCCATGGGCGATCGAGAAGCGCGCCGGATCGGAAAAGCGGCAGGGCGCGCCGTGGACGACTTCCGCCACCATCGCCAACGCCTTCACCGTGCGGGCGCCGACGCCTGGAACGAGCAGCAGCTCTTCGAAATCCGCCGGCCCGCGGTCGGCAGCGGCAGCCAGATTTCCATGCAAGCGCCGCATGTTGACGTCGCTCTCGCGGACATCGTGATGAGCAGGCATGATCAGGTGCGGCAGCATCGGCTGTTCGGCCAGTTCGGGCGCCGGCTCTTCGGCACGTTGCAAGGCGGCGGCTTCGCGGATGATCCGGTCGGGCCCGAGGGTCGCCAGCAGATCGAGCTGACCGCGCCGCGAGCGTTCGGCGCGCCGGTCGGCAAGATTGATGATCTCGCCCTGGCTCCTTCCCTCGATTGCCGCATGCGGCGAGTCGACGAAGCTCTCCAGCCCTTCGGACAGCCAGTGATAGCGCCGGGCCTGCCGCCTGTCGCCGTTCATGCCCTGCTGCACGACCACCCAATGGCCGTCATCGGCGACGATGAACCCGTGCAGATAAAGATCGAACCCATCCTGAAGGGCGGCGCTGTCGACCTTGGCAATAAGACGGCTCGTGGTCGCGAGCCCCTCCCCGTCGAGACCGACACGCTCGCCGATCGAGACGAGCTCCTGCGGGGTCTTGCGCGAATGCGCGCCGCGGCCGCCGCAGACATGCAGCCCGAGCTCTCCGGCGCGCGGCTTAAGCCCGCGCTTCAGCGCGCCGAGAACGCTGGTGGTGATACCGGAAGAATGCCAGTCCATGCCCATGACCGCGCCGAAGGACTGGAACCAGAAGGGATGCGCGAGCCTCCGCAGGAATTCGTCGCGGCCATAGTGATGGACGATCGCCTCAGTGATCAGCGTCCCCAACCGCGTCATCCGGTCGCCCAGCCAATGCGGTACGCGTCCCCCGTGAAGGGGAAGATCGGCGCTGCCTGCTCGTTGTGACATTTCGCATCCTTGCACTTCGTATCGCCGGCCCTACCAACCCGACCGCCTCATCTGGCGCCGCATGGAACCCAAAAATATTCCAAGCGTTTGCTCTCCCAGTTAGAGGCCGAGGCAATCATGACGACATTCGAAACCATCTTCAATAACCCGAGCTTGCCCCAGACAAAATCACAACGGCCGGGCGCCCGCCAAAAACAGGAGGGCAACGCCTTGTGTCTGGAAGGGAGCGCTGCCAAGGCGGCCTTCCTGATCAACGGCAACAGTTATTTCGCCGAGCTGGCGCGCGCATTGAGGCAGGCGCGGCGCACCATCTGGATCGTCGGGTGGGATTTCAATCCGGACATCCGGTTGGAACCCGATAAGTCCGACGAAACGCTGGCCGACCTGTTGCATGCTCTGGCAGCTGCAAATCCGGAGCTCGAAATACGCATCCTCATCTGGGCGCTCGGCCCCGTTTATTCTGGCAAGTCCCTGCAGATGCTGCGGAAGAAAAACTTTCCCAGAAATGCGCGGATCGATCTACGCTTCGAGCTTCAGCCGACATTGCGCGGCTGCCACCATCAGAAACTCGTCTGCATCGACGACGCCGTCGCCTTCATCGGCGGCATGGACCTGACATCGCGCCGGTGGGACACCTGGCTCCACCGCGCCAAGGATAAATTGCGACGTGACCCCAAGGGCGTTTCCTATGATCCGCTGCACGACGTTCAAGCAATGGTCACCGGCGACGCTGCCAGGTTGATCGGCGATATCGCCAGGCGGCGCTGGGAAAACACCACCGGTGAAACCCACCTGCCGTTGGCCGAAAACGTCCCCTTTGCTTGGCCGGACGATCTCGCCGTTTCCATGAGGGAGACCGCGGTCAGCTTCGCGCTAACGGAACCCTCGACCGCACTTCGCCCCGGCATCAGCGACGGCATCGCCATGACATTGGACGTCATCGCCCGGGTACGGCGGCAGCTTTACATCGAGGCGCAATATCTCGCCTCCTTCCGCGTCGCCGACGCCATTGCCGCGCGGCTGCAAGAGGAAGACGGGCCTGAAGTCGTCATCATCTGCACGCGCAACTCTCACGGGCTGATCGAAAGGATTGTCATGGGCGGCAATCGCGACCGGGTCATCCGCCGCCTGAAACGCGCCGATCGTGCGGGCCGCCTGCGCGTCTATTATGCCGTCGTGCCCGGGCCAATCGTGCCCGGGCCAGTCACGGCGAAAGAGAGCGCCGAGGTGGAGGTGCTCGTCCATTCCAAACTGATCATCGCCGATGACGAGCTGGTCCGAATTGGCTCCTCCAACCTGAACAATCGCTCGGAAGGGCTGGATTGCGAATGCGACATGCTTGTCGAGGCCAGTAATGGCGAGCACCGCCGCGCGATCGTGGATCTGCGTAATCGCCTGCTTTCGGAATATCTCGGAACAACCCCGGAAAGCTTTGCCGCAGCCTTTATGCAAAGCGGCTCGTTGATCGAGGCTGTCGAGGCGCTCAATGACGGCCCTCGGGGTTTACGGGAATTCACCGTCGAGCTGCCGGGCAGCATTTCACCGATTTCAGGCACGGCGATCTTCGACCCGGTTCGACCCGTAACGGTTTTAGACCGACTGGGCCTCGGCGCGCTCGTCCGCCGCCTCATTCGCCCCGCGTGACCTCCGCCGGAAAACGGCTTCGCTGATGACGAGCAGCGTCGTGCCGAGCGCCAGCGGAATGAAGAAATAGGCGCAGCGAAACGCAATCAACGCGCCGATAGACGCCTCCTTCGGCACGACATAGGAGACCGTCGCCTCGAGCACGCCGAGACCGCCCGGAACATGCGTTGCGAGGATCGCCGAATTGGCAAGCACGTAAGCCGTCACCGACCTGAAGAAGGCAACGTCGCCGAAGGCCGAAAGCATCTGGTGCAGGCAGGCGGCGACGAGCATGAAATTGATCGTCCCGACCCCGACCTGTGCGACCGCGATCGAAAATCGCGGTAGCTGAAACGACCAGCGCCACAGCCGCAACGTGCCGCGGATGAAAA
The DNA here is from genome assembly GCF_013416305.1 of Rhizobium sp. WYCCWR 11128. NCBI lineage: Bacteria > Pseudomonadati > Pseudomonadota > Alphaproteobacteria > Hyphomicrobiales > Rhizobiaceae > Rhizobium > Rhizobium sp. WYCCWR 11128. Next base: position 292,016 of record NZ_JACCEZ010000006.1, read on the forward strand.
ACGAAAGGCCCGCATAGACCACCGGCACGACCAGCGCCAGCAAACCGAAGATGCGGACGCTGGCAGGATCGATGCGCAGCAGGCGCCCGGCATCGCCGGGATTGACGATCATGGCGATGCCGCCAAGTGTGATCAGCCCGAGCCCCACCGTGACACCGCAAAACAGGATGATCTTCGCCACGTCCTCCGCCGTCAGCCCCCAGCGCGAATAGAAACGATAGCGAAAGGCGCCGCTGCTGAGGCCCGCAAAGCCGATATTGTGGCCGAGCGAAAGACTGATGAAGGACACCAGCGCAATCTTGGAATAGGGCAAGGATTTGCCGAGCGAACGGATTGCCAGGAGATCGAAGCAGCTCAGGCACAGATAGGACCCCGCCGCAAAGAGAAGTGCCGTGCAAAAGGTCGAAAAAGGGATGCTGCGAACCGATTGGACGATCTGATCGAGGCTGTATTGCTGGAAGATCCGATAGAGGAGAAAGACCGCAAGACAAAGGGCAGCAACGAGCAGTCCATTCCAGATCATGCTTTTGAAGCTCATCGATTGTCCTCAGGAGTGCGAGCGCGATGGTTCGATAATCGGGAACGATCAAACGAGTTTTGTGTTCCCCGGAGAACAAGTTCTATGTTCTCCGGGGGAACTTCTATGTTCTCCCCGGGGAACTCCTATGTTTCCCCCGGGGGAACGAGTTTCAGCGGGGCCCATGCCGGATAAATCAATCAAACTCCTGACCTATAACGTGCACAGTTGTATCGGCGGCGACCGGAAGCTCGATCCCGGCCGCATCGCTTCTGTCATCGCCGAAGCTGAGGCTGATATCGTCGCTCTTCAGGAGGTCGACGTCCTCCGGCGCAGGACCGGCGGCGTCGACCAGGCCCATGCGATCGCCTCGCTTTTGAAGATGCAGGCTCATTTCCATCCGGCACTGTCGATTGCCGAGGAGCAGTATGGCGATGCGATCATCACTTCGCTGCCGACAGGCGCGGTCAAGGCCGGACCGTTGCCATCCATCGGCGAACAGCGCGGCGCCATTTCCGTCGAAATAGTGGTCGGCGACAGAAAACTGCTGGTCGTCAACACCCATCTCGGCCTTCGCGGCCGCGAGCGCATCCGGCAGATGACGACATTGCTGAATCCCGGCTGGCTGCGGGGCACGGCGGATGAACCTCTTCCCACCATCCTCTGCGGCGATTTCAACGCCATTCCGTCATCGGCGACTTACCGACTTGCCGCGCGATCATTGAAGGACGCACAGCTCGCAGGCAGCGCCGCGCCGAGAGCGACATTTCCCTCGCGCTACCCGCTGATGCGCCTCGACCACATCTTCGTCACTGACGATCTCGTCGTCAAACAGGCAGCGGTCCTGGAAAACCGCCTGACAAGGATTGCCTCGGACCACCTGCCTCTGCTCGCGGAAATCGGCTTCGCCTGATCAGTCATCGACGCTGACGGTTTTCACCTCGCGAGCTTCCGGTTCCGGTTCATCGCCGCCGCCACCAACGGTAGCGCCGTCGTCGCCACGGCTCCCAGAGGCAACCGCATGATGCCCCTCGTGACGACGAAGGTCGCCGCCATTGCGCCTGCCAGCTTGAGCCAAGGCTGATTGCCGAGCTGCGCATGGGCGCTGGCATCGGCCCATCGGACGTTCTCCGTAACGACGGTCGCGGCCTGATGTTGGATCACGTGAAGGCGAGCGCGGAGGTTTTCGAGTTCTTCTCTCAGTTCTTGCAGACGGCCTTCCAGGACATGACTTTCGTAGATCGGGAGAGGCTCCTCGACGGTGTCTCCGACGGAAACATCACCACCGAGCGTCGCAATATATGCCCGATATTCGGCCTCGCTGGCGAAACCCTCACGTCTGATAAGATCCGGATTGATGCTCGCCTCTTCGAAGGAGGCCGGCGCGGTTTCTACACCGTCGCGCTTATCCTTATCTGTGCCGGTGTCTCCGAGTTCGTCCTTGAACATGATGCGTCTCCAGTTGTTCCTGGCGATAGAACGCTCGACGGCTCAGAAGGATGCATCGGCCTCCGCTGCTGCCTTCATCTTCGCGACGCGCTGAAACGCTCCGGCCGAAAGTCCGCCAGCAGCGGATGGCGGCGTCCAGTGACGATCTCGTCCGCCAGCAGTTCGCCGGCAATCAGGCCGAGGGTGGCGCCGCTATGGCTGAAGGCGACGAAATAGCCCGAGATCGATGGCAACTCGCCGAAGACGGGCTCGCCGTCGCCTGGGATGGGCTTCGGGCCGACGCCATAATCTTCGATCTCCAGCGCCGGATTGCCCTCGAGAACCCTGGAGGCCTCACGCAGCAGCCCCTCCAACGTCGATTGCCTGACATCATAGCTGCCGTCGGGCCTTACGCTGACCTCTTCCTCGGACCAGGCAGAATCGAGCGCGAAGCCGCCGTTGGGCGTGGGGCGGATGGCGATGCGAGGGGTGTTGAGTACGGCCTTCAGCGGATGGCGGATCGGCTTGGTCCGCACGAGAAGCGCGACAGGTGTTGCGTCCTCGATATGCTGGCCGACCTCGGCCACGATTGCGGGAACGTCGCCGCCGGCAGCAAGCAGCACGGCATCCGCATCCCGGCGCATGCCGTCCGCCGTGATCACGCCACGGGCACGCCCGCCTTCGACATCGACCGTCGCGCGACCCGCGTCCGTGACGATCTCGCCGCACAGCGTGCGGAATTCCTCCGCGAGCCTACCGATCAAGGACGGAAGATCGACCCAGCCCTCCCCGGGGTTGAAGATCGCGCCTTGCCGAGTCACCGCGCTTGCGTCGACACCCGGCGTCGCCGCGGCAATTCTCTCCGGGGCGAACCATTGCGCGTGATAGCCGAGATCGCGCTCATAGTCGAAGATTTCGGCGATCTCGTTGGCGGCGTCGTCCGCATCCCAGGTAACGCCGCCGTCGAATCGCAGCCACGGCGCATCGGGATACCGGACGGCCAGCGTGCGGTAGCGATCTATGCCGGCCAACCGCAGCCGATGATAGGCGTCGGTGCGTTTACGCGCCGAGTTGAGCCAGGCGAGCGAACGGCCGGAGGCGCCGTTGGCGAGCGGGCCGTCATTGATGAGCACGGTGCGGACCCCGAGCCGTGCCAGATGGACAGCGGTCGAGACGCCAAAGATCCCGCCTCCGATGACGACGACCTTCGACGGTTTGATGGAAGCATTCATGTCGATAACCTTGTTTTTCTACTCTTGCTAGATCGAATGAAATCCGGCACGCCCGGCGTGAGGACGACCGGGGCACCATGCGTTGCCTCAGGCGCTTCAGAGAACTTCCGCAAGGAAGCGCTTCAGCCGCTCGCTTCTGGGATTGTCGAAGATCTGCTGCGGGCAGCCGGCCTCAACGATGCGGCCCTCATCCATGAAGACGACCTGATCGGCCACCCTGCGCGCAAATCCCATCTCATGCGTCACCACGGCCATCGTCATGCCCTGGCGCCCGAGAGCGGCCATCAGGTCGAGCACGCCCTTCACCAGTTCGGGATCGAGCGCACTCGTCACTTCGTCGAACAGCATGACCTCCGGATCCATGGCCAGCGCCCGTGCGATGGCGACGCGCTGCTGCTGCCCGCCCGACAGACCTGCCGGCCGATGATCCCTGCGCTCTGCCAAACCGACATCGGCCAGACGTGCCTCGGCAATGCGCCGCGCCTCCTGCCTCGGCATTTTCTTGATCTTCGTCAGCGAAAGCATGACGTTCTCGAGTGCCGTGTGGTCGGGAAACAGGTTGAAGTGTTGGAACACCATGCCCACACGCCGGCGCAGCCTCTCCGGCTTCATCGCCAGGATGCTCTCGCCATCGAGCAGGATGTCGCCGCCTTTCGGTTCGACAAGCCTGTTCATGCAGCGCAGCAGCGTCGATTTGCCCGAGCCGGAAGGACCGATAATGCAGGTGACGGTACCGGCCGCGATGTCGAGATCGACACCCTTCAGCACGTCGAGATCGCCATAGGCCATGGTGAGGTCCCGGATGTTCAGGGCGCCGCCTTTGAAGCGCGGCGTACTCTCCTCGGCCGCCTTGACCGTGGGATGCTTGCCGGCAGCGGCCCGCAGTTCGCTCACCTCTACCAATCCGCTCGCGGCACCCGAGCCGCGGCCTTGTTTTCCGAGCCGCAGTCTCGCATCGATATAATTGACGAAGTGGGTCAGCGGCACGGTGATGACGAGATAGAAAACGCCTGCCAGCAGCAGCGGCGAAAGATTGCCGGTGACGACGGCCTGATCCTGGCCGACACGGAAGATCTCCCGCTCGGAGGCGAGCAATCCAAGGAAGTAGACAAGGCTGGAATCCTTGACGTTTCCGATGAATTGGTTGACCAGCGCCGGTAGAACGCGCCTGATGCCTTGTGGAATGACGATCAGACGCATGCCCTGCCCGTGGCTCATGCTGAGCGCCCGGCAGGCTTCCATCTGGCCGCGTTCGACGCTTTGGATGCCCGACCGGAAGATTTCACCGATATAGGCTCCGGCGATCAGGCTGAGCGCCAGGATGCCGAGCGGAAATGGCGACGGACCGAAGATCTCACGCCCGATCCGGGCAAAACCCTGGCCAATGATCAGGATCGTGACGATCGCCGGTAGCCCGCGGAAAACATCGGTGTAGATGCGTGCCGGCAGCCGCAGCCAGCGGGACTGCGAGATGCCCATCACGGCAAGCGCCATGCCGATGATGACGCCAAGCACGGTCGAGGCAGCGGCGAGGATCAGGGTATTCTTCAAGCCGACGCTGATCATGCTCGGCAGAACTTCCGCCATGGCGTCCCAGTCCAGGAAGCTGCGGCGCAGATTTTCAAGCCAGTTCATTCAGATCCCCATGAATTCTTGCCCGGCGCGGACGCCGCCGTCCGGCAGAGCCTTGGTAAGCCGCCCGCGATGAGCGGGCGGCTTGCGGCGTCACTTCTTGGGAAGATACTGTTCCGGCATCGGCGAGCCGGGGAACCACTTTTCGTAAAGGGTCTTCCAGGTGCCGTCCTGCATCGCATCGTGAAGCGCGCCGTTGAGCGCCGTGCGAAAGGCGTCATTTCCTTTTCGGACCACGAAGCCAGCAGGCGCATCGAAGGACGGGATATTCACGGCAACCTTCAGCGCGGGATAGCGCTCGCCATATTGCTTGGCGGCCTCGTAGTCGAGAAAATGCGCATCGACCGTTCCGTTGTTGAGGGCGGCCACCGCGGAATTGTTGTCGGGAAATTTCACCAGATCGGTTCCCCCGAAATTCTTGGCTGCATAGACCTCCTGCAAGGTCCCCTGCACGACGCCGAGACGCTTGCCCTTGAGGCCATCGGCATCCTTTATACCGGCATCCGGGGTCAGGACGGAGAGATAACCGGCAAGATAGCCGTCGGAAAAGTCGATGGTCTTCTTGCGGGCTTCGGTGGTTCCGATCGCCGCAACGGCAACGTCGAACCTTTCGTTTGCGACCGACGGCAGGAGTGCTGAAAATTCCTGACCCGTGAACGTCACCTTGTCTTTTTGAAAGCCGAGGCGGGAGACGACGTTGAGAAACAGCTCGATATCGAAACCGGTGAACTGGCCGTCCGCCGTGGCAAACGTATAGGGCTTGGAATCGCCCATCGTGCCGACGCTGATAGTCCCGGGCTCGATCAGGTTATAGGGATTGTCGACGGCGGCCGCAGAACTTGCGCCCATCGCAAGAAGGCATGTGACAAGGCCGGCCCGCAACGGGGCCGTGATGGTCGGAAAAAATAGAAAAGGCTTCATCGTCGTTCTCCACTCTGAAAGGAATGCTCTTGTCGGCATTGTCGGTCGCCCTGCCCTGCCGCGCAGTTGCGGTAGAGATTTATGGACAAGATACCGGTCTCTGATATAAAGAGACCGGTCTCACAACATATTTGATATCCGTCAATTGACCGGTCGTCAACAACTCTTGTAGTCCTCGGCCCATGGAAGATTCCGCTCATCCGAAACGTTCAGTCACGGTCGCCGACGTCGCGAAGGCCGCAAAGGTCTCGAAGGCCACGGCCGCCCGCGTTCTCGGCGGCTACGGCGTGGTCAGCGCCAAGATCACAGATCAGGTCATGGCGGCGGCCGCCGCCCTCGAATATCGCCCGAACGAACTCGCCCGCAGCATGAGCACCGGAAGATCCGGCATCATCGGGGTCGTGGTCGGCGACATCGAGAACGCTTTCTTCAGCCTGGCAGTGCGCGGCATTAGCGATGCGGCCCGTCTTGCGGGCTTCAACGTCATCATCGCCAATTCGGGCGAAGAGCTCGATGCGGAAAAATCGGCCGTCGACCTCCTGATCGGCAAACGCGTCGATGGCCTGATCGTCACGCCGGCCCGCTGCGACAGTATCGATCATCTCCACCACGTCCGCCGTGCCGGCGTGCCGCTCGTCCTGTTCGACCGGGCGATCCCCGAACTCGATGTCGACGCCGTGACCGGCGACGACCGGGATGCGGCCATCGCGGCGACCCGGCATCTGATCGGGCAAGGACATCGCCGCCTCGCCTACGTCTCTGCCATGGATGCCGAGGGCGGCGGGCTCACCGATATCGGGCGGATCTCGAATTCCGCCGTGCGTGAACGCGTGGAGGGTTTTGTCAGCGTCCTGACCGAGGCGGGTTTGCCGAACCCTCTTCATTATGTCAGGCTCGGCGCCACGGATCAGCATCAGACGGACGGCGTGATCAAACGCCTGCTCGCCGACAGCGCTGCGCCGACGGCGCTGCTGGCATCGGACAGCCTCGTCGGCTTGCGCATCTTCAAGTCGCTGCAATCGCTCGGCCTGTCGATCCCCAAGGACGTGTCGATGATTTCGTTTCTCGACGCCGATTGGACCAGCGTCACTGTTCCGCCGATCACCATCGTCGACCAGCGCGTCTACGAGATGGGCAAGCTCGCCGGCGAGCGGCTCATCGCCCGTATCGAACGCACCCCTCTTGCCGTCGAACGCCTGCGCGTCAGCACCAGCCTCATCCTGCGCGGCTCCGTCGCGGCGATCGGCCAGTGAAACCTATTGAGCTGGCCATACCCGCATCGCTTGAAGCAGCGAGTAGTACCGCATTGCGATCGGCAACTGATGTCCATCGTCGCCGATTTGATATTACATGGGGTTGCTGTTGTCTTTGCCTGACCAACGTTATTTAATACCGAAAATACTCGCTGTGGGATTTTCAGAAAGATCATGCTCCAGTCAAAAGACGCTTCATCTGAGCTGATAGATTTGATCTATGGAAGTCTATTCGGTGAGTGCAACTGGCAGGATTTTCTGGATCGCGTTGCGCAAACCTCGCCGAATGGAAAGGCTGCCCTCCATTACCACGATCTGGCCTCGCCTGTGGCCCATGTTCCCTACGTATCGGGGTTTTCGAGGAATGATGTCGACCAGTTCAGCAGCCACTTTGCCGCAGTGAACCCCTGGATTCCGAGATTGAGCTTTGTGCCGGTTGGTCAAGGTGTCTGCGGAGACGAAATCTTTCCACGCGAAGACTTGCTCAAATCGGAATTCTACAATGATTGGCTGAAGGGACAGGCCCAATGCGAGACGAGCATCGGTGTCTCGATCATTCGGGAGGAAACCCGCACCTTCGTGCTATCGACCTGCACGTCGTCAGCCGACACCGATTTCAACAAAGAGGCAGCCGGGCGTTACACGATACTCGCGCCTCATTTGAAAAGAGCTTTCGACTTCATCCGGAAGCGCGATCTACTCGCCCCGGAAAGACAGACGACGCAAACCCTGTTTGATAGCATCGGCGTCGGACTGATCTACGTTTCGGAGCAAGGGCGAGCACGTCAATGGAATAAGAGCGCGGAAGGCTTAATGGAGGCTGGCTTTCCTGTGCAAGTCGCTCCAAGCGGCAAGCTCGAACTTCAATGCGAGAGGTCGACTGCCGTTCTTAATTTCCTGACTTCCAGAAGGGGTATGCAAACAAGGCCGCATACGGCGATTGCAAAAGCGAAGGACAAGGCTAGCTATCGCATCACACTCCTCCGGCTCCAGTCCGATGCGTTCACTGAGTTCTTGGAGGGGCCGACCGTGGCCGTCATTGTCGAGCCGATGGTGGCCACGCCACTCAATGAGCGGCGAGATTTCCTAATGGAAGCCTACAAACTGACTGCGACGGAGATTCGGATCGCATCAAGCATTGCCTCGGGCCATTCTCCAAAGGAGGTGGCCATAGCCGATCACATCAGCTACGAAACAGTCAGAACCCACCTCAGAAACATCTATTCCAAGCTCGGGGTGAACTCCCGGGTTGGTTTGGTTGCGCTGCTCATGCGCTGACCAACGCCTTGAAATTCGTCCCTACCGCCCGCGTGGCCAGCGAGCCTTTGCATATTGCGAACGGGTTCCGAGCGCAAAGACGTGCGACACTCGACATGAATTCCGGCAACCCTTGTCTCATTGCGTTGGAAAACCAGTGCTACGCCGTCTAATCGTAGAGTTCGCCGTGACCAATCTGCTCCCTTGCAGGCAAATCGCTGATTGAGGGATCGTCGGCCGGATCGGGATCTCTCTTGTTGGCATCGCTCAGAAACTGCGCGGCCTTAAGCAGTGCCGCGGTCACCTCCTCGGTGCCCCAGCCGGCTTCATTGGCGGCTGCAATCAGCCTTTCCAAAGCGTCGCGCGCAGCTGCGGTCGCCTCTTCGAAGCGCTGCGCAGGGGATTCGGTCTTCGGTGGTGGAAAGGTCATCGGCGTTCCCTCCATAGGTCTGGCTGTTGGGAGTGAACGCAGCCCAGGGGAAATAGATGCACGACCATGCTGATTAAAACCGATGCCCAGCAGCGCCGTACCGGCAAGGGCCGGCAACGTCTTTCCCCTTAGATGACCGTCTGCAACAGAAACGGAGAGCTCTCCAACGGACGCTGGGCGAGGATCCTCAGCATTGCGGGGCCTTGTATGCCGGAAGTCGTGCAGGAATGGCCGTCGTGATAGACCACCGTCATGATGCGGCTGAGACTATTGTACCTGATCTCTGCGATCGTCCGGGTGTGAACCGGAAAGATGAATTCATGGGGTTGAGATTTCTCCCCCGAGGTTTTCAAGGTCATTGCGATGCCCCAACGAAAAAAGCAATTTTAGCCCCACCGCGCCCTGGTGTGAGCCTAACGGTGCCTATCAAGCACATATTGCTGCGACGGTCGCGTGACATCGGCGTGACACGCAGAATCGACACTGCCAACTCAGGGCGGAATTGGTGGCGCGTCAGTTGCCAAGGCGGCCATCAACCGTCAATGCAATGTCCGACGGATCCCGTGTGCGAGAGTGGCCTGCGGCCAGCATTCGACCGTGCGCGCCAACGATCGAACGGCTTCGTCCACGTTGAAAACCACGTCCCCGAGCCGCTCGATCTCATAATCGAGATCGTAGACCTCGACTTCGTCGAGGTCGTCGCTCTGGAGCAGTCGCCTCATTGCTTCGATAAGGCGCTCAGTCCGCCCAACGATATCAAGAGCGCTGCGTAAGATGATATCGAACATGATTATCCCCTCGCTTCGATAATGAAGCGTCGGCCATAATCGCGATGCTGACAATCCTGAAATCTTGTCAGAGGCGTTCGCGGATCGTGTCGTAGAGATCCCTTAACTCCCGCAGTGCCGGTTGATGCCTACGGCGCGGCAGGGCGGCGCGGCGTCCGGCAAAGGCAAGTGCGCCGGCGACCGCCGCGACGAGCAGCAGCGTTGAGGCCGGGTAGAGCTTCACCGCTGCCTCCGTCTGACGCATGGCTTTCCCGGCATTTCCCTTTGCCGATCGGGCGGCATCGAGGACCTGCTGCTGGAGCGCGCCGATCTGCTGTCGCAGCGCGCCGAGCTCTTCGGCCAGGTTATGATCAGTCTGCCGGGGAACGCCGACCGAGGCCGTATTCGTATCGATGACGGCTTTCGGAACGGGCTCGCCGATCTTGGCTCCCTTGGTGTCGAGGGTCGTCGTCTCAGTGCTCTTGCGGCGCGGCATGATCATTTCTCCTTCCTAGAACTTGATGCCGAAAGGTGTAAGCGGTCTTCAGCCGACATCCTGCTAACTATCTAATGTAGAACAAGATTCAGATTTTTTGGGCCCACCGGGCCTGAAATCATCCTGTTCTAGTCGTCGTCGAGCGAGAAGACGGGCCGGTAGTGACGCGCGGCGATCAGCAAGCTCCGGTCGGGCTGGATGATGTAGATCTCCTCGACCTGACGTCCCCACTGATCTGTGAAGGTGTGGGGGAAGGAAGAGCCCACGGGTGATTTCGTCAACTTCGTGCGAGGCTGGCCACTATACGTGATGCTGCCGGGAATGGGCGCCAGTCCTGCCGACGAATAACTGCCTGCGCTGGTCGTGCAGCCTGTCAGCACAAGCGCAAATACCAGCACAACTGCTATGCTCCGCTTCATCGATCCCTCCAACTGCCTCGTCTTCACGCGACACCCGCTTTTATCGTCAATGTAACAGGGGACGACAGACATTGTTCCAGAATTTGGCCGGAGACATCAGTGCAGGCGAGACCTCGGCCCGAAACCGGAACGACCGCGCCATCGCGTCGCTCGGTCGGAGCGCAAGCAGTCGTCTATCCCCTCACGTTGACGTTGAATTTTTCAGAGGCCGGTGGCATTAAAAATCCATTCAAAGCGTGGTTGTGCTTCTAAATATGTTCCCACTTCTCAGAGCATGCAGTCGAAGGCGTTTTCTGGCCATGACCTTGGCCTGTAGTGCTGCGCCGGCCCGGCCTGCCAGGTCTGCGTGGAATGGAAAGAATGGAGAGACGGCGACGATGCCAGGAGCAGAAACGACATCTCTCAACGCATACCGTCGCACCGTTTATGAGAATGAACTGGAGGAACCGGAATATTCCTTCGCAGACGACCGATCGGACGGCATTGAAATTCATGCGTTCGGACGCGACTTCGCGCCGGTCGGTACGGACGAAGGTTACGTGCTCCTGACCAACGGCATGAGCGATCGGCGAATGACGCTGCCGACCTCGCACCGGGAAAAGGGCGAAAAGCCCAGAGCCGAACTGATGTGGTACGTGCGTGAGCCGACGCCCGAAATTATCGTCAATCTGCGCTGGCTTGCCGAACTTCCATTCATGGATGCGACCTGGTTCGGTTTCGGCCATCGGGTGCCGATGCCGACCCCACCGGTCGAGGGATGCGATTTCAGGACATTTCTCTTTCTCACGCCGATCATCGAAACTGACCAGCGCATTGCGGCAGCGCTTATGGTCGAGAATGATCCGGTCGAGATCCTCACGGTGAATTTGATTTCCGATGCGGAGTACCGCTTCATCAAGGAGAAGGGACTGAACCCTTTTCTCGACATGCTGGACGAAGAGGATTATCCGCCGATATTCGACCCGAAGCGAAAATCCTACCTATAGCGATCGCACATGCGCATAAGTCCTGGAGCTATCCTTCTTGCTGTCGCGACCATTTTGGGCGCAGCGGTCTTCGCGCGTGCCGACGCTGTGAAACCACCTGATGTTTCCACCGTCGTTCTCTCCCTCTCACCACGGACCGTTCGCTGGGCCACCGTCCACAAACATCCGGAGCCTGCCGATCACGATCTTTACTACCATGTCGAGGTGATCGAGAAGGAGCGAGCTTCGCCGCCATGGCAATTCAAACGGCTTGCCGCACATGTTGTCGTAACGGCGGACGCTTTGGACAGGAGCCGCGTGCGACCAAAAGCCAAGACCTATTTTTACAAGGACATCGAATTCCGGATCGCCTACCGAGCCTGGCGCGCGCAACCTCTCATGCAGCAGGAGGCCGGCGTTTGCCGCACGACAATTCTTGAATGCGTCGACGCCGCAGACAATATGCGGCCATAATAGTCAGAGGACGACCCTACCAACGCGGCGCGTGAACAAAAGGAAGTTCGGCGATGTTAGCAAGACCAGCCGGATATGCCGGGGCCGCAATCGCTGCTCTGTGGGCGGCCCGCCAGATGGGCCGACTTTATTCCTCCACCGAACCGTTCGGTCCCGAGCTCATGAATGTTGCAAGAAATCTCGGCATTTTCATTCTGCCGGCGCTCGTTCTGCTCCTGGCTGGGCCTTTCAGGATGTGGTTCGACAGATTTGCGCCGCTGTACCCCTTAGTGCTCGGAGCCGGCATCCTCAACATCTATATGCAAGACGATGCGCTGGCTGCCGGTCTGCCGATCATCGTGCTCGTCTACCCCTTCCTGGTGGTCTTTGCGCTCGCCTACTTGTTGCGCGGGCGAGTGTCGGAAATGCGCAATTGAATCATGCAGCGCCCCGCGGACGAGCGACTCCCATCTCGGCATTCGAACTTCGAAGGGTTGCAAGAATCGAAGAAATACAATTTTTGTGTAATGGATGAGTCTCAACGCTACCCCTGCTAGAGAAAATATTGCCGCCCCTCACCGGCGGAGGGATATCTATGTTTCTTCAGCCGCAGCGTTCCGGCTGATCCTGACCTCACCGCCCCCAAATTAGCTGACCAGATGAAAGCCGTGAAATCGAGCGGCGCTCTTCGTGGACCGCCTTTTCTGACCTGAGAGCGGGACTCGGCCCGTCTGGAAATTTCGAAATCCTCGCATCTATTTTCTACATAAGGACATCTCCATGAAGCATATGCGTAATCTCCACCTGATGATGGCAAGCACCGCGTTCCTGACGCTGGCCGGCCCGGCGCTTGCCCTTGATGGCACGGACATGATGAAGAAGCTCAATGCCGCAACCAGTGCCGGCGGTACGGTCATCACCTTCGAAAAGGCGGAAGCCGATGGCGACACGGTAACGGCGACCGGTGTCCAGGTGGGATCCTCGAGCCTGCCCGGCGACACTTTGAAGATCGGCGACCTCATCTTCGAGGGCGTCGAGGAAATCGAAGGCGGTGGCTATCACGCCAAGACCGTCTCCTTCCCGGATATCGATATCAGCCAGGAGGAAGGACGTTTTTCCGCAAACGAGATCCAGATCACAGGCCTGACGATTCCCGCCAATGCGACGGGCGATACGCTGAACGACATCCTCCTCTATGAAACCGTCAGCACCGGCCCGATCGCTCTCAACATCAAGGGCAAGGACGTGCTCGCGATCGACAGCATCGAGTCGAACCTCGAACGCCAGGATGGCGGCTTTGCCTATGACGCCAATGTCGCCGGTCTCAAGGCCGACCTGTCGCGGGTCGAGGATTCGAATGCGAAGGAGGCCATCGAGAAACTGGGCCTGACGACGCTCGACGGCACGGTGACGATGAAGGGCATCTGGGAAATCGAAAGCGGCAAGGTCGCTGTCGACGAATATGCTTTCGACTTCAAGAATGTCGGCCGGCTGAATTTCGCCGTCGATTTCTCCGGTTACACGCTGGGCTTCATCAAATCGCTGCAGGAGGCGGTGAAGACTGCCGAGGCCAATCCGAACAAGGAAGAAGCCAACCAGGCCACCGGCCTTGCGATGCTGGGGCTGATGCAGCAGCTGACGATCAACAGCGCCTCGATCCGCTTCGACGATGCCTCGATCACCAAGAAGGCGCTCGATTATGCCGGCTCGCAGCAGGGCGTGACGGGCGACCAGCTGGCGCAATCGCTGAAAGGTCTAGTGCCGATGATGATGGCGCTCGACGGACCGAAAAGCCTGACGATCAGCGCCGCGCCGGAAAAGCCGGTTCCCGTCCCGATGATCATCGGCGCTGCCATGGGCGCACCGAACACCATTCCTTCGGTGCTTGGCGTCAAGGTCACGGCGAACGACTAACTATTCGCAGAGGCGCTTCACGAACGCCGGCTGCCGGAGGCGGGTTTTGCCAACCTGCCTCTGCATCCCTTTTCTGGGAAATCAGAGTAACATCCAAGCCGACGAAAGGTGTCCACCACCTCTAGCCACTCCAGGAGAAGTGCGAAGCGGTTTTCCCGCGAAAGGCTCAAAACTCGTCGCTGCGACGCTTCACGGCGTGCTTCAACGCCACCATATGCCTTCGCCGCTCCAGCATATAATCGGCATATCCGACGCAGATGAACAGCAATGTCGGACCGGCGTAGATGATGATCAGAGCCAATGCGATAAGGATGAATGCGCTGGTCATGGTCTTTTTTCCATCAATATAGTCGCCGCATCCGACGCGGCGAAAGCGGACGGGTCCTCATCTCGGCAATGCCTGTCCCTATTCCTTCAAAATTCGCCGGCTTCCTATTCGTTCCCTGCGCGAAGCGATTTCCATATGCGCGGCAGGCCCTATCGAACGACATTGGTGAAGCGGACGGCTCGCCCGGCCTTAATCACTCCCGCGGCCGTTCCTCCCGCATTGCCGCCGTCACGCTGTTCAGCAGGGGGCTCGACATCAGATCCGCGAGCAAAACCGATAGCTTCGGCTTCCAGTTCGGATAGCTGTCGCTGGTGCCTGGCAGATTGGTCGGCCTTTTTTCGTCGGTGAGATCGGCGAGACGGACCGCGGCGAGCAGCGAGGGCGTCCTGGCGATGAAGCGATAGGCGCTGACGGTCAATTCACTCAGCGTCTCCTCGCTTGCCCGCGCTTGGGAAAGCCTGGTCGGCAGTTCGAGGCCGGCAGCCTTCAGCGCCGCTTTCAGGTTCCTCCGCTCGCGCTTGCGGTCTTCGAGATGTTTCTCGGTGAGATCGGGCGGCACGATGCCGTGGTCGCACCGGGCCCGAATGTCGGCGCAACGCCACCAGCCGGCAAGGGTCTGGTGGTCGTGCGTCGAAATGCAGGCCAAAGCCAGGACGGGATAGACGTCCGCAGGTTTGAAGCCCTTCTCGTCCTGTTCATAGGAAAGGATGCGGTAGGAGAGAATGTGGGCCGCCGCCAGATCGTCTTGCAATCCCTTGGGGATCAGTCCTAGATCTTCTCCGATAACGAGGCACCGATGCTCGGCGGACACTTCTGCGAGGATCTGCAGAAGCCGATCCTGGGGATAGCGGACATAGGCGCCGCCGTCTGGCCTGTCGCCCAATGGCACCAAGAAAAGGCGGCGAAGCGCTGCGGCGTGGTCGATGCGGATGGCGCCCGCATATCGCATGGCGGCGCTGACCATGCGCCGGAAAGGCGACATTTCTCCTGCCGCGATCGCGGAAGGCAGATATCCGGCAAGGTGCCAGTCCTGCCCGTCCACGGCGAATGGATCGGGTGGGCTGCCGATGGTGGCCTTGGCGACATAGGTATCCGGCTCGCTCCATGTGGCCGAGCCGTCGACCGCCTCCCCGACGGCAAGATCGAGATAGAGCCCGATCCGCAGGCCTGCCTTCCGCGCCCGCTCCGCCGCCTGCATCAGTTGCCGGTGAGCAAGCCATTGCAGCCACATGTGGAAACGAACATCGTCCGCGTGTCCTCGCTCGAATTCGGTGACGACGGCGCTGTCGAAGCGCTGAAAATCGGCCGGCCACCATTGCCAGCCGGCGCCCACCCCGCGCTCGACCATGGAAAACGAGAGGCATTCGAAAAGCGCGTGCAGCCGCAGGCTGTTGCCGCCTAGCGTGACGAAGGCGTCGAAATCGGCCGGATCATAGGCGTCATCGATCACGCCGCGCCGTCGCCAGGCCGGCCAGAGATCTCGCAGGGCCCTCAGCTTGATCTGTGCGACGCCGGCGTAGTCGACGAGATCGGTTTGGCGAAGGCTTGCCAATTGCCCTTCGAGTTCGGGACTGCAGGCAAAACCCGGCAGCCGGTCGACCGCGATATAGAGCGGGTTGAGATGCTGGCGGCTCGAGGGCTCATAGGGGCTGCAACGGTCGGGATCGGCGAGAAACGGTGCGTGAAGCGGGGTCAGGCCGATGAAATCGGCGCCCAGCGATCCCGCG
The DNA here is from genome assembly GCF_013416305.1 of Rhizobium sp. WYCCWR 11128. Taxonomy (NCBI): domain Bacteria; kingdom Pseudomonadati; phylum Pseudomonadota; class Alphaproteobacteria; order Hyphomicrobiales; family Rhizobiaceae; genus Rhizobium; species Rhizobium sp. WYCCWR 11128. The sequence goes on from NZ_JACCEZ010000006.1 coordinate 307,755, forward strand.
AGATCCGCCATATCGGACAGATCCTCGAAATCTCCTATGCCCCAGTTGCGCGCCGAACGAAGCTCGTAAAGCTGCAGGCTCACGCCCCAGACGCGCGTGCCGGAAAGGAAATCGGGCAGAAATGACCTGGCAATCTTCTTAGCCGCAGACTTGGGCTTCCACCGCAGCGCGCCGTTCTCGGGATCGGCCGTTCCCGGCAAGTCGATCTTCAGTGCCGAGAGGATCTTGCGTTTGGTCTCGCCTGATATCGCCACTTCCCGATTGTCGGGACTGGGTCTGGTCAGGCTGATGCCATGCCGGCGGGCGAGCTTGTCGAGCTCAGCAGATTTCATCGTCCGATCGCCTTCCTGTCAGCACGCGGTCACGCCTCGCCGATGCTCCAGATCACCGTCCAGGGCGCCAGATCGCCGCCATCGCTGCCGCCGAGACGGAAGATAGTCTCGCCGTCATCCTGCTGCGAGACGGGCGCCGCCGCCTCGGCGCCGAGGTTGGCGTGCAGATGAAGACGCCGGTTTTGCGCCAGGGTCCAATCCACCGCGAGCGCGCTTCCCGCCGAGCGAAAGACCGCGTTCCCGGCGCCAGCGCCATTCAGCAAAGGCACGATCCTGCGGTGCCGGAGGTCGAGAAGCGTCCTGTAAAAACCAAGGACCTCGGAAGAGGCGAGTTTCGACCAGTCCAGCTTGGCGGCGGCGAAGGTCGATGGCGCCGTCGGGTCGAGAAGGTCGTCGGCGTCGAAGCCCGGGAGACGGGAAAGCTCCTCGCGACGGCCTTTCCTGACCTTCTCGTTCAGATCCTCGTCGAAATCGCAGAAGAAGGGGAAAGGCTCTTTGGCACCCCATTCCTCCCCCATGAACAGCATCGGGATCTCGGGCGCCAGCAGGTAGATTGCGGCGACGGCCTTGACGACATCAGCCGGGCTCGAAGCCAGAACCCGATCCCCCAGCGCCCTGTTGCCGATCTGGTCATGGTTCTGGATGAAGGAGATGAAAGCGGTGGGCGGGAGATAGCCGCTGGGCTTGCCGCGGCTTCCGCCGCGATAGGGCATGTGCTCCCCCTGAAAGACGAAACCTTCCGCCAGCGCCCGGCCGAGCTTGCCGGCATCACCAGCGTAATCGGCATAATAGCCGAAGGTTTCGCCGGTGGCAGTGATATGCAGCACATGGTGTACGTCGTCGTTCCACTGGGCGGTGAACAGCCTCACCTCCCCGTTTTCGTCACGCGTCAACAGGTCGCTGTCGTTCTCCTCGTTTTCGACGATCAGATGAACATGCCGGTCGCCGGCCGCGTCCCTGACGCGGCGGGCAAGCGCGTGAAGCAGATGCTCGGCGCTGTCGTCCTTGATGGCGTGGACGGCATCGAAGCGGAAACCGTCGAGCCTGAACTCGGTGATCCAGTAGATGGCGTTCTCGATGATGAACTCGCGGATCATCTCCGATCCGTCGCCGTCGTAATTGATGCCGTTGCCCCAGGGCGTCTCGTGATGGTCGGTAAAGAGCGGCGCATAGGAGGGGATATAGTTCCCGTCGGGGCCGAAGTGATTGTAGACCACGTCCAGGAAAACCGAGATGCCGCGCTGGTGCGCTGCGTCCACCAGCGCCATGAAATCTTCCGGCCGGCCGTAACTGCTGTCCGGAGCATAGGGAAGCACGCCATCATAACCCCAGCTGTAACGGCCGGGAAATTCACTAAGCGGCATGATCTGCAGCGCCGTAACGCCCAGCGCTTGCAGATGGTCGAGCCGCTCGATCGCGGCCTTGAAAGTGCCCTCCGGCGTGAAGCAGCCGATATGCATCTCGTAGATGACCATCTCTTCCCAAGGCCGTCCCGTCCAGTCGCTCGTCTTCCAGCGATAGAAGGAAAGGTCGACCACTTCGCTCGGTCCGTGCACATCCTGCGGCTGAAACCGCGAGGCGGGATCGGGTATTTCGAGACCGTCCGGCAGGACGAAGCGGTAGCGGGTACCGACACCGGCATCCGCGACCGTATAGTGGTGCCAGCCGTTCCCGACCGCCTGCATCGGCCGCGGATCAGCGCCTTCGAGTTTCAGCGACACGCTTTCATGCAGCGGAGCCCAGAGGCGGACTAGAATGCCCTCTTCAGTGAATGCCGGTCCGAACGTCATTTTGGTCAAGGGAAAGCCTTCGATGAAAATGGGATGGGATTTGGGTAACTTTTGCGGGAGCGAAAAGTTTCGTCCGCACGCGGACGCGCGAAAGCGGCCGCTATCACCGGGATAGCCGCGCCGTTCGCCTTGGCATCGTTACGCTTCGACCCTCAGGCCACCGCGACTTTGCCCGAGAGCGCCTGATCCATGGCCGTCTGAAGCTGTTCCTGCGTGAATGGCTTCTTCATCCGCAGCATCCGGCCGAGGCCATGGTCCTCGGAAAACTCGGCATATCCCGAGGCAAGGATGATGGGCAGGCCTGGAAAGGAGGAGCGAAGGTGACGCGCAAGCTCGGCGCCCGTCATGCCCGGCATGGCGTGATCGGTGATGACGAGATCGCAATCCTGCCCGTCGGCAAAGAATTCCAAGGCCTGGGAAGCGGAAGACGCCTCTTGCGGCAGGTGCCCGAGATCCTCCAGCATCGCCACGGTCCCGGTCCTGACAAGGGCATCGTCATCAACTACGAGAATGGCAAGCGGCCGCGACGCCGGCTTCAAAGGCTCCGTCGCCGGCAGCTCGACGGGAGGCTGCACCTTGACGAATGCCTCGGCAACGGGCAGCCAAAGCGAAACCGTCGTGCCCTTGCCCCTGACGCTCGATATCTGGATAGAGCCGCCGGATTGCGCCGCCAGGCCATGCACCATCGACAGGCCGAGACCGGTGCCCTTGCCGACCCCCTTGGTGGTGAAAAACGGTTCGGCGGCACGCGAGACCGTTGCCTCGTCCATCCCCTCGCCATCGTCCGACACCGATATCCGGATGTAATTTCCGCCCGCGAGCCCGGCCGGGCGGGCGTCTTCGGCTGCCGCCGCGGCAACCGTCACGGCTCCGCCGCTTTCGAGCGCATCCCGGGCATTGACGAACAGGTTGAGCAGCGCCAGTTCCAACTGGTTGCTGTCGACCAGAAGGGGTGCCAGATCCGCCGGGATGCTTTTGCGGATTTCGATGCGCGGCCCCACCGCCTTGGCGAGAAGATCCTCGACATTTTCGAACAGCCTGAAGAAGTCGACCGCCTGCGGCTTGAGCTCCTGGCGGCGTGCGAAAGCAAGCAGGCGCTGGGTCAGCGCGGTGCCGCGTTCGGCCGCCTGGATCGCGTTCGTCACCAGGCGTTCACTGCGTTCATCGGCCGGAAGCCGCTTCTTCAGAAGGTTCAGGCTGCCGAGAACCGCCATCAGAAGGTTATTGAAGTCGTGGGCCACGCCACCGGTCAGGTGGCCGATCGTGTCGAGCTTCTGCGCCTCGAACAGCTGTGCGAGCGCCTCTTCGCGCTCCCGTGTCCGTTGATCGATCCGGTGCTCGAGCTCTTCGTTGAGCTCCCGCAACTGCGCTGCCGAGGCCTCGAGTTCGGCGGTACGCTGGTGAACGCGGGCCTCCAGCTCGGCGTTCAGGCGTTCGAGCTCCCTCGTCTTCCTGTAGAGATCGGCAAAGACCCGCACCTTGGCTCTCAGCACCTCGGGGACAATCGGGACGGAGACGTAGTCGACCGCGCCCACAGCATAGCCGCGCAGCCGGTCCGGTTCCGCCAGCATCACGGCGGAAACGAAGATGATCGGCGTGTTCTGATAGCGCGGATGCTGCCGGATCATGCTGACGAGCTCGAATCCATCCTGTTCGGGCATGCAGACATCGACGAGGATCACCGCGATTTCAGTGCGCAACAGGTGCTCGAAGGCTTCGCGAGCGGATTGCGCCTTGATGAGGTTTTCCTGGAGTTCTTCGAGAATGACCTCGTAACTGAGGAGTTTTGCCGGTTGGTCGTCGACGAGGAGGATGTTGACGGGGTTCATGGCCAGATCCTCAGCGATGCAGCCACATGCGAAGAGCCGACAGAAGCTGTTCGGTATTGACCGGCTTCGCCAGATAGTCGGACGCGCCCGCTTCCAGGCATTTCTCGCGGTCACCCTTCATCGCCTTTGCCGTCAACGCCAGGATCGGCAGCCGCCGGAACCGGGGCTCCGAACGGATGACCTGCATCGTCTCGTAGCCGTCCATCCCAGGCATCATGATATCCATCAGCACGATGGCGACGGATGGTTCGTTGTTGATGACCTCGATGGCTTCACTGCCGGTCGTCGCGGTCAGGACTTTCATTCCCCGGCGTTCGAGAACACTGCTCAGCGCGAAAATGTTGCGGGCATCGTCGTCGACGAGCAGGACGGTCTCGCCGACCAGATCCTCGTCCGAGCTGTGCAGGTCCTGCAGCGTCGCCTGTTTTGCTGCCGGTAGGTCGGCGACAACCCGGTGCAGGAACAAGGCGGTCTCATCCAGCAGACGCTCGGGCGATTCGACCCCCTTGACCACGACGCTGCGGGCCATGCTGTGCAGCGTCGCATCTTCCTCAGCGGAAAGCTCGCGGCCGGTGAACACTACCACCGGCACCTCGCCGATCTCGGCGTCGTCGCGTATTTGCTCCAGCACTTCGAAGCCGGACATGTCGGGAAGGGAGAGGTCGAGCACCACGCAGTCGGCTGCATTCTGCCGAAGAGCGGCGAGAGCCTCCGATCCGGAGCCGACGCTGGTGATATCGATGTCGTCGTGTCCGAGAAGGGCGGTGACGCTCAAACGCTCGGCCTCGTTGTCTTCCACGAGCAACAGATGCTTGCGGCGCGGCTGCGCATAGGCCTTCAATCGCGACAGCGCCTTGCCGAGACCTTCCGGCGTCGTCGGCTTGCTCATGAAAGCGAAGGCGCCGCGGGTCAGCCCATGCTGGCGATCCTCGTCGAGACTGATGATCTGGACCGGAATGTGCCGCGTCTGCGGATTCTGTTTGAGCTGGCTCAGCACCGTCCAGCCGAGCATGTCGGGCAGAAAGATGTCGAGCGAGATCGCCGCCGGCCTGTAGTCCTGCGCGAGTGCGAGCGCATCGCTGCCGCGCATCGCCACCAAAACCTTGAATCCATTGTCGCGGGCGAGATCCACCAGCACGCGGGCGTAATGCGCATCGTCCTCGACGACGAGCAGCACCGAGTCGCCGGCCACTATCTGATGGCGATCGTCTTCGACATGTTCGATCGGCTTTTCGGCGCGGCGGTTTGCTGCCGCCTCGGCGAATTCCACGACATTTGCCGACGGAACGGTCTTGGGCGCAGCCGCGCCGGCGCCGACATAGGTGAGCGGCAGGTAGAGGACGAAGGTGCTGCCGACACCGGGGGTGCTGCGCAGCTGGATCTCGCCGCCCAAGAGGTTCGCCAATTCGCGGCTGATCGCCAGGCCGAGGCCGGTGCCGCCATATTTGCGGCTCGTCGAAGCATCCGCCTGCTGGAACGCCTCGAAAATGATGCGCTGTTTTTCAGGCGGTATGCCGATGCCGGTATCGACGACTTCGAAGGCGATGACAGACGGCGCGTGCCTCAACGAGGGATGATCAGACGACCAGCCGCTCGTTGCCGACGCGACGCGAAGTGTCACGCCGCCCTGCGCGGTGAACTTGAAGGCATTCGACAGCAGGTTCTTGAGGATCTGCTGCAGTCGCTTCGAATCGGTGATGAGGCTCTTTGCAACATCGGCGCCGACATCGACCGAGAACGACAGGTCCCGGTTTTCGGCCTCGTGCCGGAATGGCCGCGCCATCATCTCGAGCAGGTTGCTGACAAAAATCTCCTCGGCATCGACCGAGACTGTTCCGGACTCGATCTTCGACAGGTCGAGGATATCGCTGATGAGGTTCAACAGATCGGTTCCCGCACCGTGGATCGTCTTTGCGAACTCGACCTGTTTGCCCGAGAGGTTGCCATCCGGATTTTCTCCCAGCTGCTGGCCGAGGATGAGGATCGAATTCAAAGGCGTGCGCAGCTCATGCGACATGTTGGCGAGGAATTCGGATTTGTACTTCGATGTCAGCGCGAGCTCGGTTGCCTTTTCCTCGAGCGCGCGCCGGGCCTGCTCGATTTCCTGGTTTTTCGCCTCGACTTCGACGTTGCGCTCCTCCAGTTGCTGCGCCTTCTGCCCGAGCTGCTCGTTGGTCTGCTGCAGCTCGCGCTGCTGCGTCTGAAGCTCGGCGGCAAGCTGCTGGGACTGCTTGAGCAGGCCTTCGGTCTGCATGGTTGCTTCGATCGAGTTGAGGACGATGCCGATCGATGTCGTCAGCTGGTCAAGGAAGGAGAGCTGCAAGTCGGTGAATTCGCCGACGGAGGCTAGCTCGATCACTGCTTTCACCTGTCCCTCGAAATGCACAGGCAGCACGATGGCGCTCCTCGGCAAGGTCGTGAACACGCCGGAGCTTATCGGAACGACATTGTCGGGAAGGTCGGTGACCAGGATGCGGCGCGCGTCGCTGGCGCACTGGCCGACAAGTCCCTGGCCGAATTCGAGCCGCGCCGGGTGCGCCGCCTCGCCCCCTTTCGCGTAGACAGAGAGCAGCGACAAGATCGGCTGCCGCTCGTCGGAATCCACCTGGTAGATGACCCCCTGATGGGCGCCGACCAGAGGCGCCAGCTCCGACAGCAGCATCTTGCCGACCAGCGTCAGGTCGCGCTGCCCCTGCAGCATGTTGGTGAAGCGAGCCAGGTTGGTCTTCAGCCAGTCCTGCTCAGTGTTGCGCTCGGTGGTGAGCCTGAGGTTGTCGATCATCGTGTTGATGTTGTCCTTGAGCTCGGCCACTTCGCCGCGCGCGTCGACCTTGATCGAGCGCGTCAGGTCGCCCTTGGTGACGGCGGTCGCCACCTCGGCAATGGCGCGCACCTGCGTCGTTAGGTTTGCGGCAAGCAGGTTGACGTTGCCTGTCAAATCCTTCCAGGTGCCTGCGGTGCCGGGAACGTTCGCCTGGCCGCCGAGACGGCCTTCCACGCCGACTTCGCGCGCCACCGTGGTCACCTGATCGGCAAAGGTCGCGAGTGTGTTGGTCATGTTGTTGATGGTTTCAGCAAGAGCGGCCACCTCGCCCTTGGATGCGACGGTGAGATTCTGCTTGAGGTCGCCGTTCGCCACCGCCGTCACCACCTTGACGATGCCGCGGACCTGCTCGGTCAGGTTGGCGGCCATGACGTTGACGGTGTCGGTCAGGTCCTTCCAGGTGCCGGCGACACCCGGCACCTGCGCCTGGCCGCCAAGCTTGCCTTCGGTGCCGACTTCGCGGGCAACACGCGTCACTTCGCCGGCAAAGGCATTGAGCTGGTCCACCATCGTGTTGATGGTGTTCTTCAGTTCAAGGATCTCGCCCTTCACGTCGACGGTGATCTTGCGCGACAGGTCGCCGCGCGCCACGGCCGTCGTGACTTCGGCTATGTTTCTGACCTGGGTCGTCAGATTGGCGGCGAGCAGGTTGACGTTGTCGGTCAGGTCCTTCCAGGTACCGGCGACGCCGGGAACGACGGCCTGGCCGCCGAGCCTGCCATCGGTGCCGACTTCGCGGGCGACACGCGTCACTTCGCCGGCAAAGGAGCGAAGCTGATCGACCATGGTGTTCAAAGTATCCTTCAGGAGTAGAATTTCGCCGCGCACGTCGACGGTGATCTTGCGCGACAGGTCGCCGTTGGCGATCGCGGTCGCCACTTCGGCGATGTTGCGCACCTGCGCTGTCAGGTTGCCGGCCATGGAATTGACGCTGTCGGTCAGATCCTTCCAGGTGCCGGCGACGCCGGAGACCTGCGCCTGGCCGCCGAGCTTGCCTTCGGTGCCGACTTCACGGGCCACACGCGTCACCTCGCCGGCAAAGGCGTTCAACTGATCGACCATCGTGTTGATGGTGTTCTTCAGTTCGAGAATTTCGCCCTTCACATCGACGGTGATCTTGCGCGACAGGTCGCCACGCGCCACGGCCGTCGTGACTTCGGCAATGTTTCTGACCTGGCCGGTGAGGTTGGAGGCCATGGAATTGACGTTTTCGGTGAGATCCTTCCAGGTGCCGGCGACACCCGGCACCTGCGCCTGGCCGCCAAGCTTGCCTTCCGTTCCGACCTCGCGCGCGACGCGCGTCACTTCCGAGGCGAACCGGTTCAACTGGTCGACCATGGTGTTCAGCGTTTCCTTGAGCTCGAGGATTTCACCCGAGACCGACACCGTGATCTTCTTCGACAGATCGCCATTGGCGATTGCGGTCGAGACTTCGGCGATGTTGCGCACCTGCGCCGTCAGATTGCCGGCCATGGAATTGACGCTGTCCGTCAAATCCTTCCAGGTGCCGGCGACGCCGAGCACGTTCGCCTGGCCGCCGAGCCGGCCTTCCGTGCCAACCTCGCGCGCCACACGCGTCACCTCGCCGGCAAAGCCGTTGAGCTGATCGACCATCGTGTTGATGGTCTCCTTCAGTTCGAGGATTTCCCCCGACACGGTGACGGTGATCTTCTTGGACAGGTCTCCCTGGGCAACGGCGGTCGCGACTTCGGCGATGTTGCGCACCTGCCCGGTCAGGTTGGAAGCCATGGAGTTGACGCTGTCGGTCAAGTCTTTCCAGGTGCCGGCGACGCCGCGCACGTTTGCCTGACCGCCGAGCCGGCCTTCCGTGCCCACTTCGCGGGCGACGCGGGTCACTTCCGAAGCGAAGGCGTTCAGCTGGTCCACCATCGTATTGATGGTTTCCTTCAATTCGAGAATCTCGCCCTTCACGTCGACGGTGATCTTCTTCGACAGGTCGCCGTTGGCAATCGCGGTCGAGACTTCGGCGATATTGCGCACCTGGGCTGTCAGGTTGCCGCCCATCGAGTTGACGTTCTCGGTCAGATCCTTCCAGGTGCCGGCGACGCCACGCACATTGGCCTGGCCGCCGAGCCGTCCCTCCGTGCCCACTTCGCGAGCGACGCGGGTGACTTCCGAAGCGAAGGCATTCAACTGATCGACCATCGTATTGATGGTTTCTTTCAGCTCGAGGATTTCGCCTGACACCGTGACGGTGATCTTCTTCGACAGGTCGCCATTGGCGATCGCCGTCGAGACCTCGGCGATGTTGCGCACCTGCGCGGTGAGGTTCGAGGCCATCGAGTTGACGTTGTCGGTCAGGTCCTTCCAGGTGCCTGCCACGCCGGGCACCTGCGCCTGTCCGCCGAGCCGACCTTCAGTGCCGACTTCACGCGCGACGCGCGTCACCTCGCCGGCAAAACCGTTCAACTGATCGACCATCGTGTTGATGGTTTCCTTGAGCTCCAGGATTTCCCCCGAGACGTCGACGGTGATCTTGCGCGACAGGTCGCCGCGCGCCACGGCCGTGGTCACTTGGGCGATATTGCGGACCTGCGCCGTCAGGTTGCCGCACATGGCGTTGACGCTGTCGGTCAGATCCTTCCAGGTGCCTGCCACCCCGGGCACCAGCGCCTGTCCGCCGAGCTTGCCTTCGGTGCCGACTTCGCGGGCGACGCGCGTCACTTCCGAGGCGAAGGACCTGAGCTGGTCGACCATCGTGTTGATCGCTTCCTTGAGCTGCAGGATCTCGCCGCGCACGTCGACGGTGATCTTCTTGGAAAGATCTCCATTCGCAACGGCGATCGTCACTTCGGCGATATTGCGCACCTGCGCCGTCAGGTTCGACGCCATCGAGTTCACGCTTTCGGTGAGATCCTTCCAGACACCCGTCACCTCCGGCACCTGCGCCTGGCCGCCCAGTTTTCCGTCGGTGCCGACCTCGCGCGCGACGCGTGTCACCTCCGATGTGAAGACGCTCAGCTGCTTGATCATCGTGTTGACGATGTCGGCCGAGCGCAGGAACTCGCCTTTGAGCGGCCGCCCATCGACATCCAGCGGCACGGTCTGCAAGAGATCTCCCTTGGCAACGGCCGTGATCGTGCGCGTGACGGCGGTCGTCGGCCATAGGAGATCGTCGATCAGACCGTTGATCGATCCCTCCATTTCGGACCAGGAGCCGTCCGACAGGCCGAAGCGTACGCGTGTGCTCGTTCGCCCGTCCCGGCCGACCACCTGCCCGACATGCTCGAGCTGCTGGGCCATGCGCTGATTGGCGGCGATGATGTCGTTGAGGGCATCGGCGACCTTGCCGGTGAGACCCGTCAGGTCGGACCGCATCCGTACGGAAAAGTCGCCGCGTCTGACCGCGACAAGGACTTCCAGAAGCGCGCTGGCGTCGTCGAACGCCATCGTTTTGTGGTCATGCCCATTGAGGCTGTCTACCGCAACGCTGTCGCGCGCGAATTCGCTGGATTGGTTGCTCACGAAAATCCCCCTCTTCGACGATCGGTAATTTAGCGCTCAACTCAGAAAATGGTATGGGCCGTCCCGCGTGCATCCTAACATGATTCACCGCCCAAAATGAGCCTGATAGTTGCAGATATCGGAAATGCTCGCCGCAAACCGTCTCGGTGCAATGTGCGGTTTTTCGCGCGCGGGAACACTTTGCTGCCGGCTGTCGTTTCCATCCAGACAATGGAGAGCGACATGTCGAACGTCTCAAGGACAGGCAAGGAAGAGATCAACAACGCGACCAGCCCGACCACCTTCGGAAAGTCGGTCGAGAGCCAGGCGCAAATTGAGGATGCGGCTGCGCAAGCGTCGCCCGGCACCGGCGGCGAGATGCTCAACATCTACCGGTTGGGGCCGATCGCCGCACCCGACGATCCGAGATGGGACAATTCCCCGGGCCACGGTATCGTCGTCGTCGCCGCCAGAACGCCCGGTGACGCCAGGATCGTCGCTGCAGCTCGTGAGCTCGACTTCATGGAAGTGGATGCGGCTCCCGCCGAGGATGTCACGACGGTCAATGCCAGCGCCTTTCGGGACGACAAGCTCTATACCGTCATTGAGATCGACCGGAACAGGCGCGATGTCATGCGCGGGATCCTCGACGGTGCCGTCACCGTCGACACGATCCGGCCGGTTCAATCGGACTGAGGTAGCAATTCACCGACGCAATCGGCGAGACGCTGGAGCGTCACAATCATACCCCCCGTTCCTTTGGAGTTCTCATGAATACGGCCAACCTCCAGCTCAAGGGCCTGATCATGGCCATGGCGTCGATATGTGATGCGATCGTCGAGAAAGAACTGCTCACCAGCCAGGAACTCAATGCCGCGCTCTCGAAAGCCAAGAAGGCAATCGAAGAGGATGACGACCATGAACTGTCCGATGCCAACCGCGCCGCGATCCTTTTCCCCATCCGTGTGCTGCAGCTCGCTGAGGAGGCAGGCAGGAGAGGCGAGCGGTTGACCTTTTCGGACTATGCAAAGCTCGTTGGAAAGCTAAACTGAACATGCTCGAAGGCTTTACCCTGATGCTGTCGACATCGGCGCGGGTTCGCTTCGGATACGGCACCAGAGATCGGGGGCCGCTGTTCTTCTTCAGGCCATCCAAATGACTTGAGGCAGGCAGTGGACCTCGTGCCACTGGACCGCACGGCCATTTCCACAGGTTGACTTCATACTATCAACAACTGTATAAATACCTTGTCAACCAAGGAGCCGCTCCATGGCCCGCCACGCATCCACTCCCGTCACCACACAGGAAGAGCCGAATTCCATCAGAACCGCGTTTCTGCGACGCGCGACGTCGGCGCTGGAGCGCATTTCGGCGAATGTGCCGGCAAAGGACCTGGCCGATGCGCTTTCAGCTCCGACCGACGCCGGATCGTTGGCGCAGCTTCTTAGCCGCTCGGATATGGTGGGCGCAGCGATAAACGATCTCGATCCGCTGGTTCCTGCACTGGCTCGCAATGTCGAGCATCGGCAAAATCTCGTCGAACGGGCCGGCGGGACGATATCGGCCGAGGACGCCGGGCGGATCCTCGGCATCAGCAGACAGGCCGTCGACAAGAGGCGGCGGGCCGGCACGCTGCTTGCCGTGCGTGAGGGCAGCGACTGGCGCTATCCGCTCTGCCAGTTTGATCAAGGTGAGGTGATCGCGGGGATTTCCGACGTCGTGCGTGGTTTTGCCGCCGCCGGTCCCTGGATCACATTGGATTTTCTGCTTGCTTCCGATACGGTTCTCGGTGGTCGGACAGCTCTGCAGGCGCTGCGCGACGGCGATCGTGAACCAGTCCGGCGTTTGATCCGGATTGAAACCTCCGACGGCTTTGCCTGATGCCGGCAAATGCAGGCAGAGGGCCGTCGGGAGCTGCACTGCCCCCGCCCTCTTGGCTCGCCCATTCGTCATTGCCGATCGACCTCATTCCAGCCGGGCAGGTTCTCCATAGGGTCCATCGGACGCATCTCGATCCCATCTTCTTTGGACCCGGCCCCGGGGTTGCCGCCACCAATCGTTTCGACAGCGCCAGCGGACGTTTCGGAATTCTCTATGTCGGGATGAGCCGCAGAGGAGCGCTTGCGGAAACGATCCTGCGCAATCCCCAGAGGTTGATGGTGTCCATGACCGAAATCACCACCCGCGCCATCAGTGAACTCAGCTGTATCAGACCGCTGAGGATCGTGCGCATGCACGGAACCGGCCTGCAGGCTCTCGGCACCGATAATGCCGTCTCCACCGGCCCCTACGAACCATGCGGCCTTTGGACCGACGCGCTTTGGGACCATGCCGACCGGCCGGATGGTCTCGCCTACCAATCGCGCCACGATTCAAGTGAGATCTGCCTTGCCCTTTTCGAACGCAGCGACATGGCGTTCAACAGAAAGGGCACGCTTCCGCTCTCCGGCATCCTCAAGGAGATCGCCGCGATCCTCGAAGTCTACGGCAAGTCGCTGTCACCGGTTGGCCCCGTTAGGCAATGAACGCAGCTGCAATTTTGCGATAAGTTGATTTGCTTGGTCTTGTTTTCTGCCCCTTTCTGAGGCTATACGGCGGCCGCACATACTCACGCACCGGGGACTTATTCGTGACCAGCCTCAAATCGCTTCTGGCCGCCTGCGGCCTTTCCGCCCTGATCGGCCTTGCCGCAAATCCGTCTTTGGCCGGTTCGACGACCTACCCGCTGACGCTGGAAAACTGCGGTGCTGAGGTAACGTTCAAGAAGGCGCCCGAGCGGGCGGTCGGCCTCGGCCAGAATAGCGCGGAAATCCTGCTGCTGCTCGGCCTCGAGGACAAGATGGCTGGCACCGCCTTCTGGCCGAGCAAGGTCCTGCCGCAGCTCGCCGAGGCCAATGCCAAGGTCAAGCTTCTGACCGTCGAAATGCCGACCTTCGAATCGATCCTCGCCGAAAATCCCGACTTCGTGGCGGTGGCCTTGCCGAGCCTGGTCGGCCCGAACAGCAAGATCGCCAAGCGCGAAGATTTCGACAAGGTCGGCGTCGCCACCTATCTCTCGCCCAGCACCTGCCTCAGCACCAAGGACGTCAAGGACCAGTATGGCAGCCGCGGCGAGCTGTGGAACATGGAGCTTCTCTACAAGGAGATCGATGAGCTCTCTGAGATTTTCGACGTCGCCGATCGCGGCCAGGCGCTGATCGCCGACTTCAAGGCGCGCGAAGCCAAGCTTCGCTCCAGCGTTTCGAAGGACGGCAAGAACCTTTCCTACGTCTTCTGGTTCTCCAGCCCCAGCCCGTCGGCCGACGCCTATCTCGGCGGCAAGAATAGCGCGTCCGGCTTTATCGCCGACCTGCTCGGCGGACACAACGCGATATCAGCGGAAGCGGAATGGCCAACGCTCGGCTGGGAAGGCATCATCGCCTCCAATCCCGACGTCATCGTCGTCGCCAGTCTCGACCGTAACCGTTGGGAGCTCGACAAGCCGGAGGCCAAGATCAATTTCCTGAATACCGATGCGGCCGTCAGCCAGATCCCTGCCGTCAAGAACAAGGCGATCGTAATCATGGACGGCCAGGCCATGAACCCGACCGTCCGCACGGTTTACGGCGCTGAGCAGGTGGCCGGCCAGCTGAAGGCTCTCGGTCTGTTGAAGTGACGGAAGCGGGCCGTCTCTTCCGGCAGCTGGGAGCCGTCCTCGCACTGCTCCTCGCCTCTTTCTGCCTCATCGCTGTCGCCATTGGCGTCAGCGTCGGGATCGGCGACCTGCCGATCCCGCTTGCAACCACGTTTTCGGCCGTCACTAACCGGCTTGGATGGACCGCGGTCGAACTGAACCGCATCCATGAGACTGTCATCTGGGACTATCGCCTGAGCCGGGCGCTCGTCGCCGCCTTCTGCGGCGCGGGCCTTGCGCTGTCGGGCGCGATCATGCAGTCGCTGCTGCGCAACCCGCTTGCCGAGCCCTATGTTCTCGGCATCTCCGCCGGAGCTTCGACCGGCGCCGTCGCGATCGTCATCCTAGGGATCGGCTCGGGCGCGGTATCGCTCTCGGCCGGGGCCTTCGCCGGCGCCTTCGCAGCCTTCTTCTTCGTGGCGCTGCTGTCGAACGGCACGCGCGGCGGAGCGGATCGCACCATCCTTGCCGGTGTCGCCGCTTCGCAGCTTTTCAACGCCACGACGTCCTATATCGTCACCACATCAGCCAATGCACAGCAGGCCCGCGACGTCATGTTCTGGCTGCTCGGCAGCTTCGGCGGCGTGCGCTGGCCGGAATTCGCGCTGGTCTCGATCGTCCTCGGCATCGGCCTCGTCGGCTGCCTGTTTTACGCCCGCGTGCTCGACGCCTTCGCTTTCGGCGACGAGGCGGCATCTTCGCTTGGCGTCAATGTCGGCCGCGCCCGTATGGTGCTCTTCGCCCTGACGGCGATGATGACGGCGACGATCGTCAGCATGGTGGGGTCGATCGGCTTCGTCGGCCTCGTCGTGCCGCATGTCGCCCGCTTTGTCGTCGGGCCGTTGCATGTCCGTCTCCTGCCGGCCTGCGCCATAACAGGGGCGATCTTCATGGTGCTCGCCGACATCGCCGCGCGCGCGCTCATTCCCAACCAGATCCTGCCGATCGGCGTCGTCACGGCGCTGGTGGGCGTCCCCTTCTTCTCGATCATCCTCTACCGGTTCCAGCGCGCATCATGAGCATCAAGGCCGACAACCTCATCTGGAAAATTGGCAGGAAGACCATTCTCGATGGCGTTTCCATGGAAGCGCAGCCCGGCCGGATGCTTGGTCTGCTCGGCCCGAACGGCTCGGGCAAGACCTCGTTGCTGCGGCTTCTCGCCGGCCTGAAGCGGCCGCATTCCGGCCGCGTCACCCTCGACCGCAGCGACATCTGGACCATCAGCCGCCGGTCGATCGCCCGGCGGATCGCCTTCGTCGAGCAGCATGCCACGACGAACGCCAATCTGAAGGTCGTCGACGTCGTCAAGCTCGGAAGGTTTCCGCACCGGTCGATGTTCTCGGGCTGGACGAGGGCCGACGAAGAGGCAGTCGAGGAGGCGTTGGCGCGCGCCGGCATGGTGGAGAAGCGCGACGATCGCTGGCAGAGCCTGTCGGGCGGCGAAAAGCAGCGCACTCATATTGCAAGGGCGCTCGCCCAGTCGCCCCAGGAGCTGATCCTCGACGAGCCCACAAACCATCTCGATATCCAGCACCAGATCGGCCTGATGCGGCTTGTCTCCGGCCTGCCGATCACCAGCATCGTCGCCCTGCACGATCTCAACCATGCCGCCATGTTCTGCGACCAGCTGATCATCATGCAGCATGGCAGGATCGTCGCCTCCGGCGCGCCGCAGGACGTGTTGAGCGAGGATCTTCTCAGGAATGTCTTTTCCGTCGAGGCCCGTATCGAAACCTCTCCCTATCACTCGCGCCCGCATATCCATTATCTCAGGTGACGGTGGAACCGTGACCGAGATGACCGTCTACGGTCGTCTAAGGTGACGGTGGAACCCTCACCGAGGTGATTGGTCCGCGGCCGCGCCGTCAGGGCGACGGCCCCTGCAGAAAAATCGTCGATAGCGGCGGCAGCGTCAGTGACAGCGAGACCGGCCTGCCGTGGGCGGGCACGGGTTCGGTCGACACTGCGCCATTGACCAGGCCCGAGCCGCCATATTCCCGCGCATCCGTCGTCATCCGTTCGATCCACACACCGTCGCTCGGCACGCCGATCCTGTAGCCGTAACGCGGCACCGGCGTGAAGTTCGACATGACCAGCACCGATGAAGCACGATCGGGCGCATAACGGAGCATGCCGAGCACGGAATTGACGGCGTCGTCGGCTGCCGCCCATTCGAAGCCCTCGGGATGAAAGTCTCCGAACTGCAATGCCGGCTCGTCCGCGTAGAGGCCGTTCAGATCCTTCACCAGCCGCTGGATCCCCACATGCTGAGGCCGGTCCAGCACATCCCAGGTCACTGACCCGTCATGGTTCCATTCGCCGGGCTGGGCGACTTCACTTCCCATGAACAGGAGCTTCTTGCCGGGATGGCCCCACATGAAGGCGAGATAGCTGCGCAGGTTGGCGAATTTCTGCCATTCGTCGCCCGGCATCTTCGTCAGCAGCGAGCCCTTTCCATAGACGACCTCGTCATGTGAAATCGGCAGAATGAAGCGTTCGGAATAGGCATAGATCATTCCGAAGGTCATCGTGCCATGGGCATAGCTCCGGTAAATCGGATCCTTCTCGATATAGCTCAGGCTGTCATGCATCCAGCCCATGTTCCATTTGATATCGAACCCCAGCCCCCCTTGCTCTGGCGGCTTCGTCACGCCCGGCCAGGCCGTCGATTCCTCGGCGATCGTCATCGCGTGCGGGCAGCGCTCGTGAATGATGCTGTTCAGGTGCTTGAAGAATTCGACGGCTTCGAGGTTCTCGCGACCGCCATATTGGTTGGGAATCCATTCGCCCTCGTTGCGGCTGTAGTCGCGGTAAAGCATCGAGGCCACGGCGTCGACCCGCAAACCGTCGATATGGTAGCGCTCGAGCCATTCCAGCGCGCTGGCGATCAGGAACCCCTTCACCTCGTTGCGGCCGAGATTGTAGATCAGCGTGTTCCAGTCGCGGTGAAAGCCTTCCCGCGGATCTTCGTGCTCGTAGAGAGCGCTACCGTCGAAGCGGGCAAGCCCCCAGACGTCTGTGGGAAAATGGGCCGGCACCCAGTCGAGGATGACGCCGAGCCCGGCGCCATGGCACCGGTCGATGAAATAGGCGAAATCCTCAGGCGTCCCATATCGGCCTGTCGGAGCGAATAGACCGAGCGGCTGATAACCCCAGGAGCCGCCGAACGGATGCTCCATGATCGGCAGCAGCTCGATATGGGTGAAGCCCATGTCGGCGACATAGGGAACCAGCCGCTGGCTGAGTTCGACCCAGTCGAGCGACCTGTTGCCGTCCTTTAGATCGCGAAGCCAGGATCCGGCGTGCACCTCATAGACGGAGAACGCGCCCTCCAGCCTGTCTTGCCGGGACCGGCCCTTCATCCAACCGTCATCAGTCCATCGAAACGGCGTCGACGAGGCGACGATGGAGGCGGTGGACGGAGCGGCCTCACTTGCCCTCGCGACCGGATCGGCCTTCTGCGGCAGGCAGGTCCCCTCAGCATCGACGATCTCGAACTTGTACCTTTCGCCGGGGGCGAGGCGCGGAATAAACAGCTCCCAGACGCCCGCCGACGGTCTCAGCCGCATCGGGTTTCGCCGCCCGTCCCAGGCGTTGAAGTCGCCGACAACCGAGACGCGGCGCGCATTCGGAGCCCAGACGGCGAAACGAACGCCTGATATCCCGTCGATCGACATATCAACCGCGCCGAGCGTGCGGCTCAGACTATAGTGAGTTCCCTCCGATATCAGATGAAGGTCGAGCTCTCCGAGCAGCAGACCGAAACTGTAGGGGTCCTCGGTGATCTGAACTGCATCCGGCCATGTGATCCGCAGCCGGTATCCCGTCCTCGAGGCGGCCGCCGCCGCAAACAGGCCGGACGGGTGGGCGATGCTGAACGGCGCTACCACCCGGCCGCTCGTCGCATCGATGAGATCGACCGCTTCCGCGCCGGGCAGATACACCCGCACGATCGTCATGCCGCCGCTTTGGTGGGGGCCGAGGATCGAAAACGGATCGCCATGACGCCCCTCGATCAAGGCCCATAGCGCATCCTGTCCGATGCCCGCCAGAAGTTCCGAGCGCTCAACATTCATGCCGTGACCCCCGCCAGACGCGATACGATTTCGGTAAGGCCGGATAGCGGGATCGGAAGCCATTTCGGCCTGTTGCGAGCTTCGTAGGCAATCTCGTAGGCGGCCTTTTCGAGAAGAAAGGCATCGAGAACCCTGCGTCTTTGATCGGGTGGCATGTCAAGCTCCTTCGATACGGAGACAGCCTGCGAATAGGCATCGAGAAAGGCCTCCTCGGCATTGCGCCCGAAGCGGGCGATCGCCTCGCGGCGGACCTCGTTCTCGTGTTCGATGACCGCGTCGTTATCGAGCTGCGCGGTGGCCACGAGGTAGCTCAGCGATCTCAAAAGCCCGGCGACATCACGCAGCGGGTTCGTCTTGGCGCGGCGCTCGGTCAGGTTTTTCGCAGGCTCGCCCTCGAAGTCGATGATGACGGCATCACCCTCGCTGACAAGGATCTGGCCAAGATGGAAGTCGCCATGCGTGCGTGTCATCAGCGTATGGCGGCAGCTCTCCGCCAGCGTCCCGGCGAGCTCTGCGAGTTCGGAACGACGCTCGAGAAGCGGCTTTGCGAGCAAGTCGATTGCAGGGTCGGTATTCTCGTCGCGTTCATCGAGCTTCGACATGGCATAGGCGAGCTCGCCGGCAACGGCCTTCCTCATCGCCTCGACCTCGCTGTCGCCGGCAACCACCGGGCTGAAGGCCTCGTCCCCGGTCTTCGCAGCGAGCACGACATGCAATTCGCCGAGCCTGAGGCCCACCATCGCGACGAAACTGATCAGCGACCGGAAGACGTCGTCGTCTGGTTGGACCGCCGGATCGTTCAGCACCAGTTCGTCGGCCCCACGGCGCAGATTGTTCAGCATCCAGTTCCAGGCGTCGCCCTGGTTGCGGATCGCCCCCTGGACGATGATCAAGGTGGAACGGCGTCCGCTGGAATCGGTATGCGCGACCTCGCCGAGCAGGGGCGCCGTATGGTCATAGCCGGCGCGAGTGAGATAGCGCGTCATCTCAACTTCCGGATGGATGCCGGGGAAGATGTGCCTGATCAGTTTGATCATCGCTACGTCGCCGACGAGGAGCGAGCTGTTGGACTGTTCAGCCGATAGCCAATGCACCGGCAGTTCGCCTGAAATATCGAGACTGTCGAGCTGTTCTGTCCCAAGGAATTCGAGCGTGCCGGTCCGGCCGGTGGTGCGCGAGCGGTCGCGAAGTCCGTGCAGAATGCCGCGCGCCATTGCCTCCACGGCGAATCCATCTGTGAGGAAACCGACGCGTCTTCCCTGGCGAATCCTCCCAAGCGCAAGCTGCTGGGCAAGCGCGGAGGGGTGGGCATCGTCCCAGGCGACCGCGAGCGGCAGTTGGTAGGATTCGCTGTGGTTCGGCAGCACGACCTCCAACTCGCCGAGGACGACGCCGTCGGCGAATGGGATTGGTGTCACGGAGATCAGTCGGGCGGCCTGAAGCGCCTGGTCCTTTGCCCCGAACCATCGCCGCCTGGAGAGATAGGCGGGCAGGATTTCGCCGCTCAGGATGCGTGCATGACCCGGTTCATCCACGAGGTCGAGCAGGCTACGCCGGATGACCATCGTCAACAGATCGGGAAGCTGTTCCGGCGGTGCGGTGCGCCACGCCGGCGGGTCGGCATCAGCCGTCAGCTGGAACCAGAAGAAACCGTAGGGCGGCAAGGTCAGGAGATAGGTCAACTGGCCGATCGGCGGAAACGGCGACATGCCGGTCAGTTCAATGGGAACGCGCCCCTCGAAGCTCGACAAGTCGAGTTCGACGGCCTGGGGCAACCTTGAGAGACTTGCAACACAAAGCAAAACCTCGCCTTCATACTCCCTGAGATAGGCAAGGATCTTGCGATTTTCCGGCGAAAGGAACCGCAGCGTGCCACGCCCGAAGGCGGGATGCCTGCCGCGCAACGCCAACATTCTGCGCGTCCAGTTGAGCAGCGAATGCGCGTCCGTGCTCTGCGCCTCGACGTTGACGGCCTCAAAACCGTAGAGCGGGTCGGCGACGGGCGGCAGGACGAGACGCGCCGGATCTGCCCTGGAGAAACCGCCATTGCGGTCCGGAGACCATTGCATCGGCGTCCTCACCCCATCCCGGTCGCCGAGATAGATATTGTCGCCCATGCCGATCTCGTCGCCATAATAGATCACCGGTGTTCCCGGCATCGAGAGAAGAAGCCCGTTCATCAGCTCGATCCGCCGGCGGTCGCGCTCCATCAATGGCGCCAGACGCCGCCTTATGCCGAGATTGATGCGGGCACGTTTGTCGGATGCATAGGTCTCCCAGAGATAGTCCCGCTCGGCGTCGGTCACCATTTCGAGCGTCAGCTCGTCGTGGTTGCGAAGGAAGATCGCCCATTGGCAATTGTCGGGAATCTCCGGCGTCTGGCGCAGGATATCGGTGATCGGAAACCGATCCTCCTTGGCGATTGCCATATACATGCGCGGCATTAGCGGGAAGTGGAAGGCCATGTGGCATTCGTCACCCTCTCCGAAATATTCGCGCGTGTCCTCCGGCCATTGATTGGCCTCGGCAAGCAGCATCACGCCGGGATGGGTGGCATCGAGCGCGGCGCGTATGCGTTTGAGGATCGCGTGGGTTTCCGGCAGGTTTTCGTTGATCGTCCCCTCGCGCTCGACGAGGTAGGGGATCGCGTCGAGACGAAAACCGTCGATGCCGGTTTCCAGCCAGAAGCGCATCACCCTCAGCAATTCCTCCATGACAAGGGGACTGTCGAAATTGAGGTCGGGCTGATGGGAATAGAAGCGGTGCCAGTAGTAGGCGCCGGCGACGGCGTCCCATGTCCAGTTGGACTTTTCCGTATCGATGAAAATGATCCGCGTTTCCGGAAATTTCTGATCGGTATCCGACCAGACGTAGAAGTCGCGCTCCGGCGACCCTGCCGGCGCCTGGCGGGCGCGCTGGAACCAGGGATGCTGATCGGAGGTGTGGTTGATGACGAGCTCGATGATCACGCGGATATTGCGCTGATGAGCGGCATCGACGAAAGCCCGAAAGTCCTCCACTGTCCCGTAATCGGGGCTGACACTACCATAGTCGGCGATGTCGTAACCGTCGTCTCGGCGCGGAGAGGGAAAAAAAGGCAGGAGCCAGATGGCGTTGACACCGAGGGCTGCGATGTGATCGAGCTTCTGGTGCAGGCCGGCGAAGTCGCCGACCCCGTCGCCATTGGCATCGTAGAACGACTTGATGTGCAGCTGGTAGATGATCGCATCCTTGTACCAGAGCGGCTGCGGCGCGCTATCTGCATTCATCGTGTCCATTCATGCCTCCCTTGAGCGAATACGCCAGATCGCATAGGGCAGGACCTCAGGATTGAGACTGATGCTCTGCCATTTGCCGGTCCATTTGAAACGATGCCCGCCGATCAGATCTTCGGCATCCAGCGTGCCGCCGTCGCCCAGCGACCACTGCCAGAGCGGCAGCTCGACGTCGCTCTGCTGGAAATTGTGGGGGTCGAGGCTGATGGCGATGAGCAGGACGTTGTCGCGGGCACGGCTCGCCTTCCCGAAAAACAGGATATTGTCATTTCGCGCATTCAGCAGCGTCAGCCCGAGATGCGAATGCAGCGCGGTGTTTTCGCTCCGGATGCGGTTGAGCGTCCTGATTTCGGCGATGATATTGCCCGGCCGGTCGTAGTCCCAGGCGCGGATTTCGTACTTCTCGCTGTCGGCATATTCCTTGCGCTTGGCATCGGGACGCCCCTCGCAAAGTTCGAAACCGTTATAGACGCCCCACAATCCCGAAAGGGTGGCGGCAAGTGCTGCGCGGATCAGGAAGGCCGGGCGCGGCGCATTTTGCAGGAAATCCGGATTGATATCATGCGTGTTGACGAAGAAATGCGGGCGGAAGAATTCCTTCGGCGCCGTCTCCGTCAGCTCCCGCATATATTGCTCGAGCTCCCACTTGGCATTGCGCCAGGTGAAGTAGGTGTAGGACTGGGAGAAGCCGATCTTTGCCAGCCGATACATGACCTTCGGCTTGGTGAAGGCTTCCGACAGGAAGACGACATCGGGATGACGGGCCCTGATATCACCGATCAGCCATTCCCAGAACGGAAAGGGCTTTGTGTGCGGATTGTCGACGCGAAACAGCTTGACGCCCTGGTCCACCCAAAGCTGGACGACATCCCTGAGCTCCACCCATAATGAAGGCAGCGCATCTTTTGTGTAGAAATCGACGTTGACGATGTCCTCGTATTTCTTCGGCGGGTTTTCGGCATATTTGATCGTGCCGTCGGGACGCCAGTCGAACCAGCCGGGATGCTCCTTCAGCCAGGGGTGATCTGGCGACGCCTGGATTGCGAGGTCGAGAGCAATCTCCAGGCCATGCCGGCCAGCCTCTTCCACAAGCCGGCGGAAATCCTCGAACTCGCCGAGCTCGGGATGGATAGCGTCATGGCCGCCGTCCCCGGAGCCGATGGCATAGGGACTTCCGGGGTCGCCCGGTCCGGCTTTCAGGCTGTTGTTTCGGCCTTTCCGGTTGGTCGAGCCGATCGGATGAATCGGCGGGAAATAGAGCACGTCGAAGCCCATGTCACGGATGGCGGGCAATCTCGGGATGACGTCGTCGAAGGTGCCGTGCCGGTCCGGATCGCCGCTCTGCGAGCGCGGGAAGATCTGGTACCAACTGGCAAAGGCAGCCTCCTTGCGTTCGGCATCGACGGCGCTTGCCGTCGAGCGAAGCCGAAACGGTCGCCTGTCCGCCTTGTTCATCAATTCCAATGTCCCGGCATCGAGCAGGATCGCCGTGCGCTCGGCATCAGACGCCCTTTCGAGACTGTCGCCGAGGGCCTTCAATTCGGCATTGAGCGTTGCGCCGGCATGCATCTCAGCCGAGCGGATGAGGTTCAATCCCTCCTGGAGTTCGAGCTTCAGGTCCAGCCTGGCATCGTTCTTCTTCGTCAACTCGTAGCGGAAGATCGCAAACGGGTTCTTCCATGCCTCGACGGCAAATTCATAGCGTCCAATGCGCTCCAGCAGGAATTCGGCGCGCCAGCGGTCATTTTCGACCAATTGCATCTCCGTCTCATTCCAGTCCGCCGCATCGAGCGGTCGCCAGAGCAGGACCGCGGCGATCGGGTCGTGGCCGTCGGCGAATATATCCGCCTCCACGGTGAGGATGTCGCCGACCACCCGCTTGACGGGAAAGCGGCCGTCATCGACCCGTGGCATAATGCTCTCGATCGCGAGGCGCGGCGAAGCGACCGCCTGCTCGATATCGAGGATCGGCCGCGATGTGATCGGCGCCGGCACCTTGCCTTCGATCACCAGGGTCTCCCCTGCCCGCAGCCGCAGAGCCGTACCATCGGCTGCGGCGGGAAGAAAACCGGAAGCCGCTTCGCGCAGTGCGGTTACCGGAGCGGGCGCACTTTTCCGAAGGTCCCTGTTGAGCAGGATGAACCGCACATTCTCGGCGCTGCGAAGGTCTTCCACCGCCGATTGCAGCAGCGCTGAGACCGGTCCGTTGGCGTTGCGGATAAGCCGCAGCGATGCGGCACGCGCATGAGGGTTCTTGCCGATCTCAGTGTTCGCAAGGCGAATTTCGGAGGAGATATCGAAAGCGAGGTCATGGCGCATCCCCCGCAAGCCCGTTCCATTCCCATGGGTCGGATCGAGCGGCGTGGTTGCGCCATATTCGAAACCCATCGGAACCATCACGCCACCGCCGAGCGAGGCAGCAAGGCGCAGCGCCCTGATGGCGCGTCGTTCGAGGATTTCGCGGCTCTCGGTTCCGTGCGCGATCCGCCTGGCGAATGGTGGCTCCGGAAAAGCGATCTGCCAGCCAAGCTGCTTCTGGACGCGGTGTTCTTCGATGAACCATCTCTCGTCAAAATCCCACCAAGCCATCGATGAAAAACATCCATCGAAGCCTGTATTCTTGACCGCGTCCCTCACCCCGAAATCAGTGCCGGGCGTCCAGGCGAGGAATTGCGCGTCCGCCTTCTCGCGCACCGCCGAAATCAGCGATTTGAAAACCGCCGGCGCAATGCGATCGATCCCCAGCGCCCGATAGCCGGCGAGCCCAAGACCGGCCAACCCTCGCAGCCGTTCGGTCCATTCTTCCAACAGCCGCGATTGAGACTCCGCCTCCATCGCGATCATCGGTTCCGCCGGGTCCAATGGCGAGCGCCTCGGATCGACCGGGCGAAAGCCTGCCTTGGGATCCCGGGCCTTGCCGTCGAGCATCAGGTCCATCATCAGGGCGACGCCGCTCTTGCGGGCGGCCTCCGCCAGGCGTCCCAACCCATCCTCGACTGCGCTTCCGAGCGACAGTTGAGGATCGAGACGATTCAGATCCTGGGAGGCAAAGATACTGCGCTCCCCGCCCCGATCGAAGAGAGGTGCCGTCAGCACACGATCGAAACCGGTATCCGCAGCGTGGTCGAAAGCCTCACGCCACGCATCGATACCCTGAAGAAGGAGTGGATTGACATAATAGATCCGGGGTGGGGTGCTCAACACACCCTGGTTTGGAGAGAATGACATCGGCCGCCGCTCGAGTTTGGTTTGAAGGCAAACTTCCGTTGGCCGCGGTTGTTCCACTGAAACTGCCATTCGCGATGCGCAGACATCGTCGACCGCACTGGCGCGGGATCGATAGGACCCGCTCCGTTCGCGCATCAAAGGCCCTGGATTCCGCAGACGAGCCTTGAAATTTCGTGACGTATTTGGATAGTCTTCCGCGTCCAGGGAGGGTGACCCATTCCGCACAGTTCTGAAAGAGCAGGCGCCCGAACGGGACTTGATATATCCGAATGAATCACTGCGATTGCAATAGAGGCGACCAGACGTGAATCCATCGGTGGAATTGTGTTCATACCCCGAACTCGATGATCGAATCGTGATCGTCAGGGCGGGAGACGAAGTTGATGCCGTGTTCGTCCGGACCCAGAGGTTCAACGTCCTGATCGATACGCTCGGAACGCCCGAACTCTGCAAGGCGGCGCTGGACCTGCTCGAGGTACAGACGAACACCCGTCCGCTGATTGTCATCAATTCGCACATGGATTGGGATCATTTCTGGGGGAATGCCGCCATTGCCGGGCGCGCTCCGATTATCGCGCATGCCGCCGCGCTCGACCGTTTACGCGACCCTTCCGCACGCGAAGTCCTGAGGGACAAGGCGAGCCAGGAGTCGAGGTTTCGGAATGTCGACCTCATCGGTCCCGATATCACGTTCGCAGGCTCGATGACCCTCAACGGCGGCGACCTGACACTGGAGCTCATTCATACACCTGGACACACGCCCGACCATATCGCCGTATGGATTCCCGAACTTCGCATCTGCCTGGCCGTCGATGCGGTGGAATACCCCGTTCCCGAAGTCTGGAGCAAAAATGCAGACGACCTCCGCTTGATCCGTTCCTCGCTCGAGCGGATACGTGGCCTGGATGCAAGACTGGTCATCCCGGCGCACGGCCGGACCTATTCCCCTTCGGCGGTGGATGAGAACCTCGCCTATTTCCAAGCCCTGGCCGATCGTGTCGGCAGCTTGAGCAAGAGCCAGCTGGCGGATCCGCAACTCGACGGTTCAAGCGGCCTGCGGCTTGAAGACTTCGTCCCCATCCCCGACGGAATGCCTTCCGACGTGGTGGCTTTCTATCGGAAATGCCATGAGACAAACCTCGGCGCCACGGTTCAAGCCCATATCGAAGAGGCCGGACAGTGAAATTGTTGGGGGGCGGGCGAGCTGGGCAGATCTGGCGTGACGGCAACACCGTGATCAGGCCTGCCGGCGCATGGACGCCGACGGTGCACCGGTTCTTGCGCCATCTCAGGAGCAGAGGTTTTCCGGGAGCGCCGGATCCCATTGAGATAACCGGAAACCAGGAAGTCGTCAGTTATGTCAGCGGGCGCGTCTGCGAAGACCTGAGCGACCAATTTGTCGGATCGGAGCGCATGCTGCTTTCCGCAGCCAAGCTTCTGAGCGATTTTCATTCGGCATCTCAAGGATTTCTGGAAGTGGATCGCGAGGTCCAGACATGGATGTTGCCGCCACAGGAGCCACGCCAGATCATATGCCACGGCGATTATGCGCCCTATAACGTCGCCACGGCAGGTCATGCGGTTGTCGGGATCATCGATTTCGATACCGCCCATCCCGCGCCGCGCCTATGGGATCTGGCCTATTCGGTCTACCGCTGGGCGCCGCTTTCCGATCCTGCCAATCCTCATGTGACCTTCAGCCTCAACGAACAGCTGCGGCGAGCGGAACTCTTCTGCACGGCATATGGAGCGACGAAGGAAGAACGGCTCCAGCTCCCCGAGATGATTTGCTGGCGGCTTCAGGCGCTCGTCGATTTCATGCTGGCGAGTGCGGCCGCTGGAGATGAGACGTTCGTGGAGGACGTGGTTGCCGGAGACGCCCGGCTCTATCTCAGCGATATGGACTATGTTCGCAGCCATCGGGATCGGCTGCTGAAGGCCTTGTGCTGACGTATCTTCGCCAGCCCGGATATTCCGTCTGCCCCCTACATCACATATCTATAGCCACTTCTTTCGACGGAAGAAACCGAAGAGGCCCAGGCACAAGGTGACGATGACGCCAAGCACGACGAAATAGCCGTACTGGAATTTCAGCTCCGGCATATCGTTGAAATTCATCCCGTAGATACCGGCGATCGCGGTGGGAACGGCGAGGATTGCCGCCCAGGCGGCGAGCTTGCGGGCGATCGCCGTCTGCTCCGTCTGGCCGATCATCACGCTGGCCTCGAAGGCGAAGGCAAGGACCTCGCGCAGCGCATCGATATCTTCCTGAACCCGGCGCACGTGATCGGTCACATCGCGAAACAGCGACTGGAGTGTGGGATCCATGCCGGGAAGATCGATATGCTCGTACCGCCGACAGACGTCGACGAGGGGCACCACGGCGTTGCGCAACCGCAGCAGCTTACGCCGCAACAGGTAAAGCCGCTCGATGTCGGACTTTTCCAGCTGTTCGCGCAGCACCAGATCCTCGAGCTTCTCGACTTCCTCCTGCACGACCTCGATGACAGGCATGTAGTTGTCGACGATGAAATCGAGGATGGAATAGAGAATATAGTTCTCGCCGTGGGCAAGTGCTGCCGGCGTGGCCTCGCATCGCTGCCGCACCGCCAGATAGGAGGACGAGTCGCCGTGGCGGACGGAGACGACGTAACCGCGACCGACGAACAAGTGCGTTTCGCCGAAGACGATTTCGTCACCCTTCATATGGGCGGTCCGGGCGACGATGAACATCGCATCCCCATAAATCTCCAGCTTCGGGCGCTGGTGAGGCTGTGCTGCGTCCTCGATCGCCAGGGCATGGAGATTGAACTCGGCCTGAACCTGGTGCAGCAGCACTTCATCCGGCTCGTGCAGGCCAATCCAGACGACGGCATTGTCCCGGCTTCGCCATTCGCCGGCCTCTTCTATCCTGATGTCGCGAATGCGTTGCCCATGCTGGTAAACGGCGGCAGCCACGACGCCCGGCCGTTCGTACGGAGGCGATGTGGAACCGCCACCTGCCCGCTCACGAGCACTCTCCAGATCCTTCAGCCGTTCCAAATCCAGCTATCCTCTCCATTCGCGCGCGGGATCATATATCCGCGGGCCAATCCTTCGCCGGTCAGGCGCTCAGCCGATCATAATGCTATTTCGTAAAACATGCATCACCGCGTCGGTGCGGGTCTGACCAGCCGCCTTCATCATGGCCAGGCGCCCAGGCAACATCACGTGTCCGTGGAAATATCGTCCCAATCCTGATCCATGTAGCCAATCAGCCAGTTGAGGGCGTAATGCCGTTCGTAGACCACGCCCTTATCCAATCCGGCAGGTGGCTCCTCTTCCTTCAGCCGCGCATTCACGGCGGCCCAATCGTAGCGGTAAATGAGGTCGGCGGCGTCCAGGAGTTCTTTCTGCGGACGAAGCTTGGCGCGACGCATCAGCCCGTCCGTCCCCAGTTCGCGCAGCGTGTTCGCAATGAATGGCACGTCGCAAATATGATCGGGACGTTCGAGATCGGAGCTGATCCCGAGCGCCCACAACATGACCTGCACACCCTCGTAACGCCAGGCGAAGTTCGTCCGGTCCTGATCCGTGGGATCGGGATCGTCCATGAACGCCCGTTCCTTCGCGGTGAAAAAGCTTGTCGCGTCGAACTGCCGGATGAGAGCCTGACCCATTTCGTGGTCGCCGGTCTCGCCTTTCACGGCGACGATCGCAAGCGCAATCGTCCGCTGAACGACAGCCTTTGTATTTCGGCGGATGCTCTCGGGCTCGATGGTCGGCAGATGATCGATGGTCGGCACACCTTCCGATTGAAGCTGGGCGATAGACCGAGCCTTGCGTGCCCCAGCTTCGTCGGCGGGCTGCGAAACGGCTGCCTGCATCGGAAGGATCAGTGCAAGAAGGGCGGAAAATATGCGCTTCATCATTTCTGGCTCCTGTCATCCCTGACGCCGCATCGATAGGCATTTTCCTGCTTTGGCGGGAGCCCGAGCACGAAGGCGGCGGCGATTTTCCGGAAAACTGGTAAACGGCATTTTTACATATGGAACAAATCGTTAAATTTTTTTCGATACAAAATTCCTTGGCCAACCCGGTATGAAGCCGGCGTTCGATGAGGACTTTCGATGCGTCGTCCAAACATAAAATCGAGCTTGCTATTGATTTTCAGCGGCATAGCTCTTCTTTTTGGTCTTGTCGCCTATCTCGCGGTCGACGGTCTCCGAAAGACGAACGGCTCCACTGAAGAAATTGCGAGCCATTGGCTGCCGAGCGTTCAGGCTTCGCAGGCGATCAATCTCGCCATGACGAATTTGCGCCTCGCCTATCGTGATCACATCATCGCGCAGTCGGATGCGGAAAAGAAAACACGCGAAGACGCCATTAAAGTCGCCGAGGATGCAGTCGGCAAATCGGTGGACGCCTATCTCCTGCTGGCTTCATCCGACCATGAGCGTGAACTGATCAAGACGATCAAGGACAGTGTTGGAAGCTATATCGCCAGCAGCTCGCAGCTGCTCGCCCTTTCCCGCGCCAACAAGACCGAAGAAGCCGGGCAATATCTGGGCGGAGAGATGCGCTCCTATTCGGACAAGCTCAAGGAAGCCACGGCGACCCTGGTCGAATTGGACATCAGCGGCAGCAACAAGGCGGCCGAACTCAGCAAGCAAACATTCGACTCGATAGAATTCTACCTGCTTGCCGCGATCGGCGTTGCTGGATTGCTCGTTCTCGGTGCCGTCGCTTTCGTGCTGACAGGCATCGCCAATCCGATTACCGGCATCACCGCCTCGATGCGGCGACTGGCCGAGGGAGATACAGATTCGGAGATTCCCTTTGCAGACCGCGCCGACGAAATCGGATCGATGGCGGGAGCGGTGGAGATCTTCCGCCAGGCCGCTATCACCAACAAGCGGATGGCACTGGACGCCGAGGAGAATCGCAACAGGGCGGAGGCCGATCGCCTTGCCGCCCAGGAGCAGGCGGAAGCCGACGCCTCGGAGCGCTTGCGCATTGCCACCTCGGGTCTCGCCGCCGGTTTGAAGCGGCTGGCGGCAGGCGACCTCGCCTTCCAGCTCAACGAGACTTTCGCACCAGACTTCGAGGCGCTGCGCCATGACTTCAACCAGTCCATCACACAGCTCGGCGCGACGCTGAGGGCGATATCCGAAAGCATAGGCACGATCGACGAAGGCACGCGGGAAATCTCCTCCGGCGCGAGCGATCTTTCAAAGCGCACGGAGCAGCAGGCGGCTTCTCTCGAAGAGACGGCGGCAGCACTTGAAGAGATCACGGCGAATGTGTCGAACTCCAGCAAACGAACCGAGGAGACGCGCACGGTGGCCACGGAGGCAAATCGCAGCGCCGGGATTTCTGCGGAAGTCGTTTCCCACGCCGAAGAGGCTATGGAACGCATCGAAACCTCGTCGCAGCAGATTTCCAACATCATCAGCGTCATCGACGAAATCGCATTCCAGACCAACCTTCTGGCACTCAATGCCGGCGTGGAAGCAGCAAGAGCGGGCGAGGCCGGCAAGGGTTTCGCAGTCGTCGCCCAGGAAGTCCGCGAACTCGCCCAGCGCTCGGCAAGTGCTGCCAAGGAAATCAAGAGCCTGATCCAGAACTCCTCGAAAGAGGTGGAAGGCGGGGTCAAGCTGGTGCGCGATACCGGCCAGGCCTTGAAGACCATCGGCAGCTTCATCACCCAGATCAATCACCATATGGATTCGATCGCCACCTCTGCGAAAGAGCAGTCCATCGGCCTCAGCGAAGTCAACGTCGCAGTCAACCGGATGGACCAGACCACGCAGCAGAACGCAACCATGGTGCAACAGTCGACCGCGGCATCCAATTCTCTCGCGCATGAAGCCCAGAAGCTTCGCGAACTCATCGCCCAGTTCAGGCTCGACGATGCGGTCAGTCAGTCCTCGGCCCTTCGCTCGACGGCGAGAACGATGGCGCAGCCCGCGGGCCGTGCAGCCGTGCATGCGGTTGCCGCTCGCCGCTGAAACGGGCGGCGACAGGAAACCCCGACATAAAAAGGCGCCCGGCAATTGCCGGGCGCCTTTCATTCGGTCAGGACGCGAAGGCCGGATTGCGCCGCGCGCCCATTCTCAATACGAAATAGATCGCCCCGCCGATGGCGACGCCGAAGAACCAGCCGTAGGTTCCCCACCAGTCCGGCAGGATGGTGGTGAAAGTCGGCAGGATCGAGGAAAACAGCGCCCCCACCGCAAATGCGATGAAGGCATTGCCGTGCCATCCGTTCTGGAACCGGAACTCGCCATTCTCATGGTAGAGCGCTTCGACATTCAGCTGGCTCTTCCGGATGAGATAGTAATCCACCATCATGATGCCGAAGATCGGTCCCATCGTCGATCCGATGAAATTGACGAAATGCGCAGCACCCGTCTCCCACGGGGCAAACGGGTAAAGCACGAGAGCGATCAATGCGGCGATATATCCACCGCGTTTGAAGTTGATTTGGCGCGGGAAGACATTGGCGAAGTCGAAGGCCGGCGACACGAAGTTCGCCACGACGTTGATGCCGAGCGTTGCGATCGCGAATGTCAGCGCCGCAAGCAGCGCCAGGAACCAGCTGTCGAATTTCGCCGATATCATTTCGGGATGCAGCAAGACCTCGCCATAGACCGTAAATGCGGCCGTGGTGGTGACGCCTGCAACGAGGCAGAAGGCCAGGAGGTTGATCGGCAGGCCCCAGAGATTGCCTTTCCGCAGCGCCTTCTCGCTCGTCGCGTAACGCGAGAAATCGCAGAAGTTCAGGTAAAGCGCTGCGAAATAGGTGATCCAGGTGGCGGCCACGGCGGCAAGGGCTGCAAAGGAGCCAGGCTCGCCCGGCACGCCGGCATCCTTGGTCTTTTCGATCAACACGTCGCGCGGGATCTCGGAACCGAAGGAGAAGGTGCCTGATTTGACGACCAGATAGACCGCGAGGATCAGCATCATGATCCAGACGGCGGGACCCGCCCAATCCTGGAACTTGCGAACTGTTTCCATCCCGCGCTGAATGATCAGCAGCTGCAGACCCCAGACGATGACGTAGCAGATGAGCTCGAGGGTCGAGTGGCCGAGCATGTGGCTGTTTTGATGAAAGGCAAGCAGGCTGTCGTTGCGGATCAGCAAGGCAACGATCGCGCCGGATGCGGCGGCGGTCTGCGCCCCGTACCAGAAGCAGGCAACCACCGCCCGGACCAGTGCCGGAACATTCGCCCCGAACGTGCCGAAGGAAGCGCGCGCCAGAACCGGAAAGGGGACGCCGGTACGCACGCCGGCATTGCCGACCAGGCTCATCAGGCAGAAGATGACCAGCGATCCGATGCCGATGGCGATGACGAAATTGACGAAGCTGCCACACAGCAGGAACAGGCTCGCCGCCAGATAATAGCCCCACAGGCTGTGGACGTCTGACGTCCAGACGTTAAAGATGCTGAATGCACCCCATTTGCGCTCCTCGGCGGGTGCAAGATCCTCGTTGTACAACGAGGGAGACGGATTTCGTACGCTCATGAATGCCCTCCCATATCCTCGAGGTCAATTTGACCACAGGCAAAAGTCTGCTCTCCATTTGTGCATCTGACAATTTAATAGTCACATTGTACACATCTCTTGGCGATGCCTGAGGATTAGCCATCGCCGCTCTTACCTCAGTCCGGTCATTGCGAGCCGACGACACGCCCGGCCAGACGAAACGGACTTGCGACCGCGGCGCCGGCAGCATCGAAGACATAGGCGCCGACGTCGCCGGCGGTCGACCGCCTGCCGCTTTCGAAGGAGGCAAGCTGCGCTCCGAACTTGGCGAGCGATGCGTAGCGGTCATGCCCCAGCCCGTCGGATGCCTGGATCGACGTGATGTCGATGACCCGAAGCCTCTCCTTCAAGGCAGCCTCCCTGATGACGGGATCGTCAATATCGAGGCGTCCGACGCGCGCCCGCTCTCCCGCTATGAAGCTAGAGGCCACCAGCGCCCGGTCGTCCTTCGAAACGAGAAGAGATATCGGGATCGGCATCCGCCCGATATCCTTCAGCTGGGAGCGGAAAACATCGACGTCAATGTCAGGGGCCGCCAGGATCACCGCCAGTTTGCCGATGACGTCGTCGCGATGCTGCAGTTTGAGCTGGCGCACCGTTTCCATGACCAGGAATCCGCCCATGCTGTGTCCGAAAAGGATGATGCGTTTCACCTTTCCTGAAGCCGAGAGTGACGTGACAAGCGAGTCGAGGTCGCTACGCGAGGAGAGAGCCGCATCGCGGTCGGCGACATAGCCGGCGACGGCTGCGGCCGAAGGCCACGAAAACAGAATCGGAGAGCCCGGAATGTTGGCGTCCGCGGCGATCTGCGCAGTGCGAAACAGCGCCTCCTGATAGCTATAGTTATAGCCATGCACGAAGATGCCGACAGTGCCGTCGGACTGCGTAGAGTGGAGCGCCTCCTCTACGAAGGCGTCCTTTGCAAGCTGCTTGCGCCTGATGACGGCAAATTGGCGTTCGGGATCCGGCCTCGAGGTCGGATAGGTGATCGCGGTGTCCTTCCGGCCGGGAGGGACCGAAAACGCATATTGCTCGTAGGTGAGATTGTCAGCCCAGGTGCTGCCGAACCCGCCGCGTGCGGTGTCGAGGCTCCTGTTCGTCGCAGCGAGCACATTCACCCGGCTTGGGGCGGCGTCATCAGTGTGAAGCGATGCATTCAGATGAGCTGGGTGAACGGGCTGATGGACCGGGTTCAACACATCGGGCGACGGTCTCGTGGCGCAACCGGCGAGCATCGCCAGGCCGATTGCGACCAGCATCGCCTTGGCTCCCATCGGAAACCCGTTCAAACGCTGTTCCGTCATCGAGCTCTCTCCTCGGAGACCAGGATATGCAGCGGCCGCCGCGGCGGCCGCATGCGATGGACGTCAAAGCCCATGCTCATGCCTTTGCCGCGGCTTCGGTCTGAACGCCTTCATCCCTCGGGATCCTGAACCACGCGACGTAGAGCGCAGGCAGAAACAGCAGGGTGAGCGCGGTTCCGACGACGATGCCGCCCATCATGGCGTAGGCCATCGGCCCCCAGAAGATCTCGCGCGAGATCGGGATCAGCGCCAGCGTGGCCGCCGCGGCCGTCAGCATGATCGGCCGCATGCGGTGTTCAGTAGCCTCGACGACCGCCTGCCAGGGTGCCATTCCTTCGCTGCGCAAATGCTCGATCTGAACGACCAGGATGACGGAGTTGCGGATCAGGATGCCGATGAGCGCGAGCACGCCGAGGATCGCGACAAAGCCCATGGGGGCGTTGCTGAGCAGCAGCGCCGCGACGACGCCGATCAGGGCTGTCGGAGCAACGGCGAACACCAGGAAGAGCCGGCTGAAGCTTTGCAGCTGGATCATCAGGATGGTCGCCATCACAAACAGCATCAGCGGAGCCACAGCCGCGATCGGCCCCTGGGCATCGGCGCTGGATTCGACCGCGCCGCCCACTTCCACCTTGTATCCCACCGGAAGGCCTTTCTGGAATTCTTCGACCTTCGGCTTCAACTGGTCGACGATCGTGGCCGGTTGCGTCGGACCAACGACGGCCGCCTTGACCGTTATGGTGGGTTGCCTGTCGCGACGCCAGATGGTCGGCTGTTCGAGCTCGTAGCGGAAATTCGCCACGGCGGAGAGCGGCACGACCTTGCCGTTGGAGGTGGAGAGCTGCAGGTTCTGCAACGTCTGGATGGAATCGCGCTCGGATGCCCTGGCGCGGCCGATGACGTTGACCAGGTAAATGTCGTCTCGAACCTGGGTGGCCGTCGAGCCTTCGACGATGCCGTTAAGCGCGGTAGCGATGTCTTCGGAGGATACGCCGAGCTGGCGCGCCTTGTCCTGCAGGACATCGACCTTCACCACGCGGGACGGCTCGTTCCAATCCAGGACCATGTTCGCCAGAAGCGGGTGCGATCCGATGACGCCGGCAAACTGCTGGGAGAGGTCGCGGACCTTTTGAATATCGGGGCCACTGACCCGGTACTGGACCGGTTTGCCGACCGGCGGACCGATGTCGAGAAGCTTCACGAAGGCGTCGGTGCCGGGAAAGGTTTTCGTCAGATAGTCCTGCAGTTCCGCCCGCACCTTGTCACGCACGTCGAGTCCCTTGGTGACGATGATCGTCTGTCCGAACGACACGTTGGGCGTCTGCACGTCAAAGGACAGGATGAAGCGCGGCGCGCCCTGGCCGACATAGGTCGTCCAATGATCGATATCCTCGTTGTCGGCCAGCATCTCTTTTTCGAATCTCGCCATCTGCCTGTTGGTTTCGGCGATCGAACTGTTGTGAGGGAGATTCCAGTCGATGATGAGCTCGGGCCTGTCCGAATTGGGGAAGAACTGCTGTTGCACCAGCCCCATGCCGCCGACGGAAAGGCCGAAGACGCCGACCGTCAGAATGATGGTGACCCAGCGCCAACGCATCGCCAGGCCCAGGAGCCAGGAGAAGACGGAGGCGAAGCGGCCCTTCTTCTCATGATGCGATTTCATGGTCTTCGGCAGGATCGTGACGCCGAGAAGCGGCGTGAACAGCACCGCCACCACCCAGGAAACGATCAGCGAAACCGCGATGACCACGAAAAGCGTGAAGGTGAATTCGCCCGCCGCGCTGTCGTTGAGACCGATCGGAATAAAGCCCGCAACCGTGACGAGCGTTCCCGTCAGCATCGGAAAGGCGGTCGACGTGTATACATGGGTGGCCGCCTTTCTGAGACCATCGCCCGCCTCCAGGCGGGCCACCATCATCTCGACGGCGATCATGGCATCGTCGACAAGAAGCCCGAGCGCGATGATCAACGCTCCGAGCGAGATGCGCTGAAGCGAAATGCCGGAATATTCCATCACCACGAAGGTGATCGCCAGGACGAGGGGAATGGAGATCGCCACTACCATGCCGGCGCGAAGACCGAGGCTGATAAAGCTGATGACCAGGACGATGGCGATCGCTTCGAAGAGCGCCCGGGTAAATCCGGACACCGCTTCGTCGACGACGGCCGGCTGATCGGAAACACGGTGGACGTCCACGCCGATCGGAAGGTCAGCGACGACACGTTTCATCTGCGCATCGAGCCCCTCGCCGAACTCCAGAAGATTGGCGCCCTGCTTCATGCCGATCGCAAGCCCGATCGCAGGCTGGCCGTTGAACCGGAACAGCGCCGACGGCGGATCCACGTAGCCGCGTTTGATCGTGGCGACGTCGGTCAGCGGAAAGAAGCGGTTGTTGATCCGAAGATTAATCGATCTCAGACTTTCCTCGGACGTGAATTGTCCACTCACCCGCAATGCGATGCGCTCCGGCCCGGCGTCGACGAAGCCGGACTGCGTGACGGCATTCTGCGCCTGCAGGGTCTGGATGACCGACTGCTGGTCGATCCCGAGTGCTGCGATCTGGCGCGTGGAGAATTCCAGATAGATCGCCTCGTCCTGGGCGCCGACCACATCGACCTTGCCGACGTTGGGCACGGTCAGGACCTCGGAGCGGGCGTTTTCCACGAGATCGCGAAGCTGCCGCTGGGTAAGGCCATCGCTGGTGAAGGCGTAGATGTTTCCGAACACGTCGCCGAAGCGATCGTTGAAGAAGGGACCGACGACGCCGGTCGGGAAATCGCCCTTGATGTCGGCGATCATGTTGCGGATGCGCAGCCAGGTCGGAGCGACATCCTTTGCCTTGGTCGTCGGCAGCAGCTCAACGAAGACGGTCGTCTGGCCGGCAACGGTCTCGCTCTTGGTATAGTCCAGCGATTCCAGTTCCTGGAGCTTCTTCTCGATCCTGTCGGTCACCTGCCGCGTCACCTCTTCGGCGGAGGCGCCGGGCCACTGCGCGGTAATCACCATCGTCTTGATCGTGAAGTTCGGGTCTTCCTCGCGGCCGAGCTTCACATAGGAGAAAGCGCCTGCGAGAATGAAGACGATCATGAAGTACCAGACGAGCGAACGGTGTTCGAGCGCCCAGTCGGAAAGATTGAAGGACTTCACTGGCTGATCTCCTGGTCGATCCTAATGGCCTGGCCATCTTCAAGTTTATGCACGCCTGCCACGACCACCCTTTCTCCGGGTGCGAGCCCTTCGCTGACGCGGACGCTGCCGCCGTCTTCGACGTCGCCGTCGATCTTCACGCGGCGACGCGATACCTTCCCGGCAGGCGCATCGACGATCCAGACGCTCGGGCCGTCGCTGCCGACGAGGATTGCCGAGGAAGGCAGAACGATCTGCGGATCGGCGGCAATGGTTGCCGAGGCTGTGATGACCGAGCCGAGCCTGAAGGCTTCGGGCGGATTGGTGAGCGCGATCTTGGTCCTGCTCGTGCGGGTGGAGGTCTCCGCCTCCGGTGCTATTTCGCGCACGATCCCGGACGTGCGGATGGTGGGATCGAGTTGCAGCGTCACCTCGAAGGGCGCGCCGATCTTCAGTTTCTGGGCGGCGGCCTGCGGGACATCGACGACGGCGTCGCGCTTGTCCGGCCGGGCGATGGTCACAACCGTCTGCCCGGCCGACACCACCTGTCCGACTTCGGCCGAGGTCGCCGTCACAACGCCATCGAATTCCGCCCGAAGCTGCGCGTAACCGTGTTGCTCCGTGGCCTTGTCGAGGTTGGCCTGCGCCTTGGCGACGGCGGCGGCCGCCGTCCGCTTTGCCTGCTCAGCCTCTTCGAGCGAGGCTTCGGTGCCGGATCGCGACTCCAACAGCGCACGCTGGCGCTGCTCGGTGGTCACTGCATTCCTGAGCTGGGCGTCGCTGTTCTCGACGTCGGACTGCGCGTTGCGCACGGCAAGCTCCAGCGCCAGCGGATCGATGGCGGCAACGACGTCATCCTTCTTGACGAGATCGCCGACATTGACGTTGCGGGCGATCATCCGCCCGAGAATCCGGAAGCCGAGTTCGGTCTCGATCGTCGGCTCGATCGTGCCGGTCAGGCCCAGGCTCGCGGCGGCCGTCTGCTTGACTGTCATCGACAGCACGGGACGAGGCGCTTCCTCCTTGCTTTCCTCCTGCGGTGCGCAGGAGGAGATCAGGGCCGTGCCCACCATCAGAGCGACTATGTTGAGACGAATACTCACTTGGAAGCTTCCTTGACATAAGACACGATTTCACCCGGCCTGAGGAACTTGGTCCCATCGGCCACCACGACCTCTCCTTCCGACACACCCGCCTTGACGATAAAGCTGCCGGTCTCGTAGCCGGCGACGTCGACCGCTCGGACCGAAACCGCGGACGATGCGGGATCGACGATCCAGACGGCCGGCTTGCCGTCCTTGGATGTCATGGCGGACCAAGGAAGCTGGATGACGTCCTGCGAGACGTAATTGAACCTTCCGACGACGGGAGCACCGAGAGGGATCGGAGCGTCGCTCGATATCGCGACCTTGACCTTGATGGTTCCGGTGGAGGAATCGATCGTCGGCGAAATCTCGCGAACCTTCGCCGCGATCTTCTGCGTCGGGTCAGACAGAAGGGTCACGGTGCCGTCGCCGTCGATCGGGCGCAGGAACGCACTTTCGACCACCTCAAAGACGGCATCCCGGTCGCCGTCATGGGCAAGCGTGAAGACGACCTGGGCGGCCTGCGCCACCTGCCCGACCTCGGCATTGCGGGCGGTGATCATCCCATCGGCGTCCGCCTTCAGCTCCGTGTAAGACAAGGTGTCCTGAGCGGTTTCCAACAGCGCCTGCGCCGACTTCGTCGATGCCTGCGCGGTCAGAAGCGCCTCCTGCGCCTGGTCGAGTGCCGCACGCGTCGTCACCTGCGTTCGAAACAGGCTCTGCTGGCGGTCGTATGCGAGCTGCGCCTGGGTCTGCTGCGCCTCAGCCGACTGAAGATTGGCCGCCGCCACATCCAGGTCGGCCTTCTGTTCTTCCGGATCGATCCGCGCGAGGAGCTGCCCCGCCTTCACGGATTGTCCAACTTCCACCAGCCGCTCGATGATCTTGCCGCTGACGCGGAAGGACAAATCGGTCTGAACCCGCGCCCGCACTTCTCCTGTGACCGCGCCGCCCTGGACTAGCGGCTCAGGCTTAGCGACGATGACGCCGACCTCTCGTGGGGTTGGCCCAGTCGGTCTGCTCTCATCGCTGCATGATCCGAGACCGATGGCGCATATGATCGCTGTGGCGACCAGAATGGTTCTCATAGTTGACCTCTTGCTCTCAACGGCTGCTGCTATATAATTGACTGACCACTTAGTCAATGAAACTTTGCGTCGCAGGGAGAGAGCGCACGCAACAGGTTGGAGGATCAAAAAATGACAGCCCAGAAGAAGCTCACACGCTCTGAACAGAAGGCGCTGCGACCCATCCAGATTCTCGATGCCGCCTTCGAGGAATTCGTGAGATGCGGTTTCACAGGCACGAGGGTCGAAGACATCGCCGACAGGGTCGGCGTCACCAAGGGTACCGTCTATGTCTACTTCGAGACGAAGGAAAAGCTTTTCGAAGCCATGATCAACCATTTCTCCGTGCCATTTCAGGAACTGCTGGGGATCACCGCGAGCCTCAGCGGCAGCGCCACCGACCGGCTGATCTCCATTCTCGGCCTGCTCTACGAGCAAATCGCCGAGGATCGCACGACCCGCGAGCTGACGCGGCTCGTCATTGCGGAAGGACACCGGTTCCCCGACCTGATCGACCGCCACCACGATCAGTTCATTGAGCCGATCATCACCAAGGTCGACTCTCTCATTCTAGAGGGTGTGGCGTCAGGGGAGTTTCGCGAAGTTCCGGTGGAATTCTCCGATATCGTGGTCGCGCCCATCCTGACGACGACAGTTCTGCGGCTGATATTCGACGACCGCCGCGTACCCACTCCCAACAAGGAGGCCTTCCTGCGGGTCTATTTCGACCTGCTGCTCAATGGCCTGCTTGCCAAACCTCACTGATCGTCGAATGACGAAAAATACCGCGCCAGGCACGTAGCTTTTCTCAAGTTTTTATGTGAAAACATCAAGTTAGCTATGCCTTCAAAGGCAGGACCTCAATTCGCGACGGAAAAAGTGGAACGCAAAGTCAATCTCAAGGATGTCGCGCGCGATGCGGACGTGTCGCTGAGCACGGCCTCGCACGCGCTCAACGGGACCGCGCCGCTGACGATCGAGGTGCGCGAAAGGGTTCTGGATTCAGCCAAACGCCTGGGTTACCTCGACCGCCGGAGGAAGAAGGCGACGATTGCGGCCTTGCGCGTCCTGCTTCTTGCGATTCCCGACGATGCCGCACCGGAGAGCGATCTCAATCTGGTGAGCTGGACGATCCTCAACGGTCTTCGCAGGGAGTGCGAACGCCGCGGCATCAGGATCGTACCCTTCGTCAGCACCCGCCGGCGTATCGACGGCGCTCAGGTCAGGCAGATCGCGCTGTCGGAACGTGCCGACGGCATCGTGGTCCTGAACGATGATCAGCCGGAACTGATCCGAAGCCTCGCCTCCCCTGATATGCCTGTTGTCATCGTCAACGGAGAAGACCCCGCCATGCTGGTCGATACGGTCACCCCCGAAAACCGCTTCGGAGCGCGGCTCGGCATCGAGCACCTGCTGGCGCTCGGGCATCGCCGCATCCTGCATCTGACCTGGAAGGGCCGCACGACGATCCAGCGCCGATATGACGGCTTTTCCGACGCCTATCTTGCCGCCCAGCTTCCGGTGCCTGACGATATGATCGTCGAGGCCGAGGGATATGAGCCCAGGCACGGCGAGGCTGCCATCAACGCGCTGCTCGACCGCGATCCCACGGTGAAAGGCGCGACCGCCGTCTTCTGCGCGGCCGACAATCTGGCGCTCGGCTGCCTGAAGGCATTGGCCGATCGTGACATACGCGTGCCGGAAGCGATTTCGGTCCTGGGGTTCGACGATATCGTCCCCGGCGAATTCAGCCGTCCACCGCTTTCGACGGTCAGCGTTCCCACAGACAGGCTCGGCGCCGCCGCGCTCGCGCTTATCGAACAGCGGCTGATCGCCAACGATCCGCAGCGGCCGGCCCATCGCCTGGAACTCGGATGCCATCTCGTCCTGCGCGGCAGTATCGCACCGCCGCGCTCCTAGAGCATGACGCCGAAAACCGTTCACACTTTTCGGCGTCCTTCTTTATCGCAAGCGCTCAGCCCGCAGGCGCGTATCGCGCGGGCTTTCTCCAAAGGCGCTGCGGTAGATAATAGAGAACCTGCCGGCATGAGAAAAACCCCACAGCGCGCAGATTTCGCGGACGGATCGCTGATTCATCGGGTCCCGCAATTGGTCGCGAGCTGCTTGCAACCTGATCGTGCGCAAGTAACCGCCCGGTGAAGTTCCCCGGAAGGCCCTGAAACCGGTTTGCAGCGCACGAAGCGAAACACCGACACCATCGGCAACCATCGTCATGGTGAGGGGCTCTGCGATATTGGCGTGCATATAGTCGATAGCACGCCGGACATGCCACGGCGCGATCAAACACACTTTCTGTTTTTCCAAATGGTCGGAAAGACGGTGGCGGCCAAAACGGATCACGAGGTTAGCAAGCGTTTCGCTCATCGCCGCCAAGGCCAGAGGTGAAGACAGAAGTGGACCGCCATTGCGCATGCCCTGCACGATCGTCTGCACCAGGCTGCCGATAAGCTGGCCCGACGGCGTTGCGAGATCCACAACCGGCTCAAGGTCAAGTGAGTCGAGGATCGGCATTTCCACCAGTGAAACGAGCATTCGCCTCACAACTTTCCAGTCCAGAAAGAGGGCATCCGAGCAGTGCGGGCCGCCTTGAATGAGACGATCGCCAGCCTCGTGGTTGTTGGCCATGAGGAGACGACCTGGCCCACTTTCAACCACCGTCTTTCCAATGGACAGCCGGAAGGATCCCGAGTGAGGAATGTAAAACGCAAGGTGTTGCGGCGTCTCATCTAGCGTCCGACTTGTCCAGGAACTCTGATAAACCGAATGAAGCACCGTAAATGCCTCACTTGTTCGCAAGTCCGCGGCCCAGGCAAAGGCCCGATCGTTGCTCAACGGCTTCGCGCCAAACACCCCGTAGCCCGCCGAATAGGCGCGAACCATCGACTCGAAGTCAGTGCCTTCATGGGTTGGCGCAAACCCATATACTTCACGCTCGGGAGCGCACACCGTATTTTCGGATCTCAACGATATCTGCAACTCGGTTGTTTCCCTTTCCACACCCCGACCGGCTAACCGCCTCAAGCGCTCCATCTCGTTTGAGATCGCCGCAACGCCGATATCGTGCCTTCCAAACGCTCGGACACGATCCCCTTTGAAAGGCCGTCAGCCTGACTGGCTTGACCAATCTCGATGAGGTAAGCAGTGCCGGCAAAGCGGGGATCGAATTCCTTGTTTGACAGAAGCAGAATGCCCTCCCAATGTGGTTCACACTCACAGTGTAAATCAAAACGAACCGAAAATGAAGTATGATCCGCTAGACCATGTTGCCGCGCATTTTTTGCGAGACACACAACCGATGCGCGTTGCTTCCCGCAACGAGCGCGACCTGTTGCGGCTGATCTGGAAGTCTCCGGGGATCGAACGCTCCGACCTGACAGAGCCGCTCGATCTCACCCAGCAATCGTTGCACAGGATCGTCGCGCGGCTTCATGAGCGAGGAATGCTCGTCTTTTCCCATTCGGAAACCCGACGGCCGGGACCGCCCAGCCCGGAGCTGACCCTTCGCAAAGACTGGTGTTTAACGCTGGGCATCTCCGTGAACGTCGGCTCGATCGGCCTTTGCCTCATGGGTTTCGGCGAACCTT
Organism: Rhizobium sp. WYCCWR 11128; assembly: GCF_013416305.1. NCBI lineage: Bacteria > Pseudomonadati > Pseudomonadota > Alphaproteobacteria > Hyphomicrobiales > Rhizobiaceae > Rhizobium > Rhizobium sp. WYCCWR 11128. The sequence continues at coordinate 349,965 of NZ_JACCEZ010000006.1, forward strand.
TGGAAAACATGGAAATCCCACAGGCGGGCTCCTCGCTATCCGTTGAAATGGAGCGGATCGACGCGGCGGTCGAAGAACTTCTTGCCCGACGGGGCGCCAAACGGCGTGACGTCCTCGGCGTCGGCCTGGCCGTCGCCGGCCACCGCATGCTGGAGACGGCATTCAATTGCCCCTTGCCGCTCGCTCATTGGTCGTTGATCGACCTGGCACCCCTGCTTGGAGAGCAACTTGGGCTGCCGGTCTGGGCAGACAATGTCGCCAGGACCGCAGCCTTGGCGGAAGCCATTTTCGGCGTTGGCCGCGATGTCGCAGATTTCGCCTATATCGCCCATCTTCATGGCTATGGCGGCGGCCTGGTTTCCGGAGGCATGCCGTTTCGCGGTAATTTCGGCAACGCCGGCGAATTTTCCGTTCTCTTCGGGCGTCAGGACTACGAGGAACGCCCTGCACTCGGCGTCCTGCTTGAACATCTTCGTGCCAAGGGGCGCATGAACTTGACCCTGAGGGACCTGAAGAACGAGGACCTGATGGACTGGGATGGCGTTGAGGAGTGGGTCGACCGCGTCACGCCGGCCCACAATCGAGCCATCAATGCGATCTGCGCAATATTCGACCCGGCATTGATCGTCCTCGGCGGCGAGCTTCCGCACTCACTGGCGAGAATGCTGATCGAACGGACAGAATTCAACAACCTGCCTCGGCATGGGGTTTTACGCGACGTCCCCAGGCTTGCCGTGGCGCAGATAATCGATGCCCCCGGCGCAATCGGCGCGGCCCTGATCCCGCTCTTCGAAACCGTTTTGTGATATTTGCAGGACGCCGTAGCATTTTGAAATCGACGTCTGGCCGCCCATCAGGTCGCGGAGGCGGCCGGCCTCGGTGGCAAGCGCTACGCTCGCGGCGACGCATACCGCCCACAAAATGGGCGGCGATTTTGGGAGCCATGCACGAAGACAAAGGCCGAAACACGCCGCATGAACCAGGTTCAATGCGACGCGCCTCAGCCGGGAGGAAGACGTGGTGTGGATTCTTCGGCGGTTGCGGGGAGGCCTATCTCCACGCCTCGCCGCTTACTTCATGCCCGTTCCGGCGATGCCCGTGGTGATGTACTTCTGCAGGAACAGGAAGACGACGGTGACAGGCAGCAGGCTGAGGAATGTCATCGCCAGGATATAGTGCCACTGCACCGAGAACTCTCCCTGGAATGCATTCAGGCCGACCTGCAGGGTGAAATTCTCGCGGCTGTTGAGGACGATGAGCGGCCAGAGGAAGTCGTTCCATCGCCAGAGCACGGAAAAGATCGCCAGCACCGCGAGAGCTGGCGCCGTCAGCGGCAGGATGATGCGCCAGAAGATGCAGAATTCGCTCGCCGCATCGACGCGCGCCGCCTCTATCAGCTCGTCGGGTATGGTCAGCATATATTGCCGCAGCAGGAAGACGGCGGTCGGAGAGGCGACCGTCGGCAGGATGACGCCCCAGAGGTTATCGGCAAGCCCGACCCCGACGATGACGAGATAGGCCGGCACCATGACGACGGCGAGCGGGATCATCAGCGTCGAAATGATGATGACGAAGACCGTCGTATCCCCTGCAAATTTGTATTTCGACAGGGCGAATGCCGCCATGGCGTTGACGATCAGCGTCAGAAGCGTTGCAACGAAGGTGACGAACACTGAATTCTTGAGGAACGTCAGGAAGTTGAAGCGCGTCAGCGGATCGGTGTAATTCTGCGTGGCGACCGTCAGCTTCTGCACCGGCGTCATCCCCTTGACGTCGACGCTGACGGGTGGTCCGGGATTTTCGGGATCGACCATCTGGGCCTTGAGGCCGATGCGGCGGACCATGGCCATTTCACGCATCTGACCGTCGACGGTGACCTGCCAGAGGCTGAGCGGCTTGTCGAAGCCGGGCACGGTCTGCTCGACGGCGGCCCGAGGAAGCAGCGTCGGCGGAAACCGGGTGATCTCGGCGGCCGGCTTCAGCGAGGAGAGGCCCGCCCAGAGGACCGGAAGCAACACCACGAAGGTTCCGCCGATCAGCCAGACCCATGACAATATGTCGGTGATATCGATGCGCCCGGCCCGGCGCGTGCGCGTGAAAAAGCTGATCGGGTTCATCTCAGGACTCCATTCGCTTGCCGATGCGCAGCTGTATGAGGGTGAGAACCAGAAGCACCAGCCCCATGAGAACCGATGCCGCGGATGCGAGACCGAAGAGGCGAAGATCGCTGCCGAATGCCATCTGGTAGATATATTGGACGATGAAGCTGTTGGCCGTGCCGGGGCCGCCGCCATTGGTCAGAACCCAGGCTTCGTCGAAGATCTGGACGGACTTGATCATCAAAAGGATGAACACGACCAGCAGGTTGGGGGCCAGCAGGGGAAGCGTGATCCTGAACAGCGTGCGGCGTGGTGAGGCGGCATCGATGGAGGCAGCCTCGTAGAGCTCCTTCGGGATGGCCTGGAGGCCGGCCAAGAGGATGAGCGTGTAAAAACCCATGTGAAACCAGACCGATACCGCGACGACGAAGAAGCGCGACCAGCCGACGTCGAGCAGGAAGATCTCAGGGGGAATGCCAATCATCTGGAAGAAGGCGTTCAGCAGCCCGTTGCGATCGAGGAACCATTTCCAGATGAGACCGATGACGACGGGCGACAGCAAGACGGGATAGAAGAACATCGCCCTGAAGAAACCACGCGCGACGATCGCCCGATTGAGGATCAGCGCCGTGATCAGCGCCACCAGCAATGTCGCGACGACATTGAAAGCCACGAACCAGAGCGTGTTCCACACGGCCGTCCAGAACAGCGATTCCTGGCAGGTTCCCGGCTGCAGATAATTGCCGCAGGAAAGCAGCGTGCGGAAATTGTCCAGGCCGACGAAAGGCCGCTCCGACACGAAAAGATTGGTGCCGCCGGTGAAGGCGTAACCGATCGCGATCGCGATCGGAAGGAACGTGAAGATGGCAAACAGAACGAGGTTCGGCGCCAGGAACAGCCATGGCATACGCTTGCGGCCGAAGATGCGCTCGATCACATTTATTGGGGCTTCGACCACTCTCATCGCCGTTTCCCCTGTCTGGGACAGCAACGCACCTGCCTTGAGCGCCGCCATGTTCAGCGCCTCCCCTGTCCGGGCCGCCGGGCAAAGGCCAGGCCGCTTTCGGGATCGAACAGATGAACCCGCCCCGGGGCGGCGTCGATCAGGATGTGATCACCAGGCGACGGCGCGAAATGGCCGGCCTCATGAATGATGATCTGCTCGTCATGGCCTTCAAGGTTGCCGTAGACATAGGTCTCGGTGCCGAGGCCCTCGTGATACTGGACGATGAACGGCAGGCCTTGCTCGCTGGAACGTGAAAAATGCGCGGGCCGAATGCCGGCGAGAACGGCCTGTCCGACCGCAATGCCGGCGGGATCGACATCGCTGACGACCTTACCACCATTGCCGACATCGATGACGACACCGCTTTCCTCGATGCCAGCGACCTTGCCCTTGATGATGTTCATACGCGGCGAGCCGAGGAAGCCCGCGACGAAGAGATTGCGCGGGCTGTCGAACAGGTCCAGCGGTGCTCCGACCTGCTCGACCCGCCCGGCGCGCAGCACGACGATCTTGTCGGCCATCGTCATCGCCTCGACCTGGTCATGCGTGACATAGATCATCGTCGTCTTGATCTCGCGGTGGAGCTTGGTGATCTCGGCCCGGGTCTGAACGCGCAGCGCCGCGTCGAGATTGGACAGCGGCTCGTCGAAGAGGAAAATATCCGGTTCGCGCACGATGGCCCGGCCGATCGCCACGCGCTGGCGCTGGCCGCCCGAAAGCTGCTTCGGGCGCCGGTCCAGATAGGGTTCGATCGCCAGCATCCTGGCAGCTTCGGCAATCCGCGCCTCGATCTCGGCACGCTTGAACTTCAGGTTCTCCAGGCCGAAAGCGAGGTTCTTGCGAACGCTCATATGCGGGTAGAGCGCGTAGGACTGGAAGACCATCGCGATCTTGCGCTCGGCCGGCGAGAGCGCGCTGACGTCGCGGCGCCCGATCGCGATTGCGCCCTCCGTGACCTCTTCGAGGCCGGCGATGACACGCAGCAGGGTCGACTTGCCGCATCCCGACGGACCGACGAAGACGACGAACTCGCCATCCTTGATATCGAGTTCGACGTCATGCAGGACTTTGACCGAGCCATACGACTTGTTGACGTTGGAAAGTTTCAGTTCTGCCATGTCCCACTCCCATCAGGTGCCGCCGTTTCGAAGACGGCGTCGTTTTTGTTCCAGCCTTGCGGCAGTGGTGTCGGCCTCGTGATCCGCACCTCGTTCATCGAGAGCCCGGTGACATCCGCCACGTAGACGGCCGGCATTCCTCCCGGATAGTGCTCAAGACCGATCACCCGCCCGTCCGACCCGCGGGTCCAGGCATTGGCACGGCCGCCGCCATCGGCTGTCGGGGAAAGGTCCGCGTTTGTCGGACGCAGGTCGTAGGACCGCGCCGTGCCGAGCTGCCCAGGCTGCTGATCGATGGCGATGCGCGCCAGCGATGCGTTACTGATGCCGGCCGACGAGGTCGATATGACGGTGATCGCCCCCTCCATCCGCCCGGTGATGTCCTCGACGATGAGATTGTCGATGGCGCCGGCCGGGCGTTCCGTAACACGGTCGACGACGTTGACGGTCAGCGCCTCCCCCGAGCCCCAGAAACCATCGGGCGTCTCGCGGCACTCTACCGCAATTCGTGAGAACCTCACGTTCGATATCCGGCCGCCGTCGCGGGAGAATACGCCGAGCGCCCTGTTGGAAGATGAGACGCTGCAATCCTCGAACACGACATTGGTGACGTCGCCATGCGTTTCCGTGCCGATCTTCAGCGCGCAGCTAAGGCTCTGAACGGAGCATCGACGAACGAGAATGTTTTCGCAACGCCCGATGGCGACACGGTCAGGACCGATGCTCGTCTTCAGGCATATGCCGTCGTCGGCCGTCGATATCCGGCAGTCCTCGATGACGGCGCCGCGGCAGGCATCCAGCACGATCCCGTCCGTGTTGGGAAGGCGGCGGTCGTTGTCGATGGTCACGTTCCTGACCGCGACATCGGTGCAGTTGACGAAGTGCAGCGTCCACATCGGCGAGCGGCAGATATGGACGGAGCTGATCTCGACCTCGTCGCAGCCCTCGAAGACGACGACGCGGGGACGAAATTCGGCCGGGATGAAGGTTCCCACCGTCTCGTCGTCTCCCACGATGAAGCTGTCGCAACCGGCTTCGATGCGCCCCTTCCCCGTCAGGCTGATGCGCCGCGCATCCTTGGCGACGATCATGCCGCGGTCGGATTTTTCGGCGATCACCGAAACGGTCGTATGCGCATAGGCGGCATAGTCCGGAACGGGACGCAGGATCGCACCGGCGGCTAGATGAAGGTCGACACCGGATCTGAGCTGCAGCCCGCGGCAGACATGAATGCCGGCCATGAGCTCCACGCGTCCGCCGCCCGAGGCCGACAGGCCGTCGATGGCCGCCTGCAGGCGGACCGTATCGTCGCCCTCCGCCGGCTCGATCGCGACAAGAGACACGGGGCTCATTGGCGCTGGCCGTTCTCGAGAAAGACTTCCGTCAGCAGCAGCATGGTCAGCGCCTGGCCATAAGGCGTCGGCACGTTGGGGATGCGCCTGTAGAAATCGAGGTCATGGCCCATCGGCGTGCCGTCCGAGACGCCGTGGACGACGCCTTCTTCGTCGATCTGCGCCAGCACCGCCGCAAGCGCGCGCTCCGCATAGGCCCTGTCGTCCTTGTCGAGAATGCCGGCATCGATGGCCCGCAATATGCCATAGGCAATGCCTGCCGTGGCTGAGGTTTCCAGCGGCGACGACGGATCGTCGAGAAGCGTCGTGAACATGCCGTCCGGCCGCTGGTATGCTTTCAAGGAGCGCACCTGGCTGACGAGGACGTTCGACAGAAAACGCCGGTCCTTCTCGCCGAGCGTCGGAACGAGGTCGAACAGCTCGGGGATGGCGACGGTGATCCAGGCATTGCCGCGCGCCCAGAAGGCATTGGCGAAATTGTGCCGTCCGTTGAAGGTCCAGCCGTGATACCAGAGCCCGCTGACCGGATCGGAGAGATAGCGGGTGTGGATCACGAACTGATAGACGGCCTCGTCGATCCACTCGCTGCGCTCGCAGAGAACGCCGGCGCGGGCGAGAAACAGGCAGGCCATGAACAGTGTATCGTCCCACAATTCGCCCTCGTTGAGGCGCTCCTTGACGACGTGCTGAAAGCCGCCGTCCTCGGTCTTGGGCAGTTCCTTGACGAGCCATTCGGCCCAGTCCTCGACAAGCGCGCGAAAATCGGGACGGTCGACATGCTGAACGAGGATTGCAAGCGGCAGCATCGGCGCCGTACTGTTGATCTGGCGCGGCGGCAGGCCGCGTTCGATCTGGCCGGCATACCAGGCGACGAGTTCCTGCAGCGCTTTCTGATCATTGGTGGAAATGGCGCGACGCAGGAAGCCGTAGAGACCAACGCCGACTTCCCAGTCCCATTCGTCGAACTGGATTCCGGAGGCGGAATTTCCCGTCACGAGACCTTCCTTGATGCCTCTGAGCCGGCTGAAAGCCGTTGCCACGCGATCGATCGTCGTCAGGAGGGCGGCGTTATCGACAGATGTTGTGTTCATGCTGGAGACCTATGTTTTTACGAGTAAAACGGCCCGCCAGTGCCGGCGCCAGAGGCTGCACTGTCGTGGGTGAGGATCGGATGCGGCTGATCGTGGGTGAAGGGCCTCGCCTCGCCACCGATCGAAAGACCGTCGGCATAGGATAGGTCGATCGCCGGGCCGCCCGGCGGCGTCAGAGAGAGACGCCGAAGCCCGGGATCGAAGGAAACCGTCGTCCGGCGCAGGCGTTCGATGAATGCCTTGAAGGCATCGTCGTTGCCGCATCCGACGATACCAGCCCAGCCGCAAAGCTGCCCGTAGGAGCGCGCCTCGCGGCCGGCAGTCGGGCCGTCGGTGATCAGCTCCAGGCCGTTCGACGCCCAGAGGGCAGAAAATCCCCGGCCCGATCGCGCGATGAGCCACTTGTCTTCGATGATGAGATCGTCCAGCCCGTCGCGGCCGATATAGGCGTGCGTCCATGTGTGGCGTGCGTCGCTTGTGTCCTCGATCAGCAGGGCAACGTCGCGATGCTGGGCAACGCGCGGCAGGATGCCGTTGCCGGCCCAATAGGACGGCCTTTGATTGCCCCAGGGATCGTCCTCGCCGGGATGGTTGACCCACAGCCTCGCCATCGGGTGGCCGGCCAGCCGGATGTCGAGGACATGCTGCTGATGCCCCTTCTGGCCGGTCTTGTGATCGACGACCGTCGAAAGCTGCGCCGCCTCATTTTTGAACAGCACGAGTTTTCCGCTCTCGAGGCCCTGGCTGTAACGCGCCTCGACGCTTCTTGCGCGCGAGAGCGCCGCAAGCTCGTTGAGATCGGCAGGCGGCTCGTAGCCGCCGGCGCAGAACATGGTCAATGCCGCCACACCATTGTTCAGCCAGCCGGTCCCGAAGGCGACCTGGGCGAAAGGCGCAAGCTCGGTCAGCGGGCCGGCGCGCAACTCCTTGTCGTAAGCGCGGCCCTGCGATCCGGCCGGAACGCCTGCCAGCGTATGAAGGGCGATCATCCGGAAGATGAGATCGATCTGGGCGCGGGCGCGCGCTGACATCGCCGTCTCGGCCCAGCGCTCCAGCGCCAGCAGGCCGATGAAATCGATCGGGTAATAGGCGGCCGAGTTCCACTCCGCCAAGCCATGGGCTTCGACGCTGTCGAACCAGCGGCCGAGCCGCTCGCCGGCAAGTTCCGCCTGCTGCCGCCCCGTCCTGCCCGAGGCCGAAAACAGCTCGTCGGGTAGAAGAAGTCCCGCCAGCAGCTGGCTCGTATGAAAGCAGAGCACATGGTTCTCGCTCCAGAACCACATTGCGTCGTTGCCCGGCTCGTCGACCCAGTAACGGTAGGAGCGAACGGAGTGCCGGATGCGATCGACCACGGCATCGGGCATCCGGTCGGCATAGGCGCCGAGCAGCCACAAGAGCGGCACCATGATGAAATCCGAGCAATCCTCCCGCGCATCGATGGAGGCGAGCGTTGCGTCGATGATGCGGTCGAAGCTTTCCTGGTCGTGATGGCCGGTTTCCATCATGGCGATCAGGCGACCGACGCGGTTTGCGCCGAAGCGGGCGCTGTATTCCAGCGCCTGCCGCTTCCGGGCGGCGAGCGACGCCTCTGATGGCAACGGCGAAATGCTGCTCATGAAGCCGGCATCGATGACCCGCGTGACCGAACCCGGCCCGCTGCCGATCGTCATATGCACGCCGTGATAACCGTCCGGAATGCCGCATATATCGTCGGCCGTGAGGCTGCCCTGATGGGCCTTGAGCGTCAGTCGGGAATGCGCGAGAACGGGCCGCTCGTGGCCATGGCCGACGACCTTGAGCTCCACCGGCAGGTCGCGTTCCGGCGCGGCGCCGAAGATGATTTCCAGCGGTTGATTGACGAAGACGTCGCGAGCCGGACGGACGCCGCGCGCAAGGGCTTCCAGCTCGCGGACCTCATCCTGGTCCAGCGATATGGGCAGCAGCACGCAGAGCGGCTCGCCGTCCAGCATCTCGAGCTCGAAGAACCACGTCGTGTCGCGCTCGGCCAAGTCTTCGGCGTGGACGAGAATCTGATTGTCTCCGGCGTCCAGCGCCAACCTTATGTCGGTTGTGCTCTCGGTGTTGCGCTTGAAGGGTTCGAAGCGCACCGCCTCCTGTCCGTTGACCCATATGCGAACGCCGCCGCAGGTCTTCAGTCTGAGATTGAGCGTTCGCGCGGCCTCAGTCCTGAACGTGCCCTTCAGCCATCGCCTGAGATGCGTCGGCACGTGCCAGAAGCCGGTGAACTCGACGCGGCGGTTCGAGCCGGGAAGATTGAGGCTTTCGGTCGGCCAGGCGGTGTCGGGCAGTAGCGGCCGCCCCACCATGGTCGACCAGAAGGCCTTGCGGCAGGGCAGGTCGCCGACATCGACAAAACCGTTGATGAAACGATAGTTTACGCGATCTTCGGCCGGCGCCGGTTCGCCGGGGAAATAGCTGGCGATCAGGCCGGAAACGGCCCATGCCGTGATCGTCTGCCCCTTGGCCACGCTGTAGGCCGGCGCCATCTCGCCCGGCTGCTTGATGCATTCCGTTTTCACAGACCGCCTCCTCCGCAATCCTATGAAAATATTTTCATTAGGTTATTTGTGCGCGCCATTTTTGCAAATTGCTCAAAAACATCGCTATTGCCGCAGAAAATAGCTTGACGGAACGAATGTCAAGTATATGAAATTGATTTATCGATGGCTGAAGCCGCGATTGATGAAAATGTTTTCATGGGAGGATGAAAATGAAAACCTATCTCTCAGGGGCCGTCGCACTGGCGTTGGCAACCGCTTCTTTCGCATGGGCCGGCGCGGCCATGGCGGAAACCAAGACAATCACCTTTCTGTTCACCGACGACGACCAGGCTTACGTCGAGCGGATGGAAGCGCTCAGCAAGGAATTCGAGGCGGCGCATCCCGACGTCAAGGTCAACTTCGTCTCTTCGGGCTATGATGCGGTCGCCAAGCAGCTGCCGGTGCAGCTTGCCGTCGGCGAAGGCCCTGACATCGCCAAGATCACCGACTGGCAGCTTGCCCCCTATTACCTCGACATGCGTCCCTACATGAAGGACCCGGATGGCTTCGCCAAGCTGCACGGCGACAGCCTGAACACGCTTCGCTTCCCCGGCGTCAACGATCCGCAGTCGATCAACGGCTATATCGCGTCGCAAACCTTCAACCTGCCCTTCGTCAACAAGACGCTGTTCGAACAGGCCGGCGAACCGCTTCCGAAGCCCACCGCCACGCTGAAGGATATCGTCGAAGCCTCGGCGCGCGTCGCCAAGGCGACTGGCGCTCAGATCCCCTTCACGATGGACCGCTCGGGCCACCGCTTTTCCGGCGCGGCATTCTCATACGGTTCGAACTACGTCAAGGACGGCAAGTTCTTCTTCCCCGACGATGCCGCCAAGCGCTATGTCACGGATCTCTACGGCTGGACGAAGGACGGCTCCTTCCCCAAGGAAATGTGGGGGGCTGCCGGCGGAACCCAGTACAAGAACATGGGTGACGAATTCGTCAACGGCAACGTCGTGACCTATCTCGCCGGCAACTGGATGGTCAATCCGTTCCAGAAGAAGATCGGCGATGCCTTCGACTGGACGGCGATCAGCGCCCCGTGCGGCGATGCCGGCTGCTATGCGATGCCCGGCGGCACCGCGATCGTCGGCTTCAAGCGCACCAAGTCTCCCGAGGCCGTGGCCGCGTTCATCGAGTTCCTGGGCTCTGAAAAGGTCCAGCGTGAAATCGCTGAAAACTACGTCGTCCTGACGGGCGCCGACATCAAGGACCCGCAATACAAGCTCGAGAGCAAGAATGCCAAGGAAGCGATGGCCGTCTTCCTCGGAAGCCGCAATAGCGTGCCGCAGGCAGCCCGGGACCTGGAACGTCTCAAGGGATCCTCCGCCATCTATCAGCTCATCGTCCAGAGGATGAGCCAGCTGATCGTCGGCGAGCTTTCCCTCGACGAGACCTTCAAGGCAATGAATGCCGACGTCGACAAGGTCAACCAGGCGCTCGCCGCCAAGTAACCGGTCACGCGTTGTCCCGCAAAATGCGCGCACGCACCAGCCACGGCCTCGCAACAGGGCCGTGGCTTTTTCGTTTCCTCTCGAACGCTTCGATGCGTTTCGAATTGTCGATGGCCTGGACGTCTGGCCTCGGCGGAGGTCGAACTGTCTCTGCTGCCGATGCGGCTGCTTCATAGCCTAGCGCGCGCACTCAACGGTCAGGCACGACCACGCATATGCGCGGGGACGGCAGCGATTTCCTTCGTGAGTGCAACGAAATTCCTCACGATCGAGAGCTTCAGATCACGCCGGTAAGCGATGCAGAGCGGCAAGGGTGAAAGTTGGCCGGGAGCGAGCGCGCGATAGGCAATGGCCTCCGGATGGAGGACCTGCATGGAGGCCGGAACGATCGTGACGCCGCGGCCGCCGGCAACGAGGTTGATCGCTGCGACGATGCGATAGACTTCATCGACGATCGCAGGCGTCACACCTGCACGATCGAGGGACTGCAAGATACGCTCGAATATGCCTGGGCCGTCGGGTCGCCGATAAATGACGACATCCTGCCCCTCCAGCATTTTCAGGGTGATTGGCCCGAGGCCTTCATCTGCGAGGGGATGGCCGAGAGGGACGGCGACGATCATGTCCTCTTCGGAAAGCACCGTGCTGGCGAGATCCGGAAATCGATTTGCATCGATGTGCAGCAACGCTGCATCAATACGCCCCTCCTGCAGGGCGAGAATGAGTTCGTAGGTCTCGCTTTCTTCGACGGCGATTTTCACGAGCGGATAGGAAAGACGGAACTGCTGCAGCAGCTTCGGCGCCAGAACATGCAGCGACGCCGAACTCGTAAAGCCGACCGACAGATGGCCGGCCTCTCCTTTGTCGTACCGGCGGACATTCTCGACTGCCTGACCGGCCCGCTTGAGAATGTCGCGGGCGTCGGCAAGGAAAACTGCGCCGGCAGCATTAAGCGAGATCTTCTTCGGATGCCGGTCAAAGAGCGAAACGCCCAGCTCATATTCGAGATCGCGGATCTGCTGACCGAGCGGCGGCTGCTGAATGTTGAGACGCGCGGCGGCCCGCGAGATGCTCCCCTCTTCTGCGACGGCCACGAAATAGCGAAGGTGTCTCAGTTCCATTGGGCTTCATCTTAAACTTAAAAGGTTTCAGACATGAATTATATAAATATTTTACATACTACGGATGCCGAACTACGACTACCTCCATCTTGATTGCCAAGGGAGGAAAATCGCATGGCTGGAAGTAAACCGAAAATCGCGATCGTTGGTGCCGGCATGGGCGGTCTCGCCGCCGCGGCGACCCTTCGCCAGATCGGTATCGACGTAAATGTCTACGAGCAGGCACCGAAATTTGCCCGCATCGGCGCCGGCATCCAGATGCTGCCGAATTCATCGCGCGTGCTGCGCGGCATCGGCGTCCTCGACAGGCTTCAAAAGCTTGCGTTCGAGCCCTATTCTCATCTCAACCGTGTCTGGGATACCGGCGAGATCAAGCGCGAGCTTCCGATGCCGGAAAGCCTTTACGGTGCGCCCTTTCTCTGCATGCACCGGGCCGACCTGCATGAAGCGCTCTATTCCGTGCTGCCGCCGGAGATCGTTCACCTCGGCAAGAAGCTTGTCGGCCTGGATCAGACCAAGGCTGGCGTGACCCTCTCTTTCGCCGACGGCACGAAGGCGGATGCCGATGCCGTAATCGGCGCCGATGGCGTGCATTCGCTCGTTCGCGACATCGTCGTCGGCCCTGACAAACCGATCCACAAGGGCCGGATCGCCTACCGCGCGGTCTTCGACGCAAGCCTGATGAACGGCGGCGAGATCCAGGCGTCCAGAACGAAGTGGTGGGGTGTCGACCGCCATATCGTCATCTACTATACGGCTGCTGATCGCAGCTCGCTCTACTTCGTCACCAGCGTGCCCGAGCCCGCCGACTGGCTGACCTCGGAATCCTGGTCCGCCAAGGGCGACGTGAAGGAATTGCGCACCGCCTATGAAGGCTTCCATCCTGAAGTGCAGATGGTTCTGAATGCATGCCCGGACTGCCACAAATGGGCAATCCTCGAACGTGAACCATTGCCGCGCTGGAGCGACGGACGCGTGGCGCTTCTCGGCGACGCTTGCCATCCGATGACGCCTTATATGGCTCAAGGGGCTGCGACCTCGATCGAAGACGCTGCAGTGCTGGCGCGGTGCCTTGCCGGCGTCGACAATGACGACATCGAAGGCGCGTTCCGCCGCTACGAGGCGAACCGCAAGCCGCGCACCTCGCGCATCCAGGCGATTTCGAGCGCCAATACCTGGATGTCAGGAGGCAACGAAGACACCTCTTGGCTCTATGGCTACGATGCGTGGAACGTGCCGCTTGTGGGCGAAAACGATATGGCGCTTGCCGGGTAAGGGAATGTCGATGTCCAACAGTGCAGCAAATGTGCGCGAGACGGCTTCCGCCGTCGCCTATGCGAGAACGTCCGATGGTATCGGCCTTGCATATAGACGCAGCGGACGGCCCGGTGGGCCGCGTGTCGTTCTGATCCATTCACTGGCGCTCGACGCCAGTGTCTGGGATCGGGTCGTCGGGCGGCTGGAGGATGCGGATATCGTCACGATGGACTGCCGCGGCCATGGCAGGAGCGACAAGCCTGCCGGCCCTTATGATGTCGAGCGGTTCGGCGACGATATCGCCGACCTGATGGGAGAACTCGGGTGGAGTGACGCCGTCGTCGCAGGCTGCTCCATGGGCGGTTGCGTGGCCCAGGCCTTCGCGGCGCGGCACCGCGAGCTGGTGCGCGCCATGCTGCTGATCGATACCACCGCCTGGTATGGTGCCAACGCGCCCACGGAATGGCGGGCTCGGGCGGCAAAGGCTCGCAGCGAAGGGCTGGCATCGATGGCTGAGTTTCAGGCAACGCGCTGGTTCGGCGATCGATTCCGGATGGATCATCCGGCGCAGGTTCAGCATGCCATGTCGGTCTTTACCGCCAACGATATCGATGCCTATGCCGCGACCTGCGCCATGCTCGGCGATGCGGATCTGCGCCGGCATCTGGGAGGTTTCCGGTTTCCCGTTTCGGTGGTCGTCGGCGAGGAGGATTACGCCACCCCCGTCGAGACGGCCCGAGATCTCGCTGCGGCCATTCCGGGCGCATCCCTCACCGTCTTGCCCGCGGCGCGGCATCTGACGCCGATCGAATGCCCCGACCAGATCGCAGATGCGATCCGGTCGCTGTTCAGGCGGTCAACGGCTAACGGCTAACGCCGGCGCTACGAAGGCGCCGCCCATCATCAAGGTGCTGAATCTGGGAGGATAGAATGCACGACAACACAATTACGCTGGCCGCATCCGCGACCGCAGCTGGGCTTGAGGCCCACGATCCGACCCCGGCATCCGACAGCGGTCGCGCCGCAGCGCTGACTGCCCGTTTCGAAGCCATTCCCTTCACACCATGGCACCGCCGGGCGCGGATCGTCATGGGGAGTGCCACGTTCCTCGATGCCTTCGATGCCCTTTCGCTGGCATTCGTCCTTCCGATCCTGATCAAGCTATGGGAGCTTTCTCCGGCCCAGATCGGCTGGATGATCGCCGCCAGCTACATCGGCCAATTGCTCGGCGCCCTGCTCTTCAGCCGTCTTGCCGAAAGTTTCGGCCGCGTCCCCACGGCGGCAGCGGCCACAGCGCTGATGTCGGTCATGGGCCTCGCCTGCGCGCTCACCGGCAATTTTCAGATGCTTTTCCTGTGCCGCCTGATCCAGGGCATCGGTGTCGGAGGAGAAATGCCGGTTGCGGCCACCTATATCAGCGAACTTTTGCGGGCGAAGGGACGCGGCCGCTATTTCATGCTCTACGAGATGATCTTTCCGGTCGGGCTGATGATCACCGGCCAGGTTGGGACCTTGCTCGTGCCGATCCTCGGATGGACATCGCTGTTCTTCATCGGCGGCATTCCGGGTCTCGTCATCGCCTATCTGCTTTATCGGCTGCCGGAATCGCCGCGCTGGTTGATCGGCCAGCAACGCCTCGACGAAGCGGAAGCGATCATCCGCCAGGCTGAGGCGAGCGCAAGAAAGGCAAAACTCGATTATCAACAGGAGCCGCAATCGGCGCCCGAAGCACCCGCCCCTGCACAGGTCGCCCGGCAACCGAGAAGCCGCTGGAGCGAGCTGCTGTCTCCACGCTTCCGCGTGAGGACGTTGATTGCCTGGGTCCTTTGGGCGAGTTCGTTCTTCGTCGCCAACAGCCTCAACAACTGGATGCCAACACTCTATCACACCGTCTACAAGCTCGAGCTCGGAAGCGCTCTTCGGGCGGCGTCGATGACCAATGTCGCCCAAGTCGCCATCCTTCTGGTTTGCGCTTTCTGCATCGACCGCATCGGTCGAAGAACTTGGGCCATCGTGTCCTTCCTGGTCGGCGCGGCACTGTTGAGCGCCTTGGCTGCAGGTGGTGCAGGCCAGCTCTGGTCGTTGATCGTGCTGGCAACGCTTGCCTATGGCGTCGTCGGGTCGATCAATGCGGTCTTGTACCTGTACACGCCGGAGATCTATCCGACGCGGATGCGCGCCATCGGAACCGGCCTTGCGACATCATGGCTGCGCATAGCCTCGGCCGTCGGGCCGACCACGGTCGGTTATATGGTGGGGACGCAGGGCATCAATTCGGTGTTCATGATGTTCGCGATCGTCGCCGCCATCGGTGCGGTCGCGGCTATCGGAATGATCGAGACCGGCGGCCGACGGCTGGAAGAAACCTCGTCGTAAGGCCAGCCTCACCAGTCCAGCGGGTGACAATCGAACAATGGGGCAACGATGTCGTGCAAGCCGCCGACATCGTTGCCCTTTATGGTGACATGTGGTTCGGGAGAGGCTATAGGCGTTGTCAGCCTTCGCCGGCTCGCAGGCGCCATGGTCAACTCACACATGCCGGCAACCCGGTTACATCCGGCGATCCAGCGACTGTCTATCGTATAGAGGTGCATTTCCATGCCGATGGGCTCCGAGCATCCGCTGCGAAGGGAACTTCACAACGAGCTCCACGCGCGGCCGTCGCTTTACTTCGATGGCGACACGGATGTGTGGCACGTCGCCATCGTCGGAGAAAATGCCCCTCCTCAGATACCAAGTTCCCTGCCGGGATTGGAGGATGTCTCCACGACCCGCGAGGGCAACCACGGCATCGGCCGCATCGGCGACGGCCGGCTGAAGTGGGAGGCTCATACCGAGTTCCTCACCCTGACCTTCGTCGTTCCCGCATCGACCGAGCCCGGCAGCAATCCGCCTGAAGCGTTTCAGGCCTGCTGCCGCCAGATCGACGGGAAGATCATCGCGGCCGTTCGGGTGCTGGTGCGGGACGAAAAGGACGGGCAGCGTCCGGAAAAACCGAGGCTCGACTATGTCGCCTCTCAGGTCGGCGGCGGCGATGCGGAAGTGCATTCGAACTTCCGGCTGACCGACAGCGGTTTCGTCGAATTTCTGTTCTTCAACCGCAACCTCAATGCCTATCGCACCGGCCGCATGGTCAGGCGTTTCCTGGAGATCGAGACATACCGGATGATGGCGCTGCTGGCGTTGCCGATGGCACGCGAGACGGTGTCGAAGCTGTCCGTCTTCGACCGGCGCCTCGACCTGCTGATCGCGCATATGCAGAGTGCGGTCAAGGTCGACAAAGCCCTGCTTTCCGAGGTCACCAAGCTCTCGTCGGATGTGCTCAATTTCTCCGCTCTCGCCCGTCACCGCTTCGGCGCGACGAAAGCCTATGCCGAGATCGTCGCAAGCAGATCGTCGGAGCTGCGCGAGGAGCGCGTCGAGCAGCGCCAGCGGATCGGCACCTTCATCGACCGGCGCTTTCAGCCGGCCGTCCGTGCGGTTCACGCCGCCGAACGCCGCCTCGATGAACTGGCCGAACGTGTGAGCCTGGCCGGCGACCTGCTCAGAACCACCGTGCAAGTTCAGCTCGAAGATCAGAACGCCTCACTGCTGACGTCGATGGAAGAACGGGCGCGTATCCAGGTGCATATCCAGCAGGCGGTCGAAGGCTTCTCCGTCATCGCCATCACCTATTACACCGTCGGCCTCGCAAAGATCTGCCTGGAAAGCATTTCCGAACTAGGCGTCGATCCGCACGTGTCGAAACTCGCCGTTCTCGGCGCCATCCCGCTCGTGCTTTTCGCCGTCTGGACGGCAGTTCGTCACGTTCGCAAGAGCATTGCGGGCCACTCTCACGGTCCCGCATCAGAGAGCCACTGAGGCGACGCTGGCCGATGACCGCTCACCGCCGCCCTTTCGAGGCGGCGGCGCTTTCTTGCCTGCATCGGCAGGACGTCAGGATGCCATCGCGTAGTGGCAATGTTCCGATGCCCGGCCGCTGCCCGTTCTAAACCGCCGCAGCAATTCGGCAAGGCTTTCGGTTTCATGTGTCAAGCTCTGCGCGGCCGCCGTAGTCTCCTCGACCAACTGAACGCGATCATCCCGCTTTCCGGATATCGTTTCGACAAACTCGTCGACGGGCACTATTTCTGCAGCTTGCTCCGTGCCGGGGAGCGGCTACCGCAACATTCCTTGAGGCTCTTCCCTGAACCGCAAGGACATGGATCTTTGCTCCTGCGCTGCAGGCGACCGATCAGAGGGAGAATAGCTGCGGTCGGCAAGAATGCGGCGACAAGAGTGATCAACTTGGCTGAAATGCCAGGGACAACGCGGCGACGGCCGGAGTTGAAACCGCTCCAGGCCCGCTCAGCGACATATTCAGCGTCCAGCTTGGGCAATATCTTGAAGAGAGCCGCCCGGTTCGCGCCGGCCTTTTCAAGAAATTCGGTGGATACCGGTCCGGGCGCGACACATGTCACGGTAACGCCAAAGCGGCGCACTTCCTGATGGAGCGCGTCCGAAAAAGAGTGCACGAAACCCTTGCTTGCGTAATACAAAGCCATGTACGGCCCGGGAACCAAACCCGCTATGGAGCCGAGATTGATCACGCCGCCACGTCCGCGCGCCAGCATTCCAGGCAGGAAGCGAAGGGTCATGTCGGTCAGGGCGCGTATATTGAGATCGATGATCCCAAGCTGATCGTTGACGGGGAGTATCGTTGCTGCACCTCGCAGACCATACCCAGCACTGTTGACCAGGACGCCGCAGACCAAATCGTTGGCGGTTAGAAAAGCCTCGAGACGCGCCGACGCATCGGCTGCGAAGAGATCCAGCTCCAGCGTGAACGCCTCGCCGCCGGCCTGCCGTACGTCGGCCGCCACAGCGGCGAGGCCTTCAGGCGAACGCGCGACGAGCACGACGACATTGTCTTCACGTGCCGCAATCTTTGCAATTGCTCGTCCAATGCCGCGGGAAGCCCCAACCACGACGACAGCCAAACGAAACTCATCCTGCACTGTCATTTCGACGTCCCTACCGCCGACATGATGGTAGGGGTTCCGCTCTGGGCGAGGCTTTTTACTTCGTCGGCGATCTCGCCGTTCAAGATTCTTTCGAACCGTTCTAACGCCCGAGCGACATTCGCTCCATCCATGACCCTGTGGTCGTAGTGGATGCGGACAGCAACCGATCCATCCTCGCCGATTGGACCGTAGTTGAGAAGTGTGGTCAGTGGGGTGATCGGGTTGAGGGACTCCGCTCCCAGGCCCGAATAGACAGACAATTGGAACGTGCCGAAATAACGCGCACGCTTCCGCCCGATATTGAGCCCGAGCCACATGAGCAGCCACCTCACAGGGGCAGGTGCGCGAGCGAGCTTCAGAGAGCGCCGAAACTCCTTGATCTCCAGAACCGGAAGTGACCTTGCTGCGCGGATCAGTGTCTCCAGCTGGGAAATGGAGCGTTGCTCGGGAGCTTTGATGATGCTCAGCAGAACGACCCGCTCTCCGTCATGCTCGCGCTCATGGGCAACGGAGGCCACACTGGCCGGATATTCATAGAGCTGCGGCCTTGGAAACTTGACATAAGCGCGCCGCAATTCGGGAATTTCTTGAGAGAGCAGGGCGTATCCCTTCAAGAAAAGCACAGTCCAGGACGGCCGGGCATCCGGTCCGTCTCTGGCATCGAGGAGCGGCCGAAGGTTCATTTGCCGCTGGACCGTCACGCGTGGCACCCCGATCGAGAATCTCATCAGATCTCCGACAAGTCGTCGCGATGCCGAGAGCTTGATCGTTCGGCCTCTCATCTAGCCACCTCTAGTAAAGATAAGGGATGATGCGCTTGGTCTTCGCCATATACGCGTGGTATTGCGGGCCGAAAACTTCCAACATCATACGTTCTTCCTTGTCCACCCTTAGGAAGAATAGAACGGTGAAGCCGATCAGGCCCGCCATGCCTGCCACCCAGTTCGACAGCAGAAACGCTTGTGAAAGCCCCATCAGAAGGAACGACGTGTACATGGGGTGGCGGACAAGGGAGTACGGGCCAGCGCATATCAATTCGTGCCGCTGGCGGATCTCCAGCGTAATCGACCAGTTTCGTCCTAATTGCTTGTGGGTTCTTCGAAAGACCCACATTGCGGCACAGAAAAGTATTGTCCCGATCACGACGGCCCACAAATGGGCGGTATAGTCGGCCACCTCAGGGATGCCAGTCGCGACGTAAAATCCCGGCACGATCGCAAGCCCGACGAGAGCTGCAGCAAGCCCGACCGCCTCCGAACCGGTACGGCGGTTGCTGACGACCGGCACTCGCTTCGCGCGACGCTCAAATGGGTATCGAATGATGCACCATGCCACAATTCCAAGAACCCAGACCATCTCGCCGACGACGGCTACTGATAAATTCAAATCAAGTCACCAGAACCTTTCTATGATCGGCCTTCCGCGATCGCCAACGCCCGCACGCAATCAACCTGTATTCATCTCCCGCAGGGTTGCAATGAATTGTTGCGGCCTTAGCCAAATGCCGGGCGCCTTATAACCCATGTGCCGTGCGATATCCGCCACGAAGGCGTTGCAATTATAAACCGTTGCCTCCCAGAGATGAGTGGTTGCCTGCAGTTTGCGTATATACGCAACTGTGTCGCGATATTCATTATCAGTCAGCATCACACGCCAGCTTGCCGACCTGTACTGCTCTTCCAGGTCACCATCCGTTGCTCCGGTCGAGGCCGGAACGGGTATGAAATGGCCTAATACATAGGGCGCGGCATTGTCAGATGCTGGCGCAAGTCCGGCGACTTCGGGATTGATCATATTTCCGTTCTTATCCGCCCGCCCAAAAACGACGTAGGTGTGGCCGTAGGTCAGCGCATAGCGTGAGCGGAATTCGATGAAATACCGATTTGCTTTGTTTTCAGCCGCATTGGTTGGAGCTACGCCTCTGCCATTCGACGTATAATGCGGTAGAGGCCTTTTGTCTTCTGTCTGGCATGAAGATGCCATGACCGCCAACATAACAACTAGCGACACACCGCCTCTTCCAAGCGCCATCACTATGCTCCATATGCAAGCCCTACAACCGCGAGCCTGAAGTCAGCGGATACGCCACTTTTGCGCCGTGAATCGCGAACGAAGGCATGCCTGGCGGTATATTCTGTTAGGAAGAGGAAGGGCCTGCTCGACCCTTCCTCAGAACAAACGCCATATGCTACTTGTAGACTGCTTCTGCCGGCGGTGGGGCCTTCCCCTTGCCCATCGAACCGCAAGCGCTCAGATTGGCCACCGCAAACATCGCGACGATCACAACTAAAATTCTGCTCATCATGAAGTCCTCTCCTCATCATGGGATAGCTTTTCGACGGCTACACCTCAAAGTTTAGCGACAATAGCACTTTAGATAGTGCAGAAATGATGCAACGTGCAACATTCCTACATTAGCAGATACCTATCGATATAGCCAACCCTGCGATTTCAAATGGTAAATGGCATCAGATGACGACTACGCGCGTGCCCACAAGAGCACGAGAGTAAAGGTCGACAATGTTCGCATTCGTCAAGCGAACGCACCCGCTTGATACCGCATGGCCTATCGACCAGGGAGCATTCGTTCCATGCAACCGGAACATGGTATCTTGTCCGTCTTGGTAGAGATAAAGGGCCGCTGCGCCGAGAGGGTTGAGCGGCCCTCCCGGTACGCCGTCGGCATATTTCGCCAGCCGGGGCTTGCGCTGAATCATGTCGTCGGTGGGCTTCCACGAAGGCCACTCTGCCTTGCGACCGATGGTGGCCTCGCCCTTGAAACTCAGTCCTTCCTGTCCGACGGCAACACCATAGCGTGTGGCCTGGCCATCCGCCTCCACGAAGTAAAGGTAGCGCCTCCCTGTATCAACGACGATGGTTCCGGGAGGTTCGCTTCCCGTATACGCGACCTCCTGCCGCCGATAGCGGGGATCGACATCCGGATCCATAGCAAATGCGTAGCCCAGCGGCGGCCGATCCTCCAAAGTACATCCTGAAAGCATCAACGCTAGGCTACCCAACATGAGCTCCCGGCGTGTGATATGGTGTTTGTCCATTTCTACCTGCCAAGTAATTTAGTCAGTCCCGGTCAAATCAAAATTGAGACGCTTGTTGAACACCACAACCACCTCTACAGACTATGAGCCTGCCACGCGGATAAATGTCTCAAGCCCCGCAATATCATGCGCATTCGTTCATCCGCGAAGCCTCCTGCATCAACCATCTCCCTCTGATTGAATATTAGCATATCAACAAGGACTGAAACGATGAAGCTTTGCCTGGAAGGAAAAGTCGCGATCGTAACGGGCGCAGGTTCCGGAATTGGCGCCGCCGTTTCTCGACAACTCGCTGATGAGGGTGTTGAGGTTGTGGCTGCCGATATCGATGCGGACGCAGCGTACAAGACTGCCTACGCAATCCGGTCAAATGGGGGCCGTGCCCATGAATTTGTCGTCGATGTCAGTGATAGTGGAGATGTGCAGAAGCTTATCGATTTTACCGTTGAGACATATGGCGGCTTGGACCTGGCCGTCAATAATGCCGGAATCGATGGGGTTCGCGCAGCGGTCGCAGATTATCCGCTCGACAATTGGCACAGGGTGATGAACGTCAATCTCAACGGCGTTTTCTATTGTATGAAGTCCGAAATTGGCGCGATGCTTAAGCTGGGTGGCGGCGCAATCGTGAATTTGTCTTCCACTCTCGGGTCCGTTGGATTACCCACCGCGGCGGCATACACCGCAGCCAAGCACGGGGTTGTTGGGCTGACGAAAGTCGCTGCGATGGAGTATGCGAGATTGGGTATCCGCATAAATGCCGTCGGTCCCGGCTGGATCGAAACGCCACTTTTGTCAGAGCACCTTGAGGCGGCGAGTACGCGACGCATGGCATCGCTTCAACCAATGGGCAGGCGTGGAAAACCGGAAGAGGTCGCGACGCTTGTGTGTTTCCTCTTGTCCGAGCAGGCCAGTTTCATCACCGGGGGGCACTATTTGGTAGACGGGGCCTATACCGCTCATTGAAGAAAGGGTTTGAGAGGAAGAGGCGATTCCAGACTGTGTCCATTTGCCTGATGACGTGCTGCGGACCTGTCGGCGGTCAGTGTTCTCCCCTCGGGTCTCTCCCCTGATCTGTGATCGGCTATCTATGGATGAGCGAAATAAGTTTCTCCATGGAGCCTACTTTGGGGGTTCTCCCGAACAGCAAGGCCGGACATGACGGGCGGGCATCGCCACTGGCGGGACTAGATCAAGGCGCGGATTGTGTTGGAGAGTTTGTGGCCGGGCTTGACGATAAATGGTTGTGGAGCGCTATGGACTGACGCCGAACCACCTGTCTTTCTGGCGAACGATGGCGCGGTGTGGCAAGCGCATGTGCGGGCCTCCAAATACGCCGGTCTTCTTCCACGCTATGCCTGGCACGAGCCGCTAGTGGCAGCTTCCATTCAAATCTAATCTCGTTGGTGCTGAAGAGCGAGTGGTCGCATGGTGCGAAATGGTCGGCGGAGTAATTACGCGCGCTCCGCCGGCGCCGATCGTCTGGGCATTGGCAGCAGAGATCGATATCGCCAAGGCGATGGATGCAAGCGTGGCCGTTTTCGTGAATCCCGCTGCGCAATTCGCCTTCTTCGGCGCAAATCCACCGAACTTGAAGGACATCACATCAAACTTGATGTGATGCGTTTAAGATTTTGCTCTTATAGAAATTAGCGTCCGCCGAAGCCGGAGCTGACGGTAATGCCCTTGTAAATCACCCTCTGCAGCACGATGGCCAGCACGACACCCGGCACCATGGAGATCGTCGCACCGGCCATGATGTAGTTCCAGGCGGTTCCCTGCTGTGTCTGGAACAGGGTGAGCCCGAGCGGCAGCGTGGCCATTTCGACGCCGCTGGTGGCGATCAGCGGCCAGAGGAAACTCTTCCATTGTGCGATGAAGGTGAATAGCGCCAGCAGGCCGATGGCCGGCATGGCAAGCGGAATGATGACCGTAACCAGGATGCGCAGGCGCGAAGCCCCGTCCATCATCGCCGCCTCGTCGAGATCCTTGGGAATACCGAGGATGAACTGCCGCAGCAGAAAGGTGCCGAAAGAGCTGAAAGCGACCGGCAGGATCATGCCGTGATAGGTGTTGATCCAGCCGAACTTGCTGACGATGAGGAAGAGCGGAATGACCAGCATGACCTGCGGGATCATCAGCGTGGTGAGATAGGTGAGCAGCAGACCCTCCCGGCCGGGAAATTTCAGCCGAGCAAAAGCGTAGGCAGACAGGCAGGAGACCGCAATCACGATCGCCGTAACGCCGCAGGCGACCACGAAGGAATTCAACAGGAAGGTTCCGAACGGCAAGGAAACCACGGCTTCGACGAATGTTCCCCAATGATATTCCTCGGGGAAGATGCGGACCGGCACGGCCATCACCTCGGCATTGGAGCGCACCGCGTTCGACACCATCCAAAAGAACGGGAAGAGGAAAAGCAACGCGATCAGCGAAAGCCCCGTGTAACTGGCGAAGGAGCCGATGCGCCGCAATATCCGGTGACGATGCTGGGACACGGAATGCGGATGCCGTGAGGTCGGATCAGTCGTCATAATGCACCCATTTGCGCTGCATGTGGAATTGCAGGATGGTGAGCGCCATGATCATGACGAACATCACCCAGGCGAGAGCCGAGGCATAGCCCATCTGGAAATTGGTGAAGCCCTTCTGGTAGATGGCAAAGCCAAGCGTCGCCGTCGCCGAACCCGGCCCGCCGCGCGTCATCGCAAAGATCTCGTCGAAGATCTGCAGCGAGGTGATGGCCGTCATCACGGTGCCGAAGAAGATGGTCGGCGATATGAGCGGCAGGCGGATGCGCCAGAAGCGCTGCCAGGCATTGGCGCCGTCGATCGTCGCCGCCTCGAGATAATGCTTCGGCACAAGGTCGAGCGCGGCGTTGAACATCACGACGTTGTAGCCGACATTCGCCCACAGGGTGACGAGCACGACCGCCTGCATGGCCCAGGTCGAGCTCAGCAGGAAATTCGGCAGGCCGAGGCCGAGCGCGCGGATGATGGTGTCGGCCAGCCCGTCCGGTGTGAAGATGAGCAGCCACACCACCGACGCCGCGATGGTGGGCGTGAAGGTCGGCAGGAAGAAGATTACCCGGAAGATCGCCTTGCCGCGCTTCAGGCTCGATATCCAGACCGCCAGCGTCAACGAGATGACGAGGTTCAGCGCCAGATACTCGACTGCGAAGAACAGCGTGTTGCGCAATATGGTGTAGAAGGCCGGATCAACGGTGAAGAGCCTGATATAATTCTGAAAGCCGACGAAGGACGGCGTCGAGATCAGCTGCCAGTTGGTAAAGCTGAGCGCCAGCGACGCCACGATCGGCAAGGCCATGAAGACCATGAAGCCGAGGAAGCTCGGCAGCAGGAACAGCATGGCTGCCTGCGTCTCCGGCTTCAGGAAGCGCCGGGGCCGACCGGGCTGCAAGGGAACTTCGGCAACAGCGCTTTGCGACATGTCTTCCTCCATGCGCGGCAGGTCCTGCCGCGGGCGGGCGCTAGCGCGTCCTGTCGGACGCGCTCGCTTTATTGCTGCGCGAGGCTCTGGATGGACTCCATCGTCTGCTTGGCATCGGCGCTGCCGGCGAAAGCCGGCGGGAAATACTGGTTGAAGAGGTTTTCCACCGCTGCCCAGTTGTTGGTGATCACGTAGGGCACGGAGTGCGCCAGGGAATAGTCGATGGCCTCGCCGCCATTGGTGATGTCCTTGGCCGCCACCTTGTACCAGGCGGATTGCGCCGCCGTGCGCGCCGGCAATGCGCGCCCCCCTTCGGCAAGATAGGTCAGCGCTTCCGGGCTGGTCAGCACCTGGATCGCCTTCCAGGCCGCATCCTTGTTCTTGCTTGACGTGGAAATACCGAAGCCGGAGCCTGCTGTGACGGCCGAGAGTTCGCCTTCGTCGCGCGGCAGGGTGGTGAGGCCGATTTTGAACTTCGCCTGGTCCTTCATGCCGATAATCGACCAGGGGCCGTCGATATACATGGCGACATTGCCCGAATTGAACCGGCCCTGGACGACATCACCGGGATCCGCGCCACCCGACGGGACCAGCGGCGCGATCTTATCCTTGGCGGCGAAACCGATCACTCTCTCGGCGGCTGCAACCGCGCTCGCACTCGTCAAGTCAAGCTCGCCGGCGTCGTTGACGTATTTATCGCCCCAGGCCGCGGCCAGGACCGAATAGTTGGTCGGAGTGATACCGAAGCCGTACTTGCCGTCCTTCGTCAGCTTCTTGGCGGCATCGGTGAACTCGGCAAGTGTCCAGCCTGGCTTCGGTAGCGGAACGCCGGCGGCTTCGAGCGCGTCCTGGTTATAGTAGATGACCCACGGACCGACATCGTAGGGCAGGCCGTAAAGCTGCTTGTCGACGGACATGCCGCCGATGATCGAGGGTGTGAAGGCGCCGACGTCGAACTTATCGGCCTCGACCCGGTCATTCAGGGGCTCGAGCAGCGAATAGAAGTTCGGCATGCGCAGTGACTGCATGGAAACGATGTCGGCGAGCTGTCCCGATGCCGCCAGCACCGGCAGCCGCGTCCAGTAGTCGACCCAGCCCGTCGTCGTCAGCGTCACCTTGATATCGGGATACTTGGCGGTCACCATCTCTGCCAGGTGCTGCCAACTCTTGGTGTCGGTTTCGGAGCCGGTCCACATCTGCCAGGTCAGGTTGACCTGCTCGGCCGATGCGGCTGTGGCAAAAAGACTGCTGCCGATAGCGGCAAGCAAAAGCGTTTTCTTCAGAACCTTCATGGGTTTCTCCTCCCTCCATGAACGCAAAGGACACGCGAGTGCGATCGAGCTCACGCCTTCAGGACGATCTCGATCACCGGCACGGTAACGTCCGGGCGCCGGACCGGCAGTTCGAGCGTGATCATGCCTTCCGGCACCGTCACGCCGATATTGGAATCCACATCTTTGGCATGGCTCAGCCAGTGCACCTCGCTGGCGTCGTGCAGGAACTGCGCATAGGCGATCCTGTCGGCGAGACCTTCGATGTGGATGTGGCGGTAAGGCCAATTGTAAACATGCAGATAAAGGCGGTTGCCGCGCTGGGTATAACGGCAGCCGGCAGGCACCGGATAGCGAGATGGCCCTGCCCCATAGATGGAACGTCCGTTGACGGCCATCCAGTTCTGATAAACCTCGAGCGCGCTGATGGCGCGCGCATCGAGCGTGCCCCGGCCGGTCGGGCCGACATTCATCAGCAGGTTGCCGCCGAGCGCGACGGAATCGATCAACAGCTGGATGATCTGTTCCGGGCTTTTCCAGGTATCTTCGTCGCGGTGATAACCCCAGGAGCCGCTAAAAGTGTGGCAGGTTTCCCAGAGCACCCCCTGGCTGGCGATGGCGGGGGCCACACGCGGCGTATACTGCTCCGGCGTCGTCACGTCAGGCAGGGTGCCGGGCGGCAGATCGAGGCGGTTGTTGACGATGATGCCGGGCTGCAGCTCGCGCACCAGATCCACCAGGCGCTCGCTCTCCCAATCGGCGCGCCCCTTGCCGGGCAGGCCGCGATATTCGCGCCCGGGATAGCTGAAATCGAACCAGATGATGTCGATGCGGCCGAAGCCGGTCAGAAGCTCGCTCACCTGTTCGCGCATATAGGCCGCGTAGTTGGCGATGTTACGGCCGGCATTCAGGGCCTTGGCGTCGGGATGGTTGCGCAGCGGATGGTGAACGTCGATCGGGAAATCGGGATGGTGCCAGTCAAGCAGCGAATAGTAGAAGCCGATCTTCAGCCCTTCGGCGCGGAAGGCTTCGACTAGCGGCGTGAGCAGATCTTTGCCGCAGGGCGTGTTCGGCGCCTTGTAGTCCGTCACCTTGCTGTCCCACAGGCAGAAACCCTCATGATGCTTGGTCGTCACCACGACATATTTCATGCCGGCAAGACGCGCCCGGCGGGCCCACTCCTTGGGATCGTAGAGATCGGGATCGAAATTGTCGAAATAGCGCTGGTAGTGGTCGTCGGTCAGTTCTTCGCGGTTCTTCAACCACTCGTGGCGGGCTCCCAAGGCATAGAGGCCCCAATGGATGAACATGCCCAGGCGATCCTGGCTGAACCAGGCGTGTTTCTCCGCCCCACCCGATGCCGGATTTTCCGGCTGGCGTTCCGAACTCGTCACAGGTTTCTCCTCCCTGTTTTCCGGCTCGACATCATATCGAACCGGTTCGGTAAATGATCATCTCGCCTGATCCGATGTCTGTCAAGCCGAAATTCGCGATCACCAGATCAGAAAGGCAAGCCCCGCAAAACAACTGATTTGAAGCATAAATGTTGCGCCGACCAATAAAATCGGACATAACAAGGTATTAGAACCGGTTCGACAGACATGACCACGATACGAGACGTAGCGCGCCTTGCGGGGGTTTCCATCTCGACCGTCTCGCTCGCGCTCAACAGCCCGAAGCGGGTCGGCGTCGAGACGCTCGACCGCATCCAGCAGGCGATAAAATCGACCGGTTACCGCATCGACCCGGTGGCCCAGACGCTGGCGCGCGGACGCAGCTCGTTGATCGGTTTCGTTTCGGCCAATCTCGGCAACATGTTCTTCGGCGACATCCGTCGAAAGATCGAGCACCAGGCGCTCGACCACGGTTATTTCGTCCTGATCGCCGACTCCTCCGGCAGGGCCGATCTCGAACGGGCGCTGCTGGAGCGGCTGGAAGCGCAGAAGATCGCCGGAATTGCGCTGGCGGCAAACGGGCACGGCGAGGAGTACGCGACGTTCCTGCGCGACTTCAAAACCCCGATCGTGATGTTCGACCAGAAGGTGGAAGGGGCGGAACGCGATTTTGTCGGTTCCGACAACCCGCTTACCACCACCATCCTGACCGAACATCTGCTGCAGCTCGGCCACAGGCGCATCGGTTTCATCTCCGGGCCGAGCGGCCTGCACACTGCCGACGAGCGCCTGAAGGGTTTCATGAACACGATGGCCGGCGCCGGTGTGGACATCGATCCTTCGCTGGTGGTCGAAGGCGGCTACACCCGGACTGGCGGCCATGCACAGGCGATGAGCCTCTTGACCCGCCGCGACCGGCCGACCGCCATCATCGGCGCCAACAACATGACCGGCCTAGCAGCACTTCAGGTCATGCAGGAGATGGGCTTCCGCTGCCCTGACGACGTGTCGCTGGCGATGGTCGACGACGTGCCCTGGAGCAATGTCATCACGCCTCGCATCACCATGGTGGTGCAGGATGCGCAGAAGCTCGGGGAATTGGCGGCACAACGCCTCCTGGCAAGAATAGCAAGCCCCGAGGGCGCCGCCGCGCCGCCTGAAGATTTCATCCTGACGCCGAGATTCGTACGCGGAGAATCGACCAGGCGGTTGTGAGTGCTTCCACCGGTCCTCACGCATATGCCAAACCGGCGTCGAGAGATGTAAGCGCAGTGCCGGATTTTCTCTCGTCGGC
Organism: Rhizobium sp. WYCCWR 11128; assembly: GCF_013416305.1. NCBI lineage: Bacteria > Pseudomonadati > Pseudomonadota > Alphaproteobacteria > Hyphomicrobiales > Rhizobiaceae > Rhizobium > Rhizobium sp. WYCCWR 11128. The sequence goes on from NZ_JACCEZ010000006.1 coordinate 378,492, forward strand.
TCTTATCCATTGAAAGGCGGCAAAATTTGTCATACATGTGTGATGAATCGTGAATTTCGCAATGCCGCGCGTTTGAACGGCATTCGGATCGAGGCCGATGCGGGGGTCAAACGTGGCAATGCAGGTGAAGGATCGCAGCAAAGGCTCCGGGTCGCTGGTCTCACAGGTTGGCGAAAGCCTCCGGCAAGCCATATTGAGCGGCCAGTATTCCGCCGGCGACAAGCTTCCGAGCGAACACGAGCTGACCGAAACGCACAGCGTCAGCCGCACCGTCGTGCGCGAGGCGGTGGCCGCACTTCGCTCCGACGGGCTTGTCGAGGTGCGCCAGGGAGCGGGGATTTTCGTGCTCGGTGCCGATCCCGCGCTCTCCGCGCGGAAAGTCGACAAAGCCCGCGTCGCCTCCGATCTTGAGGTCCTCGAGATCAGAACACCTGTCGAAATCGAGGCGGCGGGCCTAGCGGCCCTGCGCCGCTCGCCGGCACAGGAGGAAGCGATATTCGAATGTCATCGGAAAATCCTCCAATGCATCGAGAGCGATCAATCCATTCGCGATGCGGATCTCGAGCTCCATGCCGCAATCGCCGAAGCCACGAACAATCCGCTGTTCAGGCAGTTCCTGGAATCGCAGGGCTCTGCGATCATCCCGCAGTCGAGGCTCGTCCCGGAATCGAGGACGGCCGAACAGACCGCCTATCGAAAGCTGATCCACAGGGAGCACGAGGCAATCGTCGTCGCCATCTCGGACAGGGACGAGCAGGCCGCCCGCAACGCCATGCGCGACCATCTGGTCGGAAGCCAGGCCAGGTACCGCAACTTGCTGAGGGATCTGCGAAGCTTTACGAGCTGACATCCGATCCGGAATTGCGTGGAAGCGGACTGATTATGTGCGCACGGCCGGCAGGCGCCGGATGTGGCTCGAGGCGCTTGGCGCAAGGCCGCTCCTGAGCGTGGCTATTGGCGCGAATTGTCCGTTATTTGTCCGGCGCGCGCATTTTCCCCTGTCTTCAAATCGCCGAATATGACTTCATGATCAACCTGCATGGAGCAAAAAATGTCCGGCCATGATACTGTCCTTCTCGTTATCGACGCTCAAGAGTCCTTCAGACACCGCGATTACTGGGATGAAAACCTCGCTTCCGCCTATATCGATCGTCAGCAGGCTCTGATCGACGGCGCGCAAGCCGATGGAATACCCATCATCCAGATCTTCCATGTCGATGAAAATGGGCCGTTTTCGGAAGCATCCGGGTTCGTCAGCACACTCGCCCCGCTCAGGATCGCTCCCAAGGCGACGTTCAGGAAGAACCGCCATAGCGCCCTGGTCGGTTCCGGTCTCGACGTGTGGCTGACCGAGAACGGCGTCCGTCGTATCCTCGTCTCCGGCATCCGCACCGAACAGTGCTGCGAGACCACGACCCGCCATGCCTCGGATCTCGGCTATCAAGTCGACTATATCGGCGAAGCGACCCTGACCTTCCCGATGACCGATGCCGCAGGACGCACCTGGAACGCCAAGGAAATCCGGGACCGGACCGAACTGGTCCTGTCGGGCCGTTTCGCTCGGATCGCGACCGTCGAACAGGCCCTGGCTGGGCGCGGAAAGTCGCTCGCCGCATGACGGACGCCGCGCAGCCCTTCGATATTCCGGTCTTCGTCGTCGTGCCGCCGCGCGTGCTGCTGCTCGACGTGGCCGGCCCGATCGAAGTGCTGCGCAAGGCGAACCTCGAACAGCGCACAGTGCGCTTTACCGTCGCCTATATCGGCCCATCGGCGACGGTCGGCAGTTCGATCGGCCTTGCCGTTACGGGAGTCGCCGCATTGCCGGAACGCTTGCCCGATACCGCGCTTGTCATCATTGCCGGCAGCGCCGATGCCCCGATGAAAAACAGCGCCCCAGGGAACGAACAGGAGCGCGCCGACCAAGCTGCCATCGTCGCATGGCTGAAGCGCGCCATTCTTCCGGGAATTCGTCTGGTCTCGATCTGCTCGGGCGCATTGCTCGCTGCCGAGGCAGGCATGCTCGACGGCCGCGATTGCACTACCCACCACGCCTGCATAGAGGATCTGGTGAGACTCGCACCCACCGCGCGCGTCCGGGACAACCGGCTCTATGTCGAGGATGGAGACCGCCTCACGAGCGCCGGCATCACCGCCGGCATAGACCTCATGCTGCATATCGTTGCCGAAGCAGCAGGACATGCCTGCGCGCTCGCGGTGGCGCGATATCTTGTCGTCTATCTCAGGCGCGGCGGCTCGGATCCGCAGCTTTCGCCCTGGCTTGAAGGTCGCAACCATATTCACCCGGTCATTCACCGCGCGCAGGATGCGGTGGTCGCCAACCCCTCTCACGACTGGTCGGTGGCGTCGCTTGCGCACCTCAGCGGTGCCAGCCCGCGCAACCTTTCACGGCTGTTCAACGAGCAGACAGGCATGAGCGTTACGGATTTCGTCAACCTTATGCGCGTGGCTCTTGCCCGCGAGATGCTCGCCGGTTCACGGCTGGACATGGAGGCCGTCGCGATGCGCGCCGGCTTTGGCTCGGCGCGGCAGCTCCGCCGCGCCTGGAATCGTCTGAATGACGGCCCGCCGAGCGCGGCGCGGTCGAGGCTGCCCGTCGATTCATAGACTGCTCGCCGCCGGTCACCAGATCGCGATGACGATCGCGGACATATTGTCTCGCAGTTTTCACATTGAAGCGCTTGCCGCGATGGCTTGATGCTGCATGCGCTCGGAAAGAGATCCGTCTGGGCACACATCTATGGAAGGGACGGCGCATCTGGCTTAAGAAATGACTACGCGCCCGTTGCTCCCGCGATGAGGGATGCATGGATGGAATTCGACGGGCTGCTTACCCATCCGCGACTGAAAGCTAGTTGAAAGCTTCGACGTCATAGGAAGAGGCAGCATCGTGGAGGAGACACGGGTCAAGGTGGCGAGACGACGATGCTAGCAAACCACAGGAGGAGATTTCCATGCGTTCTTCACGCAGCCTTTTTCACACCGTCGCTTTTTCGACGCTTCTCGCCGCAGCATCTTTCGCGACCAGCGCCGCACATGCGGCCGATAAGATCACCATCATGGTCGGCGGTTATGAAAAGCAGATCTATCTGCCCGCCAAGCTTGCCGAATCGCTCGGATATTTCAAGGACGAGGGTCTCGACGTCGAACTGCTGAACGAAGCTGCCGGCGTCGATGCCGAAAATCAGCTTCTGGCCGGCGCCGTCCAGGGCGTGGTCGGCTTCTACGACCACTGTGTGGACCTGCAGGCCAAAGGCAAATTCGTCGAATCCATCGTCCAGTTCAGCCAGGCGCCGGGCGAAGTCGAGATGGTTTCGAGCAAACATCCTGACATCAAATCGCCGGCCGACTTCAAAGGTAAGACCCTCGGCGTCACCGGTCTCGGCTCGTCCACCAACTTCCTGACCCTCTTCATGGCCTCGAAGGCCGGGCTGAAGCCCGGCGACGTCGTGACGGTTCCGGTCGGCGCCGGCGGCACCTTCATCGCTGCCATGCAACAGGATCAGATCCAGGCCGGCATGACGACCGAGCCGACGATCTCGCGCATGATCAAGACCGGCGAGGCGAGCGTGCTCGTCGACATGCGCACGGTCGAGTCGACCCGTCAGGCGCTCGGCGGCACCTATCCGGCCGCCTCGCTCTACATGGAAGCCTCCTGGGTCGACGCGCACAAGGAAGAGGCACAGAAGCTCGCCAACGCCTTCGTCAAGACGTTGCGCTACATCAACACGCATTCGTCCGCCGAGATCGCGGACAAGATGCCGAAGGACTTCTACGTCGGCGACAAGGACGGCTACATCAAGGCTCTCGACGACGGCAAGGGCATGTTCACACCGGATGGCGTCATGCCGGAAGACGGTCCGAAGACCGTGCTTGCCGTGCTCTCGGAGTTCTCCAAGAACGTCAAGGGCAAGCAGATCGACCTTTCCAAGACCTACACGACGGAATTCGTCAAGAACGTCAAGTAAGGCGTCGCGTCGCTTCCGGTCCCAACCGGAGGCGACCTCCCGATCGATCCATGGGCATTGCGTGCACGCGCCCAAAGCACGCCTCAGGTATCATCATGCAAAATGACAAGAACCAGATCCCGGCGATCGAGCTGATCAATGTCAGCCGCCGCTTCGTCTCGCCGACTGGCAAGTCCCTTACGGCCTTGCGCGATTTCAACATGACGGTCGCCCGCGGAGAGTTCGTCGCCGTCGTCGGCCCCACCGGATGCGGCAAATCGACGACGCTCAATCTTGTGACGGGTCTCGCACGCCCAAGTGCCGGTGAAGTCCGGTTGATGGGCGGTCCGATCACCGGCATTGACCCGCGTGTCGGCTTCGCGTTCCAGACCGACGCACTCTTTCCCTGGAAGAACGTGATCGACAACGTCATGGCCGGTCCGCTGTTTCGCGGCAAGTCGCGCACTGAAGCGGAAAAGAGCGCACGCGACTGGTTGGCCCGTGTCGGCCTTTCGAAGTTTGTCCATCACTATCCCCACCAGCTTTCCGGCGGCATGCGCAAGCGCGTCTCACTGGCACAGACCTTCATCAACGAGCCGGAGATTCTGCTGATGGACGAGCCGTTTTCGGCTCTCGACGTCCAGACCCGCACCGTCATGCATGAAGAGCTCTTAAAGCTGTGGGCGGAGCGCAAGGCCTCGGTGGTGTTCGTCACCCACGATCTGGAAGAGGCCGTCGCGCTCGCCGACAAGGTCTATGTGCTGACCGCCGGCCCAGCAACGGTAAAGTCGGTCTACACGATCGATCTCCCCCGTCCGCGCGTCGTGTCGGAAATCCGCTACGAGCAGAGCTTCATCGACTATTGCAAGACGATCTGGGAGGACCTCCGCGAGGAAGTGGAGACCAGCTACCGCCGCGCGAGCGAAGCGGCCTGAGGGAGGATATCATGGCACACATCACACTTGAGGCCGGTTCGGCCACCATGTTTCGGCCGGGCACGTCGGACACGGAAATCGAGGCATCGGCGCTGAAGGCAATGCGCCGGCGCAAGACGCTGGTGCGCTTTTGGCAGATCGCCATCCTGGTCTTCGTGATCGGCATGTGGGAGCTGTCCTCAAACATGCAATGGATCGATCCGTTCTTCTATTCGAGCCCGAGCGGCGTCGTTCAGCGCCTCTACGAATGGGCAACCGAAGGCACCACGGAAGGTTCGCTCTGGTATAATCTATGGGTGACGATGGAGGAGGCCTTGATCGGCTTCTTCGCGGGTTCGATCACCGGCGTCTTCGTCGGCATCGGTCTTGGCCGCAACCGCTTCCTGTCGGACATCTTCTCCGTCTATATCAAGGCGATCAACTCGATACCGCGCGTCGTTCTTGCCCCCATCTTCATCATGATCATGGGTCTCGGCCTGCCCTCCAAGGTTGCTCTCGCCTTCATCATGGTGTTCTTCGTCGTCTTTGCAAACGCCTTCCAGGGTGTGCGCGAGGCCGACCGCAATATGATCGCCAATGCCCGCATTCTCGGCGCCTCGGACTGGCAGGTCACCCGCACGGTGGTCATCCCGTCGGCGATGAGTTGGATCTTCGCCAGTCTGCACGTGTCCTTCGGTTTCGCGATCATCGGCGCAATCGTCGGCGAATTCGTCGGTGCCCGCTTTGGGATCGGTCAGCTCATCTCGATCGCCAAGGGTACCTTCGATGCGGCCGGCATGTTCGCGGCAATCCTCCTCGTCATGGTCGTCACGCTTTTTGCCGAATACATCATGACATTGATCGAGAACCGCCTGGCGAAATGGCGTCCGCAGCAGCACCTCGATACCCAGTGATCCAATCGACCTCCTCCCAAGGCAGATCGAACAGAAGGCCGGGCGCCATGCCCGGCCTTCTCTCAATCTTGGAAAGAGCATTAGTGCGCATTCGGGTTTACGTAAGCGGAAGCCGGACCGTCACGACGAGCCCACCGCCTTCCGCATCTTCGAGTGAGACTGAACCTCCAGCGCCTTCGACAACCTCCCGAACGATCGCAAGCCCCAGACCGCTCCCCTCGGCTTCGGTCCCCATGATCCGGTAGAAGCGTTCGAAAACCTGCTCGCGCTCGCCGCTCGGAATACCCGGCCCGTTGTCTTCGACGGTGACCACGGCGTTGCCGTCCGCCTGCCCGACGGCAACGGTCACCCGTCCATTCGGGCCGGTATAGCGGATCGCATTGTCTATGAGGTTGACCAACATCTCGCGCAACATCGTCGCGTCGCCGTCGACAATGACCGGGCGGACGGCTTCCAGGCCGACGTCGATGTTGCGCTTGAGCGCCTCTTCGGCATGCGCTTCCAGGATCTCGCGGGCAGCCTTGCTGAGGTCGGTCGCATCGCTGCGCGGGCGCCGGCTTCCGGGCTCGGCCCGCGACAAGGTAAGCAGCTGGCCGGCAAGACGCGAAATCTGCTTCGTGCTGGTGCGAAGGGCGAAAAGCGCCTCGTCGCGGCGAGCCGCATCGGCTTCGCGGGCCGCCACGCTCGCCTGCGTCGAAATCAGCGCGAGCGGCGTTCTGAGTTGATGCGCGGCATTCGATACAAACCGTCGCTGTGCGGCCATCTGGTTCTGGACGCGCTCCATATGATCGTTCAGGGCATGAACGAGCGGTCGCAGTTCGCTCTGCACCATCTCGGGCGGCAGCGGATCGAGACGGTTGCGCCCGCGCTGCCCCACGGCGTCCCGCAGTCTCAGAGCCGGCGCCAAGCCTCGCTGAAGCCCGAGGATGGTCACCAGGCTTGCGACGAAGACGAGCACGAACTGCTTCGAAAAATCCGAAAGCCATAGCTGCCTTCGCATCGCATACTGGCTGTTATGCGTCACGGCGACGGTCACGGAGATCGTGCCGTCATCGGGAAGGCCGACGACAGGATGGTCGAGCATCAGGACGCGCACATCGGCGCCATGGAACGCACGATCCTCGCCTGCCCGCTGTACGGCCGGCAGCGGCAGGTCGGGAAGACCGCTCACCAGACTGCCCCATACGGTGATGACCTGGTAAAATACCCGGTCGCCGAAGCCCGTATCGAACATTTCCAGCGCGGAAGGCGGCACGTCCACCTGAACATTGCCGCCCTCATCGACGCGGACAGCTTCGGCGATGACGCGAGCCGAGGCCAGAAGCGTTCGATCCGTCACCAGCTTTGCTGTGGCATCCGCCGTCCAGAAGCTGTCGTAAAGATTGAAGCCGATCGCACCGAAGAGGGTCAGCAGCACCCAGCAGAGCAGTTGCACCCTCAGGCTCTGGCTGAGCCGCGCGATCGTCGCGCCCACCTTTGTGACGAGGCTACTGGACATGTCTGAGGAGATAACCAAGTCCGCGCAACGTGGCAATCTGAACCGAACTGCTCTCGAGCTTCTTTCGCAGCCTGTGGACATAGATTTCGATGGCGCTCGGATCCGCCTCGTCGTCGAAACCGAACACGCTTTCAGAAAGGGCGGCTTTCGAGACTGTGTTGCCAAGCTTCATGACAAGTTGCTCAAGCACGGCATATTCGCGCGGCGTCAGTTGCAGCAGCTCGCCTGCGACGAAAAACTGCCGCGTCCCGCCGGAGAAACGCAGGTTGCCGACGGTAATCTCGGATGATGCCCGGTCCTGGCCGCGGCGGACCACTGCACGAATCCTCGCTTCGAGCTCGGCGATTTCGAAGGGTTTGGCGAGATAGTCGTCGGCGCCGCTGTCAAGTCCTGCAACACGGCCATCCAGGCTCGCATTCGCGGTCAGGATGATGACCGGCAGCTTGTTTCCGGACTGCCGCAATCGCTTCAACAGCGTCAACCCATCAAGCTTGGGAAGCGCCAGGTCGAGGATCATCGCCGAATACTCCGCCACCTTGAGCATATGTTCCGCGTCCTCGCCGTCATGGGCAATGTCGATAGCGTATTGCGCCTGTCGCAGGGCTTTACCCAGCCAGGCCGCCAGATCCTTGTTGTCCTCCACCACAAGCAGTCGCATCCGACCTCCTTAGCATGGGCAGGCGGCCCGGCGGAAGCGTGACACGCTTTCCACAGCTGTTGCTTGGCCTCTATTCCCGACCGAAGCAGAAAGAGATGCTATCGCATGCGATCGCCCTAAACGTCGTCACCAAGCGCTCCCGTCGGCGCCTCCGCAATTGTCGTCGACCGCAACCGCGACGTCCCGGTCTCCGGCGCCTCGGTTCCCCAGATTTCGATCTGGGTCAGCGCCGGATAGGGCGAGGCGTCTTCGGCCTTGATCAGACCGTGTAGTTCCACCCATTCGATGATGCAGGGCTCTATGGGAAAGCCCTGGGCGGTGCCCGATTTCACCAGCGGAAAACAGGAGGTCTTGCCATTCGAGAAGGTGACGCTGACCTTTTCCCACCAGGAATCATGGGGGAAGTCGGCCCGAAGATAGAAAGCGATCTCGTCGATCCTGACCGGCCTGCCGAATTCCACCGTCAATGCTGCTTGCGGATCGCGATTGATGCCCCAGCTCGTATAGGGCCAGAAGCCGTGATCATCGTTGGCCTTTTCGCCGTCGATTGCGTTGCGCGCCGCAAAGACCGCTTCGCCCCGGGTCTCGACATTGGCGCGCGCATGCGGAAACAGAGCCCGATTGGCGTGATCGTCCCAGGGGTTCAGGGCGAGATTGCGCCGGTGAATGATCTCGCCCGGCCGTGTGCTTCGCGCTGAAAGCCGGTGGATATCGCCCCTGAAGGCATTTGGCGAATAGGGCTTGCGCTTGTCGCCGAAGGGCACGGCGAGCGAATAGGCGCATTCCTTCATATAGACCAGGCCGGGTTGGATCGCGCCATCAAGGGAAAGGAAGACATGCCCGGGCTCGGAGACCTCCACGATCACGCGATCGCCTTCGCGATAGCTATGGCGATAGACCAGGAACGTCTCGTCCCGGCCTGTGGAACTCGCCAGCACCGCCCCATCGGCATCCACGATCTTCAGCGTCAATTCCATGCTCGCCCTCCCCAGAGCATGATGCCGAAAAGTGTGAGCGATTTTCGGACGACGTCATGCTCTAACTCTTTAATTTAGAACAGGATTCAAATTTTGGGCCGACCCGGCCTAAAATCATCCTGTTCTAGACGATCTGCAATCTCAGCAGCCTGCCGGCAAACGGCACCCGCAGCCGATAGATTTTCTCGGGCCATGCCGATCTCAGCCGGGCGTCGTCCACGCCGATCTCGTCGATTTCGATCTCGCCGGCGCCCTCGACGAAAATGCTGCCGAGGTCGGCCAGGTCGATCCTGTCCGGGCTGACGGTCGGCGCCAGGCATGTCATCAGCGACAGGACCGCCGGCTTGCCGCCGTCATAGGTGTCGACGATCTCGACATGGCGGCCGCGCAGCAGGGAAACGACGCGCCAATAGCTGTGCAACTGCGCTTCGGGGGGATAGGCGTCTGAAATATCGAGCGATATGCGCGCGCTCCCTTCGTCGAACCCGACCTCGACATCGCGCGCGCCAAAAGCTTCGCCAGCCAACTGCATGACGCCTGCAAATGTCGGCAGGTTGTGGAACGCCGACTGCATCGTCCATATCTCGTAGCGCCGCGCCGAAAAGGTTTTTGCGGTATAGGTCTCGACGCCGACATCGATCAGGAACGGACGTCCGTTCTTGTAAAGCGTCACGCTGCCGACATCGTTGTGGTTGTGGCCCTCGCCGTTGTTGCCGCCCTTGACCGCAAGCGAAAACTGCTCGTCGCGGGCGATGAACAGGCCGATGCCGGGATAGAAGATATCGCGCCGGGATGCGGGATGCGGCTCGGCGGCAGCGGGAAGCGTAGGGCCGACCAGCAGTTCCTGCACGCGATACCAGAGGTTCCATTCCCCCGGCAGGTGCGGATTATCGGAAGCGGCTCTGTCGGATGCAGCGAACTCAGCCAGCATCTCAGAGCCGACCGCCTGTCCGAACAGACATTCCCGCGTGCTGCAGGGTTCGACCACCGCGGAGGAATCCGCAAAGTTGAAATAGTGGCGGCCGGCCACATGCATGTGAGCGATATATTCGGCCATATTGCGGATCTTCGGCTGTTGCCAAAATCGGCCGAACAGGCCCGGCGCCGCCGTATCCAGGATCGTCAAAGCACCATGCAGGCAGAGTGCGGCGTGGCGGTAATAGAGCACGCCCTCCTCGCAGGCTCCGTCCTCGGCATAGTCCTTCAGGAAGGCGTCGAGGCTGCCGAGCGCCTTTTTGACGACGGCGTGACGCGTGGGCTGATCGGTTTTCAGGGAGAAGACCGTCAACAGGACGTTCTGGCTTATCCATGCCGTCCAGTTGTTCATCCGCTCTTCGCCGCGGCCCATCCACCAGAAATGCCGGCCGAGATAGGGCGAGAGGATGCGGATCTCGATCTCGCGCTCTACGCGTGCCGTAATCTCGGGGCTCATGCCGTCGAGCTCGTCGCGAAGCAATGCGACGACGGTGGCAAGCAGAGCGGCCGTTTCGGCGGCGAAGAGATCGACGACAGGCTGCGAATTGTCGGGAAGCGGCAAGCGCGCGCCGCTTCGTTCATAGGCATTATGCGCCGGCAGCTGCCAGCCGCTCTCCTCCGCGATCAGGAAGATGCCGTCGACGATCTTCGGCAGGAAGCGCGCCCCGCCTTCGAGGAGTTCGCCGAGCACCAGATTGTTGAGCATCCGGCGCCGTGTGAAATAAAGCTCCTCGAAGCGCGCGCGGTTGCCGGTTTCGGTGAACTCCCGGTAATCCGAAGCCGTAATCAGCGGCCAGGCGCGCGCAAGCGTCTCTTCGGCCTCGCCAATGACCAGTTCCCGTACCGCTTGCGGCACAGCGCTCCATCTGGCGCGCTCGGAGCAGACCGCCCCGGGCGTGAAATCGCCCAGCACATCCGGCAGCTTTGCTGAAATCTCGCTGAACATGTCTCTCCCCGTACCGGAAAAGCATCGATGGCCGTTTGGTTTGCATGCTCACCTATCATATGTATTTTGCGCTTTCCATAAAATTCGTATGACCTGTTCAGAACTTGTTTGACCAATACCGGATATGTGCTATGTCGTTGCGGGAGGAAGAGGAGGCATCGGTGTCCCTATCGAATTCGGTCATCGCGACGGATGGCGCTCTGGCAACCTCCGGTCGGAAGGTCGCGGTCCTATCCAAGCGCCAGCGCAGGATCCGCAACGCGCTCGTCGCCTACTCCTTCATCGCGCCAAATTTCATCGGCTTTGCCGTCTTCACGCTCGGCCCGATCCTGTTCGCCTTCGCGCTCGCCTTCATGCATTGGGACGGCTCGAATGCGATCACATTCGCCGGGCTGGATAATTTTTGGCGGCTCTTCGACGACAAGGCCTTCATCGCGGCGTTCTGGAACACGGTGATCTATACTGTCGCCTCCGTGCCGGCGACGCTCATCTGCGCGCTCGGCCTCGCCGTTCTCCTCAACCAGAAGATCGCGGGGCGCGACTTCTTCCGCACGGCGATGTTCTTCCCCTATGTCGCCTCGCTGGTGGCCGTCGCGGTCGTCTGGAACATGATCTTCAATCCCGAGATGGGACCGGTGAACATGATCCTCTACACGCTCGGTCTCGATCCCAAGAACATGCCGGGATGGGCCGCCGATCGCCACTGGGCGATGGTGACGGTGATCCTCTTCGGCATCTGGAAGAACATGGGCTATTACATGGTCATCTATCTGGCCGGCCTGCAGGGCATCAATTCAGAGCTCTATGAGGCCGCCGATCTCGATGGCGCCAATTTCTGGCAGAAGTTCATCCATGTCACCGTGCCGCAGCTCGGGCCGACGACCTTCTTCGTCACCGTCATGCTGACGATCCAGTCCTTCAAGGTGTTCGACCAGATCTACATGATCACCCAGGGCGGGCCCGGCACCTCGACGCTCGTCCTCGTCTACCACATCTACAACGAGGCCTTCATTTCCTGGGATCTCGGCTATTCCAGCATGGTCGCCCTGGTGCTGTTCTTCCTCGTGCTTGCGGTCACGGTCTTTCAGTTCCGGCGCCAGAGGGAGGACGGCGAATGAGGATCGCAGGACGCAAGGTGACCCTCAAATCCGTCGCGATCTACGCCATCGTCATCGCCGTCACGCTCCTCATGCTGATGCCCTTCGCCTGGATGCTTTCGGCATCGCTGAAGCTCAGCCGTGACGTCTTCGCCTTCCCGATCGAGTGGATACCGTCCGAGCCGCAATGGCATAACTACGTCGATATCTGGACGAAGATCCCGCTTGCGCTCTTCATCTACAACACGTCGAAGCTTACGATCATCGTCACGCTGTTGCAGCTTTTGACCTCCAGCTTTGCGGCCTACGCCTTCGCCAAGCTTAATTTCCCCTACAAGAACACCCTGTTCCTCGGCTACATCGCCACGATCGCCATGCCCTGGCAGGTCTATATGGTGCCGCAATTCCTGCTGATGCGCGAATTCGGCCTCAACAACACCCACCTGGCGCTGATCTGCCTGCAGGCTTTCACCGCCTTCGGCGTCTTCCTGATGCGGCAGTTCTACATGTCGATCCCGACCGAACTCTGCGAGGCGGCCCGCATCGACGGCATGAACGAGTATCAGATCTGGGCGCGCATCATGCTGCCGCTGTCCAAGCCCGCGCTCTCGACACTGACGATCTTCACCTTCGTCACCACCTGGAACGATTTTCTCGGGCCGATGATCTACCTCACCAAGACCGAGCTGAAGACCGTCCAGATCGGCCTGCGCATGTTCATCTCGCAATATTCGGCCGAATACGGGCTTATCATGGCAGCCTCCGTCGTCGCCCTCATTCCGGTTCTCGTCGTCTTCCTCTCTCTCCAGCGCTTCTTCGTCGAAGGCATCGCCTCGACGGGACTGAAGGGTTAAATCCATGAACGCCGTCTCGTCCGTCGCCCCACAGCCGATCACCGACCAGGAGGTCAAAGCCGCGCTCGATCTTGCCGTCGGGCAGATCAGGCGCAACCTCCCCGAGTTCACCCATGCCTCGCAGAACCATTCGAGCGTCGGTAATTTCTATCCCGCCGTGGCGAACGACCAATGGACCGCGGGTTTCTGGCCCGGAGAGCTGTGGCTCGCTTTCGAGCACAGCGGCGAGGCGGTTTTCCGGGATGCCGCCCAGGTCCAGGTCCAGTCGTTCCTGCATCGGATCGTGAACCGCATCGAGACGGACCATCACGACATGGGCTTTCTCTATTCGCCCTCCTGCATCGCCGCCTGGAAGCTCGTTGGAGACAAGGATGGCCGCAGGGCCGCCATCCTGGCCGCCGACCAGTTGATCGAGCGTTTCCAGCCCATCGGCCAGTTCATCCAGGCCTGGGGGCGCAAGGGCAAGGCGGAGGAATACCGCTACATCATCGACTGCCTGCTGAACCTGCCGCTTCTCTACTGGGCGAGCCGCGAAACCGGCGATCCGAAATACCGCGAGATCGCGCTCATTCACGCCCGCACCACACTCGCCAACTCGGTTCGGCCGGACGATTCCACCTATCACACCTTCTATATGGACCCGATCACCGGAGCGCCGGTGCGCGGCGCCACCAAGCAGGGTTACAAAGACGACAGCGCCTGGGCGCGCGGACAGGCCTGGGCAATCTCGGGAATGGCGCTCTCCTATCGCTATGAGCGGATCGAGGAATATATCAGGACCTTCGACCGGCTGCTCGCCTTCTATCTCAACCGGCTGCCTGCCGACATGGTGCCTTATTGGGATCTCGTCTTTTCGGACGGCGACGGCGAGCCGCGCGACAGCTCGTCGGCGTCGATCACCGCCTGCGGCCTTCTGGAAATGGCCGATCTCGCCGAGCCGGAACCGGCAGCACGCTATCGCATGCTGGCGCGGCGCATGATGAAGAGCCTTGTGGATCATTATGCGGTCAAGGACCCCACGATCTCCAACGGCCTGGTGCTGCACGCCACCTATTCGAAGAAATCGCCGTTCAACACCTGCCGCGGCGAGGGTGTCGATGAATGCGTCTCCTGGGGAGATTATTATTACATGGAAGCTTTGACGCGCCTTTCGCGCAACTGGTCTTCCTATTGGTGAATTCAGGAGAACCCGATGGCCAGCATTTCGCTTAAAGAGCTGAACAAGAGCTACGGTGCGCTCACCGTCGTCCACGACATCGACCTCGAGATCGCCGACAAGGAATTCATCATTCTGGTCGGCCCCTCCGGCTGCGGCAAATCAACGACGCTGCGGATGATCGCCGGTCTCGAGGAGATATCGGGAGGAGAGCTCAAGATCGGCGGCGACGTCATGAACGACGTTCCTTCCAAGGATCGGGATATCGCCATGGTCTTCCAGAATTATGCGCTCTATCCGCATATGACCGTCTACAAGAACATGGCTTTCGGCCTGCAGCTCAGGAAGGTGTCGCGTGACTTCATCGATGCCCAGGTGCAGGACGCCGCCAGGATCCTCGACATCTCTCATCTCCTGAACCGCAAGCCGAAGGCCCTTTCGGGCGGCCAGCGCCAGCGCGTCGCGCTTGGCCGCGCCATGGTGCGCAATCCGGCGGTCTTCCTACTCGACGAGCCGCTTTCCAATCTCGATGCCAAGCTGCGCGGCACGATGCGCTCGGAAATCACCAAGCTGCACAAGCGACTCAACGCCACCTTCATCTACGTCACCCATGACCAGGTGGAAGCCATGACCATGGCGGACCGGATCGTCGTCATGAAGGACGGGCACATCCAGCAGGTCGATACGCCGCAGAACCTCTATGACCGCCCCGTCAACATGTTCGTCGCCGGTTTCATCGGCGCGCCCCAGATGAACATGCTGCCCTCGACCATTCTGCGCCGGGGCGATGGCTACGTCGCCGTCTTCGACGGCCGGGAACTGCCGCTGCCTGCCCATTTCGACAAGAGCAGGATCGCCCCCTACGAGGGCCGCGAACTGGTGCTCGGCATCCGTCCGGAGAATTTCCACGAACTGCCGCCGGCCGACATCGCACCGGAGAACCTGGCGCCGCTCAAGGCGATCGTCGAACTTGCCGAGCCCATGGGCTCGGAAGTGCACCTGAACATGGTGGCGGGCGGGCGCAATCTGATCGCCCGGGTCTCGCCGCGCTACCGGCCCGATATTGGCGAGGAGGCGACGCTGGTCGCCGATATGACCAATGCGCAGCTGTTCGACAAGGAAACGGAACGCTCGATTCTATACTGAGGCGCCTGCGGGAGATGGCTATGCAGTGGTTGCGGGACATGTGGACGAGGGAGGGACCGGGCATTCCGAAGGATGCGCCGAAGAGGACCGGCCTTGCCTTGTTCGCCGAGATCCTCGTCCGCGAGTGGTGGGAGATGGTCAAGCTGAACATCCTCTTCATCCTGGCCGCCCTCTTCGTCGTGACCCTGCCGGCAGCGCTCGCCGCCATGGCCCGGGTCTCGGTAGCCTTGGTGGAAGATCGCAACACCTATCTTCTCAGGGACTTCACGGAAGCTTTTCTGCGCTACTTCTGGCGCGCCACCGCCTGGGGCCTGGCGTTGGGCGGCGCGCTCGCAATCGGCCTCTATGCGATCGCCACCTATGCCGCAGGCGCACGCGACAATCTGTTGCTCAGCGCACCGCTGACGGTCGCCCTCGTCGCCACCGCCTATGTCGCGGTCCTCGCCTGCCATCTCATCGTTCTCATGGTGATGCGCGATCTGCCGGCTCTTAGGCTGCTGCGCCTCGCCGCGCTCGCCTCCGTCATCCGTCCGCTCCCGGCGCTTGCCGCGCTCGCCTTTGCCGCCAGCCTTTGGCTGGCGCACATCCTCTTCTATCCGGTTTCCGTGTTCATGCCGGCAACCTTCAATTTTTCACTCGGAATGTTCGCCGTCGCATTCGGCGTCCATCGGGCGGCGGTGACGGTTCTAGACCTGCCAAACGCAACACAGCCGCACCGCGAACCGCATACGAGACGCTTCATAAAATAACTGATCCAGAGATGATCCAGGGAAGGAGAACGGGAATGTATTTGGATAAATTCGGGGGGACGGTGAAACTTGCCGTGGCGGGTTTCACCTTGGCCGCGATGACGGCCGGGGCAGCGCTTGCCCAGGACGCCGTGACGCTCAAATGGGCTTTGTGGGACTGGGACAAGACCGCCTATTACAAGCCTCTGATCGAGGCCTATCAGGCCAAGCATCCCAACGTGAAGTTCGAGCCGATGGACCTCGGCTCGCAGGACTACCAGCAGATGATCTCGACGCAGCTGACCGGCGGCTCCAAGGACATCGACATCGTCACCATCAAGGATGTGCCGGGCTACACCAATCTGGTGCGCGCCGGCAACATCGCCGATCTCAGCGGCTTCGTGAAGGATCAGAAAATCGACCCGGCTCCTTATGGCGGCCTGATCGAGGAGCTGACCATCGACGGCAAGATCTACTCGCTGCCGTTCCGGTCCGACTTCTGGGTCGTCTATTACAACAAGGATATATTCGACAAAGCAGGCGTCGCCTACCCCACCAATGACATGACCTGGGCGCAGTTCGACGAAACCGCCGAGAAGCTTTCGGGCGGCATGGGCACCAACAAGACCTACGGCGCGCTTCTGCATACCTGGCGGTCGACCGTTCAACTGCCCGCCATCCTCGACGGAAAACACACGCTTGTTGACGGCGATTACGGCTTCCTGAAGCCCTGGTACGAGCGGGCGCTGACCCTGCAGAAGGATGGCGCGATTCCCTCCTATGCTTTCCTGAAGACGTCGAACACACATTATTCGGCGCTCTTCTTCAATGGCACGATCGGCATGCTGCCGATGGGAACCTGGTTCGTCGGCACCCAGATCACCAAGGTGAAATCGGGTGAATCGAAGAGCAAGAACTGGGGCATCGTCAAGTTCCCGCATCCCGACGGTGTGGCGACCGGCACGACCGCTGCGCAGATCTCGGGCCTGGCGGTCAACGCCAATTCCGTTCACAAGGATGCCGCGCTCGATTTCATCAAGTTCGTCACCGGCCCTGAGGGCGCGGCAGTCATCGCCTCGACGGGTACCTTCCCCGCGCTCAAGACGGATGACGTCAGCGCCAAGATCGCGGCAACACCCGGCTTTCCTGAGGATGCGGCCAGCAAAGAGGCGCTAAAGCCGTCGAAAACCTACCTGGAGATGGCGGTCAATCCGAACGCCGCCAAGATCGAGGTCGTGCTCAACCGTGCGCATGACGCGATCATGACTGACAGCACCTCCGTCGATGACGGGCTGAAGGAAATGACCGAAGGTGTGAAGGCCATCAAGTAAGCGTCCAGAAATGTCGACGGGCGCGGGCAATATCTGCCCGCGGCCG
>NZ_JACCEZ010000007.1:0-358171 GCF_013416305.1 Rhizobium sp. WYCCWR 11128
GATCCGCGCCCGGCCGGAGGCGACGCGCGCGCCGCCGGCATGCAGGGCGGCGAGGGCCGGCGGCAGCCGCTCCCAGGCGCTGCCGAGGATCCTCTGGTAGAGAGGCAGGGGCGCCTCCGCGTTTTCCATCGTGATGCCGGATGTGATCGAAAAACGCCGGAAGGCCGCTTCGAAATCCGCAAGCTGCAATTCCCCCGCCGCCGGCCGCGCCCCATTCTCCGGCCGCACGCCGGTCAGCAGCCGGCGCACCAGCGCGTCCACGCCGATGATGGGGATGAACGGCCCATCATCACCTTCGGCAATCAGATACCAGCCGCAGGACAGCCTGCGTCCTTCGTGATCGACGCCGCCGACGCGGACGAACATGCCGCCGCGATGTTCGCCGATCGCGAAAGCGTGGCTGGCGCGCTGCAGCAGCCGCGCAAACGGCAGCAGCGACGGCAGAAGCCGGAGGCGGACAAGCCTTGCCGCAAGGCTGAGCATGCGCTGCAGCAGCTGCGGCTCGGTGCCGACGCCGGTGAAGCTGGATTTGAGATCGGCAAATCGCGCCGGCAGCAGCGCCAGATCCGGCGCATCCACCAGCAGGAATTTCCGGCTGCGCAGCGGCTTAACCCCCGGCGGCGCCACCGTCACCCGCATCGCATCGATCAGCCCGCGCCCGGAGGCCGGCCGCCCATCGCGCAGCACCGTGACTTGTCTGCCGGCATAGGTCGCGATCGCCCTGATGACATTGAGCCCGATCCGCACATGCGGCGAGGGGGCGATGCCCGCCGAAACGCTTTCGATCCGGGAGAAATGCGGCGCCATTGCATCCAGTGCTGCGAAGGAAAGCGCAGGCAGGCTGCTGAGCCCGGAGAGCGCGAAGGTGCCCTTGGCCTTGGCCACCGCATCCAGCCCACCGATGCCGGCGACGAAACCGGTGCTGTCGGCGATATCGGCATAATCGATGCTCAGATCGATGCAGGCCTCGACCACCTTATAGGCATCCTTGCCGAAGCTCTGGAACGGCCCCGAGGCATCGACGACCAGATTGGGCCTCATCCGCGTCAGCTGTTCGGTGAGATCGCCGTCACGATCGAAGCTGACGGCCTGCACCAACGCGCCGAGATTGTTGCTTCCCAGGCCCTCGGCACCATCTTTCGGCGTCCGGAGATCGGCAACGAAATCGTCAGCCTTTTCCAGCGACCGCCCCCCAACCAGCAGCCTGAGCCGCGGTTCATCGCCAAGCAGCCGGGCAAGCCGCCCGCCGAACGTGCCGTAACCGCCGATGATGAGCAGTGAAAACCGGTCCTCGCTCATGTGATGAAGCGGCTGCGCTGCTGCGGCGTCGGCACCATGCAGCTTTGCCGCCCGGCAATCTTCAGCCGGTTGCGGGCGATGAATTCATAGAGCGCATTGGCCACCCGCCGTGGCAGCAGCCGGAAGATCTTGACCAGCGAATAGGGAAAGCCGAGCCCCGCCACCATGCGGATCGAGCCGTCGGATTTGAAGAAGGCGCGGCCGTTTTCGATCAGGATATTGGTCTCGTAATCGCGCGCGTGCAGCCCGTAATGCCGATAGAGCGCGGCGCCGAGCGGCGTCTGCGCCGCCAGGAAGCGGTATCGCTGCTGCCTGTCATGTTTCAGCGCGAATTTCACCCAGCCGGAGCAGAACACGCATTCGCCATCGAAGACGATCAGCGGCCGGTCATCGGCAAAGGCGGGCACGTCGGCATCGCTGCGATAGCTGTAATCGGCTTGCGGCTTCATCGTCATGTCCCCATCCTCATGACCCCCGTCCTCATTTTCATGGCGCCGGCCGGTAGCTGGCGGCAAGCGAAGGCGGCCCATCCGCCGCAATCTCGCCGCGCTCCAGAAGATCCTCGATATGGGCGAGCACGGAAAGGGCCGCCGCCCCATGCAGCTTCGGATCGGTATCGCGATAGATCACCTTCACCATCTCGGCAATCCGCCCATCGCCCGCCTGGACACGCGCCAGCACCGCCTGCTCGCGCCTGAGGCGATGCGCCTTCAGCGCCCGGAGGAAACTGGCAGGCTGCGTGACCGGCCCGCCATGGCCGGGCAGCAACAGCCGGTCCTCACGCTTAATCAGCCGCTCGAGCGAGGCCATGTAATCCGCCATCGAACCATCCGGCGGCGCGACGATCGAGGTCGACCAGGCCATGACGTGATCGCCGGAAAAGAGGATGTCGCGGCCCGCAAGCGCGAAGGCGGCATGATTGGCCGTATGCCCCGGCGTCAGCACCGCTCTGAGCGACCAGCCATTGCCCGATAGGGTCTGACCGTCACTGAGCGTTATATCGGGCACGAAGGATAGATCCGAGCTTTCGGCAAAGGGATTGATCTCGCCCTCCCGCAGCGGCCGCGCCGGCCGATGCGGCCCTTGCCCCACCGTCACCGCCCCCGTTGCCGCCTGCAGCCGCCTGGCCAGCGGCGAGTGGTCGCGATGCGTGTGGCTGACGAAGATATGCGTCACCGCGCGCCCGCCAAGCGCTGCCATCAGTGCCTGAAAATGCGCCTCATCCTCCGGGCCGGGATCGATGACCGCGACGGAGGACGAGCCGAGGATATAGCTGTTGGTGCCGAAAAAGGTGAAAGGCCCGGGATTGTTCACTGTAACCCGCTCGACACCTGAAACAACCGGCACGGCCTGCCCATAGGCCGGCTCGAAAGCGAGGTCGAATGCGGGACTGTCCATGAAGGAATGATCTCGGGCCAATGACGTCGCCACTTCCTAGCACGACTGCCTGCACCGCGCAGCGCATAAAATCTGCGCCGGGTTAAACTTAGTCATTGTGACAGGCGAAGAGCTTTGCTAATCAGGCGTCGATTTGAGCAGGTGGTTTCCGCTCAAGCTCTGGTGGGGCGTCGCCAAGCGGTAAGGCAACGGTTTTTGGTACCGTCACCCCTGGTTCGAATCCAGGCGCCCCAGCCAATCTTATTTGAATTATCTTCGACGATTTAGATAAAGCACTGAGCTGCGTCCAAAGTGAGCCTGAGGTCGCGCACGGATACAAATTATCCCCGTCGCATGCGACGGCCGGTAGAGATGGAAACGTGCCAGAAACTGCAGTAACGCCGGTTAAAGCCGATGGGCTAGTTGAGCCAACCTTCTTTCACCAGCCGATCATAAGCAACTTTGATGTGTGAGGGTTTCATCAACTCGCGTTTACGAGCATTCCACGCATGAACCCGCCTGACGACTTCGTCGAAATCACCGACCGCGTCTGCCTCCTTGGCAACCCAGTGGACTGTTCCCAACAACTCCATGCCATAAGGCGTCTCGAAGCCCTCGATCAGCTTTGCAATCCGCTGAACGCGATCTGCGGTGGCTTGATCGCCGTTCGAGGAAAAATATGCGTCCGCTTCGCTTAGAGCGGTGTCGACGATAGAAATTTCGGATGGCTTCGTACCGTCGCCAACACCCCGTACATACGCCCCGTCCATTTTGGTCAGGACGTGCCGGAGCGCCGGAGCATAGGGACCATAGGTATATTTTTGAAATTTAAGCGATCCAAGATCTTGGCCTGCGCTCATTAAGAAGTAGGCAAGCTTTTGCACCTCGATCTGGCTCAATGGGTACATCATCTCCCGGTAGATGGAGAGCGCTTTAATGATCGCCGCTCGGCCGGCGGTCATCTTTGGTTTCGCTGCCTCGGGTACAAGTGCGCGGACACTGTCGGTCGCGTTCGGCGCGAATAGCTTCACTTCAACACTGGGTAACTCTGCAAAAGCCTTTGTGATGAGCGGCTGAACGACGCTCCATTCAAGGCCACCATTGCCGCACCCCAAAGGCGGAAGAGCAATGGACTGAATTTTAAGGATTCTTATCTGCTCTACCAGATCTTCCAGGCCGCACACAATATCCGACAGCTTTGACGGTTGGCGCCAGTGGCGTTTCGTCGGGAAGTTTATGATGAATTTCGGTTCGGCGAGCTGTCCGTTGTCGAAGACAAACATCTTGCACGGTACAACCTCATGCCGTTTGCATGCTGCTTCGTAAGCTTTGAAGTTTGCAGGCCATTTCCGCTTGAACTGAAGCGCGATACCCTTGCCCATGACGCCAACAGTATTGACGGTATTGACAATCGCATCAACGCGCTGCTCCAGCAGGTCGCCCTTCGCGATTTCAATTGTCATGTCGTTTCCATCAGTAATACCAGCCGGGAATGATCTGGATATTGGGTTGCCATGGTGAGTTGACCAGAGCAGTTTGAACCCTCTGCGCCATGGCCTGCGAACGTACCCCGATTTGGGGAATCAAGGCAAGTGGTACGGCGCTGTGTACAAGGAACTCTGCTTGCCGTGTTTCCATGCGCGTCGCGTATCGCACTTTTGAGCTCGGATTATGCCAGTACCTGCAGTAGCCAGCAGAAAGCGGGGCTTCAAAAAACAGTGGCCAATCGATATTTCCCAAGTCCTGCAGGTCTCCGTAGAACGTCGCCATTTGCATCACTGCGTGATAGTCAGTGAAAACGAAGGGTAAGGGAAAAGCCGCGACGGCTTGAGCCGTTGACACTAGATGAACGATGTCATCCTGCCGATAATCACACCCCTGTACGTTCCCTTGATTGATTGTGTTCAACATTGGTGAGCGCGGAGCGAAATGGAAAGGAACGTAGTCATGCAGGTTGCCGCCAGGGGCAATCGGGACGAGAGTCGACGCGCGCCGTTGTTGTATGTGCTCATACGCTATGCTGGCAGAGACGATTTGCTGTGCTGTCAGCAGGTTTTTGGAAAGCAGCTGACCAGATGCGGCAATCAAAGACAAATTGTCTATTGCAGTAATGTGAAAAATGGCAGTCGGGTCTGGTGCGGGCATTAAAATGAGGTCCTCATAACCGCTGCCATATGGCTTGACAAAAATGCTATATATAACAAATATAGCAAACATGACAGACAAACAAGATCCCTCGACCGTTCTCCGCGCGATCCGCGCAAATCTGAACCTTACCCAGGAACAACTGGCCGAACGGCTCGGCGTATCTTTCGCTACCGTCAACCGCTGGGAAGGTAGGTCAAATCTGCCCCAGAAAGCGGCCCGCGCTACAATCGCGGCACTCGCTGCCGAGGCTGGTGTCAACGAAGATGAAAATGGCGCAGATTCAATGGATGCTGCAGCCAAAGTTACGCGTCGCCGTGTTGGAGCACGCCCCGGTGCGCCATCGACAAAATCCATGGAGCAGATGCTCTGGGATGCTGCATGTTCGATTCGGGGGGAGAAAGACGCTGCCAAATTCAAGGATTATCTGCTGCCGCTGCTTTTCCTGAAGCGGTTATCTGATGTGTTCGACGATGAAATTGCGCGCCTAGCCGAGGATTATGGCGACCGCGATACCGCGCTTGAGATCGCCGAAGGCGACCACTCCCTGCTACGGTTCTATATTCCGCCGGAGGCGCGATGGGGTGCCATTAGCGAGCGCAAGTCCATCGAGTGGTCGGTGGACGACAAGGGCCAGAGCACGAAGCCAAAGGATATCGGCGAGCACCTGACCAAGGCGGTGCGCGCAGTGGTCAAGCAGAACCCCATGCTTTCCGGCGTGATTGATGTCGTCGATTTCGCGGCTGAGCGGAACGGCGAGCGCGATATTAACCCTGCAAAGCTGCGCCTCGTGGTCGAGACGTTTTCCGATCCGCGCTATCGGCTGGGCCTGGCCGACGTGCCGCCCGACTTTCTCGGGCGCGCCTATGAATATCTTTTGCGGAAGTTCGCGGAAGGCTCGGGCCAGAGCGCGGGCGAGTTCTTCACTCCTACGGAAGTGGGCTTCCTGATGGCGCATATCATGCGGCCGCGTCCCGGCGAGGCGTGCCATGACTATGCCTGCGGATCGGCCGGCCTTCTGGTGAAGCTGCAACTCGTGGCGCGCGAACTCGATCCGACGGCCAGGGTGCCATTGAAGCTTACTGGTCAGGAGCTTCAGGCGGAAAGCTACGCCGTCGCGCAGATGAATGGCATCATCCACGACATGGAGATCGAGATCGCCCGCGGCGATACGATGATCAATCCGAAATTTCGCACTAACGAGGGTAAAGTGCGAGGTCACGATATTGTCGTCGCCAATCCGATGTGGAACCAGCCTTTCGCGCCGGACGTGTTCGCCAACGACCCCTTTGACCGCTTCCGCACCACCGGTGGCGTCACCACCGGCAAGGGCGATTGGGCTTGGCTCCAGCACACGCTTGCCTGCCTGGGGGACGGTGGCCGCGCGGCGGTGGTGCTCGATACCGGCGCGGTAACGCGCGGCTCCGGTTCAAAGAACGAGGACAAGGAGCGCAACATCCGCAAATGGTTCGTAGATCGCGACTTGATCGACGGTGTGATCCTTCTTCCGGAAAATCTTTTCTACAATACCGGCGCGCCTGGCGTGATTGTGGTGCTGAACAAGCGGAAGCCTGCCGCACGCAAGGACAAGATCGTCCTGCTGAATGCCAGCAAGCGGCTGAAGAAGGGCAAGCCGAAAAACTATATTCCCGAGGACGCAATACGCCCCCTCGCAGCCGCCTATCTCAAGGGCGAACCTGTCAATGACGAAATTGCGGTTATCACGCGCAAACAGGCCGAGGACGCAGATTACAATCTTAGCCCTAGCCGCTGGGTCGGGCATTCATCAGAGCCGGTCAATCGCCGATTGCCCGACTTGTTGAAGCACTTGGCTGACCTTTCACAGAATGAGACCGAGCTCGACAAGACACTTTTTGCTCTTTTGTCGCCACTTAGAGCAGGCGAGAATAGTGAGCGGCGGAAACACGCGCAGAAGGAGAGTGAATTTGGGCATACCCCTGAGAATTGGTCAATCAGCCCAATCGGAAAATTTACCACAAAGACCCAGTACGGTCTGTCCGTTCGAGGAGAACTTCAAGGACAGTACCCAATTCTTAGGATGAATTGCCAACAAGATGGAAAAGTCTTGATGCGCGATCTCCAATACGTGGATTTGCAGGACGAAACTGCAAGGGCGTACAAACTCAATTCTGGTGACATACTATTCAATCGTACCAACAGCTACGAACTGGTCGGGCGCAGCGCCCTCGTCGAAGAAGATACCGAAGCTGTCTTCGCATCCTATCTCGTTCGCGTAGAGGTCGATCAATCCAAACTTGATCCGCGATATCTGAATCACTTTTTGAATTGGAATGTAGCTCAAGCCGAACTTAAGAAGGTGGCAAGTCGTGGCGTAAGTCAGGCGAACATCAGCGCTAGCAAACTTCGCGATTTTTCTATCCCGATCCCATCCACAATCGATGAACAGCATGAAATCACGGCGATACTCGACACGATCAAACGAAAGATCGATCTACACAGGCAACAGGGTGTTGTTCTCGACGAACTATTCAAGTCCGTGCTTCATAATCTGCTAACCGGCGGCATCGGTGCACAAGATCTTGATCTTTCGGCTCTGCCGCTTTCGGACGATGAGAAAGTCGCCACATGAGCGACCTCAGGATCAGCGAGGCTAGCACCGTCCAGTTCCCGATGGTGAAGCACTCCGTCGAAATCGGCTGGACGCCGCTCACCCCGGAAGTCGCCAAGCAGAAGCGCGGGGGCGAAGCGGGCATGCTGCTGCGCGACG
This sequence comes from Rhizobium sp. WYCCWR 11128, assembly GCF_013416305.1. Taxonomy (NCBI): domain Bacteria; kingdom Pseudomonadati; phylum Pseudomonadota; class Alphaproteobacteria; order Hyphomicrobiales; family Rhizobiaceae; genus Rhizobium; species Rhizobium sp. WYCCWR 11128. The sequence continues at coordinate 7,571 of NZ_JACCEZ010000007.1, forward strand.
AACTCGAAGCGAAATTGTCGGAGTTCAATCCCTGGCTTTCGGCCGACGCGCTACGCTCGATCATCGAAACGCTCGACGCCATCCCGGCAACGGTCGATGGCAACCGGGAAATGCTGATGTGGCTGCGTGGCGAACGCGGGTGGTATGACGAAGCTGAAAAGCGCCATCGCCGCGTTCAGTTGATCGATTTCGAGCATCCCAACGCCAACGAGTTTCACGTCTCGTGGGAATGGACGTTGAAGCCGCCCGCCCGCAAGGGCAACCGGGCGGACGTGATGTTTCTTGTGAATGGCGTGCCGGTCTGCATCGTCGAACACAAGAACCCGAAGGACGGTGACGCCATCGAGCGCGGCATAAAGCAGCTGCGCCGCTATGAGATCGAGACGCCGGAACTAATCGGCGCCCCGCAGATCTTCAACGTCACGCACCTGCTCGACTATTGGTATGGCGTTACCTGGAACGCCACCCGCCGCGATATGGCGCGCTGGAAGCAGACGCCCGACGAAGCCTATCGTTTCGCGGTGCAGGCATTCTTCGAGCGCACGGATTTCCTGCGCACGCTCCAGCATTGGATTTTGTTCTACGTTCAGGACAGCGAGACGCGGAAATCGATCTTGCGCCAGCACCAGCGACGCGCCATTGACGCGATCGTTGCCCGCTGTGCCGACCCCACCAAGACGCGCGGCCTTGTCTGGCACACCCAGGGCTCCGGCAAGACGTTCACGTTGCTCACTGCCGCGAAGTTGATCCTCGAGCAGAAGGAGCGCTTTCAGAACGGGACTGTGATCCTCGTCGTAGATCGCACCGAGCTTGAAGGGCAGCTAAAGGGCTGGGTCGAGCGCGTGCTCGGCGAAATGCAGAACCAGGACATCGCCATCAAGCGGGCCAACACCAAGGCCGAGCTTCAGCAGCTTCTGGACGCGGACTTTCGCGGACTGATCATCGCGATGATCCACAAGTTCGAAGCGATCCGAAAGGATTCGTCCGTCCGCGACAACATCTATGTATTCATCGATGAGGCGCACCGGTCGGTCGCGAAGGATCTCGGCACCTACCTCATGGCGTCAGTACCCAATGCCACGATCATCGGCTTCACCGGCACGCCGATCGCGAACACCGAACAGGGCACGGGCACGTTTAAGATTTTCGGGGTCGAAGACGAAACCGGCTATCTCGACAAATATTCGATCAAGGAATCGATCGCCGACGAAACCACCTTGCCGATCAAGCACGTCCTGGCTCCGAGCGAGATGACCGTGCCAGTTGACCGACTGGACAAGGAATTCTTCGAACTCGCCGCCGCTGAAGGCGTGACCGACATCGAAGAGCTGAACAAGGTTCTGGACCGGGCTGTGGGCCTGCGCACCTTCCTGAAAGCGGATGATCGCGTCGAAAAGGTAGCGGCATTCGTCGGCGAGCATTTTAAGGAAAACGTGCTGCCGCTCGGCTACAAGGCGTTTGTGGTCGCGGTCGATCGCGAGGCCTGCGCCAAATACAAGCAGGCCCTCGACAAGCTCTTGCCGCCGGAATGGATCGAGGCGGTCTATACGGAAAACGCCGCGGACGTGGTGGATCGACCGCTGGTCGCCGAGCTTCAACTCAGCGAGGAACGCGAGGAAGATGTCCGCCTGCTGTTCAAGAAAGCCAGCAAAGACCCGAAAATCCTCATCGTTACTGACAAGCTGCTCACTGGTTACGATGCGCCGTTACTCTATTGCCTCTATCTCGACAAACCGATGCGGGATCACGTCCTGCTTCAAGCAGTCGCCCGTGTGAACCGGCCGTATGTCGATAAGGAAGGCATCCGCAAGCAGGTCGGCCTTGTCATGGATTTTGTCGGCGTGCTGCGCGAACTGAAGAAGGCGCTGCAATTCGACTCGTCAGATGTCGATGGGGTGATCGAGGATCTCGATCTCCTGATGAAGGACTTTCTGGACAAAATCGCGAAGGCTTCCGTCGACTATCTCGATGCTGGCGAAGGCGGCGATGCCGACGAACGCCTCGAACGTCTCGTCTATGGCCGCTTCCTTGAACCAGACCCGCGCAAGGCGTTCTTCGAGGCTTATAAGGATATCGAAAACCTGTGGGAAATTCTGTCACCCTCAAAGGAGCTTGTCGATCACATCGGCACGTTCAAGCGCCTCGCCCAACTCTATGCCGCGGTTCGAAACGCCTATGCCGACAAGATCGGTTTTGTGGCTGATCTCGCTTACAAGACACGGCAGCTCGTCGAGCATAACGCAACGCAGGATGGCCTAGGCCGCTTGACAAAAAGTGTCACCTTCGATGTCAAAACCCTTGAAGCCTTGCGTTCGGACAAAGGGTCTGAAGAGGGCAAGGTTTTCAATCTCGTACGTGGCTTGCAAAAGGAAATCGACGACAACGCCGACGCCGCACCCGTGCTTCAGCCGCTGAAGGATCGTGCCGAACGCATTCTTAAAGATCTCGAAAACCGCAACACGACCGGGCTTGCTGCGATGGACCTTCTCGCGGCGCTGGCAGCAGAAAAGGATGCAGCTGCAAGGGCCGCGAGAGATACAGGCCTTACGCCAAAAGCATTTGCCGCCTTTTGGGCGTTGCGAGAGAACTCGGCACTAAAAACCAACGGGATCGACGCGCTTGAATTGGCTAAGGAAATTGAAAAGCTTCTGACGCGATTCCCGAACGCGAAAGTCAATCCGGACGAACAGCGGCAGCTTCGTGCCTTGCTCTACCGGCCATTGATCAGTCTTTCGAAAGATGCCCGCGCCGGGGTCGTCGATCTGATCATGGCAAATGTGTTGGGCTAGTGATTGGTCATGGGAGGACATCTTTCAAATCAGGACGCACTCAAACAGCGCGTCGCGCGTTGGGCAATCAAGCTCAAAGTGAACCCGCGTGCCGTCCGCATTCAACGGATGACGCGAAAATGGGGTTCTTGCTCAAACGGCGGAACAATTACGCTTGCGACTGATCTTTTAGATGAAACGGAGAGTTTTCAAGACTTCGTTGTAGCGCACGAGCTGCTGCACCTTCGCGTCCCCAATCACGGGCGCTTGTTCAAAGCGTTGATGACAGCCCATGTACCTGGCTGGCGATCGCTCGAAGTTTCTCGCGCGAGCAGAAGTCACCATGAGTGGGGTTCCTAATTGCACCCGATTACGAGGCCGTATGGTACGACAGTTCCCTTTTGATGCGGTCATAAGCCCGATCTTGCGGCGGCTCCTGGACAAAGCGGAAATGCAGTGGTTGGGGGCAACGAAATGGAATGCGGCGATGGGCGCCGCTTCTGTATTTGCGAAAGCAGGATGATGAGCAGGCAGCACGCGACTCCCCTCCTAGTCTCGGCCGATGGATCGAAGGCTTCTCCAGTTCGGCCGCTCGGGCTTGGGATAGATGGTCACGGATTGAGCGAGGCTGCGATCCAGGAATTCGTGCATCGCCATCCGTCTTGCTTGCCAATTGCTGAGATTGATCCGCTTTTCGTCGGCCCCGTTTCGATCTGTCGCGAACTGAACACGCCCGCAGGGCCGATCGACAACCTGCTGATCACCGCCACCGGCCTGCCTGTGCTGGTCGAATGCAAACTATGGCGTAACCCTGAGGGCCGTCGCGAAGTGATCGGGCAGATCCTGGACTATTCCAAGGAGCTCACGAAATGGTCAGCTTCCGATTTGCAGCGGGAAGCGAGCCGCCGCCTGGGGCGCAAGGGCAATGTCCTGCTGGATATGGTCAAGGAGGCTGGCCACGATGTGGATGAGATTGCCTTCAACGACGCGGTGACTTTCAATCTGCGGCGCGGTCGGTTCTTGCTGCTCATCGTCGGCGACGGAATACGAGAAGGTGTTGAGTCAATCGCCGAGTATTTGCAGGCTCATGCCGGTCTTCATTTCACCTTCGGTCTCGTGGAGATGCCGATCTATCTTATGGAAGACGGCTCGAAGATCATCGTGCCGCGGGTCCTGGCAAGGACGCTGACAATCTCCCGGAACGTTATCTCGGTGCCGGATGGCATGATCATCACTGAGCCGGATGATGGAGAGGACGACTCTCAAGGACCGCCTGACTCGCCGGAGAAACTAGCGGCACGGGCTCGTCGGCGCGACACGAGACATCAGTTCTGGTCGGAGTTTCTTGCTGGCTTGAGCCTCGATGATCCCGAACAAATGCTGCCGGCACCATCTCTCGGCGGGCATATCGTCTTCAAGTTCGGCGCTCCCGGCGGCTCCAGCTGGCTGACGGTCTATCGCGATGCCCGCTACAATGCTGTGGGGTTGGCACTTTCATCGAATGTTGGGTCGCCTGGAGAGCGAGCTTCACTCATGCTCGCGGATCAGGCCAGCGAAATAGCCGCAGAGCTTCCCGATGCGACTGTGGATTTTTCGCAACCGCGACCGGACATATCTCAAAGATATGTCGTGGGCGACCTGGATGGAGCCAATCAACGGCAGCGCGCGATAGCTTGGCTGCAAGAACGCACCAACGCATTCATTAACTGCTTGCGTCCTCGTATAAGGTCCGCCTTGGCGGAAATGAACAATGACTGAGGTTGATGCTGCTGCCAAACATAGAGCGCGAACGCGGCAAGCCCGCTAAACCCGGCCTTGACATTACGCCCGCTCCGCAAACAAACGAATGCCCGTGAGTTCCGCAAGTCTCCCCACCAGCGCATCCTGAAACCCAACATCAGTCATCTCCGCCGCCGCCTCCCGCCGCTGCCGATGGTACCAATACCCACCGCTGACCTTCGCCGCGCCATCATCGCTCGCCGCAAGCCATGTCTGGGTGAGGTGCCCCATTTCGAGGTCATCGGGCGCGCCGGCACCGCCCATCTTGGTCGGTACCCAGCCGGGGTCCACCGCGTTGCTGAAAACATCCGGCCAATGGCGGGCGACGGCGGCGGCGAGGGTGGCGATGTAGAGCTTGCTTTCCGAATAGGCCTGGCTGGCGTTCCACGGTCGCTTCTTCCAGTCGATATCGTCAAGGGCGCTGCTGCCGCTGCGATGCATGCCGCTGCTGAGATAGACCAGGCGGTCGGGGCGCGTGATCCATGCTGTGAGCAGATAGGGGGCAAGCACATTCACCGCCAGCGTCTTTGCGTGGCCTTCCGGCGTTTCGCCGCGGCTCCGCTCGAGGTAGATGCCGGCATTGTGGATGACGGCGTCCATGCGGCCGATGGCGTTGACCTGCTCGGCAATCGAGCGCGTTTCCGTGGCGCTGGCGAGATCGCCGATGACGAGGCCAAGGGCGGCAGCCGAAATCTCTGAGATGGCGGAGGCACGCTCCCGGGAGCGGGCATGCAGCACGACGTCATGGCCCTCCTTGATGAGGGTGCGGGCGGCGGCAAGGCCGAGGCCATCGGTGGAACCGGTGATGAAGATGCGGCTCATGGGGTCTCCGTTGGCGGTGGTGGGGTGGGGGAGTGAAGCAGGTTTTGACTGGTTGCTCAATGCGGGGGGTGGTTTGTGGGTTCTCGCTGGGGGTCTCGAGCTGTGTCGTTCGTGCGGGTGGCCTGCCCCTCACCCTAACCCTCTCCCCGTAAAAACGGGGCGAGGGGACGTACCTCGCGAGAGGTTAGTGGGGGACGGAGAGTTCACCAAACGCCACCTCACACGCCTGCTTCACGCCGCCGCTCCGCCCCCGCCGCGATCGTCTGCACCAGCTCATCCACCTCCCGCGCCAGTCGCTCCAGCGGCAGGCCGACGAAGCGGCCTTCGAGGCTGATGCTGACGACGCCGTGCACTGCGCCGAAGAGGGTGCGGGCGCGGATGGCGCGGTCTTCGGGGGGCATGTCGGGTTGCAGTTCGGCCAGCGGTTCGGCGATCACGTCCATCAGGAAGAGGTGCTCGTCAAGATGCCATTGCGGCGTCGGGCTCGATTCCGGCGGGGAGTGTTCGAACAGCGCCTTCCAGAGGTTTCGGTGCTCGACGGCGAAGCTTAGATATCCCTGCGCCAGGTTGCGCAACCGGTCGGTCGGCGGCCGGTCCTTGGCCTCGGGCAGCGTCAGCCTCGCCTCCAGCGCCTTCAGCGTCGCGGAGTTGACGTGGATGACGAGCTCGGCGAGGTCTGAAAAGACCGTATAGAGGCCGCCAAGCGCGCAGCCGGCATCCTGGGTGATGTCGCGGGCTCGGAGATTTGCCAGCCCGTCCCTGGCGATCCGCTCGCGCGCCGCCTCGATCAGCCGGGCCTTCAGGTCTTCGCGTTTTTCTTCTCGCCTACCGGCCATTAACCATTCCACTTCGATTTTTTGAACGTCGTTCAAAATTTATCTTGAACGACGTTCATGATTCTGGCATAACACCTCTCGTGAACAACGTTCATAAACCGGAGGAAGGAAATGTTCAAACTGATTTCCATTTTGTTGCGGGGCAGGGCGCATGATGCCGAGCAGGCTTTCGCCGACTGCCACGCCGTGCCGCTGCTTTCCCAGCAGATCCGCGATGCCGCCCAGTCGATCCAGTCGGCTCGCCGCAGTGTGGCGGTCGCCATCGCCCAGAACGAACAGGAGAAGGGGCAGCACGCAACCATCGTTGCCCGCATCGGCGATCTCGAAGTTCGCGCTTCCGCGGCACTCACCAAAGGCAATGAGGGCCTGGCCCGCGAGGCGGCCGAGGCGATCGCCTATCTCGAAGCCGAGCGCGATGCATCGGAAAAGGCGCAAGCCCAATTCACTCAAGCGATCGACAAGCTGAAGGGCATCGTGCGCGCTTCCGAGGCAAGGCTGCAGGAGCTGCAGCGTGGCGAGCGGCTGGCGCGTGCCACGCAGGAAGCGCAGAAGCTCGATGTTGTCGTTGCCGGTCCTGGCTTTGCCACGCTCGACGATGCCGAGGAGACCCTGGCGCGCCTTCGCCTGCGCCAGAGCCAGAATGAGCTGACGGCGGCCGCCCTGAAGGACATGGAAGGCGCCATCCGCCCGGCCGGCATCATCGAAAAGCTTGCCAATGCCGGCTTCGGCGCGCCGCTGCGCTCATCCGCCGATGATGTGTTGGCGCGGCTGAAGAGCCGCATCACGCCTGCCGCTTAAAATCGCATCCATCGAACCATTCATCCATCGAACCATAGGGACCACTGATATGAACGACAGTTTCCAGAAACATTCCGCAAGCTGGGTCAGCTTCTCCTACATCTCCTTCGGCTCGGCCGCCTTCATGCTGGCGCTTGGCCTCTACATGATGCCGCTCGATCTCTGGGGCAAAGGCTATCTCGCCATGGGCATTCTGATGCTGGTGCAGACCACGGTGAATATCACCAAGACGCTGCGCGACAATGCCGAATCCGAGAAGCTGATCCGCAAGGTCGAGGATGCCCGCACCGAGAAACTCCTGGTCAAGTTCAATCGTAACGATGAAGATTGATCTTGGTTAACCACAGCGCAGAGTTGTTACCGCATTCAACTTTTGCGTAACAACTCTGTGGCCTTCTCTGCCAGTCGAAAGAGGGACCCGCCGTGCAACACAATCTGATGACCTCCAGGAAATTCGCGCCGCTGTTCTGGACCCAGTTCCTGACCGCCTTCAACGACAATTTCCTCAAGAACACCCTGGTGTTCCTCATTCTCTTCAAGATGTCGGCCAGTGAAGGGGCCGCCCTGGTGACGCTTGCCGGCGTTGTCCTGATTGTGCCCTTCCTGCTGCTCTCCGCACTTGGCGGCGAACTCGCCGACAAGCATGACAAGGCGAAAATTGCCGAGCTGTTGAAACGCTGCGAGATCGCGGTCGCCGCCCTTGCCGTCGTCGGGCTCGCGTTTTCGTCCATCTTCGTGCTGATGGCGGCGCTGTTCGGCTTCGGCATCGTTTCGGCGCTGTTCGGGCCGATCAAATACGGCATCCTGCCCGATCATCTCGAACGCCGTGACCTGCCGAAGGCCAATGCCTGGATCGAGGGCGGTACCTTCATCGCCATCCTCGCCGGCACGATCATCGCCGCCTTCGCCTTCTCCGGCGGCGACAATGTGCTGATCTTCGGCACGATGATGATGGGGCTTTCGGTGCTCTGCTGGCTGGCCAGCCGGATGATCCCGCCGACCGGCTCCAAGGCGCCGGATCTTCAGATCGACCGCAATGTCATCCGCTCCAGCTACACCCTCGTCAAGGAAATCCGCGCCGATAAACGCCTGTGGCGCTCGGCGCTGATGAATTGCTGGTTCTGGCTGGTCGGCGCCTTCGTCCTCTCCATCCTGCCGACCATGGTGACCGAGCTGCTCGGCGGCTCCGAGCTTGTCGTGCCGGCCTATCTCACCGTCTTCGCCATCGCCGTCGCCGTCGGCTCGGCCATTGCCGCCTGGATGTCGTCGGGCCGCATCGTGCTGCTGCCGGCCCCTGTCGGCACGGCGCTGCTTGGCCTCTTCAGCCTCGATCTCGCCTGGAACCTCTGGGGCTTGGCTTCCACAAGCCATGCTACGACGATCGCTGGTTTCTTTGCCGGTCAGAATACCATCCGCGTCGCCATCGATCTCGCCGGCATGGCGATAGCAGGCGCCTTCATCGCCGTGCCCACTTTCGCCGCCCTGCAGACCTGGGCGCATGAGGACCGCCGCGCCCGCGTCATCGGTGCGGCCAACGTGCTGTCTGCGCTGTTCATCACCGTCGGCCTCGGCTTGGTTGCCGCCGTCCAGGCGCTCGGCGCTTCCATTCCTCAGATTCTGATCGGCCTTGGCATCATCAATTTCGCCGTCGCCTGGCTGATGCTGAAGACGCTGCCGACCAATCCCTTCCGCGATTTCATCTCGATCCTGTTCCGCGCCTTCATGCGGCTTGAGGTCGAGGGGCTGGAGAACATCAAGAAGGCCGGCCGCGCGCCTATCATCGCCCTCAACCATGTCAGCCTGCTCGACGGCGCCCTGGCGCTTGCCATCACCGAGGAAGAGCCCACCTTTGCCGTCGATTACAAGATCGCCCAGGCCTGGTGGGTGCGTCCCTTCCTGAAGATGTGCAAATTCCTGCCGCTCGACCCGACAAAGCCGATGGCGACACGTTCGCTGATCAAGGTGGTGCAGGATGGCAACCCGATCGGCATCTTCCCCGAGGGCCGTTTGACGGTGACCGGCACGCTGATGAAGGTCTATGATGGCGCCGCAATGGTCGCCGACAAGACCGGCTCGATGGTCGTGCCGGTCAAGATCGACGGGCTGGAGAAAAGCTATCTCTCCTATCTCGACAACGGCAAGATCCGCCGCCGGCTGTTCCCCAAGGTCAAGGTCACCATTCTCGAGCCGGTGAAGCTGGAAGTGCCGCCGGAGCTGAAAGGCCGCAAGCGCCGCACCGCGGCAGGTGCTGCCCTCTACCAGGTGATGTCGAACCTGCTGTTCCAGACCGCCGATACCTCCTCCACCGTGCTCGACCGCGTCATTCAGGCCGGCCATGAATTCGGCATGAAAAAGCTTGCCGTCGAAGATCCGGTCACCGGCCGGCTGACCTATGGCAAGCTCTTGACCGGAGCGGCCGTGCTCGGCGCCAAATTCCGCGCCATGTTTCCGGAAACCAACCTCGGCGTCATGCTGCCGAATGCCAATGGTGCGGCCGCCACCCTTCTCGGCGTGATGACGGCGGGCAAGGTGCCGGCGATGCTGAACTTCACCGCTGGTGCCGCCAATATCCTCTCCGCCTGCAAGGCCGCCGAGGTCAGGCATGTGCTGACCTCGCGCGCCTTCGTCACCCAGGCGAAGCTCGGTGCTGTGATCGAGGAGATGGAAAAGCAGGTGTCGATCGTCTGGCTCGATGATCTCAGGGCCGAAATCTCACTCAAGGACAAGATCCTCGGGGTTCTCAGAAAGGCGCGGCCGCTGGTGAAGCGTAAGCCGGATGATCCGGCCGTCATCCTCTTCACCTCGGGGTCCGAGGGCACGCCGAAGGGCGTGGTGCTCACCCACCGCAACATCCTGTCGAATGCCGCCCAGGCCGCCGCCCGCATCGATTTCCACAGCGGCGACAAGGTGTTCAACATCCTGCCGGTGTTCCATTCCTTCGGGCTGACGGCCGGCACCGTGCTGCCGCTGATCTCGGGCGTGCCTGTTTATTTCTATCCGTCGCCGCTGCATTACCGCATCGTGCCGGAGCTGATCTATGCCTCCAACGCCACGATCATCTTCGGCACCGATACCTTCCTCAACGGCTATTCGAGGACGGCGCATCCTTACGACTTCCGCTCGATCCGCTACATCTTCTCCGGCGCCGAGCCGGTGAAGGCCTCGACCCGCCAGACCTATATGGAAAAATTCGGCCTGCGCATCCTGGAAGGTTACGGCGTCACCGAGACCGCGCCGGTCATTTCCATCAACACGCCGATGTACAACAAGTCAGGCACGGTCGGCAAAATCCTGCCGGGCATGGAATGGAAGCTCGAACCGGTGCCCGGCATCGATGAGGGCGGCCGGCTGCATGTGCGCGGCGCCAATGTCATGGCCGGCTATCTCCGCGCCGAAAAGCCCGGCGTGCTTGAGCCGCTCGTCGACGGCTGGCACGACACCGGCGACATCGTCACCATCGACGAGGATGGTTTCGTCAAGATCCGCGGCCGCGCCAAACGCTTCGCCAAGATTGGTGGCGAAATGATCTCGCTCGCCGCCGTCGAGACGCTCGCCGCCGAACTCTGGCCGGGTGCCCTCTCGGTCGTCTCCTCGCTGCCCGACGCCAAGAAGGGCGAACGCCTGGTGCTGCTCACCGACGCCCCCACCGCCACCCGCGCCGAATTCCTCGCTTTCGCCAAATCCAAGGGCGCCATGGACATGATGGTCCCGGCCGAGGTCAATATCGGCAAGGTGCCGGTGCTCGGCTCCGGTAAGGTGGATTTCGTTGCGGCGCGCAAGCTGGCGGAAGCTGCGGTGCAGGGGGAGCAGGCGGCGTGAGGACGTAGGGTTCGCGGGTCTCGTGTGGCACCCCCCTCTGCCCTGCCGGGCATCTCCCCCACAGGTGGGGAGATCACAAGTGGCCAAACCTTCCTGCCCGTCTACCGTTTCCGCCGGGTTGTGACACCAGTTGTTTGGGGAAGCCAGTGAGCCTAGCCAATCTCCCCACCTGTGGGGGAGATGCCCGGCAGGGCAGAGGGGGGTATCCACGCACCGCCGTGGCTATTCCGGCAGCGAGAGGCAGCGGGGAACGGAGAGGTCGCGGCATGTCCCTTCGCCCCGTTTACGGGGGTCCGAAGGACGGGTCGAGACCAGTGGCTCGACCCAGGCAAAGGTGGCGGCAGCCGGATGAGGGGCTGCCCTCGGTACAAACCGGACAGCATCGGCCCCGCATCTCAACCAAACCGTCCGTTACTTCTGTTCAGGCGCCAAAAACTCTGCGCAATAGGACGGACCGTCGACGCCGGGGATGTCGGCGACGGTGCGGATGTCGCGGATCGTGTAGTCGGAGCTGGTGGTGATTTCGGCCTGGCAGCGCAGATAGGCGGTGCGGGCGGAGGAAATCTGCTTGCCGCGCTTGCCGTCGGCGCCTTCGGCATATTTCGCCGGAATGCGCACGGTCTTGTAGCCGCCGCGCCAGGTATAGACGGTGGTCGAGCCTTGCTCGCTGTCGCTGATCGGCGGCCCGTAGGCGGCAAAGAAGATGCCGGCCGATTTGCCGACCCAGCGGGCCTCGATCGGATTGCCGGCGGAAGGAATGGTCGTGCATCCGGCAAGCGCAATTGCAAGCCCGGCCGCGGTCATGGTGCGGAAATTCATCGTGTCGTCCTGATCTCTAGCGCATTGGCTGCGAAGCCGCTCCCGTGAGCGTTTTCGCCTGTCCCGTCTGCCCTTTAGCGCGGAACCCGGCAAAAGAAAATTGCTCTCAAGAGACTTCCGTTCGATTTGCGGCAGGTGTGGCTTTTTGCTGCAGCAGCCATCGCCCGAGCCGGTCACAACCCCGTCAAAATTTCCGCCGGCTTTTTGGAATTTGGTGCTTGTGCAACCAGATAGGCTGTTCTATAGAAGCGCCGCTGGTCACGGAGTGTAGCGCAGTCTGGTAGCGCACCACGTTCGGGACGTGGGGGTCGAGTGTTCGAATCACTCCACTCCGACCAGCTAGAAACCCCGCTCCGGCGGGGTTTTTCGTTTGTGTCGCTGCTATGTCGATTTTTGCCCGGCAACGATTGATCATGACCTTCAATTTCACGACAAGGTCGATGAATTGGCTCCTGGGCTGTCGCTCCACCATATCGGCGGACATACGATGCTTAGTTCGTGGGCAAAGAGGTGCCGATCGCCGTAACGCAGTGATCGCTATTTCGGCGGCCCTATTCGGTGGATCGCCGACCCCGAACTGATCGTCAGAGGCCGGCAAGATAGTGAGCCATGGCAGCGATGTCGTCGGCCGACAAATTGCGCACCAAGGCCGTCATGCGGGGCATGTTCGGCCGCTTGTTATCGTGAAAGTCAGAGAGGGTTTTGATCAGGTAGTCCAGCTTCTGATTTGCGACGCGCGGCGTGTTGGCGTATCCGACGAAACCCTCCCGGTGGCACGAGGTGCACTTCTTCCCGACGTCGAGCGCTTGGAAGCGGGTAATGCTCGCTGCGTCGGCCGGCTCGCGGTAGGCGGGCCAGGGCAGTGCGGAGAAGTAGGCCGCAAGCGCCTTCATGTCGTCTTCGGAAAGATTCTTCGCGATCCGGCCCATGAGGTCGTCGGTGCGCGCTCCATTGCGATATTCCTGCAAAGCTATCAGCAAAGAGGACTCGTGCTGGCCGGCGATGATCGGCGTGTTCTTAACAGTCGGCAGACCTTTCCTACCGTGACACATCTGGCAAAGCTTGGCCTTCTGGGAGATCGCCGGCGGCGGTGGCGCAGCATTGTTCTGCGCTCCAGCCGGCAGCGGACCGAGGGCCACGAGAGCGGCGATGACGAACGGAGCGAGCGCGCTGCTGCAGGGCATGCGAGGCCTCCAGATCGGGGCTTGTGATGCTGATCCTATCAGGAGATGCAACCATTGGCGAGCGGACCCCCGTCGCCTCCGATTATGGCTGCGTTTTATGAGTTCACGCCCTAGTTGACTTGGAGTCTTGTGGCATTTGCCGCATAAGTCCGGGCTTTTTACGGACATGACCAGCCGCAAAAGTCTGAATATATGGGAGGTCCACCAACGAAAGGCTGGACCGTGACCTTGCTCCAACTCGCCTATCTCATGATTGCCTTATCCTACGTCGTCGCCGTCATCGCGCTGGCGGGCGGGCATTGACTCGCTGCCATGGCGCCACACCCCAAATTGCGAATTTTGCGGACGTGAAAAATTTGCTGCCGCGCCGGTCTATCCGCCCGGGTCGCCGCCGGCCGGGTAGGGGCCATCGAATGGAACCAACCCCGGCCAGCGCCGTTATACGCGAGGGAGTCCCACCATGAGCAACGCCCGTCGGGCGCAAACGAGATGGTGATGGTCCTCCCAGGAGAACGCACATGGATCTCACAACCCTTCTCATCATCGTTGTGATACTTCTTTTGCTAGGCGGCGGCGGTTGGTACGGCCGGGGACGCTGGTATTAAACGACGGTCGACGTGGCACGCATCACTGGGTTGACGAGCGCTCCGGCTAACTGAGCGCTGCGTGACGGCGCCATTGGCATTGGCCGCCAGTTCAGGCTGCCGCCCTCTCAGTGTCTTCATCATCCAACTGCCGTTCCGATCTTGGTTGCGCATCCTCCAAATGCGGTTCGGTTGCGGTACGGCAATGATTGGGCGGAACAGAGCGTGTTTTGGCGTCACGTTCGAACGCGAAAAAGCCCGGCAATGCAGGGCTTTTGAGATTATTCTTGTTGTTTGGGACGTGGGGGTCGAGTGTTTCGAATCACTCCACTCCGACCAGCTGTGACCCTCGGTTTCCCGAAATTCTCAGCTGACGAAAAATGACGGCAACGATCACTCCGACCGGAACGCGGCGGGAAGATCAACAGCCACATCAAGCGGCTGGAAATGCCGCAGGTTTTCCGTAATGACGGTGAGGTCGTAGGCTCGCGCGGTCGCCGCTATGATGAGGTCGCCAAGCCCGGGATGACGGCCCTGGCTCTCGGCTTCATCTTCCAGGGCGCCGACGATGCGCGCGACAACGGTATCCATCGGCAAGATCCGATCCCCGAAACTCTCGGTGATGACGTCCAGCCATGCCGAAAGGCACTTTGCCCGCTCGATGCCGCCGCGACGGTGAAGGCTCCGCATTCCCTTCTCGATCTCCGCGACCGACAGAGCCGACAGAAACAGGCTATCGGCTTCGCCCTGCTCATGAAACCATGCCCGCACCGGATCGGACGCCGGCGCCTTGCCCGGCGCGAGCTTCGAAATGATGTTCGTGTCGAGAAGATAGGCGGTCACAGATCGATATCGCGCATTTTCGAAGGGTTCCGCTCCTGCTCGACCCCGCCGGGAAAGGTCAACAGGAAATCCCCGAAATTCGGCCGTGGCTTCTTCAAAGCCCTTTTCGCGGCCTCGGCCGCTTCGACGGACACAAGCACGGCGGCGGGCTTTCCGTGCCGCGTGATCGTCACGAATTCCCCGTTTGCCGCTTCATCGACCAGACCGGCGAAACCGGCCTTTGCCTCTGCTACGCTGATTGTTGACATTGCTGCCTCTGATTCTAAATGACCATATATGGTCAAAATAGACATTGACGTCGACGAACTCAAGAGGGCGAATTTCCAAGGGTGTATCGGCGTCGCTTAGAATCGGCCGAAAGCCCATCCTCTCTCCGGTTATAATTTTTCTGCAGAAGAGTTATAACGGAGGTGCGGCTGAACGGGAGCGGTGCATTGGCATCGCATGAATCGAGTGCGATGGCCCGCACTTTCGAATCAACCGGAACGAGTCCTGAAGTGATTCGTTGAGTCGCGTGTCCAGTGTGAGGGGGCGGCGCCATGAGCAGGCGACGAAGGTTCAAGCCGGTGAAGATCACCATCAATGGCAAGGTGAGAACGGTCTATAATGTCGTTCAGGCCGGCAACACTTTGCTGAATGACTGGCCCGAGCAGACGCCGGCGGCCAAGGTGGCGGAGCGGCTTGTGCTTGATGTGTTCAATGATGCGGCCGGGCCGGAGCAGGTGCGCCGCGCATTCATAACGGCGGCGAAGGCCAGCGACATCAAGTTCAGCTCCTGACCGGCGGTGTTGGCAAAAGCCCTGGCTCACTTCCATGACACCTGCTCCTGGTTTTGCAGATCCCGGGTTTTGAACTGCGTCTCCATCCAGGCGGCCGAGACGATCGCGGCGAGGAAGCCGAAGGCGAGGCAGGCGATGGCCTGGATCCGCCACGAGACGAAGGTGACCGGCGCCGGGGTGGCGGGCTTTTGTGCGCATTCGCCGGGCGGGCAGGCGCAGCCGGAAAAGGCTTTGATCAAGCAATCGTTCATGACGCGCCGCCTTTCACCGTGTCGATGGCGGCGAGGATTTTCCGGTGAAGTGGGCAGCCGTGATCTTTGCTGCCGTCGAAGAAGCGTTCGGCCTCCACCAGCGCCCTCAGGAGATCGGGTGCCTCGGCCGTGAAGCGGGCCTTGGCGCCGGTCTTTTCGGCTGTCCCGGCCTGTCGGGCGGCAGGAAGGGAAGGGCTGTCGGTGGAACCAGGTGTAAGGTTGGCGGCAGACATCTCCGTTCCCCTCAGGCGTAGAATTGATCGTTGTTGGCGATGCCCATGATCTCGCGGGCATAGCGGTAGTGCTCCTCGACGGAAGCCGCCGCCCCGCGCAGCCAGGACGGGCCGCGGATCGAATGTTCGGGGCGGCGCAGGAAGGCAAAGCCGAGCGCGCCCATGCGCTGGGCCTCGATCGCCATATAGGCGCGGCAGTCGCCGATCGTCTGCGCGCCATTCCAGCGGGCATCCCGCTTGCTTTCCTCGGTCTCGATTCTGCGAATGTGCTGCATCGCCCTGTCCTCTCGCGCCTCTGATCGGCTTGTGAAGGAAAGGTATATATCATACCCGATTACGTCAACCATGGAAGGTATAAAAAATACCCCAACGATTGACGAGGTACGAATCATAGGTCTATGTCTCGGGCCAGTGATTGGGCGACCGGGTGCAACTCCCGAGCTGACGAAGCCCAGCGGCGCGGGAAGCGAAAGTCCTTAAGTGCGCTGTCAGAAAATCAGGACGAGGGCGAAGCGAATGGCCCCTCTGGCACGTGTCCCATCCCGGCTCCGGCCTTCAGGACTTGGCCAATGCTCTCCCAGCTTCATGGGCTTTGCTCATGGGGTAGGGGGAAGCTTTGGCCGGAACCCTCCCTCACCAGCCTTCAGGAACCTTCTCTTCCTGAGCTGAAGAGAGAGGAATGAGAACTGAAGTTGGAGCATGATGCTACGAGAAAAAAGGAGGGCCGGCCATGCGCAACGAAATCGAAATCACCGACGAGGTGATCGAGGCGGGTCTGGATGCCATCCGGCAAGATTCAGAGCGAAATCCTAAAGACCATAGATCTCCCGCGCGGCGCTGAACGCCAGGAGAAACACCGCAAAGGTCACGATATAGAACCAGATTCTGCCTGCGCGCGATGTCGGTTTCAGCATCTTTTACCCATTGTAAGACGTTTGAATCATTGAGATATCCTTTAACGGACGACCTGACGTCGCGACGTTATCGGCAATCGCTTGCCCTCAGATCGAAACTCGACTGCCCATCCTTGAAGGCGTAGTTGTAGACGGCGAGTTCGGCCTCGCCCGAATCAAGCTTCGGCTTCCAGAAAGTGCACACGGACGAGGCAATGCCTGACTTCATAACGGCCCCATCCGTTAAAGGGAGGGAATCGCTCAGACGGTAAAAATATCGGACCGTCTTTCCCTCGACAGAGATGCGCTCAAGAGTGGTAATGGCGTCTATCTTCTGCGGCAGGTTAGCGTTCGCCTCGTCATTCTGAATTCTGGGAATGACGATCAGCTTGGTGACTTGGCTTGAACTGGCAAGAAACAGAACAACAATGATCGTTCTCGCGTTCGGAAATCGCTTGGCCGCCAGATGGCCGACAGCCGCGCCAATCGCCCCGAATATCCCCCCAACCAGGCCGTAAACAACCGGCGCCGGCCATGTTCCCATAAAAGCAAGCATTTCCCCTCCAATGTTATCTTCTGCTGATCTGCCCGGCAGCTTGGTGATGTGCGCACACGGGTGCCGGTAGTACACCCAAAAACGGTGAGATCGTCGAGCGCGCCCGGCATGGATCCTCACATCTCGATGATCGATCGGCGGACGCGGCCGACGATGGTGACGGCGCCCTGGAATTCCGGTGGCGGCACGTCCTCATAAGAAGCCGGCTGGAAGGGCGGGTCGTCGTTCGGGCGATAGCGCTTGTAGGTTGCGGCACCCGTTTCGTCGGCGACGACATAAAGCGCGTTCGGCGCCAGGCGCTTGTCGCGTAGATTGACGAAAATGATCGAGCCGGGCGGCGAGATCTTGTTCATCGAATTGCCTTCGACCTCGAGCGCGATCCATTCGCCATCCGGCAGGTCGAGTGCGGCGACCGTCGGGAATTCCGAAAAATCGGTGATCGGCGCCTGCTCGCTCAGCTGGCCGGCGCTGACCCAGGAGATTTTTGGCACATCGGCGACGGAGGCGGGCAGCTCATCCGGATCGAGCGCGTTGCCGGTGCCGAACTGCAGCCAGTTGAGATTGACCTTGAAAGCGCGGGCATACTTCTTCGCGTCAGCAATGCCGAAGCCGTTGCGGCCGGATTCATGCGCCTTGTAGACATTGGCATTCCAGCCGAACCGATCGACGATCGCCTTCGGTCCGGCAAAGCCGGCATTCTTTCGGGCCATGACGAGGCGCTTTGCGCGTTCTTCGCGCTCAAATTGTTCCTGATCTTTCAACATGATATAAAAAATACCCTAAAATAAGGTACATGTCATGCCCTAATGTGCTTGACATATAGGGTATTAATTGTACCCTAGTCGCCATGACAAGCACCGACATCATCAACAACGGTCCAGCGTTGCCGACTGGGGAGACCATGGCATGAGGTTCACCATCTCAAGCGAAGAGAAGCTCGCCATGGAGGTCATGCCGACCGGCGTCGTCATTCACCGGCCGCAAGGGCCAAGGGGAGGGCGCATGTCTGTGATATCAGTTCGCAATGAGGATATTCCCTTCCTCGCCAAGGCCCTGCAGCAGGTGCTGAACGCCAACCGGGAGGTGGAATCGCTATGACCATCTCCGCCCTGATTGCCGCCCATTACACCGGCTGCCCGATCTGCGCGAAGGCGCTGTCGATTGCCGAGGTGATCGAGCGCCACTGCGAAAATTGCGACCGGCCGACGCGACCGGAAGAGATCAGCGAGACGATGATCCCGCCCGGCGCTCTGCCGATCACCAACCCCGATAGCCCAGCCCCTCCCTGACGGCTATCGGTGGCTGGCGTCGTCGCCCTCCCTCGGCGACGCCAGCATCCCTGGGCGCGACATCGTCGCGCCCAGTGGGCGCGGCGATGCCGTGCCCACCCAGGCGGCGGCCTGGCAGACGACCGGAGCCTTTGCTCGCGCAAGAGCCGGCTCCGGTCGTCATCGATGATTTTGAAAATAAGGATGTGCCAGCCACCCGCTTCGGCGGGAACGGTGAGCTGCGTTCGAAATCGAAAGAAAGATTAGACGATGAGCAATGAGCTCAAGGCCGCCCCGGCGCAGCAAGGCGCCCACATGAACGCGCTCGAACTCTTCCGCAGCGGCCGGGACTATATCGAAATCGCCACGCTCCTCGGCACGTCGGTGCCGTCGGTGGAAACCGAGATCCACCGGCTTCGAAGCGCCGAGAAGGGCGACACCGCCCAGCAGGATCATGCCGGCTCAGAGAACAGGCGGTTTCCCCGCCGCACCGCCAGGCCCGGCGCCCCGGTCAATTTTGCCGGCGGGCGACGGCGGCTGCGGGTTTGAAGAGGCCATCTCAACCGGAAAGGGACATCGCATGGGTAAGGACACAACGAACCAGGAGATCATGGAGATCCTCAGCCCGGTGCTGGGGGAGGACCTGGCGGTAGCGATCATCGAGCATCGCAAGCGCACGCTGAAAAAGCCGCTGACGGCTTATGCCGCCAGGATGCAGGCGAGGGAATATCTCATGACCGGCGATCCGGTCGGCGCCGCCGAGATGCAGATCTTCCGCGGCTGGCAGGCGATCAAATGCGACTGGTACCTCAAGGAGAAGGCGAGGGAAGCCGGGTCGATCAACAGCAGTACGAGAAGGACGACAGTCGATGCCGCAAGAGATTTCCTCTCCGGTGAAGATCATAGCTGGGATGCTTTCGGGTTTCCCGGCATCCGGAGGCACTGATCCCGACATGCAGATCCGCGCCTATCTCGTCGCGATCGAGGGCATTCCGCTGGAGGCTGTCTGGCAGGCCGCCAAACTCTTCATCTCCGGAAAGGTCAGGGATCATAACCGCGCCTTCGCCCCGAGCTCAGCCAGTTTTGCCGAGCAATGCCGCAATCAGCAGGCGGCGATCGAGGCGGAGAGCCGCCCGCGCATGGAAGCCGAGCCCGAGACGCCGCAGCCGAAAGTCCCGGCCTACAAGATGCAGCTGCTGCGGGACGCCGCCAATGGCAGCCGCAGCGCCAAGCGGGAGCTCGCCAGGATGTTTCCCGACAATCCGATCATTGCAAGGGCCGCACGATACGAGGAGGCAGTGAGATGACCATCACCTTTTGGACGGAAGACAAGATCGTCAAGGCGGAAAAGCTCTGGAAGGAAGGGCTGTCGGCGAGAGAGATCGCCAACCTGTTCGGCTCGAAAAAGAACACCGTCATCAACATGGCGCACCGCAACCGCGACAGGTTCCCCTCCAGGCAGGATACCTGGCATCCGCAGCCGAAGGCAGGCCCGCCCGTCGATCCGATCCGCCACCCCGACCGCGTGACGCGAGTGACCCTGTCGGGCGCGCATGTGACGATGCCGCGCGTGCCGTGCATCGATGGGTATGCAGAGCCATGAGCAACGTCACCCCACGCGAAACCGAAGTGATCCGCTGGATGGCGGAGGGCAAGACGGCAGCCGAGATTGGCACCATTCTCGGCATCTCCCACATCACGGTGAATACGCACATTGCCAACGCCAAGATGAAGCTCGGCGTCTTCAAGGAAACGGCGCTGGTCGCCGCGGCACTCAGAAACGGCATCATTCGATAGAAGGACCATCAGCATGGGCGGCAAAGCCACCAAAATGAAGACAGGACGGGCAAACAAGGGCGCCGGCCGGCCGCGCAAGGAAAATGTCGAGCGTTTTCCCTGCGGCAAGATCAAGCCCTTCGAAACCGAGAAGGACAATATCAGCGTGGCAATATCAGCCCGCCGGCGCATCCACGGCTTCGGCCGGACGGTTGATGACGAGACGGTCAAGAGCCCCTTTGCCGGCTACACCCTCGGCCGCATGTTCCTCGACGGCCTGATCACCGCCGAGCAGCGCCAGGCCGGCGACGACTATGCGGAGGCGATCGCCCGCTACCACAAGACGACAGGCATCCCGGCCCCGAGCCCGAGAGCGCAATCGCTCTTTACCGTCAAAGGCCATGAAGGCGAAGTCACCGAAACCTTCGCCGACCGCGCCCGCAAGGCCAGCAACCGCATGATGGCGCTGCAGGGCATCCTTCTGCGCTGCCCTGATGGGCCGCAGGTGAGGAGCATGGTCTATAACGTCACGGTGATGGATTACGAACATTTGCGCCAGATGCCGCCGCAGCAGTTGTTGTGGCTGCGCAGGGGATTGACGGCGTTGCGCGGGGCGAGGGGTGGTTGATGGAGTGGCTCAAGCCGGGGGTCAAAATTGCCACGCCTAAACACAGGCGATCGGATTGACAGAAGATTAGCGGTTCGCACATACCTGCAGGGCCTGTTCTAATAGGGATATTGACGGATCCACCGTGAAATTGACGTTGCTGCAAGTTTTGAGGACATTGTGGGCGCAGGGGAGCAAGTGCCAAACACATGTCGTTCTCAAGGGACATAAGGAAGCAAGACTGTGATCTACGAGCTCAGAATTTACGACTGCCTGCCCGGCCGATTGCCCGCGCTGCTCAACCGCTTTGCCGAACATACGCTGGCAATATGGGACAAGCACGGCATCAAGCAGGCGGGTTTCTTCACCACAATCGTGGGCGAAAGCAGCCAGCGTCTCACCTATCTCATCGCCTGGGAATCGCTAGCCGATCGCGAGGTGAAATGGAAAGCTTTCACCACTGATCCTGCATGGCTTAAGGCCCGCGACGAGTCAGAGCGCGACGGGCAAATCCTCTCCAATATATCTAGCCAGCTGTTGTCACCGACCGCCTTTTCGGCAGTAAAGTAAGACACCACCGATCCCCGCTTGCCGCCAGTCGGAATTCCACCCGATCTGGTCATCCGCGGAAGCGATGAAGAACGGCAGCTCCTAGAACAGGATGATTTTAGGCCCGGTCGGCCTAAAATCTGAATCCTGTTCTAAATTAAATAGTTGGAGCATGATGTCGCCCGAAAACCGACCACACTTTTCGGCATCATGCTCTAGGATATCGCCAACGCTGCCCGAACGGCCGGAATGGGCGCTTCGCCGACGGCTCTTCATCACCGTCGGCAAAATCGCTTAGGTCAGATCTCAGTGGCTTCGGAGAGCGAAAGCGCGCCCGCACCAGATGCCGCCGCCGCTGTTCTCGTGGGCGAGCAGGGGGCTTGCGGCGGGACGAGGGCCGGGTGACGTCGGATGAACCCATTTCGTTGCCGCTCCATGGGAGTAGTTTGTTCCCAACTGTCTCGGCTTAGCGGTGG
The DNA here is from genome assembly GCF_013416305.1 of Rhizobium sp. WYCCWR 11128. Lineage (NCBI taxonomy): Bacteria > Pseudomonadati > Pseudomonadota > Alphaproteobacteria > Hyphomicrobiales > Rhizobiaceae > Rhizobium > Rhizobium sp. WYCCWR 11128. Next base: position 29,211 of record NZ_JACCEZ010000007.1, read on the forward strand.
AGAGTGCAGTGTTTGTGGACGGCAGTCGCACGTTTCTGCTCTTTTTGGCCGTCGCATCGTGTCAGCTGACGTTGGCGCCACGGTTAGGTGCGGCAGACGACACCGTTACGATCGACAGCGGAATGCTGAAGGGTGAGAGGTCGGGCACGGTCGTCAGCTTCAAAGGCATACCCTATGCGGCACCGCCGGTTGGTGATCTGAGATGGCGTAATCCGAGACCAGCGGAGAGATGGAGCGGTATCAAGGATGCCCGCGATTTCGGTCCGTCCTGCATGCAGACCGACGACTTGCCGAAGTCAGAGGATTGTTTGACCCTCAATGTCTGGACACCCGCCAAGCGTTCCAGAACACCCCTGCCGGTGATGGTTTGGATTTATGGCGGCGCTCTTGCCCAGGGAAACACCCCTCAATATCCCGGTGGCCAGCTGGCCGCCCGGAGAGTTTTGTTCGTCAGCATGAACTACCGTGTAGGCCGATTGGGCTACTTTGCCCATCCGGCGCTGATGAAGGAATCCCCTGACGAGCCCGTCGGCAACTATGGTTACATGGACCAGCTTGCAGCCTTGAAATGGGTCCAGCAAAATATCGAAGCCTTCGGCGGCGATCCGAAGAAAGTGACGATATTCGGAGAGTCGGCAGGTGGCGGCTCGGTGATGGCGCACATGATATCGCCACTGTCACGGGGGCTTTTCCGCGGCGCCATTCTACAGTCACCGGGCCTCCCTACCGCGCGTGCTGAGAGCACGCCTTTGTCACCTTTGAAAGAAGCAGAGAAAACTGCGTTGGACTATGCGGCTTCGCTGGGGATCAACGGGAGCGATGCCGACGCTCTCATCGCCCTTCGGGCGCTGCCTGCAGAAAAGCTGACCGAAGGTGCATCGGCGCAAGACGTGCTGGCGGGAATGTCGACAGGTAAGCCCGTCATCGGCGTCTCAGGCGCGATTATTGACGGACGGTTTTTGCTCGAAACGCCGGAAGCGGCTTTTGCGGCAGGCCGTCAAGCGCCGGTTCCCGTCATCGTCGGGGCAAATAATCGAGATCTCGGTCTCGGTCAGGCAGCGACGAAGGACGATCTGTTCGCGCTGTTCGGGAAGCATGCCGCCGAAGCCCGCACCCTCTACGACCCGACCGGCCAACAGTCTGTCGATGAGCTGAAGCAGCAGGTTCTGGCCGACAAAATGCTTGTCGAACCATCCCGCCATCTCGCTGACGAGATGATCCGCGCTGGTCAGCCGACGTGGTGGTATCGTTTCTCCTATGTCGCCGAGGCTCTCCGCAACGATCCGGCATGGAAAGGCACTCCGCACGGCTTCGAAATTCCGTATATGCTCAACATTCCAAGCGCACTGGTGAAAGACAAGGTGACACCTGCCGACTGGGCCATGGCGACATTGGCGAGTGCTTACTGGGTCGAGTTTGCAACGAGCGGTGACCCCAATGGCGGCTCACTGCCAAAATGGCCTCACCACGACCCATTCGCCGACAGGGTCATCGACTTCACCAATCACGGCGTGACGTTCGGAGCCGATCCGCTGAAACCCAGGCTCGACCTCTGGCAAAGATATTGGCAGGAAAAGAAATGACGGATGCCTGTCGCTTAGCTCCCGGCCCCATGCCATGAGCGACAGCGCCATCGCAGCCCAGGTAACGTGGATCGGCCATCCGTCCGGCACCGAGCCCACATTCGGTCAACTCTCATGGTCCACCCGCTCGCCGAGCGTCGGGAAAGGGCAAGCAACCCCCTCTCGGCCACTAAGGGCAACACGAGCCAGGTTACTTCGACGCGAGCTCTTCATTCGCGTCCGACGCCAATGCGTAGTGTCAGCCCCACTGAGGGTGATGACAGCCGTCTGGAAGGCTTCACGAGGCTGAGAATTTCACCGTGACACCGCGCTGCCGAAAGTAGGCCTCCATCCGCTTCCTGCCAGAACGGTTATTCTGCACGAGCCTGGCCGGGTCGAATACGGCCTCTTTCACACCCGCCCGCGTCAACGCTGCCTTCAGGGCCGCGATATGCACGTCGATGTCGGCGTTGTCCGCCTGGAGCGACTCATAAATGCGGTTTGTTGCATCTGCTACGGTCGGTTCGCTCACGATTACACTCCTGTTGTCGTCTGGCTGGCCTGACCGTATTGGGGTGAAACCTGTTCACGTCAATGGGTGACAATGGATTGGAACATTTCGTCCACTTTCGAAGATGAGCCACTCAACGGCAGGAACAGCTCCGCCACCGTCCCGTGCTCCGGCCCCCGGGGAAGAAGGCGAGGTGTCCTCACCAGCGAGCTGGCCCGGGCCCGCCTGCTACGCAGACTGAGAATACCCCCAGCGCTGTGGCGTTTCATCTAAGGGCGGTGATGGCTGGATGGGTTTGCCGATCGTAAAGCGCCATCTCCTCGGCGGTTGGCGGCTCGAACAGCTTCGACCACCTAAGCAGGTCCGCCCGCGAGATGTCGAACGTGCCGGTTGGAAGCTCGGCGTTTCGTCGGGAAACCCGGTCCCAAAGCGCATCAAAGGGAACGTCGAGGAAGCAGAGGACGACGCGGGCACCAGCTGCGCGAGCTTCCTCCCGGCAGGTGTCGCGTTCTGCCCGTGACCACACTCCCCAATCCACGACAACGTTACACTGAAGCCTGATGGCACGCAGGGCGATCTGCCATTGCAGGCTCTCGACTCTGCCTCGGCACGGACCAGTTTCGGCTTCCGGAGTAGAGATGTCGGGGTAAAGCTTGTGCATCCAATCGTCTCCGGTCAGACGGAGGGCGGATGCTTCATGTTCGATTATCTTGGCGAGCGACGTCTTACCCGAGCCGGGAAGACCGCAAGTGAGGTAGAGCGTGGGCATTGGAAAATCTCTGATTTTGGCTTGGCAAGTGGAAGTGGCCCCGCGGTGTCGTGCAGGACTGCGCTTCGCTCAAGGCCGCAAGGCGCGGCCAATCAGAGGTGTGTTGCCATGGTCTGTCTTGTAGGACCGCCCTGCTCGGGGGTCAAGACGGAGCGCATGGGTGAGCTCACCGGTGAGGTCGTCCGACCCACTGGCTGCTTTGTGGTGCCTCCAACAATAAGCTGACTGTCAGCATCCCGCCCGCAGGCGGCGCCTCCGATGCCTCGCAAATCAAAATCCGTAAGGAGGGGCAAAGAAGCAGTTCGCGTGGTCTTCGGTTGGGTGCAAGCAAATGTGAAAATGACTGTCTCCGGACGGAATGGTGTCACCATACGGAATTCGGAAGAAGTGTTGCTTTGTGACGAGGTGATGGTCGCCCGGATTGAGCTGCACTCTGAAACCGTCAGGACCGGTGCTCACGCTGGTACTCGGAATTTCGTGGCAATCGCCTCGTTCTTTGTCCCCTCGGCAGCAAGCGGGTGGATAGATCCATCCCGACTCGGTGTCGTGGGCGGTAGCGCCATTCCAGCAAGACAGCGTCGATAGAATAGCTGAGAAATACAAAGCGCGATTCATCTTGAGTGTTCCGGGGGCGGCAGGTCGCAAATCCGCCGGCAATTGTGAGCGAGGTCCTGCCGCATGTAACGAACGGACTCCGATCAAATGACGATATTTCCCCGATCGGCATCTTTGCCCGACCCTGTTTCGAATTGGAAAAGCATTTGCTGATATGGTCGTCCGCGAATTCGTCGACGCCGACCAAGGCAGGAGATGCGTCATGGACGTTTCATGACGCAGATGTTGTTCGCATCGCGGCTCGACTGGTCTATCCGTCCAACGGATATGATCTGGGGACCGGCGGCTTGTGACAGCGCCGCATCTGACGCGCGGTTTGGTCCGCGCCGGCCGGCCTCATTCGGGAAGCCCTGCCGTTCGCAAGGCCGCTGCCAGCGCGTCCATCAAGTACGGCTGAAACAGGTTCGTTCGCACGTAGCCGCCGACCGAGAAATTCGGCGCCACCTCGATCAGTCGTCGTGCCGCAGAGTGCGCGGCTTCGACATTGCCAAGGCCGACGTGGCTGGCCGCCAGATAGGCGTACGGGATGCTGAAGCCGGGATTTGCCCGGACCGCCAGAGCGGCGTATCTGGCTGCGTCGGCGAAGGCGCCGGCAAAGAGGTGGGTCAGGGCGAGTGCGCAGTAGGGATGGTAGCTCAGCGGATCGTCGAGCGGGCTCAGCCGCAGCGCCTTGTGCGCATGTTCCACCGCCCGCTGGTGTCGCTCGCTGTGGGCACTGACCAAAGCGCTGAAGCCAAAGGCCAGGGCCGAATTGTTGTTCAATGCGAGAGCCCGGTCGAGCACCTCGACGGCGGCGTCGTAGTCCCGGGTGAGGTTGGCGCGGACGAACGCGCCGATGCTCATCGCCTGCGGGTCGTCGCTGTTGATGCCTAACGCAATATCGGCGTGGCTGAGTGCGGCCGCCTTGTCTGCGGGATCCAACCCGTTGCGCAGGTAGCGCTGCTCGTAACACCATGCGGCATAGCCATGCGCAGCGACATAGTCGGGCTGAAGCTCGATCGAGCGCGCCAGCAATTGCAGGGCCTTGTCCGTCTCGACGGGCGTGTTCGCGTGGGCGTGCGGCAGCGCCCGAAGGTAGAGATCGTACGCGTCCAGACTTTCGGGCCGCTTGCGGTGCGCACGCTCGATCTCCGCACGGCGAACACTCGGTTCGATCGAGCCCACGATCTGCTCAGTCAACCGATCCTGGAGATCGAACACGTCCGTTGCCGCGCCCTCGAACCTGTCGGCCCAGACATGAGTGGCCGATGCGCCGTCGACAAGCTGGGCATTGATCCTCAGCCTCCCCCCGGACTGCCGCAAGCTGCCCTGCAGCAGGTAGCGAACGCGTAGTTCGGCGGCAATTGTGCGCAGATCAGCTTTCTCGCCCCTGAAGCCGAAGGAGGAATTGCGTGCGATGACGAACAGACCCGGGATCTTCGAGAGGTTGGTGATGATGTCCTCGACCAGGCCATCGGCGAAGTAGTCATTGGGCTCGTCGCCGCGCATGGTGGCGAACGGCAGCACGGCGATGGAAGGGCCGCCGAGCGCACTCTCGTCGCTACGCTCCAGCGACAGGCGGTAGCCCCGCCGCGAGACGGTGGCCAAGACCGCATACCGCTCGTCGCCGAGCGCTCGCCGGATCTCGTGGATGCATTGAACGAGACTGTCGTCGGTAACGGCGGCGCCTCCCCAGACGGCTTCAAGCAGCTCGGCCTTGCTGACCAGCCTGTTCGCGTTCTGGACGAGGTGGCGAAGGACCGCAAAGGCCTGCGGCCTGAGGGCGATTGCATCGCCGTTCTCAAGACGGAGCGTCTCGCCTTCCAGGTCGACGACAACCTTGCCGTTGAGGATAAGGGTGGCAGTTGCTGGTGAACCGACCATGACGATCCTCACGTGTGACGGATCCCGTCGCCTAGCATACACCAGGTCTTCGCCGACGGCTCTTCATTCTTTCATGGGTCTGGCCGGCGCAATTTTGGCAAACGACCGGAACTCGCTCGTTACTTGGACGCGGCGTGGTGTGTGGTCGCAATGAAGCACGACCGCGCAGGAGGCGAAAAACGATGTCTACCGCCCGATCTTGTCCGGTCGCTCCGTGACCCTCCTGGGGCGCAAAGCAGCCTTATCCTTCGATGACGAAAAACCTTCACCGGGGTGGACAACGGCTTGTCCGCTTCTGGCGACCAGATGGGACAAGCTGCCGTCCGGCTGTGCTATTTCAACGGCAGGAACAGCTCCGCGACCGTCTCATTCTCCGGCACCTCGGAACACCACGCCCGATAGAGTCAAGAGACCCCAACGCCAGCACCTGTCGTCACGCTTTCACCACCGAGAAGAACAGGAACCGCGGCTTGGTCGTCAGGCTCTGATAGGCCTGCGGAAAAAGCGTGCGGGCTTGCGGATCCGGCTGGGGCTCGCTGACGGTGTCGATCTGAAATCCGGCCGACTTGAGTGCTGCGAACATGGCATGCAGCGGCCGATGCCAGAAGCGCATGGCGATATCCTTTCCGCCGCGCTGCCAGGTCTCATCGAAGCTGTAGGTCTCGAAATAATTGTCGCGGCCGGTCGAGGCGTGATCCATGAAGGGATGGTGGGTGGAAAGAACCAGACGGCCGCCTTCGGGCAGCAGCCGGTTGAATTCCGCAAGAGGCCTCGACCAGTCCGGCAGATAATGCATGACCAGCGAGGCGAGGATCAGATCGAAAGCTTTGTCCGCAAACGGCAATGGTTTGTTGAGATCCGCCGATAGCAGCCGCGCGCGCCCTTCCAGGCGACGCTGCGCGATTTCAAGCATGCCGGCACTGGCGTCGATCCCGGTCACGACAGCCCCGCGCTCGATCAGCGCTGCCGCATGCGCCCCACCGCCGCATCCCGCATCGAGCACGGAAAGCCCGGCGACGTCGCCAAACAGGGCAAGAATAGCCGGCCGCTCGTAATAGGCATTCCAGGCATTGACCTCGTTATCGGCGTCATAAGCCGCCGCGAACGCATCATAATCATTCTCGGCCAAGTTTTTCCCCTTTACGAAGACTGTTCGAAGCGGTTGTGACCCGCTCCCTGGGAGCCAGACTTACACGGCGCAACGTCACGGTGATGGGTTACGAACATCTGCGCCAGATGCAGCCACAGCAACGGCTGTGGAGGGGTTGACGGCGTTGCGCAGGCCCAGGTCCTGGGGACGAAGTGACTCAAGCCTGGGTGTTTGTTTGATCCGTCAGGACGAAATGCCCAAGCTGAGGCGAACTAGAGGAAGACCTGCTCCACATTATCACCAGGGTCGGCTTCCCACGCCTTCGCCAGGTTCAGGACATCGTCGAGCGGCTCGTCGGGATGCGACGTGGTGCAGAGAAATCGCTTCGGATCTGAGCCGTCGCCGACAACGATCCAATCGACCCTTTCTTCCAGATCGTTGGCGCCCGCCCCGACGATCGCGAGCAATGATACGCCTTCGGCAAGGCATTGCTCCACAAAACCCGTCAGAAGCGCTTCATCGGAAAGGGGTGAGTGAAGGACGATTTTTCGAGCGAGAGGCATTTGCGGATTCTAGGCTATCGTCAAGACGCCCGCAATCGATCCCCTGCAAACCGCGGTGACAAGGCCAAAGATTCGTCGTTAGAGTTCCAGCACCTTCGCCAACGGGCCATCCTTGGCGGCGAGGCGTGACCATCCCGACGCTATCCCCTGTTGCAGTATTGCGAATAGTTGTCCTCGCACCGATAGGTACGCCTCAATCGGCTGATCCCCCGATCAACGCCTGCCGTTAATTGGGCTTCGATCGCCGATATGTTTCAAAAGCGTATGACCGATGATATCTCTCTGCGCCTGCTGGATCAGCGCATTCGAAACCGCTTCATTGAGCTTTTCGACGTCCTGTCAGAGGGCGACGAGGCTGTCAGGCATCTTGGATGGGCGGAATACTTCAACTGGTTCTTCGACTGGTTCCCCGATGAGGGGCCTATGCAGCATCTCTCTGCGATGACCGATCGAGAAACCGAGGCTGCAGAAAGCGTTCTCGCGGCAATGCGTGACGCTTACAACGCTACTCCGCGTTTCATGACCGACGATGGCCTGATTTCGACCGGATGGCCGAAGCGGATTCAGCCGATCGCCAAACAGGCAGCCGATGTTTTCCTCGTGCGCGGTCGCTTTGATGAGGACATCGCCGAGCCTGACAACGCCTAGAACAGCCGGCGCAAAGCCGGACGATTGGATCACGCCGAGGACTGCCCCTCACCCTAACCTACCGGGGTCGAGCCACTGGTCTCAACCCGTCCTGCGGACCCCCGTAAAGACGGGGAGAGGGGACGTGCCACGCGAGACGTGGCGGGGAACGGAGAGGTCGCCGCATTTTCCCTTCTCCCCGCGAGCGGGGAGAAGGTGGCGGCAGCCGGATGAGGGGCAGGCGGCGATCTCTGAGCGGGGATTGTCGCATGTCGCAACTTTTCTTGAAAAACGATGCCGACACAACTGGGCGGAACACGATCGATGATGATAGTTATCAGGCAGGGATCGGTGATGCCGACCTTGAAGCGCGATCCAGACGATCCGGCTGTCCATCAATTTAACGATCGCGTCGGCAGAGAAGTTCTCAACCGTCGATCATGCCCGGATGCGTCGCTGTCCTTGCTCCAAAGCTCACCCCCCGCTCCGTCCTCCTCGGGCTTGACCCGAGGATCCACTCTCGCCTCCGTCAGCCGTGGGCATGGATTCCAGGCTCAAGGCCTGGAATGACGGAGGTTGGGGCCGTCTTAGCCGGATCCCCAGGACTCCGTTGCCAAGGATCATCCGGTGCGGCACGCAGTGGGGCGCTGTCGTCATCGAAGGCGCGGTGGTTGTCGGTTTCGATCGCGGGAAGGGAGGCGTCCACTGCGTGCCGCACGAGAGCTGGTAGCGCGGCATTCTTGCGCCCACTTTGCCGGGATCATACCAATCCGTAAGAATGCAGCCCCGGCCGTAACAGAAAGGCTCTCGTCCTCCACGTACCCATGCTTTCAACCGCAGGACCATCGCTCCATCGGCAAAAACCACGCATTCAAGGCGTCGTCATCGGTCCGGTTTGGGCGGCATCAAATTGCCGAACTCCATCGGAAAAGGAAATATGATCGTCGAGGTCTTTTCGCCGGCGATGACGTTCAATGTACTCAAATAACGAAGTTGCATGGCCTCGGGTTGCCTGGCGAGGATTTCGGCTGCTTCAAGCAGTTTGGCTGCAGCCTGCTGCTCGCCTTCGGCATTGATGATCTTGGCGCGCCGCTCGCGCTCGGCTTCCGCCTGACGGGCAATTGCGCGGATCATCGATTCGTTGATGTCGACATGTTTGATCTCCACATTGGCGACCTTGATGCCCCAGGCATCGGTCTGGGCGTCGAGGATTTCCTGAATGTCGATGTTGAGTTTGTCGCGTTCCGCCAGCATCTCGTCGAGGTCATGCTTGCCGAGCACCGAGCGCAGTGTCGTCTGGGCGAGCTGGCTCGTCGCCATCATGAAGTCCTCGACCTGGATCGTCGACCTCTCGGGATCGACGACCCTGAAATAGATCACCGCGCTGACGCGGACCGAGACATTGTCATGCGAAATGACATCCTGGCCGGGCACGTCGAGCACCCGCGTGCGCAGGTCGACCCGCATCATCTGCTGGACATAGGGGATGAGCAGGATCAAGCCGGGCCCCTTGACACCGGTGAAACGGCCAAGCGTGAAAACCACGCCGCGTTCGTATTCCCGCAGGATCTTGATCGCAGATGCGACGACGACGAGCAGAATAAAGATGATCACAAGATAGAAGGCGAGATCTGCAAACATGCCCATGGCTTTTCCTCCTGCATCTGAAGGCCGCTAGGCCTCCTGCGAACTGCGGGCCACTTCGAGCGTCAACCCATCCCGACCGGTCACTTTCACGCGGTCACCGGCGGCAAGCGGCTCAGTTGAAACGGCCTTCCAGCGCTCGCCATGAGCGATGACGTAGCCCGAGATGCCCGTCCAGCTATCGACCTTGCCTGAAATTCCGATCATCTGCTCGCCGCCGGTGACGACATCGTGCCCGCGCGAGATGAAGGCGAGACGGGCAATGATAAGGCTAAGACCGAGGCAGGCGACGGCGATTGCGCCAAGCACCGGCCAGGAAACCTTAAGCCCGGGTATATCCGTGTCGAACAAGATGGTAGCGCCGAGCACCAGTGCGATGCCGCCGCCGACGCCGAGTGCGCCGAAGGACGGCGAATGCGCCTCGACCACCGTCAGACCCACGCCGAGAACGATCAGCCCCAGGCCCGCAAAACTCACCGGCAGCAAGGCCAGAGCATAGAGACCAAGCAGCAGGCAGATGCCGCCGATCGTTCCCGGCACCAGCGTCCCGGGCGTCAGAAATTCAAAGATCAGGCCGTAGATACCGACCATCATCAAGATCAGCGCGATGTTCGGATCGGTGATCACCGAAAGCAGGCGGGTTCGCCAGTCCGGTTCAAGTTCCTGGACGATGAGACCCGATGTTTCGAGCCGGACATCCGTTTGACCGACCCGCACGACCCGGCCCTGCGCCTGTGCCAGGAGATCGTTTATATCGGCCGCCGTGAAATCTATGACCTTCTCACGCAGAGCTGCGGCGGAGGAAAGGCTCGCGGCCTCGCGCACGGCGCGCTCCGCCCAGTCGGCGTTGCGATTGCGCAGTTCCGCAAGCCCGCGGATATAGGCCACCGCATCGTTGATCGCCTTCGCCTCGCCGGCATCGCGCGGCACTTGCCGCTGCTTGCCGGTCGTATCAGGGCTGTCGTTTCGGTCACCATCGGATGGTCGGCCGCCAAGTGCGATCGGCGTCGCCGCACCCAGATTGGTGCCCGGTGCCATTGCCGCGATATGGCTTGCGTAAAGAATATAGGTGCCGGCGCTGGCGGCTCGTGCTCCGCTGGGTGCAACGAAACTCGCAACCGGTATCGACGAGCCAAGAACCGCCCGAATGATGTCGCGCATCGACGTGTCGAGACCGCCGGGCGTATCGATCTGCAGGACGACTAGGCTGGCGCCACGTTCATTGGCCCGTTGAAGGCCGCGTCTTACATAGTCGGTCGTCGCCGGGCCAATCGCCCCGTTCATCTTCAGGACTATAGCGACACGCTCAGCTTCGGATGCGGGCGTCGCCAGGCCCAAAGCCGAGAACAACGTCAGCAGCAAAGCAAGGATTGACGGCATCCACCGCCAAAGCTCCAAACGCCACACAATCGTCCGCCGGACTCTCATATTTTGAAATATATGGCAGAACTGCGAAACGGTAAGAGACAAGTCCTTTCTCTGCGCCGCGTCGAGCGCGGCTGGAAACATTCGCGGCTTTAATGCAGCCCCGGCCGTTCGACCCTCGCACTTTACCAAAATGTATAGTTCCAGCGAGGTCCCCGTGAGGTTTGGAGCGCAGGCTTGGCGCCATCATTGCCAAGTCGAGGTCAGCTTTCTCATGAACATGCGCGCTACACCTGCCGCCCTAATGCCCGCCCTTCATCCGGTCAGCCTGCGGGTGAACACCTACCTGATCAATCTCGACCGTGCGCCATTGCGCCGGTTTCGAATGGAGCGCCTGCTGGCAAGCCTCGGCCTTGCCTTCGAGCGCGTGGCGGCGGTCGATGGGGCAGGGCTGAGCCTGCCGCATCCGGGCTTTGACGAAGCAGCCTATCTCAGCCGGCACGGCCGCCGGCCGAACCCTTTCGAGATCGGCTGCTATCTCAGCCATGTCGCATGCGCAAGGCGCTTCCTCGGCAGCCATGCCGAGTTCGCGCTCGTTCTGGAAGACGATCTCGATTTTGATGACGATCTGGCCGAGCTGCTCGATGCGGCCCTCGAGCACCAGGCGCGCTGGGACATCCTGCGGCTGTCGACCGTCAATTCCGGGCGAAAGCACAAGGTGGAGCCGCTGACAGCGTCGCGCTCGCTCGCTATCGCGCTCACCCGCGAGAAGGGGTCCGGCGCCTACCTCATCAATCGCAAGGCGGCGGGCTGGATTGCCGGTGTGCTTGTCCCCATGCGCCTGCCTTATGATCTCGCCTTCGATCTGGAGTTCGATGATGGGCTGAGCGCCTGCTTCGTCGATCCACTGCCGGTCAGCCAAAGGGCCGATCCCTGTTCCCAGATCCAGGCAGGGCTTTCGGCCTATCGGCTTGGCCGCCGCCGGCCGTGGAGCGTCCTGCCGTATCGCGCCGCCGCTGAAGTGCGCCGCTTTGCTGCCCGCTTCAGCCGGCTCGCGGCATGGCGGATGAGAGGTTAATACCTCCCGCAGAAGCGAGAGGGAAGGCGATCGAAACGATGAGGCCGGGATGATTATTCGCCATGGTGATCTCAGCCGAATGCAGGTCGGCGATCGCCTTGACGAGGCTGAGCCCGAGGCCGCTTCCCGGCGTCGTGCGGCTCTTGTCGAGCCGGTAGAGACGCCGGAAGACCTTGTCCCTTTCGCCGGCGGGAATGCCGGGGCCGGTATCGGCGACCGAGACGATAGCGCGGCCGCCCTGGCAGCGCAGCGAAATGGTGATGCCAGTTCCGGCCGGGCAATGGTTGATCGCGTTCTCCACCAGGTTGGCGATCATCTGCGTCAAGAGATCACGGTCGCCCCGGATGAGGGCGGGACAGCGCTCCGCGATATCAAGCGCCATCAGCGCGTCTTCGGCGACATCGACATAGACCTCGGAAATCACGGCAAGCACGGCGTCGATATCGGTTGCCTGGAAACGCTCCTTGCGGGCGCCGGCCTCGATCTGGGAAATGCGCAGCAGCGCCTCGAAGGTGGCGTTGATCCGGTCGCTCTCGTGTCTCGCTTCGTCAAGCAGCGCCGAAACATCCGCCTGCCGGTCATTCCCAGCCACCGCGGCATCCAGCGTCAGGCGCAGCCTGTTCAGCGGCGTCTTCAGATCGTGGGCGATATCGGCGCTCACCTGCCGCATGCTCTCGACCAATCTCTGCAGCCGCTCCAGCGCCGCGTTGATCTGGATCGCCACCGTATCGAGATCGTCGCCGTTGCCGGTGATGGCAATGCGGGCGTCGAGCGCGCCGTGGGAGACGTCGTTCATGGTGAGGGCGACCCTGTCCAGCCGCGCCTGGGCGCGAACGGCGAGAAAGACGCCGCCGCCGATCGCAGTCGCGACGACGATCGTGGCGGCCCATTCGAAGCTCACCAGCACGATCCGCAGCATCTCGTCGACGTCGTTGAAGTTTTCCGCCACCACCAGGCTGTAGGGGCCGATAGTCGAGACCTGCATCCGGTAGCGTTCATGCCCCTTCAGCCCGACATCCCTGGAGGTGACGGTATAGACGCCGTTCGGGATGCGGGGTGCGGCGAAGTTGCCGGCAAGTTTGCGCCCGCCTGCATCCGTCAGCGAATAAAGCCCGTCGGAGGTCGACTGGAAGCTCGCATAATTGTTCAGCGTATTGACCAGATCCTCGGTATCATTGGGTTTGTAGGTCGAGACAATAAGCGAATTCATCTCGCCCAGCGACTGTTCGAGATCCCGCTCAAGGCCGAGGCGCAGCATGTGATAGATGATCGCGCCGCTCAGGATGAAGGTGACGACGAAGAGCACGCCGAAGGTGACGGCAAGGCGGAAGGGCGTGCTCCGGCGCAAGCTAGCGAGGCGCATGCAGGCTGTATCCGGTGTTGCGGACAGTATGCAGAAGCTGGACCTGGAACGGCTTGTCGACTTTGGCCCTGAGGCGGCTGATATGGGTCTCGACGACGCTGGTCTTCGGATCGAAGTGGAAATCCCAGACCCGCTCCAGCAGCATCGTCTTGGTGATGACCCGGCCTTCGCCGCGCATCAGCACCTCGAGCAGGGTGAATTCGCGCGGCTGCAGCTCGATCACCTGGCCGGCGCGGCGGGCCTCCCGCCGGATCAGATCGAGCTCGAGATCGGCCACCTTCAGCACCGTCCTCTGCTCCTGCACCGGAGGGCGCCGGCCAAGCGCATTGACGCGCGCCAGAAGTTCGGAGAAGGCAAAGGGCTTGACCAGATAATCGTCGCCGCCCGCCTCCAGCCCCTCGACCCGATCGTCGACGCCGCCGATCGATGTCAGGAACAGCGCCGATGTGCCGACCTTGGCGGCCCTCAGTGAACGCACGATCGCCAGCCCATCGAGACCCGGCAGCATGCGATCGACGACGATGACGTCATAGGCCTCGCGCTGCGCCTGAAACAGCCCGTCGCGGCCGTCGCCAACCACGTTACAGACATGCCCGGCCTCGGAAAAGCCCTTGGCGATATAATCGGACGTCTTGGTATCGTCCTCGATAAGCAGGATTCGCATCAGCCCGATCTTCCCGGCATGCCTGGGGGCGAGATCTAGCCGAGAGGACGGCTTGGCCACAACTTACGGATTCGTAAGGTGACGGGCGGGGGTGGCTTCAGGCGCAACCGGACGCTAGGAGTTTCCGGCCGTTCCTTGGAAAGAAGTGATGCGTTAGGCTTCTCTCGTCTCGGCAAGCTTAGATGACAAGGAGGGGACGGTGACGAACATTCCTAATAGTATGAAAACAGAACTCGCAGCCTGGAATGATGGTCGAGGGATCAGCCTCCGGGACTGGACCGCCAACAGCGGGAATTTCTCACTCGCCGTAGGCTATTCAGAGATATTCTGGCCGCGCTTCGTAGCGTTTGAAAAATACGTTCTCGTTGATGGTTTCAATATTGAGGGTTTGCGATCGTTCGAACAAAATCCTGAGGCAACGCGCCAGTCTATCGAATGGGTAATGAACCATTTTCACATCGCCGACATTCAGCACTCGGCATGCACGGATATGGCGGGCGACAAGCTGGCGATCCTGGGCGAACGGCTGCGCGAAATCTACATGGTCAAGCTTGGGTGGCAATTTCCTGATCGGACATTCGTCGTAGAGTTTGTTCAGCCGGAACGGGCAGATGACTTCCCAGATTATCAGATGAGCTTTTGCCAAACATGATTTCTGCTGTTGAAGTTGGCTTGCCCTAGATCCAACCATTGGCAACGGGCATGGATCCCAGGCTCAAGGCCTGGGATGACGGAGGGTGGGGGGAAGGGGTTGCCATGCTCCACCCGCCGTTCTCTGTGGCGAGGAGACCAAGAGGCCGGGAACCTCCTCCTCGTGCGTCTGCCATCCGTCTTGGCGTGTGAAATTTCCGCGCTACCTCTGCACACGGCAATGGAGGAAGATGATGAAGATGCGTAAGTTCACGATCGCCGATGTGTCGTTGGAGCGTTCCCCCGGTCAGGAGGCAGACATCTCCGTCGGCAATCTGGTCGACGAGCGGCACGGAGGGCCGATCACCATCGGCTATGGACGTTACGCGCCCGGCCAGAGCCTTACCGAGACGATGGCGGTTGATGACGTGATGATCGTTCTGGAAGGGCGGCTTTCGGTCTCGACAGATGCCGGAACAGTCACCGCCGGGCCAGGCGAAATCATCTACATGCCCAAGGGTGAAACGGTGACCATCCGCTCGCACGAGGAAGGCGCGCTCACCGCCTATGTCACCTATCCGCATTGGCGGCCGGCACACGCCTAGACCGCCAGCTGCGGCTCAGCGCTGGTATTCGGGCTCGCTGCGATCAAGCGCGCGTTTCACGGACTCCAGATGGAGCCGGGCCGACTCCGGGTCGCCTTCGCGCATTTGCCGGTAAGCCGCTTCGGCGATCTCAGGCGCGACGGCAAGGACTTCGCGTCCGGTCGACAAGGCGAGCGTCTGCACTTCGCAGGCGCGCTCGAGGTAATAGAGGTCGTCCCAGGCCTCGGCGATATTGGGTGCGCAGACCATCACGCCGTGGTGCTTCATGAAGACGATGTCGGCATCGCCGATTGCCGCCGCGATCCGATCGCCCTCGCGCGCGTCGAGCGCCAGGCCGTTGTAGCTGCGGTCGACGGCCGTGCGTCCATAGAATTTCAATGCTGTCTGCCCGGCAAAGATCAGCGGATCGCCCTCCGTCATCGAAAGGGCGGTGGCATAGGGCATGTGGGTGTGGAACGCCGCCTTGGCGCGCGGAATGTTCTTGTGAATCCTGGCGTGGATGTAAAAAGCGGTGGCCTCGGGCTGCCCGTTGCCCGACACGACGTTGCCGTGAAAATCGCAGATCAACAGCATCGAGGCCGTCAGTTCGGCGAAAGCGTAGCCGTACGGGTTGACGATGAACAGGTCGTCATAGCCGGGAACGACGGCCGAGAAATGGTTGCAGATCCCTTCCTCCATGCCGAGCCTTGCCGCCATCCGGAAGCAGGCGGCAAGATCGACGCGGGCCCGCCAAATGTCGTCCGTATCGAGTTTCGGCTGGTTGGGACCGCCGGCAGGTGATGGGGCTGTATTGAGGGAGTGCGCCATGGTTTCGTTTCTGATCGTTGTCGAAGGAGAGGGTGGCTATGTTCTGAACTACGCCCGGATCAGCTTCGCATCAAGCCGGCTGGAGACAAACATGGTTCGGTTCATTTGCATATTTTTACCCACGCCGGTCTCCCATCAGCAGTGGGCATGGATCCCAGGCTCGAGGCCTCGGATGACGGAGGGTGGGGAGGCGCTTTCCGCCAAACTCCCCGTCGGCGCAGCGGATGGCTCGCCCCGCGGCTCGACCCGAGGGGGTGTCGAAAAACACCTAACTTGCCAGCCCAGTCTTATTCCGGATCGACAGAAGATGAGCCATTGCATCGATAATCGCGTGGTCGTCGTAGGGTTTCGAGAAGAACCTGCTTCCGGTGGGGAGGTTGCTCTCTTCGAGGATTGCTGCGCCGGAGGCAACAATCAACCTGACAGGCGGCCACCGATCGTTTATGTAATGGGAGAGCTTGATGCCGTCCATCGTGCCCGGCATCTGAACATCGGTGAACACCAGATCGACATCGTCTCGCGATTCAAGGATGCCGATTGCCTCGTCCGCATCGCAGGCCTCCAGCGCTTCGTATCCCGCAGATACCACCAGATCGACCGCACCCATCCGAATGATCGTGCTGTCTTCGACGACCAGGACGACCGCCTTGCCATTTTTCATCACTCACTCAGTTGAATTAGAGTTCGGAGTCTCGCAGGCTCCGATGGGATAGCGCGTAGGAAGCCATTCGGTTCCTACGCGGCCGTAGAAATGTCGCGGGAACCGGCGCTTTCCCGGTGGCTGATGGTGACGGCGGTGCCGGGACCCGTATCGCTCAGCTGAATTTCGCCATTCAGGGTCTTTACCAGCGCCTCCACAATGCCGGTCCCGAGGCCCGCCTTTGGTGCTTCGCTGCCCGCAGGCATGCCGATGCCGTTGTCGGTCACTGAGAGGGTCCAGTCGTCGCTGGATGATCGATAGTCGATGATGATTGTGCCCGGTCGTTCATCGGGAAAAGCATGCTTGAGGGCGTTGATGACAAGCTCGGTCACAATTAGCCCCAAGCGAACGGAAACGTCCGCGTCCACGGCGCTGTCGTCGACCGTCACTTGAATCGAAAGCCTGTCTGGGTCAGCGATCATCGACGCACCGAGGCTTTGGCAAAGCTGAGTGAAATAGGTATGGAGTTCAACCTTGCCGCCGTTAGACGTCGAGAGTTGCCGCTGCAGGGCCGCAATCGACATGACCCGGTGATGGGCATTGTGGAGGTGCCCGCGCGCTTCCTCCGACTGGACCCTGCGGGCGCTCTGCATGAGAACGCTGGCAATGATCTGGAGGCTGTTTGCCACCCTGTGCTGGACCTCCTGCAGCAGGATCGCATTATCGCGAACGAGATCATCTTTCAGCCGAGCCTCGGCGCGCATATCGGTCACGTCGGTGATGGCAAGAAGCAGGCGAATATGATCGATGTCGCCGTCATCGAGCGTCCGTGCATTGACGACCAGGTGCCGTGTTTTCTGGTTTGGCCGTTGAAAGTCGATTTCGTAAGCCTCGATAGTGGCACTTCCTGAGGCGGTGGCCGTCAGCAGTGACGCAAGCTTGGGCATTGCCCATTCGCCGTTTCCAATTTCGCTGAGGCGTTGGCCGCAAACTGTCCGGGGGTCGATGTCGAAGGCCCGGCAGAAGGATGCGCTCGCCGCGATAACCTTCAGGTCGTCGGATAGGAAAAGCAGCGGTTCATTGGACGATACCACCACGGCAAGAGTGCTCGCCGCTTCAAAATGCGCTGGCGCTGTCTTTTGCATGGAGAGGCCCTCAAGGGCCGGAGACTCACGAAGCAAGTCATCACTCGGCGACAATGCCAACCGGCCAGAAGGCTCAGTCCGACAAAGAGACTGTAACACGCCGAGAGGTAATCTCTTCATACTAAATATCGCGGCCGCCATGGTGACGCGATGAGCGATGATGAGGAATATTCATTGCTTGGGAGCGAGGCCATCGAGCAGGAAGTCGAGGCCTTTCCGGAAAGCGCCGTCCCACCAACAGCAGATGGGAGCGTGCGATTGTCGGTTGGTGTTGGCTGCGTGAAGCTCGCCATGCACGTTCGCTCCCCCGGTAACCTCTGAAGGGGTTTCCCTGGAGAATGGCCTGCGCCCCGGAGGCGAAAACTGTCGGTCCGCCTTCAGCCCTAAGAGCGGACCTTTTTGGTTATCGAAGGATAAGGCTACTTTGCGCCCTCATGTCGGCCGTAGAAAGCAGGCATCGCCGGCGACCACGCTGGAAGGTCTCAGTTGCGGCAAAACCGGAAGATAGAACTGCTTCGCAACAAGTCCGATTTACTTGGTCAGCAGACCTCTGGTCCGGTAGAGTCCCAAGTCTCCACCTGGCCGCAGACCGAAAAGCCGGAAAACGCCTATCTCATAGTAAGCTGATGCATCTGGAGCGCCCATGATGAAGTCGAGCGGATCCACCGAGGCAGTGAGGATCGAGGACCTTGACGACGCGGGGTTGGTTGAACACGCGCGACAGCTTGACCCCGCCGCATTCTGGCTAATCATCAAGCGTCACAATCAGCGGCTTCACCGGGTCGCCCGCGCCGTCCTGAATGACGACACCGAGGCGGAGGACGTACTTCAGGAAACCTACATCCACGCCTTCACCCATCTGGCCGAATTCCGCGCGGAGGCGCGGCTGTCGACCTGGCTCACCCGGATCGCGCTGAACGAGGCGCTGGGACGCCGCCGGAAAAGACGACCCACCGTAGACGCGAAAGCCATCGAAGGCATGGTCGCTCCGTTCAGCGCACACAAGCCTGATCCCGAAGAGGCGGCCGCTCTCGCTGAAATCCGCGGCCTGCTGGAGCGAGCCGTCAGTGACTTGCCAGAGCCCTTTCGCATCGTCTTTGTCTTGCGGGACGTCGAGGAAATGAGCATTGAGGAAACGGCTTTTCTTTTGGCATTGCGACCTCAGACAGTGAGCACCCGTCTTTATCGCGCACGCCGGCTGCTCCGCGAAACGCTGCGGGACAAGCTCGCCACCGTGTTCACGGATACGTTTCTCTTCGCTGGCGCTCGTTGTGACCGCCTCGCGCAATCAGTCCTCGATCGGCTCGCAATTCGCCTGGTTCGAAAGGCTACTCATCTGTTGAACGCGGCGACTGAGCGCGCCTAGAGCCTTTCCGGGTTAGATTGAAACATTCTGCCGGAGCAGGTTTTCGTCAGGGCAAAGGCGATTGGCGATGGGCATACCTCTTGGTACGTCCGAGCCGATCGCCTTTGCCCTGGCGGAAAGATGCCCGGCCCTTCGGGTTGGCTGAAACGGGCCGGCTGATCGACCGGCCGGCTTGGCCGTAGAGCCGGGCTACGACACGCGCCGGCCGGTCGACCATCCGACTCCGTTTGAGCTAACAGAATGCTTCAATCTAACCCGGAAAGGCTCTAGACGCCGTCCACGCCGAGATTACGCCGGCTCCTTTCGCAGGGCCTTTGTAGCGGGACACGGGAATATTTTGGCGGCCCGGACCATCTAATCGTCAGGCAAATGCATTCGGTGCCGCGGTGCTGACAGCGGTGTTGAATCAACAAACATAGGAGACCGCCATGCAGGGCGCACTTCACCTATCCCGGCGTCAGTCGCTTCAGGGACTTATCGTACTCGGTGCCGGAGTGGCACTCAGCGGAATTACGCGGCCTTCGCCGGTATTGGCACAGGACATATCGGACGAGGACATTTTCCGCTTTGCGCTCAACCTCGAATATATGGAGGCTGAATACTACCTCCGCGGCACCACCGGAATGGGCATCGACGCAGCCGATGCCGGTTCGAAACCCGGCGACGTCGTTGGTGGAAAGCAAGTCTCGTTCGAGACGCCGGCCATCGGCGAATTCATGCAGGAAGTCGCGGAAAACGAACTCGCGCACGTCCGCTTCTACCGCAAGACGCTTGGAACCAACGCGGTTGACAGGCCGGCCATCGATTTCGATGCGGGCTTCAAAGCCGTCGCGGAAGCAGCGGGCCTCGGGCCGGACTTCGACCCGTTCAGCAACGAGACGAACTTCGTTCTCGGCGGGATGTTGTTCGAGGATGTCGGCGTCACCGCCTATGCCGGTGCGGCGACAGTTCTGAAAAACAAGGACTTCCTCGCCGCAGCCGCAGGCATCCTGGCGGTCGAGGCCTATCACATGGGAATGGCGCGATCTACGCTGTACCGAAAGGGAGAGGAAGCCTGGAAGGCCGCCAACGCGGTCTCCAATGCCCGAGACAAAATCGACGGATCAGACGATAAGGACCAGGGGATCCAGGAGGACGGAAAAGCCAACATCGTTCCCTCGACGCCCGATGCGATCGCGTTCACCAGAACGCCGCAGGAGGTGCTCCGGATCGTCTACCTCACTGACAAGGACGGAGTGAGCAAGGGCGGCTTTTATCCGGAAGGGATGAACGGCACGCTCAAGACCACCTGAGCCAGTTGCGACGAGTGACGATTGGCCACCGGAAACTGAGCGGATTGGTATCCGCTGCTCTGTGTGAGATCAACGCTTCAACCCTCCTTGCGACGTGCAAGGAGGGTTGAAATCAAGGCCGGTTTAGATCGTCCGGCGATACCGGTCGCGCTCCTGCGCGATCTGCTCAGGGGCGTATGGATCGAGCGTGTCGTCGAAGCGGGTCCAGCCCTGCTCGTTATAGGCACGCCGGCGTTCGACCGGGTCGACCCAGTTTGAGCCCTGGAGAATAGCCTGCGCCTCGGAGGCGCGTGCGTCGTCGACCTTGGCCGTGACCAGGCTGCCGCCGCGGCGGACACCTTCGGCATAGAGGTGAGCATCATCTTCCGGGACGCCGGAGTCGGTGAGGGCACCGATCAGGCCGCCAGCGGCACCGCCGGCGACGGCGCCGGCGACAGCCCCGGCCGCAGTCGCGGCAAGCCAGCCTGCGGCAACCACAGGCCCGACACCGGGAATGGCCATCAGGCCCAGTCCGGTGAGCAGGCCGCCAGCGCCACCGACGGCAGCGCCGATGCCGGCCCCCGTTGCTGCATCCTCGCCAACGTCATTGTCGCGATCGATGCGGCCAGCCTTGTTGGAGACGATACTGATGTCGTTGGAGGGAACGCCTGCCGCTTCCAATTTGCTGACGGCGGAGCGAGCGTCCGAGTAGTCGTCGAAAAGTCCGGTTACAGTTCTCATCATGCTTCTCCTAGGGGTTACTTGGCGACGATGTTGCCTTGATAATCGAGGGCGATGGAGACGGCTTTGCCGTCCTTCATGCCGGCGGCCATCCAGATCCCCTTGTCATCGAGCTTGAGATCCTTGACGTCGGTGTAGCCCGCTTCCGCAATGCGATCCTTCGCCTGAGCTTCGGTAAAGCTGTTGGCGCCCTCAACGGGCGCGGTCGGATTTTTGGTGTCCGGGGTTGCAACCGCAGGTGTGTTTCCATCCGGAGATGGAGCCGGTGTTGTCTGGGCAAAGGCTGCAAAGGCAGACGCGCAGAGAATTGTCGCCGCAAAGACGATCTTCTTCATAGGTGTTTTCTCCATTTTGCGGATCAGATGACGATCCATGCGGTCAAAACACGCAGAGGAGATCTTTGTTCCCCAAGATTATGCGGTTGATTTTTCTAAATATATGGCAATGCGGCGCGCTGCGGGGTTATTTTCTGCGGCGCCGGGGCAATGTAAGCAGACAATAACAGAGCAGTAACCGGTGATCCACGCGCGGGCTTCAAGGAAGCCTCTCGGAGTGAGGGCTAGCCCTTTAACTCCTAAGGTTGTGCTGCTGTCAAATGTCCCAGGGGGTGGCAGCGCGGGGCCGCTCTCCTGCCGGCACTTCGTGCAGTGACGGATGCGGCCCCGGCAATGTCAGTGACTTCACGGAATACGGGCGATGACCTTGATCTCGAAGTCGAAGCCGGCGAGCCAGTTAACGCCGAGCGCAGTCCAGTTCGGGTAGGGTGGCTTGCTGAAAATCTCCTGCTTGACGGCCATGATCGTTGCGAACTGGTTTTCAGGGTCGGTGTGGAAGCTGGTGAGATCGACAATATCATCCCAAGTGCAGCCGGCGGCGCTCAGCGTGGCCTTCAGGTTTTCAAAGGCGAGCCGGACCTGCTGTTCAAAATCGGGTTCGGGTGTTCCGTCCGGACGGCTGCCGACCTGTCCGGATACAAACAACAGATCGCCGGACCGGATAGCGGCGGAATAGCCATGCTCTTCGTAAAGAGCGTGCCTGTCGGCGGGAAAGATTGCTTCGCGTTGGGTCATTCTGATCTCTCTTCATTGTTGACAACGACCGATGAGCGCGAGGGAAAGCTTCACATATCGCACCCAATTTGATATACGGTTCGTATGTGAAATATGAGGCATGCGGAGCGCATGTCAAGTCCATATACGCCTCGTATATGAAATTGAGAGATGGAATGGCGAAGAAACGCAGCGAAACCATGCAGGAAAACCGCGTCAAGCTGATCGCCGCGGCGCGAAAGGCTTTTGCGGAAAAGGGGTATTCCGCAGCATCGATGGACGAGCTGACGGCCGACGTCGGTCTGACGCGGGGCGCGCTTTACCACAACTTCCAAGACAAGCGCGGACTGCTGGCGGCGGTTGTCGATCAGATCGACACGGAAATGGCGGTGCGCGCTCAAGAGATTGGCGCGCGCGCAGGCAATGATTGGCAGGGACTGCTCGCCGAGGGGGCGGCCTATATCGAGATGGCGCTCAATCCGGAAGTGCAGCGCATCGTCCTGCTCGACGGACCTGCGGTGCTGGGCGATCCCTCGCAGTGGCCGAGCCAGAACAATTGTCTGCAGGTGACCAAGAGCACGGTGGAGCGCCTGATCGCCCAAGGCATCCTCAAGCCGCTTGACCCGGAGGCGGCGGCCCGGTTGCTGAGCGGCGCGGCTCTCAATGCGGCTCTCTGGATCGCCGCCAGCGAAGATCCGCAGAGCGTGCTGCCGAAAGCGGTCGAGGCTTTTCATGCCTTGGCGGCAGGTCTGCTTGTGGAGCGTTTGTGATCGACCAAGGGCCAAGTCGAGCGAAGGGACGTTCACCCGCAGTAACGGCGAAAGTGGCTCCTTCTACAACGGAAAAGCCATCGCGAAATAGACTTGCGAATCGCATAAGTGTGTGCTTATGTGTGGGCATGATCGAGAATGACATTTTCCGAGCCTTGGCTGACCCGACCCGCCGCGCGATCTTTGAGAAGCTGGCGGCGGGCGGCATGAACGCCAGTGCCCTGCGTGAGGGCATGGAGATTAGCCAGCCGGCAATGTCGCAACATCTCTCGGTTTTGCGGAGCGCAAAGCTCGTGAGGGAAGAACGGCAGGGGCGTTTCGTGAATTACGAAGTCGATCCGGACGGGCTGGCTCTCATCGCACAATGGTTGGCGAAATATCGCGCCTACTGGCCTGCCCGCATCGAAGCTCTCAAGGTCTTGCTGAAGGATATGGACCAATGAACGATGGAAAGGCCAAGGAGCAGAAAAACGGCATCGAAATGGAATTCGATCTGGATGAACCGCCGCAAAAGGTCTGGCGTGCAATCAGCATTCCGGAATTTCGGGAAAACTGGTTGCCGAAAGACGCTTTAGCCGATCCCACCCCGGCCACGATCACACCTGGCGAGGAAGTCCGTTATAGCCTGCGCGACGACGCTCCACCTTTCCTTGAAAGCACGGTGACGTTCACGATCGTCCCGAACGCGACCGGCGGCACCCGCCTGCGCATCATCCACGAGCTAACCGACGCGAGGCTTGACCGGATGGCGAAAACGCCCGCGAACGGCAACAGTCCGCCCCTCATGCTCGCCGCCTGACGCGGCAAGCTCTCCCCTTTGATTTCTGCAAGATTGGAGTTCGCCGATGCGCGAAGCGATGCAACTCGTCCCTATGGTCATAGAACAATCCAGCAGAGGGGAGCGGTCTTTTGACATTTACTCCCGCCTTCTGCGCGAACGCATCATCTTTCTCAACGGCGAGGTCAACGATACCGTTTCCGCTCTGGTCTGCGCGCAGTTGCTGTTTCTTGAGGCCGAGAATCCAAAGAAGCCGATCAATCTTTACATCAATTCTCCGGGCGGCGTCGTGACCAGCGGCCTCGCCATGTACGACACCATGCGCTTTATCCGCGCGCCGGTTCATACGCTTTGCATGGGGACAGCCCGTTCTATGGGATCGTTCCTGCTGATGGCCGGCGAGGCCGGCGGAAGAGCTGCTTTGCCCAATGCCAGTATCCTCATTCACCAGCCATCCGGTGGCTTCCAAGGGCAGGCTTCCGACATGATGATTCATGCCGAAGAAATTCTGAAGACCAAGCAGCGCATGACGCGGCTCTACGCGGAGCATTGCGGACGCTCCTATGAAGACTTTGAGCGCGGAATGGATCGCGACCGCTTCATGACGGCGGAAGAAGCATTGGAATGGGGTCTTATCGACCGTATTCTGAAGGTTCGGGAAGACGAAATTCCCGATTGAAGCGACACTTGTTTTCCTGACTTTTGCAACGTCGCAGAATAGACGGTTTTGCGATGCCGGCAAAAGAGTCCAAGCCGGGCGGAACCGTTGCGGCGGCTATCGGTTAATCCGCCGAGGTCGCGGCGTGCCAATCGGACGTGACGGAGATGGTGAACGCACCGGTTTTTCCGATTTCTCGGTGCGGGCAACGAAACGCCAGGCGAGCACCTTTACCCGTTCGCCGCGACCTCATCCCGCACAACAGGATCTCGCGATGATCGAACCGCCAACCAGCACTTCTCCTGAACGTAGAAGCCGCCTATCAACGGCGGTGGGAACTGTCAGAACGAGGAGGAGAAGGTTATGAGCAAAAATAATTGGAAGGTCGGGCTTCGCGCGAAGCTGGAGCATCTCGTCGACGACTGCGTTGTCGCCGGGGCCCGGCAGCAGGATGTCTTCGATGCGATCATCAAGGAGATCGGCGATCTGCGCGCAGCCCTTGAGCGCGATCCCGACCCCGCGGACGACGACACTGCCGTCATAGAGGAGCCTGCGAACGACTGGCCGGCGGCCGACAGATGACCTGAAGCCGATCGGGGAGGGGCCGCGACCTCTTGGGGCGGGGGTTATGGAACCAACTGGCGCGGCGAAGATTATAGTCTTGTCGCTTGGCAATCGGTTTAGCCGGATCTGCGAGACGTGATTGCCCGCGCGGCCGCTCATAATTCACAAGGGGAATTGTTATGGAAAATGCAGGTATCGGCTGGATCGCCGCAATCGTCATCGGCGGCATTGCCGGCTGGCTCGCTGAATTGCTGATGAAGAGCAACATGGGCGTGCTGATGAACGTCCTTCTCGGTATTGTCGGCGCCATCGTCGCCAACTTTGTCCTGTCGCTCTTCGGCGTCGCCCTTGGCGGATGGCTGGGTTATCTGATCGCGGGCTTCATCGGAGCCTGTATCCTCATCGCTGTTGCGAGAATGGTCAGACGTACGGCCTGATCAAACAGGAGGCGGCCTAGCAAACCGGCCGCCTTCATCACGTTTTCGGGTTAGTCACGCGTGGTCGTCCGCTCGGCGCGCCCAGTTTGTCGTAGGCGAAGACCGCGCGTCGATTGTCGGCGTGGCGCAGCTGGAACCAGTCCAGCGTTTCGGCTCGGAATATCAATACCCCGAAGAAGGCCCGTCCATCGGTTGTCTGCGATCCTACCCTCGCTCGCCGGCAGCTCGCCGATTTCGTCGCCCGGCGGCCCGCCCATATAGGTCCTGCGCGTCGATCGCGGCAGCAGGCTCCAGGCCTCGGCCGCGCGTTCGCTTGCCGGGCCATTGAGTTCGGCCAATCGGGCGACATCATGCTCTAACTATAAAATGTAGAACAGGATTTGGCCTGCCTACTGCGTGGGAAAACGGCTCAGCATCCGGTCCTGGACGTTCTCCCAGCCAACGATCATCGCAGCAAGCGAGATGGCTTTGTCGCGGTCTGCGGCCTTGGTTATAAAGCCTTCGAGCAGGACGACAGGGCCGAGCATCCTGATCTCGATGGCACTGCTGTCGATATCCGGATCGGCGGAAAGGGCCGCTTCGATTGTGGCGATGGTGGATGCCGATGGCCTTGCGAGCAGCGCTCTTCGTGATTGTAGTTATCGGGGCCGAACTTCATATTCTCCTCCTGTCCCGCCCCTCCACGGACGTACACGTTACCTCGCATTTAGATATGAGCAGCGTGTCCTGACATCACCACCTGGACTTAAGTCCACCTTTCCCTCGGCACCAAGATTTCTCCCTGATCCTTGTTGAAAGGACATCAGGGAGGTTTTAGCAATGTTTGCTGAACTCCAGTCAGAACCTCCCTGATGACGCGCCAGGTTATCGACCACTGTCGAGGTCCGAGGTCCGCAACGGAATGCTTCGCGTGCGGTTAGAGGTGGTGACCAGGATTTATCCGATAAAGTGGAAACACTCGCTTGGTGGCTTTGGCTATCTCGGTGATGGCGGCATCGACGGAAACCTTCATTGATCCCGGGTAGCAACTCATGTATATCTTCTGAGGTACGTACATCATATCCATGGCTTGCGGACGGAGACGAGCGAGGTCAGGGTTCCGGACCGACCGTTCGGCCATGCGATAAGAGGGATTTCGGGAGGGGATCATGACGGCCTTACAACTCAATCCAGATTTTGCCATCGCGGATGAGCAGTCGCTTCGGGCGCTGTTCGAGCCGACCCACGCTCTGGCAATCGTGAAGTGTCAGAATTCGCTTGGCGCGCACGCGCAGGAATTCATTCGGCGCTCGCCATTCTTCTGCATCGGCACGCAGAGTTCGGAGGGAAAGGCCGACGTCAGTCCTCGCGGCGACCCTCCGGGCTTCGTCAAGGTTCTTGACGAGCGCACCCTGGCGATCCCGGATCGACCTGGCAACAATCGTCTTGATACCCTAAGCAACATCATCGCCAACCCGAATGTCGGGCTATTGTTTCTTATCCCCGGTTTCGACGACACATTGCGCGTCAACGGGCGGGCAAGTCTGACCCATGATCCTCAATTGTTGACGAGCATGAGCGTCGCTGATCGTCTCCCGAAACTCGCGATCATCGTGACAGTAAGCGAAGTCTTCATGCATTGCGCCAAGGCCTTCAGACGGTCCCACCTGTGGAGCCCGGACCATTTCCAGGACCGCACCGAGATGCCCTCGCTGATAAAGATCATTCTGGATGAGACGACAGGGGCGCCGAGGGACGGGGATGAAATGCGAAAGATGGACGAAGACCTGGAGCAAGCCTACCGAAAGACACTTTATTAGGGACTGACGACAAAGGCCTGTTCAGCGTCCTCCTGTGCAGGGTGGCGCGGTGGGCGGACGATACAAACCGATCGGCGGTTTCGATGTCGTCTGGCGTTCAGGGATTGACCCAGCGGGAAGAGGTCAGCGCGCCCAGATGGTCGTAAGCAAAGACTGCGCGCCGGTTGTCGGCGTGGCGCAGCTGGAACCAGTCCAGCGTCTCGGCCCGGAATATCAGCACCCCGAAGAAGGCCCCTCCATCGGCGTCTGCGATCCTACCCTCGCTTGCCGGCCGCTCGCCGATGTCGTCGCCCGGCGGCCCGCCCATATAGGTGCTGCGCGTCGATCGCGGCAGCAGGCTCCAGGCCTCGGCCGCGCACTCGCTTGCCGGTCCATTGAGTTCGGCCGATCCCTGCAGGCGAAGCTGCACTTTCGGCTGCGGGCCAAAGCCGAGGAGGGTGACCCGAGGATTGGCCGATATTTCCTGCCATTTCGGGCTTCTGACATCCGTATGGATTTCCAGGATGCGTCGCGCCACATCCGCGCGCCTCAGCACGACCATGCGGGCTTGCGGCCGGCCGCCGGCGTCGACCGAACACAGGTTCAGGTAGCGGAAGGCCGACTGCGGATCGGCGGCAGCGCCTTCCAGCTCGGCCCAGGCCGATGCATCGACCTCGGCGAGGGTCACTCCGTCGCCTCCGCGTTCCTTATCTCGCCGGCCTTGACGCTCCAGTTGAAGTACATCGCTGTTCTCCTTGGCGTTGAGAGCGATCCTATCAGACGGACCGGGTAAGACCGCCGTCGATCCTGAGGCTCTGGCCGGTGATATAGCCCGCCCCTTCGGAAACGAGGAAGGAAATCGTTGCGGCCACTTCGGCGCTGGTGCCGTAGCGCTTCATCGGCACGCTGTCGCGGCGCTCCTCCGTCGCCGGCAGGCTGTCGATCCAGCCCGGCAGCACGTTGTTGATGCGGATGCCGTCGCCCGCATAGGTATCGGCGTAAATCTTGGTGTAGGCGGCGAGCCCGGCGCGGAAGACGGCCGAGGTCGGGAACATCGCCGACGGTTCGGACACCCAGGCGGTCGAGATGTTGACGATTGCGCCCGACTTCTGCGCCTGCATGATCGGCGTGACGAGCCGCACGGGACGGACCACGTTCATGAAATAGATGTCCATGCCCGCGTGCCACTGTTCGTCGGTGATCTCGGTGATCGGCGCGCGGGGGCCGTGGCCGGCGCTGTTGACGAGGACGTCGACACGGCCCCATTTCTCCATCGTGGCGTCGACCAGGCGCTTGAGGTCGTCGTTCGACTGGTTCGAGCCGGTGACGCCGATGCCGCCCAGTTCGGCGGCAAGCGCCTCGCCCTTGCCTGACGAGGACAGGATAGCGACCTTGAAGCCATCGGCCGCCAGCCGCTTCGCGGCCTGCGCACCCATGCCGCTGCCGCCAGCCGTGATGATCGCTACCTTTTCTACTGTCATCGTCGCTCTCCCTACTCGATTTGCACCCATTGCCGGGCGTTGATCTCTCGAGTACCATGGGCTCCAAGCGGGAGCGAACCAGTTTTCGTGAAATATCCCAGTAGAAAAACTATCGAATGTCCACGCTGATCGGCAATCTTCCCTCCCTCAACGGCCTCAAGGCCTTCGACGTGGCGGCGCGTCATCTGAACTTCCGGCTCGCGGCCGAAGAGCTCGGCGTCACCCAAGGGGCTGTCGCCCAGCACGTGCGAGGGCTTGAGGCGGAACTCGGGGTGACATTGTTCGAGCGCCTGCCGAAGTCGTTGGCGCTGACCGGCGAGGGGCGAAGCTACGTCGCCGACGTCAGGCGCGCCTTCGAACTGCTCGCAAACGCGACGGCGAACCTGAAGCCTCAGCCGGTCAAACTGGTGGTCAGCACGACACCGACCTTCGCCTCGAGATGGCTGATCCCGCGTCTTCCTGATTTCACCTCGAGGCATCCCGATCTCGATCTCCACATCCTGGCGACGGACCGCATTTCCAGCTTCCAGGTCGACGGCGTCGATCTCGCCGTCCGATATGGCAGCCCTCCCTTCGGTCCCGGCCTCGCCGCCGAACTGCTGTTCGAGCAGGAGATCATTGCCATCTGTAATCCGAGCCTTGTCGCCGAGGGAGCCGAGCCGGAGAATGCGGAAGAACTCTCGAACTACACGCTCCTTCACGATGCCCATAATTCCTGGCCCGAATATATCGATCGCTTCCTCGGCGGCGGTGATCCCACACTGTTTCGAGGCATCAGCTTCTCACAGACATCGCACGCGATCGAAGCTGCAATCGCCGGACAGGGCATCGCTGTGGCGACCCGCGCTTTCGTCTCGACCGACATCGAGGCGGGCAGGTTGAGGCAAGTCTTCGACGGCGCCCTCAAAGCGCGCTCGCACTTCTATCTGGTGAAGCCGCGATACCGGAAGTCCGAAGCGGTGGACAAGCTTCAGGACTGGCTGCGCTCGCAGGTGCAGAACTGATGGTTAGGTCATGCGCCGCTTCGCCGCCCCCACCGGACAGTGGGGCTGCGTTCGACGCCGGTCCTCACTTTGCTGCGGTAGGCACACGAACAATCGGGCTCACATTCCACACCGAGGGACTGCCTGCGGCATTCAGTGGAAGTGTTGGATGAAACGCGGGTTCCCCTGAAGCGCTGTTGAGGTCGGTCGTTTCATTTAAGTGCGACCAGTCCTATAATAGGGCGGGGTGAGGCCGAACCAATGGACCGCAAGCTTTCCGCCATCCTCGCTGCTGATGTCGTGGGCTATTCCGCGCTGATGGAGCGCGACGAGGCTGGTACATTCGAGCGCCTACGTGCGGGACGCAAGGAACTGTTTGAGCCGGATATTGCTCGCCATCACGGCCAGATTTTCAAGCTGATGGGCGACGGGATGCTCGCCGAATTTGGCAGCGTGGTGGACGCGGTGGAATGCGCCGTCTCGCTGCAGCGCGGGCTGGCGGAACGGAACGCCGCCGTTCCCGAGGACCAGCGGATCAGGGTCAGGATCGGGATCAATCTCGGCGAGGTGATCGTTGAGGGCGAGGACCGGTATGGCGAGGGCGTCAACGTCGCGGCCAGGCTTCAGCAGTTGGCAGATCCTGGCGGCATCTGTGTTTCGGGAAAGGTCGCAAGGGAGGTTGAGAAGAAGCTGGCTTTCGGTTTCGAGCCGATGGGCGAGCAGAAGGTGAAGAATATCGCCGAACCGGTACAGGCCTTCCGCGTCATCCTCGAGGGACAAGCCCCACGCCAACCAGCGCGGTCATCGCCTCCGCGCTGGGTTTGGGCAGCAGCAGCCGTGCCAGTCCTTATTCTGGTCTTGGCCGGGACGGTCTGGCAATTCTGGCCGACCGCGACAGTAAGCGGCAAGCCGTCGGTAGCGGTGCTGCCGTTCGACAACTATGGCGGCGACGAGGCGACCGGACGCCTCGCCAATGGCCTCACTGAGGACATCATCACCGATCTGGCGGGGTTCCCTGAATTCCACGTGATCGCCCGTAACTCGACTGAACAATACCGGGACAAACCAGCCGCGCCGAGTGAAGTGGGTAAGGCGCTTGGCGCGGGATTTGTGGTCGAGGGTTCCATCCAGCGTCAGTCTGACCGCGTAAGAATTACGACGCAACTCAGCGACGCCAAGACGGGCAAACATCTTTGGTCGCAGCGCTGGGACCGGCCGGACGAGGACTTGTTCGCAATCCAGATCGAAATATCCGAGCAGATTTCGAACCGCCTCGGCGGCGGCGCGGGTTTGGTCCAGGAGGCGGGCCGCATCACTGCCCACCGAAAGCCGCCCGGGAATCTCAACGCCTACGAACTTTATCTGCTCGGCACCGAAAAACTCGAGCAAGTCAATCAGGCGGATGTCGAGGAGGCCGTCAGGCTGCTCACCCGCGCGGTCGAACTGGACCCCGGTCTTGCCCGCGCCTGGGTCGAACTTAGCCATTCCCATGGTGTCTTGACCGGTTTTGGGGTTGAACCCGACAAGAACCGGGTTCTCTCTGCCGAGGCTGCCGAGCGCGCCGTCCAGCTCGACCCGAGCGATGCCGAGGCGCATGCTGTTTATGCCATAGTTTTAGGCGACAGAGGCGAATTTGGACGCGCCAAGGTAGAGTTCGATACCGCGCTGCGCCTCGCTCCCGGTCAGTTCGAAGTTCTGACTTTCTATATCGATTGGGCCTCGACCTTCGGCGAGCCTGAGCGCACCGCGGAACTGGTCGACAAGGCGGTCAGTCTCAACCCCGGTTTCCCGATGTGGAGTGCCAGGATTTTCACTCATGCCTACTTCATGGCTGGCCGGTATGAGGATGCCCTGCGGATGCTGGACCGCTTGACGGCGGAAAACTATGGAAGGAAACACTGGGTGATGCGTTCTGGCGCGCTTGCGGCTCTTGGCCGAACTGAAGAGGCGAAGGTCTCAGTAACGGACGCACTCAGGCGGTTTCCCAATTTGACCGTTGAGGGATTTGCCAATATTCCCGGATTCAATGAAGCGGAGCGCCAGCGGTTGATCGAAACTATGCGGCTCGTCGGCTTTCCTGATTGCGCCAAAGCGGAAGAGCTCACGAAGCTAAAGAAGCCGTTGCGCCTGCCGGAGTGTGCTTCGCCCTAATCGCGTTGACGAGCAGCCACAGATGACAAACGCTTCGAAGGG
Source organism: Rhizobium sp. WYCCWR 11128 (assembly GCF_013416305.1). Lineage (NCBI taxonomy): Bacteria > Pseudomonadati > Pseudomonadota > Alphaproteobacteria > Hyphomicrobiales > Rhizobiaceae > Rhizobium > Rhizobium sp. WYCCWR 11128. The sequence goes on from NZ_JACCEZ010000007.1 coordinate 60,821, forward strand.
TCCGAGACGCGACCTTCGTTTCACTGACCGCAAAAGCCCAGATGCGGCGCTCGTCGCTCGTTCCGGTCGGGGAGACGTATGTCGGGAAATGGGCGCAAAGCGGTCAAGACCGCCGTCGGCCCCTTTGCTGCCGTTCGAGGTCGATCCGAGGAACGTGCGGTATGTGCTAGAATGCGGCCCGAAGTCGGAATGCGACCGACACACTGCGAGGGGCGGTGTGATCGTACCGGAATTCGCGCGACCGATAGCCGACGTTGTGCTGTTGAAAGGGGAGACGAGGACGATGCCGACACCACAGCAACCCAGTCTAATAGTTCGACAGAAATCCCCACCGAACATCGAGTTTCCGTTTGCGTCGCTCTCCGATTGGCTGATCCCAACCGAGCAGTTCTTCGTGCGAAACCATTTCCCGTCGCCGGAACTCGATGCGCGAGACTGGAGATTGCGCGTTGACGGTGCGGTGGAGCGGCCGATCGAACTTGACCTCGACAGCATCAAGGCGATGCGGAGCACGACTTTCACCGCTGTCGTCGAGTGCGCAGGGAACGGGCGCGTCTACTATGTGCCGCCGAGGGAGGGGTTGCAGTGGCAGAACGGGGCCGTCGGCAATGCCGCGTGGACAGGTGTTCTTCTGCGCGAGATTTTGGAAATGGCGGGCGTAAAGCGAACCGCATGTGAGGTTCTGCTCGCAGGCGCCGACAGCGGCGTCGTCGACACGAACAAGAAAACGGCTTCTCCCGGCCCCATCGCTTTTGCGCGCAGTTTACCGCTTGAGAAGGCCATGGCTGACAGCACGATCCTTGCCTATTCGATGAACGAGGAGCCGTTGACGCGCGATCACGGCTACCCGCTACGCGCGGTCGTGGGTGGCTGGTTCGGCATGGCTTGGGTCAAGTGGATCACGCATATCACGGTTGTGGAGCAACCGTTCCTTGGCTACTGGCAGGCGCGCGACTATTTCCGTTGGGAGCGCAGCCTCGGGGAACCCAGGCTGGTCCCTCTTGCGGAGATGGAGGTCAAAGCGCAGATCGCGCGTCCCGTACAGGGGGCGCGTCTCTTTGCCGGCCAACCGTACCGGATTTTCGGAGCCGCCTGGAGCGGAGAGGCTGCTATCCGGCAGGTGCAGGTCTGCACCGGAGATGGCAGGGGCTGGCGCGAGGGAAGGCTCCTCGAAACAGAACGTCCCTTTGCATGGCGCTTGTGGGAGTACATTTGGACCCCTGAAGAAGTGGGGCGATATATGCTGCGATGTCGCGCGGTCGATGCGGCGGGGTGCGTGCAGCCCGACCTTCAGCATTCCGACTGCGAGAGCTACGCGGCCAATTGGATCGTTCCGGTGGAGGTTACGGTCGTTCCCGAGCCACAGACGTACGAGGAGGAATTCGTGATCTAATTGCCCGCATGTGGCGGAATGGCGGCTTTTGGCGCAACTGCGACCCGCGTTGTCACTGCGTCATGTCCGCTTTGCAGCTACAGCGACGGGGTGCTCGATGACCTTTAAGAGGCGCATTGCTGATCGGCATTTGGAGCCGTTAGCGGCCTGGCAGCTTTTGGCTGCCGAGGAACGATAGCTGACGATCAACCCGCGGGGATTATGGTCTCAGAATGGCCACACCGGGCCCTCGCAGGCCCATTGCATGCTCTCCAGAATCAGGCTGGGACCAAGCCACGCACCGCACGGAACATCATGGGAAATGACCGGGGTCCATCGGGCAAGCCAACCAGATACCCGGCACGAACATGCTGTTCGATCGAACCGCGGGCGTCGTCCGAAAGTGCCATCAATATGCTTGTGATGCTGCCTGGCCCGTCGGTGAACGTAGCCCAATAATCCGCGAAGGACGCATACTCGCAATCCACGACAACGGGAATCTCCGTCACGTCGACGAGGCCGATCTTCCGCCACAACGTCGCCTGACCATTAGGCCAGAAGAGCTGGCGCCCCGCCCGCATGGATCTCAGCCTGGCGAAGTCGGTCTCAAGCACGGCGCCGGTGTTAATGACGAGATCGAAGGCGGGCATGCCGCCCAAGAACTGAGTAACGGCGGACGCGACCACGCCGCCTGGACGGGTAACGCGCATCATCTCAGCAACTACCTGTTCAATTTCCGGGATAACGTCCAGGGCCAGCGTGGAAACGGCCGCATCGAAAAAGTTAGTGTCGAACCGCATGTGCCGGACATCGCCGTGTTCATATGCGATATTGGGGTGGGATCGTCGACGGCGGGCTCCTTCCAGGTATCCCTCCGATGCGTCAACACCGATCACATGCGCTCCCGCCTCGGCCAGCGCTTTCGACAACACACCTGTCCCACATGCTACATCGAGCACGCGACTGCCCGGAGCAATATTGGCACGTGTGAGAAATGGGCTTGCCAGATGTTCGCTCCAGCGCCCTATGAATGTCTCGTAGACGTCGGGATCAGCCCAATTATATCGTAGTTCTGCGGCTTCCATGGCTTACCATCCTCTCCCGATCAAGAATGGACCGTAACACGGCCATTCGGGTCGCGCGTACCGCCGTCACACCGGGCAATCCAGCGGAACCATGTTAACGCTTCTCAAGAAAATATGACACAGCGGGAGTGCTGATATCCCGCCAAGTCCCATATATCGACCTTCACGGGCGTTCCTTTATCGGCACCAGGAGTGGGCGAAGGTCGAAGCGATCGCCGACTGCGCCGGCGCACCGCCGATCCTCCGGCTGCCGAGCAGAGCTGAACTCAGAATAGCCGGTCGACACATCGCTCGGTCTCCCACGCCTTGAGGAAATTCGCCTGCCTGGCAATCCAGCCGACAGTCTCGTTTCCCCATTCCTGGGCCCGGCTGGCATACTCACCCATTAGCCAGATGTGGCGGACGATCACAAAGCGATGGGCGGCTTCGAAGTCATCAGGCGTGATCGGCCGGACGGCCCGATAGCCATCGACGAAGGCGTCCCACATGGCGGTCGACCTCCGACCGAAGGATGTTTGCGCCCACAAGAACACCGACAAGTCGTAAGCGAGGTATCCCGGACCGCCGTCATCGAAGTCGAAAAATACCGCTTCGCCGGCATCGTTGATCCGCGCATTGAAGCCGTGACAGTCGCCATGGCAATAAGTCCAGCTCAGATTGACGAAGGCTTCTATCGCCTTTGCGGTCCGCGCAGCGATGTCTTCAAGATCGCTGCGGACCTCGGGGTCTTCCACGACGCCGCTATCGCATATGCGGGCAAGCGGCCGATGCAGCAAGTGTTCGAGGTCGAGCCGATAGAGCGCTCCGTCCGGCTGGAATGTCTCGGCGGCGTCGTGCATCAAAGCAAGGGTCTTGCCGTTGGCCCGCGCATCGCCGGCATCCGTCCCATCCGGCTTGCGGCCGTCGATCGCCCGGAAGAGCACTGCCTGACGCGGGCCCTCCGGCGCCTGTCCCTCAACGAACAAGCTGCCCTCGCGTGTCGGGATGGGGCCGGCGACGGGAACGCCCGATTGAGCAAGATGCGTCAGGAAAGCCGTTTCGGTCTTGACGTCGGCCGGGCCACGGGCGCGGCGGTGGGAAAGCCGGAACACATACCGCTCGCCGTTGCTTCCGATGGCAAGATACACATCATTCAAGCCGCGTTGGAGCATCCGGCAGGAAACCGGCCCTGCGAGCGGATAATGCTGATGGATGAACTGTTCGATGGCCGCAACCTGCGGGGTCGAATAGAGCGGATTAAAATCGAGCATGGGCGCTGTACCATCGGCTTTGCTGGCAGGCTGCTTCCGCAGTGAGAAGGCCATGAAGGCGGTTGCGGCCGCAGGCACCTACGATTGCAATAGGCTGCTGTTTGGATAAGGTGAATGGCGCTATTGATAAAACCAAGAGATGAAAAACAAAATGCAGGCTTCGCGATTTTTGAAAGAAAACTCTATTTCGATTTCTGTGCTTTCCATCATTTTCGGTCTGTCTGGATGTGTCACCACTCAAAACGGTGTCGCTATTTCTGCGGATCACAGTCGGGCTCTGAGTGGAGAGCGGACAAAGATGGGCCAGTCCTACAATTTGAATGAAGACTGCACGGCTGCAACAATGGCCAATATAGAATTGGTACAAGCCCCGGCGCATGGCTCGGTTGAATTCGTCAAAGAGAATATTTATTCAAATTACAAGGATGGCATCCGCATTAAATGCAATTCCAGGAAATCTCCCGGCGTGTCGGAATACTATACTTCCAAGAGCGGCTATTCTGGACCCGACATGTATAAGGTGAGGGTGTCCTACGGCGAGGGGACCATCAAGGACGTCACGGTCAACATCAATGTGATCAAGAACTAGGGTGAAGCCAGCGATATCGATCCCGTCGATCATCGGCAAAGCCTGGGCCAGCTCCGCCGTTCGGGCTTGACCCGGGGATCCACTCTCGTCTCAATCAGCAGCGGGCATGGATCCCAGGCTCAAGGCCTGGGATGACGGAGGGTGGGGCGGGCTTTCGCCGGTTATCCGCCAGCGCAGCGGATGGTGCATCGCTATGGGATGCCGACTGGTGGTGAGCAAGGCAAGGGTATCAAAGAGCTGATCATCACGGGATGGCTGCATTCTCACCTCGCCACTGCAGATAGAAGCTGCTGGTGGGTTCGCTTGTTCTGTGATTGAAACCTGGAGCAGGAAGAGGCTCTGGTCAGTAGATTGGGGCCGGTCAACGGGGAAGCGAATGCAGACGCTTTGCAATGAGTGCAGCAAATATAAGCCTGAAGCGGAGGTGAAGTTCGGCGTCTGTGATGACTGCTATAAGTTCGGCGCTACGAGGATAGCGCCACCAGATCACGGTCAACGCGTCGTCGAACCCGTTCCCAATATTATCCTTACGACATCGATCGATGTACCTGGACGTCAGATTGAGAGCGTGATCTCCATCGTCGCGGTGGAGGTGGCGCTTACCTTGCATGTATTCAAGGACATCGCGAGCGCATTTCGAGACATGTTCGGCGGGCGGTCGAAGACCTCTCAAGCAGCCCTGAAGGAAGCTAGGCTAGCAGCGCTTGACCAGCTCAAGCGTGAGGCCAAGGAAGTGGGCGCGGACGCCGTAATCGCGGTTGACCTGGATTACAACGAATTATCAACGATCGGCTCAGGCGGCGGCGGCATCCTCCTTGTGGTTGCGAACGGCACAGCAGTGAAGCTCGCTCCGGCTTTATAAGCGTCCGCCTATCTGGTGAAACGAGCTGTACCTTAAACATTCAGCTGATCCTCGCGTCGTCGAAGCCATGACTTTACGATTTGATCCGAACGTTTTCTTTGGCCGCCCCGGTCCAGTGGCCGACTTTGAAAGCTTCGTCGAAAATACGGTGGGTAGGCAACCGAGGCAAACTTCGAGATGAAGCCATGAATGTCGATATTCTGCACGAAGAAAAAATCATTGGGCGCGCCGATCTTGGTCCCATCGATCCGTCGATGGGCGTTGCAGGGGGACGTTTTGTTCCCACTCGAGATTATGATCCACGACTCCACGCGTTCGTAATTGATGGCGAATATAATGACTTAGAAGGCAAGGCCCAGCTCTATGCATGTTCAGCAGAGTTCGGGGTGCTTCGATGCGAAGGCGTCGCGATTGAGGATTTCAATGAAACCGTTCAGGAAATAAATATTGTCATATTGGGCATGGCCTATCCTGAATATGAAACCGCCTTTGCATCTTAGTGCCGGGCATGATGCCGGAGCGGAGAACTGGGCAACCATCGCCTCGCTCATCGAGACGTGCAAGCTCAACGCCGTCGATCCGTTTGCATATTTGACCAACACGCTCACCGCCATTGTCAACGGCCATAAGCAGAGCCAGATCGAGGGTATCCTACCGTGGAATCACCCGGCTGGGTAATATGTGCCAACTGCTTCCGTCGGCCCTTTGCGGACTTCTCGGGACCCGCTAAACGTGCCGCTCGAACAGCGAGGGCGCGATGGTCAGAGGCAGAAAGCAGAAACGAGGCGATATCGTTAGGATCGACATTGGAAACGGAAAGCAATTTTACGCCGTCGCCCTAACACATCCGCTGTTCGCTTTTCTCGACGGTGTTTTCGAACGTGAAGAATCAGTTCAAGACGTGCGAGATCCAGCGGTTCTCTTCAAGCTATGGGTGATGGACAGCGCCGCGAAGTCCGGGCGATGGCCCATCGTTGGAAAGGTTGATCCACCCACGGTGTCCGCGTTGGACGGCGCGGTGTTTTTCAAGCAAGACCGGATTTCAGGCAAAATATCAGCGTATGATGCCATCGCGAATGCCGAGTCTCCGCTCAGCTTTGAAGAGGCAGACCGCCTAGAATGCGCTGCTGTTTGGAGTCCCGAGCATGTCGAAGACAGGCTTCGTGATCATCTGAACGGCATCTCGAACAAGTGGTGGGCATCAATGCGGCCCCGAAAATAGCGATGATCTACTTGTCGGAACGCCCGGTGTTGGCGCGAAGCGCCGACCGCCTCATGGCGGCAGTCTTCGAAACGGCAAAACGTCGTGGTCAAGGTGCGAGCGAGATAGCGCTTACATTGAACCCGGATACTATGAAGTCATGCGCGGCTGCATGGTGCAGGGAATACAAAGAGCTCGTGATGGGGATCATAGCCAGAAGCGCTCGTTGATCTGCTGCCGTCCGCTGTTGGTGCTTCCGCATTGGGTAGGCTGCTGAGATCGCGGATGCCGCATTTTTCAACATTCGCGGCGCAGTGCTGACTAGGCCAGCTTTTCTCCGTGGCGCGGAGACCATAAGGCGGGCGCGGCGCACGCTGTGATTAACGAGTTCCAAATCGTTCGATAAGCATCTCGGTGAGGGTTCGCACTTTTCGAGAGGGATACTGGCCGGGCGGCCTCACGACGAAGATGCCGGCTGGCGGAATCGGATGACGCGTCATGATTGGCACCAGTGCACCCGAACAAATATGGTCCGCGACAAGCGGTTCTGGCAGATAGGCGACCCCGATCCCATCCAGAGCGGCCGCTACGAGGGACATTGCGTTATCAGCTATGAAGCGTCCCTGGGGACGCACCGTGACAATCTCGTCGCCATTCATGAATTGCCACTTCTCGGCGTCCCGCATAACGACTTGGTGATTCACAATCTCGTCCGGTGTTTCAGGGGCACCGTGAGCCTCGATGTAGGCAGGACTCGCAACCAGCTTGCCAAAGATCGGTCCGATACGTCTTGCGACGAGGTTCGAGTCCGGCAGATGCCCCAGCCGAATTGCGCAATCAAAACCCTCTCCCACGAGATCTACGAAGCGATCAGTATAGGAGGAAAGGATTTGCAGTTGCGGGTGTCGGCTAGCCATCTGGGAGAGGACGGGAGCAAAATAGGTCGGACCAAATGACAGGGGCGCGGCTACGCGCATGCGGCCTCGAAGCTCGCCGGCAGGCAGGATCGCTTCGCGCACCACATCGAAGTCTGCAGAAACCCGTGCTGCGTAATCTCTGAATGTAAAACCTGCTTCCGTGAGCGCTATACCGCGGGTCGTCCTTGCAAATAGCTGTGCGCCGAGTTCCGCCTCAAGCCTGGTGATCCGCCGGCTGACCATCGACTTGGAGATGCCCAGTCGCAGCGCTGCAGACGATACTCCGCCCGCATCAGCAACTTCGACAAATATTCTGAGATCCTCAAGTTCCACAAAGCGTTCCTTATTTTGCAACACGGCTTCACACGACCGAGGACTACCGAGGCAAAGAGGAGAATGACAACTTCGCTGCGGCTGTCTCTCCAGTGGGGGCATCCGCAACCTGCCTCACGAACCGCCAATATAGGATTTATTCCATAGGCTATCTAACGGCTTCAACTCACTTCTTCGTCCATCGCACGCATCCGCACGGAGCCGGCTTGCGCATGACCGCAATTCGGAAAATCATTCGAACGAGGGTAAAATGCTCAGAAAAATATTCATCGCGTTTGTGGCGAGTTTTTCTTTCTCTGCGGTTCAGGCACAAATGACGCAGGAGCAGCCCGGCGCTGATCTGATCGTTTTCAACGCAAAGATCTTCACCGGCAACCGTGCTCAGCCCGAAGCTTCAGCTTTGGCCATCAAGGACGGCCGCATTTATTTCGTCGGCTCTGATGTGGATATTCTCGGTCTGAAAAATTTGGAGACCAGGGTGATTGATGCGCGCAGCCGCCGGCTCATCCCCGGCATCATCGATGCTCATACGCACGTCCTCAACGACATGGCTTACAACTACAACGTAAGATGGGATGGCGTGCCGACGTTGCGTCGGGCGTTGACCATGCTCAGCGAGCAGGCCCAACGCACGCCTGAGGATCAGTGGGTCAAGGTGATCGGAGGCTGGTCCCCCTACCAATTCGAGGAGAACCGCTTTCCCACGCTGGCCGAACTGCGCGAGGCCGTGCCCGATCATCCCATGATCGTGCAATATGCCTATAACCGCGCTTTCTTGAACGAGCAGGCGATGGAGGCACTTGGCGTGGGCACCGATCGGTTCCCGCAGTTGCCGGACGTCGAATTCGAAAAGGACAGCCGCGGCAATCCGACCGGTGTGGTCCACGGCTATACTTGGTTGTTTCTCGCCCTCGAGACCATGGTGCCGCAGCCCACGTTAGACGAACAAGTGAGTTCGATAGTCTATAGCATTCACGGTCTGAACCGGGCCGGCGTGACCTCGATCATCGATAATGGCGGCAGGTGGCCATACCCCGAGGCCCAGGCGAGGGTGGACGTGCTTGCACGAGACAACCGCCTCAACGTGCGCATGCCCTTTGTGGACTTGCAACTCGGCGATGGCGGGCCGGTAAACATGGTGGATCTGGAACTCGAGGCGATCACGAAAACGGCGCCGATAAGCCCAGGACAAAACCTGCACCCCACTCTGGCACATGGCCATGTATATCGAGGGGCCGGGGAGGTTCTGAGCGCGGAAGTGCACGATCATGAGAACTTTGATCGTCCGGCGGTTGTCATCGAGCCCGAGACGATGCGGCGCTTCGTCGAGCACGATGTAATGAAGCTGATCCAGCGGCGTATCCCGTTTCGTATGCACGCCAGCTACGACGAGAACATCTCCCCCTTTCTCGACGCCCTTGAGAAGGTGAACGAAACGACCCCGCTTGATGGCCTGAAATGGAGTCTCGAGCACGCTGAGACCATTAGTCCGGAGAACATCGATCGGGTGAAAAAGCTGGGGGGCGGCATCGCCCTGGACGCCAAAATGGCGCTGCACGCCGATGGCTTCATCAAGACATATAGTCGCGAGAAGGCGTTGGAGACACCGCGCCTGCGTACACTCGTGGATAGTGGCATCCCTCTGGCCATGACCACCGATGCATTCCGGGCAGCCACGTTCAACCCGTGGGTTGGTATAAGCTGGATGGTGTCCGGCAAGTCTGTGTCCGGATCGGAGGTTCTCGCCGAGAACAACCGGCTCTCCCGCGCTGAGGCGCTGAAACTGTTCACCAGTGGGGCAGCCTGGTTCATGAATGCAGAAGCCGAGCTAGGCGTAATCGCCCCCGGAAATCTGGCAGACTTCGCCGTTCTCGACAGGGACTACTTCGCCGTGCCGGAAGATCAAATCAGCTCTATATCTTCTGTACTGACTATTATGGACGGAAAGGTCGTGTTTGGTGCGCAGGACTATAGCGCTCTATCGCCAAAACTGCCCGAGGCTTTTCCGGCTTGGTCACCCGTAAAATACTTCGGCAGCTATCATGGGGAAAAATGAACCCAGCGGAAAGGTTCTCCCGCTTTCACGCCAGAGAGCCAGTTTCCGTCATCTTCTGGCTGTGATCACCGAGTCCTGACCCTAGGCGAACCTCCGCCGGCAGCGGCCATTGGGGCTATGCTGCTCTAGGGGCGATCAGTCCGTCTTCGGCTGCCCGGGAAGCTGGCCGTAAGCCGTCAGGATGGCCTTGATCAGGCCCGGGAAGCGTTCGTCCAACTCGGTGCAGCGCGTTTGATTGCGCATCTCCACACCCTGGCGCTCGCTCAGGACCAGCCCGGACTCGCGCAGCACCTTGAAATGGTTGGACAGCGATGACTTTGGAATGACGCGGTCGCCGAGATCGGCAAGCGCGGAGCACGTCCCGCCACCGCTGGCGCCGGCAAGCTTTGCATAAATGGCAACGCGCTCCGGATCGGACAGCGCATAGAGGATCGCCTCGGGCTTGATGTCCTCCAGGGCTGGGTGAAAGAGCGGTCTCATGAATTTTATATAGCGTCCCTTGACATCGAGATCAACAGTTCCGAATTTCTGAACTATGGAACAAGCCTGCCAATCCCGGCGGCTGTCCAGATATGAAGGAACGAGAAATGGCTAAGCTCGCAGGAAAGGTCGCTGTCGTAACGGGCGCCTCCAAAGGCATTGGCGCTGCGATTGCCAAGGCGTTCGCAGCGGAGGGTGCGCAAGTGGTGGTCAACTACGCTTCGAGCAAGGCGGGAGCGGACGCCGTGGTTGAGGCGATCGGCGCGGCCGGTGGCAAAGCCATCGCGGTGCAGGGCGATGTTTCGAAGGCCGGTGAGGCACAGGGACTGGTCGATGCTGCGGTCAAGGAGTTCGGCAAGCTCGACGTGCTGGTCAACAATTCCGGCGTCTATGAATTCGCGCCGATCGGTGAGGTGACCGAGGAACAGTATCGTCGCATGTTCGACGTGAATGTTCTCGGTGTTCTCTTGACCACCCAGGCAGCGGTGAAGCATCTCGGCGAGGGCGGCAGCATCATCAACATCTCCTCGGTGGTCACCAGTCTGGCGCCGCCAGACTCCGCCGTCTATACCGGGACGAAGGGAGCCGTCGAGGGCATCAACAGCGTGCTTGCCAAGGAACTCGGCCCGCGCAAGATCCGCGTCAACGCCATCCTGCCAGGGATGGTCGAAACCGAGGGCACGCACACGGCGGGCGTCATCGGCTCGGATTTCCAACAGACCATCGTCGCCCAGACGCCGCTCGGCCGCATCGGCCAGCCGGATGATATCGCCGGTGTCGCTGTCTTCCTCGCTTCCGACGATGCGCGCTGGCTGAGCGGCGAACGATTGTCCGCCAGCGGCGGTTTTCGCTAAAGCATGATGATGTGATACCGGGTCGGCCTCAAACCTGAATGCTGTTCTGAATTAAACGGCTAAAGCGCGTCGCGATCTTTCAGATTCGCTTGTCGCGCTTTAGCTCTTTGTTTTTACGCATGTCGTTATCGCAAAACCGCTGCACACTTTTACGCGACATGTTTTAGTAGGGTGATGTCGTCCAAGGTGCCCTTGCCGAAGATGGAGCGAGCGGATGACTGGGACGCAACTCTGTTCGAAAGCATGGTGATCTGCGAATATCTCGAGGAGACGCAGGGCGGCGCAAGGCTCTACTCTGAGGACGCGCTGTCTCGCGCTCAACAGCGCGCGTGGATCGAATATGGTACGGCGGCTCTAGCCGAAGCCTGGCAATTCCTAAACGCCAAGGATCGTGCAACCGCAGACGCCAAGCGGGCGGCGTTCCGAAACCGGCTAGAGAGGCTCGAAGATGTGCGTGACCAAGGGCCCTACTTCTCTGGATCGACGTTCAGCATGGTTGATGCGGTGTTCGCGCCTCTGTTCCGGTATTTCGACCTCATCAACCCGACCGTGACGCAGATGATATTTCAGGGTCTCCCACGCGTATCCATATGGCGTGAGGCTTTGGCACTACGAGCGAGCGTCGTCGCGGCCGTGGGGCGGGACTACGGTCGCCGTTTCAAGCAACATCTGGTCGAGCACCAGGCGATCTTGGCCGATTGATTCCCCCCAAGCCCGCTTTCGCTCTCTCGGTGTCTTGACCTGGCGGCGCTCCGAAGAGACGCTTGTACTCACGGCTGAACTGCGAGGCGCTTTCATAGCCGACCGCAAACCCCACCTCGGCTGCACTCACCTGGTTCGCGATCATGCGACGGCGGGCCTCGTGGAGCCGGATATATTTCTGATACTGAAGCGGGCTGACGGCGGCAACGGCTTTAAAGCGATCGTAAAACACGGATACGCTCATACCCGCGAGCGCAGCGACCGCCTTGAATTGAGGCGCTCGGTGTAGTGATCGCGGATCCAAGCCATGGCCTTTCGGATGTGCATCAGGCGCGAGTCAGATCCGGCAATCTGACGGAGCAGGCCGCCGTGCGGTCCCATCAGCAGCCGAAACATGAGCTCGTGCTCCAGAGACTGAGCCATGACCGGGATTTCGGTTGGGCGATCGAGTAGTTCCAGTAGTCTTCCCCAAGCGCCCAGAAGCGACGCGCTCGCGGTGCTAACGCCGTATCCCGATTCAATCGGCAACTCTGGTATCGCTGCCATTTCAAGTACGAGATCCGACAGCAGGGCTGGATCCAAAAACAGACCGACTGCGAGAAACGGTTGATCCTCTGACGCCTCACAGATCTGACCCAACGCAGCGATCTCAGCCGCGACGATCATGCTTTGGCCAGGGCCGTACTCAAACATCTTGTCGCCGATAAACATGCGCTGAGTTCCCTGGATCACCAGGGACGCCGCAGGATCGTAGATCAGCGGGTCGATCTCGGTTGTATGGTCGAGGGTGTAAGCGAACAGTCTCGGCAGTTGAGGACTCTGACGGCCAGCGTGGCGCACCGCCATGGCGCGGATTTTGTCGAGTTCGCTCATCAAGGCAGCTTAACTCGATTGCCCAGAATTATCAATCATTCCGGAAAATCAGGCAATGATAGCGGAAGATCTGGCATCGTGGCGTCGCGATTCAAAGCCTATCTTCAGGCTGAACACAGAGGCCGTTGAGGCTTCTAAATCATCCTGAAAGGAACTGCCATGCCCACCCCAACGGAAACTGTTTCGGCTTTTTGCGCCACATTCTTGGAAGACGGCGGAAGGCCAGCCGTCCGTCGCTGGTTCACACCCAACACGCGCTGGGTCAACGAAGGCGTTTCAGTCACGAACGGCGTCGAAGAGGCTATCGCCATGATCGACGGACTGGAGACGTCGATGGGCATCTCGACGGTCCATATCGACATGCTCGCGATTGCCGCCGACGGATCTCGCGTACTCACCGAAAGGCTCGACAGGTTCGAGCGTGCCGACGGCAGCGAAATCGGACGCGTGATGATCATGGGCATTTTCGAGATCGAAGGTGACAAGATTGTCGAGTGGCGGGATTATTTCGACGTTACCGCCGTCCAGAAGTTCTCTGCCGACTGAGACGCCGGCTTGCGAACGATGGGGCTGGACGCGGAGATTATTGTCTCCGCGATCAGCACAACGCGTCCAATTGGGAACATCCCCTTTTAAGCAGGCTCGCAGCCGTGCGGGTGGGCTTTCAGATGAGTCGCGTCGATCATGATGCGCCCAGACCTAGACCGTCCGCCGGTGAGCCCAGCGAAGATGCGGTCGAAGACGCCGAGCCGGCTCCAGCGGATGAAGCGATTGTAGAGCGTTTTGTGCGGCCCATAACCTGCCGGCGCGTCCTTCCACTGCAGGCCATTGCGGATCACGTAGACGATCCCACTCACCACCCGCCGGTCATCGACCCGCGGAACCCCGCGCGACTGCGGGAAGAACGGCGATATCCGCGCCATCTGGCGCTCGCTCAGCAGAAACAGATCACCCATCACAGACCTCCTGTTGGAAGCCTGAATCACATCTCAAACCAAATTAATAAGTCCTGAGCCTAGTAGGGCGAGACGCACGCCCGTCGCGGACCGTAATAGGGCTGGAACGTGTTGTCGTAAGCCCTGTAAGACCGGTAGCGCGAGTAGCACCAGCTCGTATGTCCGTTGCCGCCACTATAGACTTGGCGGTACGAGCGCGGCGCGTAGTAGCGCGGACGGTAAATGGTCGAGCCGTAGTAGCGCGGCGGACCGTAATAGGGCGATCCGTAGTAGCCCCGGTCGTAGTAGCCCTGATCGTAGTAGCCCCGACCGTAATAGCTTCGGCCATAATACGGCTGCGCTAGCATTCCGCCGATGATTGCGCCGGTCGCGAGCCCGCCGAGACCCCAAGCCCAATTGTCGTTGCGATAGCCACCCCCGCGGTAGCCTCGATAGCCGCCTCGATAGCCGCCTCGGTATCCACCGCGGTAGCCGCCGCGATAATTTCTGTACTGGACCGGCTGCGCCTCTGCGGCTTCGATTTTCGGCACGGCAATGGTGGGAAACGCCATGGCCGGCGGGACGCTCGTCAGCGCCGTCACCAGCGACAGGATAACGATTGCTAACCTTTTCATTGGCTCATCTTTCCTTCGTAAGCGCTGCGCGACGCATGCGGCGCGCAAGGACGTTTCAGCCCTCTCAATGCACTGGTTAATTTTACCCTAAAATCGACTTTGATTCGAGGAGTTTCGCAGGAAGGATTTTCTTCGACGGCGGGGCTCCCGGCGAAAGCACGCGCCCCACTCTCCGTCATCCCGTATAAGCCGCTGCGCGCTCCACGAAACATGCGACGCGGAGCTCATCCATGACGCCGGCAAAGGCGGTCATCACCTGCGACGCGACTTTGTCAGCGGTATCCGCCAGAAGCGGCCATATCGGGTCTTGATGGGAATCGAAATCGCGACCTGTCATTTGTGACGGAATGCCACTCAGCGTGAGCCTTTCCTGCGCAATTGCATTAGGCTGGTTGCGTAGTGCCCGAGGCAGACGAACAGCGCAACAATGGCGCCCTGGTGCAAAAAGAACCGCAATGCCGCTTGTTCGAAATTCCAGAGATTAAGAGTCATTTCGGCCATAAGGCGCGACCCGGTACCCATGACCATCCAGCTGTGGACGCCGTAGGCGGCTACGGCCAGCGCCAGGGCGCGGAGGATCCAAGTCCTACCGACGCTGGGGGTGCCAAGTCGCAGCCAGGCGCGCATCGAGGCCATGATCATGGCCCAGCGCATGCCGACGTGGACCGCGACGATCACCAGCGCCCAATAGGCGGCCTGGGCGTGCAGTTGACGTGCCCCGAACGAGCTGGCAATCGGCAAGAGGCTGAATAGAGAGCGCGAAATGATCAAGCTGGTGACCAGCAGGCTTAGCATTGCGGCCGCGAGTGCGCCGATGGTGACGATGTTGAGCCAGCCGCGCAGATCCCGGCTACCCTTGCGGGCGGTCGAACCGTACCAGCGGCGATTGAAGGCGTTGTGGAAGATCAGCAGCCCGAACATGGCCGTGCCGATCAGTTCATGGGCAAGGTTGCCCAGCCAATCATAGGCCAGGGCAGCCACTAGCAGACCACCCGCCACGGCGTTCATCAGCAGGCGAACCTGAAGCGGCATCAGGGCAGATACGCTTCCATGCGGTCGCGGGTGAACATGAAATCATTGCTTTCCTGCCCTTGGTGGCAGGCCTCGCAACGTTCCGCGATCGAGGTGCGGTTGACCTGGCCGTTGGTGTCGAACTGCTGGAAATGCCAGTCACCGGTGCGCTTCTCCTCCTCGACTTCGAGGCCCCAATCCACGCCTTTTTCCATCACGAAGTAGCCGGTTAGGGCACCGTCGTCATAAATCTCCAGTACAAGCCTGGTGCCCGGGGGTAACGGCTGGCCAGCCTTCGCGATGTCGATCGTTTCCTTCAGGGCATAAGCCAGCTCGCCACCTGAGCCGCGCCTGTAATCTCCATACATAACCATCTGCTTGAAATCTTTCGGGAAGGTCGCGCGGTTGGCGGCTGCGGCGGCAAGGCCGGATGCTAGGAGCAGAGCGGCCCCGCCGAGGGCTAGAAGGACAGAACGGAACGATGGCATGAGGATCCTTTCTGGATATGGGAAATGTGACCTGTGGCGGCTTCGGAAATGCCAGCGGGCGCCGCTTGAGCGCCCGCCGTTCCGGAAGATCAGGCTTCGACGTCGACCGATTCCGTAAACATCGGGCTCATGCGCCCGCCATGCACGGTTATGGTGGAGAGCACGGCATTGATCTCGGCGAGATCTTCAGGCGTCAGTTCGACACGAAGCGCCCCGAGATTTTCAACCAGGTGGTCGATGTTGCGGGTGCCAGGGATCGGCACGATAAAGGGCTTCTGTGCTCGCAGCCATGCCAGCGCGACAGCAGAAGGTGTTACTCCCTTTTTCGCCGCGAACTGCCTCAGGAAGGTAACGATCGGCATATTCGCCGCCATGTTTTCCGCGCTAAAGCGTTCAAAGTTCGCGCGAAGGTCCGTTTTCGGATCGAACTTGGTGTTGCTATCGATCCTGCCTGTCAGATACCCCATCCCGAGCGGTCCCCATGGCACGAAGCCGATCCCGAGTTCCTCACATGTCGCCAGGACACCGTTCGTTTCGGGACTGCGCTCAATCACCGAGTATTCCGTCTGCACAGCCGTGACCGCCTGCACGGCATGGGCTCGCCGAATGGTTTTTGCGCTCGCTTCAGACAAGCCGAAATGCAGCACCTTGCCTTCCTGGATCAGGTCCTTGACGGCGCCTGCCACGTCCTCGATCGGCACGTTCCTGTCGACGCGATGCTGATAGAACAGATCGATGCGATCTGTCCTGAGGCGCTTCAGCGATTCTTCGGCAACTCGCTTGATGCGTTCCGGCCGGCTGTCCCGCGCGGTCGTGCCGTCGAGGGCGAAGCCGAATTTGGTGGCGATCTTCACCTTGTCGCGGATGGGTGCCAAGGCTTCACCCACCAACTCTTCGTTTGTATGGGGCCCGTAGACTTCGGCGGTGTCGAAGAAGGTCACGCCGTTGTCATGTGCGGTGCGCAAAGTTTGGATGCCTTGGGCAATATCGGCCGGTGGGCCGTAGGTGCCACTGATGCTCATGGCGCCGGCGCCGATTTCCGACACCTCCAGAGTTCCCAGTCTACGTGTTTCCATAATCGATCCTGTCTGCGTGGTTGACGTATCCGAGGTCGCGGCCCCAGCCATTGATCCGAGCGGCAGGGTTGCTCCAGTGAGGGCCGCCCCCACCACAAAATCTCGTCGTCCGATGCTGAGCTCGATCCGTCTTTGCTTATTCATGATCAGTCTCCTGATTGACCGCGACCAAACGGGCGTCGCTTCGCGAAACGTTCTTTTGACGTCGAAAGCGATGACCCCGCTCTTTGCGGCTCATGTTGGCGGTTAGTGATATAAGCCCCACGAGATCATCCGATTAGGCGGGAATATCTGCATGGGTTTAGAAATGGAGCTTCTGAATTCGGACGATTGCTCAGCGCTCGACAAATGCCGGTAGGAGTATTGTCGATCGGTCCTAGGCCAGACCCGCCACACCGGCAGGGCGGTCATCACCTGCCGATATTAGGCGGCCAGCTCCTCCGGCGTGCCGTTGGGGAAGGCCGGTTATTTTCGGCCATTTACCTGACGGAGCCGATATCGATGACCTCAGGAGGCAATATGCAACGTGGCCCAAATATCTGCCGCCCGGACCAGGGGAAAGATACTAGGCTTTCAAAAACATCCGCCAAAGCGGACCATGAAGGTTGCGGCGCTGAGCGGCGGTCTGCGCCCCCAATCCAGTCATTGGCGTTTGCGCTAACGGAATCGAAAGCAGACATTCACTGCTGACGCGCACGACTGCGCGGATGGATTCGTTCCCGACTCTTGCCCAAGACGGTCCCGAAAAATGGAGAACAAGGTCCGGATCAAGTTGTCTGACTGATCGCGTCTGCGGCTCGTAAGAGAGAGCCGCCCGCGATGACCCGCATGTCTATTGCGCTACTGGGCAAGATAACCGCCGTCGATGTTCAACTCGACGCCGGTCACGTAGCTTGCCTCCTCGGAAGCTAGATACAGGCAGCCATAGGCGATCTCGATCGACCTACCACCGCGCTTCATCGGTGTTGCCGCGATGACAGCTTCATTGAGCTCTGGCGCCTGTGCATCCGTCAGTGGCGTGTGTACGAAGCCCGGATGCACGGAGTTGACCCGGATCCCGTCGGATACGTACGTCATCGCCGCGTTTTTCGACATGTTGCGGACTGCACCTTTTGCGGCATGGTAGGAATGCGCACCCGCAACCGCTGCACTGCCCCAGATCGAGGAGATGTTGACGATCGCACCCGCTTGCTGCTTGCGCATGACGCGAATTGCTTCCCGCATGCCGAGGAAGACACCAGTCTGGTCGACGGCGATCATCTTCAGCCAGTCCTTCATCTCCAGCTTGTCGAGCGGCTCGTAGGCGATAATGCCGGCATTGTTTACAAGCACGTCAAGTCGGCCATGTTTCCTGACGATCGCGGCAACGACCGTTGCCCATTGCTCTTCGCTGGTCACATCAAGCGTCATTGCTTCGACGGCGTCGGGATATGGTTTTTCGGACGGCTTGATGTCGCCGGCGATGACAATGGCGCCCTCGCTATTGAACAGATCCGCGACTGCGAAACCGATACCACCTGCGGCTCCTGTGACCAATGCAACCTTGCCCTTGAGTCTCATCTTGCAGCTCCTTCTTGGCTTGATGGTGTCGTGTGCAAAAGCGGCGCCTGCGGCGCGGCGTGCTCTTCCCCGAGCAATCCGCGATGGCCCTCGTTCGCCGACGTCCAGTTTCGTGGGAAGCGTGCTAGTCGCCAGCCGGCGCGAGGATCTGCATTCGCATCACCTTCACTCCGCCATCGGCGAGTTCGGGCAGCTTGGCAAACCACTCCTTCACATACGGCATGGCGTTATGGGCCTCAAAGTCGGCTTCGTTGGCGAATATCTCGTAGAAGATGAAGTGTCCGGGGGTCTCACGGTTCTCCTGAAGAAAATAGACGAGGTTTGCGGGATCGCTGCGGACAAGGTCAATAAGAGGAAGCGTGACGGCCCGTAGTTCGGCCTCCTTGCCCGGTTTGGCACGGACCTCGGCAACAACCGAATAGGCCCCACTTGCAATTTTGGCATAGCCCTGGCCCGGGCCTTCCTGAGCGAGCGCGTCCGCTTGGAGAACGGGTCCCGCGAGCAGGCCCCCGAGCAGAATAGCCGAAGCTTGCAGCCGCAACGTAGTGATCATGTCGTTTCTCCTTATCTTGCCAAGCGCGGTAAGATGGCCCGCTGGCCAAATCCGGGTGCCGGCCTGCAAAGTGATGCTGATGCCTTTTGCGCTTACTTCGCGCTCGCAAGTTGCAGATGCGCCGCCAATGCATCGGCAAACCGTTTTTTCACGGATCCAAGCGCCTTCACGAACTCCAGTTGTTCCCCCTCCGGGCCCTTGCAATAGATCAGTTCCCAGCCGTCTGATGGCGCAACGGTCACTTTGTTGGTGTTGGCGCTCTGGGGGGCCGCCTTTCGTTCGTCTTCTGTCGAAACACGTATGATGCGATTTGCCCGCACCTGCGTCATGCCACGCCGCTCGGACTCCGCCTCGAGATCGGCGATAAACTGGTTGAAGTCGACATCATCCCGGACGTAGAAGCAGATGTGCATCATTCGCGGAAAAGCCGGGCTCATGTGCTCCACAGGTTCCGCGAACGCCTTGGGACCACCCATCGGTTGGTCCGCATCGCGATACTGCAAGAGCTCAATAACGACGTTGTCGAACTGGATGAATCGCACATCGAGGCGTTGGGCGCCGTCCCTGAGGTCAGGCACGCCGATCGTCCGCGGATTGACGCCGAGCTGATTGGCCAGGATTTCCTGGTCGGCAAGCAGTGTGTTCTGCACGGCGTCGCCTTGAAAGTCACCATGGCGGAAGACTTCGGTCCCACCGAGTACGGCTGTGTAGAACTCGTACGCGCGTTCCATGTTCTGCACGGTCAGGCCGAAATGCTGTACGCCCTGAAGCCGGGCACCCAGCGAACCTGGATCGCCGGTTGCGACTGGCGTATGTGCGGACGCAGTTGCATCGCCTGCTAGGGCAGCGGCAATTCCGCCGATTGCAACGCCTCCGGCGGCGCGAAGGATGGCTCGGCGCTCCGGGTCGTCCGGTTGGGTAGCTGGCTTTTGATCGCGAGACATCGTTGCCTCCTGTGTTCGCGGGGTGACTGCGCAAATTCTAGCGCGTCCGCGCTTGCGAGGCTGGTTAAGATCTGGGAAATTTGGTGAACCGAGCAGCCATCCGGTCAGTACGATAACGGCGACCTGGTATCTTCCTGCGCGCGGAGCGCGGCCCCCGGACCGGGGCCAACAAAGGCTCATAAGGGATATGGACACAACGGCGGGGCGGACCAGACGGATTGCAATCGTGCTGGGTGCAGGCGCGGGAATGTATTTTAGCATCGGGATCGTGCTGATCTATGGCTTCAGCGTTTTCATCGTGCCGATCACCGAGGATACTGGGTGGGATCGGACCGTGGTGGCCGCCGTCGTCGCACCGATAGCCGTCGTAAACGGTCTTATGTCGCCTGTAGTAGGGGCGTTGACGGATCGGTTCGGCCCGCGCCGGGTGCTTGCCGTATCGTCCATGTCGATGGCGATCGGCCTGATCGGGGTCGGCATTGCGTCGCAGAATTTGACTACATTCATCGTGGCCGTCGCCGTGGCAAGCCTTATGGGTGCCGCGCAGACCGGCGTGCCCTACACCTATGTGGTGGTCGGATGGTTCTCCGCGCGACGCGGTCTCGCACTGGGTGTCATGCTTTCCTTCGTGGGGCTTGGGATCGCGACGCTTCCTCCGTTCCTTGCATTCCTGATTTCCGAGTGGGGCTGGCGCTTTGCCTTCATGGCAGCCGGTCTGATATCAATTGCGGTCACGCTTCCCGTCGCGCTTTTCGTTATTCGTGATCCACCCGTGCTTCAGCGACCCGACCGCACAGGGGGCGAGGGCCACACTGTTCGCCGGGCGGTGGAGACGGCAAGCTTCTGGTTGATGCTGGGCGCATTTTTTCTCAACTACTTCGCCGCTGCAGCCGGGTCTATTTCGCTCCCTGTCGTGCTGGCGGATCGCGGAGCGGATCCGGCAATGGCGGCCTTGGTCATGAGCCTTGTGGGGTTGTCCTTCATTGTCATGCGTCTTGGCTTCGGGGCACTGCTCGATCGATTTCCCCCGGTCCCGTTGACCAGCCTGGCTTTTCTGTCACCCGTTGTCGGTCATTTCATTCTGTTGAATTCCGAAGCTCTGATCCCCGTCTATGTCAGCGCCGTCTTCTTCGGCCTCGCCACCGGAGCGGAGGGCGACGCGATCGGTTACCTGCTGTCGAAACGGTTCGGAATGCGAAGCTTCGGCAAGCTCTTCGGCATCAACTACATGGCTTTGACCATGGGCGCTGGACTTGGCCCGGCATCGCTGCACATCATGGCCGCCGAGGGTACGCGCTACGTCGAGGCCTTTTCAATCTTCGCGGGCATTGCCGCGATCGCTCCGATCCTTCTCATGTTGGATCGCCGTACGCGAGCGCTAACGCGCTAGGAATTCGGACTTGTATGCCCATCGCGACGAGCCTGACGAGCAGCGCTTTTGCTCCCCTTGCCAGCATCCCCCAGGCTATCGAGGAGTGCGCGCGCCTTCACCAGATCGCGGGTGGTGAGCCCTTCGCCGAAGCGTCGATAAATCGGTGCCAGAAGCCCGCCAACCCTTTCGCTTTGTCCCGACTGAGCCCAATGCTCGGCGAGAGCCGTTGCGGCGCGCAACTCCCATGACAGTGCACCTTGGTGGCGCGCGAGGTCGAGCGACTGAAAATAAAGGGCTTCTGCGGCTTTTACCGTCCGGTTGGCGCTTTCCTTGCCCAACAAAACCGCCTTTATGCGCAGCAGTTCCGGCATGCACCAGATTTCGCCGGTCGATGCCGAAAGCGCGACTGCCTCGCCGATCGCGGTCTGCCCCGCATCAACGTCCCCATGATCCCCCAGACCCGCAGCGTAAACGCCGATATAGAAAGGGCAACGCATGCGGAAACCTACCACAAGAAGCTCATCGAGCGCGCTTCTCAACATCGCCAGTCCAGACGGATCACCGCTTTGCAGCAACCACTCTGCGCGCAGGCAGCGGCTCATGGCACTCCAAATCGACATCGCGTGCTCCGCGACATGGGCTTCGATGCCAACAAGCAGTCGCTCCGCGGCAGCAAGGTCTCCCGTCCACAGTGCAATGGGGCAGGTCGTGTGGACGATGGCATTGCAGAGCGCGAGGGCGTGCTGCGAGGCCCGTGCCTCTTCCAATTGACGCTGCGCCATGGCAACCGCCCTGTCGGGATGCCCCTGCAGCCAGGTGACGTTCGCAAGGGTGCCCCTTGCCGCAGATCGTGGGTCCAACTGGAAACGCGCAATGTCGGAACGGGTCACGGGAGGGACATATCGGGAGATCATGCGTTCGAGGTGACGCCGTGCTTCGCCAAGCTCTCCCAAGTAGCGCAGAGCGGTTCCAGTCTGCCTATCGACATTGTTGCGTGCATCCAGATCGCCGCGGCCGGTTGCCAGCTTTCTTATCCGATCCGCCATCCCCAAGGCCGATTGGTGATCGCCCGTCCAGGTGAAATAGTCGCACAATCCCCACAGGCACCTGAGCATGTATTCGGTGTCGTTGAGCACTTCGGCGGAGCCGAGGGCTGTGGTCCAGGCGGTCTTGACTTCGGGCAGCGGGCCGCGGGTGTGAAGCAGCGCCGTGCCATAGGCAAGCTGCAGCTTCATGTCGTCGCTCGCACTACGGAAATCGGCAAAACAACGACTGAGAGCGAGTTCTACCCCGGTGCGGCACTCCTCCAGGAGCGAAAGATGTTCCCAAAACGGGAGAGCAGCAACCGTGAGCGCTACGCCGGTGGCAACGCTGCGGTTCCCGGAGAACGCCCAGCCCAAAGCACCGCGGATATCGTCCATCTTTCGCCCGTACTCGGCGAGCCATTGGGCCGTCGGCCGGATTTTCCATTCCGCCTCGGCGCGTTTGGCGAGTTCGAGGAGATGTTCGGCGTGGCGCTGGCGCAGGCTGTTGCTTTCGCCGCTCTCGGCAAGTTTCTGCAGCGCATATTTGCGGGTTGTATCGAGCAATCTGTAGTGCGTCCCGAGCTCTCCTCTCTCCGTCGATATAAGCGACTTCGCAACGAGGTTCGCGACACCGTGAATGCATCCGGAGCGGGCACGACCCTTGTCGACTGCAACGGCGCAGGCCGATTCGAGACTGAAGGCGCCTGCAAAGACCGAGAGGCGTCGCAGCAGGACGCGCTCAGGCTCGGCGAGCAGGCCATAGCTCCAGTCCAGCGTTGCAGCCAAGGTGTGGTGGCGAGGGTCGCCACACCGCCTATCGCTCAACACATGAGATTGATCGGCGAGAAGGTCGAGGAGTTCGCGTGTACTGAACGCATCCAGTCGCGGCGCAGCGAGTTCGATCGCGAGTGCCAGCCCATCGAGCCTGCGGCAGATCTCAGCAGCGACTGGTGCGTTCCCGTCGTTAAGCTTGAACTCGCCGCGACTTCCGGCCGCGCGCTCGACGAAGAGCTCCACCGCTGGGAACGCCAAAGCCTGGGCTGCGGAAAGTTCGGACACTTCGGGTGGTGTTTCGAGAGGCGGCAGGCGATAGACCTGTTCTCCGACAACCCGCATGGGTTCACGGCTCGTGGCGAGAATCCGTACCCTCGCGGCGGCGGCCAGGAGCGTTTCTGCGCAGGAGGCCACCGCTTCGATGACGTGCTCACAATTGTCGAGCACAAGCATGAATTCCCGGTCGGTTGCGAAGGCCGCGACCGCAGCTTTGATCTTCGCCGAGTGGACCCTCAATCCCATCGCCGTGGCGATCGCCGTCGGTACGAGAGTTGCATCGTTCACGGTCGCCAGATCAACGAACCAGATGCCATCGTGATACGCAGCAGTAAGTTGATCAGCTATTGCGAGAGCCAACCTCGTCTTGCCGACGCCACCCGGGCCAACGATCGTCAAGAGGCGCGATACCTCAAGTGCGCACCGGATTGCATCAACAGCATCGCCTCTTCCCACCAAACGGGTTGTTGAAACAGGCAGATTGTGCGTGCGGGCACCTTGAGACTTCGCCGTGACGGAGGTGTCATTCTGCCCCGAAATACGCACGGGAAAGACGAACCGATAGCCCCGGCCGCTCACCGTCGCTATGTATTGCATGTCGCCCGGAGCATCGCCAAGCGCGCGACGAAGAGCTGCAACGTTTACCTTGAGATTGCTTTCCTCGACGAAGGTATCCGGCCAGACGCGCGACACAAGCTCAGCCTTGCCCACCAGTTCGCCGGGACGCTCGATCAGCGCCGCCAAAATTTCCAGTGCGCGGCTACCGACACGAACGGCCGTCTGATCCCGCATCAGCGACTGCCGCTCTGGTACAAGTACGTACGGGCCAAAGAAGTAGGAAAGCACGATCGAAGCTCCGGACGCAAACGTACAAACCCCTTGAATACGTGAACGATCGCTTAATGAAACCGCTCACAGCCCCAGGACAATAACCAATATCACATGTGAAATACATCGCAGATCGATCGACAGGAGCAGCCGACCTACAGGCTGCGGGGTCCGCTCTGGGGCTGTGACAGCAATGCTGAATGTCTTCTTGAAGCACCGAAGGTACAAGTCCCCATGCCATCGGGCCAGAGCTCAGAACCTGGGACCATTGCGCCTTGACGGAAATTATTTCCGCTGCCGGTCCGAAGATTATCGTCCCACTTCCAATCAACGGCAGTTCTGCGCCGTCGTTGCAGTCCTGGAGATGTTTGGCTCTTTCTGGAAAGCCCGACATGTCAGGAGCTTGGCGAAGGTGCGCTGCACCTTGCAGCATTCTCACAGTGTGCCTAACCGCCATTAACGGAGGCGCGCCTGGATAGCGGGGACGCTAGCGAGCCATCTGCGCGCGTAGGCGGGGCCCGATCCAGTCGAGGAAGCAACGCACCTTCAGCGGCAGGGGATCGGCTGGTCCATGGACAACGTTCACCGGAAGCGGTTCCGGTGCGAACTCCGTCAGCAATTCCTGCAGCGCGCCGGAGCGCAATTGATCGGAGATCTGGTAAGACAGCACGCGGATAATGCCGATACCGGCCAGTGCTGCCTGAATGGCGGCCTCCGTCGTGTTGACCGCGAGTTTGTAGCGCGGCTCGACGGCAAAGGCCGCGCCATCCCGGCGGTAGCGCCATTCCGGCGCGGTTGCGAAGCCCTGGAAGCTTATGCCGTCATGCTGGGCGAGGTCATCCGGCCGACGCGGCACTCCTCGGCGGGCGAGATAGTCGGGGCTCGCGCAGATCACCCGGCGGACTGTGCCCACGCGCGTTGCGATAAGCGCGCTGTCCGCCAGATGCCCGATCCGCAGGGCCACATCGACGTGCTCATCCGCCAGACTTAGCTGCCGATCGACCAGGCTCAGGCGCAGGTTGATATCGGGTTGCTCCTTCAGGAATTCCAGCGCAATTGGCAGCAGATGGCGCTCGCCGAAGGCAATCGGTGCGGTCACGTGCAGCCCGCCACGCAGCGCGCTGTAATCGCCGTTGGCCTGCCGCTCCGCCGCGTCCAGTTCCTCCAGAATGCGACGTGACGCGGCGACGAAGGCGCGCCCCTCCTCCGTCACGGCGAGGCCGCGGCGGGTGCGCAGGACCAAGCGCACGCCAAGGTGCTTTTCGAGATCTGCGACCTTGCGGCTGACCGTGGCGAGCGGTGTATGCAGTCGCCGCGCCCCGGCCGAGAGGCTGCCTGCCTCGACCACCGCCAGCAGCACCGACATTGCTTCGAACCGATCCATCGAAACCTTCCGGAATTTGAGAGGTAAGTTCTCTAAATGGCAGGATACCCTATCAATTGTGGATATCATAGCTTTCATGTCGTCCAGGGGACGCCGGCCGGCTGGCTCCCGTATTGCCAAAGATCCGGAGGAAGACGCCATGCCTCAACTTTCACGTCGCGCCTTTGCCAGCGCGCTTCCTCTGGGCCTCATCGGGGGGAGCCTCCTCGGGGGAGACATAATCGGTGGCGCTCCCGCGCCCGCCCTTGCCGCGACGCCGGATACCGCTAAGACGCCGGTCAGCGTTACGCCGCTGGCGCAGATCCGCATTGGCCGCTTCACGGTGACAGCCCTGACGGACGGGTATGCCGATATGCCCTACGACTATTTTCCGGGACGCGCCGCGGCCGAGGTCGAACAGGCGGCAATCGCGCAGTTCACCGCCCGGCCGAGCGGCGTGCGGTTTCTCTTCAACCAGTATCTGGTCGAGGATGGCGAGCGCCGGATCCTAATCGATGCCGGTCCAGCGGGCTCGATCGGGCAGACCGGCGACCTGCCGCAGGCGCTCGGCGCGCTCGGCCTGCAGCGCGACCAGATCGACGCGGTGATCGTGACGCATATGCATCAGGACCACATGGGCGGTCTGATCGTCGGGGGCAAGAACAACTACCCCAAGGCGGAACTCTACATCGATCGTCGCGACGTCACCCATTGGACCGACCCGGCCAAGCGCAGCGGCGCGCCCGATTATCTGCAGACCAGCTTCCAAATGGCGGGGGAGGTCGTGCGCCTCTACCCGAAACTCCAGGCGATTGACGGCGAGCGTGAGATTGTGCGGGGCGTCTCCATTGTCGACCTTGCCGGCCATACACCCGGCCATATCGGCGTGCGGGTCGAAGATGGCGGGCAGAGCCTCATCATGGTTTCGGATATGATCTTTCCGGTCGTGCATCCTGGGGCCACCGATGTGTTCTTCCTGTTCGAGCAGGACCCTGCAGCGGCCAAAGCGATGCGCGACCGCTTTTTTCCTCGCGCCGCTTCGGAGGGCGCGCTCATCGCCGCCACGCACATGCCCTTCCCAGGGCTCGGCCGTGTCGTCGCCGACCGCGGGCAGATGCGCTGGCAGGTAGCGGACTGGGCCTTGCAGAACTGAGGTCCGCTACGGCGGGCCCCGCTACGGCAGTCGCGAGGGTAGAAACGGCATGAGCACCAGATATCTCGGTATCGCCACGACGGCCTCCGTCGCGGCCGCGCAGGAACACTATGGCAGCGCGGCGTAGTGGGAGCGGATAGGCGTGCGCGGCCACGCAGACGATACCGGGCAGAGCCAGCGCCTGGGTCCGTCGGAAAGGACCTTCATCAGGGCGCGCGATGGTTTCTATCTCGGCAGTGTCCCGGACACCGGATGGCCCTATGTCCAGTACCGTGGCGGCCCCGCGGGCTTTCTCACCACCGTCGATGCATCGACGCAGGGCTTCGCGGATTTTCGCGGTAACGGGCAATACATCACTACGGGCAATGTGCGCACGAATGACCGCGTCTCATTGTTCCTGATGGACTATGCGCACCGGCAGCGTCTGAAGATCTTTGGTCACATGTGCATCATCGATGCGACAGACGATCCGGTGCTGGCGAAGAAGCTGACCGTGCCTGACTACCCCGCTCGCGTGGAACGTCTCGTCCTCATCGCGGTGGAGGCGTTCGACTGGAACTGCCCGCAGCACATCACGCCGCGCTTCACGCAGGCTGAGCTCGAGCGTTGGCGAACTCAACCAAAATAATCATTGGGGATGGAATTGACATCATAAACAGCATCAAGACGAATGACGGCGCGCAGAGCGGGCGCATCGGCTTCGGCTCCGCCCCGCAATACCTCTCCGCAAGCAATAACGAAACACGCTGCTCTCCTCTGGATGTCGATCTCGTCGGTTATGGGCCAGATTCTCTGCGTCCGAAAGCGGGTTCGGTCATCACCTGCCAATATAGGCGGCTAACTCGTCCGCCGTGCCGTTGGGGAAGGCCTGTTTCAGAAAGTCCAGGAACGCCGAGACGCGCGCGCTGAGCAGCCGCCTGGAGGGGTAGAGCGTCCAGAGAGCGATCTCGGGGCCGTCGATATCCCCCCAATTGACCAACGTGCCGTCAGCCAGGTCGTGGCTCACCAGCGAAATGGGAAGACGTCCTGCGCCGACGCCGGCGCGCACCGCATCCCGGATCGTGATGAGCGTTGACAAGGTGAGGACGGGCTCGACTTTGATCGTCGACCGGCCGCCGGGTGTCTTCACGTGCCATGTTTGCGCTTCGCCTGTCCCGCGCGCAACGCCTGGAGCGGCGTGTCCGCCGGTCGGGCGGGGGAGATCGGGGCTTGCCACCACCACCAGCCGGTCGCGCAGAAACGCTCGTCCGACCAGGCTTTCGTCGGGATCGGGATTGACCCGGATGACCAGATCGTAGCCTTCCTCGATCATATCGACGGGTCGGTCCTCACTCGTCACCTCAAGCCTCACCTCCGGATATTTAAGGGCAAAGCCGGCGGCGATCCTTCCCATTGCGGTCTGGGAGAAATGCAAGGGTGCGCTGATCCGCAATCTGCCCTTGGGTTTTTGACCGCCGGAGGCAATCGCCGACGCTGTCTCGTCCAGTTCGGCGAGCAGCGCGCCGGTTCGCTCGAACAGCGCCCGTCCTTCCTCGGTAAGCTTCAGGTTACGCGCGCCCCGTTCAAACAGCCGCAGAGCGAGGCTGCTTTCCAACTCGGCGACACGCCGCGACAGGGTTGCCTTCGGGCGGCCGGTGGCCCGTGCCGCTTTGCCGAAGCCACCATGGCGGGCAACGAGATTGAAATCGGCAAGCGCAAGAAGATCCATGAGTGTTCCACTAGTGAGACGGCGTGTCCAAAAATGCCGTCTATCGGACTACCAGTGAACCACACATATTCGACGTGTCAAGCAACCCAACACGGAGAAAGACCATGACCATTCTCGTCACCGGCGCCACAGGCAATGTTGGCCGCCAAGTCGTCGAACACCTCGTCAAGCGCGGCGCCGATGTCCGTGCTCTTGTCCGCGACCCGTCGAAAGCCGAATTCCCGGCTGGCGTCAGCGTCGTGCAGGGCGACTTCCTCGACGTCGACTCCCTGCGCAACGCCATGTCAGGCGTATCGACCCTGTTCCTCCTCAACGCCGTGGTGCCGGACGAATTCACCCAGGCGTTGGTCGCGCTGAATGTTGCCCGGGCGGCGGGCATCGAGCGGATCGTCTATCTCTCGGTGATCCACGCCGACGTCTACGTCAACGTGCCGCATTTCGCCGGCAAGTTCGGCGTCGAGCGGATGATCGAGCAGATGGGTTTCAAGGCGACGATCCTCCGCCCGGCCTACTTCATCCAGAACGATCTGACGGTCAAAGACGTCATCACCGGCTACGGCGCCTACCCGATGCCGATCGGGCCCAAGGGTCTCGCCATGATCGACGTGCGTGATATCGCCGAGATCGCCGCCCTAGAACTGCTGCGCCGCGAACAGGCTGCAGAGCCGCTGGCGCTCGAGCGGATCAACCTCGTCGGTCCGGAGACACTCACCGGAATCGATATCGCCGCCATCTGGTCGGACGTGCTCGCCCGTCCGATCCACTATGGCGGCGACAATACCGAGGGCTTCGAGCAGAATCTCAGGCAGTTCATGCCTGCCTGGATGGCCTACGACATGCGGCTGATGGGCGAGCGTTTCCTGACCGACGGGATGCTGCCTGAGGCCGGCGACGTCGAGCGTCTGACAAGGCTGCTCGGACGCCCGCTGCGCTCCTATTCCGCCTTCGCCGCGGAAACCGTTGCCTCCGCCTGAGGCAGCAACAGCGATCTCAAAAGGACGATCACCATGATCTATTCGACCGCCACAGTTCCGGTGAACCCGGAAGGCGAAACCCCATTGACGCGCGCTGAGGCCTGGCAAGGTCTCGAACGCAAGGCGCGCGACGCCCGGCTCTTTCTTCCCGCCGGTCTCTGCACCCGTTGCGATGTCGTAGAGGAAAGCCCGACCCATTTCGTGCGCGAGGCGACGATTGCCGGGCAGGATCTGCGCGAGATCATCACCCTGGACCAGCAAAGCAAGGTCACCTTCTTTCAGGCGACGGGGCCACGCGAGGGAGCGATCGTCAACGAGCTTTTCGAGGATGAAGACGGTCGGCTGCAGCTGCGCTTCTACTGCTATCTCGGGCTGCGTGGCAAACAGCCGAACGGCCCGGAAGAGCAGGCCGAGCAGGCTCAATTCGACGGCGAAACGGGCTACAAGGCCGCCCTGCTATCGACACTGAAGCGGACCCGCGAACTGCTGGCAGAGGGAAAGCTCTGAGTATCGCCGCAACACAAATAACAGAGCGGCTGGTCTTGGGTTTATCCCCGACCAGCCGCCGTGTGTCAGGCGGCCTTTGCCGCCGTCACGGCGGCGAGCAGAATGCCGGCGGTCTCCACCGATGAACCGGGGTTCTGCCCGGTGATGAGCAGGCCGTCCTTGATAGGATAGGACGACCAGTCGTCGCCGCTGGAATAGATGCCGCCATTCTCCTTCAACATGTCCTCGACCAGGAACGGCACCACCTGGGTGAGACCGACGCCGTCTTCTTCGGAGTTCTTGAAGCCGGTGACCTGTCTGCCCTGAACCAGCGGTGCGCCGTCCAAAGCCTTGACGTGGCGCAGCACACCCGGGGCGTGGCAGACAAAGGCGACGGGCTTGCCGGCCTGATAGAGCGATTGGATGAGGGCGATCGAATTCCTGTCTTCCGCCAGATCCCACAGCGGGCCATGGCCGCCCGGATAAAACACGGCGTCGTAATCGTCATGGGAGACCGAAGCGAGCTTTGCGGTCGAGGCGAGTACCGCCTGGGCATCCGGATCGGCATGGAAGCGGCGGGTCTGATCGGTCTGGAAGCCGGGTTCGTCGCTCTTCGGGTCGAGAGGCGGCTGTCCGCCCTTGGGCGATGCGACGGTGATATCGGCGCCGGCTTCGAGGAAGGCATAATAGGGGGCGGCGAACTCTTCGAGCCAGAAGCCAGTCTTCCGGCCGGTATTGCCCAGTTCGTCGTGCGAGGTAAGAACCATGAGGATTTTCATCTGGAGATCCTTTCGAGACAGATGTGATCGGTTGCTTTCGATGAGGGGATCATGCCTCGGCGGCTCTCATTCCGGAAATTTATTTCTTTGATTTCAGTTATTCGTTCGGCAATATATCTGGATGAAGTATGACCTCAACCTCCTGCCTGTCTTCGTGACGCTCATGGAAGAGCGCAATGTCACGCGCGCCGCCGAACAACTGGGCATGACGCAGCCGGCCGTCTCCAACGCCTTGAACCGCCTTCGCGAGACATTGCGCGATCCGCTGTTCATCCGCGAGCGCTACGGCATGAAGCCGACTGAGATGGCAGAGGCGCTTGCTCCGGTGATCCGTAACGCATTGGCGAGCCTCGACGACGTCATTCTCGGTCAGCAGGCGTTCGATCCGGCGCGAGCGACACGGCAGTTCACCATCGCCCCCAACAGCTACGTCGAGTTCGTGCTGATGCCGGTGATCGTGGCGCGGCTGCGCGAATGCGCGCCCGGGATCAGGCTTCGCCTGACGCCCTTCGGCAATGATCTGGCCGAGACCGGCGCGATATCAGGGGCGACGGAAATGGTGCTCGGCAGGATCGTCGAGCCGCCAGATAACATGGTCGTGCAGCATCTCATGGATGATGGACTGGCCTGTGTCGTCCGCAAAGATCATCCCGAGATCGCCGAAAGCATCTCCGAAGAGCAGTATCAGCGGATGCGGCATGTGAACGTGCTTCCGCCCGGCCGGTTGCGCGTCGGCCTGTTCCAGATGCTGCAGCAGGCCGGTCTCAGGCGCGACGTCTCGGTCTCCGTCACCCATTTCCTGGCGGTCCCGGAAATGGTGGCTGTCACGGACTACTGCGCGACGCTGCCCCGGCTGATCTGCCATCGCCTTGCCCGCGACCCACGTCTCAAAGTCCTGCCCGCACCGGTCGATCTCGGCAGCTTCCCGGTCGAGCTGGCATGGCATGTCCGCTACCGAAACGATCCCGCCCACCGGTGGCTGCGGTCATTGATCGCCGAGGTGGCAAAGGAAGTCTCCGACGCTGCGGTGGCAGAAGCGATGGCTGGAAATTGAGAGCGCGTGTTTGCCCTCGGCGGTTGCACGCGTGCCCGATCGATTGCATTGTTGTGTTTCAAGATGAGGAGAATCCTATGCCGAAGGCGGTTGGAATCGGCGGTGTGTTTTTCAGGGCGGCGAACCCGGTCGACCTGGCTGAATGGTATCAAAAGCATCTCGGTATAGACGACCTGCACAAGTCGGTATGGCAGCAGGAGGCCGGGATGACGATATTCGGGCCTTTCTCAAAGGACACCGACTATTTCGGTCGTGCGGAACAACAATGGATGGTCAATTTCCGCGTAGACGATCTCGACGGGCTGATCGCCAGCCTGACGGCAAGTGGGATCGCGGTCGAAACCCGGGACGAGTGGAACTCGGAAGTAGGCCGCTTTGCCCGGATTCATGATCCCGAAGGTAACCCAGTCGAGCTGTGGGAGCCGGCGCAGGGTTGAGGGCGAATGGGTCGCTCCTGCATGTGAGCGAACGAAAGTTCGCCCTCGACTCCGCCGCAGTGGCGCATCAGTGTCATGGCTGCATTCGAACCGAGGTTGCCATTTTCACATCTTGCGCATTTACGACGCTGTCCAGTAGGCGCTGCTGAAGGCTAACTCATTTCGTCGGCTGCGACCGTACGGTCAGTTTATTTCCGTCAGGATCGCGAAGATAGGCGACGAATGACCCGTTCGGACGTTCCCGTGGCGGGCTTTCGATCGCTGTGCCACCATGCGCAGTACCGGCGGCATGCCACGCTAGAACATGGTCGGGGCTCGCGGCGGCGATACCGATAGTCCCACCGTTGGCTGCGGTCGCCGGCTTGCCATCAATCGGTTTCGTGATCATCAGCCGACCACCCTCGTGGGCATAGATCAGCCTGCCTCTTGCATCCATCTCGCCGGGCTTGCCTCCCAAAGCAGCGAACGTGGCGTCGTAGAAGTTTCTGGCCCGCTCCAAGTCGTTGCTTCCAATCATCACGTGGGTGAACATGCTTCATCTCCAGAAAGGTAGCCAATAGATCGGTAGCCGATCTCGATAAATTCACGTGCCTTTGCCAACGCCTTTCACCCTGGCAAAAGAGGTCCTTCGCTCGTGCCCTCTTAGGCTGGGAAAGGGTTTCGCCACGCATCCAGTTGTTCAAGCCGTTCGTACCACGCCTGTATATGCGTAAACTCGGAAACTGGAATCTCAGCAGAAGTCGCATAAGGAAGTGCGGCGGCCAATGCGAAGTCTGCCACAGTCAGTGTCTCCCCGACGGCGACGCTGTTGTTGGCCAAATGATCGTCGAGCACGCGAGCGTGGAGCCGAAAACTCGTCTTCGCATCGTCGATCACGGCGACGTCAGGCTCCCCGCCGAACAACGGCTTGATCAAGGTTTCAAACCACAGCGTTGCTCCGTGCCGGGTGAAGTGACTGGCATCCCAACTCAACCAGCGCAGCACGTCGATTTGCCGGTGGTCATGCGGCCAAAAATCCGATGCGACGCTGTCAGACAGCCTGCACATGATGGCGTTCGCTTCCCATAAAGTTCCCGCATCATCCTGCAGCACCGGCACTTTCCCGTTCGGGTTAAGCGCCAGGAATTTTGGACTGCGCTGTTCTCCGCTTGCCAGGTCAACCCTGACGAACTCGACGTCGGCTTTGAGATAACGAGCGGCGGCGCAGGCCTTCCGGGGATTGAGCGTCTCACAGTAATAGAGCTTCATCGCCGCCTTAAGCATGATCCGGCCCTTCGGATTCAGTTCCGAGAAACAAGCTCAACCGCTCGAGACTTTGCGACCAGCCGGCTTCATGACCCGCAAGTGACGATGCGCTATCAAATCCACTCTGCCGAAAAGTCATTTCCGTACCTCCGTCGCTTTCCCTGAACGTGATGGTGACGATCGTTTCCGGGCTATTTTCGCCGGTTGCGAGTTCCCAGGCATGTGTGAAGACAAGCCTGTGCGGCGGCTCGACCTCCAGATATTTTCCGCCGACCCAATGCTCTTCTCCATCTGGCGCGATCAGACAGGCGCGGTGTCTACCGCCGGGCCAAGCTTCAAGCTGGTCGCCCACCGCCTTGAAACCGTGAGGACCGCACCACTGTGCTAACGCTTTCGGGTCGGTCCATGCCCTGAAAACCAGATCGCATGGAGCATCAAACCTTCGGACGAGAACCAGGTCGCGGGTATTGGCGGTGTCGGTCTCTTGATTAGTCATTGTCGTATCCTTGTACTTTGGACAGATAGTCATCGAGACGATCAAAGCTTTGATCCCAGAAGCCTCTGTAATCGGCGATCCAATCAGCAACCGTCTTCAACGCGGTCGGCTCGAGGACGCGGGGACGCGAATTCGCTTCACGGCCGGAGCGGATCAATCCGGCCTGTTCCAGGACCTTGAGATGCTTTGATATGGCAGGCTGAGACAACTCGAAGGGATCAGCGAGTTCAGCCACCGTCGCCTTGCCGTTCGCAAGCCGCCCAAGAATTGCTCGCCTTGTGGGATCGGCGAGTGCGGAGAAAATCGCATCGAGCTTGTCGTCCATATATCACCATTTAGCTATATAGCCATATGGATATATTCTGTTCAGCGAAATGTCAAAGGCAATTTTGCGTGGGCGAAATCACGGGGCAAAAATCGCTGGCGCAGGGTCAGAAACGTCTTGCCGTCAGCCTGCTCATCGAAGGTCACCGTGGCGCGGAAATGCTCGGGGTCGCCGGGATTGGGCGTGCCATAGTCCATCACGATCCGCTCGTTTCGGCACGAACTTCAGAAAGTGCATGAGGTTCGGGAAGCGCTGCGCGGCCTGGAAGCCGGCTGCACCGTCAAGGCGGAAACCTCATCGAGCGGCACCAGCCACCTCACTTTCCAACGCTAGCCGATCGCCTGAGGCGGATCTCGGTCCCTTGCATGACGCCGATCTGCGTGCTAGACACTGAACTATATGGTTCAGTTTTCGACAGCTCGCCTTGATGTCTCCTTTGCCGCGCTCTCGGACGCCACGCGACGCGGCGTTCTGGAACAGCTCGGGAGTGCGGATGCTTCGATCACGGAGCTCGCAGAGACGTTCCACATGACCCTCACGGGCATGAAGAAGCACATCGGCGTCCTGGAGCAGGCGGGGCTGGTGACGACGGAGAAGGTCGGGCGTGTGCGGACCTGCAGGCTGGGCTCACGCGGGCTCGAGGAAGAGGCGGCCTGGATCGATGCGCGCCGCCAGATCTGGAACGCACGCTTCGACGCGCTTGATGATGTCATCGAGGCCCTGAAACGGAAGGAGAAAGTCGATGGGGGACAGAGCGAGTAACGGCCGCACGGTGGTCGAACGGAAATCGGAGCTTGAACTCGTGGTGAAGCGCACCTTCAACGGCCCGGTTCGCCTCGTATTCGACGCGTGGACCAAGCCCGAATTGTTCAAGCTGTGGTGGGCGCCGAAGTCGATGGGCGTGCCCATTCTTTCCTGCGAGATGGATGTTCGCACCGGGGGCAGCTATCGCATCACGTTCGGACACGACGCCGCCGACGCCATGGCCTTCTTCGGCAAATATCTCGACGTGTCGCCGCCATCGCGCCTCGTCTGGAGCAATGACGAAGGCGGGGAGGAGGGCGCCGTCACCACGGTGACCTTCGAGGAAGAGGACGGCAGGACGCTGCTGGTGCTGCGGGAACTCTATCCCTCGAAGGAAGCGCTCGACCAGTCTTTCGTCGGTATGGAAGACACGTTGCCCGAGCAGTTCGAGCAGTTGGATGAACTTCTCATCACGCTCAGTGCGAGCGTGTGACAGCTCGACTCATTCGGCCATGCCTCGAACAGGACGAAACAGGGAATTGGCGCAGCGTGACTGCTTCCTGAAGTCCGCCGCCAACCCATGTTCCGCTGGCGATGGCGCAATTCACGGGTGGATGCCGCCTGTCGATCCGGCGAAACTACTCAGACCGCCCGAACCTCGGCAAGCCGCTTGACTGCGTATTCGTCCTGCCAGCAGACGGCGGCTTCCCATGCGGCTGAGGCTTGCGCGGCGATGTCATGTGCGCCGTCGTCGAGATCGGCAGCATTGTCGGGCAGCACCAGGTCAAGGTCGGGGACGTCGACATGTGACTCATCCCAGTCGATCAACGCGACCCGATCTGCAGTCATGCGGACGTTGCCGGGGCTGTTGGGGTTGCCGTGGACAACGCATGTCTGACGCCCGATGAGCCGTGCCCACGCCGCTCGACATCGAGTAACGCCCTCAGGCGGCATCGCGGTAAGGTTGATCCTCGTTCCGGTTTCGGTATGCAGGAGGTCGCTCGACGACCGCCAGCCCGGGCGCTGCGGCCAGCCCTGCGTCAGCCGATGCAGCTCGCGCAGCGTGTCGGCGACGCGACGCCAGTCGGACTTCGTCTCGGGCGGTCCGCCCTCCATGTATTTCATCACCACCAGCCCGTCCACGAACAGCCGGCCGTCAGTCGTCGGCATCGGCACCGGAACGGTCATGCCTTCACGGTCGAGGTATTGGAGCAGCTCGGCTTCCCATGCAAGATCAGCGTCGCTCCTGGAGCCGAGACGAGCGACCGCGATCTGCCCGTTTAAGCGAACGCTCCACACGTCGTTGGCAACTCCACCGGTGAGCGGTTCGATGCGAACCGCGTCTTCACCCCATTGCCCGAGTGCTTCCCATCCCATTGGCGATACCCTTGGCGGCCATGATTAAATTGACGGAAGAAATAGAGAAAGTTTGCGACGCCACAAGGCCGCTGGCGGCGGGCGCGAAGCTGCCGTTGGTAGCAACCCGAACGCCTCATTCATTCCTGCGGCCTCCGGCCTTCCTCGACAAGTTCCCATAAATCGACCTTCTCGCCGCGCCCCTTGAGCTGCACCAGGCCAAGCGGGCGAAGGGCGAAGCGATCGGCGACGGCCTCGTATATGGCGGCGCTCACCAGGATCGAGGTGTTGAATTCCTTGTTCAGTCCTTCCAGCCGTGAGGCGACATTGATCGTATCGCCCATGGCTGTGTACTGCTGTCGCGAAATCGCGCCGAAACTGCCGACGACCGCCGGGCCGGTGTGCAATCCAAATCGCGTGATGAGCGCGGGACGGCCATTCCGGCGGTTGGCTTCATTCAAGCCGTCGACCGCGGCTTTCATGGCCAGCGCGCACCGGCAGCCGTTTTCGGCATGTCTGGCATCTGGAACAGGGGCGTTCCACATAACGAAAATGGAATCGCCGAGATATTGCACGACAGTCCCGCCATTACGCTCGGCGATGGTGTTCAACAGTTCGAAATAGGCCGACAGCGTATCGACCACGTCCTCGGGCGAATGCTGCTCGGATATGGTGGTGAAGTCTCTGATGTCGGTAAACAGCACCGTCACATCCTGCCGCTGCGCCTTGACGGCGGTTCTTGCCTTGGGATCGATGATCCGTCTGACGACTTCACGCGGAACATAGAGGGCAAACTGGCTGATCGCATGGCGGCTTGCCGCCAGCGCGCTCGCCAGTGTGTTGATCTCGGATATCCACGAGTGGGAGACGCCTTTTTCGCCGACGTCGAGATCGCCGATCCTGCGCGCCTCGTCCGCCAGCCGGTAGAGGGAGCGGCTGACCATGCGCGACAGCATCACTGAGGCAGCGACGCCCGCGATCAAGAAGGCGGCCGCAATCAGGAGATTGTGCAGGAGCAGCCGATTGGCCTCAGCCACCAGATCTTCGAGCGGCACGACGATTGCGGCAACGCTTCCCTTGAATAGACCGGACACGCCGACGGGGGCGATCTGCAGGATCTGGCGTTCGCCATCGAGATCGATCCGCACCACGCCGCCATTTGCAAAGGCCGGATCCCGCCTGAGCCTCGCCACCGTTTTGAGGCTCGTGTCGTAACTGTCCGTCGTCGTATCGACGGCAACGGCGCCGTCATCGGCACTTTTCGACCATATGCCGAGAAGCCTGTTCATGATCGCCGGGTCGGAATGGGCGATCAGATCATCGGCATCATCGATGATGTAGGCGCGCGCCCGCGGCGAAATTTCCTGCGCATCCAGCAGGCGGCTGACAGTCATCAGGTGGATGTTGATGCCGACGACAACCTGATCGTCGTCTCTCATCGGTGCTGCGATCGTCAGCGTCGGAAGCTGCAGCGTTCCGGCAACATAGGGTCCGACGGATACTTCCTCGCCGTGCTGGATGACGGATTGGTACCAGGGGCGTTGCCGCGGATCGAATGATGCAAAGTCGACGTCACGCTCGGCGATCGGTCTTGCCTGGCGGTCGAGGAAGCGAAACGTCGATATGACGTCCGGGCCCTGACTGCGTGCTATCGTGCGGATGGCGAAAGCCGTGCCATCGGGTGCTGCGAGGATCCGGCGGACATCCTGCCTTTGCGTGTTGATGACCTGCAGATACGAGCCGTCAGGATAGCCGGTGTAGACGCTCGTCGCGTTGGGGACGTTTCTGAGAACCTCCAGAAAGAATTGCTGTTTCGCCGTGATATCCTGGGGCGGCGGCGAGGTGAGCTGCGGCAGGGTCGATGCCAGTGCCACCGCCTCGGTGCCGCCCTGCAGCGTATTGCGGTACCCCTCGATGAGCCGCAGGCTCATCTCGCGCATCTGCTGCACGCCCGCACTGACCGCAGCATCGCTTCCTTGCCTGAACGCCAGCCAGATGATCGGCGTCGACGTGCAAAGCAACGATGCGACGACCAGGACGCCTAGATGCAGTCTTAGGGGTTTCGACCAGTGCACGAGATTTCCCTCGAAATGCGGACACGTCTCAGCACACGAAATATAGTCAACGATGGCAGCTAACCGCTTTTTGAAAACTTACACAAGGCGGTGAGTGTGGCCACACCGCCGCTGCGCGTTTCGGCAGAACAAGATCGGCGACCGTGCGAGCTGTCGCCGATCATGTCCGCATGCGCCGCTGTCCTTGCTCCGGACGCCACCGCACGCTCTGTCTTCCTCCTCCGGCTTGACCCAAGGATCCACTCTTGCCTCGATCAGCAGCGGCATGGATCCCAGGCTCAAGGCCTGGGATGACGGAAGGTGGGGCGGGTTTCCACAACCAAATGGGCGGCAAACTATCAATCGACACCGTGGCAACGAACCAGGTCCTCAATGACCTGTTCGTACTGCTGGCGTTCGAACTCAAACGGGCCAAAGCTCTCATAATTCCGCCTTGGCCGATGCGGCTGGCTGAACCCGTCCCATGTCACCTTGTTCTGGTGCAGGCGAACATAGGCGACAAGGGGCCAGCATCCGACCTCGCCACATTCACACGACAAGACATAGATTTCGCCCTGTCCACCGCCTTGTACGGGCTCCTCCCGTCCAAGGAAGTAGCTCGATAGCGGACCGAAGCGGTAGAATGAGGGTATGAGGCCGCCATATCCGCCGGCAGGATCGCTATACCCGGCGGCGCGTTCGAAGTCCGCCACGAGTTGGTCCAAGCCCACTCCATCCACGCACGGAACGATGGCGACTGTCTCTTCGTCCTTATTTTCGAACTTGAAGCTGAGAAGGTTTTTCATCTGCTCTGGATAGAACCGGTCAGCGCTCGCAGTCAACTTCCCCCGGCCGGCGTCGCCCAATGGCGTGTTTGAGACCTCGGTGAGGCCTTTCACGGGTAGAATTGCGGTGTTGATGGCAGCCGATCATGTCGGGATACGTCGCTGTCCTTGCTCTAGACGCCACCCCACGCTCCGTCTTCTTCGGGCTTGACCCGAGGATCCACATTCTCGCCGCCATCAGCCGCGGGCATGGATTCCAGGCTCAAGGCCTGGAATGACGGAGGGAGGGGCCGTCTTGGCCGGATCCCGGGATTTCGTTTCAGCCTCGCGCAATCGAGGCGAAATAGACATGCCTATGCATAAGGAAAGACACCGATGCCGAAGGCACTCCTGAACCCGCATATGCGACTGAGCTTCACAGCAATTCTTGCTTTATTGGCTATGGGTCTAAGGCCAGCCGCCGGATTGCCTCAATGCCCTCCTCAGGAGGAACTGCTGGCGAAAGCGGAGATCGTGGTTGAGGCGCGCGTGAAATCGCTGTCGATCGGCGAATCCGGTTTCCTAGGGACAAAAGACTCTCCGACGCGGTGGATAAGGGCAGATCTGGAGATCAAGAGGGTTATCAAAGGCAAATTCCCGGGAAAGGAGGCGACGGTGTACGGTGCCGTCTATCCCCCAGGGCCTTTCGGGGAACTGACCGCGATGGCGTTATCTTACGGTTTCGATGGCCATGACACCTTCGAATGGGAGCTTTCGCGCCGCGAAATCGGTGATGATGTGGCGTTGTTTTCAATGAACGCCTGCAACTATCACAAATTCCCCGACGGGGCAGTTGCTCCCCGCTGATCGACGGTGTCACATCGCGATTGGCGCATGTCGGCTCAGGCCCGCTTCCGCCGCATCTGCGTGACGCTCCGCCAGACGGCCGACACCAGGAAATAGAAGGCGCCGAGGCCGGCATAGCCGGCGATGTTGGCGATGGACGGCGCTTCCGGCATTTGTGCCTGGGCGATGAAGAAGGCACCTGCCACCGCGGATTGGCCGCCGCTGAGGATCATCGCCCACTGGCCGCCATGGGTCTTCCAGCGCCGGACAGCGGTTCCAAGCTGCAGCAGGCCGGAAAAGATGGCCCAGAGGCCGAAGACGCCGAGAACCCAGTTCATGCTCATTGTCAGCGCGACGATCACGGCCGCTGTTGTCACCGCGCTGACGGCGACGTTGATTGCCTGGCTGCGGTTGTTTGCCAGGCCGCCACTGCGCCCTGCGTCGACCAGATTGGCGGCGGCATCCCAGGCCGGGTAGAGGATCAGCAAGGCAGCCGCGACGGCAAGAGACTGCTGGCCGGCCGTCAAGGCGGCTGCGACCCAGATTGCGGAAAAGGCTGCGCGGGTGAAGTAATAGCGCGTCAGCCACTGTTCCCTGTCGCCAGATGCGACGGTGGTTGAATAATCGGTCATCATGATCTCTTTCCTGAATGTGATGGTGTTGGTCTGATAGGGGCGGCTCACCGTCATCTGCGGTGTCGTCCGTCATCGAGACTGGTTTCCTGGGCTTGCCGGAACTGCCCGAGCCCCGACGGGCGGCTGTCGGGCCGACGTTCTCCGTCGTTCGGGGCTGCCGGTCAGGTGGCATTCCCTGGTAAATCGCCGGTCGAACCGGGGGCGGCCCGGCCGACCGGCGACGACGTGGTCACATGGGCGGGACCACGCCATTTTTTCCGACAAGCACCTGATGGGCGAGGGCCCCCGAGGCAGCCTTCTCGGCGGGGATGAAGACGACGGCGCCGGGCACGAGATCGTCATTGGTGGCCGGAGCGATGGTCACGACGGGCGTGCCGTCCGGAATGGCGATCTTCTTTTCCTTGCCGTGATAGGAGACGGTGACGGTGCGGCCATCGACGCCCTTGACGGCGTCGGCCACGGTTGCGTTGGTCATGCTGCTGTTGGGCTTGAGGTCCCAGCCGTAGCTGCCTTCACCGGCACCCTTCATCGCCGGCGGGAAGATCAGCACCTCAAGCGCACCGTCGCCGCCGCCTGCACTCGGCAGCGATGCGATGCCGACGAAGTCACCCGGCTTGATGTCGGTGACCGCAGCATTTGCGACGCTCGCCAGTTTCCAGCCGTCGGCGAGGGTGACATCGACGGTTTGTCCTTCGCGGGTCTTCACCTTGAGAGCGGAGCCACTGTAGCTGACGATGCTGCCCCTGATATGGACCTGCTCGGGTTTCTGGTCTTCGGCATGGACCGGCGCCGCTGGAAGGGCCGCCGACGCGATAACGGTAAGGCCCAGCACGAGGGCGGGGAGAATGGTCTTGATCATGTCGTTCTTCCTACTAGTTGGTAGTTTTGTTGAACGTGGTTATAGATCCGGGCTTTATTCCGCCCGGAACTATCGAGCGATGGTCGGAGACAGCCGCTCCAAGGTGGGGGCCAGAATGGTGGCGAAGACCTCCGGGGTCCCGTAGGCACGGGCTGAAAGCATGGCGCCATGGACGGAGGCCATGAAGGCTTCAGCCTCGACGCGCGGTTCGCTCGACAGTTTCAAACTGCCGTCCTTAAAGCCTCGTTCCATCACCGAGGTCAGCCATGTCGATGCAAAGCGGAAGAAAGCCTTGACCTCGGCCGCGACCTCCGGCGGCAGCGCCGGCAGTTCGCTCGCCAGCAGGGCGCAGACGCAAAAAGGCCGGCTGGCGTCCTCGATGCACTGGGCCCAATGGCCCGCATAGGTTTTGAGGAGTGCCAGGGGATCCTTCACATGCTGCTCCAGGCCCGCGATACCCGCCTCGGCATCTTCGCGATATCGCACGACAAGCATGCGCACCAGGTCGGTTTTGCTCGGAAAGTGGTGATGGATGCTGGCCTTGCGGATGCCGACGACGGCAGCAATATCGGCATAACTGAAGCCATTATAGCCTCCGGTCATGATCAGTGCGCGGGCGGAGGCCAGGATCTCGTCTGACGTCGTCAAAAGATTGCTCATAAGGCTATCTACCTTCCAGTAGGAAGGCTGTCAAGCCGAAAGCAGATTTTCCACCGTCAGCGGTCGTCGAGGCGGTCACCGGCTTCACCTTGATGCGGGCGAAAGTGATGATGGCATCGGTTGTAGCGACTGGCCTTGACTCGCCTCGGACACCCAGAACATAATCAGAACACCTAATATACGGAATGGAGTTCTGGATGTGCGGCCGCGTCTATATCAAGACCTCGCTTGAGGAACTGGTGCGCAATTTCGCCTTCGCAGAGCGAGGCGCGATCGATGCGCTCGGGAACCGATTTCCGCGCTACAACGGCGCGCCGACGCTGGATTATCCGATCATCATTCGCGACATGGTCCGCGAGCCTGATATCATGGGGCCGGTGTTCGCCTCGGCGCGCTGGGGTCTGATGCCGGCATGGATGAAGCCGGGTGGGCGGCCGCCGCCGATCAATGCCCGCTGCGAGGGCATCAGTACCAACGGCCTGTTCCGCTCGGCCTACAGATCGCGCCGTTGCCTGGTGCCGATCAACGGCTTCTTCGAGTGGAAGGATATCTTCGGCACGGGCAAGAACAAGCAGCCTTATGCGATCGCCATGGCTGACGGCTCGCCCTTTGCGCTCGCCGGCATCTGGGAGATTTGGCGCAGCCCGGAAGGCATAGACGTCCGAAACTTCGCAATCGTCACCTGTGAGCCGAATGAGATGATGGCGCAGATCCATGACCGGATGCCGGTCATCCTGCATCGAGAGGATTATGAACGCTGGCTATCGCCGGAACCCGATCCGAACGACCTGATGAAGCCGTTCCCGGCGGAGCTGATGACCATGTGGCCGATCGGCCGCAATGTGGGTTCGCCCAAGAATGACACGGCTGACATTATCGATCCGATCGACCCCGATCCGGAACCGACGCTGATCTGAATTCACCGGCTCGGGCGGGAGCCATCCATCAACCATGCGGTCAAAGAGAACCTCGCGAGAGGACAGGACGACGCATGCCAGAACAAATCACATGGAAATCGTGGGAACATGTCAGCGGCCGAGAAATCAAATACAAATGGCGGCACGCCTGGAAGGAGAAACCCGGTGACGACTACGTCGCTTTTGACGGCGATACCCAGATCGGAAGGATATTCCGCTCACAGGCCGGCGAAGGGATCGATAATCGATGGTTCTGGATCGTGGCGACAGATGG
Organism: Rhizobium sp. WYCCWR 11128; assembly: GCF_013416305.1. Classification (NCBI taxonomy): domain Bacteria; kingdom Pseudomonadati; phylum Pseudomonadota; class Alphaproteobacteria; order Hyphomicrobiales; family Rhizobiaceae; genus Rhizobium; species Rhizobium sp. WYCCWR 11128. The sequence goes on from NZ_JACCEZ010000007.1 coordinate 104,001, forward strand.
CAACCCTCGACTGGATTGGCCGTCAGCCGGATACGAGGAAAGTGCCTATGTCGCCTCGAGGCGGCTGGAAATGATCTACGAGAGCATCAAAGGCGGGAAACCAAGGACGGCGCACCGATGAGCAACGAAGGCCATTCGAGTGCGCCGGGCGCCAATATGATCGTTGAACATTATTGCGAGCACCGGCATGCCGACGGCACAGGCTGCAAGGAATGGGGAGGCTGGGGCCACAGCCCATCCCCGGCCGTGCCAACGCGCTGGTGGTGCTTTGAGCATTTCCCGCATAAATCATACGAACAGGAGCAGGCACTCAGGCGGAAGCTGGAGGCGGCCGAGGGTGGGAAAATCATCCAATGAGGGCTGGCTGATTGATGTTCCGCCGTCAGCCGTCGGTCGAGACGGTGACGGATTTCCAAGCCTCGATCTCCTGCTGCAGGCGACCGATCCTCTCCGAAACATGCTTGAGGGCGTCGCTGCCGAGCAGCAGCTGCGGCGGCGGATTATCGGATTCGATGAGCGCCAGAACCGCCGCTGCCAGTTTGGCGGGATCGCCGCGCTGCTTGCCGCTGACGGCTTGTCGCGCCTCGCGGATCGGGTCGAACAGGCCATCATAATCGGCGATCGACCGCTCTGTGCGGACCATCGATCGTCCGGCCCAGTCTGTCCGGAAGGAGCCGGGGCAAAGGGTCGTCACATGGACCCCGAACGGAGCCATTTCCGCGCGCATCACCTCCGATATGCCTTGCAGCGCAAATTTGCTGCCGCAGTAATAGGCGATGCCGGGCATGGTGATCATGCCGCCCATCGAGGTGACGTTGACAATGAAGCCGCGGCGTCGGGCGCGAAACCCAGGCAGAAATGCCTTGGCAACGGCAACGGCGCCGAAGACGTTGACGTCGAACTGCCGCCGCATCTCTTCGATCGGCGACTCCTCGAGCACGCCCTCGTGGCCGTAACCGGCATTGTTGATCAGCACGTCGACGGGCCCATGCTCGTCCTCCACCTGCCGGACGACATCATCGATCCGGTCGAACTCGGTGACGTCGCAGACGACCGGTCGCAGGCCAGGCAGGGTTTTGGCAAGCGCTGTGCGCGCGGCTTGCGAGCGGACGGTGCCGATCACCTTGTGGCCCGCCTGAAGCGCCGCAGACGCGATGGCTAGCCCGAAGCCGGAATTCGATCCGGTGATGAAGAAGGTCTTTCCCGACATCAGCATTATTCCTTGATTGAGGATGAGATTTGACAAATAGTATGGAGAAACTGGCGCATCGATTGCGGATTCTCTCAAAATGTTGCCAAATCCTCTGCAAGGCGATCGCGGCCTATCCAGGCGAGGGGAGATGGTCGCGTTGGCCGGACGTCTCGCCCCCCGTCACGGATACAATCCGACCGGGCTTGCTTCCGTCCGCATCTTGCGCACCGAAGCTGTGCTCCACGACATCCCGGTCCTCTATAAGCCGGGCGCGGTTTTCGTCTTGCAGGGCAGCAAGCAAGGCATCCTCGAAGGCGAAGTCTTCCTCTATGATGAGGAGCATTATCTGGCGGTGTCGCTGCCCGTCCCATTCCGGATGACGTCGACGGCCAGTCCCGAGCGGCCATTGCTTGCGGTCTATGTCGAGTTCGACATGCAGATGGCAGCCGAGATCGCACTGCAAGTGGAAAAGCATGCCGAACTGCCAGGCGACGAGGCGAGAACTCTCGTGTCGAGCAGGATGTCTGCTGATATCGAGGATGTCCTGCTGCGCCTGCTGACGGCGCTACGCCGCACCGTTGAGACGGATGTGCTTGGCGCCGGCATTTTGCGCGAACTGCACTACCGCGTCCTGGTCGGTCCGCAAGGCGGCGCGATGATCGCCGCCCTCCAGCAGAAAGGCAGATCCGGAAAGATCATCCAGAGCCTGGCCTGGTTGCGAGAAAACTATGGCCTGGAGGTCGCGGTCACCGATCTGGCAAGAGACGTCGGCATGAGCGTTCCGTCCTACCATGTCCATTTCAAGGGTCTGACCGGCAGCAGTCCGATGCAATACGTCAAGGCGATGCGCCTTCACGAAGCAAGATTGATGATCGCCCGCCAGACGAGAACGATCGCCGAGATCGCGGCTTCCGTCGGCTACGCAAGCCCTGCGCAGTTCAGCCGCGATTTCAAACGGCATTTCGGGCGCACCGCGTCGGAAGAGATCAAGTGGGTCCAGCGCCACCTTGGCGAACTGGGTGACGATCACGGCTAGGTCGCCTGGTCGGCCGCCTGCGTCACGCGCCCGACGGTGCAACGGCCCGCAACGCAGTCCTGACGATCGCATCGCCGAACTCCGGCGAGACCGGGCGATGGCCGACCAGCAGCCGGAAGAAGACCGGTCCGTAGATCATGTCGAGCAGCGCCTCCATATCAGGCGGCGCAACGATCTCTCCTCGAGCCAGAGCCTCCTCCAGGATGACACGACCCGCGTTGCGGCTCGACAGGATCACCTGATTGCGGAAGGCCTTGGTAAATTCGCTTTCCGGGTCGGCGGCCGCAAGTGCCATCGTGATCTGCCGCCCGCGCGTGCTCGCAAAAGCAGTCACCAGTCCGCTCATCTGCGCGCCGAGAGCCGCCTGCGCTGTGCCCCCTCCAACCTCCGCTTCCGGTAGCCGGTTGACCAGAAGAGCGGCCATCGCCAGTTCCTGCGCGTTGGCCCAGGAGCGGTAGATCGTCGGCTTGCCGACACCGGATCGCGCCGCCACGGCTTCGATCGTCATGCGGCCAAAACCTTCGGCCATCAGGATCTCATGGGCGGCCTCCAAGGCACGCCTCTGCGCGGCAGCGCTTGGCGGCCGCCCTCGTTTCTTCGGTGTTGCGTTATTCTCTTGACTCATATCTTTACGATACGTAACGTTAATAAAGGACCCAGTCAAGGAGGATCATCCATGCCGAGTTTTGCCCGAAAAGTGAGCGCCTACTTCATCGTCAAGGATGCGGCACGGGCCATCGATTTCTACAAGGAGGCTTTCGGCGCCACGGAAGTCTTCCGCATGACCGATCCTTCGGACGGGCGGATCGGCCATGCCGAGCTGCGTTTCGGAGAGACGCTGATGATGCTGGCAGACGAATATCCGGACTTCGGCGCCTTGTCTCCCGATACCATCGGAGGCTCACCGGTAACTTTCCACATGGACACGGTGTCGACCGATGAAGCACTGGCGCAGGCGCTGTCGGCTGGGGCGACGATGTTGCGCCCGGCGACCGACCAGAGTTTTGGCGAGCGGGTGGCGCAGGTGCTTGATCCCTTCGGTCATCGCTGGATGTTGTCGCAAACCATCGAGCAGGTCACGGCTGAGGAGATGCAACGCCGCTGGAACGAGGATATGTCGGCGTGAGTGCCGCAGCCCTTGAAGCGCTCGAGGCGGCTGAGCGCGCCTTCAACGCGGCGATGGTTTCCAACGATCCCGCCCAGATCGCCGCCTGTATCACGGACGATTGGGTGCTGGTGACGCCTGAGCGTGGCCCAATCCCTGCGCAGGCTATTCTTTCGGCGATCGGATCCGGTGTCCTGAGCCACGACACGATGACCAAGACGACGCATCACGTCCATCTGCTCGGCAATGTCGCCACGGTTACCGGTCGCGGGCAGAACACGGGGATGTTCCGTGGCGAACCGATATCAGCCGACGAATGGATCACCGACGTCTATCACCGGGAGGGTAACAGGTGGTGGTGCGTACTGACCCACCTCACCCCTGTTTGCAGCCCCTTGGAAATCGCTCCGATTCAAGACAAGATCATCCCGCTCTAGCTGAGGGGACTCTGATGGAAAACCACGAGCCGTTTTTACGCGAGGCGATTGCACTCTCGAAATCCGCGGTCGAAAACGGCGACGAACCGTTTGGCTCGGTGCTGGTGAAGGACGGCGAAGTCATCCTGCGCGCCGAAAACAGCGTCTTCACCGGCCACGATATGACCAACCACGCCGAGATGAACCTGGTCAAACTGGCGGCGCAGCACTACGACACTGCTTTTCTCGCCGGCTGCACGCTTTACACCAGCACGGAGCCGTGCGCGATGTGCTCTGGGGCGATTTACTGGTCGGGCATCGGGCGCATGGTGTTTGCCTGCTCCGAAACGCGGCTTGGCGAGATCGCCGGGATCGGGTTGAACGTGCCGAGCCGGGCGGTGTTGCAAACCGGCGCGCGCATCGTCACTGTGGTTGGCCCGACGAACCTCGAAGAAGAAGCCGCCAAAGTTCATCAGGAATTCTGGCCGAAGCATCTGGGCAAGGCTTAGAGCGCCGCGCGTCCTTTCGGACGCACAAAGGACGCTCTAACACTTTCAATCCTCGCATCGGCTCACATCAATAGGTCCCGGGCCTAGCTGGTTATCCGAGGTGCGCTGACGATCTTCAGGAACAAGGCCTCCATGGCCTCTTCAATACCTTCGGTGGGACTGACCGCGAAATAGAAGCCGGGGGTTGCGCATTCTTCCATTTTCGCGGCGATTTTGGTCTCGAAAGGCTTTACCCAGTCATTATAAAAGCCGTTGTCGGGCAAGGGCAGATAGGTCGTATAAAGGACGGCGACTTTGATGCCGCGATCCTTGAGCTTCTTGCAATAGCTCGTGTCGATCGGTTCGATGCATCGTCCACCGTTTGCCCCTTTCGGGCTGGTGCAGCCGGTCGGCTTATAGCTATCCCCAACACCGTCAGCGACGAAAAATACGATCTTCTGGCGATCGGCATTGCTGGTGCCCTTACCGATGGCGCCCTTGATTTCGCTTTCGATGCCTTTCAACGCTTCGTCAAAACTCGTCTGCTGGTCGTTGTAGTAGTTCTGAAAAGGAATGCTCATAAGATTTATCATGTCCGTCGCGACTGCTACGGCGCCAAGATCATAGTCGAGGTCGGAGACCTTAAAGAGCTTCGCGGCTTTGGCGTCCTGGGCCGTCTTGCCGAACGTATAGGCAGCGACCCGGAATTGGCTTGCCATGGACTGCGTGTCCTTTGCCTTTGCCATCAAGGCTTTGACGGCCGCTGCGACCACGTCGATACGAATGGTCACGCCGTTTTTGCGAGCGACATTGTAGTAGCTTTTCTTATCCTCTACGCCCTTTTCAGAAACGATGTGGCATGCGAATGCGCAGTTTTTATCTTTGCCGCCATCGTGGCCGTTAGCTGTCGCATTTTTCATGGCGGTTATGTCAGCAGCGGTGGCCCCAACGCCCATCGATGGCGTGTTATCCAACAGCATGAAGAAATCCATGTAGGACGGCGTCTCATACTGGGCTGTTGCCGTCCCGGAAACGGTGATCTGATGAAATCCCATCACCTGCATGAAGGTCGTGGGCATCGTCGCGCTAAAGGATACGGTGGAGCTGAGAACACCGCCCTTTTTCTGAACGCTGATGTCGACGTTAACGGGCACGTCCTGTTTTTTTGACGTCTGTGAAAAGAAAATCTTCTGGGCTTCGGATTTTCCGAGCGTCAGCGCCCCATCGCCGGACATCGTGTTTGCTTGCTTTGCTGCTTCCGAAGCCGGCGTAATGGATCCGACCGCCGCCGCGTCCGCAGCGGCATAGAGTTCGGTGCGAAGCGACAGGGCGCTGCCAAAATCAATGGCTGTACCCGCCGCACCGAACAGCGGGACGACGAGCAGCGCCGTCATGATTCCGAAGTTGCCGGATCGGTCAACGATGAAACGATGCAACATACAAAGGCTGCCTTCCCGGTATCCGTATTAATGGTTGCGCCACAAGAAAATTGCCATAATCGCGATCACTAACAGCGGAACTTAAACCAAAGGCAAATACGTATGGTTGTGTTCTAACTAAATCGCTGAAGAATTCGCGGTCGCAATGATGAGATAGCCGGCGGCGATCTCTGCCAGAGACATGCTCGGCGGACGACGCTATCGGACTCCACCCTCCGTCTTCCTGAGGCTTGACCCGAGGATCCACGTCGACCTCTATCAGCCGCGGGCAGCCAGTTGCTGCCAAACTTGCCGCCGGCGCAGCGGATGGTGTGTGTCGAGTAGCCAGGGATAACGGAGTTGAGTTGCGGACATCCCTATATGCTGATGCGGAGTGTCGTCGAAATGGGAAGGCGCAAAGGTGACCATGAAAAACCGTAGCAAACCGCGCCCGGGAAAACACACCGCCGATACTCCAGCGGTCGACGCGTTCACCCGGAGCGCGCTCGAATCGGATCTGACGTGGCTGCCGGATATGATGGCGGTTGGAAAGTCACCGCTTACCGCTGATGCCTATATAGAGGCCTATCTCGCAGATCCCGACGAATGGTATTGGACGACACTTTTGCTGCATGATCCGAGCGAGATCGTCTTGAAGCGAGTGCTCGCTATTATCGAGCAAGCCCAATTGCCTCGCCACGAAAAAGCTCTCGGTCAATTGGGCGTCGGCCCGCTCGAAGACATGATGTCGGAAGAGTTGCTGGATCGTCTGCAACATTGGCTGCCCTTCACGCCGGCCATGCGCCATGCGCTCGGTCTGGTTCGAATGTCCAGCGAACCTCTTGTCTTGCAACAGCGACTGAAGGCGATGCTCTCGCGGTAGTGCCTCTGCGGGCGGCGGGCATGGATTCCAGGCTCAAGGCCTGGAATGACGGAAAATGGGGCGTTGCCGGCGAATTCCCTTCCGGCGCAGCGGATGGCGCGTCGCGATCAGGAAGTGCGCAATTACGCTCTTATTTCGCCGCACGTTGCTGTATTTGCCGAAGAGCTCACCCCTTGCTCCGTCTTCCTCGGGCTTGACCCGAGGACCACGCGGGTCTCCATCAGCGGCGAGCATGGATCCCAGGCTCGAGGCCTGGGATGACGGAGGGCGGGGCGCGGTTTTGTCAAATTGCCAGCGGCGCGCTCCGAGCTCGGACTTTAGTTCGAGAGGTAGTTTCGAAGAAATATGCGAACGCTGCGGATGGACTTTTCGGCGGCGTCCGGATTGTATTTTTCGATGTGACCCAACACCTTCCTTCCCACCTTAAACTCCGGCGCATCGAAATCGTGGTAAGTACCCTTGTAGATATTGAGCTCGATGGGCGGGCTATCGTCACTCAGATTGGCAAGCCTCTTCCGGCATCGGTCGGCCGGGCTCCAATTGTCTCGTTCGCCAGTCAAAATCAGGATCGGCACCGTCGCATCGCCCTGAGTTGCCGCGCAGCGGGGATAGTAGGCAACCGCTGCCTGGAATTTGTGGTCCATCAGCTGTTCGTTGCCTTCGATTTTTGTTCCCTCCAGCGTCGCCGTGCCGCCGGTTGAAAAGCCCATCAAGGCAACGCGCCTGATATCGACAAAGCTTTGTTTCGATAAAAAATTCAAAGCGCCATAGGCGTCGAAGACGCGATCGGGGAGATGGCTTTGACAGGTGTCCTTGACGTTGCGGGTGGTGAAGCTATCGACGACGAGCACGACGTAGCCCCATGAGACCAGTCGTTTTGGCCAAAGGTCTTTGACGCTCAGACGCATACCCTCGCATCCATGCAGGACGACAACCGCCGGGAAGGGACCATCACCCCGGGGGCGGGATAGATATCCGAGCAGTGGTGTACCTTGCGGTTGAGAAAGAATTTCTCCCTGTTCTCTAGCCTTGCTTGTTCGAAATGGGCTTAGCTTTACGGGCGCGCTTTCGAAGTGAACCAGTTCGTCGGCATCAGCCGGGTTTCCAGCGAAGGTGACGCTGAGAAAAGCGACGAGGCAAAGAAAAAGTCTCGTGTTTTTCACTGAACTTCTCCACCGTTTGACCAACAGCCTGCGCATTGTACGCCGGACCTGAAGGCTCGCAAAGCGGCGAGGCGTTCTGCCGCCGATTGGGCCGGGTTGAGTCGACTTTAAACCGGCGCATGACCTGCGATCAAAAGCCCTTGATCACCCCCTGGCACATCCATTATGACTACCGTAAATTCAGGCTGCGAGATTTGTTCGTAGCCGCCACCTCCGACAGGAACTCCAGCCTTTCAGCTCTTTGTCGAGTGGCCACTGCGATGCCCGGATCGCTGCGCCATGATCTCTGCCGCATCCTCGACCAAGGCTCTGACAATGGCAGACGCCGGTAGAATCTCACGCACCAGTCCGACGGACTCGCCAGCGTAAATGGCGAAGTCGTCGATATCCCCCTGACCGCCGCTGAGCAGGCTGGGGAACGAGTAGCGCCGTACGGGTTTGCCGTCGGGTGTGCGTCCGATCTCGTCGCCCTCCCCAGGTCTCGAACCCGACTTGGGGCGCCCCGCCGCTTCCCATACTTCGACTGCGCGGTTCCGCAGCACGCGACTCGGTGCGTCCGGCCAGCCCCCGTCAAAAAGAGTGGTCTCGATCGTCTCACTCGCGGCAGCTTCGATGAGGCGGCGCTTGTAATCGGCGTGGCAGGCCGCTTCAGTCGAGGCAAGAAACCGTGTGCCGATCCACACGCCTGATGCGCCCAGCATGAGGGCCGCTGTAAGACCTCGACCATCGGCAATTCCACCAGCGGCGAGAACAGGCACCTTGCCGGCGACATCGGCCACAAGCGGTACGAGCACCATCGTCGATAGCCGACTCCAAACGTGCCCGCCGGCCTCATTGCCCTGCGCAACCAGAATATCCACACCGAGATCAATCGATCGACGCGCCTCTTCCTGAGTTCCGACGGTGTGGACGACCAGCGCACCTGCGGCTTTTGCTCGATCCACGTAGGGCGCGATGTCACCCCAGAAGAAAGAGATGATCCGAGCGCCGGCCGAAAGCGCGGCATCCATCCGCTGGTGCTGATCCCATTCAAGGGCGAAGTTGGCGAGGAAGGGACCGTCATTGGTAAGCTGCCGCACGGCACCAACGAGCTCTTCGATGCGCTCCGGGCTGTCCCAACTGAAACCAAGCCCGCCGAGGCCGCCGGCGTTGGTCACTGCTGCGGCAAGTTCCGGTTGAGAGGCACGCCCCATCGGGGCCGATACGATTGGGTGGCGAATACCGAGCAAGCGAGTAAACGGAGTGGTAATTGGTCCGTCGGCATCCATGAGGGTGCTTCCTTTTCTGAACGCGCTTGTTGATTGGGCGTCTGAGAGCGGTCATCCCGGCTGTCCGCAGGATCTGCGAAGACAGGAGAATGCAACGCCTTTCGAACGCTAGATAAGCTCGTTGGAGAATGCGGCTGAAGGCCTGTCTATATGCAATGGCTCTAACTTAACATGCTGCTTGCGAGTGAACCAGCTCAAGCGTTCTTCACAATTTGCCGAGTTCGATTCCAACGAGGGCTTGACCCGAGGATCCACGCTGGTCTCCATTGGCAGCGGGCATGGATCCCAGGCTCAAGGCCTGGGATGACGGAGGTTGGGGAAGCGTCCGCCAAACTCCCCACCGGCGCACGAACTGCGCACGACCCCGACCGGCCCTTGATCACCCCCTGGCACATCCGTTATGGCTACCGTAAATCCAGGCTGCGAAATTTGAATCAAGAGGGAATGTCGACCAAGTCGGCGGCACCCTCCGATAGTACGCGCCATTCGCCAAGGCTTGAGAGCCGGCCAGCGTCACTGAGCGACGATCGCGGGTTTGCCACAAAGCTCACCCCTTGCTCCGTCCTCCTCGGGCTTGACCCGAGGATCCACGCCGGCCTCCATCAGCAACGGGCATGGATCCCAGGCTCAAGGCCTGGGATGACGGAGGATGGGGCGTGTGTTTTGCCAAACTCGCCAGAGGGCCGATGGCATTCTGACGCCCGCTTGGTCGGGCAGGCTAGATTCCAGACCAACCCGCGACCTACAATCAATCCTTGATCACCCCCCGGCAAATCAGTTAAGACTACCGTAAATCCAAGCTGCGAAATTTGAATCCAGACGGTGATGTCGACCAAGTCGGCGCCGCCCTCCGATCGGTGTGTCTGCCACCGTCCGGCCAGCTTCCCCAGATCATCATTGATCCCCCATCTTCTTCCGCCTGACCTCTCATCTTCGATCACATTGGGATCGGGCCGGGTAGCGCTCGCCTCTCACAAGGAGAACTGTAATGGACCCTTCGATTGCTCCGGCCTCGCGGGCGGCAGTGGTGACTCCGAACGATACTGCCATCGTCGGTGCGCGCGCGCTTTATATCGGCACGGCGGGCGATGTTGCCATTGCGCCGCGCCGGGACATGGATCCTGTCATCTTCAGAAACGTGCCGGCCGGGATGATCCTGCCGGTTCACGCTGCCATTGTGGCGCTGACCGGGACTACGGCCTCCAATATCGTCGCACTGTTCTAGAACCCTCCAGAAGGCGGGCCATATGGGCAGACCGACGAAGTTCACCCAGGCGATTGCCGACAGGATTTGCGAGCGCATCGCCAACAGGGAAAGCTTGCGGTCGATCTGCCGGGATGAAGAGATGCCGGCGATGTCGAGTGTGCTGTCCTGGCTCGCCGATGGCGACAAGGCCGGTTTTCGGGCCAAATACGCCCTGGCGCGCGAGATTCAGGCGGATGGTTTTGTCGACGAGATGGTCGAGATTGCCGATGACCGCGCAGACGACTGGATCGAAAAGAAGAACGCCGCCGGCGAGACCACGGGCTGGCAGGAGAATGGCGAAGCCATAAGGCGGTCGCAGCTCCGCATCGCCACCAGGCAATGGGTCGCCGAGAAGCTGAGGCCGAAGAAATACGGTTCCAAGGTCGAGCCCGACCATGGCGTCGTCAATGGCGAGGTTTCGCAGTTGCTGGAAGATATCAATGGCAAGACGCGCGGACTTCCAAACGGCAATTGACCAGTTTTCCGACTGGCGCTGGCGTCTGAACAACCTTTATTGGATCACCGACAAATCGGGCAAACGCGTCAGGTTCGAGATGAACTGGACGCAGATGACCTTTTTCGAGCAGATGCATTACCTCAATGTGCTGCTGAAAGCCCGCCAGCTGGGTCTCACGACCTTCATTCAGATCTTCATGCTCGATGCCTGCGTCTTCAACCGGGATATCCGCGCCGGCACCATCGCCCATACGCTGGGCGACGTGCAGACGATCTTCCGGGATAAGATCAAGTACCCCTATGACAATCTGCCGGATGGTATCCGCAACGCCGTGCCTGTCGTCAGAGCCAACCAGACCGAACTGCTGCTTGGCAACAATTCGAGCATTCGTGTCGGCACCTCGCTGCGCTCGGGAACGCTGCAATATCTGCATATCTCCGAATATGGGAAGCTTTGCGCGAAATATCCCGACAAGGCGAGGGAAGTCCGCACCGGAGCTTTGAATACCGTGCAGGCCGGCCAGCTGGTCTTCGTCGAAAGCACGGCGGAAGGCCAGGAAGGGCATTTCTACACGCTCTGCGAAGATGGCCAGGTCAAGCAGCGCCAGGCGGCGAAACTGACCGAACTGGATTTCAAGTTCCATTTCTTCCCCTGGTGGAAGGAGCCGCAATATGCGATCGCGCCTCAAGGCGTCATCATCACCGATGCTTTCGCAAAGTATTTCCGCAATCTGGCCGACCAGGGCATCGCGCTGACGGACCGGCAGAAGGCCTGGTACGTCAAGAAGGCCGAAACCCAGCTCGGCGACATGAAGCGCGAATATCCCTCGACACCGGCCGAAGCGTTCGAAGCGAGCGTCGAGGGCGCCTATTACGCCGATCAGATGGCGGTGGCCGATGCCGAAGAGCGCATTGGGGTTTTCCCGCATGTCGAAGGTTATCCCGTCCATACCATTTCCGACATCGGCATGGATGATACCAACAGCGTCTGGCTGTTTCAGGTGCTGCCCGGCCGTGTGCGGATGATCGGTTATTTCGAGCATACCGGCACCGGCATGGACGGCATGCTCGACGAGCTGGAGCGGCGCGCCGAAGAACATGGCTATGTCTACGGCGTGCACAACATGCCGCACGACATCAAGGTCAGGGAATGGACACGCGGCGGCATGACCCGCATCGAAGTCATGCTGAGAGAGGTCAAGGCCCGCGATCTCGGCACCGTCCGCAAGATCGAGCGCGCTTATGTCCATGACCGCATCAACGGCACCAGGCGCATTCTGGCAAAGATCGAGTTCGATCAGGCCGGCTGCATCCAGGGCATCAAATGCCTGAGGAATTACCGCAAGGATTGGGACGAGGATTTGAGCGTCTTCCGCGACGAGCCCCTGCACAACTGGGCCTCGCACGGTGCCGACGCTTTCGGCGGTCTGGCGATCATCTTCACCGGATTGGCGCCGGAACCGCTGAAGTCGCAAGTGAAGAGCCTTCCGACCTTCCAGACGATGACCTTCAACGAATTTGCCGACTCCACCCCTGCATATAGCGAGCGTGTTTGATGGAAGACGAAACAACGGCTTTGGAGGGCGGGCAGCAATGGGACCTGGCAAAGGTCGGCGCCCGTTGGCAGCAGGAGCTCGAGCGCGCCCAGCGCTATTTCAAATCCTGGCATGACCGCTGCGTCAAGATCGAGAAGATCTATCTCGACCAGCAGTCCGACCAGACGAATGCGGCCAAGCGCCGGTTTCCGATGCTTTGGGCCAACACTTCGGTGCTGCAGCCGGCCGTCTATGCCCGGGTGCCGCAGCCCGTCGTCGAGCGCCGCTTCAAGGACGCCCAGCCGGTGGCGCGCATGGCCTCCGAGCTCGTCGAACGCAACCTCGCCTATATGGGCGACGAAGCCGATATCGATTCCATCATGCGGGCGGTGCGCGATGATTTCCTGCTCTGCGCCCGCGGCACGGTGTGGCTGCGCTACGAAGCCGATTTCGAGCCGATAGACATGGGCGTCCAACCTTCCGACGCGCCGGCGAATGGTGGCTTACCCGAGGGTCTCCCCACTGGCTTGCCCGCGGGTTTGCCCGGCGGCATGAGCGAGGATGGCGGAGCGCCCCCCGAGGCGATCAGCGACGAGCGTGTATGCATCGATTATGTCCACTGGTCGGATTTCCTGCATTCGCCGGCCCGCCGCTGGAAGGATGTGACATGGGTCGCACGCCGCGTGCCGATGACCGACGAGGAGTTGGAGAAACGGTTCGGCCCTGACGCCATGACATCGCTCCAGGCGCAAGGTGCCGGCAGCAACAAGGGCACCAATCAGACGGAGCGCGCCGAGAACGAGGGCAAGACCCATGTCTGGGAGATCTGGTGCAAGAGCGAAAACTATACGCTGTGGATCGCCGACGGCGCGCCGGTGGCGCTCGAAGTGTCGGAACCGCCGCTCGATCTGACGCATTTCTGGCCTTGCCCGCGCCCGGCCTATGGCACGATGTCGACGAGCTCGCTCATCCCGGTTCCCGACTATGTCTATTATCAGCAGCAATGCGACGAGATCGATCTGTTAACGAAGCGCGTCAACAGGCTGACCGATCAGCTGCGCCTGAAAGTGTTTTATCCCTCCGGCGACGGCGCGATCTCGCCGGCGATCGAGAAGGCGATGCGGCCGGAAAACGACACGGTCATGGTGCCGATCCCGGAATGGGCTGCTTTCACCGACAAGGGCGGCTCGAAAGCCATCGTAACGCTGCCGATCGACGAGGTGCAGAAGGTCATCATTGCCTGCATCCAGGCCCGCAAGCAACTGATCGAGGACGTCTACCAGATCACCGGCATCTCCGACATCGTCCGCGGCGATACCCAGGCGTCGGAGACGGCGACGGCGCAGCGCATCAAGAGCCAATGGGGCTCAATCCGCATCCGCGACCGCCAATCCGAGCTTGCCCGTTTCGCCCGCGATATCATCCGGCTCGCCGGTGAAATCATCTGCGACCAGTTTCAGCCGGAAACGCTGATGCTGGTCAGCGGCATCAAGCTTCCCACCATGGCCGAAAAGCAGCAGGTCCAAATGCAGATGCAGCAGATGCAGATGGCGGCACAGCAGGGGGCAATGCGTGCAGAGCAGACGGGCCAGCCCGCACCGCCGCCGCCGCAGATGCCGCCGCAACTTGAGCAGATGATGCAGCAGCCGACGATCGACGAGGTCGTGCAGTTGCTCCGCAATGACAGCATTCGCGGCTTCCAGATCGACATCGAAACGGATTCGACGATCGAGCCCGACGAAGACGCCGAAAAGCAGCGCCGCATGGAATTCGTGCAGATGATCGGCGGCTTCCTGCAGCAGGCCGGCGCCATGGCGCAGCAGAACCCGATGCTGGTGCCCGTGATGGTCGAGACGCTGCTCTTTGCCGCCCGCGGCTTCAGGGCCGGCCGCCAGCTGGAAAGCACGCTGGAGCAGGTCGGCGCCCAGCTCTCCGAGGCCGCCACCGCGCCAAAACCGCCGCCGGAGCCACCGGCCGAGCAGATGATCAAGCTGAAAACGGCTGAAGTGAAAGCGGGTGCGGAACAGCGCAAAGCCGAGCTTGGTGTGGCGCAAGCCGAGATCGAGCATCGCGCCGTGGTCGAGCAGGCGCGCGGCGAGGCGGCGGCGCAGGCCTTGCAGCAGTTCCAGGCGCAGCAGCCCGCCTATCAGTGAACGGAGCGAAAGCATGAGAGAACGCTATTGCCGCGTCTGCGGCGGCTGGCACCAACTCGACAAGTGGCCGCACAACTGCATGCCGGCGCAAAACCTCGCGCAGTCGGATCTGCCGGCGCCGCATTTCATCAGCGACAGCATCGATATCCAGTCGATGCATGACGGCCGACATTACACCTCGAAAGCCAAGCTGCGCTCCGCCTACCGGGCGGCCGGCGTAGTCGAGATCGGCAACGAAAAGCCGCAGCCTATCGAGACGCCGAAGACGGATCGAAAGGCGATCCGAAACGAATTGCGGCGAGTTCACGCCGAATACAACGCCTAGAGCCAACCGCTCTAACCTTTTGTTTTTACGGGCATCAATCCCCGACAAAGGAAGTTTCCCACATGGACATGGAAGACCTGAACGAGGCCGGCAACGGCAGCGAAGATTTTTGCGCGTTCGACGAGCAGCCGGTCAGCATCCGCGACAGCCTGAAGGCGGCGATCGACACCGTCGAAGGCAATGGACCGGGCGATATCACCGGCCAACCGCGCGACGGGGAAAACGGCCGCTTCCTCGCCAAGGGGCAGGAGCAAGCGGCCACAGCGGCGAGGGCAGGCCAGGCGCCCGCGGCAAACGCCGCTCAACAGACGCCCCAAGCACAGAACCAGATGCAGACCCGTGAACAGCCCGCAGCCATCGGCAGCCGGGTTCCGCCCGGCTGGTCGGCGGAAGCCAAGGCGCAATTTGCAAGCCTTCCCGGGGAGGTGCAGGCGGCCATTACCAAGCGGGAACAGGAGGTCGATAACGGCTTCCGCGTCCTGCAGGATTACAAGGGGCTCGAGGAGTTCACGCCGCTCATCCGCCAGGCCGGCATGACGCATGCCGATGTCATGCGCCGGGCGATCGACTGGGAAAAGGCGCTCATCCACGATCCCGTCAACACCGTCGTTCACGTCGCCAGGATGGCCGGGGTCAATCTTCACGCCCTGGTCAATGGCCAGATGGATCACGTCCTGCAGCGGAGTTCGCAGCAGGCCGGACCACAGCAAGGAGGACCGCAGCCGCGACACGTCAATGTCGAGGCGACGGTCGAACATGTTCTGCGGAAAAGGGACACCGAAACTCAAGTCGATGCCTTCCTTTCCGACCCGGCAAACGCGCACGCCGATGACGTGCTTGATGACATGATCGCCCTTATCAACGCAGGGCGGGCATCATCGCTTCAGGACGCCTACGATGCCGCATGCTGGATGCGCCCGGACATTCGCCGGCAGTTGATCAGCCAGACTGCGCAGGCACCCGTCCGAGAACAGCAAGCCCAGAGGGCAGCAGCGGCAGATCAAGCCCGCCGCGCCTCGCGATCCATCTCTGGATCTTCCGCGCCGGGGCCGACCCGCGATGCGGCAAGAGGCCAGCCCACCTCCATCCGAGACTCGCTGCGCGACGCCATGCGCTTTTCGCGCGGTCAAGTCTGATCAAAGGAATGATCAATGCCCATCTCGCCCAACCTCTCTGAAATCGTGACCACGACGCTGCGTAACCGCAGCGGCACGGTCGCCGACGACGTGACGAAGAACAACGGTCTTCTCACCCGTCTGAACAGCCGTGGCCGCAAGAAGCCCATCTCCGGCGGCCGCACCATCGTCCAGGAACTGCAGTACCAGGAAAACAGCACCTTCAAGCGCTATTCCGGCTACGATATCCTGAATGTGCAACCCTCCGACGTCATCACCGCTGCCGAATACGACCTCAAGCAGGCCGCGGTCGCCGTCTCCATGTCGGGCCTCGAACAGCTGCAGAACTCAGGCGAGGATGCGATCCTCGATCTGCTCGAGCAGCGCATCGAGAATGCCGAAACGACCCTGAAGAACAATATCGCGCTCGACTGCTATTCCGATGGCACGGCCGATGGCGGGCGTCAGATCGGCGGGTTGCAGCTGCTGGTCTCGACCTCGCCGACATCAGGCACCGTCGGCGGCATTTCGCGCGCCACCTGGGGTTTCTGGCGCAACCAGAAATTCTCGGCCTCGGCCGATGGTGGTGCCGCGGCCTCGAATGCCAACATCCAGAGCTACATGAACCGGCTCTACATGTCCTGCGTTCGCGGCTCCGACGCGCCTGATCTGGTCGTCGCCGACAACAACTTCTTCCGCCTCTACTGGGAATCGCTGCAGGCAATCCAGCGCATCACCTCGGCGGACAAGGGCATGGCCGGCTTCCAGTCGCTGCAGTACATGGGCGCCGACGTGATCTTCGACGGCGGCTTCGGCGGCGGTGCGCCGCTCAACCAGATGTTCTTCCTGAACACCAAGTACCTGTTCTACCGCCCGCACCGCGACCGCGACATGGCCCCGATCGGCGACGAGCGCATGAACACCAACCAGGATGCCTTCGTGCAGCTCATGGGCTTCGCCGGCAACCTCACCATGAACAACGCCTTCCTGCAGGGCGTGTTGTTCGCCTGATCGTCAACGAAAGGAAAAGCAAATGTCGGTCGCAACCATCCAGTCCGATCGTCTTGGCGCGAACCCGTTCGTCGTCGAAGGCCCGATCGTTTCCGGCTCCGGTATTCCGGGACCGAACTTCTCCCTCGGCGCTGTCGCCGGCGGAGACCGCGAATCCGAATGGGTCTATTGCCAGCTGGTGCTGGCCTCGCAGACGACCCTTCAGCCCGGCCAGTGGTTCCAGTGGACCAGGGATTATGTCGCCTCGCTGCTGACCACGGCGGCTGCCGTCGTCGGCCAGCGCTGCGGCGTCTTTTCGGGTGCTGCCCAGCCTCCGACGCTGACCGGCGGGCCGGTCGGTGCCATCACGCTTGCACCGGGCACCTATTACGTCTGGCTGCAGCGCAATGGCCAGGCGCCGGCATTGGTCGCAACCGCAACGGCGGCCCTCGTCGTTGCCGAAACCACGACCACGGCGGGCCAGGCAAGCGCCCCGGCATCCGCCACGGCAACGACCAAGGCCATCGCCAACGTCAACTTCGCGGCGGCCAACCAGACGTTCACGGCAACCACGGTCAACGGCTCCAACCTGCTGACGAACCTTTCCGGCCTGAATGTCGGTTCCGGCCCGTTCATCGGCGCCGCCGTTTCCGGCACCGGCATCGCAGGCGGAACGACGATCTCGGGCATCACCTACAGCCCGAACGGCGTCGTCCAGAGCATCACGCTCTCGGCCAACGCCACCGCCAACGGCACGGGCATCACCATCACCGCGACGGGTGTGCTCGAGGCAACGCTGATGCGTCCGTTCCTGTCGAAGGTGAACTAACATCGACGGGCGCTTTGGCGCCCGTTTCGTCGACCTCTCCATACGCGGCCTGCCCCTCATCCAGTTCGTGCCGATGGCTGCCCCTCACCCTAACCCTCTCCCCGTAAAAACGGGGAGAGGGGACGTGCCAAACGCAACGTCGAGATTGACGAAGCCGGCGCGGCATATCCCCTTCTCCCCGCCTGCGGGGAGAAGGTGGCGGCAGCCGGATGAGGGGCAGTCGGCGATCTCCTGCGTCGATGACGACGCCGAGTATTGTTTGTCACCAATCACGCCCGAGGCGCTTCGACGCCCGTTCCCATTTCCCCGCCATCAACAGCGAGACAACACCATGCCCGACAGCAACACCGGAATTTATGCCTCTTTCAGCCTCGAACCGGTCGAACAGACCTTTCTGACGGAGAAGGAGGGCCGGCCGATTTTCGCCGACAAGGAATTCGTTCGCATCTTCATCTCCGGCGACAAGCACACCGAAGTCTATCGCGAGGTGACCGACAATGACAAACAGCGCTTTTCCGATGCCTATAAGCGTTTCAAGGAAGGCGCTGCCGCCCGCGAGCAGCTGACCGGCACGCCGCTGGCGCAATGGCCCTATCTCAAGCCCAGCCAGATCAAGGAGCTGGAAGCGGTCAACATCTATACCGTCGAGCAGCTCGCCGCCCTCTCCGACACCATCAAGCAGAAGATCGGCATGGGGGCGAACGAGCTCGTCGCCGCCGCCCGGGCCTATCTGGCCACCGCCGAGAATTCGAGTGCTGCCTCGGCCTTTGCCGCCGAAAACGAGCGGCTGAAGGGCGAGGTCACCCGCCTGCAGGAGCAGATGAGGGAGATGGCTTCCCGCTTCGAGACTCTCGAAAACGAACGTCAAGGCGGGGCCAAATCCCGCGGCCGCGTCGCCGCCTGAACCGGAGATCCCGCGCATGTCGCTCTTGACCATCATTCAGAATGTCTGCGCGGAAATCGACCTCGATCCGCCGACGGCTGTCATGTCCTCGGCGGATCCGCAGATCATGCAGCTGCGCATCCTCTCCACCCGAGCCGGCCGCGACCTGATGCGCGAGCATGACTGGTCGACGCTGATGGTGCAGCGGCAATTCACAACGACGGGCGCCAACCCGGAACCGGCCGAGCCGCCCGCTGACTGGGACCGTTTCGCCGCCAATTCGAAGATCTGGAATGCCTCGCGCCTCTGGCAGCTGAATGGCCCGGTGGAGCCGCAGACCTGGCAGCGCAACAGGATCATCAATTCGAACCCGGTGCCGCAGATCTGGCGCATGGCCGGCGGCAGGCTCGACATCCACCCGAACGCTGCAGGCGAGACGATGGCTTACGAGTATATTTCCGGCTTCTGGGTGGCGCTGAACGGCGAGGCGACCTATGCCGCCAATTGGGCGAACGATACCGATACGGCCCGTTTTCCCGAAGACCTTCTCGAACTTTCGCTGATCTGGCGCTGGAAGCGGGCCAAGGGCCTCGATTATGGCGAGGAGATCGCCAGTTTCGAGCGATCCAAGGAAGCCGCGATCGGCGCCGATCGCGCCGCAGCGCCCGTCGACCTCTCGCTGCCGGGCAGGGGGCAGGCGCCTGAGAATTATTGGCCCGGCACGATCACGGTGTCCAACCCATGACCCGCAGACCTGTCCCTCAAAATGGGCGCACCGGCCGCGTTTCACCAGGCAAAGACTGGATCGCGCCGATCGGCGGCTGGCGAACCGATGTCGAGATGGCGGATATGCCCGCCGATGCGGCGTTTCAGCTCGACAATTTCTTTCCCGAAGCAAACCGGGTGCGCGCCCGCTATGGCTTCCTCGCTTTCGCCACCGGGCTTGGCGCCGATGTGCAGACGGTCATTGCCTATTCGGGCGTCGGCAACAGGCTGTTTGCCGCCGCCGGAGACAAGATCTTCGACGTCACGGCGGGTGGCGCCGCCGGTGCGCCCGTCGTCTCCGGCATGGCCAGCGCCCACTGGTCGGTGCAGCAATATACCAACCCGGCCGGCCAGGAGTTTTTGCGCCTCGTCAACGGCCTCGACACGCCGCTGCTCTTCAACGGTACCACCTGGACGAATAATTTTCTGGTGGGCACGGCAACGCTCGCCACCCAGAACGTCGCCGTCAGGAACACGCCCTATACGCTGAGCTTCTTCGGCACCGGCTCGGTCACCCTTTCCGGCGCCTTCACCGGCACGCTGAACGGCACGGGCGTCGCCAACCGGGTGACGCTCACCTTCACGCCGGCGGCCGGCACGCTTGTCGTCACCGTCTCGGGAACGGTCACCAATGCGCAGCTTGAGACGGGCGCGGTCGCCACAGCTTACGTTCCTTCGACGATGATTACGGGCATTCCGGACGCCTCGCTGCTGATCGCCGTCACCGCCTATCGTTCGCGTCTCTGGTTCATCGAGAAGAATTCGACCAATGTCTGGTATCTCGCCACCGATGCCGTCAGCGGCACGGCGACGGTTCTGCCGGTCGGCGGCAACATGAAATATGGCGGCACGCTGATTGCGATCAACGTCTGGACCATCCCTGTTTCGACAGGCCTGCAGCAGTGCCTGGTGCTGATCTCCTCGGAAGGCGAGGTGATCGTTTTCCAGGGTTCCGATCCCTCGAGTGCTTCCAATTGGGGCCTGATCGGCACCTTCAAGCTCGGCCGGCCGCTCGGCACCGATCGATGCCTGCTGTCGGTCGGCGCCGATCTGGCGATCATGACCACCGACGGCATCGTGCCGATCACCAAGGCCGTGCAGCTCGACCGGGGTGCGACCAGTCTCGGCGCGATCACCGCCAAGATCGGCCCGACCTGGCGCGAGACCGTTGCGGCGACCGGCACGACCTCTGAGGAGTGGCAGCTTTCGAGCTTCCCGGCCAGGCAGATGGCGATCGTCAATCTGCCGTCCTCCTTCGGTCCCTATCAATATGTGATGAACACCGAAACTGGGGCCTGGTGCCGCTTCGTCGGCATGCCGGCCTCCTGCTGGGCGACCTGGCAGGACCGGTTGTTCTTCGGCGCGGGCGACGGCACGGTTTATGAGGCCGAGGTCGGCGCCAACGACAATGGCGTGGCGATCGACGCGCTGATGGTCGGCGCCTGGAGCCGCTATGGCGACGGGCTCTCGACCAAGCTCTCGAAGCTGATCGGGGTGACGGCGCAGATCGGGGTTTCCACGCTGATGTATGCCGGGATCTCGGTGGACTATCAGACCAAGATTCCCAACGCGCTTTTGT
This sequence comes from Rhizobium sp. WYCCWR 11128, assembly GCF_013416305.1. NCBI lineage: Bacteria > Pseudomonadati > Pseudomonadota > Alphaproteobacteria > Hyphomicrobiales > Rhizobiaceae > Rhizobium > Rhizobium sp. WYCCWR 11128. The sequence goes on from NZ_JACCEZ010000007.1 coordinate 124,846, forward strand.
CGTCGATCGAGAACAATACGGCGGCGAAGTGGGGAACGGCGGTCTGGGGCGTGTCGAAATTTCCGGGCATTTCGCTTGTCCGCAAATTCGCCTCCGCCGGCGGCGCCGGTTCGGCCTTGGCGCCGACGATCCGGGCGCTGATCTCGGGCTCGTCCGGCTCCGTCTCGGAAGCGGCCGTGGTCGGCGGCTCGGTGCTTTACGAAAAGGGCGCGCCGATTTGATCGTCTCCGAACCGCGCGAGCAGATCGCGGCCTGGGTCGGCAACAGGATCGGGGTCACCTTTCACCCGCCTTACACGACGCTTGCCCATATCGACCGCGGCCGGATCATCGCCGGCTTCGTCTTCAACGTCTGGACCGAGCATGACGTCGAAGTTTCGCTTGCCGCCGATCGGCTGACACTGACGCTGATGCGATCGGTCTTTCGCTATGTCGTGCATCAGCTCGGCTGCCGCCGCGCAACCGCAAGGACCCGCGCCGACAATGCCGAATCCCAGAAGGTTCTGGCAAGACTCGGTGCACGCCTGGAAGGTTGCCAGCAGGCCTATTTCGGCGACTGCGACGCGCTGCTTTACGCAATCATGAAAGAGGATTTTCCCTATGGTCTCCACGCCGAAGGCCCCAAAGGCGCCTGATCCGACACAGACCGCAGCGGCGCAGACGGCCACCAACGTCGACACCGCCATTGCCAATGCTGGCCTCAGCCACACCAACCAATACACGCCGGATGGTTCGCTGGAATACAAGGTCAGCGGCTACCAGACGATGACCGACCAGAACGGTAAGACCTATCGGCTGCCCACCTATTCGGCCTATCAGACCTATTCGCCCGGGAACCAGGCGATCTACGACCAGACGCAGCAGACGCAGCTCGGCCTTGCCAAGCTCGCCAACGACCAGACCGGCAAGATTTCGGGCGTGCTCGGCACCAATGTCGATCTCAGCGCCGGCAATGTCGACAAATATGTCAACGATCATTGGCGGTCCGGCTTCAACAACCAGTGGGACCGCGATCAGGCGAGCCTCGATCAGAGCCTTGCCGACAAGGGCATCTCGATGGGCTCGGCCGCCTATGACAATGCGCTGAGCGATTTTTCGACGCGCAAGCAGGCCGCATCCGACCAGTATCTCGGCGACATGTATTCGAATGCTGAGAATTCGATCCTGACCGAACGAAACCAGCCGCTGAACGAGATTTCGGCACTGATGTCGGGCTCGCAGGTCCACCAGCCGAGCTATGTCAACACGCCGACGACGCAACTGCCGACTGTGGATCAGGCTGGGCTGATCAACGAGAATTTCAATCAGAAGATGGGTCTCTACAACCAGCAGCTCGCCCAGTCGAACGCCGCAATGGGCGGTCTGTTTGGTCTTGGCGGCTCGCTGCTCGGCGGCTGGGCGAAATCCGACCGTCGGCTGAAGGAAAACATCAAACGCGTCGGCACGCTGGATAACGGCCTGGCGGTCTATGCCTTCCGGTACAAGGAGGGCGGCCCGACCCAGATCGGCCTGATGTCCGACGATGTGCGCACGATGCATCCGGACGCGGTGTTCGAACACGCAGACGGTTTCGACCGCGTCGATTACGGAAGGGCGGTGGGCTGATGGCATATATCTTCGGCGGCGATACAGGCAAGACACAGGGCGAGGTCAGCGACCAGCGCAAGCGGCTGGCCTACGCGATGTTGCAGCAGGGCATGGATACGAGCCCGGTCCAATCGCCATGGCAGGGCGCGGCGCGGCTTGCGCAGGCGCTGATGGGCGGGCTGGATATCAGGCAGCAGAATGAGGAGCAGCGGGCGGGGAGGGCCGAGACTCCCGCCGGGCCGATGGGCGCGCCTTCAACTCCGCCGGCGAAGTTTCCCGGCTTCCTGCCGTCGATCTTCGGCGGCAAGCGCAGTGTTCCCTGACAACTCATGAGCCTTCGTTGCCGTCTTGGGGCGCCAGCATCCCACTCGCGGTTCAGCAGCCATCTTCAACCCCAAATCCGATGAGCGGACCGAGCCTAGCCGCTTCTGAAGGCCATTGCCAACGCGAATGTCCCACCGCGGCAGCGCGCGATGGCGATGCAATTCTGCAAGCGCTGAAGAAGCCGGCGGTCCGCTCCGACCCGTCCTAAAGCTGAGGCAGATCTCCAAGCTGCTGTTCGGAAGCCATGTCGATCCCAACCACCATCCACAGGAGTCGTAATGTCAGACTTTAATAGAACACCGGTTGTACCACCGAGAAAAGTTGCCGAGCTTAGAAATGACCCTTATGCGGGGCACTCCGGCGACCTCTCGGTTAACAATGCATTACGCGCCTTCAGCCGTGGCACTGTCGTCGGCCCTTATCTCGACGAAATGGACGCTGGGACAGCTGCATTGTTGGCGCCCTATGCTGATCCACTGCTGCCTGATTTTTTGTTTCCGCCGCTGCCGGGCGAAACGTTTGGAGAGCGGTATGACAACGCACTTGCTAATCAGCGCGGGATGGACAGAGCCTTCGACGAACAGCATCCCTATGTCTCCGAAACGCTGCAGCGCGCCGGAGGTTTGGCCTCTGACCTAGCTTTTAAGTTGCCGCCAGGGAGGATGACCGACATCGGGCTCGGTGCTGTTGAAGGTTTCGGAAACGGGGAAGGTGGTTTCAGCAACCGAGCCGAGCAGGCCTTCCGTGGCGCTAGCGAAGAGGCTTTGAAAGGACTCGCTATGGATACTTTAAAGGGGCGCCGTATGATGCCGGCCGAAGCCGCTCCGGAAAGTGGTCGTAGAGCCGGCGCGAAGGCTGCTCTTACACGCGCGCTTCTTAGAGTACGCGGTCGAAACGGCGGTGGTGGCGGTTGGTAACAGATATCGTCGACTATACCTTCCTCGATATTGCCTGTTGGTTTGACGTTTTAAACCTCATCGCGATGGCGGCGATATCAAGAAAAGCAAAGGCGGCAATCAAAGGTATATTTTTGACGCCGAAAATCTTCGTCAAGGAACTCTTCCAGCCGAAACGCGCCTGCACAGCTCCTTGGAGGGAGTAAATCCAGATCAATGGAGCGGGAAGATTGCGTTGAGATTCAACGGCCAACCCCACTCTGTGCAGGAGTTCAGCCAATCGCTCAAAACTGTAAAGGTTCAAGTGGCGCGGGAAATAATACCCGCCCCACGCACCGCCCGCGAAGAGCCGCCTGTCCCAGCCGTCAGTATTAGGCGTTTCGATTAACAGCCGGCCATCGTTCGCCAAGGCACGGACGAGGCGTCGCAAGCTCTCCTCCGGCTCCCAAAGATGCTCGATAAGCTGGAGCATGATGATGAAATCAAAGGGTTGTGCCGGCAATTCCGCAGCCTCAAGCGGCGCTTCAATTACACCTATTCCCAGGCTTTCCAGGCTGTTGCGCGTTTCAACCGGGAAGTGCCAATCCAGACCGAAGAGCTCAAGATCAGGACGCGCTTGACGAAGTGCGATCAAAAGCTCGCCGTTGCCGCATCCCACATCGAGCACCCTTCCCCCCAAAGGAAGATGCTCGACAACGCCCTTCAGGCGCTTTCGATTGACGATGGTCTTTATTCTACCAAGAAGATTTGCCCGGCCCTGAAATCTGTTCGAGAAGGTGCCGTAGTTGGCCGGATACATCAAAGACAGCTGGCTGATGTCGGGCCTCGGATTGAGATAGAAATGACCGCAACCATCGCATCGAACGTATCTGAAGTTGTCTTCGGTGCCGTGATATATGTAGTCCTGCCCGGTAGCAACAATAGTGGAGGCCTGACTGCCACAACTGGAGCATGCCGTCGACATTGATCTTATCTGAGCTGTCACTTGAATCTTCGTTTTTCCGCGTGCAACGCCTTAGAGAGCCAATGCATCTTGAACCGAATCCGAGAAATCATCGTTCTTACGATTTCTCGAGAGTCGGATGAATTTTGCAAAACCGCTGCGCTGCAGGCACCCCGGAAAATGCTCATAGAACCCCCGTTCGAAGAGGCGCCTATGAAGTTTTGCAAGATTGTGCTGCGGAATGGCGGGGAATAGGTGATGTTCGATGTGATAGTTGAAATTTGCTTGGTACATAAGCCATTTTTCAAACCAATTAGGCGCCGTCGTCCGAGCCAGCGGCATCATGGCCTGCTCCCGTCCGTCCTTATAAAGTGGATAGTCCTCAGGCTGATGCTCCGCAATGGTGCGCACGATATTCAGGGCGATTGCTACCGCCGCGATGGGATAGCCCCATAGCAGAATGTAGAGATACCAGCGGCCTGTCACAATGCAGAGCGCAAACAGCAAGCCATTGAAGACGATCGTCACCATCGGCGCCAACCAGGAAGGCGACAGCGAGTTCCCCGATGCCTGCTTTCGGGCCGAACCACCATATTTGTCTGCCGCCAGCCACACTCCCATACCCCCGCTCAAAGCCTTGACCATGACCCAGGCGAGCGCCCGAAAGCCCTTGATCGGCTCGCGATAGGGATAGCCATCCGCATCCTTCTCTGTACCCAGATGTGCATGGTGGCTCATGTGGCGGAATCGATACGCGGCGACCGACATCCCGACAGGTGCAGCAAAGAACATGTCGCACCAGATATCGTTTTTACGGCGGTCGGAGTAGAGATGGAAATGCGATGCCTCGTGAACCCAGAGCAACATGCCCTGCGTTACTGCGCAGTTGATCAGGAATGGCAGCCATAGGAGCCACCAAGGGCCGAGGAGTGCGATCGACCAGGAGACAACTATCTGAAGCCAGATCATCGCGGTCGCCACGATGATCGCGCGCGGTTGAGGCTGTTTCAACGATTCAAGGAAACTCGGGTCGACAAGCTTTCTTGCTACCTTCATGCATTCATTGAACTGCGCATCCATTCAGTGACCAATTCTCAGATATTGAAGATTTAACCGCATCTGCAAGCGCCAGCCCAAAGGCCGATATCGAAACTGCTTAGTCTTACGATGAAACGGCGCGACAAAGAGCTTCTCCACGACCCCCGTCGGCTGTATCGCTTGCTTGCGGTGTCCGGCGCCGGATTAATACACCACAATTGAGATGGCAACCAAGTAGAAACGGGTTAGCGCGTTGCGTATCGCCTGTCTCCTGCCGAGAGGAAAAATCCTGCACTAACAGCCACGGCCACCTTAAGGAAAGGACGCATGGCAACAAGTGGCAGCTGAGACATATCACCTAGAATCCTTTTGACTCTTATCGAAAGCCATCACGTTCATACCACCACCATCAGCTATCATCGCGCGTACTTTGCTGGCGTCTTCCGGCAGTTTTCTACCGGATGCCACGTCTCCAATTTGGTAGCCACCGTCCCAGAGAAGCTTCAGCAACCGATCGAAGTCTCCGGGATTCTCGGCATAAACATACGGCGCTAATTCGAGCATTATGCGCGGCTTGGATCTTTCAAGAGTAGCCGTCGCCCCAAGCAGAACCTCAAGCTCGTTGCCATCAACGTCAAGTTTTATGAAATCAACTTTGTCGACCCCAAGATCCTGCAGGGTTTCGTCCAGGGTACCGAGCCGCGCGCCCTGCGTCGACATCAAACGACCATGATGTTCGCTATGCAAATCGTCTGCGACTTCAAGCGGCCAGCTCGAATAGACCGCTTCGGGCATTGTTTCGGACGCACTTGCCATCAGCATCATCTGGTGAGGGTCAATTCGTTGGGCGAGCGTCGGGTTGAGCGAGATATTTGTCTTCTGTTTCGAAAATGCGTGAGCCGTGGGCTCGAAGGAGATCACCTTGCCCTTTCCGCCCACCAACTGAGCCAAAGGCAAGGTGTGAGAACCGACATTGGCGCCGATATCGAGGACTATATCTCCGTCCCTTATCAGCTCTCTATATCTATCGAGCGTTCGCACCTCGAACCCGCCCAGGAGGTAGATCGCGAAATCGACGCCGTCCCTCAAGTCCAGCGACCAATTTATCCCGCGACGCTTCGCTACGATCGTTGCAGGCAAGCCAAGGCAACCGCGGACGAACAAGACCGCATTGGATAGACAACGAGCGATCAGGATTTTGTTGCTGGTGGATAACATCGTCCGCACGCTGCCTTTAATTGATATCTTGTTTAGCGGACGCTCTTCTTGCAACAACTAGGTTGCAGTATTGGCCCGCGTTGGTTGGATCGAGGCTTTCGTAGCTGAAAGCTGTGCCTGGTGGATCCGCAATATTGCGGAACTCGAAATTCAGCATCTCCAGGAATTGGGTCAGTTCGGACGGATTCACAAACGCCTTCGACAAGCCGTAAGGCCAGAATTCCATGAATATCCTGATGTCGCGGTTTTCCCGCAGAACCCGCTCCGCACCCTGCAGAACACTCAGTTCGTAACCCTGAACATCGATTTTGATAAAATCGACCCGTTGCCCCGGAGAAAAATAATCATCCAGCCTCACCAACGGGACGTCGATGCTCGCTCGCCCGTCGCCGCTATCGAATGTTCGGTGATCAACGTTCAGCTCGTTAGAAACATACAGCTTTATGGTGCCGCTGCCCGCTCCTACCGCCGCGTGCCGCAGCGATACATTCGACAAGCCGTTTACCGTCGCTTCAAGCTTCTCGAAGTTCGCCGGTGCCGGCTCGAAGGCATGCACCTGGCCGGTTGCTCCCGTCAGTCCGGAGAACATGCGGGTGTAAATTCCGATGTTTGCACCGATATCCGCGACGATCATGCCCGGTGAAATCATGTTGCGCATGAGCGTGCGCTCACGTCGCTCAGAGACTGCTTTCCATAGGGAATAGAGTGGATAGTAGATGGGATAACAATATCGATAGAGCCAGTCAGCGAGGCGAAGCAGGACCATCTTCACGCCTCGCCTTTTGAAACGAGGCAGACAGTGAAGAATGAGGCGAATACCTTGGGCAGCGTTCTGCTCATTACCTTATCGATCTTAAAATACGGCTTATAAGCCCAACCAGGCACAGGAAATTTCTTCGATATTCCGCCAGTCGCCATATAGGAGAGCGAGGTAAAATAGCTGATTCTAGTCTCATCCAGGCTATAACAATCCGTAAGCTCGGCGAGCCAGTCCGGCCGCTGAAAGAAAATCATATGCGGCATAGCCTGATTTGAGGTCGAAAGCGGCCCCTGTACGGTATCCAGAACCGGACGATGGATGCTGAGATCCACCGGCTCATGATGAAGAAGTTTATACATCGGGTAGGACAGCCAAGATAAATAAGGTTCTGTTGCATAAACCCTGCCGCCCTTTGCGAGCTTGCGTGTCGCACCGCGCAGGAACGCGAGGGGATCCTTCAGGTGATGCAGAACATTGGTCATGGTAATCACATCGACGCTATGGTCCGCGATATCAGGCAGCATCCCGATCTCGTGGCAATCGAAGACAATATCCAGATAATCTAGCTTCAGAACATCGGAAGTGATGACATTCGGCAGGAAGCGCTTGAGAGGCGATGTTCCGCTTCCGATTTCCAGCACGGTCTTCGTGGCGATATCCGGCTCCTGCCGAAACATCTCCTTGTAGAGCTCACCATACCAGTGCATCAGGTTGGGATTTGCGCTCAGCCGCTCGCGATTTGCCAGCGTCTGGGCAAGATCGGAATCATAAAGAGCGCTTTCGGTTTCCATCCTCAGAGAAACTTTATTCGTCTGGCGGCAAAAACCAGCATGGCCAACAGAATGGCACCGTGGCGCCAACGCGAGATGTTTGTCTCACCATAGACTCGTTCGCGATAACTGATCGGAACCTCGACGATCTTAAGGCCCATCCGCGCTGCACCGAAGATCAAGTCGAAATCGCCGAAAGGATCGAAATCACCGAAGTAGGATCTGTTCGCCTGAAGCTTCAGATAGTTGGAGCGGCTGATTACCTTGGTTCCGCATAGCGTATCTTTGTACCTCTGGCCGAGAACGAAGGAGAAAGCCAATGCGAAAAACTTGTTGCCCAGAAGGTTGAAGAAGCGCATCGCCTCCTTTTCCATGGGATAGACCAAGCGAGTGCCGTTAATGAACTCGCCTTTCCCGTCCTTGATCGCATTGTAGAATTTGGGCAAATCCTCGGGCGGAACGGTCATGTCCGCGTCAAGAATCATCAGGACATCCTTTGTGGCGATGGAGAAACCCTTCCTGACGGCGTCGCCTTTTCCCTTGCCGTCCTGCTGGGCAATCAGGATGGACCGCTCACTCCCATAACGCTGCTGCACCTCTTGGATCGCGTTCCAAGTCGTGTCCGTAGAATTGCCTTCGATAAAAATGAGTTCGTCATCCGGCCCCATATCCGGGAGCCGCTTGACGATATCCTCGATATTACCGGCCTCGTTTCGCGCCGGAACGACGATCGAAACCGAAGGTTCGGCCTTCGGAGCGGCGTAGCCAATCGGCCTAGCAATCGCAATATTGAGAAGGCAAAGAGTTCGAAGAAGCGGAAGAGGAGCAAGGCAGCGATTAACGAAGCCGCTGATAAGTGGGATATAGAACGGGATCAGGATCTTCTGGTCCAGCCGTATCAATTCGAAGTCTTCAAGCGTCAGAAGATTCTGGACGTCTTCATGGGCAAGCCAGTTTGATTCAGGAACCCGCCGGCGCAGACCGAACTTGGATGCGAGAGTCGCAAGCGGCCGCCACATGCTACTGTAATAGGTAAGAACAAGGCGTGTCTCAGGCGAACACAATGCACGGGCCTGAGCAAACATGCTCTGTATGTCTCGTTCGTAATGTATCAGCCCGCTGATGACCAGGTAATCAGGTTTGGTGTCAGCGACGTCTTCGATCTTGACGACCTTGCGCTCATCAAACTCATTGACAGGTTCCGCAGGTTGCGTTCTCGAGCGAAAAGTTACCTTGCCCTGAGGGAATTTACCAATCAACAGCGGCGTCGTCGGATCGATCTCGACCACGGAATTCTGGCCCAAGACAAAGAGGCCAATGTACCTTCTCAATTGAGAATAGAAATAGTCCCTCATAAGTTACCTCGGCGCCAAGCGGTTCAAGCGCCAATGTCCCAGAATGAGGGCTGCAGGCACGACGTACACCACAAAAAAAAGAAAATGAACGGCCGTTGCCAGGAGCAACCCCTCCGAGGGCGAACGCCCTAGCAGTACGAATGCCGAAACGACGGATGCATGAAAGGTACCGACTCCGGATGGCGCAGCTGGGATCATCAGGCCCAAACCGCCGGCAAACAACACGAATAACGACTCTTGATAACTCAGCGCGACACCGACAAACCGGGCGACGAAGATATATGCAAGGGCGTATGCCGAAAGCCACAAAACTAGCGTGAGAACGGCCGGAACGATGGTCACGGAAAGAGATAAGCTTTGTGCCGAATTTCGAATGAAATTGGTGATGTGACGGTCAAAGAAATCCTGCAGTCGCATAACACCAAAGACTGGCCGCAATATCGGGACAAGCCGATCGCCGAAATACCTTACCAGCAATGCCGATAGAAATATCCCAACTATTGCACCAAGCATGATGACCAGAAGAACATTTCGGTATTCGGAATTCAATGTATGGCTCAGTAAAACCAAAGAAAATATGCCGACAGAAATGATCGTCACCAAGTCAACCATCTTTTCGATCAGAAGCCTACCAAGAGCGTCTGCGTAGGGGACAGTCGCGACAACTCGGCTGTAATGTACACGCAAAAGGTCTCCACCTCTCGCAGGAAGGAACATGTTGGCGCCTAGACCGAGTAGGGAGGCCATGAGGGACGTTCCGTAACCGATCTTACCATCCAGCAACAGGCGCCATCGCACCGCATAACCTACAGCGATACCGACGGTAACAAGCAGAAACCACAGGAGCGATGTGCCGGATATTCCGCTACGAAAAATGCGGATGGCTTCCTCCCAATCCACCGCCCTTAGCAGGAATATCAGGAGGACAATGCTTATTGCCGAGGCTATAAGCATCTGGAGGCGTTGATACCCGGGAGCCGCCGCCGCTGCTTTGCTCGATGATTTGTGCAACCTCTCACGCATCCGCCAGTGCGAACTGGGTAGAGCGTTTTTGACGAGACGTTTGAGCATAAAGGGCCTGCGTTTCAATTGGCGGCAAGTGCGAGTCAAGGATGAAACGACCCCCTACAACACAAACCGGCGGCCCGCTACCAATAGTTTTATTGCGGCGCAATATCAATTTACAGTACCAACAAGTCTCCTATTTCCGGGTCGCACACCGGCGTGTTTATTCCGGCGCGGCCAACGGCGCCGAACCATCGCCCGGCGGCGAGTTGCTGCTTTCGTTGCCTTGAGTGGCGTTCTGCGAAAGAGGAGCTTAAGCAAGCTGAATCAGTTGGTTCGCTAGGTAGGCGCGAACCGGGGCAGATAAATACCAAGCATGGATGAGCGGGATTTGCTCTTGCTTACGACCGTGATTGATTTAGAAAATCGCTCCGCAAAGGCTCGATATCCGAAAATTCTAGTGCGCGGGAAATGAGATGCGTGATCAGCTTCAAGCCAAGCCGAAACTGAGTAGTTTGCTTTTGCTGACGATTGCTGTTCTCTTCACCCATTGGATGGCCTTCTTCAATGACGGAATCTTTGCCGAGGATGCTGGTTTATTTCCAACGTTGATCTACAATGATTGGATCGCCATCGCGGACATGTTTTCCTCAGCAGGGGTGCCGGTCTTTACGTATTATGTTTGGCCGATGGCCTTCGTTGGGAATGTTTTTCTTTTAAAATCCACTGTCATAATCGGCGTCTACTTTATTGCGATCTTCTCCTATCTCCTAGCTTCAAAGTCTGGATTTTTTTCGGAGCGAGAGTCTTTGGTGCTCGCAATATTCACGCAGTTGCTGCCAATCCCCACAATCACGGTTATTTTTACATATTCGATATACTTTGCTGCCTATGCCCTTTTTCTATTGGCTACGTATTTGTTTCTGTCAATTGAATGGATGCGGGGGAGGAGCCACTATCTCCTCCGAGCGCTGGCAATTTGCGTCTATTTCATTGCATTCACGCTCAACTCCTTGCTGGTGCTCTATGCGGCTGGTTTCGTGCTCGTCTATGCGGTGTGGCTGAGAAGGACAGGGCGCCGAGTTCCTCATGCGGGGGAATTGATCTCGACATTTTGGTCATTCTGCCTGGCCCGAGCGGATTTCACCCTTCTGCCCATTGTGTACTGGGTTTATAAGGCAATTTTCTATCAAAGATCAGGGTTGTACAGTAACTACAACGGCTTCAGTCTCGATGTTGAAAGCATTGCAAAGAATTCCTACCAATTCATTGCCAATGGAATAGTCTTTCCTTTGGTAAAGAGCCTTGATGATTGGAATTCTTTTCTTTACCTGGGAGCTGCGGTGAGTTCGATCCTTTTTGTCGCGTGCTTCGTGTTCGTGAACAGGGGAGATGCTCGAAACGCTGAATTAGATGAACGACGTGGCGACGGTTTCAAGATTATCGGCTTTGGCCTCTTTTTGCTGCTATGTGGAACGCTCCCTTATATCCTTGTTAATAAGAGCCCTGCACCCGGCGTATTGATGAGAAACGCGATGCTTATGCCGTTGCCAATATCCGTGGTGGGCATCGGCATATGGCGAGTTGTCAAATTCAGATCGACCAACCTTCGAAGCCAGAGCGTAGCAGTTGTGTTGTTTCTAGGACTTCTCATCGTGTTTACCGGCCGATGGTGGGAGAGTTACGCGGCATGGCAAGCGCGGGCAGCGAAGGATCTGGCTGTGTCTCAGTATCTCGCTGATCATCCTGAATGGTCTGCTTTTTCTGTTTATTGGATAACCGACAAACTTCCGATGTCTCCGGAAGCCTCGGAGTACGGGTTTGCTGACTATACCTCCAAATTCCGCATGCTTTGGGGCGGACAGACCAGAATGGCTTTCACACCCGGGCACATCTCATTCTTCGGGATTGATACACAGCCGGGCGTGAGACCCGTTCATTCCAAACTTCCTGATCGCATCGCATATTTCTGCAATGCTTGGGCCAGCGCAAAAGATATTGATTTGAGCGGTCCGCAAGCGGAACTGGAAATTACACCCACGCAAAGACCATGGAACAATGCTTCCGTCGCATCTGCATACCTTTATTACCGCTTCATCGAGCCTAGTGGCTTAAGAAATTATCTGGCTGAACTGGTAAATGTAACGCTGCGGGCGCTTTGAGGGTCAGGACAGCCGAAAGCCGGGTGGCTCTCTCGGGCCCGGCCTACCCCCCGTTGCCCGATCTCAACAACGGACAAATTGAAATACCCGCCTTAGAAGAGACGGGTGCATTGCCATATCCGCGATCCTGAGGCGGCAGATCGAGGCTGTCGATTTCCAGGTGCTCAACTCGTGCAAAATACGGCCGCCCATGCACCCGCCGTCGCTACACCACCACAATGGCCTCGCAATCCGCGGGGCCTTTTTTCTTTGGAGACGATGAATGCCCAGAAACCCATCCACCGGCGTATATTCCAAACCCGCCGGCACGACACCTTCCGTCGGCCAGGTTATCGACCCGGTGCCGTGGAACGCGCTGACCACCGACCTCGGCAACGAGATCACCAACTCGCTGCCGCGCGACGGCTCGGCGCCGATGGTCGCGCCCCTCAAGGCCGCAGGCGGAACCGTGTCCGGCCCGGGCCTCGGCTTTGCCTCGACTCCGCAGACCGGCCTCTATCTGAAGGGCGGCGGCCTGCTTGGGTTCACCCAGAACGGCGTCGACGTCTCGTTCGACAAGGCTTCGGTCTATGCGGCCAAGTCAGGCGACTACACCGCGCTTGCATCCGACGACAATGCGGTTCATCGCTTCACGGCGGCCGCGACACTCACCCTGACCGCAGCGTCGACGCTCGGCGCAAACTGGCACTATTGCGTCATTGCCGACGGCGGGGACGTGACGATTGATCCCAACGGGGTGGAGACGATCGACGGCGCGACCACGCTTGTCCTCAAGGACGGCTATAGCGTCAACATCATATGTTCCGGTGCGGCTTTCTTCACCAACAAGCTCTTCGCCAGGATACAGAGTAAAGCTGACAGCTCGGCGGTAGGCGATTTTGTCGTCGGGCTCATCCTTTCCAACAACGGCGGCAACCCGAACACCCATATCGATTTCACCGCCGGCTCCGCCAGATCGGGGGCAAGTTTCGTTTCCAGCGCAGCGTCATTCACCAAAAGGGTGACTGGAACATTTGCGGCCGGAACGGGCGCGGGCGGCCTCGACGCCGGCGCCGTTGCGGCGAACGCCGCTTATTTCGCATATGCCCTGCGCAAGGACGCCGACCTGTCTTTTGATGTGGTTCTTTCGCCTTCCCCAACGGTCGGCGGCATCACCACGACGCTGCTCACCGGCTATACCATCGTGAAATGCATCGGCGTCGTGCTGACCGATGGAAGTTCGAACATTCGGCCGTTTGTGCTGTATCCGCGTGACGAATATACCTTCCTGACGCCGGTCAAGGACGCAGTGAGTGTCGCTATCTCGACGACTTCGGCACTTCTGGCGCTGACAGTGCCAAATGGGGTGAAGGTCAAGGCGAAGCTGCGTTTCGAGTTCACATCGTCGGCAACGACTAACGCAGTTCTGCTATCCGACCCTGCACAAGGTGTGCTTGTTGCCGGCGCCGGCAGTGATGGCGCCAACGTCGGCACTATCCAGGTAGCAAACGGTTTCGCAGTGGGATCGCAGGAGATATGGACAAATACAAGTCGGCAAATTCGCATGACATTGGGCGGCGCTACCGGCAGCATCTGGATCTGGAATGATGGCTTCCATTTCCCTTGCGGAAGGAGCTCTTGAATAAGCTCCACACCTGTGTTTGACATGCTGCCATCACGCCAGGAGTAGAAATGGCACAGGTCGACAATGCATCATATCGCAATCGAGGCGGCGTAATCCAACGGCTCGTCACTGCTTACAAGCGCTTCCGCTACTTCGCCGCGGCCGGCGAAAATCTTGTGGTGAAGCGCAGCGCTGAGTTCCGCCTGGTCGGTCATGCCGTCCTTGAGGTTGGCGATAACGTCACCATCCAAGATCAGTCGTTCTTTCAACTTACAATGCCAGAGCCGAAAGTCTTCATCGGCAACAACACCGTAATCGGCCGGCGCAACATCATCACGGCGAAGAACCGAATATCAATCGGCAATGATGTCCTGATCGGCTCTGATGTCCAGATCATCGATCACGGCCACGGCATGAGGCGCGATACGCCGATCAGGCTTCAGAAGGCTGAGATCGGCACAGTTGAGATCGGTAACGATGTCTGGATAGGCGCCGGAGCGAAGATCCTGATGAACGTCAAAATCGGCAATGGCGCCGTGATTGGAGCGAACGCCGTTGTGATAAGCGATATCCCAGAATATGCAATCGCTGTCGGTTCGCCGGCAAGGGTTGTCAAATATCGTGAATAGCGGTCAGACACGGCTCGTCCGGTCGCGCTGACATTCCATCATGTGACACAGCCAGAACGCGGCTGCGAAGATCATCGCTAAAAGCACGGGTCTACCTCCGACGAAATCACCAACGGAGGCAATGGAATCGGAAGTCGCGTAAAAGCGGAATCCTCAAGCCGATTCCGCGTTCAATTGACGCGCTCTAGTTTCCTCTTTTGTTGGACGGGACACCCCCGCACCATTGAGACGTCAACTCACGCCGAGTCTCCATCCGTGAGCCGCGCCCCACGACACCCATCACAACCCGGAGTCCCCATGCTCGTCCATAACTGGCGCGAGGTGCTGAAGCGCGCCTGGTCCGTCCGCCTTATGGCGCTGGCGCTGCTCCTCATCATCATCGAGCCCATCTACAGCTTCGTCGCCGCCACCTGGGTGTCGCGCAACATCTACATCCAGCTCGCCATGTCGGTGGCGACAGGGCTTCTCGCCGTTGCGGCAATCATCGCCCGCATCTTCGTCCAGCAGAAAATCTCAGGAGACCTGAATGGCAAACCGCCTGCAGAAGGGTAGTGCCGCTGCGGCCATGGCCGTGGCGCTCGTCGGATCGTTCGAGGGGCTGCGCCAGAATGCCTATCCCGATCCCGCCACCCAAGGGAAGCCGTGGACGATCTGCTATGGCAGCACCAATGGCGTGAAGCCGGGGGACCGCAAGACGGTGGAGCAGTGCAGGGCGCTCCTGGCGCTGGAGCTGCGGACCTATGCCGGGGGGGTCGAAAGCTGTGTGCGCGTGCCCCTGCCGGATGCGCGCTTCGTGGCGCTGACCTCCTTTGCCTATAATGTCGGCGTCAAGGCGGCCTGCGGTTCGAGCACGGTCAAGCTCATCAACCAGGGCAGGACGGCCGAGGGCTGCGAGGCGCTTTTGAAGTGGAACCGCGCCGCCGGCATCGTCTTCCCGGGCCTGACGCGGCGCCGGCAGAAAGAACGCCAGTTCTGCCTCGAGGGCATCTGATGTTCGGGCTCCTCGACACGCTCAAGATGGGCGCCGGCATTGCCGGTGGCCTGATGCTCTATCACCTCTATGCCGTTTCGATCGGCTATCCCTCGGCGGCAAGGCAGGCGCGCGCCGGCTATGTCCTTGTTGCCGAGAAGAGTGCGGCCGAGGCCCAGGCTGCCGAGATGGAGCGCCAGCGCAATGCGGCGGCTGAGGCCAGCGAAGAGCACCGCAAGCGCCTCGCGGCCGCAGAAGCCGCCGAGCAGGCCGCCAAAGACACACTCGAAATCGAGATCCAATCCTATGAACTTCAGCTTTCGGAAAAGAACCGCGCTTGCGCTGTCACTGCTGCTGATCGTCAGTGGCTGCTCCGCCACTGAGCGCCTGAACAAGGCGGCGGTGACGAAGGGGCAGGCGGCGGCGGGCATTACTCTGCCGCCGTTGCCGGACGATCTCCGCAGGCAGGAAGCGCATGCGCCTGTCGTTGAGGGCGAGCCTGTCATCGCCATCCTCGCCCGCGAGCGCCAGGCGCTGGGCCGCGCCAATGCCCGCCAGGGGCGCACCATTCAATTCTACGACGACCTCACCAGCAAATACGGAACACGCCGATGATGAATGCCATTTCGCTTGCCCTGACGAAGCCGATGGGCGGGGCCCCTGCGATACCCCCGCCATGGGTGCCGGATGCCAACCGCTATATGCCGGCTGCCACGGGCACCCGCTGGCCGGCAGGTTTCACGCAGACCTACGCGGCCGACCTGAACTATCAATGTTCGAAGCTGTTCTTCGGCTCACCGGATTACGAAACCAACGATTTCCTGATTCCCTTTGTGGGTTTCGGCTGCACAGAGGGCGGCCTTGCGCCGCAAGAGACGATCTTGCCGAATGCCGATATTGCGATCGATGAGGTGTTTTTCATCCATCCGAACGGCACGGAATACCCGGTGCTCTTCGGCGGCAACGCGGCCGCGACCGTCACGGCGTCGACAGGCATTGTTTACGGGCAGGTGACGCTGCCAAGCGCCCTGCCGGCATGGTCAGTCTTCGGCATTCGAACGGTGTGGCATGGTACGATCGGGCAGACCTATATTGGCGGCTATCGCTGCCAGCGCCATCGGGGCGAAAAATATTGGGCCGCCGCCGATCTGACATCCATTCGGGCGCTGGCCCTGGCGAACGGGGCGAGCACGCCAGCCCGCGATACGTTCTATAATACGGTCGGCAATGAAAGCAACTCGCAGCCTCTTGCCTATGGCCCTGCAATGGTCCTGGCCAAGGGGTGGGACGGCCGGCCGGTGCCGATGGTCCTGTCCGATAGCCTCATCGAGCGCCAGGAAATTGCCGCCACGGCCGATGCCAGGCGCAACATGGGCATGTGGCTGCGCTGGCTTGATGTGCGAGATCCGCTATGGGGCAGTATCATCCCCCTCGTCATGGGCGTCCCCGGCTCGAAGTCGGTGCAGGAACTGGCGACGTCGGCAACCAAGCGCTGGGCCATGATCGATGCGATCCGGGACACATACAACGGCGGCAAGAATATCTGGACGTTCGTTCTCGACCAGTCCGGCCGCAACGATAATAGTGCCACGTCAAGTACATGGTCGAACGCCAAGCTCGGTTTGGTCGACCGCGTCAAGACGCGTTATGGGGCGGGCATCCATGTCGTCGGCGTTACCATAATTCCGACCATGACCGCTTCGTCGGACAGCGGCCGGACGGTCGCGGGCTATACCGTTCCCGCCTTATGGACAACCACCTTGGCGACGGTGAACAACACCATCAAGGCGAGTTCTCGTTACGCCAAGGTGATCGATCAGCTGCTTGCCTTCACGGCGGACACTGATCCGACGAAGTCGTCGGCCGCTGAAATGTTCCCGCTCGGAAACGTCGTCGGGCATCCTGGAAATCAGGACGGCGTGACGACGTGGGACACGATCAGGCTGCCGGCTTCAGTGCCGGACGGCACCCGCATCATGTTCGAATATCAGCCTGGTCAATGGACGTCGAGAAACACCTATAGCCGCACCGACAATGGCGACGGGACGGCCGACTATAAGGTGCAGGAGATATTCGCTACCAACGTCCAGGACAGTGCAGCGCTGCTGGCCCACGGCATGAACCTCGATACCACGTCTTATGTCCATCCGACGCTGCATGGGATCCTGCGATTTGTCAGCCGCTTGCCGCAATCCGAAAAGCTGAAATTTTATCCCTAGGCGAGCACTGATGGAGATGACATCCAATGACGATGTCCTGCGCGCTCTCGGCCGCGTCGAGGGCAGGCTGACAGGCATCGAGGACAATGTCGCGCTTCTGCGCAACGAGGTCAGCGACGAAAAGGCCAACGCCCATGACAGCCGCGCCGTGATCCATAAGCGGCTCGACGAGCAGGCCAGGCAGATCGCCCAGCTCGATACGAGGGTGGCGATCAGCGGCGGCGCGGATGCGTTAATCCGCGAGGAAATCAGAACCCTCAAGGAGACCGTCGAGAAAAACCAGGAGGCGGTGGGACCGGCGCTTGAAGAGTGGAAACGGATGAAGACGATCGGCTACGGCATATCGGGGTTGATTGCCTTCGCCGGCCTGACGATTGGCGGGATGATTGCCTATGCCAGCGACGGCGCGGTGGCGGCGCTTCGACATTGGTTGAAGATCAATTGACCGGCTCGATCTGTAATCCCTGAAGAGAAAGACAGGCGCTCTTCAAGCAGAGATGACCGATCTCCATGACCGCAGCACACGCTTCGCCAGCAGACTCGCTCGCCCCAAACCGAAGCAAACAGACCCCCTAAATTTTAGATTTTGCTAACGAACAAAACGGCGGCCTGCTGGTTTTCCTCTCAGGAGGAAACAGACATGAAGAGCATGAGCAATCGCCAAGTTCGCATTCCCGGCCCGCGAGAGCACGATGTTGCGGAGCATTGCCGCAAGTTTGGGATCGGCCCGGCGGAGGAGAAGAAGCTGAAGAAACTTCTCGGGGCGCGGGCGCCGTTGCACGAAATCCAGGCCAATGCTCCGCCCCGCCAGCCAAGGTGGCGTTAGGTGGGAGGGTCACCTAGCACGTGATCATTACACGCTACATTACGGTAATGATTCAAAGATTGAGCGGAACAGAGCAGCGCCCTGAACGCTCGCGAAAGAGGTGCTTTTGCCGGGTTTTGAAATGATCGATCTTGTTGGAGACGTGGGCCGAATGTTCGGCTTGCTCCACTTGGACCGCTGAAAGCCCCGCTCCGGCGGGGTTTTTCGTTGGCGTTGTGATTTGCCTGTCGGTTTTCGCCCGGCGGGAGCTCATCGGTGTGATGGTCGCAACGTGCCCGGGCAGGTTGTCGATGATCCCAGGCGGAATTTCCGGGGTTGTGGCGTCGTATCTCTGCCGGGGAACTTCCGACAATATCAGGGGTTTTGCCGGCGGATCGCGCGGCAGGTCTCGTCTCCTGTACCCCACTGCTACCCCTGCAGTTGCTGCGCGATCCACTGATGCACGCGTCTCACGGAAGGGCTTGCTCCCGGCTCTCGGCAGCAGGCGAAGCCAGTTTGTCGGCCGTCACCTGGCGTGTTCGAAGATCCTCTGCGAAGACGCAGAGACTCGCGCCAAGCTCAGCACCTGCGAAGGCACAGGTGCGGGCCAGGAAAGCCTGTCAATGCTGCAGTTGCCGCGACAGCATGAGGATGTAGTCATCGGCGATGTCGGCAACCACCATGGCGGCTTCCGCTGCCGTGTATCCCCTGCCGATGGCGTCGCTGACGATTTTCATCACGGCCGGTTCAAGGGCTTCCCGGCAGTCGGACAGGCTTTCGACATGCGGGCATTTTGGACAAAATTCCAAGACGTTGTTCATGGCACACCCTCCATTTGATTGAGCTCGGCCCCTGTAAAGGCAAGCCGGCCTCTCCCCGGAAAGGCGGGCCACGGTTCCGGCGAGCTGCTTCACGAACCAGAAGTCTTATCGTGAGGCTACGATGGCATAGGAGCCGACGTATTCAAGCGCATGCTGATATTAAGGTAAGCCAGTAGGGTTAATTCGTCCGTTGCTGTTGCATCGTGGCATCGCTAGCAGATGCAAAGACTATAGAGGCTGCTGCATCTCGCCCAAAACCGTACAGCGGTTTTGGGACAACGACATGCATCAAATAAAGACTTTAGTTTCGAACGCCTGCGAGGTTATTTTCTGCCCTAAACGCTGATACGCCGGCCCGCCTTGTCCGCCTCTTTGCGATTGGCGCCGTGCTTTTCGATGATGTCCTTGGCATCCTCGTTGGAAATGCGGTGTTTCTTCGCGAAATAGATGACGTCGTAGGGGGCGTCAGCCACGGCAGCTTTGGCGGGCTGGGCCCTTTTGGTTGTGTCGTTGGTCATGATTTTTCCTTTCAAGGCAATGTTGCGCCGGGCATCAGCTCATGTCGCCGCGCGTCAGCACTAGAACAGGATGATTTAGGCCGGGCCGGCCTAGAATCTGAATCCTGGTCTCAATTAAAGAGTGAGAGCATGGTGTCGTCCGAAAACCGCTCACACTTATCGGCATCATGCTCTATCGGCTCCGGAACGAGCCAAGCCGGCCTCAATCGAAGAATTGGCTTGGTGCCGTCCTATCGATGCGCTCGGGCCGTCATATGTTTTTCCCAGATCTGCGTTGCCTGCGCTGCCGTGCCGGTCTTGTGGAATCGCAGCAGGTGCAGTCCTTCGTTCCGTCGTTTTTCGTTAAAGGCGCTGTTTTCGTAGTCGGTGCCTTCGACAATGCTCTCGCTTTGAAGAACGGCCTTCAATTCCTGCACATAGTGTCCGGTGATGTTGAAAAGCGCTTCATTCTCAGGTGCGTCTGTCATCGTTTTCCCTATGAGTGGTCGCGTGGCATTGAACGCAGTGCTGCGGTTCGGCTGGCCACGTTGGTGGATGCATCAAGCAATCCGCGCCCCTATGGGAAAGGCTGGTATCGGACAGCGTTTAGCTGGAAGTGTCTGTCTGGAGTTCCATATATCATGCAGCTGCGCCGCCTTGCGAATCAAGGATATCGCGGCGAGCCTGAAGGCTCCATACTAAACCACTTGCCTCCCCGATACCACCTCAATCGAAATGCCGAAGAATATGGAGGGAGCAGGGCTGTATTCGCTTTCCGAGTTTAAGGCAAGCGATCCGGGTTCCCACCAAAACGGTTGCTTCTGCAGGAGAGACCAGGCGTGGATGCGTTCCTCATGCCGGGACGGCGTATCGGTCAGCTCATCATAGGTGCCCTGAACAAGCACGCTTTTCCATGTTCGGTTTTCGCCGAATTCTTCAACCTGAACACAGGCTGGTGAATGGGCACGCAATAGATCAATCTTCAGGCCCGGCATGGAAAATATGAAAAGCCGGTCTCTTTCATAGGCATACTGGATGGGAACGATATAGGGATATTTCTCGCCGAGGCATGCCAGGTGGCCACGGGTGTGGCCTGCCAGAAAGGCGAGGCAGTCTTGTTCACCCATTTCTCGCAGTTGCATCGCGTTATCCACTTCGTTTGATAGGCAGCAAAGCGTCTTCGGCTCGCGGCAACAGTCTTTGCAACGCTACCAGAACACATCGTTGAGAATGATATAGACGATAAAGGCCAGACAGATGGCTGGTGTCGATTTCACCAGGAAGTCGATATACCGGAACCTGCCGATATGCTGGGCGAGGCGTTTCCACGAATGGATGTTTACCGTGGAAGACATGATGCCCTCCTTTGGTTGGGGCCGGATAACTCTGATTACCCGGGAAGCAGCGCCCGTTTCACAAACTGCCACTACACCAAATATGGGCGCCAATCATCTGCGCTACAAGGCGGGGCGGATTGCCGGTCCGGCAGAGAGATCTCGCTGCTGTGCACGATCACAAGGGGAGGCGCGGAGGTGCCGGGATTATGGGGCACGTCCATACAGGGTTGCACTTCTACCTCAACCATCGCTTCGATCAGCTTCAGCCGATCGAGTTTCCGCCGTTGATCGTCGTAGAGCCTGCTGAGCAGCGCATAGGCCGATCCGGAGGGTCTGCCTTTGCGCAATAGTTTCCTGATCACCATTTCCTGATCGGCAACGCGATGCGCCGCCTTCACGATATGGCGACGCGCCAGCTTCAGGTCTTTCGGGCGGTATCGTGTGGAAACCATATGCTCTGCTCCCCCTGTCTCATCCGGCAGCAGCAGGATGGTGGCCGTTTCAGTTCGCCGGCCGTACGCCTTCTCGCGATCAGCGAAAATCTGCAGCCGTGAGCGTGAAGTTGTTTCCGCGTCGATGCTGATAGACTCTCGATGCCGCCTCCTGAATAGCAGAACGCGCTGCATCAAAGGCATTGAGGTATGCGGCTTCGGAAGAATTGTGCGTGACCGCGCTGCCGAGCGCTGCTTCTTCGACCAGAAACCTGACCTCGAACATGCCGTCATAGCCGGTGAAGCGGACACCTTTTCGCGCTTCGTCGAAGCTGCGGCTTCTATTGGGAAAGATAAGTGCCATTGCGGTTGATCCTTGGAAGTGGGCACGAGCCGCTATGCGGACCTCGGACCCGGCGATGATTGTCGATGCACGGCTGGCCGGAACGGGCAGCTTGATGCCAGATGGTTGGCGATCAGCCTGCCGGAATGTCCGATCGTCAGTCTCAATGGATCGTCTGCACGATGACCCGGTCATCAAGCAAAGCCTGCGATGTCTTGATCAAGCGCACCGTACCAGTGATGATCTCGTCGGAATAGACCGGGTCCGCACGAGAAATTTCATCCGTCATATCGCGGAGGACTTTGTTTATCTCAAGCAGAGGCGGCACAAGGTCCAGCAATCCGTCGGCCGCCAGCCCGTGAGCCAGGCCTGCGATCACCTCTCTGAGGTGATCTATGAGCGCACGCCTTTCCGAAACCGCCAGTGCCGACGGCTTTGTGAGGGTCGCTTCACCGTTGAACTGCATGATGCGTATCCTCCTCTCTCTAAAATGGGTTCCGCCCCGCCATTATCAATGGCGGCCGCCGAATGAGGTTGCGGTCAGATGGTAAAGAGCGCAAGCTAAACTATCGGCGGGCACGATACGGGCACCGCTGCTTGGGGCGCGCCAGTAACGCTAGCGCCAGTGAACCCTAGCCCCAACGAAGGAGGACACCATGTCTTCCACATCAGATCAATTTTTCGATATCCATAATTTGAGAATGCTGGACCGCATCCTCCGAAAGGCCGGCTTTCGCGGCGGCGAAACCTACGCGACCGATGATGGCGAGATCAGCGCCACAAGTTTCCTCATTCATTGTTTCCAGATGGGGATCGTCGACGAGGCCGCGTTGAAATCGGCTCTGAAAATGTATCTGGCGACACAGTTGAGTTCAGGCCCGCTTCCGCAGGCTTTGGAAGACGGCTCCTTTGCCAGATGGCAGGATGACGGCGGCGCCCCGGTGAAAGCCTATCGGATCGCGCGGTATACGGCGTCTGGGCGTGCGGACGCATCGCTGCGGCCGCCAGCTTACCGCTTTCCCAAAACCAGGCTGCCTGAACGATTGTCCGAGATCCCGTGAACGGGTCTGCTGCGACGTCGACGGCCCCCCATCGATCGTCACGATGAGATGACGAACAAGGAAGAAGACATGTCCGGGATTCACGCCGATCAAAAGGACAGGGCCAGGAAACGCAAGATTATCGCCCCCGTGCGGAAAAGTGCGACGTCAAGCTCGACCGCCGACGATCTGATAACGCAGGCGCGTCAAGCGCGGTCACTATCGGCGGAGCAGGGGATCGATAGCGCTGATAAGCAAGCCTATGGTCTGGCGCGTCCACACAAAGGTCCGTTCGACAACGCGACGGCATTCAGCGCTTCCAGCTACGACCATGATCTCCCGACGCGGCAGCAATTGGAGGCCGCGCAACGCAGCCAATCCGATGCGGTGAAGCAGCAGGAGGCAAACCGCCAAAAGGGCAAATCCCGGATGCGCGCAAAGACAACGAAGCTGAAATCTTCCTGAGCAGGAAATAGAGGGGCGGGCGGCGCCCTATAGATTTCTTGCCGACAGACCGGTTCGAGAAGCCCGCCTCAGGCGGGCTTTTCCTGTTTGCGGCAAAAGCTCGGGTGACCGTCAGGCCGCCCCAAACGGCACGGCGACGAAGGTTTTGTTGCCGTCGCGTTCGACGAGCAGCAGCACCGACTTGCGGCCGGCCTTGCCTGCGTCTGCGATCGCGGTCTTGAC
Organism: Rhizobium sp. WYCCWR 11128; assembly: GCF_013416305.1. Taxonomy (NCBI): domain Bacteria; kingdom Pseudomonadati; phylum Pseudomonadota; class Alphaproteobacteria; order Hyphomicrobiales; family Rhizobiaceae; genus Rhizobium; species Rhizobium sp. WYCCWR 11128. The sequence goes on from NZ_JACCEZ010000007.1 coordinate 148,285, forward strand.
GTCGCGGGCGTTATGAACAGGTCTGTCATTCACCGAGACGATGACATCGCCGGACTGGATGCCGGCGGCAGCCGCAGACTTGTCCGGAGCGACCTTGGCGACCACCGCGCCGTTGACGGAGCGCGGCAGGTTAAGCTGCTGGCGCACGTCGGGCGTCAGGTCGGCAAGGCCGATGCCGAGGCTCGGCTGGCCGCTGCTCTGGTCTTGAGTGTCGGGGCTTTCGGCCGCCGCCTGCTTCTGGCCTTCCTCATTGGTGCCGACGGTGACGTTGAGATCGATCGTCTTGCCGTCGCGCCAGACGCTGAGGGATTTTTTCGCGCCCGGCGAAAGGTCGGCGACCAGGCGCGACAGGTCCTTCGGCGTCTTGACGCTCTCGCCGCCGACTGAGGTGACGATATCGCCGGGCTTCAGGCCGGCATGGGCGGCCGGCGTATCGGCGGTGACGGCGGCAACCAGCGCGCCGCCGGTCTTATCGAGGCCGACGGCATCGGCGACATCCTTGGTGACCGGCTGGATCTGCACGCCAAGATAGCCGTGATCGATCGAGCCGTCCTTCTGCAGCTTGGCGACGATCGCCTTGGCCTCATCGGAAGGAATGGCGAAACCGACACCGACGCTGCCGCCATTCGGCGAATAGATGGCGGTGTTGATGCCGACGACATTGCCGCTGCGGTCGACCAGCGGACCGCCGGAATTGCCATGGTTGATCGGGGCGTCGATCTGGATGAAATCATCATAGGGTCCGCTGTGCAGGTCGCGGCCGCGCGCCGAGACGATGCCTGCCGTCACCGTAGTGCCGATGCCGAAAGGGTTGCCGATCGCCAGAATCTGGTCGCCGAGCTTCAGCCTGTCGGAATCGCCCCAGGCAATGGTCTGCAGCGGCTTGCCCGCCTCTATCTTCAGCACGGCGACATCGGATTTCGGGTCGGTGCCGATCAGCTTGGCCGGCAGTTCCGTGCCGTCATCCAGCGTCACTTTGATATCGACGGCATTGTCGATGACATGGTTGTTGGTGACGATCACCCCGTCCGGGCTGATGATGAAGCCGGAGCCGAGCGCCATCGCCTGCTGCGAAGGCCGCTTTTGCGGTGCCTGGCGCGGCAGCGGGATGCCCTGATCCTCGAAGAACTGGCGGAACTGCTCGTCCATCGGCGATTCCTGCTCGCTGACATCGGTGGCTTTCATTGTGGTGGTAATGGTGACGACGGCAGGCTTGTCGGCATCGACGATGGAGGCAAACGAGCCGCTGGGGGCGAGAATACCGCCGGTATCCGACGGCGCGGCAACGGCATTGGAGGCGTTGATGGCGAAGGGTAGGCATGCCGCGCCGGCGATGAACGCGGCCCCGACAAGCGCTGCTGCGCGATGGTTGCGGAGGATGTGTGACATGGTGGTGGTCCCTTGGGTGATAATCCCTTGCGAGAGCGTTGGTTTTGGATGGCGTCGTGGTTCCATGTCCTGGGACCTGGCGTCGGATGGCGTTTGGCGCCAATTCCTCTTGGGAACGCGCAGTCGTCGGGGGCGGCGACCGGGGGGAAGAGAAGAATTGGCGCTCGGGATTCATATGATCCCACCGAGCGGATTTACAAATTAAAGTTTGATCATGTTTATATTGCCGATTTGTAAGATATGACTGGAATTTAATCTTCGCTCCCCCAGCGTTTGAGCTTCTCAAAAAATCCGGCCCGATTTTGCCGCGCTCGCGTCCTTCGCGATGTTTTCATTCGAAAATAAATGGACTTATTCCCGGAGGCGGTGATCCGTTCGCCGCATGCCTCCGTAATTCGCCGACGGACGAACTTGTTGCTCTTTCCGGAAGTTATATTCCCGGATCCTGTTGCGAATTTAAAATGTTAGTAGACTCTAAATTATTTCTTCTTCAGAAAGTAAAGGCCGCGATTCGAGGGCAAATGAGTCTCGCGGGCTAGATATAACGGGGCGATGAGGGCAGCAGTGGAGCGGGGGCGGAAGGCCAGGCGCGGTGCGCAGGTGAAGTTGAGCGATGTGGCGAAGAAAGTGGGGGTCAGCCCGATCACGATTTCGCGCGCGCTTCGCAATCCTGAAATCGTCTCGGAGGATCTGCGCCAGACCATCCTTCGCACGGTGGAGGAAATGGGTTACATCCCCAATCTTGCCGCCCGGGCGCTGGCCGGCCGCCATAACGGCATCATCGGCGTCATCACGCCCGCTTTGCACCAGCACGGCTTCGCCGGCCTGATGATCGGCATCGAGGATTGCTTGCGCGCCACCGAATTCCGCGTGCAATATTCCAATACGCTCCACCATGCCGACGGCGAGGCCGGCGAGCTCAAATCCGTCCTGACGCAGAAGCCGGCCGGCGTCATCATCGCCGGCGCCGAATCCTATCGTGATCTTCTGCCGCTGATCGAGAATGCCACCTGTCCGATCGCCCATATCACCGATCTCAGCCAGGAGCCGGCAACGCTCGTCGTCGGCCTCGATCATCATGCGGCAGGCGCCGAACCCACCCGCTTCTTGCTGTCGAGGGGTTATGAGAGGATCGGCTTCATCGGCCGCGGCACGGATATTCGCTCGCGTCGCCGGAAGGAAGGCTATGAGGCCGCGCTGCGGGAAGCCGGCCGTTTCGATCCCGATCTCGCCATTGGCGGAGATGAGGGAAGCAGCACCGGCCTCGGCAGGGAATTATTTGCCCGCCTGTTGCAGCGCGTGCCGGATATCGATGCCGTCTTTGCCCAAAGCGACGATCTGGCGCTCGGCGTCCTCATCGAATGCGCAGTGCGCGGTATCCGCGTGCCGGAGGATGTCGGCATCTGCGGCTTCAACGATCTGGAATTTTCGGCCTTCACCCAGCCGACGCTGACGACGGTGCAGATTGCACGCTACGATATCGGCTACCGCGTCGCCGACATGCTGCTGCGCGCCATCCGCGACGAGCCGCCCGGCGAAGACAAGGTCGATTGCGGCTTCTCCATCATCCCACGCGGCTCGACGCGGTAATCCGATACGATCTGCCGAATGAAATGCGACCGAACTGTCGTATGCTCGAACTAGGCACATTCAAGATTATTCCCTATACGGAGGGAATGAGGATCATTGTGCTGAAAAATGGATAGTGCGGGATTGTCTCTCGAAAGAATGCGCACCTTTGTCCGAGTCGCCGAACGCGGCAATTTGTCGATGGTCGCAAGAGAGCTGGGTGTCGGTCAATCCACCGTGACGCGACACCTCAATGAGCTTGAAGAGGCTGTCGGCGTACCGCTTCTCAGCCGAACCACGCGCCGCGTCACCCTGACCGACGAAGGCAGCCGCTATTATACCAACTGCCTGCAGATATTGCGCCTGGTCGAACAGGCTGCCGAAGAAGCGCGAGATGCCCGTCAGGCTCCCGCGGGCGCTGTTCGGCTTTCTTGTACGGCAGCGCTCGGCGTGATGCACGTCACGCGCCTGATCTTCGATTTCCAGGACAAGCATCCGGACATCCGGGTCGACCTCAACCTGACGGACGAGCGGATCGACTTGGTTCGCGAAGGCGTCGACGTCGCACTCCGTCTTGGGCCTCTCGCAGACAGCGCGATGAAACTTCATGCGCTCGGAGAAAGCCACCGGCTGCTGGTGGGCGCTCCGGCCTATTTGTCCGCCCACGGACGGCCGGAGTGCCCAGCCGATCTGTCACGCTACGAAACCGTCGTGATGTCGAATGTGGCAGGCAGCGATCAGCTCGTTCTTTCCTCTGCCGATGGCACAAGCCTGATGATCCCCGTCAGTGGCAAGCTGCGCGTCGATCACGGGCTTGCGGCGCGCGAAGCCTTTGCCGCCGGTCGCGGCATTGGTCCTGCACATCTCTGGTTGGTCCACGATCTTCTGGACGACGGCCAGCTCGAGGTCGTGCTTGGCGACTATCGTCCTTTACCGGTTCCGTTGAGCTTGCTGATCGTTCCGGAGCGTGCAGCCATTGCCCGCGTTCGGCTTCTCGTCGACTTTCTTGTCGCCGAGGTTTCCAAATTGCCCGGAATCCGGCCATCGTGATTTAGAGTCCAAAAGATTGTTTATCGCCACGCCACCTCGTCGTCTTGAGATACTGCTCCCAGTTGAGCGTATCGGGGTTCAGGCGACGGCTCCAATCGAGATCGTGCTCCTTGCCGAAATAGCCATAGTCGACAGCATATTCGACCATCCCCAGAAGCTCTCGAACGAGAAGTTCGTTGGCAGCAAACTCTGGAAAGTAGCGCAGCAGGCCATCCCGGGTGAAAGCGTTTCGATACTCGGCCTTGAGGCCGGTCACGCGCTGAAAGGTTTCGATCATCTCGCTCGGAGAAATGATATCGCCAACGATCGGCAGTGTTTTTCCGTTGTAACGCTCGGGGTTTGAGAAAATCTCGAGGATGGCCGGCCCGGTCGCCGTCAGCGGATCGACAAAAGGCGCTCGGAAATCTTCAGGAAGATAGACCGGCAAGAGCAGCGTATCGCCCTCCATGCGCGGCACATAATATTCGAGAAGATTCGTGTAAAAGAATGCCAGCGTGATGAAGGAATGAGAGATCGGCAAGCCGCGAATGTGGTCTGCAACGCGCGCCTTGTCGGTAAAGTGCGGCGCATACTTCGTGCCACTGGTGATCTTGTCGACATTCTCCAGCGTGCTGAAAACTATATGCCCGACGCCGGCCTCAACGGCGGCATCCGCCAGTTGTCGGCCGAGAGGGGTCTCGATGGTCTCCGGCGGGGCGATCGGCGGCGTCATCAGAAATGCGCCATCCGCGCCTTTGAAGGCGGCAACGAGGTCCTTTTGACGGCCAAGTTCGAGAGGGACGGTGACGATTTCAGCGCCGCGTTTCTCCAGACGTAAAGCTTCAGGGGAATCCTTTTTCCGGGTGAAAGCGCGCACCCGGAAACGTTGGCTGTCAAGGAGTGTCGCGGCGACGCTGCGCCCCTGTTTGCTCGTTGCACCGGCAATCGCGATAAGTGGCTTTTCATGTGCGGACATAGAGCTGTAAACCTTTCCCTGTCATTGGCCGCCGACTGCGGTGCCAAGCGTCATTTTGCGGGAGAGCGGTCGGCCTGTGCCGAGAGCCCACCGCAATGGCGGGCACCCTATCTCAACAAGGTCTATGGCTATAGATATCTGAAATACATAACATAATGCCGTTTTATGGATAAATGGCGCCGGCCAAGCGCGTCGAAACCCGCACCGAGGACTGAAAGGCGCCGACAGCGATCCATGGACTCTGCCGGCGCTGTTTCTCTGGCTCATCAAGGGATCAGCAGGACACTGCCCGCCGAGTGTCCGGATTCCATCTCCTCGTGCGCCTTGGCAACATCGGCCAAACGATATTCGGCACCGATCTGCGAAACGATCCCTGTTTCCATCGCGCCGACTGCAGCCAGAGCGGCCTCGCGATACTGTCCGACGTCAGCGCACCAAGCCATGATGCTCGGATGGCAGAGCGCCTTGCCCGGGCGAAGTTCCTCGACAGGCACCGGTGGAATAGCACCGGCGGCCTGACCGATGGTGACAGCCATGCCGAATGGGCGGACAGAGCGTATGCTTTTGAGAAGTGTATCGCCGCCTATCCCGTCATAGGCGACGTCGACGCCAAGCCCGTTCGTGAGCCGCTTCACTTCCGCGACGATATCGGCGCCTCGTCCAACAATAAGGTGATCGGCTCCATAAGATGCGGCGAGTGCGGCCTTTTCGGAAGAGCCCGCCGTCCCGATCACGGTGGCATCGAGCGATCTGGCCCAACGAACGAGGATGCTCCCGAGCCCACCCGCGGCCGCATGGATCAGCACCTGAGTTCCTGCACCCACATCATAGGTCTTTTTCAACAGCATGTAGGCGGTCATGCCTTTGAGCAGCGAACTCGCTGCCGTCTTTACTGAAACGGTATCCGGAAGCTTGATTGCCCTTTCGGCGGCAATATTCCTCGTCGAGCGATAGGCGCCAACCGGAGGCCCGGCATAGGCGACGCGGTCACCTTTTTTGATCATGGAGACGCCAGGACCGACATCGTCGACGATGCCCGCCGCCTCGGCACCGATCACCGAGGGGTAGGACGGCATCGGATAGATGCCCTTTCGGTGATAGATGTCGAGAAAGTTGGTTCCGATCGCCTGATGGCGGATTTTTATCTCGCCATGACAGGGAGGTTCAGAATGGTGATGCTCCTCGACATGGAATTGGGTGATGTCACCGGGGGCGTTCAGCCATATGATTTGGTCGGTCATCTCTCGTGCTCCTTCATGGGCACAAATTAAGCGATGGCGTGATGTGTGAAAATTCCCTATTGTTTCACAATGAATGGGAGAGAATTCACAAAAATCGACTGGGACGACCTTCGGCATTTCTTGGCGCTCGCGCAGTCGGGAACGTTGCTTGGTGCAGCAAAGCAGCTCGGTGTCGAACACGCGACGATCAGCCGGCGCGTTTCGTCGCTTGAAGCCGGCCTGGGTCGCAAGCTCGTAGACCGCCGCGGACGGCGCATCATGTTAACCTCGGAGGGAGAGCAGGTTGCCAGGCACGCAGCTCTTGTCGCCGTGCAGACTGCGGCAATCGAGCAGCTTGGCCGCAGCAGCGCCACGGAATTGCGTGGCCATGTGAGGATCAGCGCGCCTCCCGCTCTCTCAAGCGTGCTGCTGGCAAAGCCGATCGCGGCCGTCAGGCGAGGCCATCCCGGTGTTCAGATCACGCTCGTCGGAGAAAAGCGCCTCGCATCCCTGAACAGACGAGAGGCCGATATCGCCGTGCGAATGTCGCGTCCGGAAGACGGCGATTACTCTATCGTCAAGCTCGGCGAGACAAGCTTCCATCTCTACGCATCAAAGACCTATCTCGAAACGGTTCCACCATCCGACTGGACCTTCATCGGTTACGACGAAACCATGAACGCCTCGCCGCAGCAGCTGCGGTTGATCGAACTGGCCGCCGGCCGGCCGATCGCCGTGCGGTCGTCCGTTCTGGAGTTTCAGGCCGCAACCGCATGCCTTGGCGCCGGTGTCGTCATGCTCCCCGATTTCGCCGTCCTGGAGTCCAGAGGTCTCCAACGCATTGAGACCGAACAGGCTTTGACAAGAGAAGTCTGGCTGGTTGTCCATTCGGACATCAAAGACGTTCCCTCAGTCCGCGTCGTGGTCGATGCGCTGAAAAACGCTCTCGGGAAATAGTAGTCCGCTCAGTTGGCTTGAGCACCACCCAGGCGGTAGGTCGTCGAGCGAGTTTTTCGTTGTTAATGTACGACTTGGGAAGCTACCGACATCAATTCCTGGGAATTCGGTGCCTGGAATGTCTGGAGCCCAGCCTCCAGAACTTCAGTGAAGCTCCAGCGTACGATACCCTCCCGGTCGATTAGGAACTGACCGACAAGCTGCCCGTGGTCGGCAGTCATCATCTGCTGATCGGCTTCCGTAATCTGATATCCTTCCTTCTCGTTGAGAAATTCGTCCATTGCCATCACGCCCATAGGCTCGGGCAACTCGCCCGGAAGATCGATCAGTATCGCCATGGCCGTGTCGATCCCGACCTCGCGTAGGCCGAAGGCTTGGTGCGAAGCCCGTACCGGGTCGGAAGCAGCAAGAAGATCGGGTATCGGATGGTAACGGAAATAGAGCCGTGCGCGTTCAACCGGGGTGTTTACCACCGCCAGGGATTGGACGCCTTTCTCACGCAGCATCGGGTTGAGATATGCCATGGCCGCGACATGGCGCCGGCAGAACGGACAATGCAGGCCTCGAAACAAACCGATCAACAATGGGCTGCGGCCACGAAAATCATCAAGTGCGATCTTCCCCTCGCTCGAGATCGCATCAAACACAACGTTCGGGACCCGGTCGCCCGGTTGTAGCGGATGGTCGACATAGCGCGTGGACATGAACAACCTCCTCGCTCGGGGATCAGTCGAGAAAAGGCAGTGCTTCGAGGTCGAGATTGAGCGTTGCAAGACCTGACCTCTCGTTTTACCGCACCGCCAGGATCCGATTTAAGAATGGCCCCACATTGGCCCGCGGGCAAGCGGTAAACAGCGAATCGTGAATTGAAAAAGTCCGTTTTCTGCAAACTCTGATTTTTTTAGGGGCGGTAGACACAGAAAATTGAGCTGGGGGACCTGTCAATTTTGCGTTCAAGCAGCGTGGGGCCGCGCGGCGGAAGTAAAACAGCATCGAGCGGCAACATTCGCTCAAATCACGAATTGGCTGACTTTTCGTTAAGCCCGGAATTTCGACTTTTTCAACACTATTCGGCCGGAAGCGGACACGAAGCCCTTGATCGGTTCTTTGCCGCTCGACAGGGAATCCGCCAGCCCTGCAGCCAGCGGATTTGGCTGCGGTGAGGGGCCAGTCTTGCTGGCCCCTTATCCCTTATCCCTTGTCAGATATCGCTTGCAGCGCTCGACCAGAGGTCGGCGGCTTCTGCCGCCGTCATGCGCCGCACCTCGGCCTCGTGGCTGCGGCTGGCGAAGAGTTCGCTCGCCATGATCTGCTCGGCAAGATCGGCCGGAAGCGAGAGGATGACGCGGGCTTCGCCATTGTGCAGACCGCCAAGTTCCGTGCGCTTGCCGGTTACCATGCCGCCGGCGACCGTATTGTTGGTCTCCGGATCGATCAGGATGAAGGAGCCGGAAAGCCGGTTCTGCTCATAGGGGTCGAAGATCGCCGCTTCGTCGAAAACGAGCCGGACTTTGCCGATGGCGTTCATGTAGAGCCGCTGGGCGGCATTCCAGGTGCCGGTCTTCAGTTCCAACTGGCTGAGCGGCTGCACCTGAACGCGCTGGCGGCGGCTGCCGCTCTTCAGCCAGTAGCGTTTTCCGGGCTCGATACCCTCAGGCTGCAGCGCGACGATCTGCGCGTCGAAGGCAAGGCCGACCTGCGGCTGGGCGTCGATCGAGACGATCATGTCGCCGCGCGCCACGTCGACCTGGCGGTCGAGCACCAGCGTGATCGCGTCGCCGGCAACGGCCGCATTGCGGACGAGATCGAAGGTGACGATCTTGGAGACATTGGCGACCATGCCGGACGGCAGGATCATGACGCTGTCGCCCGGCTTGACCGAGCCGCCGGCAACCGTGCCCTGATAGCCGCGGAAGCTTTCGCCGGGACGCGAGACGCGCTGGACAGAAAGGCGGAAGCCGACCGTCTGCGACGAGCGCACGGTGGCAAGCTCCAGCGTTTCCACCAGCGTCGGGCCGCTGTACCAGGGCATGGCGGCCTGGCCGGAATAGACGACGTTTTCGCCCTTCAGCGCCGACATCGGAATGGCGGTAATCTGCTTGACGCCGAGCGACAGGGCAAATTCCCGGAAATCATGGCTGATCTTGTCGAAGCCGGCGCGGTCATAGCCCGTCAAGTCGATCTTGTTGATGGCAAGCACAAACTGCTTGATGCCGAGCAGCGAGGCGATCGTCGCGTGCCGGCGCGTCTGCTCCAGAATGCCGAAGCGCGCATCGATCAGCAGAATGGCGAGATCGGCGGTCGAGGCGCCGGTCGCCATGTTGCGGGTATATTGCTCATGGCCGGGCGTGTCGGCGACGATGAAGGAGCGCTTATCGGTCGAGAAATAGCGATAGGCGACATCGATGGTGATGCCCTGTTCGCGCTCGGCCTGCAGGCCGTCGAGCAGCAATGCGAAGTCGGGCAGGCCGAGATCGTTCTGCTTGCCGGTGGAATCGCGCTGCAGGGTGGCGGCCTGGTCTTCCTTGACCGCCTTGGTGTCCCAGAGCAGGCGGCCGATCAAGGTCGATTTGCCGTCATCGACGCTGCCGCAGGTAATCAGGCGCAGCGGCCTGGTATCGCGCACGGCCTTGAGCGGCTCGGCGGCGGGCAGGTTGACGACGGTTGCGGCCGAGACGGCGGTTTGGGCTGCGGTCATCTCAGAAATATCCTTCACGCTTCTTCTTTTCCATGGAGCCGGACTGGTCGCGATCGATGGCGCGGCCCTGGCGTTCGGACACCGTTGCAATTTCGAGTTCGGCAATCACCTCCTCGAGGGTGGTGGCCTGTGAGCGGATGGCGCCGGTCAGCGGGAAGTCGCCGAGGGTGCGGAAGCGGATCATGCCTTCCTGGCGGACTTCGCCGGGCAGCAGTTCCAGGCGCGGATCCTCAGCCAGGATCATCATGCCGTCGCGCTCCACGAACGGCCGCTTCTTGGCGTAATAGAGCGGCACCAGCGGAATGTCCTCGGCCTGGATGTAGCGCCAGATGTCGACTTCGGTCCAGTTCGACAGCGGGAAGGCGCGCACGCTCTCGCCCTTGCGGATCATGCCGTTATAGACGTTCCAGAGTTCCGGCCGCTGGTTGCGCGGATCCCAGCGATGATCGGGCGTGCGGAAGGAATAGATGCGCTCCTTGGCGCGGCTGGCTTCCTCGTCGCGCCGCGCGCCGCCGAAAGCGGCATCGAACTGGCCGGCATCAAGCGCCTGGCGCAGTCCCTCGGTCTTCATGATGTCGGTGAAGGCGGCCGATCCATGCGTGAACGGTGTGATGTTTTCGGCCTTGCCGCGCGGATTGATGTGCTCGATCAGATCGAGATCGTACATCTTCGCGGTCTCGTCGCGGAAGGCGATCATCTCGGAAAATTTCCAGCCGGTGTTCACATGCAACAGCGGGAAGGGCACACGGCCGGGATAGAAAGCCTTGCGCGCCAGATGCAGCAGCACCGAGGAATCCTTGCCGATCGAATAGAGCATGACGGGACGCTCGAATTCGGCCGCAACCTCGCGGAAGATGTGGATGGATTCGTTTTCCAGCGCTTTCAGATGCGGGTCGAGCGGCGCCTTGGCGCTCTGCGGGTTGCTGAGTTCCGTATCCGGACGGCTATCGGGCATGTTTTACTCCAGACTGTCGATCGTTTGCGGGTGCCCGCAAAGCAATTCCTTGATGTTGGTATTCCCCGGGAAGTTGGCTTTCCCAAGGCTGCGGCGGTCGCCGCGCCCTGATTGGGAAAGCCGTGGGGTGATTTATTGTGCGGCGATCGCTGCGGCCTCTTCGGCGACATGCAGGCCGCATTCGCGCGTTTCGTCCTGCTCCCACCACCAGCGGCCGGCGCGTTCCGGCTCGCCAGGCTTGATCGCCCGCGTGCAGGGTTCGCAGCCGATCGAGGGATAACCACGAGCGTGCAGCGGATTGACCGGCACGCCGTTTGCGGAAACGAAGGCCTTGATCGCCTCCAGGTCCCAGTCGGCGAGCGGATTGACCTTCAGCAGGTGGCGTTCGGCGTCATATTCGGCAAACGGCGTTTCGGCGCGGTTGGCCGATTGGCCGCGGCGCAGGCCGGTGATCCAGATCGCAGCACCGTCGAGGGCCCGCGCAAGCGGCTTCAGCTTGCGCACGCCGCAACAGGCATGCCGGGCTTCGACGCTCTCGTAGAAACCGTTGAGGCCGTATTGCGCCGCATAGGCGTCGATATCGGCCTTCTCGGGCTCGAAGCGATGGATATGGATGTCGTACTGGCTTTCGGTCTCTTCGATCAGCGACAGCGTCTCGGCAAACAGCCGGCCGGTCTGCAGCGTGGCGATATCGATCGGCAGGCGGTGCGTGCCGATCTCGGCGGTGATTACCTGGTCCTCGATGCCGAGTGACGTCGTGAACACCACGCGGCCGCCAAGGCCGGAGACCAGCGACAGACGTCCGGCAAGGTCGAGGCCTGCCAGCCTGTCGTTCAGCGCCTGGGCTTCCGCAATCGGCCCTTCTTCCGCAATCGCATTGATAGCAGTCATGAGAATCCTGTCCTTTGTTGTCAGGAGTATCGCAGTTCACGCATGGATCGGACAGAAAAAGGGATTTCGAAAGCTGCGGCCGGAGGAGCAAATATCTCTCCGAAGCTGCCGCGATGCAGAAAAGCAGCCGCCTGCGGATGAAAATCCACATCGGCAACTCGAATGTCTATAGAAATAGTAGAGTTACACGCAGCCTGTCAATCCGAAATCTGAATTGATGCCGAAAATGGTGCAGAAGGCGCGGTTTTGGCATAGATTAAGAGAGGTTGGCCGAGGGCGAAAAACAAGGCCAAAACGCTTGTCTCTCAAGGCTTTCTCCGGTGCGTTCAAATTCCGTTCATGCTGGTTGTGCCATAGAGGCAAAAGAACTTCCGTAGCGGTGCGAAGATTCGTGCCGCCTGTGTGTGTCGATGGTCAAAAATGATTACGCAAAAGGCGAAATATGCGCTGCGGGCGCTCACGGTCTTGGCTGATGCCGATGCCGACGAACCGGTGATGATTTCCGATATCGCGGCGCAGCAGAAGATCCCGAAGAAGTTCCTCGAACAGATCCTGCTCGACCTGAAACATCACGGCGTCGTCGCCAGCCGCCGCGGCAAGCAGGGCGGTTATCTCCTGCTGAAGCCCGCCCACACCATCACCTTCGGCGAGATCCTGCGCATCATCGATGGTCCGATCGCGCCGCTTCCGTGTCTGTCGATCACCGCCTACCGCCGGTGCGACGATTGCGACGGCGAACAGAACTGCCAAATCCGCCACGTCTTCGCCAAGGTGGCGGATGCCACCCGCAAAGTGCTGTTCTCCACCACCATCGCCGATGCCATCGCCCCAAAGCACAGCGCCGAAGTCACCCGGCTGCTGGCCTGAACGTACGCCGGCCTCTTTCTTCAAGATTTGGTGAAATCCCTTTTCCTCCGGCTTCGATGCTCCACCTGCCTGTCCATACGGGTAGGGAGGACATCATGTTTAGAATTTCAGCACGGCAAGTAGTGGCTGCGGCCATGCTTTCGATGGCTTTCGCCACCGGCGCAATTGCCCATCACGGCTGGTCCTGGGCCGAGGCGGATCAGATCGAGCTTCGCGGCACCATCGAGAAGATCTCCATGGGCGGACCGCATCCGACGCTCGATGTCGCCACCGCCGATGACGGCGTCTGGCTCGTCGAACTCGGCAATCCGCGCCAGACGGAACGCTCCGGTTTCGTCGAAGGTGTGGCCAAGCCTGGCGACCAGGTGGTGGTCCTTGGAAACCGTTCGCAGGATCCAAAAGAGAAGCGGCTGAAGGCCGTGCGCCTCACCATCGGCGAGAAGCGCTACGATATCTATCCCGACCGCATCAAGACGAACTGACCTCTGGGCGAACTGAGCTGTGATCGACATTCTCGAATGGCTGTCGGCAACGACACCTGCGCTCGCGCTCCGGGGCTCCGGAACGCTCTACTTGTTCGTCAACGCAGCCCATATCCTGGCGATCGGCCTTTTGGTCGGCGCCATCCTGCCGCTTGATCTGAGGCTCGCCGGCTTCTTCCGCAAGGTGCCGGTTGAGATCGTTGCGCCGTTTCTGTCACGCGCCGCCGGTGTCGGCCTTGCCGCGGCCATTGTCACCGGCGTCTGCCTCTTCAGCGTCAGGGCGGTCGAATATGCCGGCAATCCCGCCTTCCTTGCCAAGCTTTGCCTGATCGCCCTCGGCCTTCTCAACCTGTCGATCGTTCATTTCGGGCGAGGCTGGAAAACGGCGGTGTCGACAGGCATCGTCCGGCCCGGCCTGCGCTTCTCCGCCGCCCTGTCGGCCGCGGTCTGGATCGCTGCTGTGCTCGCCGGCCGCTGGATCGGATTTCTCTGATGTGATCGCTCCCGATTTTCTCAACCGCGGCGCATATGAATTGGGTCAGGTGGAGGGGAGTTGAATACAACACGATGATCCATCATATTGCATTGCAATTGCAACGCACGAGGAACGTCATGAAAACGGCATCTCTCCCGTCCCTTCGCGTGGATCCTGAATTGCGTGCTGCCGCCGAAAGCGTTCTGAAAGAAGGCGAGAGCCTGTCGTCGCTGATAGAGGACTCTCTTCGCCGCCAGATCGATTTTAGAAGGACCCAAGCGGAGTTCATCGCGCGGGGTCTGGCTGGCTTGGCTGACGCGCAGCGGACCGGTGTGTTTTATACAACGGACGACATTCAGGAGTTGATGCGCAAAAAGCTTGAAAAGGCGAAAGCCCGTAAAGCTGCACAGCAGAAATGATCTTCGAGCTAACGTACACCCAGACCTTCTATGAAGATCTGGACCGGCTCACCGATTTTCTGATCGAACGTGATGTGGATTTGGCGGAACGTGCCCTCAACGCCATCCAAAAAGCGCTGATGATACTTGAGGATTTCCCGCTTATGGCCAGACGCGCCTCTGCGGACGATCCCTTGCTGCGCGAGCTCGTCGTACCATTCGGTTCAGCCGGATATGTCATTCTTTTCAAACTGATGAGTGAAACGAGCGTCATTGTCCTCGCCGTCCGTCACCAGCGCGAAGAAGATTACCACTGACTATCTGTCGCTGACGGCCGCGCGCGGGTTGACCCACGGCTCCTGGTTCGAGCGCGCCAGCGGCTGCTTGCCGAGGATGTGGTCGGCCGCCTTCTCTCCGGTCATGATCGACGGCCCGTTCAGGTTGCCATAGGTGACGTGCGGGAAGATCGAGCTGTCGGCAACGCGCAAGGCCTCGACGCCGATCACCCGCGTTTGCGGATCGACCACCGCCATCGGATCGTCCTTGGCGCCCATCCGGCAGGTGCCGCAGGGGTGATAGGCGCTTTCCAGATGTTCCCGCAGGAAGGCGTCGATCTCCTCGTCGCTTTGCACACCTTCTCCCGGCTGGATCTCCGGCCCGCGATAGTTGTTGAAGGCGCTCTGCCCGAAGATCTCGCGGGTGAGGCGCACGCAGTGGCGGAATTTCTCCCAATCCTCCGTATGGCTCATATAGTTGAAGCGCAGCACCGGATCGGCCTTGGGGTCGGCGGAGCGTAAGCTGACGCTGCCGCGCGATTTCGACAGGTTGTAGCCGACATGAACCTGGAAGCCGTGGCTCTTCGCCGCCGCTTTGCCGTCATAGCTGATTGCCACCGGCAGGAAATGATACTGGATATCGGGCTGCTTCAGCCCGGGTGCCGAGCGCAGGAAGGCGCAGGCCTCGAATTGGTTGGAGGCGCCGAGCCCGCCGCGCGAGAGCAGCCATTGGGCGCCCGCCACCCCCTGCCAAAACCATGGCAGCCAGGAATAGAGCGACACCGGCTTGGTGCTCACCTGCTGGAAGTAGAATTCCATATGGTCCTGCAGGTTGGCGCCGACGCCCGGCCGGTCGGCCTTCACCGCAATGCCCATGTCCTGCAGATGTTGGCCCGGACCGATGCCCGACAGCATCAAGAGCTTCGGCGAGTTGAACGAGGAGGCCGAGATGATCACCTCGCGGTTCGCCTTGACCACCTCGATCTTGCCGTTGCGTTCGATCTCGACGCCGGTCGCCCGTCCGTCCTCGATCACGATCCTCTGCGCAAAGCCGTAGACGATGCTGACATTGTCCCGCTTCAGCGCCGGTTTCAGATAGGCATTGGCGGCAGACCAGCGGCGGCCGGAAAAGATGGTCTGCTCCATCAGCCCGAAGCCTTCCTGCTTGCTGCCGTTATAATCCTCCGTCGTCTCGAAGCCGGCCTGTTTGCCGGCCTCGACGAAGGCTTGGAAGAGCGGATTGGTGAAGCCGCCGCGCTGGACATGCAGCGGCCCGTCGGTGCCGCGCCAGCCTTCTTCGCCGCCATGCGAATGCTCCATCCGCTTGAAATAGGGAAGCACGTCGGCATAGGCCCAGCCGCTGGCGCCGAGCTCCTCCCAGCGATTGAAATCCTCGGCATGGCCGCGCACATAGACCATGCCGTTGATCGACGAGGAGCCACCGATCACCTTGCCGCGCGGCGCGGTGATGCGCCGGTTGTTGAGGTTCGCCTCCGGCTCGGACAGATAACCCCAGTTATAGCGCTTCATGCTCATCGGCCAGGCAAGCGCTGCCGGCATCTGGATGAACGGCCCAAAATCGCTGCCGCCCGCCTCGATGACGATGACACTGTTCTTGCCGTCTTCCGACAAGCGGTAGGCGAGGGCGGAGCCGGCGGAGCCCGAGCCGATGATGACGAAATCTGCTTGCATAGTCTTGTCTTTCCTAGAGCCTGCCCCTCATCCGGCTGCCGCCACCTTCTCCCCGCTCGCGGGGAGAAGGGATATGCCGCACCGTTTCGGCATTCTTAAGCGCCCCGTATGCCACGTCCCCTCTCCCCGCGAGCGGGGAGAGGGTTAGGGTGAGGGGCAACCAGATGTTCTTCAATAAGGCGCCACCACCGGCCCCATGCCCACGTAAACCGTCTTCAGTTCGGAGTAATGCTCCAGCGCCGCAAGCGAATTTTCGCGGCCGAAGCCGGATTGTTTCGAGCCGCCGAAGGGGATTTCCACCGGGCAGAGATTATAGGTGTTGATCCACAGCGTGCCCGCTTCCAGCCGGTCGACGACGCGGTGGGCGCGGGTGAGGTCGGCGGTGAAGACGCCGCCGGACAGCCCGAATTCGCTGGCATTGGCCCGTGCGATCACCTCGTCCTCGGCGTCGAAATCGAGTACGCACATGACAGGGCCAAAGATCTCCTCGCGGGCGATGGTCATGTCGTCGGTGACGTCGGCAAACACCGTCGGCTGCACGTAATAGCCTTCGCCGGAGACGTTGTTCGGAATGCCGCCGCCGGCAATGAGTGTTGCGCCCTCGGCCTTGCCCTTCTCGATGTAGGAGATCACTTTCTCGCGCTGCGCCCAGGAGACCATCGGCCCTACCTGCGTCGCCTCGTCCATCGGATCGCCGATCAGCATCGCCTCGGTGCGGACCTTCAACCGCTTGAGGAATTCGTCCTTGATCGCCTTCTGCACGAAGACGCGTGTGCCGTTCGAGCAGACCTGGCCGGTCGAATAGAAATTACCGAGCATGGCGCCGCCGACCGCCGAATCGAGATCGGCATCGTCGAAGACAACAAGCGGCGACTTGCCGCCGAGTTCCATCGTCACGTGCTTGAGGTTGCCAGCGGCAGCCGCCGCGACCCTGCGGCCGGTCGGCACCGATCCTGTCAGCGACACCTTGGCGACATCGGGATGGTTGACGAGCAGCGGCCCGGTGTCGCGGTCGCCCTGGATCACATTGAAGAGCCCCTTCGGCAGTCCCGCCTCATGCAGGATCTCGGCGATCTTCAATGCGCCGAGCGGCGTATTCTCCGACGGCTTGAACACCATGGCATTGCCGCAGACAAGCGCCGGCGCAGCTTTCCAGCAGGCGATCTGCTGCGGATAGTTCCAGGCGCCGATGCCGACGCAGACGCCGAGCGGCACCCGCTTGGTATAGGCAAAATCCTGGCCGAGCGGGATCTGCGACCCGTTGAGACCGGCCGGCGCGATACCGCCGAAGAATTCGAAGGCATCCGCACCCGAGGTCGGATCGGCGACAACAGTCTCCTGGATCGGCTTGCCGGTGTCGAGCGTCTCGAGTTCGGAAAGCGCCCGGTTTCTCTCGCGCATGATGTCGGCCGCCCGCTTCAGGATGCGGCCGCGCGCCATCGGGCTCATCGCCGCCCATTCCGGCTGGGCACGTTTGGCGGCTGCGATCGCCCGTTCGACGATCGCGGGCGTTGCGGCATGCAGCCGGGCGATCACCTCGCCGGTCGCCGGATAGAGGCTCTCGATGACTGTGCCGTCGGTATCCTCGACATATTCGCCATCGATGAAGTGCGAGGCTTTCGGCTGGGCTTTCATGTCATTTGTCCCTTGAGTGGTTCGATGGGATCCCTTCTCCCCTGGGGGAGAAGGTGGCCCGTAGGGCCGGATGAGGGGGCGGCAGTCTCGGCCTTCCGGCCGTTCGCTCCTGCGTCGCTCACCCCCTCATCTGTCCTTCGGACATCTTCTCCCCGCTGGGGAGAGGGGGAGGCGGTGGCCAAAAGCGCATTCAGATAATCTTCAGTCAGCGCGATCGAGGCTTCAATGCCGATCGGCGCCGATTTCAGACTTTGCCTGATATAGAGCCCGTCGATCATCGCTGCAGCGCCCTCGGCGATGCGTTCTGCGGCGTCAGCGGGCAGCAGCACTTTCAGATCGGCGAGCAGATTGGAGCGCAGCCGTCGCGCATAGATCACCAGGAAGCGCCGCGTCTCTTCCGAGCGCTGCGCTTCGGCGTAAAAGGCAAGCCAGGCGGCAATCGTCTCCGGCGCGAACTGATCGGCGTGGAAGCTGACACGGATAACGGCCGAAAGCCGTTCCCGCGGCGTCCTGGCGGCCCTGAGTGCCGCCACCGTATCGCTGCGCAGTTGGCGGAGAAGCGAGCGGATCGTCTCGATCAGCAATTGCTCCTTGCTGCCGAAATAATGATGCGCAAGGGCTGGCGACACGCCGGCCTGCCGGGCGATGTCGGACATGGTGACGGCAAGCGAGCCGTGATCGCCGATCACCCGCAGCGCCGCATCGACAAGCGCCTTGCGGCGCACCGGCTCCATTCCGACCTTCGGCAACAAACCACTCCTTGAAATCAGCGACAGGTTATTTTTGATTGACTGATCAATCAATAAAAATCTTTAGCGATTTGGGCGAACGCAGATCTTTCCCTGCCGAATTGCTGCAACATATTCGAATCTGTCAGGAGGTGCGTCATGGCCGATGTCTTTGAGGGAACGCCGACATCTTCACTGCAGTCGAAATGGATCTGGTTTACCGGCCTCGGCGTGCTGCTGCTCGTCTGCGGTCTGATCGCGCTCGGCAATCTGATGCTCGCCACCGTCGTCTCGGTCTATTATGTCGGCATGCTGATGCTGTTCGGCGGCGTGATCTATCTCGTCCATGCCTTCCAGGTGCGCGGCTGGGATCATGTGCTGTTTTGGATATTGAGCGGCCTGCTCTATGTGCTTGCCGGCATCTGCGCCTTCATCAATCCGATCCTGACCTCGGCGGCGCTGACACTGTTTCTGTCGCTGGCGCTCGTCGTCGCCGGCGTCTTTCGCACCTGGGTCGGCATGCGCATGAAGCCCACCAAGGGCTGGCGCTGGATCGTCGCAAGCGGCGTCATCACCGCCCTTGCCGGTTTCGTCATCGCGCTCGGCTGGCCGGTGAACAGCCTGTGGATCCTCGGCCTGTTCCTAGCCGCCGATCTCATCGTCCAGGGCTCGACCTTGATCGCCTTCGGCCTCGGCATCCGCAGTTGAAACTGATGCCGCTGACCGTTCTTTTTTGACAAGACCCGTTCTTTTTTGACAAGACTAGGACAGGGGATTAGACTTAACGGGTTAGAGGCCGGTCCCGCGCAAGCGAACGGTCTGAGTGCGAATGCACCAAGGCACCGGCGAGATCGCCGAGAATGCTGAAAATGGTCATGCGTCCCCCAGAGGCAGGGTTCTGTCTGATCAGAAAAGGGAGGAAGTTCATGCCGATGGTCACCGTTTCCATCTCTCCGCAACAAGCAGCGGGCATCCGCGCCGCCGTCGACAATGGCGGTTATGCATCGAGCAGCGAGGTCGTCCGCGAGGCGCTCCGCCTGTGGGATACCACCCGCAAGCTCAATGAGTTCCGGGACGATGTTCTCGACGACGAGGGCGTTCCGTCAGGCGGCAGATGCGTCGCCGACATGTTCGCCGATCATGAGGCGGAGCGCCGTCGCTCCGCCTGAACAAGCGTTTGATTGCATTGGAAAAATTGAATAAACGCGGAGCGCGTGCAAGGCCCTTGCGCGTTTCATAAAACTTTCACATTGGCGAAAGAGTTCATTGACCCTTCTGCGGCATGTTCCGGACGAAAAAGAACAAGTCACAGTGGAGATCAGCCCCAATGAAGACCGGCCACGTGAAGACTGGGGTGTCCTTGGCTGCCACCGTCGCGCCGGATGTCCTGCGCCGCTACGCCAGCGATCAGATCGTAACCCTTGCCAAGCTTGTGGTCGAGAATGCCTTCCAGCCGATCGTCGAGGCGGGCACCGGCACGGTCTTCGGCTACGAATCCCTGATGCGCGGCCAGGATCGCATCGGCTACGAGACGCCGGTCGACATCCTCGACGAGGCTCACCAGGCCGGCCAGCTGCTGCAGCTCGAACAGATGGTCGCCAGTCGCGCTCTTGCCAAATTCGCGACGCTGTCGAATTTCTCCACCTCGACGCTGTTCCTCAATCTCGATGTGCGGCTCATTCCGCATGGCGAAAGCCTGGTCGAGACCCTGCTGCAGCATCTGCGGAAGGCGAATATTCCGCCATCCTCCGTCTGCTTCGAATTCTCTGAACGTTTCGACAATACCAGCGTGCCGGAATTTTCCGGCCTGGTTTCCAGGCTGCGCAAGGCCGGTTTCAAGCTGGCGATCGACGATTTCGGCGTCGGTCACGGCGAGATGAAGCTGCTCTGCGATTATGCCGTCGATTATCTCAAGATCGACCGCCATTTCGTTGCCGAGATCGACCGCAGCCCCCGCAAGCGCCATCTCTTGAAGAGCATCGTCAACATTGCCCATGTGCTGGGTACGCGCGTCATCGCCGAAGGCATCGAGACCGAGGCCGAATTCATCGCCTGCCGCGAATATGGCGTCGACCTCGTTCAGGGCTGGTTTATCTCCCGTCCGACGACGCATATATCGGAGCTGGCACCGTCATTCCCGCATCTGCAGGAGCTCGGCAAGAGCAAGCGGGGCAGCCAGTCGCTCGACGAAATCCTCATCCGCAAGCAGATCGAGCTGCTGCCGACGGTCTATGAGAACGACAGCATCGACAGCGTCTTCGAGCTCTTCCGTCGCAATCCACGCCAGGCCTTCTTTCCAGTCCTCAACGCCAATGACGAGCCGCGCGGCATCATCCACGAGCATCACCTCAAGGAATATATCTACCAGCCCTTCGGCCGCGATCTCCTGAAGAACAAGATGTACGAGCGCAGCATCTCGCATTTCGTCGAGATGGCGCCGATCGTCGGCCTCGACAGCGACGCCGAGCAGCTGATGGCGATCTTCGCCAATATGGAGGGCAGCAACTGCCTGATCCTGACCGACAATATGCGCTATGCCGGTGTCGTCTCCGCCGCCTCGCTGATCAAGGTCATCAACGAGAAGCAGCTGAAGACCGCGCAGGACCAGAACCCGTTGACCGGCCTGCCGGGCAATCGTGCCATCCGCGATTTCATGCGTCAGTCCGGCCGCGACGGCGATGAGCTCCGCCACTTCTGTTATTGCGACTTCGACAATTTCAAGCCGTTCAACGATACCTATGGCTTCCATCTCGGCGACCACGCGATCTCGCTGTTTGCCGCGCTGATGCGCCGCTATTTTTTCGCCGAGCGCCATTTCCTCGGCCATGTCGGCGGCGACGATTTCTTCATCGGCGTCGTCGGCTGGACCAAGGAAGAGCTGACGGAGATCCTCGACCGGCTGATCAGCGATTTCCATGACGACGTGCGGGATTTCTATTCCGACGAGGACCGCGCCGCCGGCCGCATCCTCGGTCACGACCGCACCGGCGCCGAAGCTTTGTTCCCGCTGATGCGCTGCTCGATCGGCGTCATCGAACTGCCGGAAGGCCTCGTCATCGACGATATCAACCGCGTCAGCGCCGAAATCGCCATCATCAAATCGGCCGCCAAGGACAGCGAGGAAGGCCTGGTCTTCCACCTGCTGGGCGAGGCGAATTGACGCCTCTGCCACATCAAGCCTTCCCAAGCCCGCGGGCCTGATTTACTTCCTGTGCTTCAGACAAAAAGCAAGAGCGGTTCCGCCCACTTCCATCAAAAGCTGAACCGCTCCAGGGAGGAGCCGGTCATGCCATTGCCTCAGGATATGCGTTTCGTCGATCTGCCGTCCTTCGGCGGGCCGGAGGTGATGACGATCGGCAGGCGTCCGCTTCCTGTGCCCGGCGACGGAGAGGTCCTGGTGCGCGCCGAGGCGATCGGCGTCAACCGCCCGGATATTGCCCAGCGCCAGGGCAACTATCCCGCGCCGAAGGGTGCGAGCCCGATCCTCGGCCTGGAATTGTCGGGCGAAATCGTTACCGTCGGCCCGGGCGTCAGCGGCCATGCCGTCGGCGACAAGGTCTGCGGGCTCGCCAATGGCGGCGCCTACGCCGAATATTGCCTGCTGCCGGCAGGCCAGATCCTGCCCTTCCCCAAAGGTTATGATGCAGTGAAGGCGGCAGCTTTGCCTGAAACCTTCTTCACCGTCTGGGCCAATCTCTTCCAGATGGCCGGGCTGACGGAAGGCGAGACGGTGCTGATTCATGGCGGTTCCAGCGGCATCGGCACGACAGCGATCCAGCTCGCCCGCGCCTTCGGCGCCGAGGTCTACGCGACGGCGGGCTCGAAGGAAAAATGCGAGGCCTGCGAAAGGCTCGGCGCCAAACGCGCGATCAACTACAGGAGCGAGGATTTCGCCGAGGTCATCAAGGCCGAGACCGGCCACGGCGTCGATATCATCCTCGACATGATCGGCGCTTCCTATTTCGAGCGCAACATTGCCTCGCTGGCGAGGGATGGCTGTCTTTCGATCATCGCCTTCCTCGGCGGCGCGCTCGCCGAAAAGGTCAATCTCTCGCCGATCATGGTCAAGCGCCTGACGGTCACCGGTTCCACCATGCGGCCGCGCACGGCGGAAGAAAAACGCGCCATCCGCGACGACCTGCTCTCGGAGGTTTGGCCGCTGCTGGAAGCCGGCATCGTCGCCCCCGTCATCCACAAGGTCTTTGCCTTCGAAGAGGTCGTCGATGCGCACCGGCTGCTGGAAGAGGGCAGCCATGTCGGCAAGATCATGCTGCGCGTCGGCTAGAGCAATTCCAGCAAAAGTGCGCCGCGGTTTTGCGTCCGGAATTGCGAAGAAACAAAGAGCAATTCCAGCAAAAGTGAGCAACGGTTTTGCGTCCGGAATTGCGCCAAAACAAAGAGATAGGGCGCTCTTAGTGCGTCCTATCGGACGCGCGGCGCGGTAATGTCAGCGACACCGCGACCGCGAGAACACCGGGCAACGCCATGAGCAGATAGAGCCAGTGCGCCGCCGACAGCGCGCCTGATATGCCGCCGGGATGAACGAGGCCGGCGCCATTGGCGATGACGCCGGCAAAGGCGGCCCCGAACGCCCCACCGAGCGAACTCATCGTCGGGATCGCGGCAGAAGCCTTGTCCTTCTCGTTGTCGGCGACGAGTTTTATCACCATGGCGACGAGATGCGCCCAGCCGAGACCGATGCCGAAGCCCATCATGAACATGCCGATCGCCGCCGGCACGATGATCAGCATATGCCCCTCGGGATTGTCCTTGGCGAGGAAGACGGCGAGGCAAGCGGTCGCCGCCGCCTCGATGAGGGCGCCAATGACGATTGCCCCATAGGCTCGGTGGCCGGTCCACGAGCCGCTGAGGAAGGCCGCGAAGGTCCAGCCGAGGGCGACGAGCGCCACGAGATAACCCGAGACGATCGCGGGCACCCCATGCAAGGTTTGCAGGAAATAGGGAATGAAGACGTCGCTGACGAGAACGACAGTCACGGCGAGCATCGCCAGGTAGACCCGTGAAATCGGCTGGGAAAGGCTGACGGCGCCGGAGGGCAGCAGCCGGTTCGGGCTTCGGCCCTCGATGAAGATCATGCCGGCGACCGCGACGACCGAAGCGGCGATCAGCGCGACCTTCATCGCTGTCGCCTCGATCGCGCCCGCCGTGCTGACCATCAGCACGGCGGCAAGCAGCAGTCCGATCTGAGCAACCGGCGTCTTTGCCTGCTCGCGGTCATCCTCGACGTCGGGCAACAGCCGCGGCGCCAAGAGCGCCATCAGCAGGCCGAGCGGCACGAGCACGATGAAAGCGTAGCGCCAGGCGTGGCCCGAAGAAAAGAAGCCGCCGAGCGTCGGCCCGATGACGGTCGAGACCCCCCAGATTGCCGCATAGAGCGTCGATGCCTTCGGCCATAGCGGCTCGGGATAGACGAAGCGGATGAAGGCATAGCCGAGCGCGGCAAGTGCGCCTGTTCCGAGACCCTGCACCGCGCGTCCGATCAGCACCACCGGCATCGATGGTGCGGCTGCGGCAATCAGGCTGCCGGCGCCGAAGACCAGTGCCGCGATCACATAAACGGATCGAAGCCCGATGCCGCGCGGCCGCATGGCGACGAAGATCGAGCCGAGCACGGCGGCGGCGACGAACAGGCTGGTGACCCAGGAAAACAGCGCGAGCCCGCCGATATCGCGCACGATCGAAGGCGCGATCGTCGCCATGATGTAACTCTCCACAGCATAAAGCGTCACGCCGCCGGCCAGCATCAATGTTGCCGGCAGGTGCTCGGGCAGGAAGAGGCGGAAGACGGAGCTGGCGCTGGCGCTGGGAATGACTGCTGTCTGGTCGATATTCGACATGGGAGGACCCCGAGATTTTTACTGGCGAAGGATTATTTTCCAAGTTATAAATTGGAAAATTACACGCCGCCTCGAATTAAACAAGACTTGACTTGGAAAATATGCGCCAGTCCCCAGCCAACCGGATCCTGATCCTGATAAAGACCGACGGGCCGCAACTCGCCGCCGCGATCGGCGATGCGCTCGGCATATCGGGCGAGGCCGCCCGCCAGCAGCTGTCGAAGATGGCGGAGGAGGGGCTGGTGGAACCGGTCACCGTTGCTGCTGCCGGCCGTGGCCGGCCGCGCCAGCTCTGGTACCTCACAGCCAGCGGCAACCGCCAGTTCCCGGATGGCCATGCCGAACTGACGGCAAACCTCCTCGGCACGCTCCTCGAACAGCTCGGCCCCGCGGCCCTCAATACGGTCATTTCCGCCCGCGAGGCTGAGACGCTGAAGCGCTATCGGCAGGAGCTCAGCCCGGCGCATGACCTTGCCGCACGCGTCGAGGCCCTTGCCGGCATCCGCACCCGCGAGGGCTATATGGCCGATCACTGGCAGGAGCCGGACGGATCCTTCATGCTGGTCGAAAACCACTGCCCGATCTGTGCTGCCGCCACCGCCTGCGCCGGCTTCTGCCGCTCCGAACTCGAAACCTTCCGCGCCGTCCTCGGTGCAAAGGTCGAGCGCAGCGAACACATCCTCGCCGGCGCCCGCCGCTGCGCCTATCGCATCGCGCCAGGTTGACGCCTGTCGATCGGAACGTCGCACGTCACGCCGGTTGCCGCACCTGCCGCCTGCTGCTTTCGAGATAGAGCAGCACTCCGATCGATGCGAGACCCGCGGCCGCGCCGACGAAGGCGGTGCCGGAATAATCGGTGATCGCGGTGCCGAAGGCGAAGAGACCGGCGCTGATGCCAACCCCAATGAACGTGTTCAGCGAGATTAGCGAGGTTCCGAGCCCCGGCCGGTCCGCGATCAGGTCCTGCAGATAGGTGATCGGCACGCTGAGGATCGCTGCCGCCCCGCAGGCATTGAAGAGGAGGAGTGCATAGACGTGCCAGGGTGCGGAAGCAAAGCCGAGCAGCAGCAGATAGACGCAATAGATCAGCGCGCCGAAGGCAAGCACATGTGCGCTTCGGAAGCGGCGCTGCGCAAAGCCCCACATCATCATGAACGGCATCTCGAGCAAAGCCGTCAAACCTGCCATGAAGCCGACATCGACCACGGTGCCGCCGGCCGCATGGGTGATGATCAGCGGCAGGAGCATGCTGTTCAGCCGCTGCAGCCCGAATAGCATCGCCGTGACGATAACGCGCGACAGCACATGCGGCACGAAAATCCGTTTCAGCGAAGCAAAGAAGCCGACTTGATCGGGGGCAGGGGCGCCGGTGCCATTTCCGGGTGCGAAGAAGAAATACAGGCAGAAACAGGTGCAGCTTGCCAATGCCGCGATCCCATAGGCCGGCGTCATCGACGGCGAACTGACGAGATAAAGGCCGATCAACCCCGGCGCCAGCGCCCATGAGCCGGAAAAGAGCGCCCGCACCGTTGAGGTGATCGCCGCCCCTTGACCGCGGTCCATCTGGTTGGTCCTGGCGCGCAGACTGGCGAACAGCAGCGAATAGGTGGAATTGCTCATCGGCACCAGCAAAAGCGTGGAGAAGATGAAGACCGCGGGGCTATGAATGAGCGCGATCGACCCGAAGCCGAGCATGCCGGCGACGCAAAGCCCCAGCACCAGCGGCCGGCGCTCCTTCAGCCTGTCCGACCAGATGCCGAGCGTCAGGCTCGTCGTGACGTTGACGATCGCCGAGAAGAACACCAGCGCCGAATAGGCGCTGTTGCTCAAGCCGAGTTCGTTGATCCCGATGATCGACTGATAGGGCGCGGTCGACGCATAGGTGAAGGCGAGCGCGACGAGGGTCACGGTTGGGATGCGGATCCTGTTGTCGCGAAGGATCAAGGAAAAGGTGGATGGCATGGGGATGGTTCCTGATGCACCACTCTTAGTCGCATCGGACCCATCAGAGAAACGATAGTTTTCGATCGCCTCAGTCAATTTATGTGATGAATATTTGGACGATGTGATCCCGGTCCGAACCCGCAGTGAGGCTGAGCCTCAAACTGGCCAATTCGCCGTGCTCATGGCCGATTGACTCTATCAATCTTCTGCCCTTAGTGCTCGCCGGGGTTGATCAATTGGATGGGGACAATGAAATTTCGTTTTGTTGGCGCTGTGGCGCTTTCTTTCGCCGTTGCAGGTTGCAGTAGCGTTGCTCCTGACGGTCGGCCGCTCATTCAACACTTCTTTCGGGATCTTGTGATGAGGGGATGTGGTTTCCAGATGACATGGGAATCGGCGAGACAAGCCACAGATACCTTTAAGCCAGTTATACCGACTGACAGAGAACGCATGACTGACAGAGGCCTCATGAGAGCTGCGATTGCAGTTTGCGGCAAGGCGAAACCCGGAAATAAGAGCAAAGCCATCGAAGTCCAGGTTCCTGACAGTGGCGGTCTCCTGCGGAAAATCGTTGTTGAAAGAGAATAGAAAAGCGCAGGCGCTCACCCCAGCCTCCGTCTTCCTCGGGCTTGACCCGAGGACCCACGCTGGCATCCATCAGCACCGGGCATGGATCCTCGGCTCAAGGCCGAGGAAGACGGAATGTGCGGTGACGTCTTCGCTAAACTCGCCGCAGGCGCGCCAGGTGCTCCATCAGGCAGGCACTCGCGCGGCCGCCTAACCCTTGCAAAGCGTCAACCCCGTTGGCTTTCCCCGCGTGACGCGTTATGGACTGCGCTACCCCCGCCAGCATCCGGACAAAAGCTCATGACCAATCCCGTCACCGTCGAAGTCACCCGCGGCCTGCTCGTCGAAAGTCGCCATCGCGGCGCGGTGGCCGTGGTTGATGGTGATGGCAAGCTTGTCTTCTCGCTGGGCGACATCGAGGCTGCGGTCTTCCCGCGCTCGTCCTGCAAGGCGATGCAGGCGCTGCCGCTGGTCGAGAGCGGTGCGGCCGATGCCTATGGCTTCGGCGATAAGGAATTGGCGCTGGCCTGTGCCTCGCATAATGGCGAAGACGAGCATGTGGCGCTTGCCGCTTCGATGCTGTCGCGGGCCGGTCGCGATGCCGAGGCGCTGGAATGCGGCGCCCATTGGTCGATGAGTCAAAAGGTCCTGATCCGTCAGGTCCGCGCGCTCGATGCGCCGAACGCGCTGCACAACAATTGCTCGGGAAAACATGCGGGCTTTATCTGCGCCTGCTGCCATCAGGATATCGATCCAAAGGGCTATGTCAGCACCCAGCACCCGCTGCAGGTCGAAATCCGCGCGGCGATGGAAAGCCTGACCGGCGCGGTGCTCGGAGCAGAAAGCTGCGGCACCGACGGCTGCTCGATCCCGACCTATGCCGTGCCGCTGCGCAGCCTGGCTCACGGTTTTGCCAAAATGGCGACCGGCACCGGCCTCGAACCCCTACGCGCCAAGGCATCCCGCCGGCTGATCGAAGCCTGCATGGCCGAACCCTTCTACGTCGCCGGCTCCGGCCGCGCCTGCACGGCGCTGATGCAGATCGCCCCCGGCCGGATCTTCGTCAAAACCGGTGCCGAGGGTGTCTTCTGCGCCGCCATCCCGGAAAAGGGCATCGCCATCGCGCTCAAATGCGAGGACGGCACGACCCGTGCTGCCGAAGCCATGGTGGCGGCGACACTTGCCCGCTTCTTCGAGACGGAAGACGAGGTGCATGCGGGCCTGATGGCCTTTGCCGCAACGCCGATGCGCAATTGGAACGGCATCCATGTCGGCGATGTCAGGGTCACCTCCGCCTTGTCCGGATGAGTGCGATCCCACGTATATAAGTTACTAAAAAATAAGAATTATCTAATATAAAGGAGGTGCGCCCCGCGATCGCGGATGCACCCCTTCGCGGCGACGTGAGCACAGTCCAAGCCATGAGGGCAGGGCATGTTTGCAGGCCGCTATCTCTGGTGGATGCTGATGGGTATCGGCATCTTCATGTTCGCCGCGCTGAGCCTCGATTATATCACCTGGCTCACCATCCAGCTGTCCGGCTGCGGCGATATGGCCGGCGCCTGCGAACCGGCCCTCCGGCTGATATCGGGCGTGCTCAAACCCGCCTGCATCTGGGCTGCGATCGCCGTGCTCTTCATGGCGACGCTGCTCCGTCTTCACGCTCTCTCGCTCATCTGGTTCTGGGGGCCGATCGTCGCCATCTGGTTCGTTGCTTCCACGCCGATCCTGCTCTTCCTGGCGGCGGATGCGGCGGCTCTGACGCGACCCGCCACCCTGGCGGCGCTGCCCGTCGCCTTGCTGTTTCTGGCGGCTTTCGTCGCCTATCTCATGATTGCCGTCGAGGATGGCGACATGCCGCCGCTCGCAGCCTCGGCGCCGTTGCGCCTCGCACTCCGCCTGACGGCGGTCTATGGCGCGCTTGCCGGTGCAGCCTTCATGCCGGAACTGTCGCGGATCGCCGGGACCCTGCTCGATATGCCGGCTCTTTCCGTCATCATCGCGCTGGCGCAGCCATATCTGCAGACGGTGCTTACCCTTGGAACCGGCAGCATGGCGCCGGCCTATACCGTACTGGCGGCCTTCATCGCGGCCCTTGCCGCAAGCCTCCTGCCGCATGCTGCCGCACCGCAGCCCTCCCGCAGCACCATCATGCTGCGGCGATCGCGCCGTTGAGATCGCGATAGGGTTTCAGCTGTTCGGCGGTCATCTCCATGGGCACGATCAGCCCCGCCACCTCCGAAATGCCAAGCACCGGGCAGGGCGAGACGAGGTCGAACTTCTCCTCGGTCAGCAGCACATGGGTTTCGGCCGAGCAGCGGGCGATATGCCGCTTGATCGCCGCCTCCTCGAAATCGCCGGTGGAAAGCCCGTGCACCGGATGCGCGGCCGTCACCCCGAGGAAGAAGAGATCGGGGCGAAGCTGCGAGATAGCCGCCATTGCCGCCGCCCCCGTCGCCACCATCGAATGTTTGTAGAGCCGCCCGCCGGTGAGGATCACCTCGGCTGTCGGGTGGTGTTCCAGCTCGGCGGCGATGGTCGGGCTGTGGGTCGCAACCGTCAGCGGCATGTCGCGCGGCAGCTGCCTGGCAATTTCCGCCGTCGTCGTGCCGCCGTCAAGGAAGATCATCTGACCGGGCCTCACCATCGCCGCCGCCGCTGCTCCCAGCCGCGCCTTGATCTGCGACGAGACGCTGCGCCGCGCGGTGAAATCAGGCAGGTCTGGCGCCAGCGGCATTGCCCCGCCATGCACCCGTTTCAACAGCCCCTCCGCCGCCATTTCCCTGAGGTCGCGGCGGATCGTGTCCTCGGAAAGCGCGAAATCCTCGGCGACGCGCTTGGCGATGACCTGGCCGTCACGGCGCAGGATTTCGAGAATGAGGGTCTTGCGTTGCGTTGTCAGCATCGGTTCTCTGCACGAAATTATACATAATGACCCGATATTGCACGAAATGACTCGACATTCAAGAAATATCGTGCATTTTCACGAAATCCCGTGCATGAGGCCGGGAGTGCTCACGCATATGCGGAGCGAAGGAGTGGATCATGTTGATTTTGATTGCCGGGCCTTACCGGTCCGGAACGGGCGACGACCCGGAAAAGATGGCCGCTAACCTGAAGCGGCTGGAGGCGCCCTCGCACGCGCTGTTTCAGGCCGGCCATGTGCCGATGATCGGCGAATGGGTGGCCCTGCCGATCTGGCACGCCGCCGGCGGCCGGTCGGTCGGCGACGCGCTCTACGAAGAAATCTTCCACCCGGTCGCCGGCCGGCTGCTGCAGCTCTGCGAAGGTGTGCTGCGCCTGCCCGGCGATTCCAAGGGAGCGGACAACGACGTGCGCATCGCCCGGGAACGCGGCATCCCGGTCTGGCACCGGCTGGAGGATGTGCCGGGCTGCGGCTGAGGGTGCGTGTTTTCTCTCCGGAGGGAGAAGGGGACCTATCGTATCCGGCTGCGTTGGCTGACAAGGCGAGTTGAAGTGCAAGATCTGCCCCTCACCCTAACCCTCTCCCCGTAAAAACGGGGCGAGGGGACGTGCCTTGCGCGAGGTGAGTGGGGAATGGAGAGGTCGCGGCATATCCCCTTCGCCCCGCCTGCGGGGAGAAGGTGGCGGCAGCCGGATGAGGGGTGAGGCACGGCACATTGGTCAGTGCCCTCGCACCCCACGTACCCATCCTTGTCCTAATGGGCTCCGGAGAGGACGATCAAAACCCAATCTCCCCAGTTCCGGCGCACTGACCTCTACGCTATAACCCTTGCCGAAAGGGAGTCGAGAACCATGCTGACACTCTACTACGCGCCGGGAACATGCGCGCTCGCAAGCCTTATTGCCCTGGAAGAATCCGGCCTGGCCTTCAAAGTCAAGAAGATCAGCCTCCGCGATGGCGAGCAGCGCTCGCCGGATTATCTGAAGATCAACCCGAAGGGCCGGGTGCCCGCACTGGTCACCGATTATGGCGTGCTGACGGAAACGCCGGCGATCCTGGCCTATATCGCCCAGAGCGCGCCGGCCGCCAAGCTGGCGCGGCTCGATGATCCCTTCGAATTTGCCAGGCTCCAATCCTTCAACAGCTATATCTGCTCTACCGTGCATGTGAACCATGCCCATCGCCCGCGCGGTTCGCGCTGGGCCGACGAGCCGGCGGCAATCGAGGCGATGAAGGCCAAGGTGCCGCAGAATATGGCCGATTGTTTTACGCTGATCGAGCAGACGATGTTTGAAGGCCCATGGGTGATGGGCGAAGCTTATTCGCTCGCCGATCCCTATCTTTTCGTCATGACCGACTGGCTGCCGTCGGACGGCGTCGATCCCGCCCGCTTCGAAAAGGCTAGCGACCATCACGCCCGCATGCTGCAGCGCCCCGCCGTCCAGCGGGCGCTGGCCTACGATCGGGCCTGATCTCTAAAACGGGTAGCAAGCTTCTTCGGCGCCCGGAACAGCCAGGCGCCGATCAACCGCAGCCGCAATTCCTCGTCGCCGATCATGGTGGCGCGCACCGGCAGATGCGGCCAGCCGACATAATGATCGGTTTGAAAATAGACGTCGGGCGCCATTTCCAGCAGGTGATCCTTGTCGTCGAGCGAAATCGAGATCACGATCGTCTCGGCGTTCTTCACCGCCACAAAACTCTTGCCGCCGACCTTCAGCGCCGGATTGCCGTAGGAAGTGCTCTCCTCGACATCAGGCAAGCCGGCTTCCGCCGCCAGCCGCTTCAGGCGTTCGAAGATCGCATCGACATCGCCGGCCATGGTTCCGCCCTTTCTGCCAGGGCGAAACCTAGAGCCTTTCCGGGTTAGATTGAAGCATTCTGTTGGCTCAAACGGAGTCGGATGGTCGACCGGCCGGCGCGCGTCGTAGCCCGGCTCTACGGCCAAGCCGGCCGGTCGATCAGCCGGCCCGTTTCAGCCAACCCGGTGGGCCGGGCATCTTTCCGCCAGGATCAAAGGCGATCGGCTCGGACGTACCGTGGGGTATGCCCGTCGCCAATCGCCTTTGCCCTGACGAAAACCTGCTCCGGCAGAATGCTTCAATCTAACCCGGAAAGGCTCTCGCATATTTTCAGGCGCATTTCGCCAGCGGCGGCTTGGCCTCCGCCTGAAAGCCGGTCTGCATCCCGAGCGGCAGATCGGCGATTTCGCGCATCGACATGCGCTCGACCTCGGGATGCCGCAGCGGATCGTCCTTCCAGGCCGGGGCAATTTCTGCGCCTCCCACCTGAAGGGCAGCTCTCAAGAAAAACTTCAGCAACGACATGGCATGCCTCGCTTTCTCAGTGGCGTAGAAGGATGATCGCAAGCGGCTGGCGCCTGCTGAGCCGTCCCACCCGCCCACACCCTGCGTTCGAATGGATTGCCTATGCTTGCAATGTCGGCCTCAACAGGCAGATTTTCAATTGAGAATAACGCTGAGGCGGTATAGAAAAACTATATGAAGAACCTGAACATGGTCCATCTCAACGGCCTGCGGGCGCTGGAAGCCGTCGGCCGTCTCGGCTCGTTGCAGGCAGCGGCCGACGAACTCGGCGTCTCGGTCGGCGCCGTCAGCCAGCAGGTCATCAAGGCCGAAGCCCAGCTTGGCCAGGTGATCTTCGAGCGCACAGCCCGGGGAATGATCGTCACCGAAGCCGCTCGGCCGGTACTCCTGGCGCTCGACGAGGGGTTTGCCCGTCTTTCGGCGGCGGTATCGATCGCCAGCCGCAAGGATGATACGATCCTGACCATATCGGTGGCGCCGGTCTTCGCCGCCCGCTGGCTGGTCTGCCGGCTCGATCGTTTCGCCGAGCGTCATCCCGACATCAAGCTGCGGCTGGATGCAACGACCAATCTCGTCAGTCCGGCGCTTTGCGATGTCGATATCGGCATCCGCGTCGGCACCGGTAAATGGCCTGACGTGAAGGCCGAATTGCTCCTGGAACAGGAGGTCTTTCCCGTCTGTTCGCCTGAGATGGCGGCGAAGTTGAAAGAACCCGCCGATATCCTCGCCCTGCCGGCCATCATCGACGGCCATGCCATGTTCACCTGGGAGGTCTGGATGCGCGAGGCCGGACTATCAGGCGCGACGCTTTCAACCCGCCACGTCTTCAACGATGCCTCGCTCTGCCTCGATGCGGCGATCGCCGGCCAGGGCGTCATGCTGGCCTGGCAGACCCTTTCCGGCTTTGCGCTCGCCGAAGGCCGGCTGGCCGCCCCCTTCGGCATTCGCGCCCGTACCGGCTTCGGCCACTACTTCGTCACCGCCGAAGGCATACGCGAGCCGAAGAAGGTCAAGGATTTCAAGGCCTGGATTCGCGAAGAGATGGCCGGCACGCTCGCGCTTTTCCAGTGATTTTCACACCTCGATCGGCTCCTTGCCGCGGATCGCCTGCATCGCCTTATAGGCCGGGCGGGACTGGCAACGCTCGATCCAGGCTTTGACATTGGGATGGGCTTGGAAAAGCTTCTCTTCGCTCTGGGCGTAGCGCAGAACCTCGGCTAGGTTGAGATCGGCGACGGTAAATCGGTCGCCGACGATCCACTGCCTTCCGGCAAGGTGGCTTTCGAGAACCGCCAACGGCTTGCGCAGCGACCGGCAGGAAACCGCGATCGTCTGTTGGCCGCCTTCGCTGTTTTCGAGCCCGTTATCATAGGTGAGCACGATCTTCACCGTAAGCGGTTCGACCTGCGACGCCGCCCAGACCGTCCACATCGTCAGCAATCCGTCTTCTTCGACGGTTTGGCCGGAAAGCGGCCCGCCATGTCTACGCGCCAGGTAAAGATTGATCGCCAGCGACTCGTGCATGATGAGGTCGCCATCCCGAATGCTGGGGATCTGCGCCATCGGGTTGACGGCAACGAATTCAGGCGAATGCGTATTGAGTGGCGCATCCGGAGAGGGCGGATCTGCTAGCCGCCTTGCCTGCAGCACCGGCACCGACTGGAATTCGAGCCCGAGCTCCTCCGCCATCCAGTAAACGCGAGAGGCGCGCGATCGGTAGACCCCGTAGATTGTCAGCATGAACGATATCCCCTCGATATGTCCAAAGACCGTAAATGCCGGATCGGGCTGCGAGAAGTCCCTGGCGCTTATGGGATGATGAAAGCTTTTGATGCGCCAAGCAATTCCGGTAAAAAAGTGCTCAGTTGTACAAACCGCGCGGTGGTTTTCACAGGCCGGAAGAGAGTCGAGTGCCTGACAGACACCAAGTCGGGGTGCCTCCGTAGGCCGGTGCGAGTTTGGCGGAAACGCGCTCCCACCCTCCGTCATCCTCGGCCTTGTGCCGAGGATCTATGCCCGTGGCGATTGATCGATACGGTGCAGATGCTCGGCACAGGGCCGAGCATGACGGAGCAAGGGGCGGGCGAAGGAGCCACTCACGGAACGAATGCCCTTGTCAGGAATGCTATCCGCGCGCGAAACCAAGTAATGCCGCCTTCGGCATAATCTGACTTTATGCCACAAAAACAAAGAGATAGAGCATTTTCGTCTCTCGGGAAAGCAAATGCTCTCCTCAGGAGACGCGGTTTCTCTCGACGGTCAGCTGTGCATAGGGCGAGCCGCCGCCCGCCATCTCGCCGGAGACCTTCTTTTCCCATTGGAAGCCGAGCACCGCCCCTTCGGCGGTCTCCTGGAAGATGTTGTCGGTGATGACGGCAGTGCCTGCGCCATCGGCGACCGAGACGGCGCATCCCACAGGCGCCTTGCGCACCACATTGCCTGTCACAACGACGTTGCGCAGATACGGTCCCCAGCCGATCTGAAGGCCCCACCGCGGCGCGCCCTCGATCACATTGCCTGAAATCAGCGTATCGGCCTCGGCCGCAATGCCGATGCCGAAGCCGACCTCGTGCTGGTATGGGCCGCGCAGCGTCAGGTTGCGCACGACATTGCCGGTGACGCTCGCCAGCCGGCCGCCCTCGTCGAAATTGGCGATCGAGATGCCGTTCGCCGCCCCGTCGATCATGTTGGCGGAAACGACGGCGCCTTCGAAGGCGAATTCGACATAGATCGCCGTCTCGCCGGACCGCCGGCACTGATTGCTGCTGATCTGGATGTCCGAAGCCGAATTGGCGCGGATCGCCGTAAAGGCGCAATCGGAGATCTGGTTATTCACCACCATCACGCCGTCGGCGCGGAAGATGTTGATGCCGTTGCCGTTTTGCCCGGTGCCCCCGTCATTGGCGCGGATGTTGGAGATGCGGTTGCCGAATACGACAGTGCCGTCCTCCGCCTTCTTCCAGCGATGCACCAGGATGCCGCCATTGCCGCAATCCGAGACCGTATTGCCGGTGACCGAGAGGGTGCTGGAATCCACCGCGTAAAGCCCGGATTGGGCAGCCCCCGAGATGCGGCTGCGCTCGATCCGCCCGCCGCAGCGCTCCAGTTGCAGCCCGTGTTTGCGGCTGCCGCCGATCTCGCAATTGTCGATCAGCACCTCGTCGACGCCGGTAAATTGCAAAAGCCCGCCGGCATAGTCGCCAAGCCAGCGGTTGCCGCCGTCGATGACGAGATTGGAAAGCTCGATCCGCCGCACGTTCTCGGCCGCAAACAGATGGCCTTCGCCAGTATAGACGATCCGCGAGGCGCCCGGCACGCCAGTGATACGCGTATTGTCGGGCAAAGTGAGATTGGAGACCCGGTAGGTGCCGGGCGGCAGGAAGACCGGCACGTTCTCGCGCGCCGCTTGTTCGATCATCTGCTGCAGGTTGCGGGTCTTGCGATCGCCGCTGTCGGGAATGGCGCGATAGTCCACCGCGTCGATCGCCCCGCGCAGATTGGGCTGAGCGGCCGCCGTCAGCGGCGAGGCAAGTGCGCGCGATGCCCCTCCCGCAACGGCCGAGGCGGCAAGAAAGAAAAGCATGTCGCGGCGTGAGCGCATCCGGGGATCACTTGTCATAACGCGCCGTAGCAGGAAACGTGCCAAACCCGCATGAATTGTTTTGGCACAAGCTTGGCAAAGGCCGGCGAAATTGCCGTTATGGCCGAGCGCGACGGCAGGATATCGCCGCTTATATTGTCGTCTTGTTCACCCTTTCATTTAAGCAAGCCGAAGGAAATGAGGACTACTTTGAAGGGAATTTCAATGATGACGATTGCGGGATACGGCCTTCGGCCGGCGGGGAGAATGGCGTCATGCACGAATTGGGTGCCAGGCGATGGGAATCGACCGATGCCCTGACGGCCGAAACGCGACGCATCGTCGCCGCGACGGAGGCAATGATGGCATCGACCGCTCATCACCTTTCCGAGGGTATCGAGAACCTGCGCCTCAAAGCGATCGTCCACGAACTGCCGGATTTCCTTTACGTCAAGGATCGTGACAGCCGCTTCGTCTTCGCCAACGCCGTCACCGCCAGCAGCCTTGGCCTGGAGAGTGCCGCGCTGATCACCGGCAAGCGCGATTTCGACCTGTTCGATTTCGAGACGGCGTGCCGCCATTTCGACATCGAACAGCAGATCATGGCGACCGGCGAAGCCCGCATCGACATGGAGGAATCCTACACCCTTCCAGGCGCCCGCAAGCCGATATGCCGGCTAACCTCGAAGATACCGCTGCGCAACGATCGCGGCGAGATCGTCGGCCTGATCGGTGTTTCCCGTGATATCACCGAACGCAAGCGCCAGGAGGATCTGCATCGCGGCCAGGCGAGCCTGCTGGAAATGATCGCCCGCAACGAGCCGTTGCCGATGATCCTCGAGGCGCTCGTGCTGATGATCGAGGCGCAGCTGGATGGGATTGACGGATCCGTGCTGCTGCTCGACGGCGAGGGCACCAGGCTCTATCACGGCGCGTCCCCCAATCTGCCCGGCGGCTATAGCCGCCTGATCGATGGCGTCACGATTGGCCCCAAGGTCGGCTCCTGCGGTACCGCCGTCTGGCGCGGCCAGACGGTGATCGTCGAGGACGTGACGATTGATCCGCTCTGGGAGGATTTTCGCGCGATGATCGCGCCGTTCGGCTTCCGATCCTGCTGGTCGACGCCGATCGCCACCTCGCAGAACAATGTGCTCGGCACGTTTGCGCTCTATTCCCGGGAAGTCCGCCGTCCCACCGAGCACGAGATGACGCTGGTGGCGCTCGCCACCCATATCGCCGGCATCGCCATCGAGCGCAAGCGTGTCGATGACCGCATACATTTCATGGCCCATCATGACGATCTGACGGGCCTGCCGAACCGCGCCTTCCTCAAGGAACGGCTGGCGAGCATTCTTGACCAGGCCCGGCGCAACAACCGCAAGGTGACCGTCGCCTATATCGATCTCGACAATTTCAAGGACATCAACGACGGCCGCGGCCACGCCGCCGGCGACGAGGTGCTGAAAGAGATCGCCGCCCGCATGGCCAACAGCGTCAGGGCGTCCGATATGGTCGTGCGTCTCGGCGGCGACGAATTCCTCGTGGTGCTCGTTCACCAGTCGAGCCACGATGCCGGCATCACGCGCCGCCTTCGCGAGCTGCAGAAGGCGATCAACCGGCCGATCCGCGGGGCGCATGGCGAAATCACCGTCACCTCCAGCATCGGCGTTGCCGCCTTCCCCTTCGATGGCGCGACCTCGGAAGAGCTTCTCGCCAATGCCGACCGCGCCATGTACCGCGCCAAGGAGCTCGGCCGCAACACATTGCAGCATCACGATGGCGGCAGCACGCCTGTGGGAATGCCGCTAGGCGAGCAGGAGGAACTGCATCAGGCGATCACTGGCCAGCAGTTGTTCCTGCAATACCAACCGCAGGTCGACGTCGCCACCGGCCGCATCACCGGGCTGGAGGCATTGGTGCGCTGGAACCATCCGGCAAAGGGCAGGGTGCCTCCGGTCAATTTCATTCCGCTCGCCGAAGAGACCGGCCTTATCGTTCCCCTCGGCCTCTGGGTTCTGAACGAGGCCTGCCGCCAGGCGCGCCACTGGCAGGACATGGGCCTGGCGCCGCTGACGATTGCCGTCAACGTCTCGGCTAAACAGTTCGCCGATCCTGACTTCGCAACCCACGTCGCCGAGGCGCTGGAGCGCCACCGCCTGCAGTCCCGCTGGCTGGAGCTGGAAGTCACCGAAAGCGTGGTGATGCAGAATGCCGAACGCGCGCTTGCCATGATGGAAACGCTGCGGGGGCTTGGCGTGCGCCTGTCGATCGACGATTTCGGCTCCGGCTATTCCAGCCTGGCGGCGCTGAAGACCTTCCCCTTCGACCGCTTGAAGATGGACCGTTCGCTGGTCGAGGCCCTGCCGGGCGACAAGACCGCCGTTGCCATCGCCTCGGCGGTCATTTCGCTGGCGCAGACGCTGAAGCTCTCGGTTCTCGCCGAAGGCGTCGAAACCGACGCCCAGATGGATTTCCTGCGCCAGGCCCACTGCGAGGAGGCGCAAGGCTTCCGCTTCTCCAAGCCGGTCTCCCCGGAGGAGATCCCGGCATTGCTGCAGACTGGCAGTCTCTGATGCAGGTCGCCCAAAACTGTGCAGCGGTTTTGGGAGTACGACATGCACAAAAGGAAACATTGAAAGACCTCGCATCGATCTGGTCGATGTGACGTCTTTCAAACCTCATTTCACGAGCCTGCCGATCGCTTCGATCTCGTTCGTCCATATGCCCGCCGCATAGTCCTCAGGCAGCTGCGCCAGTTGCGCGGGGTCGTCGATGCCGGTGGAAAAATCGCTGCCGCGATAGGGGCCGAGCACGAAAACCTCGGTCCCGGCATCCGCCATCCGGTCGAGAAAACGATCCGGCCAGCCCCATAGCCACGGCGCGATATTGATCGGCACCAGCATCATCGCCTGTTTGCATTCGTCCGGCAGCAGGCCGGTCCAACCATAGCCGATATAGCCGAACAGGCAGCCCTTCAGGCTCTTGCGCGAGGCGGTCTTGATATCGGGTGCCATCAGGCGGAGCACGTCGATCGGCTCGTCGCCGCCATAAACGATGATCTCGGCCCGTCGCTCAGTGGAGAGCCCATTGAGCACGGCGGCGAGCTTTTCACCCTCGGAAGGATCGCGGCTCTTGATGTTGATGAGGAAGCGCCGATCCGGAAAGGTGGACAGCACCTCGGCAAGCGTCGGCATCATGCCGATGCCCCGGCCGCGAAAGGGAAAGGTCTTGCCGCCATCGGCGGTATAGCCATAGCCGATGTCGAGCTTCCTCATGTCAGCCATCGAATGCTCGCGCGTGACGCCATGCCCGTCGGTGCGGCAGTCGAGCGTCCAGTCGTGAAAGACGGCGAATTGCCCATCGGTCGTCGGATGCACGTCGATCTCGACCATATCGGCGCCGGCGGCAAAGCCAGCCTGCATCGATCTGATGGTGTTTTCGAGATAATCGTGTTTCGGCGGCAGCATCCGGCTCGCCGTGCAGGTGTCGTTCTTCAGATCGGTTTCGTCGAACCGCTGGGCGATGCCCCGATGGGCGAGCAACACCGGTTTTCCGGATCGATGCTGCGCTAGCATACTGGTATTGTTGAGGTAAATGCCAGCCGCGGCAATGGCGATCACCGCCGCACAATAGAAAAGCTTCCTGCCCAATGCTGATCCCCCTGGTTGCATCGCAAGGGCTAGAGAGCGATTCCGGTTGTTCTTGGGCTGTTTTCCGGCTTTTCTATGCTGCGGCAACAATGAGTCTGATCGCTATGGAATTTGACGACGACGAGCTCATCCATTTCGAAGCGCATGGCGCCGCCCCGTTGCCGCCGGCAGCAGTCGACGGTCATGTCGCCCATGACGGCGCCCGTATCTGGTATGCGAGCTACGGCGTCGGCCCAGCCGTCATTCTCCTCCATGGCGGCCTCGGCCACAGCGGCAACTGGGGCTATCAGATCCCGGCACTCTTGCGCCGCGGCCGCCGCGTCGTGCTGATCGACAGCCGCGGCCATGGAAGAAGCACCCGCGATTCCCGTCCCTATAGCTATGAGCTGATGGCTTCAGATGTGCTCGCCGTCATGGACCAACTGCATCTCGACAAGGCGGCCGTCATCGGCTGGAGTGACGGCGCCTGCATCGCTTTGATCCTTGCCATGACGGCGCCGTCCCGGGTCGAGGGTGTCTTTTTCTTCGCCTGCAACATGGATCCGAGCGGCACGTTGGAATTCGTTCCGACCCCGGTCATCGACCGATGCTTCAGCCGGCACGCCAAGGATTACGCTGCATTGTCCACCACGCCGGATGATTTTAATCCATTCGTCGAGGCGGTCAGCCTGATGATGCAGACAGAGCCGAATTATCAGGCCGCCGACTTGGGCCTGATCCACGTGCCGGTCGCGATCGTCATCGCCGAGCACGACGAATTCATCAAGCCAGACCATGCCGAATATCTTGCCCGCAGCATTCCGAACGCTGAGATGATCTATCTCAACGGTGTCAGCCATTTCGCGCCGCTGCAGCGGCCGTCGCAATTTAGTGCCGCTGTCGAATCCTTCCTCGATGGAATAGGGTCGTGACGATCGCCGGCGTTGAGCCACGGCGCATTCGCCAGTCCCTTCTTCCCGCCCTCTGGCCTCGCGCCCATTTCCCGCTATCTCTCGTTTCATGAGACCTGATGCGCTGCTTTATCCTGCCCCGGAGGGGCTCTATTGCCCGGAAGGCGGCTTTTATGTCGATCCGGTGCGGCCCGTCGAGCAGGCGCTCGTCACCCATGGCCATTCGGATCATGCCCGGCCGGGCCATGTAAACGTGCTTGCCACCCGCCAGACGCTGGACATCATGCGCCTGCGTTACGGCGACGGTTTCTGCGCCAGCGAGCAGGCGGCAGCCTTCGGTGAGGAACTGCTGGTCAACGGCGTCAAGGTGAGCTTTCACCCGGCCGGCCATGTGCTCGGCTCTGCCCAGATTGCCATCGAGAAGAACGGCACCCGCATCGTCGTCTCCGGCGACTACAAACGTCGCCCCGATCCGACCTGCGCCGCCTATGTGCCGGTTGCCTGCGATGTTTTCATCACCGAGGCGACCTTCGGCCTGCCGGTCTTCCATCACCCCGATCCGATGGACGAGATCGGCAAGCTCTTGGCATCGCTGCGGCAATTTCCCGAGCGCACGCATCTCGTCGGCGCCTATGCGCTCGGCAAGGCCCAGCGCGTCATCCGGCTGCTACGCGATGCCGGCTATGCCGAACCGATCTATATCCACGGCGCCATGGAAAAACTCTGCGACTATTATATCGAGCAGGGCATCGATCTCGGCGAGCTGCTGCCGGCGACGATCGAAAGCCGCGACAAGTCCGCCTTCAAAGGGGCCGTCGTCATCGGCCCGTCATCGGCCTTCGCCGATCGCTGGGCCCGGCGCTTCAGCGAGCCGCTGCCGGCCTTCGCCTCCGGCTGGATGATGGTGCGCCAGCGCGCCAAACAGCACGGCGTCGAACTGCCCCTCGTCATCTCCGATCATTGCGACTGGCCGGAACTGACCGAAACGATCCGGGAATTGCACCCGGCCGAGGTCTGGGTGACGCATGGCCGCGAGGAGGCCTTGGTGCGCTGGTGCCAATTGCAGGGCATCAAGGCAAAACCGCTGCATCTGGTGGGTTACGAGGACGAGGGGGATTGAGGAGATGAGCAGCATCCTGCGTCCAAACCCCTCCCCAACCCCTCCCCACAAGGGGGAGGGGCTTAACCCGCGGCCCTCGCTGCATTCCTCTTTCAGCGCAGAGTATGCGGCCGGCTTGTTGGTTTGCGAGGCGGTGCCACGGCTTAGTCCCTCCCCCTTGTGGGGAGGGGTTGGGGAGGGGTCTTTTCCATATGCCGTTGGGGAGGGGTCTTCCTCAAGAGTCGGGAGGCACCCATGAAAGCCTTCGCCGATCTCCTCGACCGCCTGGTGCTCACCCCCAGCCGCAACGGCAAGCTGAAGCTGCTGACCGACTATTTCCGCGACACGCCGGATCCGGACCGCGGCTACGGCCTTGCCGCCATCGCCGGCACGCTGGAGGTGCGCAACGTCAAGCCCGCAATGCTGCGCGAGCTGGTGCTGGAGCGCATGGACGAGGTGCTGTTTCGCTATTCCTACGACTATGTCGGCGATCTTGCCGAAACCATCTCGCTCGTCTGGGACAATGAGAGGGATATCGACCGCTCGGCCCTTGCCCAGCCGCGTCTCGGCGAGGTCGTCACCAGCATGAATGCGCTCGGCCGAACTGAAGTACGCAGCTATGTCCGCGATCTTCTCGACCGGCTGGATTCGTCCGGCCGTTTCGCCTTCATCAAGCTTGCCACCGGCGCCATGCGCATCGGCGTTTCCGCCCGCCTTGCCAAGCAGGCGCTCGCCGATCTCGGCGACAAGGACGTCACCGAGATCGAAACCCTCTGGCATGGCCTGCAGCCGCCCTATGAGACGCTGTTCGAATGGCTGGCGAGTGGCGGCGAAAAGCCGGTGTTGGCCACACCGGCGATCTTCCATTCCGTCATGCTCGCCAATGCGGTGGAGGAGGGCGATCTGACCAGTCTCGATCCGGTGAATTATGCCGCCGAATGGAAGTGGGACGGCATCCGCGTCCAGCTCTCCCGCTCCGGCGACAGGCGCAAGATCTATTCCCGCTCCGGCGACGACATATCAGGCGCCTTTCCCGATATTCTCGACGCGATCAATTTTTCTGGCGTCGTCGACGGCGAGCTGCTGGTCGGCGGCACCGCCCGCTCCAACAGCCCGACCCGCACCTTCTCCGACCTGCAGCAGCGCCTGAACCGCAAGACGGTGACGGCGAAGATGCTTGGCGATTACCCCGCCTTCATCCGCACCTATGACCTGCTCTTCGATGGCGACGACGACGTCCGCGGCCGCACCTATGTCGATCGCCGCGACCGGCTGACCGAGATCATCGACCGCGCCCCGCACGACCGTTTCGACCTCTCGCCGCTCGTGCCGTTCTCGTCGTGGGAAGAGCTCGATACTCTGCGCGCCGCGCCGCCCGATCCGGTCATCGAAGGCGTGATGATCAAGCGCCGCGACAGCGTCTACCAGGCCGGCCGCATGAAGGGGCCTTGGTTCAAGTGGAAGCGCAACCCCTATAATGTCGATGCGGTGCTGATGTATGCCCAGCGCGGCCACGGCAAGCGCTCCAGCTATTATTCCGATTTCACCTTCGGCGTCTGGGCCGATGACGAGGACGGCGAACAGCTGGTGCCCGTCGGCAAGGCCTATTTCGGCTTCACCGATGCCGAGCTCGAGGTGCTCGACAAATTCGTGCGCAACAATACCACCGAGCGTTTCGGCCCGGTGCGCGCCGTGCGCGCCGACAAGGATTTCGGCTTCGTCGTCGAAGTGGCCTTCGAAGGCATCAACCGCTCGACCCGGCACAAATCGGGGGTCGCCATGCGTTTCCCCCGCATCGCCCGCCTTCGCCCCGACAAACCCTCCTACGAGGCCGACCGGCTGCGCACGCTGATCGCCATGATCGAGGCCAAGCCGGCGTGAAGTTGCATACCCTGCGCAACAATGACGCAGGGCAATATTTTCAACAGCATGTGTATTGGCGGCAACGATCTTCCGGTGCAGATTTTCCCGAGCATGGTGTCGAAAAGTGTAAGCGGTTTTCGGACGACATCATGCTCTGTTTAATTTGGACTGGCCGGGGAAATGATGGATGCTGCGTTATGAGCTCGCGTGAACGAAATTCCCTTTTCCTCCAGCGCCGTGCCGTGCTGGCGGGTCTCGCCGGTGCACTTATCCTGCCGCGCATGGCGGCGGCGTTCGATGTCCCGGACGAGCCACGCCTTGCCAAGCACGACTACGCCAAGGTCCGCCACCATTTCCGCACCAAGCTGCTGCAGAAGGGGCCGGCGCCCGACAAATACGAACCGCTGAATGCGCCTGCCGATGCCGACAAGATCTTCTACCGCTCCGGTTACGGCGAGCTGGAGCTGGCGGCCTGGGTCTCGAAATACAAGCGCGAGCGCGCCGCGAGGCCGGCCGTGCTCTTCCTGCACGGCGGCAATGCCATGGGCATCGGCCACTGGCAGCTGATGAAGCCCTATATGGATGCCGGTTATGTCGTGATGATGCCGTCGTTGCGTGGCGAAAACGGCCAGATGGGCAATTTCTCCGGCTTCTACGACGAGGTCGACGACGTTCTCGCCGCCACCGAGCGCCTGGCGCATCTGCCGGGTGTCGATCCCGAGCGCCTCTTCATCGCCGGCCATAGCATCGGCGGCACGCTGACCATGCTGACGGCGATGACCACCCACAAATTCCGCGCCGCCGCGCCGATTTCAGGCAACCCCGATGCCTTCCGCTTCTTCAACCGCTATCCGCAGGATATCCGTTTCGACGACAGCAACGCGCACGAATTCGAGGTGCGTTCGGCGCTGTGTTACGCCCACAGCTTCAAATGCCCGGTCCGCGTGGTCCACGGCACCGAGGAGCCGCATTTCAACGACCGCGCCGATCTGCTGGCCCGCCGCGCCCGCGGCGCCGGCGTTCATATCGAAACGGAAA
Source organism: Rhizobium sp. WYCCWR 11128 (assembly GCF_013416305.1). NCBI lineage: Bacteria > Pseudomonadati > Pseudomonadota > Alphaproteobacteria > Hyphomicrobiales > Rhizobiaceae > Rhizobium > Rhizobium sp. WYCCWR 11128. Next base: position 192,263 of record NZ_JACCEZ010000007.1, read on the forward strand.
CCGTCGCTGGCAATCACACCTCGGCGCTGCCGGCCGAGATCGAACAGAGCATCCGCTTCTTTCACGGAGTGGCGGCTTGATTTTTCGCCGATATCAGCAACAGCGATGAAGTGTGACGGCTGAGATCCCGCCGCCCACGGTGGCGGGCTCATCGTTTCCTGATCTTGCTTTTCCCACCCTAACGCCAGCCTCGCGCCAGCCGCGGATGCCATCGTTCCGGCAGATATCGCTGTCTCGCCGATCGTTGATAAGGGTGGTTCCATGAATTTTCTGCGCCGGGTCTTCCCGCTTGCCGGGCTCGTGATTGCGGTTGCGTCGCTGAGCGGCTGCAACATTCTCATTCCCGATGTCGCCGCCGATTCGCCCGCCCGCTTCGTTCAGGAAACCTCGCCTGTCTTCTATCAGCCGCCCGGCGTCGATCCGCGCCGGGTGCGGCCGATCCCCGATCAGCCGGTGCCGCAGACGCGTGAGCTCTACAAGACCCAGTTCCACCAGACCTATGGCCTGCCGGTTACCAATCCCGTGCATATGGCGATGTATGGCCAGGTGCGTGACGAGGATTTCACCCTGCCGGCGATCCCGGTCAGCCGCGTACAGCCGCAGTTCCTGCGCCAGGAGGTCGATTATCAGACGACCGAGCGTCCCGGCACCGTGGTCATCGATACCAAGGCGCATTTCCTCTATTTCGTCGAGGGCAACGGCAAGGCGATGCGTTACGGCGTCGGCCTTGGCCGCGACGGTTACGCCTGGTCCGGCCGGGGCGTCATCCAGTGGAAGCAGAAATGGCCGCGCTGGACGCCGTCGGTCGAAATGGTCTCGCGCCAGCCTGAAGTCCGCCCGTTCGGAGCGGAGAATGGAGGCATGAATCCAGGGCTGATGAACCCGCTCGGCGCCCGCGCCATGTATATCTTCAAGGACGGGCAGGATACGCTCTATCGCATCCACGGCACACCCGACTGGCAGTCGGTCGGCAAGGCCACCTCGTCGGGCTGCGTGCGCATGCTGAACCAGGACGTCATCGATCTTTACGACCGCGTTTCTGCCAAGGCCGAGATCGTTGTGATGTAGCGCTGCAACAGCGCTTCCCATATCGTCCGCTCCGAGCTGGACACGTCTGCGTGAAGCTATGGTTTATTTGGCGCAAGCCGATAGATCTCTTGATGTTGTTATCGGCATTGGACGAATCACCGGTTTATCCGGCGTCCCGTCCGGCTTCCCGCATCAGAGGAAATCAGTCCCGCGTCATGAGCTTCGATAGACATCTTTCCCGCCGCAGCTTTCTTTCCTTTTCGGCGTTGACCGCAGCCTCCGCGCTCGCCGGCTGCGCCTCCTCAGCCAACACCGTGACATCAGGCGATACGACGATCACCTACCGTTCGCCAATGCGCCTGTTCCAGTCCCCGGGTGCGTCGAGCGTGCCGAGTGGGGCCGAGCTTGCCGTCATGTATGGCCCGATCGAAGACGGGGGCTTTCTCATTCCAGCCGTTCCCTACGAGCAGATCGATCCGCGCTATTATCGCCAGCGCGTCGTCGATCCCACCGGCCAGCCCCCCGGCACCATCGTTGTCGATACGCCGTCGCGCTTCCTCTATCTCGTCCAGGGCGATGGCATGGCGATGCGTTACGGCGTCGGCATCGGCCGCGAGGGTTTCGCCTGGCAGGGGTCGGGCGTCATCCAGTGGCGTCAGAGATGGCCGCGCTGGAAGCCGCCGAACGAGATGGTCGCCCGCCAGCCCGAACTCGTCAAATATTCGATCGAGAACGGCGGCATGGAGCCGGGTCTGAAGAACCCGCTCGGCGCCCGCGCGCTCTATATCTTCTCGAATGGAGAGGACACGCTCTACCGCCTGCACGGAAATCCCGATTGGCGCTCGATCGGCAAGGCCGTCTCGTCAGGCTGCGTGCGGCTGATGAACCAGGATATCATCGATCTCTACGACCGCGTTCCCACAAAGGCGCCCATCGTCGTCTGGCAGTAATCGTCATCGAGGCGGCCGCAATCCGGCCGCCTCGGATCGATCGCTTTTCCCAGGCAAGCTGGCGCTTTGCCTCGGGCAAGCGGTTGCTTTGCCCCGGGCGAGCGAGTGCTTTGCCCCGGGGGAAAAGGGTGCTTTGCCCCTGGGGCAAGAGCTTCATTTTGCGCCCGCGAGAGAATTATTTTCCGAAATACCATTGCTTAATTCGGTAAATATCCTACATGGTGCGTATCGAATTGCTTGCGACCTTTGTCCACGCGCTTGAGCGCTCCGTCAGATATCCTCTCAACATCGATACGGCTTGTCGGATATCTTTCCGCAGGCGAACACAAACGGTTGAAAAGGAGATCGTTATGAATTCAGGCGTCGTAAAGTGGTTCAATGGCACCAAGGGTTTTGGCTTCATTCAGCCTGATGATGGTTCTACGGACGTTTTTGTCCATATCTCAGCGGTTGAACGCGCCGGAATGCGCGAACTCGTTGAAGGTCAGAAGATCCGCTACGATCTCGTCCGCGACAAGAAGTCCGGCAAGAATTCGGCCGACAACCTTCAGGCCGCATGATTTGTCATTCGCCTCTGCTGACCATGAATATGGCAGCGGGCTGGCCATGTGCTGGCAGCAAGCTGACCACGGATGTACTGGCAGCGAGCTACCGATACCGGCGGCGGGCTGAGTGACTGGAAGAGGTCGGGTACCAGCCCGGCCTTTTTGCTTTGATCGCAGGCTTTTCCGGAATGCCCCGGTCGGTCCTGAATGACCCCCGGTCGTTCTGATTGACCGATTGAGCAGCCGTAGAGTCGAAGGGACGCTGAAATGGGCAGACCAAACTATAAAGTCGGCGACATGATCGTGCTGAAATCCGGCCTCACCCGCACGGCGAAAGCCGACAAGCGGTGCCGGATCTCCAGCATCCTGCCCAACGACCACGGGCATGTGCAATATCGCGTTCAGTTCGACGCGGAGAATTTCGAGCGCCGCATCACTGAGGCCGACATCGATACCGGTGAATCGCCGTCGAGGGCTTCCCCCGAGGCGGTGGCCAAGTCCGACGGCGCCGAGCCCTGGCTGAAGTCTTCGAGCATCAAAATCGGGAAGTAGTTCCGGGTTTTTTATTTTGGCCCGGGTTTTTAATTTTGGACAGTGCGGCTTCGCCGCCGCAACAGGAAGGATATCGTTTTGCAGGTACTCGTCAGAGATAACAATGTCGATCAGGCGCTCCGCGTGCTCAAGAAAAAGATGCAGCGGGAAGGTCTGTTCCGGGAAATGAAGGCTCGCAGCGCCTTTGAAAAGCCGTCCGAGAAGCGCGCCCGCGAAAAGGCCGAGGCCATTCGCCGCCAGCGCAAGCTCGCTCGCAAGAAGCTGCAGCGCGAAGGTCTGCTGCCGGCACCGAAGAAGGTTCTCCGTCCCACCCGCTAATCCCGGGCGTGGCATCACGGCCTACCGTGGAATCACGGTTCAGCCGTGAATCATGGTTTCTGCCGTGGAGCCATGACTTACAGCGCCGCGCGCCTATTCCAGACGCGCAAGGGGCTGTAACACTTGTATTTCAGCATAATTCCTTGAACCGATTTCGATTTGAGGAACTATGCGGTAACGCCGCCATCACCTGGGAAAGGGGCACATGACCGCCACCAAGGGAGAATTCTTCAATCCCGCCAAGCTTTCGTCTCGCGACAAGGCGGAAGCGACCGATCACACGGCGCGCGCCATTATCGCCGCCGAGGCAACGGCCCGTGACAAGAAGACGGAGAAGCTGAAGGCGCTGCGTTTGCAGCAGGAGGCCGAGGCCGAACCTAAGGCGGCGCCTGCAAAGAAGCGCCGGTCGCCGGCTAAGCCGCGGTCCTGATCTCTCGGCGCGTACGCCGGCTCTACCGGGTGCCGGCTCTACCGGGTGCCGGCTCTACCGGGTGAGTGCGTTCAGCCGCCCGCGCCGGCCCGCCCGAGATTGCCCCGCAGCCGATGCAGCATGTCGCGCATCTCGGCCATTTCCTCAAGCGTGCAGCCTGCGGCTTGCCCGATCGCCGTCATGATCGTATCGATCTCCCCCTTCATTGCCTGACCTTGCGGGGTCAGCGACACGATCACCTGCCGTTCGTCGCGCAGGTCGCGGATGCGCTTGAGCAGCCCGCTCTGTTCGAGCCGTTTCAACAGCGGCGATAGCGTGCCGGAATCGAGATCCAGCTGCTCGCCGATCGTCTTGACCGGCAGTTCGCCGCGTTCCCACAGCACCAGCATCACCAGATATTGCGGATAGGTCAGGCCGACCCTGTCGAGGATCGGCTTGTAGGCGCGGGTGAAAGCATGCGCCGTCGCGTAGACCGCGAAGCACAACTGCTTTTCCAGCCGCTTCTCCTCTTGCGGTATCTCCATCGTCTTCGTCGTTTGCGCTTTCATATCTATTATCCCTGAAGCCCGATTGTCCTCTTTTCGAATCCGAAATGCAATTTGCAAAATTCACTTGCGTACAATTTAATTGTGCGATAATAAAAATCCAACCCGATCGAAGGGCCAACCAAAGGAGATCGTCATGCCTATTCTCTATACGACCAAAGCCTCTGCCACCGGCGGCCGCGCGGGCCGCGCCGTTTCCGAAAACGGCGTTCTGGACGTGACGCTGACCGTTCCCAAGGAACTCGGCGGCGACGGCGCGACCGGCACCAATCCCGAACAGCTTTTCGCTGCCGGCTACTCCGCCTGCTTCCTCGGTGCATTGAAATTTGTCGCGGGCCAGCAGAAGGTCAAGATTCCCGAGGACACGACGGTCTCCGCCAAGGTCGGCATCGGCCCGCGTGAAGATGGCGGCGGCTTCGGCATCGAAGTGGCGCTGACGGTCAACATCCCGGGTCTCGACCGCGAAACCGCTGAAAAGCTCGCAGCCGCAGCCCACATCGTCTGCCCCTACAGCCACGCGATGCGCACCTCGACCGAGGTCCCGGTCACCGTCGCCTGATCGGCTTAAAACTTGGTAGCCGTATCGGCTGCCGTCATCTGCCGGCCGGGCGGCGTTCAGCCCGGCCGGCCTCGGCGTTTCTATCGTCATTCATGACAGCGCCTGCAGATCCTGTCGCAGCCGGGCGGAGCCGCCTTCCGGCAGCTTTCCGTCGATCATCGCATGTGTGCTTTTCCAGATCGGCAGCGCTTTTGCCAGCACCGCCTTGCCCTCAGGGGTGAGGCTCAGCAGCCGGCCGCGCCTGTCTCTGGGGTTCTCCATCACCGTTACCCAGCCCTTGCGCTGAAGCGGCTTCAACGCCGCCGTCAGCGTCGTCTGGTCCATGGCGAGCAGGGCTGCGACCGGCCCCATCGGCGGCGGCTCCGGCCGGTTCAGCGACATCATCAGCGAAAACTGCCCGTTGGTCAGGCCGGCCGGCCTCAGCGCGTCGTCGAACAGCCGGGCAAGCGCGCGTGCTGCCCGCTGCACATGCAGGCAGAGGCAGGTGTCGCGCACCATCAGCGTCGTGGAAAAGGGAATCTCGATCGAATTTGACATGCTTCATTTCTATTGATATCAATGTATTTAGTCAAGGAGAAGGAGATGAGCCGGCTTCACCGGCAAGCGCCGGAGGAGGGCGCATTCCATGCAGAATGAAGTTGTGTCCCGCGAAGAGTGGCTCGAAGCCCGCCGTGTCCTGCTGGCAAAGGAGAAGGAGGCGACGCGGCTGCGCGACAGCGTCAACGCCGCCCGTCTGGCGCTGCCCTGGGTGAAGGTCGACAAGGATTATGCTTTCGAAACGCCGGAGGGCAGGAAGTCGCTCGCCGATCTCTTCGATGGCCGCAGCCAGTTGCTGATCTACCATTTCATGCTTGGCCCGGATTGGGATGCCGGCTGCACCGGCTGCTCCTTCCTGTCCGATCATGTCGATGGCGCCTTGCCGCATCTGAACCATCACGACGTCACCTGGGTCGCCGTTTCACGCGCGCCGCTCGACAAGATCGCCGCCTACAAACAGCGCATGGGTTGGCAATTTCCCTGGGTCTCTTCCTTCGGCAGCGATTTCAATTTCGATTATCTCGTTTCTTTCAGCCCCGAGGATCTTGCCAAAGACAAGGTCTTTTACAATTTCACACCGATGCAGCCGGCTGATGCCAATGACGAACTGCCGGGCCTCAGCGCTTTCTACCGCAACGACAAGGGCGAGGTCTTCCATACCTATTCGAGTTATGCCCGCGGGCCGGAAGAACTGATCGGCACCCTGATGATCCTCGACCGCGCGCCGAAGGGCCGCAACGAGGACAGCACGATGAATTTCGTGCGCCGCCACGACGAATATGAGGAGGCCGCCAAGGCGCCATCCTGCTGTCACTGAGCCGGAGCATGATGCCGAAAAGTGTAAGCGGTTTTGCGTCCGGAATGCGGAAAACAAACACCACCATCACTCAAGGGAGAAGAGGATGATGAAGACCGCTGAAGTGCTGAAGGAACATTCCTTCCTGGAAAGACTGGTCGGCGACTGGACCGTCACCGCACCCGACATGAGTGGCGGCGAGCCCTGGACGGAGACCGTCCGCTCGCTGCACGGCATCTGGTTCGTCGCCGAAGGGACCGGCCGTATGCCTGATGGTAAGGAGGCGACCAGCATCCTGACGCTCGGTTACAACGACGCAAAAGGCAAGTATGTCGGCAGCTGGATCGGCAGCATGATGGACTATATGTGGGTCTATGAGGGTGCGGTCGACGCGTCAGGCAATGTGCTGGACCTCTATACCACAGGCCCCGACTTCAATGGCGAGGGGCTTGCCGACTACCGCGAGCAGATCATCTTCGTCGACGCCGATCACCGCACCTTCGTCTCCAGCGCCAAGCAGCCGGACGGCTCCTGGAAGCAGTTCATGGAAGCACATTACGCCCGCAAGATCTGACAATCACGGCGTTCAACCTCGAGAAAGGGGCCTCGCAAAGAGGCCTCCGAAGAGGGGCGTCGAAAAAGGGAGAGTATGATGTCTGAGACGCATGGAAAGTTCATCTGGTGCGAGTTGATGACCCCCGACACATCGGCTGCCGCGAAATTCTATAGCTCGGTCGTCGGCTGGACCACCTCCGAGATGAAAATGGAGGGCATGCCCACCTACACGATCTTCGAGGCGAACGGCATCGGCGTCGCCGGCCTGATGGAATTTCCGGCCGAACTCGAAGGCAAGGGCATTCCGCCGAACTGGACGGGTTATGTCGACGTCGACGATGTCGACCAGACTGCCAAGGATTTTGCCGCCAATGGCGGTTCGGTCCGCCGTCCGCCGGAAGACATCCCGACCATCGGCCGCTTCGCCGTCGTTGCCGATCCGCATGGCGCGGTGCTCTGCATCATGACGCCGGCGCCGATGGAGAAGCCCATGCCGGAACTGGCCTTCGACGCCCCCGGCAATATCGGCTGGCGCGAACTCTATGCCGGCAACGGCAAAGACGCTGTTTCCTTCTATTCCAAGCTGTTCGGCTGGACGAAGGACAGCGAAATGGACATGGGTCCGATGGGCGTCTACTACCTCTTCGCCCATAACGGTCGGCAGATCGGCGGCATGATGACCAAGCCGGAAAACATGCCGATGACCTTCTGGTGCTATTATTTCATCGTGCCGACCCTCGACGCCGCGATCGAACGCGTCACCTCAGGCGGCGGCAAGGTCGTCAACGGCCCGATGGAAGTCCCCGGCGGCAGCTGGATCATCCAGGCCACCGACCCACAAGGCGCCTTCTTCTGCCTGGTCGCCCCGAAGCGGTAGGTTTTTAGGCGTGGCAGCGTGCGGCAGGACCCTCATACGGCTGCCGCCGCCTTTCCGTCAGAACTTGTAGCTGGTCCCGAAGAGGACCTTGTCCTGCGTGGCGCCGACATCGCCGATGGTCGAGCCGAAGTCCTTGTTGCCGAAATCGGAATGGCGATACTCGCCGCGCACCAGGATATTGTCGGTGACCGCATGTTCGATGCCGCCGCCGGCCGTCCAGCCGATCAGGATGCCGTCCTTCTTTCCGGCAGCGGGAATGTCGACCTTACCGCCGCCGGCTGCCACGCCTGCCGTTGCGAAGAACAGGGTTCGATCCCAAGCGTAACCGACCCGAGCTCTGCCGGAAGCGTCCCATTTGAGGTTCGCATTGTCATTTTTCTCGAAGTTGTAGTTAAAGTCGTTCTCGATGCCGAAGACGATATTTCCGGATTGGAAATTATAGCCGGCATGCAGGCCGGATGTGCCGCTGTCGATATCCTGGTCCGAGCCGAGGATCTTTGCCTGGCTCCAGGAATATCCGCCCTGGGCGCCGAGATAGAAGCCCGACCAGTCATAGGCCGAAGATACTTGCTCGGCGGACGGCGCCGACGGCGTTTCATAGGTAAGATCGGCGGCAACGGCAGGAACGGCAACCGAAAGCGTCAGGGCGGCGCAGGCGACTAATCTGATATGCATGGAGATGCCTCGTGTTCATGGGAAGAAAAGTCGAGAGGCGATCGCGACACCGCCCGGCTCTCAAGAAACCATGCCCCGCGCCGATGTTGCGGAGTGTCCTTTAACATTGAGATTTGTTGCGAACCCTCGCAAAGGACGGGGCGGCGCGGCACGCCCCGTCGCCCATTACACGCGTGATCCCACCGAAGCAAAGAACCCCTCCGGGCTCTCCACCTCCACCAGCCGCTTCCTCTCGATCAGCCAGAACCGGTTTCCCACCGCCCGCACGAAACTGCGGTCATGCGAGACCAGCAGGCAGCTCGCTTCGTGCGCCATCAGCTCGCTCTCCAGCGCCTCCTGTCCGTCGATGTCGAGGTGGTTGGTCGGTTCGTCGAGCAAGTAAAAGTTCGGCTCCGTCAGCCGCAGCACCAGCATGCCGAGCCTGGCCTTCTGGCCGCCGGAGAGCTGGCCAATCGGTTTTGCCTGCATGTCGATCGTCATGCCGGCGCCTGCCAGCAAGCCCCGCGCCCGCTGATCGCCGACATCGAAGCGGCGGATGATCGTGCCGATCGGCGTGTCGGTGTCGGCAAGATCGGCAAGCGCCTGGTCGCCATAGCCTAGCACCAGCGAAGGCGTCGCCTTGATGCTGTCCCGCGCCGTCTCCGGCTTTTCGATCGCCTGCTTCAGCATCGACACCAGCCGCGACTTGCCGGCGCCGTTGAGGCCGAGCAGCACGATGCGGTCGCCCTGGCAGATGAATTGCCGGCCGGTCTTGAACAGCAGCGTTCCATCCGGCGTCGTCACCGCCGCATCCTCCAGCGTCACCAGCACCTTGGCATGCGTGCCGCGATTGGCAAGCCGGATGGCGCCGGCCGAGCGCTCCAGATGCGCCGGTTTTGCTGCGTCCTCAAGCTTCTCCGCACGCTGCTTGAGCTGCTTTGTCTTGACGACGAGCAGATCGCTGCCGGAGTTGATGCCGATATTGTTGAGCTTCGCCGCCTGCTTGCGCAATTGCTCCGCCACCTTCATGTCGCGCTCGTAGCGCCGGGCTTCGGAAGCGTCGGCCTCGTCCAGGGCGGAGCGTGCCCGGGTATAGGGCAGGGCGAAGGCCGGCGATTGCTCCGGCCGCAGGAACAGCGTCCGGTTGGTCGTCGCATCGAGGAAGGCGCGGTCGTGGCTGGACAGGATAATCGGCACGTCGCGCGGCAGCGCATTCAGCCAGCCCTCCAGCTGCGCAATCTTTTCGAGGTCGAGATGGTTGGTCGGTTCGTCGAGCAGAAGCACGTCGGGCTCGCTCACCCAGGTGCGGGCAAGCATGGCAAGCCGCTGCCATCCGCCGCTCAACTGCTTCAGCGGCCGGCCACGCATGGCCTCCGGCACGTCGAGCGATTCCAGCACCACGTCGACCCGCCAGCTCTCGCTTTCGGCCTGATCGGCCGGCAACGCCTGCAGCACCGCGTCGTAGAACGGCGTGTCGAAAAGGGCAGGGGGCACATTTTGCGCGACATGGCCGACGGTCAGCCCGCGCGCTTTGGTGATCTCGCCCTCGCTCGGCTCCAGCGCGCCGGTGATGCAGGCAAGCAGCGTCGATTTCCCCCGCCCGTTGGCGGCGACGAGACCGATGCGGTCGCCGGCATTGACGACGAGATTGAGCTTGGAAAACAAGGGATTGCCCAGCGTCACGCCGAGATTGCGGATATTGATGAGTGTCATGATCGTTCTCTGGTCTTGACCGGGTATTCGAGTGCGATCCGGGGCGTTCAGCCATCACGGGATTGCGCGGTTCGGACCCGGGAAATGAGAGGAATGCGCGCTGTCAGCTACGGCGCCGCATTGGCCACGAAGGGCAGACCAGGAAGAGATGTCGAGAAACGGTCTCTGGTCAGCCCTGCAAACGCATTTGCAGGGCGTTGACGGGACCACGCTGGCGATTAAACCGAAAATAATATTGCATTGCGTGATCCTCCTTTCTCGAAAGCTTGCGGGATTCCAATAACATTGCCCGCAAAAAGAGGCAAGAGAGCCGGACCTGTGCCGATTCTAGCCATAAACCGCGCATAGAGGATTCTTCGGGACCGCCCGGGAGAATAAGACGCATGCTCATTGCCCATTTGCCGGCAGGCTACCTTCTCGGGAGCGCCGCGCGGCAGCGGTCCGCCGCACCCGGCATCATGACCGCAGCCTTGATCGGCAGCGTATTGCCGGATTTCGACATGGTCTATTTCTTCCTGACCGGCGGCAAAGTCCACCATCACGACTATGTCTCCCACTGGCCGCTTTTTTGGCTCGGCTTCGCCGCCACGGCCCTGCCGGCGATCGGTCGACTGGCGTCGGACTGGCTTCCCACGGCCGCCGTCTTTTTCGCAGCCGTCATGCTTCACATGGTTATGGATACCGTCGCTGCGCCGATGCTTTGGCTCGCGCCATTCGATTGGTCGAAATTCGAGCTGACGACGGTGCCGCCGACCTACAGCAATTGGGTCGTGAGTTTCATGTTGCATTGGACCTTCGCTTTTGAACTCCTGATCTGTGTCACCGCGTTGATCGTCGCCGTCTGCCGGAACCGTCGCGTCGGAGGCCGGCAGCAGGCATGAGCCGGAACTATCCCGCGCCGGCGGGCGACAGTTCCAACCGCCGTGTGATCCCAATGCTCTGAAGGAACGTTTCGTCGTGGCTGACGACGAGCAGCGCGCCGTCATAGGCGCGCAGTCCGGCCTCGACCGCGGCGATCGAGTCGATGTCGAGATGGTTGGTCGGCTCGTCGAGGATCAACAGCGGCGGCGGTGCCGAGCCGAGGACGCAGGCAAGGCCCGCCCGCAGCAATTGCCCGCCGCTCAGCGTCGATACGGTCTGCAGCGCCGCATCCGCCCTGAACATGAAGCGGGCAAGGGCGGCCCGGCAGGTATTTTCATCGGCCTGCGGATTGATCCGGCGAAAATTGTCGCGGATCGAAGCTGACGGATCGAGAAGGCTCACCTTCTGATCGAGCATCGAGAAAGCGGTCTTGACGCTGACCGTGCCGGCCCAGGGTTTCAGCGCGCCGGTAATAAGCGCCAGCAAGGTCGTCTTGCCCGAGCCGTTGCGGCCGGTGACGGCGATACGCTCTGGTCCCGTCACGTCGAAGGAGAGATTGCTGATGACAGGATCATCAAGCTGATAGCCCGATGTCACGGCATCCAGCTTCAGTACGATCTTGTTCGCCGGCAGTCCGGTCGGCGGCAGGGTGACCGACAAGGGCTGCAGGATCTCGATCTTCTCGCGCGCTGCTGTTGCCTCTTCCCGTGTCTGGGCGCGCCGGCGTTCAGCGATACGGGCATTGTCGCCACCCGTCGTTTCGCTCCGCTCCTTCATGCCGCCGAGCATGATGCGTGGAAGGCCGCCTTGGGCGGCCGTCTTCCGGCCCGCGCTGTCTCTGTGCGCCTGACGCTCCACCGTCGCCTGCGCCTTCCGCGCTACCTCGGCCATGCGTTTTTCGGCTTCAGTGAGATCATGCTGTGCCGCCGCGAGCTCAAGAGCCTTGCGCTCGCGGTAATGGCTCCAGTTGCCGCCATAGCGCGTGGCGCCGAGCGACGTCAGTTCAACGATCGCATCGACGCTTTCGAGCAGTTCCCGGTCATGGCTGACGATGATGGCGCCGGCCCGCCAGCCTGACATCAGCGCGATCACCGCCTCTCGGCCTTCGCGATCGAGATTGTTGGTCGGTTCGTCGAGCAACAGGAAATCCGGCTCGGTGAAAACAAGCGCCGCAAGCCCGGCACGGGTCCGCTGCCCGCCGGAGAGCACGGCAAGCGGCGTCTCCGGCGGTGCGTCGAGCCCCGTCCGATTGAGCGCTGCGGCAATGCGCGCCTCCAGCATCCAGTCCGCCGATCCAAGCTCGTCGGCCGTTGCCTCGCCGGCTTCGGCGCGGCGAAGAATAGCGAGCGCATCGGTCACGCCGAAGAGATCGGCGATCGTTTCCTCGGGCGCCACCTGAACGCTCTGCCGCAGCACACCGAGGCTGCCGCCGACGGATACCGTCCCGGAATGTGGCTGGATCTCACCGAAGACGAGTTTGAGCAGCGTCGTCTTGCCGACGCCGTTGCGACCGACAAGACCGGTACGCTCAGCCCCAAAACTCAGGTCGAGACTGGAAAAAAGCGACCGCCCGTCAGGAGCGGACCACGAAACTTGGGAGAGAGTGATGGATGCAGGCATGGATATGGATGTCCCGGTTGGCAAGGCGAACTGGCGTTGCGATCGGGTTGAAATCCATTGCGGCACACATCCTGTTGAAATGGTCGATGGCAGGTAATTTAGGAGATAAAGGCATCAGGTTCAAGAAGGAGAACGATCTTGCATTCTTCGGGGGGAAGGCCGTGGGAAGTTGCCCCTCACCCTAACCCTCTCCCCGTAAACGGGGCGAGGGGACGTGCCCTACGAGAGGTGAGCGAGGAAAGGAGAGGTTGCGGCTATTCCCCCTTCGCCCCGCGAGCGGGGAGAAGGTGCCGGCAGGCGGATGAGGGCAGGTGGCACTCTGCTGCGAAACGCCTACCGCTTCAAGCTCCCCAAGATCCCGCGCACCAGCGCCCGGCCGACCTGTGTCGCCACCGTGCGGGCCACGCTCTTCATCGCCGCTTCCACCACCGTTTCGCGCTGATAGCCGGACGCCCGGCCGCGCGATTGGCCGCGGCCCTGGTTGTCGTCGTCATTGCCGCCGCCGAAGCCCGGCAGGTTCCAGCCGGAGGTCGTGTTGCCCTGTTGCTGTGGTGCTTCTTCCTGCGCCCGCTTGGCGGCGTCGGCATCGGCCGCCTTCTTCGCCCGTGCCGCCAGCAGTTCGAAGGCGGATTCGCGGTCGACATCCTCGTCATAGACGCCGAGAACCGGGCTCCTGTCCATGATCTGCCGGCGCTCGACATCCGTCACCGGGCCGACGCGGCCGGATGGTGGGCGGATCAGCGTGCGCTCGACGATCGAAGGCGCGCCCTTGGCCTCAAGCGTCGAGACCAGTGCCTCGCCAGTGCCGAGATTGGTGATGACGGTGGCGCAATCGAAGGCGGGATTCGCACGGAAGGTATCGGCGGCCGTCCTTACCGCCTTCTGTTCGCGTGGCGAATAGGCGCGAAGCGCATGCTGCGCCCGGTTGCCGAGCTGGGCGAGCACCGTTTCCGGCACGTCGAGCGGGTTCTGCGTCACGAAATAGACGCCGACGCCCTTGGAACGGATCAGCCGCACCACCTGCTCGACACGTTCGGTCAGCACCTTCGGCGCGTCGTTGAAGAGCAGATGCGCCTCGTCGAAGAAGAAGACGAGCTTCGGCTTTTCGGGATCACCCACCTCGGGCAGTTCCTCGAAGAGTTCCGAGAGAAGCCAGAGCAGGAAAGTGGCGTAAAGCCGCGGGTTCATCATCAGCTTGTCGGCGGCCAGCACCGAGATCTGGCCGTAGCCATTATTGTTGGTGCGCATGATGTCGGTGATCTTCAGCGCCGGTTCGCCGAAGAAGTGCTCGGCCCCCTGCTGTTCGAGAACGAGCAGCGCCCGCTGGATCGAGCCGACCGAGGCCTTGGAGATCAGCCCGTATTGGTTGGAAAGTTGGCTGGCGTTCTCGCCCATATAGTTCAGCAGCGAGCTGAAATCCTTGAGGTCGAGCAACGGCAGCCCGCCCTGGTCGGCGATCTTGAAGGCGATGTTGATGACGCCTTCCTGCGGTTCGGAGGCATCCATCAGGCGGGCGAGCAGCAGCGGTCCCATCTCGGCGATGGTGGTGCGCACCCGGTGGCCTTTCTCGCCGAACAGATCCCAGAAGATCACTGGAAACTGGTCGAATTCGTAGTCGGCAAAGCCGATCTGCTCGGCGCGCTTCGTCAGGAAATCCTTGGGCTCGCCCTTGGCGGCGATGCCGGAAAGGTCGCCCTTGATATCGGCCGCAAACACCGGAACGCCGGCCCGGGAGAAGCCTTCGGCCAGCACCTGCAGCGTCACGGTCTTGCCGGTGCCGGTGGCGCCGGTGACAAGGCCGTGGCGATTGCCGAATTTCAGGTCGAGATATTCCGGCTTGTTGATGCTGTCATCGGGATTGCGGCTCGCGCCGATGAAAATCTTGCCATCCTCGATCATTCGGAATGCTCCCTTGGGGCTCTGCCGCCATTTGTATGAGAAGGCGTGTTCTGCCGCCTTCATCGAACCATCGTTTCCCTGTTATAAGCAGGCATGCGCATGCGGACAACTGTTTGCATTGAAAGCAAAACCGGACAAAGTGCGGCACGGGGAGGGGCCGGCTTGAGTTGCGGTCGAATCTCGATTAACGTTGACGTTAACGTCAAAAAAACAGGAGGCTAACGATGAATGAAATTGTGACCCAGATCGCCGATCGCGTGGGTATTGCGCCTGATCTGGCCGAAAAGGCGCTCGGCATGATGCTCGGCTTTTTGCAGCGTGAGGCCGCCGATGGCCCGGTTGCCAAGATGATCGAAGCGATCCCCGGCGGCGCCGATCTCGTTGCCCAGTTCAATGGCGCAAGCGCTGGCGGCGGCGGTCTGCTCGGCGGGCTGATGAGTTCGCTCGGCGGCGGTGGCATCATGGGGCTCGGCCAGCAACTGATGGGCGAAGGCCTCGGCATGGGCGAGATCACCTCGCTTGCCAAGGAAACCATCGCGATCGCCAAGCAATATGCCGGCGAAGGGGTCGTCGACGAGGTCGTCGCTTCCGTCCCGGGCCTCAGCCAGTTCGTCTGAGACGAGGGATCGGCAAGAGCCTCGCGTCGTTGCGGGGCTCATTATATCTTGTCCTGAAATCGCCGGGGCAAAGGCCCGTCCAACTTGAAGAAATGGCCGGTCGGCGGCAGGCGAGCTGAACCGAAGGGGCCTGCAACCTACGGTCCATGCGGAGGAGGCTCGCCTGTCGGCTTACCCTTGTCGCTCTTCCAGAATCTCGTCAGTGATATCACGCCCACGCGCAAACACGCCCAATATGTTGACGTCACCGCCACTGACCGAGAACGCCACGCTGACGCTGCGCCGGTAGCCGATAACACGAAGGCCGGGAATCCGGCTTTCCCGCACCGTGCCCCGTTCCGGGAACATCTCCAGGGCCTCGATGAAAGTGATCACTGTGTGGACGAAGTCGCCGGCGATGCCCGTTCCCGCCTCAACGGCGATATCGGCATAGAGCTTGTCGAGTTCGGCTTCCGCCTTCGGATGATAAATAATGCGGTAGGCCATGCCCTACTTGGCTTTCGCCGCATCAATCCGGCGCTTGGTTTCAAAGCGGGCGCGTACTGTCTCGGCCGGGATGCCAAGGCTCGGGTTGTTCACTAGGTCGTCGTAGCGCGCCGGGATCTCCTCATTGAGCCAGCGTTCGCGGGCCGCCTCATGATCCTCCAGCAGCCGCAGTCCTGCCCGAACAACTTCGCTGGCATTGTTATAGCGGCCGGAGTCCAACTGCTTCCGGACAAATTCCTCGTAGTGGTTTCCGAGCGCGACGTTGGGCATGGTTTTCCTTTCGTTGTCACGAATATGGGGCAGTCGGCCCCCTATGGCAATAGATGTCAAAGATTGACCTAACATGATCATCGGCGCGCTGGCTTTGATCGCCCTTGCATCGCAGCCTCTGCTCACTAGTTAACGGCTGCCCCATTGGAAGGAAGGAGAGTCTTATGACCATCTGGCGCCCATCGCAGCAGATCAGGGTGAAGGTGATCGGCCTCGCTTGGCGGAAAGACCAGTTGCTTGCCGCCGAAGTGGAGGATGACAGCGGTCGCATCAAGGGCGTTCGCCCGCTCGGCGGCGCGATCGAATTCGGCGAAAGCCGCGAAGAGGCGCTGCACCGCGAATTCGGCGAGGAGCTCGAGACCGATATCCGCATCGTCGGTCCCTGGCATCTGCTTGAAAACATCTACGAGCATCATGGCGCAATCGGTCACGAATACATCTTCGCCGCCGACATCGAACTGGCCGATGCATCTCTCTATGAGCGCGATGAAATCCGCTACTGCGAACTCGACGAGACGGCGGCGACGGCGCGCTGGTTCGGCCGCGACAGGCTGCGGGACGCCGGCATCGATCTCTATCCGACAGGTCTCGACAGGCTGCTGTCGCGCTGGCGCGATTGAGCCGGAGATCGCCCGCTCTGAGGCGCCATATTCCGATCGCTAAACTTTGATCGTTCGCCCCCGCTTCCGGGGGAACAATGAGGTCGTCCTGCTGTTTCTGTCGCATCGCTGAAAACATAGGAAATAGCATCATGCGTATGTTTCTTGCAGCAGCCTCGATCATTCTCCTCGGCTTCGCCGCTCCGGCTTTCTCCCAGGCCCTTGCTGATATGGATTCTAGCGGCCGCTTCGGCGGCATGCCACCCGGCACGGTGCCGGGGGCGGAATCCAATGGCGGACTCATGATTCCGCTGGATCCAGTCGAAACCGGTGATATCACCGTCGTCATTCCGTCCGATCGGACCGTCTGCCCGCGGCCCGGAACGCGTCAGTACCGCGCGGCCGAGCGCGACGGTACGCTAGGCGACGCCTGCCGCTGACGGGATAGGCCCAGATCAGCAAGCAGGACCGGCTATTTGTCGTTTCCGTGCAGTATGACGCCGAGTTCATGCCACTGCCGTCTGTCGCGCTGGATCAGTTCGTCGGCTGAGGCCGGTCCCATGCTGCCCGGCGCGTAGGCGTCAGGCACGCTCTCATCCTTGGCCCAGATATCGAGGAAGGGTTGCACCGCCGCCCATCCGGCCTCGATGCCGTCGGCGCGCTGGAACAGGGTCTGGTCGCCGATGAAGAGATCGTAGAGCAATGATTCATAGCCGGTCGTCTTGGCAATATCGAATTTGTCGGAATAGCGGAAATCGAGCGAAACCGGCACGGTGTCGACCGAAAGCCCCGGCGATTTGATCGAGATTTCCATGCTCATGCCCTCGTCCGGCTGCACTTGGATCACCAGCCGGTTCGGCGGTAGGCGGCGCTTGACGTCGGTCTCGCGAAACTGCGCGAAGGGCACCGGCTGGAAGGTGATGACGATCTCGGTGTCGCGCGCCGTCAGCGCCTTGCCGGTCCTGAGATAGAAGGGCACGCCGGCCCAGCGCCAAGTATCGGCATAGAGCTTCAGCGCCACGAAGGTCTCGGTCCTGCTGTCGGGCGAGACGTCCTTGGTATCGCGATAGGCCGGAAGCTGAGCCCCATTGAGCGGGCCCGCAGCATAGGCGCCGCGCACGCCATGCGTCTTGGCCTCATCAGGTGTATAGACGCGCAGCGCCTTCAGCACCTTGCTCTTTTCGTTGCGGATTGCCTCGGCATCGAAGCTGTTCGGCGGTTCCATGGCGATCATCGCCAGCAGCTGGAAGAGATGGTTCGGCACCATGTCGCGCAGCGCGCCGGTAGCATCGTAGAATTTGCCGCGGCTGCCGACATCGACGATTTCGGCGGCGGTGATCTGTACATGGTCGATGTAGCGGCTGTTCCACAAGGACTCGATCATCATGTTGGCGAAACGCGCCGTCATCAGGTTCTGCACCGTCTCCTTGCCGAGGAAATGGTCGAGCCGGTAGACTTGGCCTTCCCCGACCTGCGCGAGGATCTGTGCATTAAGCGCCTGCGCCGAGGCGAGATCGGTGCCGAACGGTTTTTCGATCGCGACGCGGCGGAAGACGCCGTCGCTTTCATTGGTCAGACCATGGGCGGCGAGCTTCTCGACGATCGTCCCGAAAAAGGATGGCGGCACCGCGAGATAGAAGGCGGCATTGGCATGCGGCCCCAGCCGCTTGCCGATCTCGACGAAAATATCGTCCTTGGTGAAATCCCCAGACGTGTAGGAAATGCGCCGGCGCAGGCTTTCCCAGGTCTCGTCCTTCACCGGCGGCTCTTCACCGCTCAGATGGCTGAGGAATTGGTCGAGCCGCCCGCGCAGGAACTCGTCGTCACCCGGCTCGATGCCGATGCCGAGAATGTGGAGATCCTCGCCGACAAGGCGACTGCGCGTCAGATTGATGATCGCCGGCACCAGCAGGCGGCGCGTCAGGTCTCCCGTGGCGCCGAAGATGACGAGGGTGACCGGCGGGGTAGGGACAGCGTCCATGTGTCATCTCCTTGGATTTTCCGGCCGACTATACTGCGTGCCGGTCTCGCCGCAAGCACCATGCGGGCGAGGGATAACAAGCATTTGACACCATCCGGGGCGCCCAAGCTCGCGTCACCTTGCTTGGCGCGGCCGGCTTTACCGTTTCACCGCCACCATGAAAATTCTCGGAAACCGCAGCAGCACCCGCCCGTCCGACATCTTGGGATAGGACTTTTCCACCTGCTTGAGGTAATCGGCCAGGAATGCCTCGCGATGCTCCTCGCCGGCATGGGCGAGATAGGGCATCAGCCCGGTTCCCTTCACCCATTCGACGATCGCTGCAGCATCCGCCATCGGGTGATTGTAGATGGTGTGCCAGATATCGACGCGAGAGGATTTGGCGATCAGCCGGCTGTAATAAGTGGACGGCGGGGGCAGCCCCTTGCGGCGCACGCTCTTCGCCTCGAAGGCGGATTTCCACGGGCCGGCATGCGCCGTCTCCTCCATCGCCAGATGCGAGGGTTCGCCGAGATTGTCGGGCATCTGCACGGCCAGCACGCCGCCTTCGGAAAGCCCGTCCATCAGCCGGTCGAAGATATCGAGATGGTCAGGCAGCCATTGGAAGACGGCATTGGCAAACAAAAGGTCGGCGGGCTCAGTCGACTGCCAGCGGGTGAGATCGGCCTCGACGAAGGCAGTGCCCGGAAGCCGCTTGCGCGCCGCCTCCAGCATGTTCATGTCGCTGTCGACGCCCGAGACGCCCTGCGCCCCGTAGCGCTCGATGATCAGCTCGGTCGAATTGCCCGGGCCGCAGCCGAGATCGATGGCATGACGAATGTTTTGCAGCGGCACCTGTGCCAACAGGTCGCGCGCCGGTCGCGTGCGCTCATCCTCGAATTTCACATATTGATTGGCGGACCATGCCATGGCGTTCACTCCTGCTGTCAGGCCACATCGTCCAAGTGGTGGATGCGGATCTTGTCGATGTTGCGGCCGTCGAGATTGACGACCTCATCGGCGAAGTCGCTGGCGAAGAGGGCGCCCGCCGGTCTTCACTCAGCCGACACAAGTATTTTGTCCACGCGCCTCCCGTCGAGATCGACGACTTCGAAGCGCCATCCATCTCTCGTGAAGCTCTCGCCCAATTCCGGCAGATGTTTCAACTCTTCCAACACCAGGCCGGCGACAGTCTGATATTCCAAGTCGCCATCGAGCTTGAGGTTTAAGAATTCAGCGAACTCGTCAATTGGCGTCCAGCCCGACACGAGATAAGAGCCGTCGTCTCGACGAGCGATGGCCTGTTCATCGACCGGTCCCTCCTGCAGAGCCCCCATGATTGCTTCCAATATGTCACCTGACGAGACAACCCCCTCGAAGTGGCCGTACTCGTCGAAAACCAGCACCATGTGAACGGGCGATTTCCTGATGGCTTCAATCACATTGATGGCAGTTGAAAGGTCTGAAACCACCGGGACGTCTTGCGTCAGAGCCGTAATGTCGGCACTGCCGTGTTCGGACATCGCGTCGTAGAAGTCCTTGACCGGAAGGATGCCGATCACCTCGTCCGAACTGCCTTTTCGAACCGGCAACCGCGACCGCTTCGTCCTGTGCAACTGGGTCCGAATTTCATCAAGGCTGTCGTCGATATCAATAATTTCCACGTCCCGTCGGGGCGTCATAAGCGCTCGGGCAGTGCGGTCCGCAAGCCGCATGACACCTGATATCATCGCGGACTCTTCGCTTTCGATCACTCCAGCCGACTGCGCCTCGGCCAGAACAGTTTTGATCTCTGCGTCGGAGACATTGTCGCCACCTTTTCCTGTTTGGCCCAAGAGCTTAAGCACAAGATTTCCGGAGGCGTTTAGAAGCCACACGAGTGGCAGCGCGATTTTTGAAAGTACCGCCATGGCTGGTGCGACCTTGGCCGCAACCGCTTCGGGTTCCCGCAATGCGATCTGCTTTGGAACAAGTTCGCCGACGATCAACGAAAGATATGTGATTGCGACGACGACTGAACCTACGCCAATGGCATCAGCGGCCGTCGATGACATTCCCTGGGCTTCCAGCCATCCGCTCAGGCGACCGCCGAGCGTGGCCCCTGAGAAAGCGCCAGATAGAACGCCGACCAGCGTGATGCCGATCTGCACCGTAGAGAGAAAACGACCGGGGTTTTCGGCAAGTTTGATCGCTTGAGCTGCACCCTTACTTCCATTGTCGGAGAGAACCTTTAGGCGAGCCGTTCGAGAATACACAACGGCCAGCTCCGACATGGCGAGCACACCATTCAGGATGGTGAGAAACGCCACAATTCCAATTTCCAGAAACACAGGGACCCTATTCGTTGAGGTTGTCATACCGAATTCATCAGGCGACGCGGCGAGGCATTCGAAGGGACGCTACTATAGACCCATCGCCTATCGTCTTTCTATCATCGCGTTACATCAGTGTAGGTTCCATCAGTTTTCAGAAATCCGTGAGTGACAACGCCGACCCATGCGGAAGGGTCGAAATCCAGTCGGAGAACATCAATCATCAAAGGCGGTCGTCGTCATGGCGGACCGCTCCTCTGAAGTGAAAGTCATATGCCGTCGGTACAAGCGGGCCGGCATGTGGCCGCCCGTCATTCTCAATGATGTGGAAAGCGGCTGCTCTCTGCGGGAGCCGTGATATGCTTGAGGCGAGGCGGAGGTCATCGCACCGTCTACAAGGGTCGCCTGCTTCCTCGGCCGGGAGATCCCGGTTGGAAGGGGCGGAGCTTGTACTGGATGGGTCGCTGTCAGGCATGTCGCAATTTTGACGGTGAAACAGTGCCGACGCAAGAGGCGCCGGGCGAAAATTCTTATAGCGTCTTGATGTGACAGTTTCGCCAACGGCAGCCGCACCGCATCTGCGCGTCTTAAAAGAGGCGCAGCAGTGAAAGCTGCCGCAATACACCGTAAATTAACAGCCGCTCCGTATTTTCTTTAAATTGCGAACGATTTCCGTGACGTGCAGCCACGTCCTGAAATCAGTTCTCGGTCTGGGGGAAGCCGGGACGGAATAGATCGGTGCGCGATCGACGACCTGCCCGCTTGAGGAGGTTAAGCGCATGCAGTTCAAATCGGCGACCGGACGCAACATTTTTTCCGTGGCGGCCTGCGGTGTCATCGCCACGATCGCGGCATCGGGCGTTCTTTTTTACATCGCCTACAACGATATGCGCAAATCGAGCCTCGATCAGATGCTTCAGATCGCCGCCACCAATGCGCTCAACGTCGAGAAATCCATGAGCGTGGCACTCGGCATCGTCAATACGCTGGAAACGTCGCTGTCGACGATGAAGGACGGCGGAAACGCCAATCGTGCGACTGCCGACGACTTGCTGAAGAACATGCTGCAGGATAATCCGATGGCGCTCGGTGTTTGGACCGGCTGGGAGCCGAATGCCTTCGACGGCAAGGACAAGGATTTTGTCGGCAAGGAAGGCCACGACACGACCGGCCGCTACGTGCCCTACTGGGTCCGCAGTGGCGACAAGATCCAGCACACGCCGCTGGTCGATTATGGCGTGTCGGGCGCCGGCGATTACTACCAGCTGCCCTTTACTCAGAAAAAGACTGTCGTCATCGAACCTTATGTCTATGCGGTCGACGGCAAGGACGTGCTGATGACCTCGGTCGCCAAGCCGATCATGGTCGATGGCAAGGCGCTCGGCGTCGCCGGCATGGATATTTCGCTCGACGACGCCAACAAGGTGATCTCGGCAGTCCACCCGATGGAGACTGGCTATCTCAGCCTCGTGACGGGCGCCGGCAGCATCATCAGCCATCCTTCCGCAGAACTCGCAGGCAAGAATATCAAGGACGGCGGCGATCTGACCGCCGGCTGGGATCAGTTGATCGCCAAGCCCGGCGTCGCGCAGGAGATCGCAGGCCCGGACGGCCAGACCTATTTCTTGGTCGCCTATCCGGTAGAGCTGACGAATGACCTGAACTGGTACGCCGTCGTCTCGGTGCCCAAATCCACCGTCTTTGCCCAGCTCAACAACATGGCCTGGAGCGCCGTTGCGATCACCGCCATCGCTGCACTCCTGCTCGGTCTTTCAGGCTGGCTCATCGCAGCCAAATTCATCCGCCGCATTGAGGGCGTGATCGCCGAGACCGATCGCATCGCCCATGGCCAGCTCGATGTGCAATTGAGCGACAAGAATGCCAAGGACGAAATCGGTGACCTCTCGCGTTCCCTCGCCATCCTGCTGGAAGGCAATCGCCAGAAGATCAAGCTGGAAACGGATGCAGAAAACTCCCGGTCCCGCGAAGAGATCGAACGACAGGAACGTTCGGTCCTCCATGCTGCCCGTGAGGATTCGATCAAGTTCGCGGTGAGCGAACTCGGCAACGGACTGGCCAGCCTTTCCAACGGAGATATGACCGTCCGGCTGGAAAAGCCGTTTACCGACTCCCTTGACGAAATCCGCGTCGATTTCAACGCGTCTGTCGAAAAGCTGCAGGCAGCCCTCATTTCCTTCTCCGAAAACGCTGCCGTCATCCAGGCCGGTTCGGAAGAAATCCGCTCCGGTGCCGACGATCTCGCCCGCCGCACCGAACAGCAGGCCGCTTCCGTCGAGGAGACCGCCGCTGCGCTCGAGCAGATCACCACCTCGGTCAAGGACTCCACCCTTCGCGCCGAAGAAGCAGGCGCGCTCGTCAGCCGCACCAAGGATGGTGCGGAAAAATCCGGAGAGGTCGTTCGCAAAGCCGTTGACGCCATGACCGGCATCGAGCAATCCTCGCAGTCGATCTCCAACATCATTGGTGTGATCGACGATATTGCCTTCCAGACCAACCTGTTGGCCCTCAATGCAGGCGTTGAGGCAGCACGTGCAGGGGAGGCCGGTAAGGGCTTTGCCGTCGTCGCACAGGAAGTGCGTGAACTGGCGCAGCGCTCGGCCACCGCCGCCAAGGAGATCAAGGCGCTGATCACCTCGTCCGGCGACCAGGTCAAGCGCGGCGTCGATCTCGTCGGCCAGACCGGCAAAGCGCTGCAGGCGATCGTTGCCGAAGTCCAGCAGATCAACAGCAATGTCCAGGCGGTCGTTCAGGCCGCCCGTGAACAGTCGACGGGTCTCCTGGAGATCAACACGGCAGTCAACCAGATGGACCAGTCGACCCAGAAGAATGCCGCAATGGTCGAGGAATCGAATGCCGCCTCGCACACGCTGGTGACGGAGGTGTCTGCCCTTTCGGAGCGTCTGGCACAGTTCAATCTCGGCCAGGCGGCCAACGCGGCCCCTGCCGCCCGGACGACTGCCAAGTCGCTGGCGCGCCCGGCCGCGGCGACGCTTGCGGCGCGCAGAGCGGTCCCCGACTCGGCCACCGATCATGCCAGGCCTGCTCCCTCGCCGGCCCGCGCACTCGGCGGCAAGCTCGCAGCCGCCTTCGGCACATCAGCCGCACCGGCTTCCACCGAGGGCAACTGGGAAGAGTTCTAGGTATTTGGCGCGCGTCCTCGAAGGCGGCAGCCATTGTTTTTCCTCAAGCGGACAGTGCCGCAGGATGGCGTACGGGCAATTGGTGAACATGGTCCTCAACCGCACGACGAGCATGATCTGGATTGATCTGCCGGAGGAGGAATGCATCATCAACATCAAGGAGCGAGGCATTCAGGGCGGCGAGACCGGAACCCAGTTCGATGGCCTTTTGAAGTGGGTGGCCGAATACCGGAGTAGAATGAACAACTGGAATTCCTTCGAGACGCACGCGCGATTGTTCTCGGTCTTTTCCCGTCCGAAGTTCCTGTTATCGAGCCGTGAGGCCGTCACCGATTTTGCCGGCCGGTTGTCCATGAGCATCGACGAGGTCATCGATGAACGAACCCAGATTTCCGAATGACGAGGGCGAAGACGCCTGGATGGTCGTCCAGGTTTCTGCGGATGAACACTGGAATGCCTATCACGACATCCGCCGCGCTGTCCTTTTCGAGGCCCGCGGATTGATTGGCTATGATGCGAACCACCCGGATGATCGAAGGGATGGACATTTCCCTTTGCTGCTTCTGCTTGAAAAGACGCCGGTGGGTGCGGCCCGCCTCGATCTGATGGACGATGCGACAGCATGCGTGCGAACCGTCGCGATCAGGGCGGAGTGCCAGGGAAAGGGGTACGGGCGGATGCTCATGACCGGCCTCGAAAAATTCGCGTCACAACACGAGGTCAAGAGACTGCTTGTGAATGCGGCGCGAGACGCCGTGGGGTTTTACGAAGCGCTCGGATGGACCGTCATCGAGGCCGGCGGTGAAACCCCGGTTCTGACTAAGGAATTGCGAACCGGGCCTTAATGGTGAAGTATTGCGCTGACCGCGAGCTGCTCTGACGTTCTCGTGGAGCTTCTCCAACCAAATGCCGAGGTCACGATGCTCATTATCTTTGGCGGTCTGCCTGGCAGTGGAAAGACGACGATTGCCCGCGCCTTGGCTGAGCGGTTGAATGCGGTCCATGTGCGCGTCGATACCATCGAGCAAGCAATCCGTGCCTCCGGAATAGCCGATGATGCCGGACCTGCAGGCTATATCGTCGCTTACGGTATCGCCGGAGATAATCTGACCCTCGGCAGGACCGTTATCGCCGACTCCGTCAACCCGCTCCGGATAACTAGGTCAGCATGGCGTTCGGTCGCGCAGGCTACCGGGGTGACAGCGGCGGAGGTCGAGGTCGTTTGCTCGGATAAAGCCGAGCACCGCAAGCGTGCTGAAACGCGCCTCACCGACGTCGAAGGTCTGGTGAAACCGACATGGCAAGAGATTTCCGAAAGAGCCTATGACGAATGGCACGATGCAATCGTCATCGATACGGCTTCGAAAACGGTCGAAGCCGTTTTGGATGAACTGGTGAGCCGATTGAAATCGCTGCCGCCAAAACCGTAGCATTGCTGACGAAGGAGAGCCTGATGTCGTCCGAAAAGCGGCATCAGGCACTCGCGCCGTCACGCCGCGAGGATGGTGATCCCGTAAGCATTGGCGGCCGCGGTCATGCGGGCGATGGTTTCGGCCGAAGGGCTGGCCTTCGGAGGCTCGGTTGTGCCTTCCGCTTCGATGAATTCGGCCATGTCCCGATCGACGACCGCGGAAAAGACCACGGGGATGGTTCCACGGTTGGAATAGCCGTGCACCATGAAGGGCGGGATGGTGACGATGTCGCCGGCGGTGGCTTCGATCTCTTCGGGGCCGCTGTCGCCCAGGCGCCAGATCGTCAGCTTTCCCTCGATGATGCGGAACACTTCCGGGCTCGCATGCGCATGTTTCGGCGTCCGGCTGCCTGATGGCACGGTGACGTCGAAGAGATTGAGCCAGGTTCCGCTGATTCTAAGCCGACGCTCGACCCGGTCGCCGAGGACGAAAAACCGCTTGGCCTCGTCGCTTGTATGCATTTTCACAAATGAGTTGGACATCATGTCTCTTTCTTTTTCTTACAGGGCTTCTTCTGATCGGCTTTTTCTTGCGGGCGCAGCCGTTAGACCTTTGCGCCGTCTTTGACAAGCCGCCCTGTTGTTGGGGGTAACATCGCCGAAGGCTTTCAAAGAAGCGCGCTGCATCGGCCGAAGCGCTGAACAAACGGCTCCGTTGCCAGGGGTTCAACGCCGCTCGCGCGCCACTGCGTCACGAGACTGTCGAGGCCGATATCGGTACTTCGGGGCGTTTCCGCAAGGTCCGTCAATGCCGCATCAGCTATGCGCAAATGACTGAGGCCGGAGGGATGCGAAAGGCTCGGCGCCTGTAATACCGCCGACACAGAAGGGGCGCATAGAACGCGGCGGCCGTTCTTGGAGCCGTCCTTCCACGCCGTCCCGGCATTCACTTTGATCATTCACATTGATGGAGCGCATCCATGTCCTCTCTTCCCGTCGTCGGCGCCGCCATGACGCTCGATGAAGTCGAACTTCACCGTGATTGGCTCTTCGAAAAGTCCCGCGATCTCGAATTGCAGAGCTTTATCGATGCCGAGATTCTGAACGGCGACTGGGCGCCGCTTGCCGCCCGCACCAGGCGGCTTCTCGACGGTCATGGCGGCCGCCTCGGCATTCACGGCCCGTTCTGGGGCTTCACCATCGCCTCGGAAGATCCCGATATCCGCGCCATCGTCACTAGGCGCCTGCTGCAGGGGCTCGACGTCTGCGCCGTCATCGGCGCGACCCATATGGTCATCCACAGCCCTTATACGTCCTGGTCCTACAACAATCTCGACGACAATGCCGGCGCCCGCGAAGCCCTGGCCGAGCGCACGCACATGACGCTCCGCGACGCCGTCCGGCGCGCCGAGGATATCGGCTGCACCATGGTCATCGAGAACATCGAGGACAAGGATCCGCATATTCGCGTGGCGCTTGCCGAAAGCTTCAACTCGCCTGCCGTCGCGGTCTCGATCGATACCGGCCACGCCCATTATGCCCACGGCTATACCGGTGCGCCACCGGTCGATTATTACGTCAAGGCCGCCGGCAATCGCCTCCAGCATGTCCACCTGCAGGATGCCGACGGATATGCCGACCGCCACTGGAGCCTCGGCGAAGGCACGATCCGCTGGCATGCCGTCTTCGCGGCCCTTGCCAAGCTCGAAAGCAATCCGCGCCTTATCATCGAGATCAAGGACAAGTCGAAGATACCGGCTTCATCAGCCTTTCTCGCTTCGATCGGCGTAGCTCAATAGGGTCTTGTTGCTCTTCCCGCTCTCCCTCATTCCCGTGCTCGCCACGGGAGGGGAGGGTGGAATTATGCTTCATGAAAACCGGGTAATGACGCTGATGCCCGTGGCCTCAGCCTTGTCGAGCGCCATCAGCGCTGGCACGGCCTCCTCGAGGCTGACGCGGCGTCCGATCAGCTTCTGCGGCGCGATCTTGCCGGCCGAAAGCATCGACAGCATGGCGTCGTAGCGCCAGGCCTGCATGCCGTGGCTGCCGTAGATTTCCAGCTCGTGGCCGATCACCTGCGCCATTGGAATCTGCGGCGTCGCGTGTTCACCGAGCATCAGCCCCACCTGCACATGCCGTCCGCGCCGGCGCAGATTCTTGATCGAGTTGAAGCAGGTGACGGGATGGCCGAGCGCGTCGATCGAGACATGCGCGCCGCCCTTGGTGATTTCGCGCACTGCCTCCGCCACGTCGGCAACACCTGACGCATTGACCGTCGCCACCGCCCCGCACTCCTGCGCAAAGGCGAGCTTCTCCTCGGATATATCGATGCCGATCGCATTCGCCCCGAGCGCGGTGGCGATCATGATCGCCGACAGACCGACGCCGCCGCAGCCATGCACGGCGATCCATTCGCCAGGCCCGGTGCGCGCCTGGTCGGCGACGGCGCGAAACGAGGTAGCGAAGCGGCAGCCGAGGCTTGCCGCCGTCGCATCGTCGATCGTATCGGGCAGGTGCACCAGATTGGTATCGGCATAATCAATCGCCACATATTCGGCAAACGATCCCCAATGGGTGAAGCCCGGCTGGAACTGGTTCGGGCAGACCTGCTGGTTGCCGGAATGGCATTCGCTGCAATGGCCGCAGCCGGAAACGAAGGGCACCGTCACCCGGTCGCCGACCTTGAAACGCATCACGCCGCGGCCGGTGGCGACGATCTGCCCGGCAAGCTCGTGTCCCGGCACATGCGGCAGGCGGATATCCGGGTCGTGGCCCATCCAGCCGTGCCAGTCGCTGCGGCAGAGCCCGCTGGCGCCGACCGCTATGACGACACCGTCCTCTGTCGGTGTCGGATCGGCAACGGTGCGGATTTCGGGCGCCTGTTCGAAGGCTTCGTAGAACATGGCTTTCATCGGCGTTTTCCTTGCTGCCGAATGCATGGCGCCCGGAGGTGTGCAGCGGTTCCGGGATAACGGCATGCATAAAACAAAGAGCTTAAGAGCGTCGCATGGATCAAAGTCGATGGACGCTCTTAAGCGGCGGTTCCACCCATCATCGCATGCTGCAGCCAGCCATTCCAACATTCCATTCCATCATTTTTGCTGATGCACCCATCGCTGAAGCCGCTGTTGCTGCGCACGAATATTGCGGCCTGGCGGCATTCCCTGGCATTTTCTTGCTTCCG
This sequence comes from Rhizobium sp. WYCCWR 11128, assembly GCF_013416305.1. NCBI lineage: Bacteria > Pseudomonadati > Pseudomonadota > Alphaproteobacteria > Hyphomicrobiales > Rhizobiaceae > Rhizobium > Rhizobium sp. WYCCWR 11128. The sequence continues at coordinate 220,703 of NZ_JACCEZ010000007.1, forward strand.
TGTTTCCGTTCGGGATTTGTCCTTGACCCGGCTTGCCGCGGCGGTTTTTCCTTCTCCGGCTTCAGGAGGAAACCATCATGGCCGTCGATACATCACCCCGTTCAACCACCTGGACTCATGTCGATGGAGAATGGCTCCCCGGCAATCCGCCGCTGATCGGGCCGACCTCGCATGCCATGTGGCTCGGCTCCACCGTCTTCGACGGCGCCCGCTGGTTCGACGGCATCGCGCCGGATCTCGACCTGCACTGCCAGCGCATCAATCGCTCGGCGCTCGCCATGGGCCTGAAGCCAGTGAAATCAGCCGAGGAGATTGCCGCACTTGCCTGGGAAGGCGTCGCGAAATTCGATGGCGCGACACCGATCTACATCAAGCCGATGTATTGGGGCGAACACGGTTCGCCGGGCAGTGTCGTCTCCGTTGACGCGGATTCCACCCGCTTCGCGCTCTGCCTGTTCGAGGCGCCGATGGGCGGCCATGGCGGCACCAGCCTCACCGTCTCGCCCTATCGCCGTCCGTCGCCGGAAACGGCGATGACCGAGGCGAAGACCGGCTCGCTCTATCCAAACAGCGGCCGCATGATCTCTGAGGCACGCAGCCGCGGTTTCGACAATGCGCTGGTGCGTGACCTGAACGGCAATGTCGTCGAGACCGCCTCCTCGAACGTCTTCATGGTCAAGGACGGCGTGGTGATGACGCCCGCCGCCAACCGTACCTTCCTCGCCGGCATCACGCGTTCCCGCGTCATCGGCCTGCTGCGCCAGGCCGGTTTCGACGTGCACGAAGCAACGCTCTCGGTCGAAGACTTCCTCGGAGCCGACGAGATCTTCACCACCGGCAACTACTCCAAGGTCGTCGGCGTCATCCGCCTCGACGACCGCGACCTGCAGGAAGGCCCGGTCACCCGCAAGGCGCTGGAACTCTACATGGACTGGGCCCACGGCAGGAGTGAGAGCGAAGAGTGAGCAGCGGTTCGGCGCAGCCGAAGCAATCGATCCAGTGAATCGATTGCAGCTGCGAACGCCCGGAGCGCAAGCGCAGGGCAGGCGCGGTTCGGCCTGACAGAATCCAATCCGCCCGCCGATGTGGCGGGTGGTGATTTACGTGAGGGGTGTGCTGGTCCGCCCCCTCATCCGCCTGCCGGCACCTTCTCCCCGAGGGGAGAAGAGATTCGCGGCGACGTCCCGATTCCCTCTTCTCCCCAGCGGGGAGAAGGTGCCTGTAGGGCGGATGAGGGGGCCGGCGAAGCCGGTCTTGCCCAACACGAGGTGAACGCCCACAGCACCCTCATGTCATCCACTTCCGATGTTCCGCAAATCTCTCCGCCAAGAGATCGATGAACAGCCGCACCTTCGTCGGCAGATGGCTGCGGTTGGGATAGACGGCGTTGATGTTGAACTCGATCGGCCGGTAGTCGGGCATGATCTTCACCAGCCGCCCTTCGGCGATGTCGTCGAACACGACGAAACTCGGCGCCAGGAAGATGCCCCGCCCGGTCAGCGTCAGGAAGCGCAGCATCTCGGCACTGTTTGAGACGACATTGCCGCTGATCTTGACGCTCTCCTTGTTGCCTTCGCCATCCTCGAAGCGCCAGTCGTCGCCATAGGGGTAATAGGCATATTGTAGGCAATTGTGATCGGCGACGTCGGTCGGCGTCTTCGGCATCGGATGGCTCTCGAAATAGGCCGGTGAGCAGACGAGCATATGGCGCCATGGCGTCAGCTTGCGCGCGACGAGCGACGAATCCGGCGGCGGTACGGTGCGCATCACCAGGTCGTAGCCATCCTCGATCATGTCGACCATCCGCTCGCCGACGCTGAAATCGAGTGAGATCGACGGATAAAGCTCCATAAACTCGCTGACGACGGGCAGCAGGAAACGCACGATGGCACTGCTGGTATAGACCTTCAGCGTGCCGCGCGGCGTCGTGCTCAGCGCGCCGGCCGTCCGGTCCGCCTCATCGAGTTCAGCCAGGATCTGCGACGAGCGCTCATAATAATATTTGCCGGTTTCGGTCAGGCTGACCTTGCGCGTCGTGCGGTTGAGCAGCCGCACGCCGAGCCGGTCCTCCAGCGATTGCACGTGATTGCCGACCATCGTGACGGACATGTTGAGCCGGCGCGCGGCGGCGGAAAAACCGCCGCATTCCACCACGCGGCCAAACACCATGAGGCTTGTCAGCCGATCCATATTGCCCCCGGATTATCCGCTGAGAGTTGATGATCCTTCCCGATTTAAGCAGATTATCAGAATGAATGGCAGGGTGCATTTTCCTCCACATCGAACAGGGCCTCAGAGAAGGCCAACGGTGAAGGAGAATTGCGATGGTCGAGTTACCCCACAGGCAAGCTTTCGAAACTGCCAGGCAGGCTGAGCAGATCTTGGCCGAGGAAGCCGCAAGGGCGCCGGCCGCCGAGGCGCCCCCCATGCCTGTCTCCGAAGCACCGGTCGCGGACGCACCGGTCGCGGATACTCCCAAAAAGACCGGCCGTCGCATCGTCAAGCGCGCCGTCATTGCCGCCGCGCTGCTTGCCTGCGTCGCGTTTGCAGGCGATTTCGGCTACCGCTACTGGACGGTCGGCCGCTTCATCGAATCCACTGACGATGCCTATGTGAAGGCCGATTACACCACCGTCGCCCCGAAGGTCGCTGGCTATATCAAGGCAGTGCTCGTCAACGACAATGACGCGGTCAAGGCCGGCCAGGTTCTCGCCCGTATCGACGACCGCGACTTCCAGGCCGCATTGTCGCAGGCGAAGGCCGATGTGAAGGCGGCCGAGGCTGCCATCACCAATATCGACGCCCAGATCGCCCTGCAGCAATCGGTGATCGAGCAGGCGAGGGCGACGATCGATGCCTCGCAGGCATCGCTGGATTTTGCCGTGTCCGATGCCGCCCGCTCGGCCCGCCTGATCACCAACGGCGCCGGCACCCAGTCTCGTGCCGAACAGACCCAGTCGGCCCGCGACCAGGCCGCTGCCGCCGTCGAGCGCGACAGGGCAGCCCTCGTCACGGCTCAGAATAAGGTTCCGGTGCTGCAGACTGAGCGCGAACAGACGGTTGCCCAACGCGACCGTGCGGCCGCCGCCGCCCACCAGGCAGAGCTCAACCTCTCCTATACCGACATCGTCGCCGCCGTCGACGGCACGGTCGGCGCCCGGTCGATCCGGGTCGGCCAGTATGTCACCTCGGGCACCCAGCTGATGGCCGTCGTGCCGCTGCATGCGGTCTATGTCGTCGCCAACTTCAAGGAGACGCAGCTGACCCATATCAGCCCCGGCCAATCGGTCGAAATCAAGGTCGACAGCTTTCCCGACATCTCGATCAAGGGTCATGTCGACAGCGTTTCGCCGGCAAGCGGCCTGGAATTCTCGCTGCTACCGCCGGACAATGCCACCGGCAATTTCACCAAGATCGTCCAGCGCATCCCGGTCAAGATCGTCATCGACGACGAGGCTCTGAGCGGCCTGCTGCGCTCGGGCATGTCGGTCGAGCCCGAAATCGATACCAAGGCTGCCCAGACCTCCGCGGCAGCTAAGGAGGGATCATCCAACCCTGCTGGATGATCCTTTCCCTTTTTCCGAATTATCACCCGGACCCCGTCATGAGAGAATTTTCCGCAAGAGCCGGAAGGAGATAGGTCATGGCCACTCTTCAGATCGCCGCCAACAGCAATGCGCTGGCGCCCCCCGCCGCTGCAGCGCCCGCGACACCTGCCGCCATGAGCCCGCTTCGCATGTGGGCAGCCGTTGTCGGCTCGACGCTGGGCGCCTTCATGGCCGTCCTCAACATCCAGATCGTCAATGCCTCGCTTGCCGATATCCAGGGCGCGATCGGCGCCGGCACGGATGACGGCGGCTGGATTTCGACCTCCTATCTGATCGCCGAGATCGTCGTCATTCCGCTCAGTGCCTGGCTGGCGCGCGTCTTCTCGCTCCGCAACTACCTGCTCACCAACGCCATCCTCTTCCTGATCTTTTCTGTTGCCTGCGCCTTCGCGGCCAATCTGCAGCAGATGATCATCCTGCGCGCCATTCAGGGCTTTTCCGGCGGCGTGCTGATCCCGATGGCCTTCACCATCATCATCACGCTGCTGCCCAAGGCCAAGCAGCCGATCGGTCTCGCACTCTTTGCCCTGTCGGCCACCTTCGCGCCGGCGATCGGCCCGACCATCGGCGGTTACCTCACCGAGAACTGGGGCTGGGAACATATCTTCTATGTCAACCTGGTGCCCGGTGCGCTGATGGTCGGCCTGCTCTGGGCCTCGCTCGACCGGGCGCCGATGAACCTAAAGCTGCTCGCCAAGGGCGACTGGCCTGGTATCATCACCATGGCGATCGGCCTGGCAGCCCTGCAGACCGTGCTGGAAGAGGGCAACAAGGAAGACTGGTTCGGCTCCGACTTCATCCTCCGCCTGTCTGTCATCGCCGCCGTCTCGCTGACGCTGTTCCTGATCATCGAGCTGAAGACTGCCAATCCGCTGCTGAACCTCCGCCTGCTGGTGCGCCGCAACTTCGGCTTCGGCATCGTCGCGAACTTCCTGCTCGGCATTGCGCTTTACGGCTCCGTCTTCGTGCTGCCGATCTATCTCACCCGCATCCAGGGCTATAATTCCGAGCAGATCGGCATGGTTCTCGCCTGGACCGGCATCCCGCAGCTGCTGCTGATCCCGCTGGTGCCGCGGCTGATGAAGCATTTCGACGTCCGCTTGCTGATCGTCGTCGGCTTTGCCCTCTTCGCCGCTTCGAACTTTATGAACGTGCACATGACCGGCGATTATGCCAGCGACCAGCTGTTCTGGCCGAATATCGTCCGTGCCATCGGCCAGGCGCTCGTCTTCACGCCCCTCTCGGCGATCGCCACCGCAGGCATCGAGCGGGAGAATGCCGGTTCCGCTTCCGCACTCTTCAACATGATGCGCAATCTCGGCGGCGCCGTCGGCATCGCCTCGCTGCAGACCTTCCTGTCGAAACGCGAGCAGTTCCACTCGAACATCCTGACCCACTCGGTCTCGATCTTCGAGGAAGCCACCCGCGATCGCATCGCCAGGCTCACCGGTTATTTCATGAGCCATGGCGTCAGCGATCAGGCGCTTGCCGGCCACAAGGCCGTCGTCGCCATCGCGCTCAAAATACGCAAGCAGGCCAATATCATGGCCTTCAGCGATACCTTCTTCCTGCTCGGCGTCGCTCTGGTCGTCGCCCTGGTTGCAACCCTGCTTCTGAAAAAACCCGGTCAACTCTCCGGCGGCGGCGCCCACTAGCGCCGTGCGGCCCTCAAGGAGGAGAAAGCCATGACGTCAGCGATCTATGCTCCCGATGCCGACAGGCTCCAGCCCAGGGCCGCCGGCCATGCCGTCAGCGTCGGCGCACTACTCTCGATCATCGAGTGGCTCTCCGGCGATGAATGCCACGCGCTCGATGAAGCGGGCCTGGTCTCCGGCCTCGGCCGCAGGCTTCAGGCGCTTGGCCTGCCGGTCGACCGGTTGACGCTGCATCTGATGACGCTGCATCCAGAATTCATCGGCCGCACCATCGCCTGGGCGCCGGGCGAACCGGTCGAGATCCACGACCGGGAACACGGCGCGCGGGTCGCCATCGCCAATACGCCACTGCGCAAGGTCATGGAGACCCGCGAACCGCTGGTCGTCGATACCGGCGAAAGCGTACATGGCCGCTGGCAGCATATCGATGTCTTTGCCGATCGCGGCTTGATGCAGCTCGTCATCGCGCCGCTCTGCAATGTCGACGGCCCGGTCAGCGCCGCCGTCTTCGGCACACGGCGACCGGGCGGCTTCACCGCCTCCGAGCGTGAGGTGATCGAGCGCATCCTGCCGGCGCTGCGCAACACCAGCGAACTGCGCATCCTTCGCCAAGTCGAGCTCAGCCTGCTCGATACCTATATCGGCCCGCTGACGGCAAGCCGCATCCTGGCCGGCCGCATCCGCCGCGACGAGATCGAATCGATGGAGGCGGCACTCCTGCTCTGCGATCTGCGCGGCTTTACCGAGCTGTCGAACCGGCTGCCTGGCAGCACCGTGCTCGGGCTGCTGAACGCCTATTTTGACAGGATCGTGCCGGCCATTACCCGCGAGGGCGGCGAAGTGCTGAAATTCATGGGCGACGCCGTGCTTGCCTTCTTCCCGGGTTATGATGCCGCCCATTCCTGCGGCGCCGCACTGGCATCGGCCCGCGCCATCCTCGAGGAGATCGACCATTTCCAATATGAGGGTATCGGCGTGAAGGCTGGCATCGCCCTGCATTACGGCGAGGTCAGCTACGGCAATGTCGGCTCCGGCCGCCGCCTCGATTTCACCCTGATCGGCGGCGACGTCAATCTGGTCAGCCGCATCCAGACCGCCTGCAGCGAACTCGGAGAGGCCGTGCTGATGTCGGCGCCGTTTCGCGACGAGGCCGGGGCAGGGGATGTGGTGTCGGTCGGGGCGCACAGGCTGAAGGGTTTTGCTGATCCGGTGGAGCTGTTCACGATCGTGCGGTAGGTGCGCGACGCCACCCCCTCTGCCGGGCATCTCCCCCACAAGGAGGGAGATTGGATGGGCGCGATGGCTTCCCCAAACAACTGACCGTCACGTGAATCGCAAATTGAGGGCGAGGCATGGCTTCTTGCCGATCTCCCCACCTGTGGGGGAGATGGCCGGCAGGCCAGAGGGGGTGCTGCACCCACCGAGATACCAAACCGCCCACTTGCATAAAATGCATGGCAGGTCTGCCGGAAACGGCTTCGTCTTCCCCCCATCTTTTCGCCATAGTGGCGCCGAAATTCCGTAAGCGGGGAGGAAGAGGCTTATGACTGTGCTGTTCGACGAACAAGGCGAGATCATCCGCGAACTGGGTGTCGCCGCCGACATCGACCCTGAGCGGGAGATCGAACGGCGAACCGCTTTCCTCAAGGATTATCTCGTCGCCTCGGGCATGCGCGGCTACGTCCTCGGCATCAGCGGCGGCGTCGATTCGCTGACGGCGGCGCTGCTGGCTCAGAAGGCGGTGCGCGAGCTGCGTGACAGCGGCCATGCGGCCGAATTCATTGCCGTGCGCCTTCCCTATGGTGTCCAGGCGGACGAGGCCGATGCGGGGAGGGCGCTGGAAACGATCGGCGCCGACCGCGCGATGGTGGTCAACATCAAGGCGCCGGCGGATGCGATGCTTGCCGCCGCGCAGGATGGCGGCCTCGCCTTTGCCGATGCCGGCCGGCAGGATTTCATCCTCGGCAATATCAAGGCGCGCCAGCGCATGATCGCCCAGTTCGCCCTGGCCGGCGCCCTTGGCAGCATCGTCATCGGCACCGATCATGCGGCCGAGGCGGTCATGGGCTTCTTCACCAAGTTCGGCGATGGCGCAGCCGATATCCTGCCGCTCGCCGGCCTCAACAAGCGCCGCGTCCGCCTGCTGGCAAAGCGGCTCGGCGCCCCGGACGAACTGGTGTTCAAGGTGCCCACAGCCGACCTCGAGGACCAGCGGCCGCTGCGCCCCGACGAGGAAGCCTATGGCGTCAGCTATGACGAGATCGACGATTTCCTCGAAGGCAAGCCGGTCGGCGAGATCGCCCGCCGCCGCATCCTCGCCGCCTATCGGGCGACTGCTCACAAGCGCGCTTTGCCGGTGGCGGTCAGCGCGCTCTGATGCCATCCGTGTCGCGGTGTGGCAGACCTCGCGTTTACGGCCTGACCGGCGAGCCGGTCCGTCCTGATGAGGCGAGATAGGCGTGCGGCGCGAAATAGACGCCGTCGGCATCGAAGGCCTCGAGGTCTTCGGCCTGCAGCGCCTCGCGTACCTTCGGTCGGGCCGCCACCCGGGCCATGAAGCCGTGCAGTGCCGGCCATTGCTTGAGATCGATGTCGGTCCAGGGCGACCAGTTCAGGCAGACGAAGAGATAGGCATCCGCCACCGTAAAGACATCGCCGGTGAGATAGGGTCCGGCAAGACGGCCGTTCAGCCAGGCGAGCCGCTTCGAGATCAGCGCGCGGACCTCGCCATGAACGCTGGAATAAATCGGATTGAAGAGCAACACCATCGGCTTGTGCAGCTCGGCGGTGATGAAGTTCAGATAGGACTGCACCTCGTTGCGGCGGATGTTGCCGACCTCAGGCAATAGGGCTGCGCCTTCCGGCACGCTGTCGGCGAGGAACTGGACGATCGCCGGCCCCTCGGTCAGCACCTTGCCATCGTCGAGCATCAGTGCCGGCACATAGCCGTTGCCGTTGATGGCGAGGTAATCCTCGCCGCTGCTCGTCCTGTGGGTTTGCCGGTCGACCTGGACGAGCTCGATATCGAGCCCGAGCTCCCGGCAGATGATGTGCGGCGAAAGCGAACAGGCCGCGGCGTGCATGTAGAGTTTCATTGCGGTTTCCTCTCCTTGTGAAGGCGGTCGATGCCGCCGCCGATAGCGTTGAACATTTGTACTGTTTCGCATAAAATAACTCTCGTCAAGAATTTAATGCGAAACGGTACAGAATATGAAGGACGAGAAGAAGCGCGGCCGCCCGAGGGCCTTCGACGCCATGGCGGCGCTCGGCAAGGCGCGGGATGTCTTCTGGGACAGGGGGTTTGCCGCCGCCTCGCTCGACAATCTGAGCGCGGCGACCAACCTCAACCGCCCGAGCCTCTACGGCGCCTTCGGCGACAAGGAGGATCTCTATCTCGATACGCTGGAGGGGTATCGGCAGGACGGCATGGACGTGCTGACTGAGGCGCTCGATCCGTCACTGCCGCTTCGCGACAATATCGCCCGCGTCTATGCCGGTGCGCTGGCGATCTATCTGCATGGTGAAACCGCCGCTCGCGGCTGTCTGCTGATCGGCACGGCATCGGCCGAGGCGGTCCAGCATGAGCGGGTCCGCGAGGTGCTCGGCCGCAGCCTCAACGATTTCGACGACGAGATCGAAAAGCGCATGCGCCTTGGCGTGGAAAGGGGCGAGCTTCCCCGAAGCGCCGATCCGCAGATGCTTGCCAGGCTCGCCTCCGCCGTCATGCATTCGCTCGCCGTCCGCGCCCGCGCCGGCGACAGCCGCGAGACGCTGGAAGCGATCGCCCGGTCGGGCGTCGAGCTGATCTGCGGGAGCGCCCCTTAGCTCGATGTCTCCCCATCCTTCGGCCGCACTATCCAGGCATAGGCCGCACCGGCGAGAAGCAGCACGGAGGTGCCGAGGAAAACCGCCCGCATGCCGATATGCCCGCCGACAAAACCGCCAAGGATGGGGCCGGCCACCTGACCGACATATTGCGAGGAAATCGAAAGCCCGAGAATGCTGCCGGCCGCACTATCAGGTACGCTGTGGCGGATGACCGCGGCGATGCAGGGCAGCAGCCCGCCGAGTGCTGCGCCCATCAGGAAACGCAGGATGATCAGCTGCCAGGAACTGGTGACGAAGGCCTGCGGGATCAGCAACAGTCCGGCGACGGCGAGTGCGCCTGCAATCACCGGCCAGTGGCCGATCCTGTCGGCGAGCTTGCCGAGCCATGAGGCTGACAGAATGCTGCCGAGGGCGGCCGCCGACATGACGACGCCCGATACCATCGTCACCTGGGATTCGACGGGCACGAGCTGCGCGACATAGACGGTGATGATCGGCTCGATCGACATATTGGCAAACATCAAGAGCATGCCGGTCGCCAGCATGGCGATGACGGGCCGCTTGTCGGCAATGGATTTCCAGCCACCGCTTGCCTTGGCCGCTTTTTTGCGGGCCGGCGATTTCTCCTCCTTGATCAGGAAGGCTGTGGCGAGGAAGGCGAGGAAGATCATGCCGCCGGCGGCGAGGAATGTGCCGCGGATGCCGATGATGGGCGGCAGCGCGCCGCCGATCAGAGGCCCGACGAGATTGCCGGCCATGATGCCGGAGGAAAGCACGCCGAGCGCCCAGGCCGAACGATCCTTCGGCGTCTGCGTCGCCACCAGCACCATCGAGCCGGAGGCATAACCGCCGGCAAGCCCGACGAAGAGGCGCAGCGCCACCAGCTGCCAGACATTGCCGGCCATGCCCATCAGCGAGATCGCCAGCGTCATGCCGAGGCTGGCACGCACCAGCATCAGCTTGCGGCCGTAAATATCGCCAAGCCGGCCCCAGAGCGGCGCGACGAGAGCCGCGGCGAAAAAGGTGGCGCCATAGGCGATGCCCGACCATTGCACGATGTCAGCATGGTCGCTGACGCCGAGTTCCTCGACATAAAGCGGCAGGAAGGGAAGCAGCAGCGTCATCGCCACGATCGTGGTGAAGGAGCCGATCAACGAGATGGTGAGATTGCGCTTCCAGTAGATCGAGCCCGGCCTGGCGCTGGCGTCCCACTGCGTATCGGTCATTCTCTCGGCCTCGGCATTGATGGTGCGGCGCGGTGTCGCCGCCCTGATGGAACGATGTACCCATTGCCGCGGCGAAGAAATCGGCGCGGGTGAAGCTGTCCTGAGATCGAGCTTTTCGAGGTCGAGCGCATAGGCCGTAGCGGTGCATGCACTCGCCGTTCCAGGGCGGGCACGCACGGATATAACCGCGCTATGGCCCATCCTTCAAGACGGCGCTTTCGCATCGGTGACCTATCTTTGGAAATGAGAGCCGCAAATCTGGACCCTCTCGGGCAAAAGTGCTAGAAACATGACTGATTGCATGATGCAATCAGTTAAGCCAAGGACATTGCCATGAGCGACATGCGCACATCCCGAGAGCAGACCATCCGTCATCTCTATGCCGCCTATCTCGACGACCGCAAGGATATCGTCGGCGCCATGTTGACGGAGGATTTCACCTTTTCCAGTCCGCGCGACGACCACATCGACCGAGCGACTTATTTCGAGCGCTGCTGGCCGAAGGAACCGGTCTTCCGCGGCTTTGACATCGAATTCCTGGCGATCGACGGTGACGAGGCGGTCATTCGTTACCGTGCCGAAAAAAGGGACGGCGGCAGCTTCCGCAACATAGAGAGCTTTCGCTTCCGCGGCGACAAGATCGCCTCCGTGGATGTTTATTTCGGCCGGAATCTGTAACCCTACAGCGCCGCGCGTCTTTTCAGACGCGCAAAGGACGCTGCAGCACTATGCGCTAGCGAGGCGGTCTTTACAGGAGCCGTATCGCCGACGTGCCGATGATGATCATCGACACCGCCACCATCAGCGGCCGCACCGGCAGCCGTTTGACGAGGATCGCGCCGAAGGGGGCAGCGATGACGCCGCCGATGATCAGGCCGATCGCCGAATTGAGTTCCGACCAGCCGAGCGTCAGCATGAAGGTCAGGGAAATCGTCAGCGTCACGGCGAATTCGGTGAAATTGGTCGAGCCGATCACCCGTTTCAGGTCATGGCCGCGGCTGACCAGCGAACTGGTGACGATCGGCCCCCATCCGCCGCCGCCGATGGCATCGAGCACGCCGCCGCAAAACCCGACCGGCGGCACGATCCAGTCGCGGACATCCCGCTTCGGCGGTGGCCGAAAGGCCTTGTAGAGGATCACCAGTCCGATCGCGATCAGATAGGCCGACACGAAGGGCGCGATCACCTTGCCGTCGATATTGGCCAGCAGATAGGCGCCGATCGCGCCACCGATCATGCCGGCCGGTGCGAGCCGCGCCACCAGGCGCCAGTCGACGTTGCGATGATAGGCATGCGAGAGGCCCGACGCGGCGGTGGTGAACATTTCCGCCACATGCGTCATGGCGCTGGCATTGGCGACCGGCACCCCGAAGGCGAGAAGGCTCGTCGTCGACAGCACGCCGAAGGCCATGCCGAGCGCACCGTCGACGATCTGCGCGCAGAAACCCACGACGATGAAAAAGAAGAAATCCGATGTCATGCAGTCCCCTCAGACGAACGGTAGCATCAGAATAAGCGACGCGGGAAAAAATTTCCGCTCTTAACCGGCAAGTCCACGCTGCTTCAGCCGGATGATCTTGAAGAAGCCGTTCGGAAAGACCGGCAGGATATCGGCAGCGGCAAAATCGCCGCGGCGCTCGGCCCAGGCGACGATGCGGTGAATGCGGAAGGCGGAGGACCAGCCGATGTGACGCACCAGCGGCGCCACCGCCGTCTCGATCGCGCCCTGCAGACCGGCGCCGTCGCCAAGCTTGCTGGCGAGGATGATCTCGCCGCCCGGCCTCAGCACCCTGGCGCATTCGTCCAGCGCCCGTTCGGGTTCGGGGATGAGCGTGATGACGAAGGGCAGGCAGACCGCATCGAAAGACCGGTCGGCAAAGGTGAGCGCATGCGCATCCATCACCTCCAGCGCCTGCACATGCTCAAGGTTTTCGCGTTTCGCCTTTTCACGCGCCCGCTCAATCATGTGTTTGGAGATGTCGATGCCGGTCACCCGGCAGTGGCGCGGGTAATGCCCGAGCGTCAGGCCGGTGCCGACGCCGATCTCCAGAATGTCGGTGCCGGCCGCGGCGGCGAGGGCAGCGAGTTTGCGGTGGCCATCGCGCAGGATGCCGCGATAGACCCGGTCATAGACCGGTGCCCAGTGCTGATAGATTTTTTGCTGATCTTCCGCCCTGCTGCGAAGCTCTGACATGCCGGCACCTCCCACAGCGCCACGCGCCTTTCAGACGCCCAAAGGACGCGAACACTTTGAATTGCTGCATAATTCCAGGAAAAGGGGTTTTCCAGGAATTGCATAAAACAAAAGATTTGAGCGGTTCTGCGCTTCCATGAAAAAGCCGAACCACCCTAAAGCCCAGCCTTTCAACTCCTAAGGATAGGCTCCGGTTCCCCACGAAATGTGACGCAGGGCACAGATTCTCACTTGCGATCACTTTGAGGGAACCTGGGGGCAATCCCGCGGCAGCCTATTTTGCCGGCGCGAGACCGAGCTGTTTGGCGTCCAGTTCGCTGCCGATCTCGACGGTTTTCTTTTGTTTGTCGTAGACGCAGATCTGGGCGATCAGTCCCTTGGCGCCCTTCGGCTTGCCTGTCACCAGGGCAAGGCCATAATGCGAGCTGCCGAAGGGATCGACGGTGGCGCTGGGTTTTTCGATGCTGACCGCTGCCTTCTTGCATTTGGCCTCGACGTCTGCGGCGAGCTGCTTCCAGGCCTCATCGGAGGAGGCATGCGCCGCACCTGAAAGTGAAAGCAGCGCGGCGGCAGCGAGAGGCTGGATTATATTCCTGTTCATATCGGGTCTCCGTTGATCTTCATAAAGGCAAAAGTGGTTTTCGGCGTGGGTATTCCCATTGATTTGCCCAAGCGATTTCTACGCGCGACTCCAACCCTGCAACTGAGGCAAATTTTCCTCCGGCCGGTCGTTTTTTGATAATTCGCCGGTTGCCTCTCCCCCTTTCCCCTCCTATGTTCCGCCTCACCTGCCGAGACGCAATCTATTGCCAAGAGGAGATCTGACATGGCTTTCGAATTGCCTGAACTTCCCTATGATTACGAAGCGCTTGCTCCCTTCATGTCGAAGGAAACGCTGGAGTTCCACCACGACAAGCACCACAAGGCCTATGTCGACAACGGCAACAAGCTCGCCGCCGAAGCCGGTCTTTCGGACCTCTCGCTCGAAGACGTCGTCAAGAAGTCCTTCGGCACCAATGCCGGCCTCTTCAACAACGCGGCCCAGCACTACAACCACATCCACTTCTGGAAGTGGATGAAGAAAGGCGGCGGCGGCAACAAGCTGCCGGGCAAGCTCGAAGCGGCCTTTGCCTCCGATCTCGGCGGCTACGACAAGTTCAAGGCCGATTTCGCCACTGCCGGCGCCACCCAGTTCGGCTCCGGCTGGGCCTGGGTATCCGTCAAGAACGGCAAGCTCGAAATCTCCAAGACCCCGAACGGCGAAAACCCGCTGGTTCACGGCGCCACCCCGATCCTCGGCGTCGACGTCTGGGAACACTCCTACTACATCGACTATCGCAACGCCCGCCCGAAGTATCTCGAGGCCTTCGTCGATAGCCTGATCAACTGGGACTACGTCCTGGAACGCTACGAAGAAGCCACGAAGTAAACGGCGTCAGCCTGTTTGAATTTGACACCCGGCGCCCCCAAAAGCGCCGGGTGTTTTGTTTGGAGAGGCAAGCCGTCACATGCCTGTCATCGGCCACTACTAATCACGCCCTATGTCTTCCTCTGCTTCTCCCCTGTTCCGCTTCGGCATCATCGCCGACCCGCAATATGCGGCGATCGCGCCGCATGTGGCGATGGATCGTTATTACGCCAACAGCCTCGCCAAGGTTGCCGCGGCGATCGAGGTCTTCAACGACGAAGAGCTGAGCTTCGTCATGACGCTCGGCGATGTCATCGACCGCAGCTTTTCAAGCTTCGACGATATCCTGCCGGTCTATGAGAAGCTGAGGCACGAGGCGGTCTTCCTGCTCGGCAACCACGATTTCTCCGTCTCTGCAGGACACTTGTCTGAAGTCGCCGCGCGCCTCGGCATGCCATCGCCCTATTACAGCTTCTTGCGCCACGGCTGGCGCTTTATCGTGCTCGACGGCAACGAGGTCAGCATCTTCGCGCCGCCCGAAGGCCATCCTCATCGCGCCCTTGCCGCTGAGATGCTGGCGGAGTTGCAGGCAAAAGGTGCGAGGAATGCCCATCGCTGGAATGCCGCGCTGAGCGACGAACAATTCGCCTGGCTTGGCGATGAAATCGCAAAAGCGGCCGTGGCTGGCGAGAAGGTGATCGTCATGAATCACTATCCGGTGCATCCGCCCGGTGAGCACGACATGTGGGACAGCGACCGCATCGTCGCCCTGCTCGCCTCTGAGCGCAATGTCGTCGCCTATCTCAACGGCCACGACCACGTCGGCAATTACGGCATGGCCGGCGGCTGCCACTTCGTCAATTTCAAGGGCGTGGTCGACACCGAGACGGAAAACGCTTTCGCCATCGTCGAGGTCCATCCCGACCGCATCGAAATCCGCGGCTTCGGCCGGGAAGAGAGCCGTACGCTGGCTTATTAGCGGCGAAAGATTGCTGACAAGGTCTGCCTACCTCGTCGTGCTCGGGCTTGTGCCACGTATCCATAACAGGAATTGACCGAGGTAATGCGGGGCGCTTCCCCCGATAAAGCACCCAACGCGCCGGCGGCGAGTTTAGCGGAACGCACCCCCACCCTCCGTCATCCTCGGCCTTGAGCCGAGGATCCATGCCCGCTGCTGATGGAGGTCGGCGTGGATCCTCGGGTCAGGCCCGAGGATGACGGAGGGTGGGGCAAATGTCGGCAGTCCTCTCGGCAGGTGTCCAAGATCGTGGCGTTGAATCTCGGGAAAGAGGCCTTCTGGTGTCAAAGGTGACATTGACGCCCTGCTCGTACCTCAAACGCCACGCATCAGGCAGGCACAGCCTTCTCCGTCCACCCACTCGTCCACAATTCCCGCAGCCTATCGCCGTCGCCCTTGAAGAAATCTTCGCTCGTCGCGCAGCGCTCCACCCGGTCGCTGCGGAAATTGCGGATCGCCTGGCGCAGCTCGCACCAGGCGACGATATTGGCGGTCTGTGAATAATAGATCAGCGCGACCGGCCGGATTGTTCGCTCGCTGGCGCGGCCGAACTCGTCGCGGTACCCGAGCATCAGCTTGCGTTCGTCGCGGATCGCGCGGCGCACGATCGCAAGGTCGAAGCCTGCCGGCTGCGCGATCGAGCCCCAGGCGTAAAGCGCCTTGTTGTCCATCGCCTGGCGCAGCGGCGCCGGCACGGCGCCTGATATCTTCCGGTTGACCCGGCGCGCAGCCTGCTTCAGCTCCTCGTCCGCCGTCCGTTCAAGCAGCGCCAGCGACAGCACGATCGCCTCCATCTCCTCGATCGAGAACATCAGCGGCGGCAGGTCGAAGCCCGGCCGCATGATGTAGCCGATGCCGCGCCCGCCCTCGATCGGCACCCGCATCGCCTGAAGGGCGGCGATGTCGCGATAGATCG
Source organism: Rhizobium sp. WYCCWR 11128 (assembly GCF_013416305.1). NCBI lineage: Bacteria > Pseudomonadati > Pseudomonadota > Alphaproteobacteria > Hyphomicrobiales > Rhizobiaceae > Rhizobium > Rhizobium sp. WYCCWR 11128. The sequence goes on from NZ_JACCEZ010000007.1 coordinate 236,556, forward strand.
AGCGCACGGTTACCTCAAGCGTCTCCGCCATCGTCGCCGCCGTCATCGGTTTTCTTGCCAGCCTGAGGATCTGAATGATCTCGAAAAGCCGCGAGGCCTTGCGCATTTACCTCTCCCATCCGCCACGCTCCTGACAATACACTGTCAGTTGGGTTCCCGTATAGAGCCGCCTATCGGATTGAAATCAATCAGGGTCTTTCAAAACGGCCCGCAGACTGAAGGCGGTAACTGACATGAACTACCATGAAAACCTCTGGCTCTTCTTCACCCTTCTCTTCGGCATCATCATCGTACCGGGCATGGACATGCTCTTCGTGCTCGCCAATTCGCTGACCGGCGGCGTCAAGCGCGGGCTGGCGGCGACCGGCGGCATCATGGCCGGCGGCGCCGTGCATTCGGCCTATGGCGCAGCCGGCGTCGGCGTGCTCGTCACCATGCTGCCGCAGCTTTTCAACGTGCTGCTCTTTGCCGGCGTCGGCTACATGATCTGGATCGGAATTTCGCTGATCCGCAGTTCGATCACCGTCGAGGCGGTCGGCCCGGGAACGGCACGCTCCGGCTGGCGCGCCTTCCGCCAGGGCGCCGTCACCTGTCTGGTCAATCCGAAGGCCTATATTTTCATGTTTGCCGTCTATCCGCAGTTCCTCAGGCCGGAATATGGCCCGATCTGGATGCAGGGGCTGATCATGGGCGCCATGACCGTCGTCACCCAGTTCGCCATCTACGGCACGCTGGCGATGACGGCCGGCCGCAGCCGCGACCTGCTCGTCGCCAATCCTGAAGTCACGGCCTTTGTCGGCCGCTTCGCCGGACTGCTGCTGGTTGTCGTCTCCGCCTTCAGCCTCTGGCAGGGGTGGAAAAGCGCTTGAGCGCCACTGCATGTCGCCCGGAAGTGTGCAGCGGTTCCGGGATAACGACATGCATAAAAGCAGAGAACGGCCTATCACATTGTTTTTATGATGATCCGGCAAAACGTGACTGCCAGGACGCATGGATTTTGTCATGCTCCCGGTGCAGATTGGCCATCGGCCATCTTGGCCGAGGAAAAAGGGAGAGCAATATGAATTGGAAAGCAATAGCTGCGGCTGTAGCGATGGCCGGAATGGCCGTCGGTTCGGTGACCGCCGCCGACGGCACCCATGATTCGCGCGTTGCCTTGATGAAGCAGATCGGCGGTTCGGCTGGTGCGCTGGCAGCCATCGCCAAGGGCACCAAGCCCTATGACGCCGAAGCGGTGAAGGCGGCGCTGACGACGATCGCCGCAACGTCCAAGGTCTTCCCCGACCAGTTCAAGCCGGGCACGGAGACCGGCGACGAGGGCGCGAGCCCGAAGATCTGGGAAAATATGGATGACTTCAAGGCGCGCGCCGCCAAGCTCTCCGCTGATGCCGAAACCGCGCTGGCTCAGCTTCCGGCAGATCCTGCGGCCATTGGTGTCACGATGAACACGCTCGGCGCCAATTGCGCCGGCTGTCACAAGGCCTATCGCCTCAGCAAGTGAGCGATAGGCCATCTTCATCCGGATATATGACACGCGCCGGCCTTGCCGCCGGCGCGGTTCGCCTTATTCTCCGCGTTCGCGGACTGGTCGCGGCATCGATCGGTGGGGAAATGTCGGCAAAAGGGGAGGCGGCGCATGGTCCGCAGGTTCATCCGGGTACTGCTCTGTCTGATCGGCGTCGCCGTGCTCGGCGGGGGCGCCTTCTATCTCGTCACCGCACCCGATCCGCTGCCGGAGAGCCATTGGGCGGGTCTCGGCGCCCCGGATACGGCAAACGGCCAGGCGGTCTTCTGGGCGGGCGGCTGTGTCAGCTGTCATGCGGCGCCAGGGTCCGAAGGCGATGCCAAGCTGACACTTGCAGGCGGGCTGGCACTGAAGAGCCCTTTCGGGACCTTCCACGTGCCGAACATCTCACCCGATGAAAAAGCCGGCATCGGCACCTGGACGCTTGCCGAGTTCGGCAACGCGATGAAGCGCGGCGTCGGCCCGGACGGGCAGCATCTCTATCCGTCTTTTCCCTATGGCTCTTATTCCCGCATGAGCGACAAGGACGTCAACGATCTCTATGGCTTCCTGAAAACCCTGCCGAAGAGCGCAAACGTGGCGCCGCCGCATGAACTGCCGTTCCCCTTCAACATCCGGCTGGCGCTCGGCGGCTGGAAATTCCTCTATCTCAACGACCAGCCGCGCGTCGCCCTGGCAAAGAGCGACGACAAGATCAAGCGCGGGCAATATCTCGTCGAAGGCCCCGGCCATTGCGGCGAATGCCATACGCCGCGTGATGCGCTCGGCGGCTTCAAGGCGGATCAGTGGCTTGCCGGCGCGCCCAATCCGGAAGGCAAGGGTCGCATACCCGATATCACCCCGGCCTCCGAGAGCATCGGCTCCTGGAGCGAGACCGATATCGCCAGTTACCTCGAAACCGGCTTCACCCCCGATTTCGATTCCGTCGGCGGCTCGATGGTCGATGTGCAGCAGAATATCGCCCATCTGCCGGCCTCCGACCGCGAGGCGATCGCTGCCTATCTGAAGGCCGTACCAGGACGCTAAAGCATGTTGCGAGCAACGACATGCGTAAAAACAAAGATCCAAAGCGCGTCGCATGAATCAAGTTTGATGCGACGCGCGCTTTAAAGTGCGGTTGTGCTTGGCGCCTTCGCAAGGTCCCACGCCTATTTATAGGGAGGTGGGACCCGGCATCAGATCATAGGGATGGCGCCAGCCGGGCATCTTGCTGATACGATCTTTCCAGGCTGCGATAGCCGGGAAGGCGCTGTGATCTATCCCGGTTTCCTCCGGCATGAAGACGTAGCCCGCCAGAGAGAGGTCTGCGATCGTCAGCCGGTCGCCGACAATGAAGGCCCGGTGCGCCAGATGTTCGTCAACAATGGCATAGGCAGCTTTGGCCCTCAGTCTCAAAAACTCGACGACGGGCGTCTCGCCGCTCTTCTGCAGGCCATACATGAACCTCAGCGTCGCGTAGTAGCTCGTGAATTTATGGTTGTCGAAAAGAATCCAACGCATGATGTCACGCCGTTCTTCGGCTGTCTGCGCCCCAAAGTGGCCTGTCATCTCTGACAAGTAGTCCAGGATGATCCCCGATTGGCTGATCTTCGTTTGCCCATGTTCGAGCACAGGCGCCTCGCCCTGTTCGTTTATGGTTTTTCGCCATTGTTCGGTTCGCGTTTCGCCGCCGAGATAGTCAACGAAAATGCTCTCCCACTCGATGCCGGCAAGTGTGAGGAAGAGCGCGACCTTGTAACAGTTCCCCGAGAGAGCGAAGCAATGTAGTTTGAAATCTGGCATGAAAGCTCCTCATGCAATTCGATAATTGTCAGGCTGAAACCGGACCCTACATAGTCCCGACCGGCCGCTCCATGATCTCCAGCCCTGAAGCGCGTCGCAATCTTTCAGATTCGCTCGTCGCGCTTTAGGCCTTTATGTCAACGCAGCCTGTTATCGCAACACCGCTCACTTTGCGCACGCGCTTTAGGCGATCGACTGCATGTAGCGCATGCCGGTCACCGGACGCGGGGTGAAATCCAGCTGTTCGTAGAAGCGGTGCGCCAGCACGTTTCCGGTGGCGGCGCTGACGGAGAGGTAACCGCAGCCGGCATTGCGGGCGGTCTCGCGCGCCCGGTCGACGAGCAACTGGCCGGTGCCGTGGCCGCGATGGCCGTCGCGCACGAAGAGGTGGTGCAGGTCCATGCCGCGCTTGCCTTCCTGCGCCCTGTAGAGCGGTACGAGAATGGCGTAGCCGATCAGCTCTCCGCCGGTCTCCGCGACGAGCGCGTTGATCCAGGGCAGGTGCCCGAAGAGGTCGCGCTCCAGCTGCTCCGCCGTTGTAGCAGCCGCATCGCCGTGATGGGCGGCAAGCAGGGCGATCATCTCGTTAAGTTCGGGCAGGTCGCGCGGCTTGGCGGCGCGGATCGTCACCACCGATGGGCGCATCAGTGAAATTTCGCTGTCTTCGATTTCGGTCATGGTCTTCGCGTCCTTTGATAGTCTGCCGTCAGGACGCTGCCGATACAACAAAGCCGCCTGACGGCGGCTTGTTGACAATATGATCTTGTCCAGCCGCCCTTTACAGGTACAGCCAAAAATACGAGCGGCTCTGGTGCGCGTTCTTGATCATGGATCATAGATCGTCGGAAACGCGGGCTTTGTCAATGGCGGATCGGAGCCCATCAGAGGCATTGAGCTCTGGCCTCACCCTTGATAGTATACCCCCCTATGCTATATGAGAGCCCATCGTGTCCCACACCACCCTGCAGAAAAAGAAGCTCGTCGCCCGCATCAGCCGCTTGAAGGGGCAGATGGAGGCGGTCGAGCGCGCGCTCGAGGCCGAGCGCCCCTGCGGCGAAATCCTGCAACTGCTCGCCTCGATCCGCGGCGCCCTGAGCGGGCTGACCGGCGAGGTGCTCGATGATCACCTGCGCGAGCATGTGCTGAACGCCGCCGACGATGCGGCCAGGGCAGAGGCGGTCGAGGAAATATCGGAAGTCTTGAGAACCTATATGCGCTAGAGCAATTCCAGGAAAAGTGTGAAGCGGTTTTCCCAGGCAAAGCGCGAAGTGGTTTTGCCTAGAAATCTGTAAAAACAAAGAGTTAAAGCGACGAGGGAGCCTGTCATGAGTGCCGGAATCGACAAAGCTGGAATTGATGCCCTGGAACACGATCACGTCTTCCTCGGCACTGATCATGCGCGCAACGAGCGGCGCATCTGGCTGGTGATTGCGCTGACGGCGGTGATGATGGTGGCGGAAATCGCTGCCGGCACCGTCTACGGCTCGATGGCGCTCGTCGCCGATGGCTGGCACATGTCTACCCATGCCAGCGCACTTCTGATTTCCGCACTCGCCTATCTCTTCGCCCGTCGGCAGGCGCGCAATCCGCGCTTCACCTTCGGCACAGGCAAGCTCGGCGATCTCGCCGGCTTCGCCAGCGCCATCGTCCTCGCGCTGATCGCCCTGCTGATGGCCTGGGAGAGCCTGCTGCGCCTGTCCAATCCCGTGCCGATCGGCTTTGCCCAGGCAATCGCCGTGGCGGTCATCGGCCTTGCCGTCAATCTGGCCAGCGCTTGGCTGCTGGCCGGCGGCGGCCATGTCGCGCATGGCGATCACGCGCACCATCATCACGGGCATGGCCACCACGCGCATCACAGTCATGGCGACCACGCCCATCACGGCCATGGCGACCATGCCCATCACGCAAAGACCGGCGACAACAATATCCGCGCCGCCTATCTGCATGTCATCGCCGATGCCCTGACCTCCGTGCTCGCCATTGCGGCGCTGACGCTCGGCAGTCTTTACGGCTGGCTCTGGCTCGATCCCCTGATGGGCATCGTCGGCGGGTTGGTCATCGCCAATTGGTCCTGGAGCCTGATGAGATCCTCGGGCGGCGTTCTTCTCGATGTCGTTCCCGAAGGCGAGACGCTGCCGGCGGAAATCCGCGGCGCCATCGAGACGGAGGACGACCGGATCACCGATCTGCATGTCTGGCAGGTCGGCCCCGGCCACCATGCTGCGATCGTCGCCGTCCTCACCTCGCAGCCGCGCGATCCGGCTTTCTACAAGGGCAGGCTCTCGGCGCTGGAGGAATTGTCGCATGTGACGGTCGAGGTCACACGCGCCGCATGATCGGGGCGGGCGGGGACGCTCGACGGACGATTAACATCGCTCGGCGGACGATTAACATCGCCGTGGGGACGACAAGTCGCCGCAATCGCTGCTTAGCTCTGTCCTCCTGATTCGCCGGAGGATTTCATGGATCTCAGTCTGACTCGCCGCATGCTGATAGGCTCGGCGTTGTGCCTGCCTGCGATGGGCTTACCCGCGCTGGCGATTCCCGCTAATGCCGAGGAGGGCGCCAAGGAGAGTGCCGAGGAGGGCGACGACAACATCGACCGCCGCCTTGCTGCGCTGGAAAAACGCACCGGCGGCCGCCTCGGCGTCTCTGTGCTCGACACCCAGACGAGCATCTCTTTCGGCTATCGCGGCAGCGAGGCCTTTCCGATGTGCAGTACCTTCAAGGCGCTGGCCGCCGCGTTCGTGCTTGCCCGTGCCGACAAGGGCGAGGAGAACCTCGACCGGCGGGTGAGCTACGGCAAGGACAAGCTTGTCGATTATTCGCCGATCAGTGAAAAACACGCCGGAACCGATGGCATGACCCTTGCCGAACTCTGCGAGGCGGCGGTGACCGTCAGCGACAACACTGCCGGCAATCTGCTGCTCGAAAGTTTCGGCGGTCCGGCCGGGCTGACCGATTGGCTGCGCTCGATCGGTGACGGCACGACGCGTCTCGACCGCACCGAGCCGACGCTGAACGAGGGCAGGAAGGGTGATCCGCGCGACACGACGACACCGGATGCGATGCTCGACACGCTCGGCAATCTGACGCTCGGCTCGGTCCTCACTGAGGCCTCCTGCGACAGGCTGATCGCCTGGCTGGTGGCAAGCACGACGGGCAAGGAGCGGCTCAGGGCCGGCCTGCCGGCGGATTGGAAGGTCGGCGACAAGACCGGCACCGGCCCGAATGGATCACTCGGCGATATCGCGGTGATCTGGCCGCCGGATCGCGGCCCGATCGTCGCCGCCGTCTATATCAGCGAGACGACCGTGCCGGTAAAGGAGCTCAACCCGGTCTTTGCCGAAGTCGGCCGCATGATCGTCGAGATGGTATGAATCGGGAAAATGCGAAGGGCATCATCGACAGCTGTCCGGTTCGCGTCGGAAAACCCCTCCCCACAAGGGGGGAGGGACTAACCTGAGGCGAGATCCTGCCACCAAAATACGCTGCCACACGCTGCATCGTCAGGAATGAAATGCAACGCGCGCCACACAGCAGCCCCTCCCCCTTGTGGGGAGGGGTTGGGGAGGGGTCTTTCTCAAACGCGGGCAATTCGAAATGCTCCCGCTCAAGCAGCCGGAACGTCGTCCGCCGTCTCGGTGCCGTCATCCTCGATGCCGGCCATCTCGCGCTTGATCTGCTCGGCGATTTCCTTCTCGATCGCGGCGCGTTGGTCGGCCGGCATGGCGGCCAGATCGGCCTCGGTCAGATCGTGCTGCTCGAGGTAGCGGGCCCGGATATATTCCGCCGGCGTCATATTGCCCCATTTGGAGAATTCGTCGACCAGGGCGTCATGCGCCGCACTGGCCGCCGCTTCTTCGTCGGAGGGCGGGTTGATATAAGGGCCTTCGGCGCTTTGAAGAGCCCAGATCGTATTGGCGATCGAAGGCGGCGTGCTGCTAGGTTCGAGACCGGGCGCGGCACCGGGCGCCGTTTTGGTGAAGTCCGCCGTCTGCTGATTCTTGGATTTGGCCGGCTGATCGAAAAGGCCGCCGATGCCGTAATAGTTGCGAATATTGCTAGAGATTTCCATAAAAACTCTCCCCGAAAACCGGGGAGAGAATGAAGCGATAAACCTGCGCAGAGCTTGCGGGAAGCTTCGCGTCACGGCAACGTATAGGCGATCACATAATCACCGGGCTTGGTGCCGACCGAGCCGTGGCCGCCGGCGACCATGACGACATATTGCTTGTTGTCGTCAGCCATATAGGTCATCGGCGTCGCCTGGCCGCCGGCGGGAAGCCGCGCCTGCCAGAGCTCTCGGCCGTTCGTCACGTCATAGGCGCGCAGGTAGTTGTCGACCGCGGCCCCCAGGAAGGCAACGCCACCCTTGGTCAGCATCGGCCCGCCGATGCCGGGTACGCCCACCTTGAAGGACAGGGGCAATGGCGTCATGTCGCGCACGGTGCCGTTCTTGTGCATATAGGCGATCTTGCCGGTACGCAGGTCGACGCCGGCGACATAGCCCCAGGGCGGCGCCTGGCAGGGGATTTTGAGCAGCCCGAGGAAAGGACCCATGAAGACGCCGTAGGGCGCGCCGTCATTGCGGTTCAGCCCCTGTTCGCTGCCCTTCTCGTCCTGGCCTCTCGGCGGAATATCGGCGGACGGCACCAGACGCGAGGTGAAGGCGAGATAGGTCGGCATGCCGAACATAATCTGCCGCTCCGGATCGACCGCCACCGAGCCCCAGTTGAAGGTGCCGAAATTGCCGGGATAGACGATCGTGCCTTTAAGCGAAGGCGGCGTATAGCGGCCCTCATAGTGGTAGCGGTGGAAGTCGATGCGGCAGGCCATCTGATCGAATAGCGACACGCCCCACATGTCCTTTTCTTGGAGAGGCTCCGGCGAGAAGGTGAGGTCCGAGATCGGCTGTGTCGGCGAGGTATGATCGCCCGAGACCGCGCCGCCTGGCGCCGGGATTTCCTTGACCGGTATGATCGGCTCGCCGCTGCGCCGGTCGAGCACATAGATATCGCCCTGCTTGGTCGGGCCGACCAGGGCCGGAACCACGGTGCCGTCCTGCTTCGTCAGGTCGATCAGCGCCGGCTGGGCCGGCACGTCCATGTCCCAGAGATCGTGATGCACCGTCTGGCGCACCCAGCGCAGCTGGCCGGTGGCGATATCGAGCGCGACGATCGAAGAGGAGAATTTCTCGACATTGTCGCTGCGGCCGATGCCGAGCTGGTCGGGCACCTGATTGCCGAGCGGGATGTAGACCATGCCGAGCGCCTCGTCGACGCTGAAGACCGACCAGCTGTTCGGCGAGTTGGTCGTATAGGTCTGGCCCTCGGAGATCGGCGTCGTCACGTCGGGATTGCCGGAATCCCAGTTCCAGACCAGGGCGCCGGTGTTGATGTCGAAGGCGCGGATGACGCCGGATTGTTCCTCAGTCGAATAATTGTCGTTCACCGCCCCGCCGACGATGATCTTGCCCGCCACCGCGACCGGCGGCGAAGTGGAATAATAATAGCCGGCCGGATTATAGCGCATGCCGGCTTCGAGATGCAGCACGCCCTGGTCGGCAAAGCTGGTGCAGACCTTGCCGTCCGCAGCATCGAGCGCGATCAGCCGGGCGTCGGAGGTCGGCAGGTAGACGCGCTCGGCGCAGGGCTGGCCGGCGGCAACGGCAGGATCGGCATAATAGGTGACGCCGCGGCAGGTCTGATGCTGCCGGTCGGGGTTCATGCCGGAGTTGGCGTCGTACTTCCATTTCTCCTTACCGGTCTTGGCGTCGAGCGCGATCGCCCAGTTATGCGGCGTGCAGAGATAGAGCGTGTCCTTCACCTTGAGCGGCGTCACCTGATAGGTCGTCTCGCCGACATCGTCCGGCCGCTTGACGTCGCCGGTCTGGTATCGCCACGCTTCCTTGAGGGTGGAGACGTTTTCGGCGGTGATCTGGTCAAGTGGCGAATAGCGCTGACCGAAGGGCGTGCGGCCGTATTGATGCCATTCGCCATCCGGCACGCTGCCGCCGAAGGCGGGATTGGCGGCGACCGTATCCTTGGGCAGTTCGCCGGCGAGATCATGCGGGTCAGTCGTCATCGAATAAAGGGCGACGAGAATGGCGAGAATGACAGGCACGGCAAGCGGCCAGGGGTTTGCGGCGTAGGTGATGCCGGTCGGGCTGCGCAGGCCGAGCGGCCGGCGGATCCATGGCGTCAGCAGCCAGAGCCCGAGCAGGATGATCATGCCGCCGCGCGGGCCGAGCTGCCACCAGTCGAAGCCGACCTCCCAAATCGCCCAGGCAAGTGCTGCGACGACGAGCACCGCATAGACCCAGAGCGCCACCGCCTTGCGCATCAGCAGCAGCCCGGCGGTAATCAGGAACATCAGCCCGGCGAACAGATAGAAGGCGCTGCCGCTGAGCGTGACGAGCCAGAGCCCGCCGCCGCCGAGTGTGAACCCGACGATGATGAAGAAGATGGAGGTGACGATGATCGCCATAAGGCTGTCTCCCGCTGAGGTTAGCCGGGGTGAGGGATCGGCGGAAAAGTCCCGCCGATCAGCCAGATAGCGCGAAGGAGATGCCTTTCAACGGCCACAATTGCCGCAGGGGTTACAGCGCCGCGCGTCTTTTCAGACGCGCAAAGGACGCTGTAACACTTTGAATGCTGCATAATTTTAGCCTTAAATCGGTTCCGATTTAAGGAATTATGCAGTCGGTCAGGATGCACCGAACTGGGCTTGATGCAGCCCGGCATAGCCGCCTTCGCGCGCCAGCAGCTGGCTGTGCGTGCCCTGTTCGACGATGCCTGCCGTTCCCACCACGACGATGCGGTCGGCATTGCGGATGGTGGCGAGGCGATGGGCGACAACCAGCGTGGTGCGTCCCTTGGACAGTGCCGACAGCGACTGCTGGATGGCATATTCGGTCGCCGAATCAAGCGCCGAGGTGGCTTCGTCGAGGATGAGAATCGGCGGGTTTTTCAGGAAGATGCGGGCGATCGCCAGGCGCTGCTTCTGCCCGCCGGAAAGCTTGACGCCGCGTTCGCCGACGACGGTGTCGAGCCCGTTCGGCAGGGACAGCACGTATTCATCGAGGGCGGCGCGCCGCAATGCGTCGATAATCGCCTCGTCGTCGGCGCCGAGCCGGCCATAGGCGATATTGTCGCGGATGGTGCCGCCGAACAGGAATACGTCCTGAGCGACGATGCCGATCTGCGAACGCAGCGACTTTTGCGTCATGTCGCGGATGTCGATGCCGTCGATCAGGATCGAGCCGGAATCCACCTCGTAAAAGCGCGGCAGCAGCGAGCAGATCGTCGTCTTGCCGGCGCCGGACGGGCCGACGAAGGCGATCGTCTCGCCGGCCGCGATCGAAAGATCGAGCCCGTCGAGCACCTTGCCGTCGCCGGTATAGCCGAAGCTCACATTCCTGTAGACGATGTTGCCGGCAAGGTGATCGACGCTGATCGCATTCGGCCGGTCGGCGATATCAGGAGCGGTGTCGATCAGCTGCGTGAAACGCTTGAAGCCGGCGATGCCCTTCGGATAACTCTCCAGCACCGAGGTGATCTTGTCGATCGGCCGGAAGAACACGTTGACGAGCAGCAGGAAGCCGACGAAGCCGCCATAGCTGAGTTCGCCCGATATCACGAACCAGGTTCCCGATATCATCACCACCAGCTGCACGAAGCGCGTGCTGAAATAGCTGAGCGTGATGCTGGCGGTCATATAGGCATAGGCGTTGAGTTTGGTCGCCCTGTAGCCCTCGTTATTGCGGGCGAACAGATCCCGTTCGTGATCCTCGTTGGCGAAAGCCTTGACGACGCGGATGCCGCCGACGCTCTCATGCACGCGTGTATTGAACTCGCCGACCTGCCGGAACAGGTCTCGCCAATTGAGCGTCATCTTGGCGCCGTAGCGGCTGACCAGCCAGGTCATGAACGGCACGATGGCCGTCGTCAACAGCGCCAGCTTCCAGTGCACGGTAAACATCAGGACGAAGGCGCCGATGAAGGTCATGATCGCGATGAACAGATCTTCGGGACCGTGATGGGCGACCTCGCCGACTTCTTCGAGATCCTTGGTCACATGGGTGATCAGGTGGCCGGTCTTGTTGTTGTCAAAATAGCGGAAGGACAGCTTCTGGATATGGTCGAAAGCCTGCCGGCGCATATCGGTCTCGATGCCGATTCCGAGCGCATGGCCCCAATAATTGACCACCGCCATCAGCGCCGTGTTGAACAGGTAGATGACCAGCAGCAGCCCGGCCGTTGCCGCAATCAGCCACCAGTCCCTCTGCGGCAGCAGGGTGTCGACGAAGAGCTTGACGGCGATGGGAAAGCCGAGTTCGAGCAGCCCGGCAACGACCGCGCAGCCGAAATCGAGAAAGAACAATTGCTTGTAGGGACTGTAGTAGCGAAAGAATCTGAGCAGCATGGACGGCCCCACGGGAAATGCAGAAGGAGGCGCCGCTCCTCGTCAAGAACGCTGTAGCGGCGGCGATCCTGCAAGGACAGCCCTATTCGCCGCAGGGCGGATGGAAGCGGATCGCTGTGGCGCAACTGCCGCACCGAAAACGATCAAAGCGCCTGTCACGTTCCGCAGAAGGTCGCAAGCACCCGTTCGCTGGGCTTCGGCGGTTCCCTATAGGCGGCAAAGCCCGGCTGGTCCTCATAGGGTTTCGAAAGCACGCTCAGCAGCGCCTCGAACAGCGAAAAATCGCCATTCTCGACCGCGGCCTCGATCGCCTGTTCGACGCGGTGATTGCGCGGAATGAAGGCCGGATTGACGCTGCGCATGGCAATGGCGCGCTCACTGGCCGTCTGTGCATCGCGTGACAGCCGCTCGCGCCACCGCGTGAGCCACGCGCCGCAGGCTTCCGGCTCGCGGAAACTCGCTGCAAATTCATGCTCTGCGGTGTCATCGCCGGCAAGATCCGACAGCCGCCGGAAGGTGAGGGTGAAATCGGCACCCTGCGCCTGCATCAGCGACAGCAGCGCCTGCACCAGGTCGAGATCGCCGTCCTCTTCGCCGGTAAGGCCGATCTTTTCGAGCATGCCGGCCAGCCAATGCGCCTGAAACCGTTCGCCGTAACTCTTTATAACCGCATTCGCCTCGTCGACCGCGCTGTCGGGTTCGGCGTCGATCAGCGGCAGCAGCGTTTCGCCGAGCCTTGCGAGGTTCCATTGGCCGATGCCGGGCTGGTTGGCATAGGCGTAACGCCCGTGCTGGTCGATCGACGAAAACACGGTCGCCGGATCATAGGTATCCATGAAGGCGCAGGGGCCGAAATCGATCGTCTCGCCGGAGACGGTCATATTGTCCGTATTCATCACGCCATGAATGAAGCCGACATGCAGCCAGCGGGCAATCAGCGCCGCCTGGCGTTCGGAGACCGCTTCGAAAAGCGCGAGATACGGGTTCTCGGCCTCTTTCAGCGCGGGATAATGCCGGTCGATCACATAATCGGCCAGTGCCCGCACGCCGTCGGTGTCGCCCCTGGCCGCGAAATACTGGAAGGTGCCGACGCGGATATGGCTGGCCGCGACGCGGGTGAAGACCGCACCCGGCAGCACCTCTTCGCGGTAGACCGGCTCGCCTGTCGTCACCGCCGCCAGCGCCCGCGTGGCCGGAATGCCGAGCGCAAACATCGCCTCGCTGATGATATATTCGCGCAAGACCGGCCCGATTGCCGCCCGCCCATCGCCGCGGCGCGAAAAAGGCGTCGGTCCGGCGCCCTTCAGCTGGATGTCGTAGCGCTTGCCGCTGCGGTCGACCACTTCGCCGAGCAGGATCGCCCGCCCGTCGCCGAGCTGCGGCGAGAAGCCGCCGAACTGATGTCCCGCATAGGCCATCGCCAGCGGTTCGGCTCCTTCGGGAACGAGATTGCCGGAAAAGATCGCCGCGCCGTCGCGGCGCAAGGCCTCGACGTCGAGCCCGAGCTCGGCGGCGAGCGCCTCGTTGAGCTTGATCAGCCAAGGCTCCGCCACCGCGGTCGGCGCTTGCGCCGCAAAGAAGTGCGGCGGCAAACCGACATAGCTGTTGTCGAACGGAAAGGCCGCGCCGGGCCGGTTTTTCTGCAGGGCGGAGGTCATGGTCCATAGGTAGGGCCGGGGTGCCCGCGGCGCAAGCCGGACCTTCACGAAGATCGAGCCGATGCAAGGAATCGTGACCTGCCTTTACCTCTCGTCAAAGCAGCTTTGCCATAAAGGACATAGCGCCGCCATGATCGCGGGCGTATAGCAAATCGTCTCCCCTTGGCTTTGCGCCATGTCATCCCCCGCGGCCCTGCTGCCTTGTGTGCTCCGCCGCGCCACCGCGAGTGATCCCGGACGATGTCGGATCAGATTTACCAGGCGCCGATGGTTCGGCGCGCCACGCCCAATTTCCGGGTGATCGCGATGATTGTCGCGAGTGCGATGCTGATGGAAAACATCGATGCGACCGTGCTTGCGACCGCGCTGCCCACCATGGCGCGCGATTTCGGCGTCAGCGCCCCGGCCATGTCGATCGCACTGACCTCCTATCTCCTGAGCCTTGCGATCTTCATTCCGGCAAGCGGCCGGATGGCCGACAGTTTCGGCTCCCGCACGGTTTTCCGCTCGGCCATCGCCGTCTTCGTCGTCGGCTCCATCCTCTGTGCGCTCGCGCCGACGCTGTCCTTCCTGGTGCTGGCGCGGCTGTTGCAGGGCATCGGCGGCGCGATGATGATGCCGGTCGGGCGCTTGGTGCTGATGCGCAGCGTCGACCGCAAGGATATGGTCAGCGCCATGTCCTGGCTGCTCGTGCCGGCGCTGATCGGCCCGATCGTCGGCCCGCCGCTCGGCGGCTTCATCGTCACCTATCTCGACTGGCGCTGGATTTTTTATATCAACGTGCCGATCGGCATCATCGGCATGATCTTCGTCTCGATCTACATCGACGAGGTCAAGGGCAAGGCAAGCGGTCCCTTCGATACGATCGGCTTCATCCTCTCGGGCATCTCGCTCGGCTCACTGCTCTTCGGCTTCGAAATGTCGAGCCATGAAGGCGAGGGCGCCTTCTCGATCTTCCTGATCGCACTCGGCCTGCTCTTCGGCATCGCCTATCTCAGACATGCCCGCAAGCATCCGTCGCCGATCATGGATTTCTCGCTGATGAAGGTGCCGAGCTTCGGCACGTCGGTCATTGCCGGTTCGCTGACCCGCATCACGCAAGGGGCGCAGCCCTTCCTGCTGCCGCTGCTCTTCCAGATCGGCTTCGGCCTGTCTGCCGCCGCGGCCGGTCAGATCATCATCGCGACCGCGCTTGGCGCTCTCGCCATGAAGCCGATGGCGAAGTTTGTCTTCCGCCGGCTGGGCTTCCGGCGAAGCCTCATCCTCAACGGCATCCTCGGTACGATCGGCTATGGCCTCTGTGCCGCCTTCCGGCCGGATTGGCCGATGCCGCTGATCTTCGTCGTCCTGGTGCTCAGTGCCTTCTTCCTGTCGTTCCAGTTCACCGCCTATAACACCATTGCCTATGACGAGATCAGCAAGGAGCGGATGAGCTCGGCCACGAGCTTCTACACCACCTTCCAGCAGCTGATGCTGTCGCTCGGCATCTGCATCGGCGCCTTGGCGCTGCACGGCTCCATGGCTTTCAACGGTGCCGAAACGCCGGCCCTTGGCGATTTCTCGGCGGCCTTCATCGTCGTCACCATCATCTCTATCACCGCGACCTTCTGGAACCTGCGCTTCTCGCCGACCGCCGGCGAGGAGATCACCGGCTACAAGGCCAAACAGAGGAAGGGCGCCGAAGGCTGACGTTGCCCGCGGCCCGTCCACCGCCGTCGCCATTTCTGTTGTGCCGTGCCGGCCCCCCTCTGCCCTGCCGGGCATCTCCCCCACAGGTGGGGAGATCACAAGTGGCCTGAACGTCCCGCCGATCTACCGTTCGCCGTGCTGGACGCCGATTGTTTGGGGAAGCCGATGCCCCCAGCCAATCTCCCCACCTGTGGGGGAGATGCCCGGCAGGGCAGAGGGGGGCACACACGGCACGCCCTAGCCGGCCCGGGTAGGGGGGTGAAAGGCGCCGCCGCCGAAGGCTGACGCCGCCTTTCCCTTCGTCAGAAGCCGACCGGCTCCCGCGGCTGCCTGCGTCGCAAGGGCCGGCCCTCGCGCCGGTCCGCCTCGAGTCCGTAGGTCATCAGGCCGTCGAAGCCCCCGAAGGCAAGATCACTATCCCGCAGCGCCACCTCCACGGCCGCCTCAGGCTCAGTGCGCCTCTGCCGTCCCGTGATCACAAGCCACAGATCGTGCCAGCGGTGCTCACGCATCATCGTCCCCATCATCGACAATGTCTTTTCCTCCCTCTGAGGTCGTCATGCCGCCTGCGGCAGGCATGCCTCGCATATCGCCGCGACATGGCGGTGGTCGGTGCCGCAGCAGCCGCCAAGCACACGCACCGCAGGCATGCGGTCGATGAGCTTGCGGTAGCGGCGGCCGAGATCTTCGGGATCGCCCGCATCCAGCGTTTCGCTATTGTCCAACTGCTCATGGCTCATGGTCGAGGCATTGGCGCGGATGCCGGAAATGCGCTTCACCCAGGCGCTTCCGGGATCGAGTGCTGTTTCGAAATGCGTCGGATGGGCACAGTTGATCATGTAATAGGCCGGCGCTCCGCCGGTCGCCGCATCCGTCGTCTCGATGGCGTCCTGAATGCTCCGGCCCGTCACCAACCGGCCATCCGTCTCCAGCGTGAAGGAGATGGCCGAGGGCATGCCGAGCGACTGTGCCGCCCGCGCCACGCCGATCGCCTCGTCGATATTGGTCAGCGTGAAGGCGCTCACCATGTCGGCTTCCGTGCCGGCAAAAACTCCGATCTGAAAGGCGTGGTAGTCTTCCGCTTCGGCCGCATCCATGAAGCCTGCCTTGTAGCCGTCGCCGCGCGGGCCGATCGCGCCGCTGATCACGATCGGCTGCTCCGGCCGCTCATAGGCGCTGCGCAAGCCGACCAGCAGGTCGACGGCCTCCTCGTTGACCGCCTTCAGGGCTTCGCTCGTATAGCCGAGCTTCTGCCCCCAGTCCGGATTGGCCCGCCATGTGGCGGTATCGAGCACGAAGCCCGTGCCGTGCCGCCGGGCGACATCGAGATAACGGCGATAGTAATTCCGCATCCGCTGCCGCCCGTCTTCGGAAGCCAGCAATATGAAGGCGGCGAAATGCGGAAGTTCGACCCCTTCCTGGAAGATCATCGTCGTTTCCATGCCGCCATCGGTAATGAAGGTGCCGCCTTTGAGCTGCGGCAAACCGCTTCTGTACTTTGCCATTGTTGAAGCCTCTCCCTCGCGACACCCGATTGGCTGTCGTCGATGAATGATGTTCTGGCGCTTAATCGGCTGCCAAACTAGGCGACTTGCGGTATACTCCAGGCGGTTTTGGTTTTTGCGGATTGATATCAATCGCTTGCTTCAACCGATCCTGCCCGGGGCGGAGGCGGGTCCAACCGTGCAACACTGAAAACTGTACCGCCGGTACAGGAGGGGACATGCGAAAGGGCGAGGAAACGCGGACCCGCATCCTCGATGTGGCCGAAGCGGCAGTCTTGCAGAAGGGTTTCGGCGGCACCTCCATCGAGGAGCTGATCGCCGAGACCGGCATCACCAAGAGCGGCTTCTTCTATCATTTCAGGGACAAGAACGAGCTCGCCAAGGCACTGCTCAACCGCTACATCGAAAATGACGAGCGCATTTACGATGAGATCTTCAGCCGCGCGCGCGAGCTGACCGGCGATCCGCTGCAATCCTTCCTGCTCGGCCTGAAGCTGCTGTCCGAACTGCTCTCCGACCTGCCGAACGGCCATCCCGGCTGCCTCGTGGCGACGGTCTGCTATTACGAGCGGCTGTTCGACCGGGAGATACAGGAGACCAACCGGAATGCGGTGCTTGCCTGGCGGCGGCGTTTCGGCCGCATGCTCCGGGAGATCGTGGAGGTCTATCCGCCGCGCGAACCCGTCGACGTCGACCAACTCGCCGACATGGTGTCCTCTGTCCTGGAAGGCGGCATTGTTCTGTCTAAGACGCTGAAGGAGCCGAACACGCTGGCCGAACAGGTGCTGATGCTCCGCACCTTCGTGAAGATGCTCTTCCTGCCGGTGGCGGAGATGCCAAGGGTGTCGAGCGGTTCCGCCTTTCATGGAGGCGCAGAGCCGCACTAACTTTTTGGGCGTCACGCCTTGCCTTCCATCGCTGCGGCCATTTCCGCGAGCTTGCGAACCGTATTGAGATTGCGCGAGGTTCCCGGCTTCAGCGCCGGCAGCTTCAGCTTCGAGCGGCCGGAGCCGTTGGGATAATGCACATAGATTTCCCGGCCGGCGAGTTTCACCTCCTCGCCGTCGGGCGCCACCATCGTCTCCAGCGCATCGCCAGGCGGCTTTTCAGGCAGGAAATAGACGAGCAGGAAGTTTGGCTTGGCATCGGGAAAGGGTGCGTCGTCGACGATGCCGTCGAGTTCCTTGCGGCTGCGCACCATCACTCCTGGCCGCTTGCCCATCTTCTTGCCGAGCGCCTCGTCGAGCCGCTCCTCCACCGTCTTTTCCGCTTCATCCGAACGGAAAAGCACGTTGCCGCTCTGGATGTAGGTCTTGACGTCGGAAAAGCCGAGGCCTTCGCAGATCGTCTTCAACTCGGCCATCGGCAGCGCGCCGGTGCCGCCGACGTTCACCGCGCGGAGTAGGGCGATATAGACGGGCATTTCTCTCTCCTGGTGCCGTGTGAGCCCCCCTCTGCCCTGCCGGGCATCTCCCCCACAGGTGGGGAGATCACAAGTCGGTTGGCCTTCCTGCTCATCCACCGTTTCGCCGTGCTGCAACGCTGATCGCTTGGGAAGCCGGTGCTCCCAGCCAATCTCCCACATTGTGGGGAGATGCCCGGCAGGGCAGAGGGGGGTGCCACTAGGCACTCCCCCAACCCTTCACATCTTGCCCGCTACCTTGATCGCAAACGCATACTCAAAGGCGATCTCTTCCAGCCGCTGGAAGCGGCCCGAGGCGCCGCCATGGCCGGCATCCATATTCGTCTTCAGCAGGATCGGCGCGTGCCCCGTCGTCTTGTCGCGCAGCTTCGCCACCCACTTGGCCGGCTCCCAATAGGTGACGCGTGGGTCCGTCAGGCCGCCGAGCGCCAGGATCGGCGGGTAGGCTTTTGCGTCGACATTGTCGTAGGGCGAGTAGGATGCGATCTGCTCGTATTCTTCCTTGCTGTCGATCGGGTTGCCCCATTCCGGCCATTCCGGCGGGGTGAGCGGCAAAGTGTCGTCGAGCATTGTGTTGAGCACGTCGACGAAGGGAACGGCGGCGATAAGGCCGGCGAACTTCTCCGGCGCCATGTTGGCAACTGCACCCATCAGCATGCCGCCGGCCGATCCGCCCTCGGCGATGATCTTCGCGTAAGACGTGAACTTCTGTTGATTCAGATAGTCGGCGGCTGCGACGAAGTCCTTGAAAGTGTTGGTCTTCTTGTCCATCTTGCCGTCTTCGTACCAGGAAAATCCCTTGTCCTTGCCGCCGCGGATATGGGCAATCGCATAGACGAAGCCGCGATCGGCGAGCGACAGGCAGTTGGTGTTGAAGCCGGCCGGAATGGTGATGCCGTAAGCGCCATAGCCGTAGAGCAGGCAGGGCGCGCTGCCGTCGAGCGGGGTATCCTTGCGATAGAGCAGGGTAACCGGCACCTTCTCGCCATCCCATGCCGGGGCAAAGACGCGGCGCGTGACGTAGTCGTCGGGATTGTGGCCGGACGGCACTTCCTGCGTCTTCAACAGCGTGCGCTCGCGCGTCACCATGTTGTAATCGTAGAGCTGCGACGGCGTCGTCATCGAGGAATAGGAGAAGCGGATGATATCCGTGTCGTATTCCGCCGCACCCTGTAGTCCCAGCGAATAGGCTTCCTCGGCAAAGGCGATCGCATGTTCCTCGCCGGTCGCCCGATCGCGGATCATGATCTGCGGCAGCCCGTCCTTGCGCTCCAGCCACAGAAGGTGGCGGGCATAGGCCATGTGGCTGATAACAAGCGTGCCGGGCTTGTGGGCGACCACTTCGCGCCAGTTTTCCTTCACCGGATTATCGACCGGCGCTTCCATGATCTTGAAATCCTTGGCGTCGCCGTCATTGGTGAGAATGTAGAAGACGTCGCCGCCCTCGGTCAGCGAATATTCGATGCCTTCCTCGCGCGCCGCCACCAGCTTCGGCTCGGCTGTGAGGTCCTTGGTCGACAGCAGCCGGTATTCGCTGGTCTCGTGGTCGTGAATGTCGATATAGATGAAGTCGTCGAGCAGCGAGCCGCCGACGCCCATGAAGAAGCCGGCATCCGGCTCCTCATAGACCAGCCGGTCTTCCGACTGCGGCTGGCCGAGAATATGGTGGAACACCTTCGACGGCCGGTGGTTTTCGTCGAGCGCCGAATAGAAGAAGCTCTTGCCATCAGGCGCCCAGACGCCGCCGCCGCCGGTATTTTCGATCCGGTCGGCAAGGTCTTGCCCGGTCTGGAGGTCGCGCACCTGCAGCGTGAAGAACTCCGAGCCCTTGTCGTCATAGCCCCAGATGCCGCGGCTGTGGTCGCTGGTATGGTCGAGGCCGGCGAGGCGGAAATAAGCCTTGCCGGCGGCCTCCTTGTCGCCGTCGAGCAGCACCGTGCGGATCGCCTCATCAGCGACATTGCCATCGCGGGCGATGCGGAAATAACGCGGCTGTTCGCCGCCTGTGACATAGAATGTGCCGTAGGCATAGGCGCCATCCTTCATCGGCACCGAGCTGTCGTCTTCCTTGATGCGGCCGCGCATTTCGGCAAACAGCGCCTTCTGCAGCGGCTTGGTGTCTTCCATCGCCGCGTTCATATAGGCGTTTTCGGCTTCGAGATGGTGGCGGATCTCAGGATCGAGGATCGACGGATCCTTGAACATCGCCTGCCAGTTGTCGGCGCGCAGCCAGGCATAGTCGTCCGTGCGGGTGATGCCGTGGCGCGTATCGGAGATCGGCTTCTTCGGTGCGGCAGGCGGTGTCGGCAGGCTTTTGAAAACGGACAAGGAATGGCTCCGGTGGGAATGTCGGGTTGGCAAGAGATAGAGGCGCACTGGTCCCGGATCAAGCGGCAAGGCTGCGCCAAGGGTAGAGGTGCCCTTCCACAGACAAGGAGGACGCTTTCCAGGCGCTGCCTTGATGTCACCACAATATTTAAGAAAGTCCGCTCTCGTCGCGCGAAATTTGCACGCGCCAAGCCTCCGGCAAGCCGCCTGTGGGCAGGGTGAAGAATGGACAACAGTAAGGGATTTTCTCCACGATGCCGAAACGTCTGCTCCTGTTTGTATCCCTCGCAAGCCTTGCTGCCCCCGCCTTTGCCGTCGATCCCGCCATCAAGAAGCAGCTGGAAAAACTCGACCCCTCGACCCGCCTGGAACAGAGTTGCGACACCGAGGCGATGAGCCGCATCAACAAGGACAGCACCGGCTTCAAGCCCGACAAGGTGATCGCTTACACCTTCAAGGACCCGATCCCCGGCGACAATTCGCTGGACGCGCCTGGTGCTGTCTTCCGCAGCAAGGGCGACTGGTACCATCTTTCCTACAATTGCATCACCGGTCCGCAGCATATCAACGTGCGCGAGCTCAACTACGAGATCGGCGAGAAGGTGCCGCGCGAGAAGTGGGACAAGTATTATCTCTATGATTGATGCTGCCGCGTCCGTCCAAGAGGCTGCGGTGACATCCGGCCGCATGGCGCCGGGTGAGAGCCGCCGCTAAAATCGGCAGCTCGAATCATAGAAATCCATCGTATGAACCGCATCCTGCTCGCTTCGGCGTTTCTTCTGGTCAGCATCTCCGCTGCATTCGCGAACGGAATTCCGTCAGCGCTGCCCGCTCCGGCAGTCAGTCTGGCCCCGAAGGCGCCGGCGCCAAAACTCGTCGAGCCGCATCTGCATATCGCCCGTTCCAATGTCGTCGGCCATGCCCGCATTGCGCTGACCTTCGATGCCTGCATGGGCCAGGCGGACGAGCGGATCCTTTCGACCTTGGTGCGGGAACGTATCCCGGCAACGATCTTCGTCACCGCCCGCTGGCTGAAGCGCAATCCCGCTGCGGTCGCCGTGTTCCTGCAGAATCCCGATCTCTTCGAACTCGAAAATCATGGCCAGAACCATATTCCGGCCGTCGACACGCCGACGCTGATCTATGGCATCGCGTCTGCCGGCTCGCCGCAGGCGGTGCGGCAGGAAGTCGAAGGCGGCGCTGCCGCCATGGTCGCGGCCGGCATCGCGGCGCCACGCTGGTTCCGCGGCTCGACCGCCAAATATGACCTTTCCGCCATCGGTGAAATTCGCGCCATGGGCTATCGCATCGCCGGTTATTCGGTGAACGGCGACGGCGGCTCGCTGCTCGGGGCCGTCATCACCGAAAAGCGCATCGCCTCGGCCAAGGACGGCGATGTCGTCATCTCCCACATCAACCAGCCGACCCATGCGGCCGGCGAGGGGGTGGCCAAGGCACTGGTCGATCTCAAGGCCAAGGGCACGCAATTCGTCCGCCTCCAGGATGTCGAGGACACCGGCGACGACAAGACGACCGAGTGATTGAAGGCGTGCCGTGAGGGGCACGCCACGACAGTCAATCTAAGGTTTACCTCAGCTCCTTCCGGGCCTGCCCCACATCGTCTCCAAAACGGCGCAAACCCGGCCCGTCGCGGTCGAGCGCGAAATCCTCGAACCAGTCCCGTTGCATGCCGGCGAGCATGGCGCCGATCATCTGCGCGGCGAGGTAGGAAAAGGTAATGCCGTTGCCGCCGTAGCCATAGGCAGCGAACACGTGCGGTATCTCCGGCACCGGGCCGATCAGCGGCAGACCGTCGACCGTCTCGCCGAAAGTGCCGCACCAGGTGTGTTCCACCCGCGTATCGGCTTTTGGCCACAGCCGCTTCATCTTCTCCTGGATCGCTATGATCTTTGCCGGCAGCTTGCGGTCGCGCGCCTCCGCATCGATCGTCTCGTCATCCTCGCCGCCGGCGACGATGCGATTGTCCGCCGTCGTGCGCATGTAGAGATAGGGGTGGCTGTCTTCCCAGATCAGCGCCCTGTCGCGCCAGAAATTTGCCGGGTCCTGCGGCACGGTGGCGAGCGCCCAGCTTGAACTCGAGCGGTGCAGCGTCGGCATGTCGAGACCCGGCATCGAATAGCCGGTCGCCAGCACGACACGCCGCGCCTCGATGACGTGGCCTCCATCGGTCTCTGCCGTGACATGATCGCCTTCGCTGTGAAGCGCGGTCACGGAAGCGTCGACCAGCCGTGCGCCGCGCCGCACTGCCATCTCGATCAGGGCCCAGGTCAGAAGTAGCGGATCGCACTCCGCCGAACCCGGCGAATAGATCGCGCCATCCCGGTCGAGCTCGAATTGTGTGAAGAGATCGGGATGTTCGAGATAGACGCCGGGCAGGCCGGCCCGGCGGCGAAGCTGGCGCTCCTCCAAGAGGTCGCGCGCGCCTTCGCGGCCGTCGGCCAGATAGAGCGTGTTGCGCGGCCGGAAGCTGCAGGCGATGCCGTTGGCGGCGATCAGCTTGGAAAGGCCGGCGACCGCGGCACCGCTGCGGCGGTAGATGCCGGCCGCGCGCTCGAAGCCGTAATAGTCCTCGAGTTCGGTGAGCGTGCTGTCGATTTCCCATTGCAGCATCGCCGTGCTCGCCGCGGTACTGCCGAAACCGGGCTCCTCCCGGTCGATGAGCGCCACGGAAAAACCGCGCGCCGTCAGATGTTCGGCAACCAAGGCGCCGGTGATGCCGCCGCCGATCACGGCGACGTCGGTGGAAAAGCTCTGCTCGGTCGGCCGCCATTCCGGCCGTATGCCGCTCTTCCCCCAGAGAGAACGGCCGCTGACCATCTGGTCGTGATCGGATTCGGCAAGATCGAGATCAGATGCCACTGACGTCTCCCCGGTTGATCATTTCGGCAACTGCGGCTGCTGCTTTTCCTCGATCAGCAGTTCGTCGATAATAGTCATGACGATCAGCGAAAGCGGCAGCGCCAGCATGGCGCCGACGGCGCCCCACATCCATGTCCAGAACAGGATGGCGAGGAAGACGACGAAGGGATTGATCTCAAGCCGCCGTCCCATCACCGCCGGGAAGATCAGGTTCTCCATGAGGAGATGCACTGTGAAGAAGGCTGCGGCCGGCATCAGGCCGATAAGAAGACCATCATGGGTCAGGATGCCGGCAATCGCGACGGCAAGCGTCATCAGCGTGATGCCGAGATAGGGGATGAAGCTCGACAGGAAGGCGAAAAAGCCCCAGAGCACCGGGGCCGACAGCCCGCCGGCATAGGCGATGACAGTCATGACCACGCCGAGCCCGACATAGATCAGCGATGCCGTGGCGAAATAGAAGCCGAGCACCTGCTCGACGGCATTGATGACACGGATTGCCGCCAGGCGCTGCGTGCGCGTGCGGAAGGTCATGATGATCGTCTTGCGCAGGTTGACCCGACCAGCGAGGAAGAACAGCAGCGCCGCGAAGAAGATCATCCCCTGCACCAGCGCCGGTGTCAGGCTAGTCGTCACCACGTGCAGCACGTTGCCGGTGTTTTCGAGCAGCGCACCAATCGACATCGACCCGCTTTCGAATGTCGCCGGCGTGATATGCAGCCATCTGATGCGCTCCAGATAAGGCATGACGCGGTCTATGGTTCGCTCGGCGAAGGCCGGGCCCTCATTGGCAAGCGTCATTAGCGGGTCGGCGAGCGAGTTGATCACCAGGAAGATCACCAGCGCCACGCTGCTCGACAGGATGAAGGCGTTGGCAAGCCGCGGCACGCCCATCTTGCTGAGCTTTTCTGCCGCCATGCCGAGGATCATGCCGACGACGACGGCCAGCGTGATCGGGATGAGGATGAGCGACATGAAATAGACGGCGGCAAGGAAGAGAATGCCGAAGATGCCGATGATCGCCCAGGCCATGGTGACATCGAGCCCGTCCTTTTCCAGCCGGTGCAGCGGTGGCGGCGGCAACTCTTCGGCCGCCTCCTTCAGCGACTGTGCCCAGGCGCTGGTGTGACGTTCGCCGATCGCGATCTTCTTTGCTTGTTTGCGGATGCCATTGGCGATGCCCATGCGGTGAGGTCCCCGAAGCCCCATTGCTTCCTCACGGAAACGCGCCGATGCGGTTCCGGTTCCTCAAGGGTGTGACAATGTGGCGCGGTGCATGTGAAGGCGGACGGCATTGGCGCCCGTTGCCGTCTGGCGTGCAACCGAAGCAGGCCGACTTCCGCCCTTATTCCTTCAACCGATAGGGCTGATCCGTTGTTGCAGGAGTTACGCCGAAAGCGTCAGGCCGATACCCCAGGGATCTTTCAGGAACACGCCGCCGTCGCGCTTCTCGCTGTTGATCTCCAGCGCGTCGAGCTTGGCGACCGCCGCATCCAGCGTCGCCTTGTCATTGAAACGGACCTTGTAGTCCGAAAGCCCGGTCATATTGCCGGCGCGTGCCATGGCGCCACGGCTGTTCCAGATATTGGCGCCGAGATGGTGGTGGTAGCCGCCGCTCGCAAAGAAGCTCGCGCCCGGATAACGCGCCATCAGCTTGAGGCCGAGGACGTCGCGGTAAAAGGCGTCTGCCTGCGGGATGTCGCCGACCTGCAGATGCAGGTGGCCGATCGCCGTCCCCGCAGCCATGCCGTCCCAGCGCTCATCAGGCGCGCTGTTGTAAAGCGCCTGCAGGTCGAGGCGCAGCGTCGCCATCTCCACCATGCCGTCCTCATGGAATTTCCATTGTTCGTGCGGCCGGTCGGCATAGATCTCGATGCCGTTGCCTTCGGGGTCGGAAAGATAGATCGCCTCGCTGACGAGATGGTCCGAGGCGCCGTCGAGCGCGACGTTATTCTGTGCCGCATGGCGCAGCCAGCGCGCGAGCTCCGTCCGGTCCGGCATCAGGAAGGCGGTGTGGAAAAGGCCGGCGGCATTGCGCGGCGCGATGGTCGCATTCTTTGCGGTGGTCAGCGTCAGCAAAGGCAGGTCGCCGACACCCAGCACTTCGCCGCTCGCCGTTTTCTCGATCACCTTCAGGCCGAGCATCGATTGGTAGAAGCCGGAAACCAGACCGAGGTCGGTCACGACCAGGTGCGATTGGTCGATATAGGCGGGCCGCGTCAGCGCATAGGAAGTTTCGGTCGTCATGGCTTGTTCTCCTGCCTCTGAATTGGCCCGTAGGATAGAAGGCGTACCGGCGGTGGCGGCAAACATGCCGCCCGTGGCAAGCCCGAGGAAGTTTCGCCGGTTCATTAGCCTCTGATCTCCCCTCGGTTGCCGTACTTGATCCCTATATGGCGCATTCCGATTGTTCACAGAAGACCCGTTTTTGAGGATGAAGCGTTGAGCAGATGTTGACGATGACTTGCGCCCACTTGATTGCGATCAATGCGTTCATATCTTCTTTAGAGGAAGCTTATGCATCGCAGTCATGGAGGGAAGCCATGTACAGAAAGATCATCGTAGCGATCGCGCTCGGCGGCATCGAAAAGGGAGAAAAGATCCTCCGCAAGGCCGCGTCCTTGCTCGATGACGGCGGTGAGATCATCGCGCTCAACGTCATCGAAGATGTGCCGAGTTATGTCGCGATCGAGTTGCCGGCCAATATGGTCGAGGACGTCATGAAGGACAGCCGCGAGCAGCTGCAAGCACTGCTTGCCGCAGCCGGTGTTGCGGCAACTGTCGAGATCGGCAACGGCCCGCCTGCCAAAGCGATCATCTCGGCCGCCGAAAGCCACGGCGCCGACCTGATTATCGTCGCCTCGCACGTTCCCGACTTTTCCAACTACTTCATCGGCGCCACCGCCGATCGGGTCGTGCGCCATGCCAAATGCTCGGTGCTGGTTGACCGTCAGAAGGTTTGACTTTTCACCCTGCTGCCTGTCACGAAGATTTACCGCCCGTGCGCTTTGCCGCAGTTGCGCGCCCGTCCGTTCGATGCGACGATTGCAATCGGGTATGAAACGGATTGGCGTGCATGGGCGAGTTCAACGGCATTCGCTGGGCTTATGATAGATACGAATTGATCGCCGACGGTATCGTCCATGGCGTCGGTCTCGTGCTGGCGCTGATCGGGGCCACCGTGCTGATCTTCTACGCCACGGTCTGGAGTTCCTATGGCGCGCTCGCCGCCGCCTGGATCTATGGCGTCGGGCTGGTGCTGACGCTTGCCATTTCCTTTTCCTACAACGCCTGGCCGGTCTCGCGCACGAAGTGGTATCTGCGCCGCTTCGATCATTCGGCGATCTTCCTCTTGATCGCCGCCACTTATACGCCCTTCCTCGAACGTGGCGCCGACGATCCGCTGCTCTTGTTCATGCTGGTCGCGATCTGGCTGTTTGCCGCCGTCGGCATTGTCCTGAAATGCGCCTTTCCCGGGCGTTTCGACCGTCTTGCCATCCTGCTTTATCTCGCCATGGGCTGGAGCGGCGTGCTCGTGGCCGAGCCCGTCGCCTCGCGCATTCCCGCCGCCTCGATGCTGCTGATCGTCATCGGCGGTGTCATCTATTCGCTCGGCGTCATCTTCCATGTCTGGGAGAAGCTGCGCTTCCAGAACGCCATCTGGCACGGCTTCGTCGTCACCGCCGCGGCGGTGCATTATTCGGCCGTCTTCACCTGTTTCAGCCTGTCGGCGCCGGGCCTCTGAACGACTGATGTGCCCGAAGCCGTTCCTAGTGCGCATCCGCCGTTTACATCTTTGCAGGCGGGGCGTATGCCCGCCTTCGCAAACAATATGAACCCGAGCACCATGACAGACACTGTCCTCCTCCGCGACGCCACCGAAGCCGATCTTTCCGCCATTCGCGATATCTACAATCACGCTGTCGAGCATACGACGGCGATCTGGAACGACACGCTGGTCGATCTCGAAAACCGGCTGGAATGGTTCAGGGCGCGCAGGGCGCGGGGCTTTCCCGTCATCGTCGCCGAAATGTCGGGCAAGGTCGCAGGCTACGCCTCCTATGGCGACTGGCGGCCTTTCGACGGCTACCGCCACACGGTCGAGCATTCCGTCTATGTCGACAAGGATTGCCGCGGTGGCGGCATCGGCGAGCGGCTGATGCGGGAACTGATCGCGCGTGCTGCGGCCGGCAATATCCATGTGATGATTGCTGGCATCGAGGCGGAGAACACCGCCTCGATCAGGCTGCACGAAAAGCTCGGCTTCCGCATCGCCGGCAGATTTTCCGAAGTCGGCACCAAGTTTGGCCGCTGGCTGGACCTCACCTGCATGGAGCTTCGCCTGCCAGGCAAGGCGGATTGATCCACGTGCCCGGCAAGGCGGACTATCCGCCTGCCCGGCAAGGTAGATACCGCCTTCCAGGAAAAGCCGGACCGCAATCCATTGTGAACGGCGCGCGCCATCTTTTTATTGTAGTCTGAGCTGTGTAAGAAAATGGAAGGCTGCTTCGCGAAAGGCGGCCTGAAAGCGTCATGTAAGCGTCATGGGGGTGAATAGTTCAATGGCAATGCACGGATCGTCGCTCGGTCTCCTTGCCCTCGTCCTTTTGGCATTTCCGCCGGTTGCCGCACGAGCCGCCGATTGCGGCAGCCTGGCCTCGCCGAAGCTCGACTGGCAGGATTGCACCAAGAAGAACCTGATGTTGCAAGGCAGTGATCTCGAAGGCGCCAATCTCGTCGGCACCGATTTCTCGTTGACCGACCTTGCCGGTGCCAACGTCAAATCCGCCAATCTGGAGAAGGCGACACTGGTGCGTGCCTCATTGGAGGGCGCACACGCTGAAGGCGCCAACTTCGCCAAGATCGAGGCCTATCGCTCCAGCTTCGCCAGTATCGCCGCCGATGGTGCATCCTTTGCCGGCGCCGAGCTGCAGCGCGCCAATTTTGCCGGTGCCCGACTTGCCGGCGCAAGCTTCGAAAAGGCCGAGCTCGGCCGCGCCGATTTCGACAAGGCGGTGCTGACGGCGGCGAAATTCTCTTTCGCCAATCTCTCCCGTGCCGACCTCTCCGGCGCCACTTTCGAAACAACGCCGATGTTCGACCGCGCCTTCATGTTCCTGACCCGCATCGAAGGCCTTGACCTCTCGGCCGCAACCGGGCTCGAACAGGCGCAGATCGACCTTGCCTGCGG
Organism: Rhizobium sp. WYCCWR 11128; assembly: GCF_013416305.1. NCBI lineage: Bacteria > Pseudomonadati > Pseudomonadota > Alphaproteobacteria > Hyphomicrobiales > Rhizobiaceae > Rhizobium > Rhizobium sp. WYCCWR 11128. The sequence goes on from NZ_JACCEZ010000007.1 coordinate 264,964, forward strand.
CGATGCCTCGACCAAGCTGCCGGCCGGCCTCTCCGCACCGACAACCTGGCCCTGTCCCGCCGAGCACGAGTGATCAGGCGGGTCTGAGCCGCTCTATGTCCGGTCCGTGATGTAGAGGTAGAATTCGATCATGCCGCCATCAGGGTTGCCGGCCTTGGCGAATGTTTCCCGCCGCCGATGCACCCGCTCCGCAACGCGCTGCGAAGGAATGTTGTCTGGCCTGACGATGGAGACGATGCGCGCCAGGCCAAGGGTGTGAAGCGCGTGATCCCGGCAGGCGGCCGCCGCCTCGGCCGCATAGCCCTTGCCCCAATGGTCGCGCCAAAGATGGTAGCCGATCTCTGGTTCCAGCCCGGCGGACGTTTCCTGCAGCGTGATGCCGCAATCGCCGAGCAAAGCGCCGCTCTGCCGGTCCGTCACCGCCCAGAGGCCGAAGCCGTGACTGGCATAACTGTCGAAGGCGAGCCTTTGAAACCAGCGCGCGGTTTCGTCGAAGCTCTTTATCCCGGGGTAATAACGCATGGACTCGGCATCGCCGAAAATGCGGTGAAGAAACGGCAGGTCGGCAGGGGTGATCTCCCGCAGCGTCAGCCGGTCCGTCGTCAGGATATCGCGCGCCATCGGCCTTCTCTCGGGATCATCGATCCATCGATAGTGTGAACGACAGGGAAAGTCAGCGACCCATCGCACCGGATGAGCCGCATCGATTACGGGGCCGGTCGCTTATTTCCCGGGCTCGAACACCATGGAGTGGCCGTTGATGCAGTAGCGCAGGCCGGTCGGCGGTGGGCCGTCGGGAAAGACGTGGCCGAGATGGGCGTCGCAGCTGCCGCAGCGGATTTCGGTGCGCACCATGCCGTGGGTCGTGTCGCGATGCTCGATCACCGCTTCGGGTGACACCGCTTCGAAATAGCTCGGCCAGCCGCAGCCGGCATCGAATTTCGTATCGGAGCGGAAAAGCGGCGCGTTGCAGCCGACGCAGCGGTAAAGCCCTGTCTCGAAGGAATCCCAGTAGGGGCCGGTGAAGGCGCGTTCGGTGCCGTGCTGGCGCGTGATGCGGTACTGCTCGGGAGTGAGCTGCTCTTTCCATTCGGCGTCGGTCTTGTGGATCTTGGCGGTGGTCGCAGTTTCGGACATGAGGTGCTCCTTTCGCCGAGGGGCGGGTTCCGTTTCGCGAGAAATGTGGTGCGCCGCGTTCAGTTCATCAAGTCTCCCGCTGGCGCGCCATGAGATTGGCCGCATACCCAATTAGGGGAAGAGGCTTGCTTTTACATCCGTTAGGGGTTTTCTGTTAGGGTTAATGTTGCGTGCATTGGAGAATCACTGGTGTTTGAAACAGCAATCGTCCTGCTCTACGGCCTCGTGGCCGTGGCAGCCATGGCGGTCACACTGTTGGAAGGCTGGGCCAACCATGACGGCGTGACGCTTCATCGTCTCGCCGGGCTCGTCGCCTGTCTGCTCTGGCCGCTGACGCTTGTGGTCTTCATCCTCCACGGTTGCATCGCTCGGCTGCTGACGCGTCTTTCGAGATCGACGGCCTGATCGGCTTTGAACATCACCATGCAGTGCGGCTCGCGGCCGAAATCACTTGAGACGCTCCCCCGTTTCGCCTAAGCCAGAGGACAGGCCGGTTTTCTCCGGGTTTTCGTCTGTTGCCTTTACAGCGCCGCGCGCCTTGTCGGACGTGCAAAGGACTGTAACATTTTGAATTATGCAGTAGAGGAGGGGACATGGCCGATGTCACGGCTCTGACATTTCTGGCCCTGTGTCTGCCGCTCGTCGGCGCTCTTGCCGCCCCCTTCGTCATCCGCATCTTCGGCGCAAACGGTGCCTGGCTCCTGGCGATCGCTCCCTTGCTCGCCTTCCTGCATTTCCTGCGTTTCATTCCCAAGATCGCGCGCGGCGAGGTCGTTACCGGCGGCTATTCCTGGGTGCCGAGCTATCATCTCTCTTTCTCCTGGTTCCTCGATGGCCTGTCGCTGGCTTTCGCGCTGCTGATCACCGGCATCGGCACCTCGATCGTGCTTTATGCCGGCGGCTATCTCAAAGGACACAAGGATCAGGGCCGCTTCTTCTCTTTCATCTTCCTCTTCATGGGCGCGATGCTCGGCGTCGTCGTTTCCGACAGTTTCCTGATGCTCTTCGTCTTCTGGGAACTGACGTCGATCACCTCCTTCCTGCTGATCGGTTTCGATCACGAGCGTGAGGCGGCTCGCCGCGCCGCCCTGCAGGCGCTTGTTGTGACCGGCGGGGGAGGGCTCTGCCTGTTGGCCGGTCTGCTGCTGCTCTGGAACATCTCAGGCGTCACGGAGATGTCACAGCTCATCGGCGCAGGCGATATCGTGCGCGAAAGCCCGTTCTATCTGGCTGCCCTCCTTCTGGTCCTGGGCGGCGCCTTCACCAAGTCGGCGCAATTTCCCTTCCATTTCTGGCTGCCGAATGCCATGGAGGCGCCGACGCCGGTTTCCGCCTATCTGCATTCAGCCACCATGGTGAAGGCAGGCGTCTATCTGCTGATGCGGCTCAATCCCGTCATGGGGGCGACCCCTGCCTGGGAGATCCTACTGCCCTTCTTCGGCGGGCTGACGCTGGTGGTCGGCACAGCGCTTGCCATCCGCCAGACCGACCTGAAGCTCCAGCTCGCCTATACCACCGTCTCCTCGCTCGGCCTGCTCGTCATGCTGATCGGCTTCGGCTCGGACCATGCGGTGGAGGCGGCGGCGCTCTATCTGGTGGCGCATTCCCTCTTCAAAGGCGCGCTCTTCATGGTCGCCGGCATCATCGATCACGAGACCGGCACGCGCGATATTACCAGGCTCAGTGGCCTGATGCGGGCGATGCCGGTCACCTGGATGATCGCCCTTGCGGCGGCCTTCTCGATGGCCGGCCTGCCGCCCTTCTTCGGCTTCCTCGCCAAGGAGGAGATCTATACGGCGCTCGTCAGTGGCGATGTCCGCGCACTCACCTTTACCGCCATAACCGTCTTCGGCAATGCGCTGATGTTTGCCGTCGCCTTCGCCGTGGCGCTGAAACCCTTCATCGGCCAACCGGTGGAGACGCCGAAACCGCCGCACGAAGCGCCCGTCCTGCTTTGGCTCGGCCCGGCCGTTCTCGCCCTCCTCGGCCTGCTCGCGGCGATCTTTTCGACCTTCACCCATATCGTCCTATCCTCGCCGATCGCATCCGCCATCCGCCAGACACCCGTCGAAATCGACATTTCGCTGACGCCGCATGTCGGCCTGCCCTTGGCGCTCTCTGCCCTGACCGTGCTGCTCGGCATCGGCGTCTACTGGCAGCTCGCCCGCGCCCGTTTCCTGATGGCCGTTTTCCTGCGCGCGGCCGGACCTGGGCCGGACCATGGTTTTGATGTTGCTATATCCGGCCTTGTCCGCTTTTCCGGCCGCCTCATGCGTGTGCTCCAGCCGGGGAGGCTGGAGATCTATGTCACCTGCACCTTCCTCTGCGTCGCCGCCATCCTCATCGTCCCGCTCGTCGTCTATGGCGAACTGCCGCGTCTTCCGGCCTGGCCGGCCGATGTCAGGCTCTATGAATGGGCGGTCTTCCTGATCGCCGCCTTCGGCCTTGCCGCCGTGCTCGTCGCCCGCGATCGGCTGACAGCGATCGTCTCGCTCGGCATCCAGGGTTTCGCCGTCGCCATCATCTTCCTGCTGTTCGGCGCGCCGGATCTGTCCTTCACCCAGTTCATGGTCGAAACCCTTTCGGTGGTGATTCTTGCCCTGGTCATGACCAGGCTCCGTCTCTCGCCCGCCGATCGGCGGCCGCTCGGCCGCAAGCTCTTCGACGGCGCGCTGGCGCTCGCCTGTGGCCTCGGCTTCACGCTTTTGCTGATGCGCGCGACCGAGGCGCCGTTCAACGATGCGCTGACGGCCTTCTTCAACGCCTATTCCAAATCGATCGCCCACGGCGCCAATGTCGTCAACGTCATCATCGTCGATTTCCGTGGCACCGACACGCTCGGCGAAATCGCCGTCGTCGCGGTCACCGGCCTTGCCATTCTGGCGCTGATCCGCATCCGCGCCGGCAGCGAGCGCAAGCTTGCCGCCAACGATCCCGCGGCGGAGGGCTGAGCGCGTGAACACCCTCATCTTCCGCACCGTCGCCCCGTTCCTCACCGCGCTGATGCTGCTGTTTTCCGTCTTCGTGCTGCTGCGCGGCCATAACGAGCCGGGCGGCGGCTTCATCGGCGGGCTGATCGCCGCCTCGGGACTGGCGATCTACGGCATTGCCCGCGGCGTTGGCGCCGTTCGCCGGGCGCTGTTCTTCCATCCGCTGTCGATTGCCGGCTTCGGCTTGCTGCTGTCGACGGCGGCCGGTCTTCTCTCCATCCTGTTTGCCGTTCCCTTCATGACCGGCCTCTGGATCTATCCGACGCTTTTCGGCGCCGAGGTGCCGCTGTCCAGCGTCATGCTCTTCGATATCGGCGTCTATCTTGTCGTGCTCGGCGCCATCACCTCGATCGCACTGGCGCTCGAGGAAAAGGAGGTGGAATGATGGAGCCGCTTCTGGCGATCCTCGTCGGCCTGTTCTTTGCCGCCGCCATCTATCTGATGTTGTCGAAATTCTCGATCCGCATCATGCTCGGCATCGCCATCCTCGGCAACGCCGTCAATCTGCTGCTCTTTACCGGCGGCCGGCTGACGCGCGAGGTGCCGCCGATCATCCCGGCGGGTCTCGACAGTCTGCCCGCAGGCACGGCCAACCCGCTGCCACAGGCGCTTATCCTGACGGCGATCGTCATCTCCTTCTCCTTCCTCGCCTTCCTGCTGGTGCTGACCTACCGCGCCTATCAGGACCTCGGCACCGACGACACCAACGACATGCGCGCCGCCGAGCCCGACGACCGGCCGCTGCCGCCATTGGGGTATTGAGGCGGATGTTAGTGCGGATGCTCACCCCACGGCAGGCCCTCTCTCGCGGTAGCAGAGGCACCACTTGATGGCCGCCCCCACCTCTATCATCGACCTTTCCACTGCCCGGATCGCCACCGCGGTGCGGATGCTCACCCCCCTCTGCCCTGCCGGGCATCTCCCCCACAAGGGGGGAGATCGGCAAGTGGCGAAGCCTCGTCTAGGCCGATCGGCGTTGATCAGTTTGCGGGGTAATGACAGCAGCCATAGAGCTACAGGCGTCGACGCCGATGTTAGGGGAAGCCTTGGCCACCTATCGATCTCCCCCCTTGTGGGGGAGATGCCCGGCAGGGCAGAGGGGGGTGCCCCACGGCGGGCCTTCTCTCGCGACAGCGGAGGCGCCATCTGATGGCCGCCCCCACCACCGTCGATCTCTCTGCCGCCCTGATCGCCGCCCCGGTGCCGATCGGGCATTGGCTCGCCGTCCTGCCGGTCGCCCATTGCATTACGCTGGGTGCCGTCCTGCTGATGCTGCGCGGCTATCCCCGTCTGCAGGCCTGGCTTGCCATCCCCGGCCTTGCGGCGCTGGCGCTGATCGATGCGGCGCTGCTTGCCAAGGTCGCGGCCGAGGGGCCGCTGACCATGGTCATGGGCCGCTGGCTGCCGCCCTTCGGCATCGCCTTCACCGTCGATCTCTTCGGTGCGTTGATGGCCTTCACCGCGGCCCTTGCCGCGCTCGCCGGCGGCATCTATGCGCTGGCCGATATCGGCGAAAGCGGCCGGCGATACGGCTTCTTCCCACTGCTCATGCTGCTGATGGCCGGCGTCACTGGCGCCTTTCTCACCGGCGATATCTTCAATCTCTATGTCTGGTTCGAGGTGCTGCTGATCTCCTCCTTCGGGCTGATCATCCTCGGTTCCGAACGTGAGCAGATCGACGGCGCGCTGAAATATGCGGTGCTCAATCTGATTGCCACGACCCTGTTCCTGGTCGGCGTCGGTATTCTCTATGCCGCCTTCGGCACGCTCAACATGGCCGATATCGCTGCAAAAGCTGGGGATTTGCGCGGCACAGCGCCGCTGATGACGCTGGCAAGCCTCTTCCTGCTCGCCTTCGGCATGAAGGCGGCAGCCTTCCCGGTTAATTTCTGGCTGCCCGCCGCCTACCACACGCCGCGCATCGTGGTCTCGGCGCTGTTTGCCGGCCTGCTCACCAAGGTCGGCATCTACGCGCTGATCCGGGTGATGGTCATGCTGTTGCCGATGGAGAGCCAGGAATTGAGCCCGGTGATCGCGCTCGCCGCCGCCGCGACGATTGTCGTCGGCGCTCTCGGCGCGCTTGCCGAAAACGATATCCGCAGGCTGTTCGGCTATGTCGTCATATCGGGCATCGGCAACATGCTTGCCGGCGTCGCGCTCGGCGGCCTTGGCGGCATCAGCGGCGCGGTCTTCTATGCGCTCCATTCCATGGTGCTGATGACCGCACTTTATCTTGCCGCCGGCGAGATCGCCCGGCGCGGCGGCGGCTTTTCGCTGTCGTCGCTCGGCGGGCTCTACAGGCAAAGCGGCGGCTTCACCGCGCTCTCCCTCGTGCTCTTCCTGGCCGCCTGTGGCCTGCCGCCCTTTTCCGGCTTCTGGCCGAAAGTCATTCTCGTCAAGGCCTCGCTCGATCTCGGCGCCTGGTGGCTGGCAACCTCGATCCTCGTCGGCGGTTTTCTGACGACGATCGCCTTCGGTCGTCTCTTCCTGCTCGCCTATTGGCGCCCGGCGGCGATAGCACTGACGCCGTCCGGACCGAGGTGGCGCACGGGCCTGCCGCTCGCCGCGCTGACCGCGCTGGTCATCGGCTTCGGCATCTTGCCGGAACAGTTGCTGGCGCTATCGCAATCGGCCGCCGCCGGCCTGGCCGATCCCCAGGCCTATCTTCATTCGGTCTTCCCGGAAGGGCGCGCGCCGTGATCTTCTTCCTCTTCAACCTGCTGCTTGCCACTGCCTGGGTCACTGTTACCGGCAGCGCCTCGCTGCACAATCTCGTCCTCGGCGTCCTGCTCGGGGCCCTGGCGCTGGTCATCATCCGCGAATCCTTCGGCGGCAAGGGACGTATCCCCCGCGTCCTCCCGGTACTCTCGCTCGCCGCTCTGTTCCTCAAGGAATTGTCGCTCTCGGCCTGGAAGGTCACGGTCACCGTGCTCTCGCCCGATATGAAGCTGAAGCCCGGCATCTTCGCCTTCCCGCTGACGGTGACGAGCGATTTCGAGATCACCCTGCTTGCAAACCTCATCACGCTGACTCCAGGCACGCTTTCGGTCGACGTCTCCACAGATCGCCGCACGCTCTATGTGCACGCGCTTGATTGTTCCGATCCCGAGACGACCAAGCGTGATATCGCCAACGGTTTCGAACGCAAGATCATGGAGGCCTTCCGGTGATCACACCTGCCGCCATCGTCGCAGCCGCATCCTCGGCCGCACTCGTCATCCTCGGCCTGGCGCTGATTCTGACCGTCTGGCGCGTCGTTGCCGGCCCGACATTGCCGGACCGGATCCTCGCCCTCGACATGCTGACCGGCATCGCCATCGGCTTCATCGCCGTCATCGCGGTCAAGACCGGCTTTTCGCTTTATATCGATATTGCCATCTCGCTCGGCCTCGTCGGTTTCCTGGCGACCGTCGCCTTCGCCCGATTTGTGCTGTCGCGCGGCAACATCAAATCGAAGCCGCCCGCCGCTGCGGCAAATGGCAACCCGCAAAAGCGCCGGGCAGGGGGGAAGAAGCGATGATCGATTATATCGTGGCTGCCATCACCGCCCTGCTTTTGATCGTCGGTGCGCTCTTTGCGCTTGCGGCAGCGATCGGCCTGGTCCGGCTGCCTGATCTCTATACGCGCATGCATTCGGCCTCGAAGGCGGGGACTGTCGGCTCCGGCCTGTTGCTCCTTGCCGCCGGCCTTTATTCGCAGGACCCGGCGATTCTCGCCCGCGCCATTGCCGGTTTCGTCTTCTTCCTGCTGACGGCACCGGTGGCGGCCCATCTGCTTGCCAGAGTTGCCCATCGTTCGGGATATGATCTCGGTGCACTCTCGGTCCGTGACGATATCAGGGATCGTTGAGCCTATGCTGTTCGGCGACTTTACCAGATTTATGCAAAACTTATGCACAGGAAGCTGTGAGTAAAGCTTGCCGAAGAGCCCCTCAATTCTTCATCTGTCATTTTTTCTCAAGAAAAACGACAAATAATAATTGGCCTTTCGACCAAACGATGGTATTTGAAAATGCAAGTAGAGTTCTGATTGTGAATTGCAATCGTACTGCTTCCAAGTCCCTCAGTTTTGATTTTTAATGTCTAAACTGAGGCCATCGCCTGGGGCATGACGTAGTGGTTTCCAGTCAGGCAGTATAAGAACAGGTCACGCTCTTCGGAATCTAGGGGTGGATTTCGCGTTTTTCGAAACAGAAGGTCGCTTCCTGTGCTTTTGCTGTTCGCTTCTACGAGGCGGGTCTTTGGCGTGTCAGTCAAAGACCGTTTGAGCATGCTAACAGGAGAAATAATATGACGGATATAGCGACCGGCAGTGCGCCGGAGCTGCTTGTGGAACTGACAGCCGACATCGTCGCGGCCTATGTCAGCAACCATGTTGTACCGGTCAGCGACCTGGCCAATCTGATTTCCGACGTGCATTCGGCACTGAGCAACACGTCCGTACCGCAGCCTGCTGCGGCGATCGTCGAAAAACAGAAGCCTGCAGTTTCTGTCCGCAAGTCCGTACAGGACGAGCAGATCACGTGTTTGGAATGCGGCGGCAACTTCAAGTCCCTCAAGCGTCACCTGATGACGCATCACAGCCTCTCGCCGGAAGAATACCGCGAGAAGTGGGACCTGCCGACCGATTACCCGATGGTAGCGCCCGCTTATGCCGAAGCGCGTTCGCGCTTGGCAAAGGAGATGGGCCTCGGGCAGCGCCGCAAGCGCGGCCGCGGCTGAGCTTTTTCGAAAGCATCGACGACAAAAGCCGGGTCTTGTGCCCGGCTTTTTTGTGCCTTCGCAAGACGAAGAAATACCTTTCGGGTATTTCGAGCGTCGCAACTGATTCGGCCGGACGCCCACGGCAGCGTAAGACATCCCGTCTTATGCTTTGCCGACAGGCTTAGAATGTATTCCTATACTATGAGCAAGTGTTAATATACTGGATTGCGGCTCTCAAAGCCGGCCAGCCACGATCGCGGTCAAGCCGCAGCGCGGACTCTTGCCTCTTCGCGGATCCTGTTCACCATCGAGCGCAATCCGTTCGAGCGCTGCGATGACAGGTTCTCCACCAGGCCGATCTTCGAGAATATCTCGAAGGCATCGAGCCCGGCGATCTCGGATGCTGTCTTGCCGGAATAGGTGGCAAGCACGATGGCGACGAGACCGCGCACAATATGGGCGTCGGAATCACCCTCGAAGCTCATGACCGGGTTGTCGGGATCGCCTGTCGTATGGCTCACCAGCCACACCTGGCTGGCGCAGCCCATCACCTTATTCTCCGAGGTACGCTTCTCCTCCGCCAAGTCGGGCAGCGCCTTGCCGAGTTCGATGACGTAACGGTAGCGATCTTCCCAATCGTCCAGGAAAGCAAAGTCGTCGATGATCTGGTCGAGGGATGCCATGGAGAAGCCTTTCACTAGTAAAGCAGTTCCAGCAAAAGTGCGCAGCGGTTTTGCGTCCGGAATGCGTCAGGAAGTGCTCTAAGACTGCATATAGGTGAAAGACCGGCAGATTTGAACCGTTAAAAAGAAACGCCGTGAGGGATGGGCATCCTCACGGCGCAGCAACATGCTGAATTAAACAGGGCAGGCACGTCAGGCATGGGGCATCTCCGCGTCATGCGGACCACCGATGCAAGCTCAAGGCAATTCCAGGAAAAGTGCGAAGCGGTTTTCCGACCGGAATTGCGTAAGAACAAATGCGTTGCGGGCGATTACCCGCAGGAATTTCGTCAGGTCGCCGGCTTCGGCGTCGGCAGCGGGATCGCGCCGGTCACCACCGTCTCAGAGGAGGCGTCATCTTCGACCGGCGGACGGTAAGGCATCGGCTGGTTGAGCGCGGCTTTTGCCTCGCGCACCTTTTCCTGGATGGCAGGCGTGGTGAGGGAAGGCATGTTGAGCGCCACCGGCATCTGCGGTTCGGCAAGCTTTGCGGTTGCCGGCGCCTCGTCCTTGAACTGGCTGTCGAGAAGTTCATAGGCAACGCGGGCGCCTTCGCGAGCCCGGTAGCCGAGTGCGGTGAGGGTCTCCGTACCCTTGGCGCAGACTTCGGGCTTCTCCGAGCACATGCCGGTCAAATAGTCATAGGCGCCGCTTGCCGCCGTGAACGCGTCGGACAGCTGCAATTGCGGGCCGTTGGCGAGCTTGTCGGAACTCTCCGTGCTGAAGACGGAAAGAAGCACGAGCACGAGGCCAAACCAGAAGGATCCTTTGATCAGAAACCACATTGTCGTTGCCCATCCTGTTTCCCCGTCCGGTTCTTGTTGCCGAATCAGGCCGGTTGTCCGGTGTGTTTTCACCCTACCGCCAAGTTGCGAATGCCGCTTTTCGAAACTCACGCGCATTTGCGGCAAATTTAGTTCAAATTTTAGCGAACGGCATTTGAGGGACATTTTAGTCGAATGCGAGCGATCGCCGTTAAGCATCAGGGCAGCACCTGCTTGCAATTGCAGGACTTTTGCCGGCTCGCCTTGCCACAGGAGTTAACGCAATGCTGAAATATGAGGAAAATCCGTCGCTTACCCCCTATTAACCACAAAAGGCAAAGAGCCTTCCAGATGCTTCAAAACGAGAATTTCAGCCGTTTCAGGCTGTGAACAGCGCTTTTGCCTTATCCTTTCTTTAAGTCGCCAAGGCCTATTGTCCGGATCGATAGACAGCCTTTCGGGCGGGTATTGCGTGCGTGTATTGAGTAACATTGGCGGCTGGATGACGGCCCTCGTAGACCGGGCAGCGACAAGCTGGCTCTCCCGGACGGGCGGCGGTGAAGCCGTGCGCCAACGCGAGCTCGCGATCCTGCGCCGCCTCGTGCTGCTCTCGTCGGCTGCTCTCGTTGCCGCTCCTATCGGCCTTTCGGCGGTCACCAGTCCGGCCGTGGCGCTGCCGGCAGGTGTCGCCATGGTCTGCGCCGCCTTTCTCTTTTCCGCCGTCGGCAGCATCGCGCTCGCCCGCCAGGGTTCGTCCGCCGGTATCGCCACGCAGTCGGCCGAGGATTTCTTCCTTGCCGCCACCCCGGGCCTCGTCTTCTTCCTCGACCCGCATGGCAGTGTGGCGACCGTCGGTGGTCGCGACCGGCGCGATTTCCTCGCCTGGATGCGCGATCCGAAGGGCAGGGGCTTCCTCGAGCAGGTGCATGTCTCCGACCGCATTCTTTTCCTGCAGGCGCTCGATGGCCTGCGCCGAGGCGAGGATGCTCAGAGCGTCGACCTGCGCCTCGACCGGCCTTCGGTCTCGCGTGATCAGCGCCAGTTCGCCTATCTGAGAATGGACATGACGGCCCGGCGCGACGCCGACGGCGAACTCGCCGCCGTCATTGCCCAGCTGCGCGATGTCTCCGTCGAGCAGCAGCTGCGTGACGAAGCCCAGAACCGCGCGGCCGATGCCGAATCAGCAAATGACGCCAAATCGCGCTTCCTCGCGGCCGTCAGCCATGAGCTGCGCACGCCGCTGAACGCCATTCTCGGTTTTTCCGACATCCTGATCGGCGAATATTTCGGCAAGTTCGAAAACGACCGCCAGCGCGAATATGTCGGCCTGGTCCGCGAATCCGGGGCGCATCTGCTGTCTGTCGTCAACACTATGCTCGACATGAGCAAGATCGAAGCCGGCCGCTACGAGCTGATCCTCGAAGCCTTCGACATATCGAGCTCCGTCAAATCCTGCGAATCGATGCTGGCATTGCAGGCCAAGACCAAGGGCCTCACGCTGACCAGCCGTATCCAGCGCGGCCTCGGCGAGGTCGTCGCCGATCAGCGCGCCATCCAGCAGATCCTCATCAATCTCGTCGGCAATGCCATAAAGTTCACCGAGGCCGGCGGCGTCGTCTCGGTCGATGCGGCAGCGCGCGACGGCATCCTCAAGCTGACGGTCAGCGACACCGGCATCGGCATCCCGGCCGACAAGCTGGCATTGCTCGGCCAGCCCTTCGTCCAGATCCAGAACGATTATACCCGCCGCTTCGAAGGCTCCGGCCTCGGTCTCTCCCTGGTCAAGGGTCTGGTAGCGCTGCATGGCGGGTATTTCGCCATCGCCAGCCAGCCGGGCGAAGGCACGATTATCACCATCGAGATTGCGACGGACGGCTCGGGTGCACAGCACGCCGAAGACGCCGGTCATGGCGCGACTGTCGAGTTTCCGCCGCGGCTGAAGGGCGCGGTCAATAGTGGTGCAGGATTGGAAGAGGGGCGTTTCGATGGCCGCGCGCAAGCGAAAATCGCCTAAGGGAAAACGGCAGCAGCCGGGCCTTCTGATGTCAGGCGCTGCCGCCCTCGGCGGGCTCGGCCTGCAGGGCGCATCCGTGCTCGGCGGGGTCGGCCTGCAGGGCGCCTCGGTGCTCGGCGGCGTCATCGGCCGCAATCCGTCGGTCGCCGGCGGCGCGATCACCTTCGCCGTCATCTTCTCCTTCGTCGCCGCCAATGCGCTCTGGTATCAGCCGGGCCTGCATCCGCATCCGATCTTCCGCACCCGCGATCCGCAGTCTCCGACCGTGATCGGCGCCCGCCGCCCGGCCGAGGAGCAACAGGGCGACGTCACCACCTTCCGGATCGAACGGCCGCAGGATGCCGCCACCACCAACGCGACACCGGCGCCTGCCGCACCCGGCCAGCAGCCGAGCCAGCTCGTCATGGACATCCAGCAGCAGCTGGTGCGTCGCGGCCTCTATAACGGCATACCCGACGGCATTATCGGCCCCCGCACCAGTGCGGCCATTCTGTTCTTCGAGGAAACCGTCGGCATGACCCAGACCGGCGATCCGACACCAGAGGTGCTAGTGGCGCTGAAGACCGATGCTGCCGGCCCCTCGACCGTACCCGCCGAAAGGCCGCCCGAGGATGTGAGCTCGAAGGCGGCGGCGGAAGACCCGGTGGCCGCGGCGATCCGCAGCGCCGAGAAGACCGTCAAAACGGTTCCATCTGCGGCAAAGCAGGTTCCATCCAGCCAAATCACCAATGTCGACCTGGTGTTGAAGATCCAGAAGGGTCTTTCCAACATGGCCTATGCCAATGTCGGCGTCGACGGCGTTGCCGGCGAACAGACGCGCGCGGCCATCCGCCATTTTCAGAAGCACTACAACCTGCCCGAAGACGGCGAGCCGAACCAGGCTGTGCTGAAGAAACTTAAGGACATCGGGGCGATCTAGCTTCCGCGCCTCGCAAAACGGCGCCAGGTCAGTATGGCAAGGCCTTCCTGCACCGCATTGCCGGATGAATCGAAACTGCCGCACGTGACAAGCGTCCCTCGGGCCAATCCCAGCGTCTCGATCCTGAAGCAATGTCAGACGCGAAGGGGCCCTTAGATATTTTTCTGTCGACCTAAGCTTGCAAGCGGTCGAACCGTTAGTTCTACTAGCCTCGGAGCTCCAACCGGACGACTGAAGATGAGTAGGGCCGCCTATCCCGATTGCGGACCCGACAGCTGACGCCGGCCGCTCCAGCGCGCTGAGAGTCGATACACACGGAACTATTGTTGCAACGGCTCGTTGTGCCCGTCAGTATGTGCAAGCTGTGCCAATCTGGCGCGATGTCGTGAAGAATAGAGGGATTTTCCCGTTTTCTTCCTATGGCCAACGAAAAGGCAGACGAGCTTTTTACCCATCCGGTCTGCAACTGACCGACTTCCCGATCATATCAAAAACGCGAGAGGAAATAGCGATGAAACGTCGACCGGCTTCGTCAAGCCAAGTGCAATGTGAACGCAGGGAGGAATTTGACGACGGGCCGCGGCTTGGCCTCGGCAACAGACAAAACAAGGCTATCAGATTTCTCGACCAATATTATCCAGAACCGCAGCCGACTTCGGTGATCCCGGGGGTATCGGATATCACCATGGAAGAGCTGATAGCGCGAGACGTTGTCGCCGAGGTTCGAGCTCCCGATGGGAAAGAACGTGTTTTCATTCTCGCTGCGCGCGGGGAAGATGAAGTTCGCCGACTCAAACTTCAGGAGACATCGCTCCGAAACGGCATCGGCAAACGACGACCAGTCGCCGCATCACAAGCGTAACCAGTGTGGGCCAAATCCTCCTTCCAAAACAACGCCTAGGTGCAACTCTGTACGATTTCGTACAAAAGTTGTTGCGCAATGCAGTTTTTAAGCGCAACCTTATATATGACGTCAGCCACGTAAGGGCGCTGACGTTTGGAAGATCGTCGTGCTTTCGCCCCAGAGAGCACGATGACCAACCAAAATATGAGCACGTTCAAGAACCATTTGTTGTGTGCCCTTGCCCCTGAAGATCGGCGCCTGCTTGCCCCCAGTCTGGAGAGAATGCAGCTCAACCTTCGTCAGTCGCTCGAAAAGGCGCATCAGCCGATCAACTTCGTCTATTTTTTCGAGACGGGTCTTGGTTCGGTGGTGGCAAGCAAAGAGGGCGGTTCAACCGTCGAGGTCGGCCTTTTCGGCAGGGATGGCATGACTGGAACGTCGCTGGTCCAGGGCGATACAGAAAGCCCGTTCGACTGCTTCGTCCAGATGGGCGGCTCGGCGCTTCGTATTTCTGCCGGCAATCTTCAAGACGCGATGTCTCAGAGCGCCGCGTTAACAGAACTCTTGATGCATTATGCCCGTACGCTCGGTATCCAGACCACCTACACCGCTCTTGCAAACGGTCAGATCAAACTGGAAGAGCGGCTGGCGCGATGGATCCTCATGGTTCACGACCGCGTCAGTGGCGACAGCTTCTATGTGACCCATGAATTTCTTGCGATGATGCTTGGCGTGCGTAGGCCGGGTGTAACAGTGGCCCTGCAAATTCTAGAAGCGAAGCACTTCATCAAATCGCAACGTGGGGCAGTTCTCGTGCAGGATCGCACCGGGCTGATGCACCTCTGCCAAGGCACCTATGGCCCGGCTGAGATAGAATACGAACGGCTGACCGGCATTCCTCTTGGTAAATCGAAGCCGGTTCCGAATGACGCCGCGCCGTTGATACGGCCTGCCTGATCGACAACTGAACGCATTTGACGTCGGCAACCCTTAAGGATGATGCGTGACTTCATTTTACAATCAACATGTAGACGAGACCGCTTCGACAGTGCTCCTGATCGCCTTCCAAGAGGCCTGCGCCCGGCATGACATCTCGCCCGATAGCGAAGACGGCTCGGATCTCTTAACCGTTCTTTTGTATGCCTTTCAAAAGGGGACGACGACCAAGGATGCGCTGGTCGGCCTCGCGTTAAATCTCATTGGCAAATGAAAGGGAAAATCCCGTCCGTCTCGTCCCGGTTGGTAGATCACCTTTTGAGACGATGCGCGGCGCGATCGGAGGCATCTCGATCAGATCGGTGCAGATTGAGAATCCGGATCGCGTCCATTCTGGCGATGGCGTGTTTCTGCACAAAATAGTCAAGTTCATAAGCATCGGACACTTTTTTCCGATCCTGTGCGGGTTTGATCACGGTGACAGTCATCATTTTCTCCTTCTATACCAAATCAGTTGATTCAACTTATCAGGGTCGTGACTCGACCGGTGGAATGGTACGGAATGAGACAATGTCATGGAGGGGGAGCTGCAATTCATCTTCCGCGGACAGGCGTCGACCCTGAGCGCATCTTCGCTGGCCAACATTCCAGCCAATGGGCCGCATGTCTTCAAAAATACGTCCGGACAAATGCTACACAGGCGACGGCCATCTTTAATCCACTTCATCACGGAATGCGGGCGACAGCATTGAGAGCATGATGCTGCTGGGCCGATCGGGCCTAAAATCATGCGGATCTCGCGCCGCTACGATGCCGCCTTCAAAAGCCTGTAATGCGTCGTCATCGCCTGCCCCTCGACATCCACCACCTCTTCGATCGGCCCGGCCTTGCGGGCCATCGCCACGCGGTAGCGCCTGGGCGCCATACCCGTCATTCGTTTGAAGGCGTTGCTGAAGGCGCTTTCGGATGTGTAGCCGAGCGAAAGCGCCAGTGCTGAAACCGGCATGCTGCCCTCCCGCAGCTCGCGTTCGGCAAGGCGCATGCGCCAGCCGATCAGATAGGTGAGCGGCGCAACCCCCGCCACGGTCTTGAACCGCAGGGCAAAGCTCGTGCGCGACATGCCGGCCGCCTTTGCCAGTTCGCCAAGCTGCCAGGACCGGCCGGGATCGCCATGCATCAGCCGCAGCGCCGGCGCAATGCGATCGTCGCCGAAGGCTCGGAGCCACCCGACCGTCAATGGCGCCGAGCTCATGATGTGCGCCCTCAGCACCTGCACGAACATCAACTGCGCAAGCTGGGTCGAGGCGAGCAGGGCGCCTGGCCGCTTTGCCGCCATCTCCCGCACCAACTGGTCGAGCAGCCAGCGCAGCACGCCGGCTTCGGCAAGGGCGGCGCGCACATGAATGATCGGCGGCAATACGTCGGACAGCAGCTCCATGCCCTGCGGCCCGAGCGCGATGTGGCCGCCGAGATAGTGAAAATCCTCGCCAACGCCGTGGCGTGCCATGCCATCGACCTTTTCCTTGAAGGCGCCGACCGCGTCAGTGGGCGCAACGGCAAGGTCGCTCGCCAGGATGAAGGAGTGCTGGCCGTTCAGAAGCGCAACGTCGCCTGACTCCAGCAGAATGGGTTCTCTGCCATTGTCGAGGCAGAGCCAGCAGCGCCCCTTGGCGACCGCGCTGATCTTGATCCGGTTCGGCCGGGGGAAGCGCAGCGCCCAGGCGCCGCCGGCGATCAGCCCACCCGACACAAGGCAGCGCGCATCGAGCAGATTGAGCATTTCGGAGAGCGGGTCACTGATCATTTTTGAACGATGCAGCAGGAAATCGGGATTTGCAAGCATTCAGAATCCCGTTTTCCGGGCGTACATAAGGCCATCATGCAACAACGGAGGGCACGTCATGTCCACCCCACAAGCTCCCATCGGTTCCGGCTTCGGTGCGGCCTCAACCGCCGCCGACGTCATTGCCGGGCACGATCTTTCAGGCAAGGTCGCGATCGTCACCGGCGGTTATTCCGGTCTTGGCCTCGAGACGGCTCGTGTGCTCGCCGAAGCCGGCGCCAGGGTTGTCGTCCCCGCCCGCAATCTTGGAAAAGCCAAGGCGGCCGTGCAAAGCGTTCCCGGCCTCGCGGTGGAAAAGCTCGACCTGATGGACCCCGGGTCGATCGACGATTTTGCCGATCGCTTCCTCGCTAGCGGCGAGCCCCTGCATCTGCTCATCAACAATGCTGCCGTCATGGCGAACCCGTTGACGCGTGACGCCCGCGGTTACGAATCGCAGTTCTCCACCAATCATCTCGGCCATTTCCAGCTCACTGCCCGTCTCTGGCCGGCGCTGGTAAAGGCCGAGGGCGCGCGCGTTGTCGCCGTCTCCTCGCGCGGCCACGTCTTCTCCGGCGTCGATTTCGACGATCCGAATTTCGAGAACCGCGAATACGCGCCCTATCTCGCCTATGGCCAGTCGAAGACGGCAAATGCTCTCTTTGCGATCTCACTGGACGCTTTGGGTGCGAAGCACGGTATCCGGGCCTTCTCGCTGCATCCCGGCGGGATCGTCACCACCAATCTGGTCCGCCATCAGTCGAGCGACTTCCTCAAGGCGAGCGGCTATGTCGACGAGGGCGGCAAGCCGGTCATCGATCCGGAAAACAACAAGAAGACGATTGAGCAAGGGGCGTCGACCACCGTCTGGTGCGCCGTCAGCGAGAAGCTCGAGGGTCTCGGCGGCGTCTATTGCGAGAACTGCGATATCGCCACCGCCGTCCCCGGCGATTCGACCGAGATGCTCGGTGTCCGTCCTTGGGCAACCGATCCGGAATTTGCCGAACGCCTCTGGCAGCTGAGCGTGCGGCTGACGGGCTTCATCGCCAGCTGATGGGGCGCCACACGGCCGGCCTACAGTCACGGAGTCCTCTTTCCCTACAACCTAAGTCTAAGGTTCTGCCGCTGTTTGCAACTTATTAACCATGTTGCCTGAAGCTTTTCTGATTGGGCGGGGGGGGGCGTCGGTCATGCATGCGCTGAAGGCGATAGACGATCTGGCCGGAGAACCGGCGGTCGAAGCGGGAGGGCCTGATCGCGAGGCGCTGCGCCACATCCTGCTGCGTCTTGCCGAAGAAGCCTCCACCCTTGGCATCGATCTCGTGGATATCGCCGGCGCCATCCAGGACATGGCGGGAATGTCGGCCCGGCATGCCTCCGCCTTCGATCACGTCACCCGCACCGCGCTTTCGATTGCCGAGACCAACCGCTCGGTCGCCGTGTCGCTGCGCGAGACCGATCGCACGGCGGCCGAGGCCCGTCACATGCTGAAGGAGTCGGCTGATCGCCTGACGGGCTCCGTCGCCGAGATCGGCCACATGGTTCAGTCCTCCAACGAGATCGGCGCTGAGATCGCCGGCTTCTCGAAGTCGCTTGCCGATGTCGACAATATCGCCGAGGAGATCAGCACCATCGCCCGCCAGACCAACCTGCTGGCGCTGAATGCCGCGATCGAGGCGGCGCGCGCCGGCGATGCGGGCAAGGGTTTTGCGGTCGTCGCCGCTGAGGTCCGGGCGCTTTCGCTGCAGACCTCGAAGGCGACCGGCTCCATCCAGCAGACGCTGGACGAACTGCGCGTGAAGATCGACCGGCTGTCGGCCGTCGGCAGCGATGCGCGCGACAGTGCCGCCGGCGTGCGTGACAAGTCGGAGGCGATGCGCGGCGCCTTCGAAAGCATGGAACATGTCATCACCCGCATCCTCGACAGTTCGACTGTCATGGCCAACACCACCGAGGCGGTCGACCAGCAATGCGCCGGCTTCGTCCAGAAGCTCGGCGAGATGTCGGCCGAGGTCGCCGGCTCGAATGTCCGGCTGCAGCAGGCGGCAAAACGCGTCGACAGCGTCGTCGGCCTCTCGGAAACCCTGATCCAGCTGACGGCGAGTGCCGGCGTCAAGACCGCCGACAGCCGTTGGATCGAGGAAGCGCAGTCGGTGGCAAGACAGATTTCCGGCGCCTTCGAACGCGCCGTCGCGGAAGGTCAGATCGGGCTCGATGCTCTTTTCGAGCGACGGTATCGGCCGATACCGGGCTCTGATCCTGCACAGATGATGGCGGCCTTCACCGAACTCACCGACCGCCTGCTGCCGCCGATCCAGGAACCCGTCACAACCTTGGACGAGCGCATCGCCTTCTGCGCGGCGATCGACGAGAATGGCTATCTGCCGACCCACAACCGAAAATTCTCGCAAGCCCAGCGGCCTGGCGACAGCGTCTGGAACACTGCCAATTGCCGCAACCGCCGCATCTTTGCCGATCGCGTTGGCCTTGCAGCCGGTCGCAGCACCGCGCCCTTCCTCGTCCAGACCTACAGGCGCGACATGGGCGGCGGCAATTTCGTGATGATGAAAGATATCTCCGCTCCGATCACGGTGCGCGGACGGCATTGGGGAGGATTACGGCTGGCAGTCAAGGTCTGACCCCTGGGGTCAAACTCTGGCCCCGCATTGCCGCCACCGACGCGCCGGTCTATACCGCACCGATGAGATTACGCGCCGACATCTTCATTTCAGCCCTCCTGCGCCGCGTCTTCGCCAGCGGCGATTTCGCCGCCGTCGAGAAGAAGGGTGCGGAGGAGGCGGGTGCGATCTTCATCCGCCAGCACTTCCGCGACGGCCTGGAAACGCTCTACGCGCCGGCACCGCAGACAGCCTTCGGCGAAGGTCAGGCCGGCGACCGGCTGTTCGAGATCCGCCTGTCGCGCGGCGATCCGGAGGCGGTCCGCGCGATGCTGGAGCGTGAACGCAAATTCGACCCCGATCTCTGGATCGTCGAGCTGGAGGCGGAGGAACTGGGGGACATGATCCCGCTTGCGAAGGGCGGCTGAGCCAAGGCGCTCGTCAGCTCAGCGTCATTTTGAACCGCTGTAGGTGGTAAGGTCATCAACCGCAGTTCAGCGAGACCGCCGCCCCATGACGCGCATGTCGCGCTGCGGCGGCGCCTGGCGGATGAAGCGATAGTCGGGCGTTGCTGCCGGCGCGGGTGCATCGGTCGCTTCCGGCTTATAGGTGTAGCGATCGGCGCGCCGCCAGGCTTCGACGCGTTCGTGGCATTCTTCCGGGTCGAGCGCATCGAGCACCATCCAGCCGCGCGTAACGTTATGCTGCTGTTCGGCAAGGTGCGGATAGAGCCTTTCGAGCACGAAGACGGCATCGAGAAAGCCCATGCCGAGGCTGGTCAGGGTCGTGGCGAGCTGCTGGCCGGAAAGATCGAGCATGATGCGCTCGGCAAGCCAGCGGCTGGCGGAAAGCGCATCGGCAAGCGCGGTTGCGAAATGCGTCGCTTCACGCGAGCGGGCAAAGCGCACCAGCAGCGCCTCTTGAATGTCGGTGAGCGTGCGCAGACCGAGCCTGTCCTCGTCGGCACGGCCGAGATGGCCGGCAAGGCCGAGGATACGCTCGCGCAACGCCTCTTCATTGGCAATCCGCTGTTCCGCCAGCGCATCTGCCTCGTTGGTCTCGGTCGGCGCTGGCGAAAGCGGCACCGCCGGCGATTCCATGACCGGCGCCGATGTGGCCGCCGACCGCGGCTGGCTCTGGCGCAGCGCCACCAAAGCATCGATGACCTTCGGCGAGAGTGAATCGCGGCTGACGATCGCCTTGACATGCGTTGCACCCTGCATGCGCGCGATGGTGATCAGCGTATCGTCGGCGATTGCCTTCGAGGCGGCAAGAAAGGGGGCTGCGATATCGATCGGCTGGTTGCCGATGAACAGCGCCACGGCGGCCGGCATGTTCTCGCATTGGGACAGCGCCGCGACCGCCTGGCGCTTGGCCTCGTCGGAGGAGGCCTGGAACAGCGGCATGAAAAGTTCGGCGAATTGGCGCAGTTCGGACCGTGTCGGATGAGACAGGTTCTCGAAACTGCTGACAGTCGCCATTAGTACCACGTCCTTTTTCCTGACGGCCAAGGGGCCTTCTAGGTCTCGAAACCGGTCACGCACAAAAACACCCCGAAAACGCAGAACAAGGGGACCAAGGCCGATATGCGCTGGCGGAACGCATGTCAGGCCATACGGTTATGAACAAATCCTACACCGGTACGGTTAATGCATGCTGAAGATTTTATTAAAATGCAACAGAAATATACACGCGGAACGTGTTGCGACATGGTTGGCCGGCAATATAAAAATGCATGGTTTGGAAGGCGTGCTGCGACGATTGCAGCATCGCTGCCGCGGTGGTGGAAAAACTCAGGCGGCCCTGTGATCGCGCAGCGCGTGCAGCAGTTTTTCGCGGCTGTCGTAACCGGCCTGATAAAGGTCGAGTGCTGTGGATGCCGCGAATTGCGCGTCGACGCTTTTGATGTCGATCCGCCGTTCTGAGCACCAGGCATCAAGCGCACTGCGCAGCACGTCGAGATCTTCAGGCGAGAAAGATGAATTGACCAGCAAAGACACCGCTTGCCCTCCGCATTCCGGCAAGAACGTGGAAAATCCCGATCGATCGGAGCCCGGAAACGTGTGACCGACATGAGCGAACATACGCGCATCTCAGCGCCTCGCAATTAAATATTTTCATGATGTATTTTTGCAACATCGCCTTTTTCCCGGCCGGCGGATTGCAGCGCCGATGTCAACTATATGAATTGGTTCTAATTTTATCCGTTGATCTCCAGCCGGCCGTTTGTGTAGGCGGCGTGAAACCAAATCAACTCTTCGCGCGTTAAAGGGGAAGTAACGTGAACTGTGTTTGGCCTCGGCTGAACATTAGTAAACTGTTAACTGTCATCTGTCTCAATTCGGATAGGAACGACGCGATTTGAGTATTTGGATCGTTGAAACTCCGCATCACGGTATTTCAATCAGGTGCCGTGGGAAAGGCGCGAATGCCCTCGGGCCGGTCATCCCGGTACTGCAGGACGCGCCGGCCCGCACATTGGCGGGCAGGGTGAAATCCATCGCAACTTCATCCGTCTCGGGCAGTGCATGGAGACGAGAATGGCAATAGTAGTCGCATTGGCGGATCGGCGGCCGCGGGCGCCGCGTCGCCCGGACAAAGAGCCCCGCGAAGCCAAGATCCTTTGGTTCACCGGCGTCCGCTACGAGCGGTTGACCGAGAGCCCGAAACATCGTCCGGCGCCCGCGCCGCGCGTCAACAAGAAGTAACCGCTCTTCAACCTCAGCGAGCGGCGAATTGCTCGCAGCCGGCTTCCGTCAGGAAGTTGCGCGCAGCCTCATCGAAGCTCGCCTGCGGCGCCAGCGTCCGCAGCACGGCATAGCCGTCCGGCCGTGCCATTTCCACCAGGATCGCCTGCTGCAGCTCCTGCGGCAAGTTCTTGCGCAGGTCGGTCAGCTGGATCGGACTGCCGGCCAGCACATCGAGCGCGCCGCCGACCGATGTCCTGTCATTCATGCTGAAGACCTCGTTGGAGGCGCTGTCATAGATCGCGATCGACCAGAAGGGCACATTGCCCTTGGCGGTGAAATGTACCGGCGCATCCTCGACGTCGAAGGAGCAGACGGCGGTGCGCAGGAAGGGGTCGCCATTGGCAAGGCCGGCCTCGTCATATTGGTCGCCGAGCAGGTAGAAATTATTGAGGTCGCCCTCTGCCTCCACGCGGGTCGCCGCATCCCTGCCGGTGAAATGCGGCAGCGACAGGATGATGACGAGATGCAGCAGGGCTGCGCCGAAAAGACCGGTCAGGACCGCGAAGAATATCCTAAGCATTGCCGCATCCGGTCTTGGTGAGCTTCGGCATGGCGAGGTCGATCACGCCGGAACTGCCGGCTGTCGGTGTGTCGAACAGCGTCAGCACCAGCCGGAAGGTGCCGGCCTCTGGCAAGGCCAGCCAGTTGCCCGGCTGCGCGACGGCGGAGATCTCAACCGAGAAACTGCTGTCTTGATTGCGCAGCACGGTCCAGGAATTGAGCGCTGAGGGATGCCCGGTCTTCACCGCTGCCGGATTGCCGCCATTGTCGGCGGTAAAGAGGGTCCAGAGCCGGGCAGGCGGCGTCTGCCCGCTGATGCGGTAGCGGCAGCCGGCATTCAGCCGCGCGCCTTCGTCGTCGACACTCGCCGTGAAGGTCAGACCCTCGGCGCTGCCATAGAGCAGCTTGCCGGCGCGCGCCCGGTGCGACTTGGCATAAGGATCGGCCTCGACCGTCTGCAACGCTGGAAAGGCCTCCCAGGCGCCGAGCTTGATCGCCCCGAAACCCTGTGTCGCATCCAGCGCATAAAGCGAAATCATGATCCCGCCGCCGAAGGCGACGATCAGCGTGATCGCGATAAAGAGGGGGAATCGAAACACGTCATGACCTTGAAAACCATATCGGATGAAAGGGTTACCACTGATTCTGGCAGGGTGGAATGCCGGGCAGTGACATGGGCGATTGATCCCCGGTTATGTCCAAGCGGCAAAGCAGTCTGCCAACTGCGGCAATACGGACTTTCACCCAGAGATGCCGGCAGGCGGATGGGGGGCAGCTACCGGCAATCTCCTGGGCCGGCTACTCCGCGCTCGCCACCTTCGCCGGCGCGAGTGGGGCGGCATCCTTCAGCTTTTCGCCGAGCTTCTTGAGGATGCCAGTCGATTGAACCGAGAGCATGCGCGGCCGGATGAGCTGCGGCAATCCGTCCTGCGGCTTGGCGGCGGCGGTCTTGGCGAGGTCCTTTTCCGAGGGCAGGGGATTTTCGACGCCGGGGATGGCGCGCAGCGTCACACCCTGATGGGCGTAATCCATGGCGCGCTTGAAAGTCATCGCCGGCAGCGAACCGCCGGTCATCTCGTTGGTCGAGGTGTAGTCGTCATTGCCGAACCAGACGGCGCAGGTGTAATTGCCGGTGAACCCAACGAACCAGGCGTCGCGATAGGCCTGGGTCGTGCCGGTCTTGCCGGCCGTCAGGATGCCGTTGTCGAGAGCCGCCTTGCGCGCCGTGCCGACATAGGGGACGCGCGACAGCATCTGGTTCATATAGGCGTCGGCCTGTTCGGAGAGCACACGTTTCGGCGCCGGTTCGTCACGGTCGAAATCGTAGAGCACGTCACCGTCGTAATCGAGGATCTGGGTGATGCCGTGGCGGCGCGACTGGTAGCCGCCGGCCGGGAAGGTGGCATAGGCCGTCGCCTGGTCGAGGACCGTCACCTCGGAGGTGCCGATCGGGATGGTGACGTCGTCGCGGATCGGCGTTTCGACGCCGAGGTTCTTCGCCATCGCCCGGATCGGCTGAATGCCGAGTTTTTCCTTGGCGAGCCGCACCGGCACGGTGTTGATCGACTGGGCGATCGCGGTCTCAAGCGTGATGCGGCCGGCATAGCGGTTTGCGTAATTGTGAGGGCTCCAGTTGCCCCAGTAGATCGGCGCATCGACGATCGTCGTCTGCGGCGTCATGCCGCTCTCCATCGCCACCGCATAAGTGTAGACCTTGAAGGACGAGCCTGGCTGGCGCAGCGCCCTGCTGGCGCGGTTGAACTGGCTCTCGCCGTAATCCCGGCCGCCGACCATGGCGCGCACGGCCCCGCCGTTTTCGATCATCACCATCGCGCCCTGCTTGGCGTGATAGGCCTCGCCATATTCGCGCAGCGACGTCTCGACCGAATCCTCGGCCGCCTTCTGGATGCCCATGTCGATCGTCGTGCGCACGATCAGCGAATGCTGGTGGAAGCGCGACGAAAGCCGCTGGACCTCGTCGAAAGCCCAATCGAGGAAGAAATCGGGCGATTCCACCTCGTTGCGGTCGACGACGGTAGCTGGATTGCGCCTGGCGGCGATCACCTGGCCCTCGGTCATCAGCCCGCTCTGCACCAGATTGGTCAGCACTTCGTTGGCGCGGGCACGCGCCGCCGGCAGGTTGACATGCGGCGCGTATTTCGCCGGCGCCTTGAACAGGCCGGCAAGCATGGCGGATTCGGCAAGGTTCACATCGGTGATGTTCTTGCCGAAATAGAACTGCGCCGCCGCCGCTGCGCCAAAAGTGCCGCCGCCCATATAGGCGCGGTCGAGATAGGTGGAGAGGATTTCCTTCTTGGAAAGGTTCGCCTCGAGCCAAAGCGCCAGGAACGCCTCGGTGACCTTGCGGTCGATCGAGCGTTCGTTCGACAGGAACAGGTTCTTGGCGAGCTGCTGCGTCAGTGTCGAGCCGCCTTGGACGACTTCGCCGGCGCGCGCATTCTCGCTCATGGCGCGGAAGAGGCCGATGAAATCGATGCCGAAATGGTCGAAGAAGCGCCGGTCCTCGGTGGCGATCACCGATTTGATCAGCGAATCCGGCAGCTCGTCGATCGGTACGGAATTCTGGTGGATGACGCCGCGATGGCCGATGACATTGCCGTAGCGGTCGGTGAAGGTGACGGCGAAATCGCCGCGGTTGCGCCAGTCTTCCTTGGTCGCCTCGAAGGCAGGCTGGGCAAGCAGCAGCATCAGCACCGAGCCGGCCGCTCCGAGCGTCAGTCCCTCGCCGGCAAGTTCGAAGACCATGCGCTTCCAGCCGCGCACGCGGAAACGGCGGAAAAAGATGGTAATGTCTTCCCAGATCTCGGCGGCGCGGAAGCCGGCGTTCCAGACGGTCGAATCGATCCAGGAATCGATACGCAGCAGAATGTGACGGCTCTTCGCCGGCCGCTTTTCCGCCGCCTCGTTCGCCGCTTTTCCGGGCCTTTTTTCTGGCCCATTTCCTGGGTTGTCCGGATCCTGCACGTCCTGTATTCCCGCCTGATTGCGCTTCGATCATATCCGACAAAAGCGCGAGGCCCGCATATGGCCGCAAAGCTCTCCGATACGAGGAGAGAATTCTCCGAGTACCAGGAGTATACTGAAGGATTGATTGATTTTGCGGCTGATAACAAGAGAGATGCATCAGGGTCACGCGAATTTGCGGGTCGCTGTTGCAAGAAACGAACGATGAACGATCTGCCCTTCTGGAAGAGCAAGACGCTTGCCGAAATGAGCGTCGCCGAGTGGGAAAGCCTCTGCGACGGCTGCGGCCTCTGTTGTCTCAACAAGATCGAGGAATGGGATAGTGGCGATATCTATTTCACCTCGGTCAGCTGCAAGCTGCTCGACGGCGAAAGCTGTCGCTGCTCCAGCTATGAGAACCGCTGGGATTTCGTGCCGGACTGCGTGCAGCTGACCAAGGAAAATGTGCCTGATATCGCCTGGTTGCCGCCCACCTGCGGCTACCGGCTGGTCAATGAAGGCCGCGACCTCTACTGGTGGCACCCGCTCGTCTCCGGCGACCCGGAGACCGTCCATGCCGCCGGCATTTCCGCGCGAGGCCGCGCGATCAACGAAAATGAGATCGATCTCGACGATCTCGAGGATTACGTCGTCGACTGGCCGCTGACCGTGGGCGAGGAGAAGGACGATGAGGACGCCTAACATTACAGTTGCCCACCTTGCACGACGGCGAATTGAACCTTCATCCGTCATCGCATGGTCGCTTTGGCGACGGGCGCATCAAGCCGCAGCAAGGCAAGTCCACCGCAAATCAAAAATGCAACTGTAATGTTAGACGACAGGCATTCGGAGACCGATTTCGATTCACCGGTGGGGAATTCGTCGAAGCAGTTCCTTGCGACGTTATCCGCGAATACGACGACCGTTGCCAGGTCTTCGGACGTAAGCCGGGTTTCTTGTAGATGATCGTAGGCATGTTCAATCCTCCTTGATTGGGTTCGGATTTCGGATTTGCCGTACGGATGTCTTCTTTTGATGACCGCCAAGGCCGCATCGAGATCTGCATTAGAGGCCATGATGCATTAGAAGCGGTTAGTGGCCGATAATCGCTCCCGCGAATCTCAGATTAAATGCCATAGGTAGCGTGAAACGGCGCATTCTCACGGTTAACTGCCAAACGACACGAGCCCATTCTGCGAACGAGCATGAAGTGGCGCGAACGTTTCAGTGTGCGACGCCTGGTCCCTCGTGTGCCCTCACGATGGCGTCCGCTTCCTTGCCGTATAACTCCTCGAAGTGATCGAAGGTCTTGGAAAAGTAACCAATGCCCTGCGTCGCCGAGCGCAGCGCCCGCGCCAGATCGTCAAGTGCGCCGCCCGGAATGAGTGCCCGGAAGATGTCCCATCCCTTAGCGGTTTCATCCCGGTCGAAGCCGAGAACCTGACCCTTGAGAGCGGAGACGATCTGGACGAGGCTGCCGGAATAGATCGACGGAATGTGAATTTCGCTGCGGAAGACCGGTTGCATTAAAACGGCCGACCCTTCGGAAAGCGCCTGTCGCACTCCCATTTTCGACGCAGTCCGGAAGGCGTGTTCCGAACTGTCGACGGCATGGTGCTGACCATCGTACAGCGTTACGCCGACATCGATGACCTGGAAGCCTAGCGGCCCTTTCTCCATCGCTTCGCGCGCGCCTGCTTCGACAGCAGGGATGTAGTTGCGCGGAACGACGCCACCCTTGACGGTTTCGCTAAAGGTGAAGCCCCGGCCGCGCTCATTGGGGCGAATGCTCAGCTTCACATCCGCGAACTGTCCGGCACCGCCGGTCTGTTTGCGGTGACGGTAATGAACCTCAGATGGTTTCGCAATTGTCTCGCGGTAGATCGGGCTGGGCGTTCGATCGGTTACGGCGATGTGAAACACGTCGGACAGGGTTCGGCAGAGATCGCGCAGATGCACCGGCCCCTGGGCGCAGACGAGCTGGGCGCCGGTGCTTTCCTCCTGCAAGACCGTTAGGCCGCGATCCGTCGCGGAAAGTTTTGCCAGCGTTTCGGAGAGCTTGTTTTCATCGCGCTCGCTGCCTGGGATTAGGATCCTTTCAAGCATCGGCGTGGGTGGCTCCGTCCATTCAGGCGGGGCGACCACCGCGTCTGATGTCAACAGCGAAGGGACGGGCAAGTGGTCGGACTTGACCGTCGCAAACACATCCCCCGACGCAGGCACAACCGCCGAATTGGACCGCCCGTTTGCGAGATGCTGTACGGCGCCGAGGCTGGAGCCGCCCAGTGATGCGCCCTGCCGCAGTCCCACGCCAAGCGCGCGCACGAGCACTGTCTTACCGACATTCTGGCGATGATAGGCATGGAAGCTCACGGCGGTCAGCTTGTTTTCATCGACATTGCCCGCACGAGCCAGGCGCTGTCGAAGAACCCCCACCGGCGGCGCCTCGTGGCGCAGCGCCTTCATCAGCCTCATCATGCCGTTGCCGTGACTTGCGGCACCGATCAGGACTGGAATAATCCTGTTTTCCCTGAGAACCCGCGATGAAATGGCATAGAGCGCGTCGCTGGGCGGCTCGCGATCTTCGATCAGTTCCTCGAGAAGCCAGTCATCGAATTCGGACAGGTGTTCCAGGAGCTCGCTGCGCGCTTCGTGCTCGCGCTCGGCGGCGCTTTCGGGGATTGCGATCAGCGCCGAAGTCTGGCCTTCCCGGTAGCGCCACGCCCGTTCGGAAATCAGATCGCAACTGCCTATGATCCTGTCCCCCTCGCGGATCGGGATCTGGCGAAGCAAAAGCGTGTGGTTGGCGTAGTCTTGAAGCGCGGCGATCACGTCCCTCAGCCGCCCTCTCGGTTCGTCCATCCGGTTGACGAAGAGGATGCACGGCGTCTCCGAGGCCTCGATTACGCGCAGATAGGGCGCGGCGAGCACAGCCTCCTCGGGTGCCGATGAAACGCACAGGATGCAGGCGTCGCTGGCGAGAAGCGCGTGCTGTGCATGCGCCAACGCTTCATTGGGTCCTGGCGCATCCAGCGCACACCACGACTCATTTCCAAAGGTGAATTCTGTGAGGTTCAATCCATAAGGGGAGCTGGATTTTCTCGCCGCCCCTTCCAGGGAGCCGAGCTTTTCCACGACTGTTGATTTTCCGGTCTGCGAAGGTCCAAGCACGGTAAAGCAGCGCATCGGCATTCCTCCAACTGCCATAAACACAACTTTCAGCCATCATAGGATGCCCTGAACCGCTGCAAGGCGCCAGAGGTGCATTCGCGCTTTCACATCACGCAACGAAGACGCCCAAAGCTCCAGCGTCGCCTCAATCGATACGCCTGTCATCCATGACCTACGGATCACGGAAACCCATGGATTCAGATATTCCAACTATATGCAGCTGTAATGCTAGTCTAAGCGGGGATCAGGGCTTCACTGCTGTCAGGAAGCGCTTCAATTCCGTCTCCACATAGGCAGCCACCGGGCCGTCTGCGCCAAATCCCCACCAGGTGAGCGAACCCTGCCATTGCGCCAGCATCAGCCGGGCGATCGTCTCCGGATCGCTCGCCGAGCTGAAGCAGCGTGCGATCGCTTTCGTCAGCGCCGTTCCCCAGGCTGCACCCCGGGCCTGCAGCACCGGATCGCGGAAGTCCTCGCGAAGCACCAGCAGTCCCTCGCCATAGGCGGCGGCATTGTCGCCGTAATCCTGCGACAGGCCGACGAGCAGCGCGACGGCGCCTTCCGGGGTTTTCGCCACGCTCCCGGCAAGCCGCGCCGTTTCCGCATCCAGCCGGTCCCAGGCGTGAAGCAGCGCAGCGCGCAGCATCGCCGCTTTCGTCGCGAAACGCTGCACCAGCGTCGAGCCGGAAAGACCGCTGGCTTTCGCCACCGCCGCAAAGGTCGCCGCATCCGGCCCCTCGGCGTGGATCAGCGCCAGCACCATGGCGAGAAGCTGTTCATCGGAAACTGTGCGGCGACGCGGCATGAAATTCCTCTTGCATTCGCTTCGAATGTAAACGATCATTCGTTTATATACAAGCAGTGCCAGCTGGAGCAATTCCGGGAAAAGTGTGAAGCGGTTTTCCGTCCGGAATTGCGTAAAAACAAGAGCTAAACCCGGGTGCTTACGGCATGAAGGCCGTTCTAGCGTGGAGGATGGAGAAGTGACAGCGAACTTGCGGGAGAAAGTGGCCTTGGTGGCGGGTGCTACGCGCGGCGCCGGCCGAGGCATCGCGGTGGAACTTGGTGCCGCCGGCGCCACCGTCTACGTGACCGGGCGCACGACGCGCGCCCAGCAATCCGAGTATGCCAGGCCGGAGACGATCGAGGAGACGGCCGAGCTGGTGACATCAGCCGGCGGCAAGGGCATTGCCGTGCAGGTGGACCATCTCGTCCAGCAACAGGTCGAGGCGTTGGTCGCCCGCATCCGCGGCGAAGCTGGCCGGCTCGATATTCTGGTCAACGACATCTGGGGCTGTGAGAAGCTGTTCGAATGGGACAAGGCCGTCTGGGAGCATTCGCTGGACAAGGGCCTGCGCATGCTGCAGCTCGGCATCGAGACGCATCTGATCACCGCCCATTACGCCCTGCCGCTGATGATCGAGCGGCCCGGCGGGCTGCTGGTGGAGATGACCGACGGCACGGCCGAATACAATGCCACCCATTACCGGCTCTCGCCCTTTTACGACCTGGTCAAGACAGGCGTCACCCGCATGGCCTGGGCACATGCGCAAGATTTGGAAAAACACGGCGCCACCGCCGTTTCGATCACGCCCGGCTGGCTGCGTTCTGAAATGATGCTGGATGCTTATGGTGTTCGCGAGGAGAACTGGCGCGAGGCGACGAAGGTGCAGCCGCATTTCGCCATTTCCGAAACCCCGCGCTTCGTCGGCCGGGCCGTTGCGGCCATAGCCGCCGACCCCGACCGCGCCCGCTGGAACGGCCAGTCGCTGTCGAGCGGCGGAGTGGCCAAGACCTATGGCTTCGACGATATCGACGGTTCGCGGCCGGATTGCTGGCGCTACATGGTGGAAGTGCAGGATCCGGGCAGGCCGGCGGATGTGACAGGCTACCGCTAAACAATTCCAGGGAAGGAGGCGGCTTTCCCTGGAATTGGATGCAGGCAAAAGGTCAGAGCGGCTCTGCGCTTCCGTGAAAGCTAAACCGCTCTAACGCCCCGTCATCATGCTGCGGCAAGCCGCGCCGCCTCACGAAACGAGACCAGTCGTTTCGTCTGTTCGTCCCACAGCACCAGCTTGACGCAACGCAGGCTTTCCATGAGCGTGATGCGGCCCAGATCGGCAAGCTCAGGATGATCTCGCAGCACCTCCGGCAGCCGGTAATACGGCACCCGGCTCGACAGATGATGTACGTGGTGGATGCCGATATTGCCGGTGATCCAGCGCAGCACCGGCGGCAGGTCGTAATGCGAGGCGCCGTGCAGGGCCGCATGCTGGAACTGCCAGTCCGGCTCCTTCGACCAATGTGTTTCCTCGAATTGATGCTGGACGTAGAACAACCAGACGCCGGCAGCACCTGCCAGAAGCACGGTCGGAAGATGCACCAGTAAAAAGGGGACGATCCCGACCGCCCAGATCAGCAGCGCGGCGACCACTGCGATGGCAAGATTGGTCGCCATGGTCGAGATCCAGGGCAGGGCGCCGGAGCGCATCATGCCGAAAGGCAGGCGCTGCTTGAAGAGGAACAGCCATGCCGGTCCGATCCCGAACATCACGATCGGGTGCCGGTAGAGCCGATAGCCGAGCCGGCCCCAGCGCGACAGCGCGTTATATTCGGCGATCGTCAGCGTTTCGATGTCGCCAACGCCGCGCTCGTCCAGGTTCCCGGCCGAGGCGTGGTGTTCCGCATGCGCGCGGCGCCAATAGTCGTAAGGTGTCAGCGTCAGGATGCCGATCGTGCGTCCAACCCAGTCATCGACGCGGCGACGGGCGAAAAACGAGCCGTGGCCGCAATCATGCTGGATCATGAACAGCCGGAGCAGGAAAGCGGCGGCGGGAAGGACGAGGATCAGGCCTGGCCAGAAGCTGTAATGAACCGCTGCCCATGCGGCAGCCCAGAACAGCGCGAAGGGGACGACGGTGACGGCAAGCTCGAAGGCGCTGCGTCCGGCCCGCGGCTGGCGATATCCGGCAAGGATCTTCAGCCAGCGCTTTTCAGCGAAAAGCGCCGCTTGCTCCGCGGATCGATCCGGGTTTTCGGATCGCTCCGGGTTGTCGTCGGGCTCACCCATAGGGGCCACTTGGATTTCCTCGCACTCGCTGCGGCGCGCAGATTCGATCACAGAGTGACGCCGTGAAAGGCGGCGATCGCCGAAAAGCCGAGTGCAATCACCACGGCCGAACGAATGAGGAAGAGCGGATAGTCGAAGTGGTACATCGTATGAAGAGTGGTCATGGTTACAGCAATTCCTGTTTTTCTGAAAACATGTCAATGGGTGATGGTGTCACGCCGGAGCGCGGCGCGTCCGACAAGACGCGCTATCACTTGCGCTGTTATGCGCACGGGGGCGGAGCGGGGGCTCGATAAGAGGTTCTATTTCTTTGGAGCACTGCCCTGCGGAGCGGTTTTGGTCGCCGTCTTCATCTGATTGGCGAATGTGCTTTCCACCTTCGCTGCCTGCTTGTCCTTCTTCGGCTTCCGGACCTCGCGATTGCTTCTTACCTGTCCTTTTGCCATCGATAAAATCTCCCTTTAGATCGAAATTGAAAGCCGCAGCCTGCGTGGTATTCGCCCCGCTTGTCGGTCGCGATCGGAGATCGCGGGATCGTCATGAGGGGCAACCCGACAACACCGGGCCGCAGGGATGGAATGAAAATGATGCCTGCTGAAACCGCATCGCTGTCTGGAGGCGGATGACCGGAGAGGTCACCGAAAGCCAAACCCGACGTTGAGACGGGACGTCACCATGCTTTCGCGATCGGGAAAATGGCGGGGCCGGAAACCCGGTCACCGCAAATGCCGCATCGGCCAAATCAGCGAGCCCTCCTTATAGAGTAAAATTGAGGTGCCATTAAGGCCACCGCCGCAGGAAAGCCATATTTCCACAGGGGATAAAGTGAGCCGCGCAAAACTGGGCAGCGGTTTAGCGATAACGGCGTGCGAAACAACAGGGCTAAAGCGCGAGGGATGAATCTTGCGACGCGCTTAGTCATTCACGGGAAACAGGCGGATCAGCTTCGTTCTTTCCATCTCCGCGCGGCCTGATGCAGACACGATGCCGCGGGCCAAACAGAGTTCGATGTCCCTTCCGATATCGAGCGGCACCAGCATGCCGCCGGCCTTGAGCAGTCGGTCTGTCATCGACAGAAGCAGATCCACTTTTGCCCGGCAGCCATCGATTTCCAGGAGCGCCACCCGGCGCTCCCTGTCGATGTCGGCAAGATCTCTAGCCTGCTCGCGTTGTTGGTAAGCCCCGAATTGCACCCATCCGAAATAACCGGCCGCTGCGACGCAGATACAAAGCAAGAGGGTTTTTCGCACGATATTCCTTCGGAGCCGGGCGGCTCGTTTGCCGCTAGAACATCAGTGAGAGCATGATGTCGTCCGAAAACCGCTCACACTTTTCGGCATCATGCTCTAGCCGGCGGCGCGTCTTTCGCGGGGCAATCCCTGTATTGCATATCGGTTAAAGACGGGGGTTACCGGTTTCGGCGGCGTCTTCAGCTTGCCGAAATGGTGTTCCAGCGCTTGTGAGAGCATGGCCGGCGAGGTGACGCCCTCTTCGAACAGTCTGATCAATAGTATGGCGGCGACGTTGAAGACACGTTCGTTGCCGATCAGGATTTTGGCGTCGTAGCCGGCATCGTCGAGCACGCCTTGCAGCATGTCGAGATCGGACGAAGTCAGATGCGACTTTTCGAAAGTGGAAGACATCGGTCCTCCTTTCATCGGGGCAAGGGTATAAAAACCCTCAGTCGGCAGCGCCCTTACACTGGCTGCCGAAGTTGCGACCATGCGCCTTTCACCCAGGCAACGCAACGGGATTCTTTGCAGCTGTCGCTCCGGTTCATGAGCAGCCCGCACCTGTCAGGGTGCGGGCCGATAATGGTCATTCCGCCGCCTGATAGCTGGGTCTCCGGGCGGCCGACGTCCGCGGACCGGCGGCTGCAAGCAGGGTAATCGCCACCGCAAGCAGCGCCACGAAAGCGATGCCGGCGACATAGGGGTTCCAGCCGAAATGCGGTGCGGCGCCGAAGACTGCCGAGGCCGCCGCAAGCACGATGCCGCCGCCGATCTGGAAGGAGGCGAAGAGCAGTCCGGAGGCGAGCCCCGACTTGTCGTCCTCCACGTCGGAAAGGGCCGCGACCTGTACCGAGGGGTAGGTCATGGCGTAGCCGAGGCCGAGCGGGATCTGCGAGAACAGCACGAGCAGGATCGGGTCGACATGTCCGAGTGCGGTCACCCAGAAGATATAGCTGAACGCCTGCAGGCCGACACCCGCCGCCATCAGCCCGGTGGCGCCGCGATTTTGCGCGAGCGTCGCAAAACGTGGCGCCAGGAACATCACGAAGACGCCGCCAAGCGCAAAGCAGAAGCCGGTGGTGAAGGCCGACCAGCCGAGGACGTTCTGATAATAGAGCGTCGCCAGGAACTGGAAGCCGACATAGGCGCCCTGGAAGAGGGCGGCAATGGCATTGGCATGCCGGAGCTTGGCCCGGCGGAACATGCCGAGCGGCACCATTGGATCGGCATGGCGCGCTTCGACCACGAGGAAGAGCAGGATCAGCGTCAGCGACGCGACGAGCGAACCCCAGGTCGCAAAAGCCTGCCAGCCGGCGGCCGCGGCATTGGTGATGCCGAAGACGAAGAGCAGCAGCCCGGGGGTGATTGTTAGCGCGCCGGCCCAGTCGAAGGCCGGCCGCGGTCCTGTCCTTTTCGGGTCGGCGGGCAGCACCAGTGGCGCAACAAAAAGCGTCAGGATGGCGACGGGCGCGCCCATGACCAGTGTCGCCCTCCAGCTGATAATCGTCGCAGCACCACCGAGCACCATGCCGAGCACAAAGCCGGCGGCGCCGGTGGAGGAGAAGACCCCGAGCGCCCTTGCCCGTGCCGTTCCCTCGCCGAAGACGGAGAGCAGCAGCGCAAGCGCCGCAGGCGCGGTGAAGGCGGCGGCAATGCCCTTGACCAATCGGGCGGCGATCAGCGTCGGGCCGCTGTTGACGAAGCCGCCGGCGATGCTGGCGGCGGCAAAGATCGCCAGCGACCAGAGGAAGACGCGGCGATGGCCGAAGACATCGGCGACCCGGCCGCCGAGCAGCAGGA
Organism: Rhizobium sp. WYCCWR 11128; assembly: GCF_013416305.1. NCBI lineage: Bacteria > Pseudomonadati > Pseudomonadota > Alphaproteobacteria > Hyphomicrobiales > Rhizobiaceae > Rhizobium > Rhizobium sp. WYCCWR 11128. The sequence continues at coordinate 299,921 of NZ_JACCEZ010000007.1, forward strand.
AGCCGCCATAACCGAGCACATAGGCGCTGACGGCCCATTGCAGCGATGTCGCCTCCATGCCGAGTTCGGCCTGGATGGCAGGTAAGGCAACGCCGATGGTGGAGACGTCCATGGCGTCGAGGAAATTGGCGGCGCAGAGCAGCAGCAATGCCAGCCCCGCTCCGCTTGGCGATTTGGAAAGAGTCATCGAAATCGTTCCTTTTTTGCTGCCGCCTCATCGGGGGAGGTTGCCGGGCGGCAGGGAACGAGAAAATGTACAGCTTCCATTCCTATTGCAAATTGATAGTAGCCATGCCAGGTATTACTGACGATGATGAATGATGTCACCCTTCGCAAGATCGACCTCAATCTCCTGCTGGCCTTTTCGGTGCTGATGCAGGAGCGCAATGTCAGTCGCGCCGCCGAGCGGCTGCTGCTCGGCCAACCGGGTCTGTCGGCTGCCTTGCGGCGCCTGCGCGAGGCGCTGGACGATGAACTATTCGTACGTGTCGGCCGCGGCCTGCAGCCGACGCCGCGCGCCCTGTCCATCGCCCCGGCGATCGAGGATGCGCTGTCGGGCATCGAGCGCGCCATCCGCCCGCAGGCCGAGTTCGATCCGGCAAGCTGGCAGGGCGAGTTCCGCATCGGCATGTGCGACAATCTGGAATCGGCCTTCTTCGGCCCGCTTGCCGCCCGTCTTCTCCAGCTTTCACCCGGCGCCCGGCTGATCGGTATCGCTTCCGAAAAGCGCGATGCCGCACGCCGGCTGGATGAAGGCGTCTTCGATTTCAGCGTTGCGATGCACGACGAGCCCGCCTCCTGGCACATTCGCGCGCCGCTGTTCGACCAAGTCTCGATCTGCATCTACGATGAAGCTCAGCTCGGGCTGAAGGCGCCGTTGAGCCTCAAGGATTTCGCCAATGTCGCGCATGTCACCGTCTCGTTCGAAGGCAACACCTCGACCGGTATCGATATGGCGCTGAACCGCACCGGCGATGTGAGACAGGTGGTGGCGACCGTCCCGCGCTTTTCCGCTCTGCCGATGGTGCTGAAGGCGATGCCCGCCATTGCCACCGTGCCGGAATCGATCGGTCGCTGCATGGCGCAGTTACATGGGCTGATGCTTTGCGAGCCGCCGCTTTCGCTGCCGGCCGATCCCGTGACGATGCTTTATCGCCGAGTCGACCAGACGGACGGCCGGGCGCGCTGGTTCCGTCGCCTGTTCATCGATGTAGCCAATAGAGCGCTCGAAGCCTCCGGCTGCTGCGTATCCATTCCGAGAGCCGCTGCCTGACGGTCCGTTATAGCTCGCCTTTGTGAAAGTACGCTTCGAGGCGGTAGCCGTCCGGGTCGATGATGAAGGCGGCGTAATAGAAGCGCCCATAATCCGGCCGCACACCCGGTTCACCATTATCCGTGCCGCCGGATGCGACGGCCGCCGCGTGAAAGGCATCGACCGCCGCCTCATCAGGCGCGACGAAGCAGAAATGCAGCCCCGATCGCATGTCGGCAACAACAGGCTGTTCGACCTGCATCACCCAGAGCCCGACCGTGTCCGGGCCGTAGCCGATCGTGGTGTCGGAATTGGACAGGCGCTCATATCCGAGCGGCGCCAGCGCCGCATCGTAGAAACGGCGGGCTCTTTCCAGGTCTTTTACGCCGATGGAAATATGATCGAACATGGACTGCGAAACTCCTTATCTTCCGCTAATGACTGCTCACACCCAAGATGGCACGACGCCGACATCTTTCAACCGCCGTTCTAAAGCACGTCGCGCCAAAGTGTGTGGGAGAGGCAATCCTGCGACAGCTGGCGCCTGCGGCAAAGCCTGAGGCCGGACATTGCCGCATCCGTCCAGGTCTCGTTCTAAACAGCGCCTTCGGCGACGCTTTGCATCTGCTCCAGGTTCGTCACCTCATAGGTCCAGACTCGAAACGCCTTCAGCACATGCGGTCCGAAGGAATTGATGAGCGGTATGTCGGCGGCGTCGCGCCCGCGTGCGACGATGATACGACCGATCCGCGGCGTGTTGTTGCGCGGATCGAATGCATGCCATGCACCGTCGAGGAAGACCTCGATCCAGGCGCTGAAGTCCATCGGATCGACGACGGGAATACCGATGTCGCCGAGATGGCCATTGATATATCGGGCAGGAATGTTGAGGCACCGGCACAACGCCACCGCGAGATGCGCAAAGTCGCGACAAACGCCGACACGTTCGTGAAACGCCTCGAAGGCTGTCCGCGTCGATCGCGCCTGCAGATAGTCGAATTGGATATGGCCGTGAACGAAGTCGCAGATCGCCTGAACGCGGCCCCAGCCGGGTGAGACGGTGCCGAACATATCCCAAGCAATTTGACTGAGACGATCCGTCTCGCAATAGCGACTGCCCATCAGGTAGACGAGGCAATCATCCGGCAACTCCGAAACCGGGAGTTCCCTGGCGCCTGGCAGCGACCTGTCCGGTTCGCCGTCGTCTTCGATCGTCGCATCGCCCCATATGGTCAGGTCGCCCGCCGGGGCAACCAGCCGAAGACACCGGTTACCGAAGAGGTCGCGATAAGTCGAAGTTGGAACATCAGGGGTGGTGAAGACCGTTTCCGGAATTCTGATGTCGGCCGCACGATCATCATGTACCGACAACAGGCATACCAATGCGGTCGGCTGCGGGCAGGTCAGCGTGATTTCATAGCCGTAACGGATCAACATGGAGCGTTCCCGCGCGTCCGGATCCGCTTAGCGGAAATCCGCCGCAGTTAGAGTATAGAAGGCGCGGCGGCGGTAGGAATAGGCTTTGTGTGCCACGTCCTGAATGGAGTTGCGCAGGGCGTCGAACGCCGAAAGCCACCTCGTTTCCGAGGGTTCGGTTCTTTGCAATGTCATGTCGGATTTCGCCAGCGCGCCAACCTCGATGAAGAACAACACCTGGAACATGCCGTCATGGCCGACGAAGCGCACAGCATTTCTCGCCGCATCGAAGCTGCGGCTTTGGTTCAGAAAGGCTAGCGCCATGGTTGAACCGGCGGGGTCTCACTCCGGGCGGCGTCCGACAGCCTCAGCCATTCCTTCCGGTATCCTATGTTGAGAAGATTGAAGGACATCATGTCTTTCCCGGCCTGCGAACGGCTCTTGCCGATCACGGCATGGTCGGCATGCACTGGAACGTTTGCTGAGACACGATAGACGGTCGACGAACGGGCGGATTCGATCCGGCGGTCGTGTTCGATCTCCATGGAGTAGCGGCCGGAAGCGCCACATTTGTTTTCCCATGTGCCGACGGCAAAGGCATTCCGTCTTCGTTCGGCTTCGTCTTCATGGCTGTTCACGATGTCAACCTTTCGTCATTCGGGCCGTGGCCATGGCCAAACGTCCTCTCGATCAGTGTTGCGCCGCTGCCGGCGGGCGATAGGTTTACCAGTTCCAGACTGTCTTCCGTCGCGACGCGCTCATGACGTTCATCGTCGCTGCGGATGCGGTATTGCAGCACATTTCCTCTCGGAGGAAGCGTGGCGGTAATGCGGTATGTGTCGGGGAGCTTCGAGGGAACGACCAGGAACCCGTCCTTCACTCGGACAGTCTGCCCCACTTTGAAGATATGCGTTGCTGCCTCGCGCCGGATCGAGCGTCCATTGCGTTGCGGGATGCGCGTAGCGGTCATGACGGTTTGTGGTCCTTTTCGAGCGCGGTTTCGAGAGCTGACAGGGGGATAGGCATCATCTGCTGCGTCGAACTCTGCGTGGCGATCGCCGGCAGGTGGATGAAGGCGCCGACCCGTCGCCAGGCAAGCCTGGAAACGCTGTCGATCAATTCCTCGTCATAATCGACGCGGTATTCTCCGGCTGGCTGCGCCCCGTCGAAACCGGGCAGCCGGAACGGGGATGAAAAGCGGACGACGGTTTGTGTGGTGCGACTGGTCACGGCTGAGGCCTCTGCAGGAAGACACCGATGCGTTTCCTGTATCGTTGAGATCCGAACCGGACGAACTCGATGCTGCCGGTACATCCGCGGTCAGCGCCAAGCTCATTCCGGATCGGAATAGGCGAAATCAACGCCGGAACGACGTCATAGATTGCTATCGAAAATTCAGTGGTGATGGCGGGTCGTAGGTCTCTGACACCGCGAAGCCAAGTCGGCCAAATCGACGAGACCTATCATTGCGCCTCGATTGAGTTTAAATCAAGATAATTCGGATTTATCTATGAAAAACGCTAAATTAACTCAACGACACGTTAAATAAAATTGAGCGCGATGGCGTGAAAATTCTATTCATTTCCTGATTATTACAAAATATCCGCTCAAATTGATTTCCTGAATTTTTAAAGAAATTCCCCGCGTGAACAATATTTCTTGGCACTCCTATCAATCGAGTGCCACGAGTGCTATTTATGAATTGCAGCCGCCCTACGCGCCGGCAGCAGAAAGACCTCTATGAAATTCCGTTCACTTCACGACCGCGTCGTCATTCGACGTGCGGAAGGCGATGTCAAATCCAAGGGCGGGATCATCATTCCAGACACCGCCAAGGAGAAGCCGCAGCAAGGCGAAGTGGTCGCAGTCGGCCCGGGCCTGCGCGACAAAGGCGGTAATCTCGTCCCGCTCGATGTCGAGGTCGGCGATCTCATTCTGTTTGGAAAATGGTCGGGGAGCGAGGTCACGATCGATGGCGAAACCCTTTTGATCATGAAGGAGACCGACATCATGGGCATCGTCGAAAAGACCGAAGCGGCCGCCGGCAAAGCCGCCTGAGGGTCGAATTTGTGACCCGCAACTCAAGACCGAACTGGGAAGAAATATCATGTCTGCCAAGGAAATCAGGTTCTCCACCGACGCGCGCGACCGCCTGCTGCGCGGCGTCGAATTGCTCAACAATGCCGTCAAGGTGACGCTTGGCCCGAAGGGTCGCAACGTCGTCATCGACAAGGCCTATGGCGCACCGCGCATTACCAAGGACGGCGTCAGCGTCGCCAAGGAGATCGAGCTCGAAGACAAGTTCGAAAACATGGGCGCGCAAATGGTGCGCGAGGTGGCTTCGAAGACCAATGACCTTGCCGGCGACGGCACGACGACGGCAACGGTGCTCGCCGCCTCCATCTTCCGCGAAGGCGCAAAGCTCGTCGCTGCCGGCATGAACCCGATGGATCTGAGGCGCGGCATCGATCTCGCCGTTATCGCCGTCGTCAAGGAAATCAAGGCGAGGGCGATGAAGGTCAAGTCATCAGGCGAGATCGCGCAGGTCGGCACCATTGCCGCCAATGGCGACGCCGCCATCGGCGAGATGATCGCCAGTGCGATGGACAAGGTCGGCAATGAGGGCGTCATAACAGTCGAAGAGGCGCGAACCGCCGAGACCGAACTCGATGTCGTCGAGGGCATGCAGTTCGATCGTGGCTATCTCTCGCCCTATTTCGTCACCAATGCCGAGAAGATGCGCGTGGAACTGGAGGAACCCTATATCCTCGTTCACGAGAAGAAACTCGGCAGCCTGCAGGCGATGCTGCCGATCCTGGAAGCCGTCGTACAGACCGGCAAACCGCTGCTCCTCATCTCGGAGGACGTCGAAGGCGAGGCGCTGGCGACGCTTGTCGTCAACAAGCTGCGCGGCGGCCTGAAGGTCGCCGCCGTCAAGGCACCGGGCTTCGGCGATCGCCGCAAGGCGATGCTCGAAGACATTGCCGTGCTGACCGCCGGCCAGATGATTTCCGAGGATCTCGGCATCAAGCTCGAGAACGTCACGCTCGATATGCTCGGCCACGCCAAGCGCGTGCTGATCGACAAGGAAAGCACCACGATCATCGACGGCTCCGGCGACAAAGCGGCCATCCAGGCGCGCATCCAGCAGATCAAGGCGCAGATCGAGGACACCACCTCCGACTACGACAAGGAAAAACTGCAGGAACGCCTGGCGAAACTCGCCGGCGGCGTCGCGGTCATCCGCGTCGGTGGCGCGACCGAGACGGAGGTCAAGGAAAAGAAGGACCGCATCGACGATGCGCTGAATGCCACCCGTGCGGCGGTCGAAGAGGGCATCGTGCCCGGCGGCGGCGTGGCACTGTTGCGCGCCAAGTCGGCGCTCATGGGCCTGACCGGGGAGAACGCCGACGTGACGGCGGGCATCTCGATCGTGCTGAGGGCGCTCGAAGCCCCGATCCGGCAGATCGCCGACAATGCCGGGTTCGAAGGCTCCATCGTCGTCGGCAAACTCGCCGACAGCAATGATCACAATCAGGGCTTCGACGCACAGACGGAGACCTATGTCGATATGATCGAGGCCGGCATCGTCGATCCTGCCAAGGTCGTGCGCACCGCTCTGCAGGACGCTGGTTCGATCGCGGCGCTGCTGATCACCGCCGAGGTGATGATCGCCGACATTCCCGCGAAAGATTCTGCGCCTGCTGCCGGAAATGGCGGCATGGGCGCTATGGGATACTGAGGCCAGCGTGACCGTTCCGGCGTCGCCGGACGGCACAACCCGAATAACAGACAGGGAGAATTCCAATGTCCGTACAGAGCAGCAGCAAGACATCGATTACCCAGCGTTTCGACAGTTACCAGCCGTCCAAGACGCTTCTCGCCTGGGCCTGCGTCGTCACGGCGATCGCCACGATGATCATCGGCTTCAGCTGGGGAGGTTGGGTCACAGGCGGCACATCAGGCAAAGCGGCAGCCGCCGCCAGCGAAACCGCACGCGGAGAACTGGCGTCGGCCATCTGCGTCGAGCGATTCAAGGCGGCGCCGGATGCGAGCGCTAAACTGATCGAGTTCAAGGCGATTACCGAAGGCTACAAGCAGCGTCAGTTCGTTGAAGCCGGCGGTTGGGCGACCATGCCCGGCCAGACTTCAGCCGATAGCCGAAGTGTCCAAGGCTGCGCCACTGCGCTTGCCGTCTGACACCGTTTTTCCAGAGCGCTCCGATGTATGTGCGGAGCGCGCCCACTGTTGAAGTAGGAAATGACCCATGATCCGTTTCGTGAAAAAGAACGACCCGCAGCCAGCCGCAGAAGACGCCGGCGAAAGCGTCAAGAAAATCCGCGAGGCAGCCGCCGAGGGGCCTAAGAAAGCCGCCAACGACAGCACGCGTCGCCGCGCGCCGCAGGCGGCGGAAGATGACGACCCGCTTATCTGAGCACAGCGCCGCACCGCAGTTCACGACTTAGCGATAGTCCAGCCAGATCCCGCCGGCGTCGGCGGACCGTACGCAGTTTTCGACCCAGCGCACGCCTTCCAGTCCGGCATCGACATCGGGAAAGACGAGCTCTTCGATCCCCGCAGGGGCGAGGCCGCGCTCTCTGTTGATGGCAAAGCCGAAGCGGCGATAGAGGTTCGCCCAGGCTTCGAAGAGACCTTCCGGGTGGCCGCCGCCGATCCGGTCGTCGATCCTGGCCTCGGGATAGAGATAGTCCATGCCACGCTCGAGAATACGGGCCGGTTCGCCCTGGATCTCGTAGGAGAGCTGGTTCGGCCGCTCGTCCCACCATTCGATGCTGGCCTTCGAGCCGACGATGCGGATCTTCTGGCCGTGCATGGAGCCGGCATTGACGGCGCTCGACCAGATGGTGGCGATCGCGCCATTATCATATTCCATCAGGGTCACCGCATTGTCTTCGAGCGGCGCGCGGCTTTTGACGAAGCTCTGGCGGGTGCAGAGCAGACGCCTGATCTTCAGGTGCGGCAGGATGACCTTGGCGATATAAAGCGGGTGGGTCCCGACATCGCCGAGCACATAGCTGGGGCCTGCGAATTTCGGATCGACGCGCCAGCGCGTCGAGGGGTTCTGCTCCTCCACCGCAGCGCTATGGAAGCCATGGGCGAATTGCAGGTTGACGATGCGGATCTCGCCGAGATCGCCATTCCTGACCATGGCGCGCGCCTGCTCGATCATCTGGTGGCCGGCATAGCCATAGGTCACGCCGACGATCCGGCCGCGCGCCTGGGACAGCGTCTTCAGTTCTTCGGCCTCGGCGATCGTGAAGCAGAGCGGCTTTTCGCAGATCACATGCAGATCATGTTCGAGTGCTGCCTTGCAGATCGCGAAATGGGTGTTGTTGGGTGTTGCGATCGACACGGCCTCGATGCCGTCAGCCCGCCTGGCCTCAGTCGCAAACATCGCCGCATAGTCCCGGTAGCTCCTGGCTTCGTCGAGCCCGAGATCGACGCCGAAGGCGCGGCCGCGTTCCGGATCGATATCGAAGGCGCCCGCCGCAAGGGCAAAAACGTCGTCGCGATGCGCCGCCGAGCGATGAATGTAGCCGATCTGGCTGCCTTTGCCGCCGCCGACCATGCCCCAACGGATCGGCTTTCGCCTGTCATTCGTCATCATCTTTTCCCTAAAAACCAACCGACCTGAGGTAATCGCGGCTTTGCTTCACATCTTCGAGGCTGCCGGCGACATTCCTCGGATCACGCTCCTGCTCGACGGTGATGAAGCCGTGATAGCCGATCTCCTCGAGCGTTCGCTTGACGGCGGGATAATCGATGACGCCGCGGCCGATCGGGCACATCACGCCCTGTCCGCAGGCATCGAAGAAGCGGATCTTCTCGCCAAGCACACGGTCGAAGACTGTCTGGTCGATGTCCTTGAAGTGGACGTAGTCGAGCCTGTCAGCATAGCGGCGAAGCATCTCGACGGGATCCATGCCGGCATAATAGCTATGGCCGGTGTCGAGGCAGAAGCCGGCGACCTCCTGCGGAATGTCACCTGCCACCCGCTCGATCTCATCAGCAAATTCGATATAGCCACCCGCATGCGGGTGGATGACGGCGCGCACGCCGTATTTGCGCTGAGCGAGTTCGGCGATCGCCGTGATATTGGCGATCATCCCGGCCCAAGCCTTGTCGTCGAGACGCGGCGCACGATCGGAATGGCCGGCGGCATAGTCGCGCTCGTCGTGCCCCCAGTCCATGACCGTGAGATAGGGCGTCCTGAACCGCTGGCCCGCCAGCTGTTCCGGCTGCGGCAGCCGGGTGATGACGGCGCAGATTTCGTCCGTCTGCCGCAGCAATGTCTCGCGATTTTCAGGAGAGACCAGATCGTCGAAGATCGTGCCGGCGACGATGAAGAGATTGCGCTCGGTGAGCGCTTTTGCGACGAGCCCATCATCGAGCGGCACGTAACCATAGGGCCCGAGTTCGAGACCGCCATAGCCGGCCGCTGCCGCCTCGTCGAAGACGCGCTGCCAGGCGGGAAGGTTTGGATTGTTGACGTCGTCCACGCCCCAGCAGCAGGGGGCTGTCGTAATCGTGATGGTCACGGTTTTATTCCTGATAATGCGGTGCCGGGGCAGATGTTGACGATCAGCCAAGTTTCCCGGGCCAGTATTTGTCGACATATTTCTGGATTTCGGAGCGCATGAAGCGGCCGGAATCGTCGGCGCGCTCCTCCCAGCCGAAGACGCAGGCGGTGATGATGCCGTCGAACCCGACCGCGGCGAGCGAGGAGAAGAAGACATCCCAATTGATCTCGCCCTGGTACATATCCATGTGCTGATGGATGGTGACCTTCGCGCCCGGCGGATTGGTGATGTAGCGCAGCCCCGATGACGCCTTGTGATTATAGGTATCGGCCACATGCACATGGGCGATCAGCGGGCCGGCATCGCGGATCATCCGCGCCATGTCGTCACCGAAATAGAAGGTATGCGGCGCGCAGTAGAGGAACTTGACGTTCTTCGAGCCGATGGTCTTCAGCATGTCGATCGCCGGATGCAGCGTTTCGCACCAGTCTTCCGGATGCGGTTCCATGTTGAGCGTGACGCCCTCGCGCTCGAACACCGGAACGAGCTCTTCTATCGAGCGCCACCAGGCAGCCTCGCTATGCTCATGGGTGTGCATGCCGCCGCAGCAGCTGGCGCGGTGGCTGCGATCCGGCGACGGCCCCCGGCCGAATTCCGAGTTCATCGTATCGCAGCCCATCTCTGCGGCGATCCCGATCGCTTCTTTCCAGTAGCGCACCGCGGCCTGCCGCTCGTCCTCATGCGGGCTTGCCCAGCGATACATCGGCAGGATCGAGGCGAGCTGGACGCCGTGATCCTTCAGGGCCGCCTTGAATTCCGCGATGCGTTCCTTGTGTGCCCGCGGGCGCACCCACCAGGGCAGAAAATCGTCGCGCGGTGAAAGCTCGATATGCTCGTAGCGGAGCTCCGCCGCCTTGCGGCAGAGGTCGCGCAGGTTGAGGTGACGGTGCATATGCGGGTCGAGTGCGATCTTCATCTGGCTCCTCCGTCATCCCCCGGCCGCTTCGCGCCGGCGGATGATCCTTGATCTCGGTTGTTTCGGACGTCCGGTGCTCCTCCCGGATTGCTGGCACGATACTGCCGCGGCGCCCCCATGCTCCAATGCTTCCTTGATCAAATTTGATCATTGACCTCACAGCGTGCCGATGCTCTGCTGTGTCAGCTTTGAGAGTGAGTGAGCCCTGATGAAGGTGACTTTGAAGGATGTCGCAAGCCAAGCCGGCGTTGGCACCGCGACCGTCGAGCGCGTCCTTAACGGCCGCGGCGGCGTGCGGCCGGAGACGGTGGAGAAGGTCCTCCTGGCGGCAAGACGGCTTGAATACCGGAAGAGCCTGCCGGTCGCCCATCGCGGCCTGATCCGGATAGAGGTGATCCTCGTTCGCCCGGAGACCAGCTTCTATTCGCGTCTGAACCGGGCGTTCGAGCGCATCGCTGCTTCGCTCGGCGACAGCATCACCGTTCACCGCACCTTCGTCCGCGAGAACGAGCCAGCGCAATTTGCCCGTTACATCACCAATCCGACGGCACGCCGGTCGGCGCTGATCGTGGTTGCGCCCGACCATGCCGATGTCGTCACCAGCGTGCGGAAAGCGGCCGGTCTCGGCATTCCCGTCGTTCAGATCATGACCCGTCCGGCCCCCGAACTGCCCTATGTCGGCATCGACAACTATGCTGCCGGACGCACCGCGGCTCACTACATGTCGGGCATGCTGGCGCAGCGCCCCGGTTCGTTCGTCGCTCTCTGCCACAGCGGCGCCTATGAGAACCATAAGGAGCGGATCCGCGGCTTCTCCAGCTATCTCTCGGAGAAGGGTTCAAACGACCATCGTTTCATCGAGGTCATGTTCGACCTCGATGACGAACACAATGCCATGGAACTGCTGCACGCGGCCCTCCGGCGCGAGCCCGGCATCATCGGCGTCTATAGTGCGGGCGGCGATAACAAGGGTGTGGCCAGGGTGCTTGCGGCAAACAAGGCTGGGCGGCCGTTCTGGGTCGGCCACGAATTGACGGGAGAGACGCAGGACTATCTCCGCCGCGGCATCATGTCGATTGTGCTCGACCAGGCGCCGGAGGTGCAGGCGAGGCGATCGATAGACCTTGCCCTGAACAGGCTCGGTCTCATGGAGGTGGAGGTCAGCGCCGAACCAGTGCGCTTCCTGACAATCACACCCGAAAATCTTTGAGGTGGGATAAGGATGCCCGGACAATCCGCTCGAATGAACGCCAGCGGCTTTCACGATGCTGGCGCGACCTTACTGCAACTGCGGCTTTCTGAGAAAGCTGTTGCGGTCGGCGGACTTGATGCGCAGCCAGGCTTCCCGGCCGTTCCTGAGAATCCGCATGGGGATTTCGGCACCGGCCGGGCCACTGCTCCAGAGCTTGCGGTAGAAATCGGCCAGGCCATCGACCTCTTCGTCGCGGATCTCCGAAATGATATCGCCCTGACGCAGGCCCGCCTGGGCGGCCGGACCGCCTTCGGCCACGCTCATGACCACCACGCCGCCATTGCTCTCGGCGGAGAAGGCGCCGAGCCAGGGCCGCGGCGGCTTGTTGACCTGGCCGCGGTTCAAGAGATCGTCAAGGATCGGCGGCAAAAGGTCGATCGGCACGACCATGTTGATATCGGCAACCTCGTCGCCATCGCTCATCTGCAGGCGAAGCGAACCGATGCCGAGAAGCTTGCCGTCCGAACCGATCAGCGCCGCACCGCCCCATGAGGGATGGGCAGGTGCCGTAAAAATCGCCTCGTCGAGCAGATATTCCCAATAGCCGGCAAACTCCTGCCGGGCGACGATATTTGCCTCGACGAATTCTCCGATGCCATCGGCCAGCACGACGGGATCGCCCGCCTTGGCTGTCGCCGCGTCGCCGAGATCCACCGCAGGCGCATTCAGGGGCCCAAGCGCCTGGACCAGGCCGAAGCCGCTTTCCTGATCATAGGCAAGCGCGTGCGCGGGAACCACACGCCCGTCATGGGTCGTCAGCCAGACCTCTTCGGCCTCGGTGATGAGATAACCGATGGTCAGCACCAGCCCGTTGTCGCGAATGACCACGCCGCTGCCTTCCCGGACAGTGCCCAGCGTCTCCGCTGTGAAGGCATCTTCCGGAATGGAGGAACGGACGGCCACGACTGACCGCAAAATCGGATCGATATTCATGCTTTCATCCCGATGGGTGCCGGCGCGAAAGGCCGAAAGCCGGCGCATTCTTCCTTGAATAGGTAAGAGAATGGACGGCGGGTGCAAGACCGTATCGGAGGGAATTTCGGCAGGCCAACGCGCGACCGCCCTCCGATGCCTGCACCAATCAAGGTTTCACTGAGCCCCGAGCCTATCTCGCATGGCACCGGCGGGCGGCTGAGCGCGACCATATTGCCGCGGCGAGCATCCCATCACTCTCTTGAAAGCGGTGCTGAATGCGCTTTCGGATTCATAACCGAGCGACAGGGCGACACCGGCAATTGCCTCGGCCGAGTTTGTCAATCGGTCACCTGCGAGAAGCATGCGCCAGCGCGTCAGATAATCCATCGGCGCAAGCCCGACCTTTTCCTTGAAGTGGAGAGCAAAACTGGACCGGGACATCGAGGCCCGTTCAGCCAGCGACTGCAAGGTCCACTTGCGGGCTGGATCGGCATGCAGGGCACCGATAGCCGCGCCGATCCGCCGGTCGGTAAGCGCGAAAAGCCAGCCGACGCCGCGCGCATTCGGCGATGCGATATGGAGGCGCAACACCTGCATGAGCATGACGTGAGCAAAATGCTCCGCCATCAGAAAGCCGCCCGGCTGCTGGTCGCGCAATTCGCGCGTCATCCGATCGAGACACCAGCGCAGCACGGCGGCGTGATCGGAATCCCTCTTCACATGGACGATCGGTGGGAGGATTCCGAGAAGGATGTCCGAATTTCCTCCCGAAAAGGAAAAACGGCTGCCGATCAGGAAGAAATCGCCGCCGCCATTGCAAGTCGCAATGCCGTCGCGGGCGATCGAATAGATCGCATCGGACGGGATCGCTTCGAGCGCCGGATCGCTGGCGAGACGAAAGGCTCGGCGGCGCGTCAGCAGAAAGCAGTCGCTTTCCTCCAGGCGGACAGCTTCGGCAACGCCATCGACGCTCAGCCAGCACGCGCCTGAAATCACCGCGTTGAACTTGATGCCATCCGGGGGCGGAAAATCGATCGCCCAAGCGCCGCCAGCGTCAAGCCCTGCGGAAACATAGCTGCGCGGTTTGAGCAATGCGAGAACATCGGATAACGGGTCCATGTAAAATCCGGACGATGGCGAAGAGATGTCGGACTTTAGCGCATGGATCGTCTGGAGGCCACGCCTTATTCTCGCGACCGTCATCCCGAGCGACGGCAACGTCGCAGAACAAAGGTATTTATCATGAATGACAAACAAGTCCCCATCGGCTCCGGATTTGGAGCCCACACGACGGCCGACGAGGTTTTGGCCGGTCTCGATCTTTCCGGCAAGCGCGCCATCGTCACCGGCGGCCATTCCGGCCTCGGGCTCGAGACCACGCGCGCTCTGGCGGGCGCCGGCGCGAAGGTGACCATCGGCGCAAGGAGCATCGAGGCGGCGCGTAGCGCGGTCGCCGGTATCGATGGCGTAGAAATTGATCGGCTCGACCTTTCCGACCTCGAAAGCGTTCGCGCCTTTGCCGAGCGGTTCGTCGCGTCTGGCCGCAGCATCGACATCCTGATCAACAGCGCCGGCATCATGGCGTGCCCGGAAACGCGTGTCGGCGACGGATGGGAGGCACAGTTCGCGACCAATCATCTCGGCCATTTCGCCTTGGTCAACCGCCTTTGGCCGACGATCTCGCCCGGCGCTCGCATCGTTTCGGTTTCCTCCGGTGGCCATCACAACTCGGCCATACGATGGAAGGATGTGCAATTCGAGACCGGTTACGACAAATGGCGGGCCTACGGTCAGTCGAAGACCGCCAACGCACTTTTCGCCGTGCATCTGGACAGGCTCGGGCGCGACACCGGCATCCGCGCCTTCTCGCTGCACCCGGGCAAGATCCTTACCCCCTTGCAGCGCCATCTCTCAAAGGAGGAAATGGTCAGTGCCGGCTGGATCGATGCGGACGGCAATCCGATTGATCCGACATTCAAGACGCCATCCCAGGGGGCCGCCACGCAGGTTTGGGCGGCGACCTCGCCGCAACTCGACGGTATGGGAAGCCTCTATTGTGAGGACTGCGATATCGCCATCCGCGCAACGGCTGGAGAACCGGGCGGCGTCAGCGACCATGCAGCCGATCCCGAGGAGGCGGCACGCCTGTGGATCTTGTCGGCAAGGCTGACCGGCATTGACGCTTTCGCGGCGTACGCCTGAAGCCATAGCGCGCGGCAAACCCTCATCAAGGCGCGCTGAAGACGCTGCCGATTGTCTTGCCGTCCTCGCGCCTCACCCGGGCCTTCCCGGGTGAAAGCCCGATCGGCAAGCCGAGCGGATCGTCAGCACGTCATTGGCGCACACGCTGTCGAAATCGGCCTGCGACAGCGCGGTCGCCGTGCCAGATTGTATTTGCGCAGATAGCAGTCAAATCCGGCGACAATCCGTCATTAAAACGTATCAAGGCGTACGCAAAAGCTGCGCCATTCCGTCCTGCGTCGTTCGCCGGACTTGGCGCGCGACATTTTTCGTGACAGCGGCATTGTGCAACAATATACGGTCAATCTCATCAGGAATCAGACCGACACGGATCACGACATGAAAGACTGGCATCCCGATCTCAGCCGCAGCAGCAGCCCACGTTATATGGCGATCGCCGATGTGATCGAAATGGATCTGCGCAGCGGGCATCTGGTGGTTGGGGACCGGCTGCCGCCGCAACGCGAACTCGCCAAGCGGCTGAACGTCGATTTCACGACGGTGGCGAGAGGTTATGTCGAGGCGCAGAAGCGCGGGCTTGTGGATTCGCATGTCGGCCGAGGCACCTTCGTTACCGGTGGCGCGGACAAGGAGCGCCAGGGATTCGCGCCCGACGCTGCGCCCGATCCCCGCCGCGCCTCGATCGTCGATTTCTCGATGAACATGCCGCCGGAAACGGACGACCCCGAGCTGATCGCCCGCATGCGCGAGGGCATGTCGGCGGTGACGGCGAACCTCATTCCGCTCCTGCGCTACCAGGGTTTCGGCGGCTCCAGCATGGACAAGGAGGCTGCCGCCTCCTGGCTCAGCCGTCGCGGGCTGGTGCCCTCGCAGGAGCGCATCTTCGTCACACCCGGCGCCCATCCGGCCCTGCTGGCGATCTTCGGCTTGCTGGCAAAACCGGGCGAAACCGTGCTTTCGGAAATCATCACCTATCCCGGCATGCGTTCGATCGCCGCCCAGCTGCGGCTCAATCTGGCCGGTCTGCCGATGGACGAGGACGGTATCCTGCCGGACGCCTTTGCCGAGGCCTGCGAAAGATTGAAGCCGAAGGCGCTCTATCTCAATCCGACGCTGCAGAACCCGACGACGCTGACCATCCCGGCCAGGCGCCGCGAGGAGATCTGCGCCGTTGCCCGCAAATATCATGTGCCGATCGTCGAGGACGATGCCTATGGCTTCATTCCGCAGCACGGCCCGGCGCCGCTCGCCGCAACAGCGCCGGATCTCACCTGGCATATCGGCGGACTGGCGAAATGCATCGGCGCGGGTCTGCGCCTTGCCTATGTCGTGGCGCCGGACAGCAAGGCCGTGTGGCCCTTCGTCAGCGCCATGCGCGCCAACAATGTCATGGCCTCGCCACTGACCGTGGCGCTCGCCACCCGCTGGGTCGAGGACGGCACTGCCGATACGATCCTGCGTTTCATTCGCGCCGAGGCCGCCGCCCGCCAGCAAATGGTAGCTGCCATCCTGCCGGCTGGCAGCTACCGCGCCGATCCGATCAGCTTCAACATCTGGCTGCCGCTCTCCAACGGCTGGACCCGCTCCACCTTCGGCAGCCATACCCGTTCTTCCGGCATCGGCGTCGTCGCAAGCGATGCCTTCACGGTCGAGGGCACGGCGCCCGAGGCCGTGCGCGTCTGCCTTGGCGGACCGATCACCCGGGAGAAACTGCAGAGCGCACTGGAATTCATGGCCCATGCGCTGGAAGGCCCGCCCGAAATGGCGGCGTCGTTCTTCTGACGCAGAACCCCGCCTCGAGCTGATCAGGCACGGACGAAATCCGGAAGCGGTCGGGAATCAGATCGGTCGCACCCTAAGCTGTTCGGGCATGGCGAAGCATATCCGTCACGCTCACGTTTGATCCGCCCAGGCTGCCAGGCCTGGCTGCGCCCCAAATGCTTTTTCAGAAATCTGCAGTCAGCTTGCCGCCAGCCTGCGCTGTGAGATCTGCGGCATTCTGACGAATTGACTGGTAACGGTCTTTGAAATGTAATTATATTGCATGCATACATTAAAGGCATTGAATGCATCAATGTTCGCGGTACAGGAAAGCGAAATCGTCATGGACACGGAATATCCCCCACTTCCTCCGATACAGACCGGCATCAGGGGGCGCTGCCCGCGTTGCGGCCAGGGCCATATGTTCAAGGGCTTCCTGACGCTGCAGCTGGAATGCGAGGTCTGCGGTCTCGATTATTCCTTCGCCGATCCGGCTGACGGTCCGGCCTTCTTCGTCATCTGCTTCGCCTGCGTCCCGAGCGTACTGCTCGGCGTCTGGCTGGAGGTGGCCTTTTCGGCGCCGATCTGGGTACAGCTTCTGGTCACCGGTCCCTTCATGCTCGCCACCTGCATTCCGCCGCTGCGGCCGCTGAAGGGCTGGCTGGTCGCCAGCCAGTATTTCTACAAGGCGGAAGAGGGTAAGCTTGCCTAAAGCATGTCGCGCAATCGCGACGCGCTTTAGTGCCTATTTCAGCGTCGCGCGCAGGCGCGGCGTCGCGAAATCGAGCAGCGCCCGCAGTTTCAGCGGCACCAGTCCCTGCGCGGGATAGACGAGATGCACCGGGGCCGGCGGCGGTTCGAAATCTTGGAGCAGCGGCACCAGCAGGCCGGCCATCTCGGCGCCTGCGGCCTGGTAGGAGAGCACGCGGGTGATGCCGAGGCCGGCGACAGCCGCATCGACCGCGGCCTCGGCGGTGTTGACCGCAAGCCGTGAGCGGATCGGCACGGCGAGATCATGTTTCCCCTCGGTGAATGTCCAGCTCAGCATCGAGGCCATACCCTCGAAGCTGACGCAGTCATGCCGAGCGAGATCGCCTGGATGCCGGGGGTGGGCGTGCCGCGTCAGATAATCCGGGCTGGCATAGACCGTACGGCGGATCGCGCCGAGCCTTGTGGCGATCAGGTTGCTGTCCGGCAGGTTGCCGATCCTCAGCGCCACGTCGATATGATCCTCGACGAAGTTCGACAGCCGGTCGCCAAGCATCAGCCGCAGATTGATATCGGGATAGGCTTTCAGGAAATCCACCACCACAGGCAGGACATGCAGCCGCCCGAAGACGATCGGCGCGGTCATCGTCAACTCGCCCTTCGGGGCGCTGTATTCGCCGGCCGCCGTCCGCTCCGCCTCTTCCACCCGATCGAGAATTTCCCGCGCCGCCTCGACATAGGAGCGGCCGGCTTCCGTCAGCGTAATCTTCCGGTTGCTCCGCTGCAGCAGCTGGGCGTTGAGATGTGTTTCCAGTTCCGAAACCTTGCGGCTGACGGTTGCGAGCGGCGATCGAAGATGCCGTGAGGCGGCCGACAGGCTGCCCTGTTCGACAACGGCAAGAAGCACGGTCATGGCGTCGAGGCGGTCCATGTTATCCTTCCATGAATTGGTAAGATGCCTTCCAGATTAGCATTCTACTGCAGCCAGGTGGAAGGCAGTAAATTGCACCGCAGATGGTTCGAAGCGGCCATCGCCAACCGCATCCCGTCGATTAGAAGACCAGAGGAACCATCATGAAACTCTACCATCACCCGCTTTCCGGCCATGCGCACCGGGCTCACCTGTTCCTGTCGCTGCTTGGCGTGCCCTATGAACTGGTCGAGGTCGACCTGGCGGCTGGCGCTCACAAGGCGCCGGACTTTCTGAAGCTCAATCCCTTTGGCCAGGTGCCGGTGCTCGACGACAACGGCACGGTCATTGCCGATTCCTCCGCCATCCTCGTCTATCTCGCGCGCAAATACGGCCGCACCGACTGGCTGCCGGAAGAGGCGGTGGCCGCGGCGCGGATACAGAAATGGCTCTCGGTTGCATCAGGCGAGATCGCCTACGGACCCTGTGCCGCGCGCCTGGTCACCGTCTTCGGCGCCGATTTCCGCACCGACGAGGTGATCGCCCGGGCGCACCGCATTCTGGCGCTGATCGAGGCGGAGCTCCACGGCCGCAGCTTCCTGCTCGGCGACAATCCTGTGATCGCCGACATCGCGCTCTACAGCTACATCGCCAATGCGCCGGAAGGCAATGTCGATATCTCGGCCTATCCAAGCGTTCGTGCCTGGCTTGCGCGCATCGAGGCGCTGCCGGGTTTCGTCGGTTTTCGCAAGACCAAGATCGGCCTTGCCGCGTGAGAAACCGCCAGGGCAGGGACGCTGCCCCGGTTCCCCCAAATGTTGCCCTGAAGGAGGCCGTGATGCTGGAACAGACAAGACAGGACGCCACATCGCCCTGGCATGCGGGCGAACTCGCCATGCAGCGCAGCGTCGGTGTCGCCGAACGCATGGACGGGCCGGGCCGGAATTTCGTCCGCAAGGCCATGCCGGAGCAGCATCGCGCCTTCTTTCCGATGCTGCCTTTCGTCGTGCTCGGCGCGGTCGATGCCAAGGGCGATGTCTGGGCAACGGTCAGGGCCGAGCGCCCTGGTTTTATGGCCTCGCCGGAGCCGGAGATTCTCGATGTGCGCCTGCCGCGCGACGCAGCCGATCCTGCCGATGCCGGCATGGAGGATGGCGACGCGATTGGAATGCTCGGCATCCAGCTCGAGACCCGGCGGCGCAACCGGCTGAACGGCGTGATCCACAGGACGGATGCTGGAGCTTTCCAGGTACGCGTCGGCCAGAGCTTCGGCAATTGCCCGCAATATATCCAGCTTCGCTCCTCCGCCTTCGTCCGCGATCCCGATGTGCCCACAGCGATGCTGCCGCTTCACTCCGCCCAGCTCGACGATCGGGCGCTAGGGATGATCGAGGGTGCGGATACCTTCTTTGTTGCCTCCTATGTCGACCGGGAGAATGGCGAGCGGCAGGTGGACGTGTCCCACCGCGGCGGCAATGCCGGCTTCGTGCGTGTCGGCGTCGACGGCGTGCTGACCGTTCCCGATTTTCCCGGCAATCGGTTCTTCAACACGCTGGGTAATTTCCTCGTCAACCCGAAGGCGGGGCTGGTCTTCATCGATTTCGAAACCGGCGACATGCTGCAGATGACGGGCAGGGTCGAGGTGCTGCTGGATTCGCCCGAGGTCGTCACCTTTCAACGGGCGGAAAGGCTGTGGCGTTTCACGCCGGAAGAGATCGTGCTTCGCCCGGATGCCCTGCCGCTGCGGTGGAATCTGCCGCCCGGCCTTTGAGAAATACCGCCTCGAAGCGGGTTGCCAATCATTGTACCGATCAGTACAATGATAACCGCTTAGTACAGGAGCGCCTCGGAGAACCTATGTCCAGCCTCGTCCCGCCTTTCACCCTTGAGACCGCCACCCAGAAAGTCCGTCTTGCCGAGGACGGCTGGAACAGCCGTGATCCCGAGCGCGTCTCGCTCGTCTATACGCCGGACAGCCGCTGGCGGAACCGCGCCGAATTCATCACCGGCCGTGCCGAGATCGTCGCCTTCCTCACCCGCAAATGGGCAAAGGAGCTGGATTACCGGCTGATCAAGGAGATCTGGGCCTTCGCCGATCATCGCATCGCCGTGCGCTTCGCCTATGAATGGCACGATGACAGCGGCAACTGGTTCCGCTCCTATGGCAACGAGAACTGGGAATTCGACGCCGCCGGTTTGATGCAGCGCCGCTTCGCCTGCATCAACGACCTGCCGATCCGGGAGTCGGAGCGCAACTACCATTGGCCGCTCGGCCGGCGGCCGGACGAGCATCCCGGTCTGACCGAACTCGGCCTCTAAACAAGCCAAGGAAGCCGTGGGTGAAGACCATCTACGAACGCGCCGACATCGTGCCGCTGCTCGCCGAAATCTTCCGCGAACTCGGCTATGAGGGCACGTCGCTCAGCCGCATCACCGAACGCACCGGCATCGGCAAGGGCAGCCTTTACCACTTCTTCCCCGGCGGCAAGGAGGAGATGGCGGGCGCAGTGCTCGCCGACGTCGATGCCTGGTTCGAACATGCGATCTATCAGCCGTTGAGAGAGGGCGACGCCCATCAGGCGATCGCGGCGATGTGGACTGATGTGAACGATTATTTCCGCTCCGGGGGCCGCATCTGCCTCGTCGGTGCCTTCGCGGTTGACGAGACCCGGGAACGGTTTTCGGCAGCGATCGGCGACTATTTCGTCCGCTGGATCGACGCCTTGCGTTCGGCGCTGATGCGGGCAGGCTGCCCTGAGGGGGAGGCTCAAGCGCTCGCCGAGGAGGGCGTCTCCGGTATTCAGGGCGCGCTGGTGCTGTCGCGTGCGCTTGATGATAAGATGGTTTTCACCCGATCATTGGACACGCTGGCGAAACGGCTGGATGCTGTAATGCGATGAGGGGCGTTCAAACCGCTGGGACGTTTATTGCACCTGTGAAAAATTCACCCGGCCACGATTGACTGGCCGGGGCATTGATCGGGCGCTGGGCGGCGCTCGAGCTTACTTCGGTACCGCTTTGCGTCTATTTCAGCGTTGTTGTAGAGGCTGCTGGGCCGGGCGCGTATTTTCCCGTTCAGGGCGAACCTGGCGCCATTCGTTTTCCATCTGGTCGACAACATGCTGGGGAATGGTGGTCTGGGTATTGGCGGGCGTCTGCATCGGAAGTCTCCTCTTTTCGTGGTAAGGCTTCAGGGCAGTAAGATGCATTGCACAAGACAAAAGACGTGTAAATCAGTGGCTTAAACACTTTAAACGATTAAATTGAATTTAATCGATTAAGATAGTTTTAACCTTGATATTTGAGGGAAGCGCGGAATGGTTGTCCACATGGACCGGGCATTCTTTTTCGATACGGTACGGCACGGACTCTTCAAGGGAAACCTGACTCAGCCTCAGGTAGTGGGCATCACGGCGATCCTCGACGCCTGGGAAGAACGGTTTGCCGATGCCGACCGGCGGTGGCTCGCCTATATCCTTGCAACCGCTTACCACGAGACCGCCTATACGATGCAGCCGGTGCGTGAGACATTGGCGGAAAGCGATGCGCGCGCGGTCGAGATCCTGGAGACGGCCTTTGCCGCAGGCCGGCTCTCCTGGGTGAAGACGCCCTACTGGCGGCCGGACGAGGATGGCTGCAGCTGGCTCGGCCGCGGCCTGGTGCAGCTCACCCATAAGCGGAACTATGAGGCGATGAGCGTGCTGACGGGGATCGACCTCGTTGCCTATCCCGACCGGGCGATGGAGATGGATGCGGCGGTGACGATCCTGATCGAAGGCATGCTGCAGGGCAGCTTTACCGGCCACAAGCTCGCCGATCATCTGAACGCGACGACCGCGGACTGGGTGAATGCGCGCCGCATCGTCAACGGCACCGACCGGGCGGAAAAGCTGGCAAGCTATGCCATGGTCTTCGATGCGGCGATACGTCCCGATGCGGCCCGTGGCATGCTCGCGCGGTTGAAGGCCTGGGGCGCGCATGTTATCGCCCGGCTGATAGCTGGAGCACGGCGCGTCCGATAGGATGCGCCAGGGGCGCTCCATCATTTTGATAAATCTGACAGGAGCTTCAGCGTGATCCGTCATATCGTCTTCTTCACCGTGCAGGAGGAACATCTGCAGGAGGTGAGGGCCGGGCTTTCTATACTGACCGGCATTCCGCATGCGCGGCTGCTGGAAATCGGCACCAATGTGAAGACCGATCAGCTGGGCACCGAGATCGATCTCGTGGTCTATGGCGAATTCGACGATGAGGCGGCCCTTGCCGCCTACAAGGCGCATCCCGATTATCAGCTCTCGATCGATCGCGTGCGGCCGCTCCGGGAAAAGCGCATCGCCGCCGACTACGATAACCGCACGGCAGTGACGCGGCCGCTCTGACTGGCGCAAGCGTTCGGCCACGCTGTATTCCATTAAAATTTCAAATGGATGAATGATTTTCCGGATTCGGATCGCTGCGAAGCTGACTCGGCTTCTGAGCCACCGGGTTCAACTTTCGAAAAAGCGGCGGCAAGCGATTCAAAAGATTCGTCAAAAGGTGCTGCTGGTTCATGGTCTGGCTGCCGCAGCGGTTGCGGCGCGCGGGCGAAAAGCCGCTCTCGTCCATGCGTGGATGATAATCAGGAGACATTAAGAATGGCTGATTCCGATGCGTGGGCGCCGCGCACCAGCGCCATCAGCATCAGCACGAAGATGAGCGACAATGCCGCCAGAACGGCGCAGGCGGCGAGCGCCGGGCCGGTGCCGGCGCGGTCGAGGATGGCGGTGAAGATGACGGGGGCGATGGCGTTGGCGAGATTCTGCGGCAGCGACAGCCGGGCCGATTGCAGTCCGAATTCGCGCGGTGAGAACAGCGCCAGCGGCAGCAGCGCGCGGGCGACGGTCATGACGCCGGTGCCGAACCCGTAGAACAGGACGAAGGTGACGAGCAGCGGTGTCGACGGGCTGGCAACCAGCATAATAACGAAGCTGATCATCATCAGGCTGATGCCCATCGCCGCGCTGAGCATGGGGTTGCCGCGCCGGCCGAGCAGCATGTCGAGGAAACGTGCCGAGATGCCGAGGATGCCGCGTGCCGAGCCGAGCTGTAGCGCAAAGACCGGCGAAGCGCCGGACTGGCGGAAGATTTCGAGCAGCGATGGCGAGATGCCGAAAGTGACGAAGGTCGAGATCGTCGTTGCCGCGGCGATCAGCAGGAAGGCTTTGCGCTGCTTGGCCTTCGACAGCGGCACCGGAGCGATTTCGGCTGTGCCGCCATCGACATGTGTTGCAATCGGCTTCGGCAGGGCGAAAAGATGCAGCGGCAGGCAGATGAAGAATTGTAGCGCCGCACAGACCAGGAAGGTGAGGCGCCAGCCGACCGCCTCGTTGAGCAGGCTGAGGATCGGCCAGAAGATGGCGCTCGAAAGCCCGGTGAACAGCATCAGGATGGCGATGACGCGTTTGCCGTTCGTTCCTTCGCGCTCGACGACGGCGGTATAGGCCGGCGCCGACAGGCCAAATGCGCCGCCGATGCCGATGATGATCCAGGCGCTGGCATAAAGCACGATGCCGTTTGCGGCGGCAAGCAGAAGCAGGCCAAGCGCAAAGGTCAGCGAGGCGGCCGAAAGCACCCGGGCAGCACCATAGCGGCCGAGCCATCGGCCGGTCGCCGGACTGACAATGGCGCTGACCACCATCATGATCGTCAGGCCGGCAAACACCACTTCGTTCGCCAGGCCGAGATCCGGCGCCACGACGCGGCCCATGACCCCGAGCATGTCGAACGTCGTGCCCCAGCCGATCAGCTGGGTAACGGCAAGGACGGAGACCGTCTGCGCCGAGCGGAAGCGGGAGGATTCTGGCATTGGTGCTGAAACGGTCTGAAATGGGGGCAGCAAGGACATAACAGGTTCAACCGGCCGGTGAAAGCTGCGGTCGGCGGAAAACGGAACGCGCGGCCGATTCGCAGACAAAGACTGTGGTGTCGGTCCCGCGGCTTCCCGCCTTCATGAGAGGTGATGAAGAACGCATGGATCCCAAGCCTGGAGGGCATCGTTTTTAGACGCGACGGCGGCCGCCGGAGCTTGCCGTGGCGGCGGTTGCCAGGCGTTGAAACAGGCTGTCCCGAACAGTCGAGAACAGTTCTAAACACCCTGCATTACAGCGCATTCATTTGCCATTCAGGTCGCGTGAGTACATATTCGGGGCAAGTTGGCATTACCTTGAAAGCATAACACATGGCCTTTCCTCTGAGCGTCGCAGCATTGGCCGCCGGACTGGTGGTATCGGCGCCCTCACCGGACGCCACGAGCACTTTTGTCGTGCGTATCGGAGGCGATTGCAGCGCCGCCGCAGCCCAGGTCGTCGAGCAGACCGGCGGCCAGCTGCTGTCCGTGCAACCGGTGGGCGATACCTGCATCATCACCGTTCTTGTGCAGGGCAATGGACAGCGCCCACGCAAAGTCACGGTAAAGGTTCCGATGTAGGCGGAATCGGCTTATTCAGGACATTGATTGATTTGAAGCGGACGAAGGCGGACCGATGCGCATCCTGGTAGTCGAAGACGACGTTAATCTGAACCGGCAGCTGGCCGACACGCTGAAGGAGGCGGGCTATGTCGTCGACCAGGCGTTCGATGGCGAGGAAGGCCATTTCCTCGGCGACACCGAACCCTATGACGCCATCATCCTCGATATCGGCCTGCCGGAGTTGGACGGGGTCACCGTTCTAGAAAAATGGCGTGGCGCCGGCCGCGGCGTGCCGGTGCTGATCCTGACGGCCCGCGACCGCTGGAGCGACAAGGTCGCTGGCATCGACGCCGGTGCCGACGACTACGTCACCAAGCCCTTCCATGTCGAGGAAGTGCTGGCCCGCATTCGGGCGCTGATCCGGCGTGCGGCCGGGCATTCCTCATCCGAGATCATCTGCGGACCGGTGCGGCTCGATACCAAATCCTCGAAGGCGACGGTCAACGGCGCGACGCTGAAGCTGACCTCGCACGAATATCGCCTGCTTTCCTATCTCATGCACCACATGGGCGAGGTCGTTTCGCGCACGGAACTGGTCGAGCATATGTACGACCAGGATTTCGACCGTGATTCCAACACGATCGAGGTCTTCGTCGGCCGCCTGCGCAAGAAAATGGGGGTCGATCTGATCGAAACGGTGCGCGGTCTCGGTTATCGTATCCAAGCCCCGAAACATGCGAATTAAGTCGCTCACCGCACGTGTGTTGCTGTTGACCACGGTCTGGTCGACGGTGGCGCTGGTGGTGATCGGCCTCTTGATCTCCACCCTCTACCGCAAGAGCGCCGAACGCGGTTTCCAGGATCTGTTGCGGGCGCAGCTCTATAACGTCATCAATTCGGTGACGATCGGCGATCAGGGCGCGCTGAGCGGCAGCCCGCAGCTCGGCGACCTGCGTTTTGCCCAGCCGAAGACCGGCTGGTACTGGGTGGTGGAGCCGCTCGGCACCTATACGACCGCACCGCTGGTCTCGCCTTCGCTCGGCTCGGCGCTCATTCCGGTTCCCTCGGTCGTCGAGGCGCCCTTCGACAAGAATTACGAGCGCTACTATCAGGTGACGGATGCTTCCGGAAACCGCGTGCAGGTGGCCGAGACCGAAGTGGTGCTCGATACCGACGGCCGCGCGGCGCGCGTCCGCGTCACCGGCAATGTCGATGTCGTCGAAGACGACGTGCGCACCTTTTCCCACAGCCTCTATCTGGCGCTCGCCGGTTTCGGCGTCGGCAGCCTGATCGTCAACGCGCTGGCGATTCTCTACGGCCTGAAGCCGCTCGACAAGGCACGCGCCGCGCTGGAGCGCATCCGCGCCGGTGAAAGCGAACAGTTGAAAGGCGACTTCCCGCGTGAAATCCTGCCGCTCGCCAACGAGGTGAACGCGCTGATCGACAGCAACCGGCGCATCGTCGAGCGGGCCCGCATGCAGGTCGGCAATCTCGCGCATTCGCTGAAGACGCCGATCGCCGTGCTTCTCAACGAGGCGCGCGTCCTGGAGAAATCCCATGGTGAGCTGGTGCGCAGCCAGGCGGAAGCGATGCAGGGGCAGGTGCAGTCCTATCTCAATCGGGCGCGTATCGCCGCGCAGCGCGAATCCGTGCTTGCCCGCACCGATGCCGAGCCGGCGCTGGAGCGGCTGGTGCGCGTCATGCGCCGGCTGAACGTCGATACCGAATTCGATCTCGTCGTCTCGCCGCCGCATCTGGCCGTTGCCATGGAGCAGCAGGATCTCGAGGAGACCGTCGGCAATCTCCTGGAAAATGCGGCGCGTTTTGCCAAAAGCCGGGTGCGGCTTTCGGCCATCGAGGCCGGCGAGGATGTGAAGGGGGTGGAGGCGAGCGGGCGCCGCCACTGGGTGGAACTCGCCGTCGAGGATGACGGGCCGGGCCTGGAGCCGGATCAGATCCGCGAGGCGTTGAAGCGCGGCCGCAGGCTCGACGAAAGCAAGCCCGGAACCGGGCTCGGCCTTTCGATCGTCACCGAGATTTCCAATGAGTACCAGGGACGGCTCGAGCTTTCCCGTGGTGAATGGGGCGGGCTGAAGGCGAAGCTTATCCTGCCTGGCGTCACAAAGGATGTTGCATGAGCAACTGCTTGATGTCACAAAGATACTGGCAAATGTATAGCATGCTTTGCCTTAATGCTGACACGGGGACGCTGCACTTCGATCGGCTGAAATTGACCCCTGATCGTGGTTCGACGCAATGATTTTACGCTCGCAAGGCATGATCGCTTCCGCTCTTCTCGTCGCCGTCGCGCTATCCGGCTGCACGACGACGAAGAGTGCTGCTTCGCGCGGCGTATTTTCGAGCAAGCCCTCGGCATCGGCCGCCTTCATCACCGCGCTGCAGGGCGGCATCGTCGGCCGCAGCGGCGTGAGCTTGAACGACAGCGACAAGCAGCGGGCGCTCGAGGCGGAATATCGGGCGCTGGAAGGCGCCGCCGTCGGCCAGCCGGTGCTCTGGACCGGCAAGGACGTGACCGGCAAGGTGGTGGCGGCGGCACCCTATCAGGTCGGTTCGCAGAACTGCCGGCAATATACCCACACGCTGACCGTCGACGGCAAGGACACGGTGGCGCGCGGCGCTGCCTGCCGCAACGACGACGGCAGCTGGTCGCCGCTCTGAATTGCGGCCAATAGAGCGCCGCGCGTCCGACAGGACGCGCTAAGGACGCTCTATCACTTTAAATGGCGCATAATGCTTTCCGAAAATCGATTCCGATTCTCGGGGTTATGCGCTAGCCTCAAATCTTCGTCATTCCGGCTTTGGCAGTTGGAATGACGGCGCGCTTCACGTATTTGGGCGACATGCTGTTCTGGATTCTCGTTGCCGCTTTGACGGCAGCCCTCGCCGTCATCCTGCTCTACCCCCTTCTGCGCGGAGCGAAGGCGGCGGATAATATCCGTGCGGGGGAGGCGGCGGTCTATCGCGACCAGTTGCGCGAACTCGACCGCGATCTCAATGGCGGGCTGATCACCCCGGAGGAGGCTGATTACGCCAGGGCGGAAATCGGCCGGCGGCTGATCGCCGTCTCTGCCGACGAGCCGGAGCAAACGCCGAAACCCGCCCGGCATCACCGTTTCACCGAAGCCTTCGTTCTCCTGGTCCTGCCGGTTCTCGGGCTCTGTCTTTATTTGACGACGGGCAGGCCGGACCTGCCCTCGCAGCCGCTCGAAGCGCGGCTGGAAAATCCTGGCAACGACGTGGCGGTGCTGATCGCCAAGGCGGAACGGCACTTGGCTGAGAAGCCCGATGACGGCAAGGGCTGGGACGTGCTGGCGCCGATCTATTTCCGCACGATGCGCGTCAACGATGCGCAACTGGCCTATCGCAATGCCATCCGGCTTCTCGGCCCGAGCCCCGTCCGGCTCGACGGCCTTGCCGAGACGCTGATGGCGGTCTCCGACGGCGTGGTGACGGAAGAGGCGCGGCAGGTGCTGGAACAATCGCTGACGCTCGAACCTGACAATCCGCGCGCCCGCTTCTATATCGCCCTCAGCATGGAGCAGGCGGGACTGCCGAACGAGGCGCGCCAGGCCTTCGAGGCGCTGGCAAAACAATCGCCATCAGATGCGCCCTGGCTGCCGCTGGTTAACCAGCATATCGCCATGAACGGCGGCGCGCCGGCCGGCACTGATCCGGCTGCCCCGGGCGCCAATCCTGCTGCCCCGGGCGCGAATCCGGCGACCCCCGGCAATCCGACGCAGCAAGACGTGGCGGCGGCGGAGAATATGAGCGCCGGCGACCGGCAGCTGATGATCCGCGGCATGGTCGAGAGCCTCGACGCCAAGCTCAGCGAGGATCCGAACAATTTCGAGGGCTGGATACGGCTCGTCCGCTCTTACGCCGTATTGAACGACAAGGATCGCGCCGCCGGCGCCTTGAAGCGTGGGCTTGCGGCCTTTCCGCCGCCCGGCGAACAGGGCAGGCAATTGCTGGCGCTTGCCAGGGAACTCGGCATAGCCACGGAGGGAGCGACGCAATGACGCGCAAGCAGAAGCGCCTCGCGGTGATTGCGGGCGGCATGGGCTTCATCCTCGCCGCCGTGCTGCTGGTGATGTTCGCCTTCAGCCAGTCGGTCGCCTACTTCTACATGCCGGCCGATCTCGCCAAGACGCCGGTGGCGCCGGAAACCCGCATCCGCCTCGGCGGGCTGGTCGGTGAGGGCAGTGTCGTGCGCGGCACCGGCTCGACGGTGGAGTTTGCCGTCACCGACGGCAGCACCAATGCCGTGAAGGTCAAATATACCGGCATCCTTCCCGATCTCTTCCGCGAGGGGCAGGGTGTCGTCACCGAAGGCATGTTCGCCGCTGGAACGAACGTCTTCGTCGCCGACACCGTACTTGCCAAGCATGATGAGACCTATATGCCGAAGGATGTGGCCGACAGGCTGAAATCCCAGGGGCTGTGGAAGGAAGGCCAAGGCCAGGAAAACCCGGGGAAGGAAGCTCAGGGCCAGGAAGTAAAGGGACAGCAAGTGAAGGCAACGCCATGATCATCGAGATCGGCCATTACGCGCTGGTGCTGGCGCTGGCAACGGCGCTCATCCTCTCCATCGTGCCGGTGATCGGAGCCCGTCGTCATGACCGGGCGATGATGGATGTGGCGACGGTCGGCTCGCTGGCGATGTTTGCGCTCGTGGCCTTCTCCTTCGGTGTGCTGACCTATGCCCATGTCGTCTCGGATTTCTCGGTCGAGAACGTCTGGGAGAATTCGCATTCGCTGGTGCCGCTGCTCTACAAATATTCCGGCGTCTGGGGCAATCACGAGGGATCGATGATGCTCTGGCTGTTGATCCTGACGCTGTTCAGCGCGCTGGTCGCCATCTTCGGCCGCAATCTGCCGGAGACGCTGAAAGCCAACGTATTGGCCGTGCAAGCCTGGATTTCGGTCGCCTTCACGCTG
The DNA here is from genome assembly GCF_013416305.1 of Rhizobium sp. WYCCWR 11128. Lineage (NCBI taxonomy): Bacteria > Pseudomonadati > Pseudomonadota > Alphaproteobacteria > Hyphomicrobiales > Rhizobiaceae > Rhizobium > Rhizobium sp. WYCCWR 11128. Next base: position 329,262 of record NZ_JACCEZ010000007.1, read on the forward strand.
TTCATCCTTTTGACCTCCAATCCCTTCCTCCGACTCGATCCGGCGCCGGCCGAGGGCCGCGATCTCAACCCGGTTCTTCAGGATGTCGGCCTCGCGATCCATCCGCCGCTGCTCTATCTCGGTTATGTCGGCTTCTCCGTCTGCTTCTCCTTTGCCGTTGCGGCCCTCCTGGAAGGACGCATCGACGCCGCCTGGGCACGCTGGGTGCGGCCCTGGACGCTGGCTGCCTGGACCTTTCTGACACTCGGCATCGCCATGGGCTCCTACTGGGCCTATTACGAACTCGGCTGGGGCGGCTGGTGGTTCTGGGACCCGGTGGAAAACGCCTCCTTCATGCCGTGGCTCGCCGGCACCGCACTGCTGCATTCGGCGCTTGTCATGGAAAAGCGCGAGGCGCTGAAAATCTGGACGGTGCTGCTCGCGATTCTCACCTTCTCGCTGTCGCTGATGGGCACCTTCCTGGTGCGCTCCGGCGTGCTGACCTCGGTGCATGCCTTTGCCAGCGATCCCTCCCGCGGCGTCTTCATTCTCTGCATCCTGCTGATCTTCATCGGCGGGGCGCTGTCGCTCTTCGCCTTCCGCGCGCCGAAGCTGTCGACCGGCGGGCTGTTTGCGCCGATTTCACGCGAGGGCGCACTCGTCGTCAACAATCTGATCCTGACCGTCGCCTGCGGCACGGTGCTCACAGGCACGCTCTATCCGCTGCTGCTGGAAACGCTGACCGGCGACAAGATTTCCGTCGGAGCGCCCTTCTTCAACCTGACCTTCGGCCTGCTGATGGCGCCGCTGATCGTCATCGTGCCCTTCGGGCCGATGCTTGCCTGGAAGCGCGGCGATCTGCTCGGCGCCCTGCAGCGGCTCTATGTCGTCGCAGGTCTGGCCTTCCTTGCCGCGGTGGTCTTCTTCTACATCCAACATGGCGGGCCGGTGCTTTCGGTGCTCGGCCTCGCTGCCGGGCTGTTCCTGATCCTCGGTGCGGTCGCCGATCTCTGGTACCGCGCCGGCATCGGCAAGGTCGCAGGCCGTCTCGCCTGGCGCCGGCTGTCCGGCCTGCCGCGTTCGGCCTTTGGCACGGCTCTTGCCCATGCCGGGCTCGGCGTCACCGTGCTCGGCATCGTTGCGGTGACGACGTTCGAGAGCGAGTATGTCATCGAGATGAAGCCCGGTGAGGTGACCGAGGCCGGCGGTTACAGCCTGCATTTCGACGGCATGCAGCCGGCGACCGGGCCGAATTATACCGAGGACCGCGGCCACTTCACCATCCGGCGTGCCGGCGTCGCGGTTGCCGATACTTGGTCGGCCAAGCGCCTCTATACCGCTCGGCAGATGCCGACGACGGAGGCGGGCATCCTGACCTTCGGGCTCAGCCAGCTCTATGTGTCGCTCGGTGACGCCACCAAGGACGGCGGCATTGTCGTGCGCATCTGGTGGAAGCCGTTTATTCTCTGCATCTGGGGCGGAGCGGTATTCATGGCCTTCGGCGGCCTGGTCTCGCTCAGCGACCGGCGCCTGCGTGTCGGCGCCCCGCGCCGCAAGGCGAAGCCGGCAAGGCCGGCAGCTCCCGCAATGGAGCCGGCGGAATGATGCGGCGTCTGCTCCTGGCTCTTGCTTTGCTGCTGATGGCGGCCCCCGCCTTCGCCGTCAATCCGGACGAGGTGCTGGCCGATCCGGCGCTCGAGGCGCGCGCCCGCGCCCTTTCGGCGGAACTGCGCTGCATGGTCTGCCAGAACCAGTCGATCGACGATTCCAATGCCGATCTGGCCAAGGACCTGCGCCTGCTGGTGCGCGAGCGCATCACCGATGGCGACAGCGACGAGGCGGTGCTGAACTATATCGTCTCGCGCTACGGCGAGTTCGTGCTCTTGAAGCCGCGTGTCAGCATGAAGACGGTGCTGCTCTGGGGTGCGCCGGTGCTGCTGGTGCTGGCCGGCGGGCTGTCACTGCTGGTCTTTGCGCGCAAGAGGGCCGGCAAGCCGACCGGCAGCAAGCTGACGGCAGACGAGCAGGCGAAGCTGAGCGAGCTTCTGAAGAAATAATCGACCCAGGCAGCCGGCAGCGGGCATTTCTGGCCGCCAGAGAAGCCGTCGGCACGTTTGGCCGAAAGCAAACCTTGCAAACATTACCAACTTTTCATTGGCCGGACAGTTCGCAGTAAGGTGCGGCGTCCTATATCTTTACTCATCGACTGATCCGGCGCCGCCGGTATGAAGATTTAAGAACAAGAGAAGGTGCTCCAATGCTCAAGAATTTCAACGGACGTCCGTCCCTCGCTACTGTGCTCAAGGCTTCTACCGTCGCCGGTATCGCAGCCGCTGTGCTTGCAACCGGCGTTCCGCTCGAAATCACCCGGTCTTATGCCGAAGCTGTCAAGGTTCAGGCGCCTGCCGTTCCGAGCTTCGCCAACGTCGTCGACGCCGTTTCACCGGCTGTCGTTTCCGTCCGGGTCGAAAACCGCGTCAATCCCGTCTCCGACAACAACAATGACGGCTTCTCCTTCGATTTCAACGGCCGCGGCTTCGACGACCTTCCCGATGATCATCCGCTGAAGCGGTTCTTCAAGCAGTTCGGCCAGGATCCGAACGATCAGCAGGGCCATTCCCGGCGCTTCGGCCAGAACGGGCCGAATGGCGGCCCGAATGGTCCGGGCGGCAAGGGTCGCCTCCGCCCCGTCGCTCAGGGCTCCGGCTTCTTCATCTCCGAGGATGGTTACATCGTCACCAACAATCACGTCGTTTCCGATGGCCAGGCCTTCGTCGCGGTCATGAATGACGGCACCGAGCTTGATGCCAAGCTGATCGGCAAGGATCCGCGCACCGACCTCGCCGTGCTGAAGGTCGACGGCAAGGGCAAGAAGTTCACCTACGTCAACTGGGCCGACGACAATAACGTCCGCGTCGGCGACTGGGTCGTTGCCGTCGGCAACCCCTTCGGCCTCGGCGGCACGGTCACGGCCGGCATCGTCTCGGCTCGCGGCCGCGATATCGGCTCCGGTCCCTATGACGATTACCTGCAGGTGGATGCCGCCGTGAACCGCGGCAACTCCGGCGGCCCGACCTTCAACCTCAGCGGCGAAGTCGTCGGCATCAATACCGCGATCTTCTCGCCGTCGGGCGGCAGCGTCGGCATCGCCTTCGCCATTCCCGCCTCGACTGCCAAGGACGTCGTCGCCGATCTGATGAAGGACGGCCAGGTCTCGCGCGGCTGGCTGGGTGTCCAGATCCAGCCGGTGACCAAGGACATCGCCGAATCCATCGGCCTTTCCGAGCCGAGCGGCGCCCTCGTCGTCGCCCCGCAGGCCGGATCGCCGGGTGACAAGGCCGGCATGAAGGCCGGCGACGTCGTCACCGCGCTGAACGGTGAGACGATCAAGGATGCCCGTGATCTCAGCCGCCGCATCGGCGCGATGCAGCCGGGCAGCAAGGTCGAGCTTTCGGTCTGGCGCGCCGGCAAGGCCCAGCCTCTCACCGTCGAACTCGGCACGCTGCCGATCGACCAGAAGGATGCGTCCGCCGATGACAACAACCAGCCGCAGCAGCAGCCTGAGGCACCGGCTTCCGAGAAGGCGCTTGCCGATCTCGGCCTGACGGTCGGACCCTCCGATGACGGCAAGGGTCTGGCGATAACAGGCATCGACCCGAACTCCGATGCCGCCGACAAGGGCATCAAGGAAGGCGAGACGATCACCTCGGTCAACAACCAGGAGGTCTCCAGCGCCGACGATATCGTCAAGGTGCTGAACCAGGCGAAGAAGGACGGGCGCACCCGCGCGCTCTTCCAGATCCAGTCCAGTGAGGGGAGCCGTTTCGTAGCGCTTCCGATCAACGGCCAGGGCTGATCCTTAAGAAAACGAGAGCCGTGCGGACGAAACTCCGCACGGCTCTATTCTTCTGACTTTTGAAGGATGATCGCGATGAGCGCCACCCCGCAGGAAGATGCTTTGAGCCTTGCCGAAACGCAGCCGGCGGGTAATGTCGGCCGCATGAAGATTCTCATCATCGAAGATGATCTCGAAGCCGCGGTCTACCTCACGAAAGCCTTTCGCGAGGCGGGCATCGTCGCCGATCACGCCAGCGACGGCGAGAGCGGCCTGTTCATGGGGTCGGAAAATGCCTACGACGTCATCGTCATCGACCGCATGCTGCCGCGACGCGATGGGCTTTCCGTCATCAGCGAGCTGCGCCGCAAGGCCATCCATACGCCGGTCCTCATCCTCTCCGCGCTCGGCCAGGTCGACGACCGCGTGACCGGTCTTCGTGCCGGCGGCGATGATTACCTGCCGAAGCCTTATGCCTTCAGCGAGTTGCTGGCGCGCGTCGAGGTGCTCGGCCGCCGCAAGGGCACGCCGGATCAGGACGTCGTCTATCGCGTCGGCGATCTCGAACTCGACCGGCTCTCCCATGAGGTGCGCCGCGGCGGCAAGGAGATCCCGCTGCAGCCGCGCGAATTCCGCCTGCTCGAATATCTGATGAAGAATGCCGGCCAGGTGGTGACCCGCACCATGCTGCTCGAAAACGTCTGGGACTATCACTTCGACCCGCAGACCAACGTCATCGACGTCCATGTCTCGCGCCTGCGCTCGAAGATCGAGAAGGACTACAGCCAGCCGCTCCTGAAGACCATTCGCGGCGCGGGGTATATGATCAAGGATGAGGGATGAGCCGTTTCAAGGTTCTCTTCAAGTCCACCGCAGTCCGCCTTTCGGCACTCTATATCCTGCTTTTCGCCATCTGCGCCGCGACGCTCGTCTTCTATGTGACGGCAATGTCGGAGCGGCTGCTGACGGGCCAGATCCGCGACGCCGTCAGGCAGGAGGTGGAGCAGGTGCAACGCGCCTATGACTCCGGTGGCATGAACCTTCTCCTGCGCACGATGGAGCGGCGTGCCCGCCAGCCGGGCGCCAACCTCTACATCATTGCCGGTCCCTCGGGCGATATTCTCGCCGGCAACGTCGCGTCGGTGCAGCCGGGTGTCTTCGAGGAGATCGGCTGGACCTCCGCGCCCTTCGGCTACCAGCGTTATACCGACAGCGGCGTCGAGCGCCGCCACAAGGCGATTGCCAATATCTTCGTACTCGACAATGGCCTCAGAATCCTGATCGGCCGCGACCTCGGCGACCCCGAGCGTTTCCGTCTGCTGGTGCGCCAGGCGCTGATGGTGGCCTTGGCGATCATGGGGCTTGGCGCCATCATCATCTGGTTCGGCATCGGCCGCAACGCGCTGAAACGCATCGACCGCATGTCGGATGCGAGCAAGAAGATCATGGCCGGCGACCTGTCGCAGCGCCTGCCGGTGGGCGGATCCGGCGATGAATTTGACCGCTTGTCGATGTCTTTGAATACCATGCTGGAGCGCATCGAGAAGCTGAACGAAGGCCTGCGGCAGGTCTCCGACAACATCGCCCACGATCTCAAGACGCCGTTGACGCGGCTGCGCAACAAGGCGGCCGATGCGCTCGATATCGCCGATGGCGAGACGCGGCGCACCGCGCTCGAAGGCATCATTTCCGAATCGGACCAGCTGATCCGCACCTTCAACGCGCTGTTGATGATCTCCCGCGTCGAGGCCGGATCGGTCGCCGCCGAGATGTCGCCGGTGGAGCTTTCGGCCATCGTCTCCGATAGCGCCGAGCTTTACGAACCGGCGGCGGAGGAGGCGGGGCTTGGCTTGAGCTCCAGCATCGAACCCGATGTCGAGGTGCAGGGCAATCGCGAACTGATCGGCCAGGCGATCTTCAACCTGCTCGACAATGCCATCAAATATTCTTCCGATACGGAAGGGGCGGGCAAGGTAACACTGAAGCTCGCCCGCCGCCCGGATGGCATCTGCCTTTCGGTGGCCGACCATGGGCCGGGCGTTCCGGCCGACAGGCGCGACGACGTGGTGAAGCGCTTCGTCCGCCTCGACGAAAGCCGGTCGAAGCCGGGAACGGGGCTCGGGCTTTCACTGGTGGAAGCGGTGATGGAACTGCACAACGGTCGGTTGGAACTCTCCGATACCGATCCCGACAAGCCCGAAAAGCGCGGATTGACCGTCAGCATGATCTTCCCCGCCAAGGCTGCCTGATTGCCGAGACCGATGATCGGCTGAATCGCGTATTGGCGGTTTTCCACCTAGACCCTAGTTTAATGCCGATCGAAGGAGGCGTTCCCGCGATTCTGCGTGGTCGTTTCCCTCGAGCATGTCGCGCCAAAGTGTGCAGCGGTTTTGCGATAACGGCATGCGTAAAACAAAGGCCTAAAGCGCAAGGAGCGAATCTGAAAGATCGCGATGCGCTTTAGGCGCTAAGGCAGGGAGAGCGCATGCTGACGAAATCGACGCATGGTCTGAAGGATGTGGCCGAAGGGCTGCTGCGTCCGCTGAACCAGACGGAGTTGAAGCTGGCGCTGGCCGACCTTCAGGAGGCCGGCAGACACGAGCCGTCGGTGGCTGCGATGCTGAAGACGGAGAGCCCGCTTCGCGATTTCATTGCGGCCGTGCTGACGCTGTCGCCTTATCTGCGCGAAATGGTCAATCTCGACCCGGTCGTCCTCGCTGGCGCCATCACTGAACCGCTGGAGCCGCAGATCGAGGCGCTGGTTGCCGAGGCGCGGCGCTGCTGGCAACCGGACGGCGAGGGGGCAGCTCCCTCGGAATCCGTGGTGATGAGCAGGTTGCGCGTCATCAAGCGCAAGGTGGCCTTCCTCGTTGCGCTCGCCGATCTCGCGCGTATCTTCGACGGCCGGGCGACGACGGCTTGGCTGAGCGAGCTTGCCGAAGCTTCGGTTGCCGCCGCGATCGACCATCTGCTGCTGGCGGCGCATGAGGGTGGAAAGCTGCGGCTGCCGGATATGGCGGCGCCGAGCGACGGCTCCGGGCTGATCGTGCTCGGCATGGGCAAACTCGGCGCATCCGAACTCAACTATTCCTCCGATATCGACCTCGTCGTCGTCTTCGACGAACAGGCAGGAATCGTGCCCGACCCGGATGACGCGATCGAGATTTTCCCCAGGATGATGCGGCGGCTGGTGCGCATCCTGCAGGAGCGGACAGCGGACGGCTACGTCTTCCGCACCGATCTCAGACTGCGCCCCGATCCCGGCTCGACACCGCTGGCGATCCCGGTCGATGCGGCGATGATCTACTATGAGGGCAGGGGCCAGAACTGGGAGCGGGCGGCCTTCATCAAGGCGCGCGCGGTTGCCGGCGACTTGACCGCGGGCGGCGAATTCCTGCGCGGGCTAGCCCCGTTCGTCTTCCGCAAATATCTCGATTACGCGGCGATTGCCGATATCCATTCGATCAAGCGGCAGATTCATGCGCATAAGGGCCACGGCGCCATTGCGGTCAAGGGTCATAACGTCAAGCTCGGCCGCGGCGGCATTCGCGAGATCGAATTCTTCGTCCAGACGCAGCAGCTGATCGCCGGCGGCCGCATGCCGGCATTGCGTGGCCGGGCGACGGAGGAGACGCTCGGTGAACTCACCAAGGCGAAATGGATCGACGCGGAAACCCGTGACGAACTGACGGAGGCCTACTGGTTCCTGCGCGATGTCGAGCATCGCATCCAGATGGTGCGCGACGAGCAGACCCACCTGCTGCCGGAGACAGATGCCGACCTGAAGCGCATCGCCTTCATGATGGGATTCAGCGACACGCCGAGCTTCACCGAACGGCTGGTCGGCGTGCTGAAGACCGTGGAGCGGCGTTATGCCCACCTCTTCGAGCAGGAGAGCAAGCTCTCGACCGACACCGGCAACCTCGTCTTCACCGGCCAGGGCGACGACCCGGATACGCTGGAGACGCTGAAGAAGCTCGGCTTCACCAGACCGTCCGACATTTCGCGCATCATCCGCACCTGGCACTACGGCCGCTACCGGGCGACGCAATCAGTCGAGGCGCGCGAAAGGCTGACGGAGCTGGCGCCGCAGCTCCTGCGGGTCTTCGGCGAAAGCAAGCGCGCCGACGAGGCGCTGCTGCGCTTCGACAGCTTCATCTCCGGCCTTCCCTCCGGCATCCAGCTGTTTTCGCTGCTCGGCAGCAACCCGGCGCTGCTGTCGCTGATCGTCAACATCATGTCCTCGGCGCCCCGGCTTGCCGAGGTGATTGCCGCCAGGCCGCATGTCTTCGACGGCATGCTCGATCCCGGCCTGATGGCCGAGCTGCCGACGCGCGACTATCTCGGCGAACGGCTGAAGGGCTCGCTTGCCCAGGCCCGCCACTATGAAGAGGTGCTCGACCGGCTGCGCATCTTCGCCGCCGAGCAGCGCTTTCTGATCGGCATCCGCCTGCTCACCGGTGCGATCAACGGCGGGATGGCCGCACGTGCCTTCACCCATCTCGCCGACCTCATCATTGCGGCGGCACTCGATGCCGTGGTCGGCGAGATGCGGGCAGCACACGGCGACTATCCCGGCGGGCGCATCGCGGTCGCCGGCATGGGCAAGCTCGGCAGCTTCGAGCTGACGGCCGGTTCCGACATCGATCTGATCCTGCTCTATGATTATGACGATGCGGCTTCCGAATCCGACGGGCCGAAGCCGCTCGATGCGACGCGTTACTTCACCCGCATCACCCAGAGACTGATGGCCGCCTTGTCGGCGCCGACCGCCGAAGGCGTGCTCTATGAGGTCGACATGCGGCTGCGCCCATCCGGCAACAAGGGGCCGGTCGCCACCCGCATCAATGCCTTCGGCAAATATCAGCGTGAAGAGGCATGGACCTGGGAGCATATGGCGCTCAGCCGCGCCCGGCTGATTTGCGGCGATGAGAGCCTGATCGCCGAGGCGGAACATATCGTCCGCGAGGTGCTGTCGGCCGATCGCGACATCGCCAAGGTGGCGCATGATGTCGCCGAAATGCGCGAACTGATCGACAAGGAAAAGCCGCCCTCCGGCCCGTGGGACCTGAAGCTCATTCCCGGCGGCGTCATCGATCTCGAATTCATCGCCCAGTATCTGGCGCTGATCGCGCCGACCAAGGGCGTCGGCATTGCCGTCAATGGGGTGAGCACCGGCGAAGCCCTGAAGGTGCTTGGCGAGCCGCTGATGACAACAGTCGATCTCGACATATGCCTCGAGGCCTTCACGCTTTATACCGGCCTTTCGCAACTGATCCGCCTCTCCATCGACGGCCTGTTCGATCCGAAGGAGGCGCCCGCGGGTCTCGTCGAACTCGTCTGCCGCGCCGGCGACTGCCCTGACATCAAGACGCTGGAAGCGGAGGTGAAGCGGCTGTCGAAAGCGGTTCGGAAAATATTCCTGAATGTCGTGAAAGCCTGATCTCACATCAGATGGAACGACCGCGAGGATTACCTCGAGCGTCGCCTGTCGGATTCTCGTTTAGCCAGTCGTCTTCAGGACAAAGCTATGGAGAACACCAATGACGATTACCATTACCGCTTTTGAACGGTCGCCCGATCGCGGCAGGGGTCTGGCGCGTGACATGCGCGTTCGCTGGGCGCTCGAAGAAGTGGGCCAGCCTTACGACGTTCGTCTTGTTTCGTTCAAGACGATGAGAGAACCCGCGCATCTCGCACTTCAGCCTTTCGGGCAGATCCCGACCTATGAGGAAGGCGATCTCGCTTTATTCGAGTCCGGCGCGATCGTCTTCCATATCGGCGAGCACCAAGCGGGCCTCCTGCCGAACGATGCGAATGCCCGGGCGCGCGCGCTCACATGGATGTTTGCCGCGCTCAACACGGTGGAACCGCCGATCTTCGACCGCGCTCTCGTCATGATCCTCGAGCGCGACAAGCCTTGGTACGACCATCGCCTTTCCGCCCTTGAGGACAGCATCCGAAAACGGCTGGCCGACCTCTCCCACCGTCTTGGCGATGCCGACTGGCTCGATGGTGCGTTCAGCGCCGGTGACCTGCTGATGGTGTCGGTGCTGCTCAGGTTGAAGGGATCTGCTATACTGGGGGAATATCCGAACCTCTCCGCCTATGTCGCCCGCGGCGAAACGCGGCCGGCATACAAGCGTGCTTTCGCCGCTCAGCTGGCGGTTTTCACCGCCGCATCGGCCGGTTGAAAAAGACCGGCTCTGGCCTGAGTTTAGATATCGTCAGGAATGCGCAGCGAGATCACGGTGCCGACCGCTTCGCGTGAGCGGATCTTCATGCGGCCGCCATGCAGCGAGGTCAGCGAGCGGGAGATGGCGAGCCCGAGGCCGGAGCCCCCCTTGCTCTTGGCATATTGGCTCTGCACCTGCTCAAAGGGCTGGCCGATCTTCGACAGCGCCGAGCGTGGAATACCGATGCCGGTGTCGGCGATGGTGACGACGACGGCGCCGTCGACGCGGCGGGTGCGCACCGCGATGCGGCCGCCATTGTCGGTGAACTTCACCGCATTGGAGAGCAGGTTGAGCAGCACCTGTTTCATCGCCCGGCGGTCGGCCATCAGCGTTAGGCCGGAGCAGATGCGCTGTTCGATGACGATGTTCTTTTCAGCCGCGGGCATGGCGGTGAAGCGCAGGCTTTCCTCGATCAGCGGCACAAGATCGATGCGCTCGCAATGCAGCCTGACATGGCCGGCTTCGATCTTCGACATGTCGAGAATGTCGTTGATGACGTTGAGCAGATGTTTGCCGCTGTCATGAATATCGCGGGCATATTCGTCGTATTTCAGCGAGCCGAGCGGACCGAACATCTGGTTCTGCAGGATTTCCGAGAAGCCGAGGATGGCGTTGAGCGGCGTGCGCAGCTCATGCGACATGTTGGCGAGGAATTCCGATTTCGCCTTGTTGGCGGCCTCGGCGCGTTCCTTCTCCGCCTGGTAGTTGGCGTTGGCCGTCGAAAGCTCGGATTTCTGGATCTCCAGCGTCTGGCGCGAGGCGGAAAGATCGCCGATCGTCGCCATCAGCCGGCGCTCGGATTCGCGCAGCCGCTCCTGATGGCGTTTCATCAGCGTGATGTCGGTGCCGACCGAGACCCTGCCGCCGTCGCGGGTGCGCCGCTCGTTGATCTGCAGCCAGCGCTCGTCGGCAAGCTGCACCTCCGTCGTACGCGAATAACCGGAGCCGTCGGCATCGGAAATCCGCCGTTCGATGACAGGCCGGGCGGCGGCGGCATTGACGGTCGAGCGCTCGGTGCCGGGCACGAGCACGCTGTCCGGCAGGCCATAGGCCTGCTGGAAATGCGTGTTGCACATGACCAGCCGATCGTTCTTGTCCCAGAGCACGAAGGCTTCCGAGGTGCATTCGATGGCGTCGGCCAGGCGCTGGTCGGCTTCTGCGTAGCGCTGGGCGAGCCGATGCTGTTCGGTCACGTCCATCGCGATACCGATCAGGTGCATCCGGCCGGAATTGCTGCGGATCACCTGGGCGCGCGCCCGCATCCAGACATAGTGGCCGCCGGCATGGCGCATGCGGAAGATCTGATCGACCTGGCCGGAAGCGCCCTTGCCGATGGCGCGCGCGATCTCGTAGAGCCCGCCGTCATCGGGATGCATCAGGCGGGCGGCTTCGCCGAAACCCATCGTCTTGTCGGAGCCCGGCAGACCGAGCATGTCGTACATCGAGCGCGACCAGAAGAATTCGCGGTTCTCGAAATCGAAGTCCCAGAGGCCGCAGCGGCCGCGCGACAGCGCCGTCTCGACGCGCAGGTTCGATTCCAGGAAGATGTCGTCGGCGTCGCGGGCGCGCTTTACCTGCGTGTAATAGGCATAGAGGATGACGAGCAGGATGGAGGAGATGCCGGCAAACAGCGTGACGTTGAGCGCCAGTTCCTCGCGCCAGAGCCGGTCGATCTCGTCAAGCGAGGTGGCGGCGACGATATAACCGCCGGCATTGCCCATCAGCGTGATCTCGGCATAGTGCGGCACGCCGCCGATCGTCGTTTCGATGACGCCGGCGCGATCGCCGAAGCGGCGGATCGCCGAGACCTCGGGGAAGAAATCGCCGACATTGCTGCCAACATGCGAAAGCCCGGCGGTGGTCGCGGCAAAAACCTTGCCGCTTGCCTGCACGAGCAGCACGAAAGCGCCGCTGTCCAGCCGGTCCTGCGGCAGGTATTTGGCGAGGCGGGCCTGCGCCCCGGTGATATCGCCGCTGTCGAAGATGTCGGCCGCATCTGCAAACACCGCAGAGGCGGTCGCCGCCGAAAGTGCGGTGGCATGGCGCGCCGAGGCCTCCAGACGCCCATATTCGCTCATCATGCCGAAGAAATGCGAGGCGGCGACGACGGAGAGGAAGGCGACGATCAGCGCCGGGATGGCCCGCTTCAAGACCAGCTCGGCCTTCGGCAGATAACGGAGAAGTGGTTCCGATGTCGCATGGCCCGAAAGGCTGTCGCGCCAGGCTTTGAGCCCGTCAAAATCGACACGCAGCCGTCCTCCGGCCACGGTTGCCCGCCGCACGTCCATCATCTCTTCGCCTGTCCCTCATGTGATTCGCGCGCCGCTCGCTCGAACCTGACCTAGAGAATCATGGGTGATTCGCCTTGTCCAGAGGCAAAGGTAAAAATCCGTTAACTATTTATAATTTCGGGTTTTTCGAGGTGCTGGGCGACCGGCCGCCGATTTTCTCCTGATGGCCGGTCGAAGCAAATTACCCTTTAAGCGTGCGCTCGACGATATCGCGCACGTCGGTCGAAAGATCGGCGGCTCGCTCGATCTCGATCAGCGCCGAGCGGGCGTGATCGGCACGCACGGGTTCGAGCGAGCGCCAGGAGCGCATCGAGGTGAGGATGCGGGCGGCAAGCTGCGGGTTGCGCCTGTCGATATCGAGAATCTGATCTGCGAGGAAGCGATAGCCTTCGCCATCGGCGCGGCCGAATCCGGTCGGGTTGGCAAAGGCGAAGGTGCCGACCAGCGACCGCATCCGGTTCGGATTGGTGCGCTTGAAGAGCGGATCGTCCATCAGGGCGCGGACCCGTCCCAGGGTTTTTACGCCCGGAATGCCGGCCTGGATCGCGAACCATTTGTCGATGACGAGCGCATTTTCCGCGAAGCGGTCACGGAAGGTGGCGAGCGCCTCGCTCGTCTCCGCGCTGTCGGGAAAACGATGCGCGAGGATCGTCAGCGCATGACTGAGATCGGTCATATTGTTGGCCGCATCGAAGGCGGCCTTGGCGCGGGCCGGCGTCTCTTCGGCATGCGAGAGGTAGGTGAGGGCGCTATTGCGCAGCGCCCGCAGGCCGGCGCTTTTCGCATCCGGGTTGAAATCGCCTGATGTCGTCATCGCTGCGTAGAGGCCGGCAAAGACATCCTTTCCGGCATCGGCGATCTGTTTCAGGACCGCCTGCCGGCCGGCATGGATGGCATCGGGATCGTTGTTGCCGCCAAGTTCACGGGCGATATCGGATTCGCTCGGCAGAGCCAGCGCCTGGGCGCGGAAGGCGGGCTCGAGGCTCTCGTCGGCGGCGGCGGCAATCAGCGTCTCGACGAAGGTCGCCTCGCAGATGACAGGCTTGCCCTCGCGGGCGTCGCGTGCCGCTTTCAGCAGGTTCGGCAGCGCCAGATCGGTCAATGCCTGCCAGCGGGCGAAGTGATCGGTCTCATGGCGGGCGAGACGGGCAAGATCGGCCGGGCTCTGATCGAAATGCAGGTTGATCGGCGCCGAGAAGCTGCGGTTGATCGAAACGACCGGCCGCGAGCCAACGCCATGGAACACGGCCGTCTGCGTGCGGCCTGTGAGATGCAGCACCTCGCCGGCATATTCCGCGCCGTCGACCGAGGTCGGCTCGATCTTGCCGCCGTTTTCGCCAAACAGCGCGAGGCTGAGCGGAATATGCATCGGCTCCTTGCTCGGCTGGCCGGGCGTTGCCGGGATCATCTGTTCGAGCGACAGGGTGAAGCTGCCGGCCGCCGCATCATAGCTGCCCGATGCGGTGACGAGCGGCGTGCCGGCCTGATGGTACCAGAGCGAAAATTGCGTGAGGTCGCGCCCGCTTGCATCCTCGAAGCATTTGACGAAATCCTCGATCGTCACGGCCTCACCGTCATGGCGGTCGAAATAGAGGTCCATGCCTTTCTTGAAGCCGTCCTTGCCGAGCAGCGTCGCGATCATCCGCGTGACTTCGCTGCCCTTTTCATAGACGGTCGTCGTGTAGAAATTATTGATCTCACGATATGTCGTCGGCCGCACCGGATGGGCGAGCGGGCCGCCGTCCTCCGGGAACTGCTCCGATTTCAGGTGGCGCACTTCGGCGATGCGCTTGACGGCGCGCGAGCGTTGGTCGGAAGAGAATTCGTGGTCGCGATAGACCGTCAGGCCTTCCTTGAGGCACAGCTGGAACCAGTCGCGGCAGGTGATACGGTTGCCGGTCCAGTTGTGGAAATATTCATGCGCGATGATCGTTTCGATATTGGCATAATCGGCATCGGTGGCGATCTCGGGATCGGCAAGCACGTATTTGTCGTTGAAGACGTTGAGGCCCTTGTTCTCCATCGCGCCCATGTTGAAATCGGAGACGGCGACGATCATGAAGATGTCGAGATCGTATTCGCGGCCGAACCTCTCTTCGTCCCACTTCATCGAGCGTTTCAGCGCGTCCATGGCATAGGCTGCGCGCGGCTCCTTGCCGTGCTCGACATAGATCTTCAGCACCACCTCACGGCCGGACATGGTCGTGAACGTGTCTTCGACGACGCCGAGATCGCCGGCGACGAGCGCAAAGAGATAGCTCGGCTTCGGATGCGGGTCGAACCAGGCGGCGAAATGTTTGCCGGGGCCATAGCCGGCGCCGCCGAGGAAGTTACCGTTCGACAAAAGCAGCGGGTTGGCGTCCTTGTCGGCGATGATGTTGACCGTGAACGGCGCAAGCACGTCGGGCCGGTCGGGGAAATAGGTGATGCGGCGGAAACCCTCCGCCTCGCACTGCGTGCAGTAGATGCCGCCGGTGCGGTAAAGGCCCATCAGCTTGGTGTTGGCCTCAGGGTTGATGACGGTGGTGATCGTCAGTTCGAAGGGCGCGCTCTCCGGCAGGTCGCGCACCGTCAGGCTTTCCGGTGTTGCGTCGTAACGCGAAGGGTCCAGTTCCACCTGGTCTAACAGCAGCCCCGACAGCGTCAGTTCGTCGCCGTCGAGAACGATCGGCGCTGCCGGATCGGTGCCCGGGCGACGATGAAAGATCAGACGCGCCTCGACCTTTGTCTCCGTCGGGTCGAGTTCGAAGGTCAGGTCCACACGTTCCAGCACGAAGTCGGTGGGACGGTAATCTGCCAGATGAATGACCTGGCCGGTATCTGTTCGCATGGTGTTTCCTGAAGACCGTTATTTGATAACCGCGGAATACAGAGGCGGGCGCACTCTGCCATAAATTTTGCCGGGGATGATTACATTAAAGTCTGAACTAAACTTAAAGCAAATTGCCCGCGAACACCAAGTTCGCGGGCAAAATATCTTATTGGAAACGGATGAACGCCACTGTGGGGCGATGGGTGCTACTTAAGGTTGAGCGCAGCCTTGATCGTCGCGTCGTTTTCCGTCTGCTGCACGACGACGCCGTACCAGCCGAGCCCGTCGTAATCCTCATAGCCGAGAGTGCGCGCGAAGGCGACGATCGAGCCGTTATTGTCGTAGTAGCTGCCTTTTGCCCGGCCGGACGGATTGGCGAGCGCGAAATGCGAAAAGAGCAAGGCGGGATTGGTGGTGGCGATCACCCGGCTCTTGCCGTCGAGCAGCATGACCGTCGTTTTTTCTGCCAGCTGCGGCGGCAGGTTTGCCTCTTTCTCGACGATCGCCTGGCCCTGGTTCTGCCAGTCGAAATAGACGCCGAGCGTGCCGATCAGCCGCCCGTCGAGCTTGCCCTCCTCGCGGATGCCTGTGGCATAAACGAGCGCATGCCTGGCGTCGTGGAGCGGGCTCGATTTGACGTCGTCGACGATATAAGCGTCGCCGGAGGAGCAGGCCGACGCTGCGCGGAACCACGGATCGCCGGCAAGGCTCGTGCCGACGATCTTGCGCTGAAACTTGGGATTGGCGGATGCGATCACCTTGCCCGAGAGATCGGACATGACGAGATCGAGGTAGACGGTGTAGAAGCGGTTGATGGCGCCGAGACGCTCCGCCGCAAAGGCGACGGTTTCCCGGCCCGGGTTCTGCAGCGCCTGCCAGAGCGCCGGATCCGTCGCCCACCAGCGCACATCGGCCGTACGCTCGAAAAGATTGCGGACGATGAGCTGCACCAGCGTCTGCGCCAGATCGGTGAGGCGAACGCCCTCCATCTCCTCGACCAGCGAATCGGCCATGGCGCGGCTAAGGCCGATGCGGCCAAGCACGTTGCTTTCGAACCTGCCGGTGATATCGGTCGCGATCTGCGCCAGCCGCTGCACCTCGTTGGCAACGACCGCAAAGCCCTTTCCGGTCTCGCCGGCTCTGGCTGCTTCGATCAGCGCATTGATCGCCAGGAGCTTGATCTGCTTGACGATATGGGTGTTGTCGGCGCTGAAGCGCTCGAGGTCGGTGCTGATGCCGTCGGTGACGACGCGCATGGAGCGCGGTGTCGCATTCTGCGACTGGGCAATGGTTTCGGCGCTAAGCGGCTTCATCAAATATGATCCTGGAAGGAGCGGGCAATTGTTTGTGTGGTGAAGAAAATTTCGAGATCAGCGATAAAAACGATGCTTGCCTATGGTTTTCAATTGGTTAACAGCTAGCCCCGCGAGATGAACATTTTCGGGGTGAATGGCTCAAAACGAGAAATTTCAGAGCGGTGGCGCATAAGCAGCACGGTTGGGCCTGCCGCTGACGGCGTTTCTGTGATTCTCTCACGTTGCTTGCGGTTTTTTCGCCAATCGGTTTTTTCTTTCGCTACGATGGAAGACGTCACCCGCTGCGTTCCCGAGTCGAACGCGTCCCCCCGTTCCGCTTGAGCAGTATTAAGAGCCAGGATCATGCACTCGGTTCTCAGAAACCCGATGAGAGGCATTGCGCTGAAAGTCTCGTCGGTCGTGGTCTTCCTGGCCATGCAGACCTTCATCAAGCTGGCGGGCTCAGACATCCCGCCGGGGCAGGTCACCTTCTGCAGGTCGTTCTTCGCGCTTTTCCCGATTATGGCCTATCTGGCCTATAACAGGCAGCTGCGCGCCGCCTTCTACACGGCCAATCCAGTCGGTCACCTGAAGCGCGGCACGATTGGCATCATGTCGATGGCTTTCGGTTTCTACGGCCTGCTGCATCTGCCGCTGCCCGAGGCGATTGCGCTCGGCTATGCGTTGCCACTCGTCGCCGTCATCTTCGCTGCCGTTTTTCTCGGCGAGACCGTACGCATCTATCGCTGGAGCGCCGTCCTGGTCGGCATCGTCGGAGTCGCCATCGTTTCCTGGCCGAAACTCACGCTGTTTCGCGACGGCGGCATGGAAGCAGAACAGGCCGTCGGCGCGCTCTGCGTGTTGCTCTCGGCCGTTCTCGGCGGCGTGGCGATGATCCAGGTGCGCCGCCTCGTCGAGGAAGAGAAGACGGCGACGATCGTGCTGTATTTCTCGATCACCGCCTCGGTCTTCTCGCTGGCTTCTCTTCCCTTCGGCTGGCTCATCCTGGCATGGCCGACGGCGCTCTATCTGATCGCCGCCGGTTTTTGCGGCGGCGTCGCACAGATCCTGCTGACGGAAAGTTACCGCCATGCCGACGTTTCCACCATCGCGCCGTTCGAATATACGTCGATCCTGCTCGGCGGCATTGTCGCCTACTTCGTCTTCGGCGACGTGCCGAGCGTGACCATGCTGATCGGCACCGTCATCGTCGTCGCCGCCGGCATCTTCATCATCTATCGCGAGCATCAGCTGGGCATCGAGCAGAGAGAGGCGCGCAAGGCCACGACGCCGCAAGCCTGACGCCTGCAAGCGCATATTTATCAAGGTTTTAACGCGGGGATTGCGGCGGCTTGAAACTTGCGCTCAAAGAGCGAAAAGAATGGTGAATTCTTGGGATACCGCCGGCCTGTGGAATATGATTGTTGAACATGAGAGAGTATCATTTATTCCAAGCTGTGCATGTCTGAATGGCCGCTGATGCCGGAGGAGCTCTCGGTGTCGTTGCTCCGAACGCTGGCCGGCGAGCGGGGGTGGAGAAAAGCATAATGGCATTCACAGCGGAGCAATTGGTGGGGAACTCTTCCTTCCTGATGAGCATTCGCTTTTTGGCCGGGCAGATGCGCGGCATGTTCGATGCCGGCCCACGATTGGCACGATTGCTCGCCTCGCATCAGCGCTGGCTTCTGACCCAGACTGCCTATGCCCTCAACCTGGAATATGACCCGCGCGACCCGACATCGGGTTTCACCGCCGTGCGGCTGACCGGGCGCATCACCGCGCACAAGGTGGCGAGCCGCAACACAGTGCTCGCCTTCATCGAAGAACTCTTTACCTACCGCTTCATAACCCACACGCCCGGCGACGAGCGGCGGCGGCCACGTCATTTCGAGCCGGCCGATGTCAGCCATCAGGCGATGTTTGCCTGGATTCTCGGCAATCTCGGTGCGCTCGACCTGCTCGACGGCGGTCAAAGGGCAGCATTTTTCCAGGCAAATCCATCCTTGATGCGGCTCGTTCAGCCGCGCATTGCCCGCCATTGCCTGGAAGATGCCGCCTGGCGCGAGCCGCCGGAGCAGGTGGCGTTGTTCCTCTGGACGGAAGCTGGCGGCCTCGTCGTCGACAATTTCATCGCCCGGATGGATATGGACAGCAGCGAGCCGGACAGGTTTTCCGTCGGCCGGGTCGAAACCCGTGCGCTCGCAGCCGATTTCATGATGTCGCGCACCCATCTGCAGCGGGTGCTGGCAAAGGCGGCGCAGCGCGGCTGCGTCGGCTGGCATGACGAGCCGCGCAAGACGCACCTTTGGATATCGCGGAATTTCGTCGAGGAATATTGCGCCTGGCAGGCGGTCAAGTTCGCCTATGTTGACGAAGCCTTCGAATGGGCAAAGGCCCAGATCGAGGAGATGGCGATCTGACCAGAGCACTTCCAGCAAAAGTGCGCAGCGGTTTTGCGTCCGGAATGCGCAAAAACAAAGAGATAGAACATTTGCATGACTCGGAAATGTTCTAGAGAACGATCGCCGCAGTGCCTGCGCCAATGCGGGATCCAGCATCGGCTGGCTTGACCGAAAGCTCGCGCTCATATTCCCGCGCGGCGCAGACGGCAACGCGGATATGCTCGAATGTTTCGATGTTGCGCAGAAGCGATATCAGGATCGTCGACATGTTGGGGTACTCTTGACACGAAAGGGCAGGCGAAGCGCTTGCAGCGCCGCGCGTCTTTTCAGACGCGCAAAGGACGCTGCAACACTTTGAGTCCCTGCTCAATATTGCTGGAAGTCCGAAAAAATGGCGTTCGGGCGCGCCGTACGGCTGTTGATGCCGGTGCCGCGGGCAATCATCTGTTCGTTCGTGACAAAGCCGAAACGGCTGTAGCCTTGAGTGGAACGAACCTGGTCGCCGGCGAGGCGAAGGGTTTCAAACCCGCTATGGATAGGACGAAAACGCTTGTTCATGGCCTTGGTTCCTGTGATTCCTCCCAAGACACAGCTGATATTGCGATGCAGCATAGATTCCGCAATGCATCACGGCGGGATGCAGCCATGCGAAAATCGCATAGGTTGATTCACAAATTATTCAACTTTGGCTAATTTCTAAGCAAAGATAGGGACTTAAGCTTCGCTTGAAAGGCGAGCAGGTCGTTCCAGGCCAGCCGCTTGTTTACGGGTGCGGTTAACAGATCCTGCGGATGCAGGCTGGCTATGGCAGGAATGACACAGTCCGCAGCCGCAATCTCCTTCCAACGGCCACGTAACCCGTGAATCGTATCGTTTTCGCCGAAGAAGAAACGCGCCGAAAAATTGCCGAGCAGCAGGATCGCCTTCGGTTCGGCAAGCGCGATCTGCCGCTCGATGAAGGGGCGGCAGATGTCCATTTCCGCGGCCGAGGGCGCACGATTGCCAGGTGGTCGCCAGGGGATGACCTGCGTCAACAGAATGGCTGAGCGCGTCAGCCCGATCGCCGCCAGCATCTTGTCGAACAGCTGGCCGGATTTTCCCGAGAAGGGCATGCCCTCGCGATCGTCTTCGGCGCTCGGCGCCGAGCCGATCACCATGATCCCGCTTTCGGCATCGCCGCTGGCAAAGATGGTCGAGCGGGCGCTGTGCTTGAGGTTGCAGCCGTTGAAGGCTTCGATCGCGGTCTTGAGCTCGACGAGCGATCGCGCGGTTTCGGCGACGAAGCGCGCCTGCTGCACCGCCTCGCCATCCGGGATTGCCGGTTGCGGGCCGGACGCTGCGCGTTCGGCAGGCGCTGGGCGTGCCGCTGCATTCGGGCGCAGCTGTGCCTGGCCTGGGGCAGAGCGTTCCCCAGCGGCGGGACGTTGCTGCTGCGCCTGTGCCGCCGCCGGGCGGCGGGCGGCCTTCATCGCCTCG
This sequence comes from Rhizobium sp. WYCCWR 11128, assembly GCF_013416305.1. NCBI lineage: Bacteria > Pseudomonadati > Pseudomonadota > Alphaproteobacteria > Hyphomicrobiales > Rhizobiaceae > Rhizobium > Rhizobium sp. WYCCWR 11128. The sequence goes on from NZ_JACCEZ010000007.1 coordinate 349,588, forward strand.
AACTCGGCGAAGCGGTCGATCGCCTCTTCCTCCAAGAGCCATTCCACGCCGGCATCCGCATGGAAATGCAGAAGCGCTGCGAGCTCGGCTGGGGAAAGGTCGTTGGCGGAGATCATGCGGGCAAGCTTAGCGGAGTGACAGTGGCATTGAAAGGGCGGGCGACCGATTGCCCGCCCTTGCCGGCTCTATTGCACAGTCCATTGTGCGATGTCGTCGCGTTCGCCGATCAGCGCCAGGCCATGGGCAATCGACAGCAGCTCGCCGCCGCTTTCGATCCGGTCGCGCTCGAAGCGTTCGGTAAAGATGCGGCGCACCGCCGGCACGAAGGAGGTGCCGCCGGTCAGGAACACCTTGTCGATCTCCGATGGTTTCGTCTCGGTCTTGTCGAGCACGTCGTCGAGCGCACCTTCGATGCGGGCGAGATCATCGGCGATCCAGCCTTCGAAGTCGCTGCGCTTGATGCTGCGATGTCCGCTGCGGCCAAGCGGCGCGAAATCGAAAGCCGCTTCCTCGGAGGCCGAGAGCGCCATCTTCGTCGCCGACACCGCCTGATAGAGCGGGTAGCCCTCGTCATGATCGATCAGGTCGATGAAGATTTCGAGCTTTTCCGGTTCCAGGCTGGTGCGCACCAGCTTCTTCAGATCCTCGAATTCGCGCGTCGTCTTGAAGATCGACAGCTGGTTCCAGCGGCCGAAGCTGGAATAGTAGTTGGACGGCACTTCAAGGATCTTGTCGAAGCTTTTGAAATGGCTGCCCTTGCCGATCAGCGGCGCGACGATGTTGTCGATCATCCTGTAGTCGAAATGGTCGCCGGCGACACCGACGCCGGAATGGCCGATCGGCGTTGCCGTCAGCTTGCCGGCGACGGTCTCGAAGCGGATCAGCGAATAGTCGGTGGTGCCGCCGCCGAAATCGGCGACCAGCACGGTGGCATCCTGCTTCAGGTTCTGCGCGAAATAGAAGGCGGCGGCGACCGGCTCGTAGACATAGTGGATTTCGGGAAAGCCGAAGCGCGACAGCGCTTCATTGTAGCGCTCGGTCGCCAGCGCCGGATCGGGGCTGGCGCCGGCAAAATGCACCGGCCGGCCGGTGACGATGCGGCTGACATCCGAAGGCCAGTGGTCGCCGGCATAGTTGCGCAGGCGCCGCACGAAGATCTCCATCAAATCTTCGAAATTATGCCGCTTGGCAAAGATCAGCGTGCCCTGGAACAGCGCGCTGGCGGCAAAGGTCTTGATCGACTGCAGGAAGCGACATTCGCCGGGATTGTCGATGAATTGGCGGATCGCCGCATGGCCCGCTTCCACCTTTAGCGCCGAAGCGCCGAGCTGGGCATCCTTCATGAAGGAAAGCGCCGTGCGCATGCTGTCTGCCGTACCCTCCGTGCTCGTGAACGCCATCGAGCGTGTCGCCCCGCCATCCGCCATGGCGAGAACCGTATTCGTCGTGCCGAAGTCGAAACCCAGCGCCTGAGCCATGCCCGCACCTCTTCATGCCGATTGTTATTGGAGACGGAGCGTTGCTCCGCAAGGGCGTGCGAACGCCCGGATCAAGGAGGGCGGGTGATGCCACAGAGGCGTGACACATTCAAGAGGAGCGGAAGTTGATGTGATCACGGGCGCACTTCTTCTCCCGGTTGGAAGAAGAAGTGCGCCGCAAGGGTCAATCGGCAATGCCGAACTCAGAGGGCCGTCATCACTCGGCAGCCATTGCCCTTGCCTCCTGCACCTCCGGCTCCTCGACCTTCTTGTGGCCGATGAGGCGGCCGAGGAAATTGCCGAAGCGGTCCATCTCGACGAAGATGACCGGGGTGATGAACAGCGTCAGCATCTGCGAGACGATCAGGCCGCCGACGACGGCAATGCCGAGCGGCTGGCGCAGTTCCGAGCTTGCGCCGGTGCCGAGCGCGATCGGCAGGGCGCCGAGCAGGGCGCAGAAGGTCGTCATCATGATCGGCCGGAATCGTCGCACGCAGGCCTCGTGGATCGCCACCGTCGCCTTTTCGCCCGTCGTGCGCATGGTCTCCACCGCCACGTCGATCATCATGATCGCGTTCTTCTTGACGATGCCGATCAGCATCAGCAGGCCGATCAGGGCGATGATCGACAGATCGAAGCCCATAATATCAAGCGCCAGCAGCGCACCGAATGCCGCCGCAGGCAGGCCGGAGAGAATGGTGAGCGGATGGATGAAGCTTTCATAGAGCACGCCGAGCACGACATAGATGGTCAGCACCGCCGCCAGGATGAGGTATGGCGTATTGCCCTGAGACTGCTCGAAGATCTGCGCTGTACCGCCATAGGAGGTGAAGACGTCAGCCGGCATGCTCATTTCCGTCTTGATCTGGTCGATTGCCGCGGTCGCGTCGCTGAGCGAGACGCCTTCCGGCAGGTTGAAGGAAACGGTGGTCGAGACCAACTGGCCCGTCTGGTTGATTGTCACAGGGCCGACCGTGCGCTCGACATGCGCGAAGTTCGACAGCGGCACCAGGCTGCCATTGGAGGAGGCGACGCGGATCTCCGACAGCTTCTGGTCGTCCCAGGGTTTGCTGGTGTCGTATTCGACGATGACGTCGTAGCTGTCGCCGGTCGACTGGATTTCCGCCGCCGCATATCCGCTGAAGGATTCCTGCAGTGTCGTGCGTAGCGTGTCGTTGTCGATACCGTAGGCGGAGGCCCGCTCGGTATCGATGACGATATTGGCCTGCAGGGCGTTGTTCTGCGCGTCCGACGTCACGTCCGTGAAGAGGCGATCCTTGCGCATCGCCGCCTGGATCTTGCCGGCCCACAGGTTGGTCTGGTCGGCGTTCAGTGCCTGCACGACCAACTGATATTGGCTGGCAGTCTGGCGGCCGCCGAAGCGCAGGCTCTGGTTCGGCGTCACGAAGGCCTGCAAGCCGGGGATCTTGTTGATCGCCGTGCGCAGTTCGCGCAACGTCTGGTCAAGCGGCACACGCTGCTTCTTGTCCTTGAGTTCGACGAACATAGAGCCGTTGTTCTGCGGCTTGTTGGGATTGCCGCCGATCGTCGACATCACGTGGTTGACCGCCGGGTTCGCTTTCACGGCGGCTGCCGCCTGCTGCTGCAGCGCCGACATCGCGGAATAGGAAATGTCCTGCCGGGCCTGCGTGCTGATCGTCAGGCGGCCTATATCCTCCTGTGGGAAGAAGCTCGTCGGCAGCGTCATGAAGAAATAGATCGTCAGCGCGACCGAGGCGAGGAAAACGCCGAGGATCGTGGGGCGGTGGCGAAGGCACCAGCCGACAGCCCTGTCATAGCCGCGCAGCGTCCGTTCGAAGCCGGCATCGAAGATGCGGATGATGAGCGGCGGGCGGCTCTGGTGGTTGGACAGACGCGAGGCGAGCATCGGCGTCACGGTCAACGAGACGATTGCCGAGGAGATGATCGCAATCGCAACCACCATGCCGAATTCGTTGAACACGCGGCCGACAACGCCGCCCATCAGCAGGATCGGGATGAAGACCGCGATCAACGAAACCGACATGGAAATGATGGTGTAGCTGACTTCGCCCGCACCCTTGATCGCCGCTTCCCGCACCGGCATGCCTTCCTCGACATGGCGCAGGATGTTCTCGAGCATGACGATGGCGTCATCCACCACGAGCCCCACCGCGAGCGTTAGCCCGAGCAGCGAGATGTTGTCGATACTGTAGCCCAGCACATACATCATGCCGAAAGTCGAGATCAGCGACAGTGGAACGGCAAGCCCGGGAATGATCGTTGCGGTCGCATGGCCGGTAAAGAGGTAGATGACGAGAACGACGAGGCCGATCGTCAGGAGCAGCGTGAACTTCACGTCGGAGATGGCATCGCGAATCGGCTTTGCGGCGTCATTCATGACGACCGTGTTGACGGAGGGCGGGATTTCGGCGTGAAGCTGCGGCAGCTTGGCGTTGATCGCATCGACGACATCGACCGTATTAGCATCCGGCTGGCGCTGGATGGCAAGGATGATGCCGCGCTGGCCGTCGTACCAGCTGCCGGTATATTGGTTCTCAACACTGTCTTGCACATCGGCAATATCGCCGAGGTGGATCGGCGCGCCGTTCGGATTGGCAATGACGAGCGAACGGAATTGTTCGGCGCTGGTGCGCTGCGTATTCGCCGTGATGGTCATGCTCTGCGAATTGTTCTGCAGCGTTCCCACAGGCTGCTGGCTGTTGGCGGCAGCAAGCGCCTTGTTGACGGTGTCGATGCCGATGCCGCGGGTCAAAAGCTTGTTGGGATCGACCTCGACGCGCACGGCATAGGTCTGCGCACCGTAGACGCTGACCTGGGCAACGCCGGGAAGCGTCGAAAGCGACGGCGAGATGATGTTCTCGGCGATGTCGTCAAGCTTGCTGCGCGGCATGGTGTTGCTCTGCACCGAGAGCAGCATGACAGGCGCATCGGCCGGGTTCGTCTTGCGATAACTGGGCGGCGTCGTCAGATTGTCGGGCAGTTGCCGGGTGGCATGCGAAATCGCGGCCTGCACGTCGGCTGCGGCCGCATCGATATTACGACTGAGGTCGAACTGCAGCACGATGCTGGTGCTGCCGAGCGAACTGGAGGCGCTGATTTCGGTGATCCCGGGAATGGTCTCGAACTGCTTGATCAGCGGCGTCGAAACCGAGGTCGCCATCGTCTGAGGCGAGGCGCCGCTCAACTGCGCCGAAACGTTGATGGTGGGAAAGTCGACCTGCGGTAGCGCTGCGACGGGTACCAGCTGATAACCGGCAAGACCGGCCAGAATGACGCCGATCGCAAGCAGCGTCGTCGCGACGGGGCGCTGGATACAGAAATTCGGGATCATTGCTGAGCTCCCACCGCGATTGTCTCGGAGGGCTGCTGTTGCCGAGGCTCTTCGGCGGAGGCGACATCAAGCGCCTTTTCGTCGAACTGCTCGTTGATCGCCTGCTGGTCGCTGAGCTGGCCCTGACCCTCGACGACGACGTGATCGCCTGCCTGAAGACCTGATTCTATGGCGGTGAAGCCGCCATTTGCGCGGGCAATGGTGACGGGCGTCAGATGCGATTTGCCGTCCTTGGCGACGAAGGCGAAGAAACCCTCCGGGCCGGGGCTGACGGCGACCGTCGGCACCACCACCTGCTGTTCGTCATTGTTGAAATGCACGACGATGTTGACCGACTGGCCGGGCCAGAGCGCACCGGAGGCATTCTCGAATTTCGCCTTGGCGAGGATCGTGCCCGAGGCGGTGTCGACCGTGTTGTCGTAGAAGCTGATCTCACCCTTCCGCACTTGCCCCTTGGTGGAATTGGGAGCGGTGCTGACTTCGACCGGACCGCCTGCCAGAGCGCTCTTCAGCTCCCGCAGGTAGCGCTCCTGCAGGTGGAATTTCACATAGATCGGATCGTATTTCGCGATGGTGACGATTGCCGCCCCGGCGCTGAGGAAAGCGCCCTTGCTGACAACAATATCGCCGAGCCGGCCGTCGAAGGGAGCGCGGATGTCAGTGTGCTCGAGCAAGATCTGATCGGAGGCCAGCGAAGCCTTGTCGGCGTCAACAGTGGCTGCAGCGGTATCGCGGGCGGCGACCGCCTGGTCGAGGCTCTGCTGGGTGCCGGCCTTCTGGTTGAAGAGGTCCTGCGCGCGCGTCAATGCGGTCTCGGCTTCCGAAAGGGTTGCCGCGTCGCGCACGATCATCGCATTGTCCTTGTCGACGGTCGCCTTCGCCGTCCGGTCGTCCAGCTTGGCGATCAGGTCGCCGGCTTTAACGGTCGCCCCATCCTGCGCATCGATGCTGACGATCAGGCCCTGTTCCTGTGCGGCAATCGTCGTATTGTCATCGGCATCGGCCCAGCCGGTCGCCGTCACATCCATCGGCAGCGTCGTTTTCACGGCTGCAACGGTTTTGACGACGGTCGGGCCGCCGCCGCCGCGTCTGCGCCCGCCGCCCTGATGTTGGCCACCGTCTTGTGCCTGATTGGCCTGCTGATCGGCCTGTGCCTGCTGCCCGCCGCCATTGCCGCCGGCCGGCTGTTTGATGACCTGCGAAAGGTAGGGAATTCGCGAGGCATAAGGGATCAGATTCCCGAATTGCCAGACGCCGATGGCGGCAATTGCGATAACGCTGACGGTGATCCAAAATTTCTTCATGGGCGAGAACCGGTCTTGAGCAAGGTTGCAAAATTTATGCTCTGATTGAGCTGCTTATATTGCGGCGCAAAAAAGACATAATTCCCGGCGCGCGATCACTAAGTGGTTATAACGGCTTAAAATTTTGTAATGAATATTCCGTAATATTCAAACTATACTAATATAGAGCCAGTGTAACCCGATGCCGTTCGGCGGCGGCGGCGAAGGCGGTTCGCAAGGCGACGATGCCGACCCGTATGCCGTCCATTGCGCGGGAAGAACACGGAAAAACTAGAGAAGGCAGGTCGTCATGACTGAGTTGGACGCCAGCGAGTTTCGCTCTCTCATAACAAGCATATTTCCTGAACTCACGGCCTCCGTCTTCAAGCTGGCGGCGAAGGGCTGGGATTCGCTTGCCGTCGACGTCGATGACACGCTGATCTTCAAGTTTCCGCGCTATTCAAGTGCGGAAAGAGCGCTTGTGAAGGAAGCTGCCTTGCTCGACATCGTTCGGCCGTCGCTGTCGATGGCGGTTCCCGACATGCGCATTCACGACGGGCCGCCGATCTTCTCCAGTCATGCCAAGCTCGACGGCGAACATCTCATTGCCGAAGATTACGATGCGCTTGGCGAAGGCGATCGTCAGCACCTCGCGGAAGATCTCGCGCGTTTTTACGCCGAGCTGCATGTGCTCGACGCCGATCGCATACGGTCGGCGGGTGCCGGGGCTATCCAGCCATGGCAATCGCCCGAGACGGTGCGAATAAAGGCTTTACCGCTGCTGCCGCCTGACATCAGGAACTTTGCGCAGGCCATTATTTCCGATTTCGAAGCCTTGCCGCCCGACCCCTACGGCAACATCTACGGCTTCTTCGACGGTCATGGCTGGAACATGGCCTTCGATCATGCGCAAAAGAGGCTGAACGGCATCTATGATTTCGCCGATTCCGGCTTTGGCCCGCTGCACCAGGAGTTCATCTACTCGAACTTCATCTCGCCCGACCTGACCGCACGCATCGTATCGGCCTATGAAATGCTGACCGGACGCAGGCTCGACCGGCGGCGCATTGCGATCCTGACCGGCTTCCATCGTCTGTCCGAGCTCGCCGAACTTGCTGACTATCCGGCTAACGTCGAACAGATGATCCGAAGTGTGGCGACATGGGCGGCGGCAGCCCGCGTTGGCTGAGAGGGAATCTCAGACGGATCGTGCCGCGCCGCCGTCGCAGCGGATGAGCGAGCCGGTGATGTAGCTTGCCGGTTGGCTGCACAGGAAGGCCGCGGTTGCGGCAAATTCCTCGACCCTGCCGTAACGGCCGACCGGAATGCGCGCTTCCTTGTCGGTACGGATCTCCTCGAGGCTCTTGCCGGTCCGCTTTGCCGCAGCCCCGTCGAGATCGTCGAGCCGTGCCGTCAGGATACTGCCCGGCAGGAGCAGGTTGGTGGTGACGCCGAAGCCCGCCACTTCGGAGGCAAGCGTCTTGCTCCAGCCGGCAAGGGCCGGGCGCAGCGTATTCGACAGCGCCAGATTGGCGATTGGTTCGATCACGCCGGATGAGGCAACCGTCAGGATGCGGCCCCAGCCCTGCGCCTTCATGCCGGGCAGCAGCGCATTGGTGAGCGTGATCACGCGCGCGACCATGGAGAGGAAATAGCTTTCGAGCTTTTCGCCCGTCATGTCCTCGGTCGTGCCGGGCGTCGGTCCGCCGGTATTGTTGACGAGGATATCGAGCCCGCCGAACTTCTCCTTCACCGCCGTCGTCACCATCTCGACGAAGCGTTCGTCCCCGAGATCGGCCCAGATCCAGTCGGCCCGGCCGTTGCCTTCGCCATTGATCGCCTGGCAATTGGCCTCCAGCTGTTCGCCACTGCGCCCGCAGAGCAGCACCTTTGCGCCCTCCCGCGCCAGCGCCACGGCGATGCCGAGGCCGAGACCACGCGAGGAGGCGAGGACGAGTGCCCTTTTGCCCTTGATGCCGAGATCCATGATTATCCTCCGATAGCTTTGAGCGATGTATAAGGCGCAAGCGGCGGAAAAGGAAAGGGCATGTGACCAGTCCGGCAACGTTTGATAATTGACGTTAACGTAAGCGTTATGTAATTCTGTCTCGCGAGGCCTCATCATTGTGCGAATTGGAAGATTGGCTGTCGTATCCCGGCTCGACAAGGCTTTCTCGTTTTGACAAGAAAGTGCCGTGACGGGATGACGGCCGCGTGCCGCCAAGCGGAGACGAGTAAATGACCGAGACGACTGAGCTGCCCGAACGCGAGAGCATGGAATTCGACGTTGTGATCGTCGGCGCCGGTCCTGCCGGTCTTGCGGCGGCGATCCGGTTGAAACAAGTCAATCCGGAACTGTCGGTCGTCGTGTTGGAGAAGGGCGCGGAAGTCGGCGCGCATATCCTCTCTGGCGCCGTCGTCGATCCGATCGGCATCGACCGGCTATTGCCCGGCTGGCGCGACGAGGCCGAGCATCCGTTCAAGACCAA
>NZ_JACCEZ010000008.1:0-300493 GCF_013416305.1 Rhizobium sp. WYCCWR 11128
CCGCTTGTAGCGCATCTTGACGAAGGCAAGTTCGCCGTGATGGGCGCTGTCGGCCGCCGCGGCGGCCGCCTTATTGGCTGCGCCATAGCGCAGGTCATCATTCATCACCGCGGGGCTTCCCTTGGGCGTAATCTCGTAAATCGCCGTGACGCTGTGGCCGGAGCCGATATCGCCGGCATCGACACGGTCATTGTTGAAATCCTCGCGCTTCAGCGCCCGCGTCTCGTAACCGATCAAGCGGTATTCGGCGATCCGTTCCGGGTTGAACTCGACCTGAAACTTAACGTCGCTGGCGATCGGAAACAGCGTCGATCCGGCCTCTTCGACCAGCGTCTTTTGCGCCTCGGCCAAGGTGTCGATATAGGCAGCACTGCCGTTGCCGTTCTGCGCCAGCGTCTGCATCAGAGAATCGTTGAGATTGCCCCGCCCGAAGCCGAGAACGGTGAGGAAGATGCCGTCCTTGCGTCTCTCCTCGATGATGCGCTTCAGGTCCTCATCGCTCGACGGGCCGACATTGAAGTCGCCATCGGTCGCCAGCATCACCCGGTTGACGCCGTCCTTGACGAAGGCCTGCTTGGCAAGATCGTAAGCCGCCTCGATGCCTTCGGCGCCGCCGGTCGAACCTCCGGGCTCCAGCCTGTCGATCGCCGACAGGATCTTCGATTTCTCCGCCACCCGTGTCGGCGAGAGCACGGTGCCGGCATTGCCGGCATAGGTGACGATCGAGACGGTGTCGTCGGCCTTCAGCTTGTTGACCAGAAGCCGGAAGGCGCTCTTGAGAAGCGGCAGTTTGTCCGGCTCGTCCATCGAGCCGGACACGTCGATCAGGAAGACCAGATTGGCATGCGGCGTGGTCGCCGGCGCGATGTCATAGCCCTTGATCGCCACATGCATCAATTCCGTGTCGTGGTTCCACGGGGTCGGCATCACGGTCACTGTCGCCTTGAAAGGCTGATCGGCATTGTCAGGGCCCGGCCAGTCATAGGGGAAATAATTGATCATCTCTTCGACGCGGACCGATTGCGGGTCGGGCAGTGCCCCGCCGGTCAACGACCGGCGGACGAAGGCATAGGACGCGCTGTCGACATCCGCGGAGAAGGTCGAGACCGGATCCGTCGCCACGCTCTTGATCGGATTTGCCGCAGCATTGGCAAACCGCTCGCGATTGGAATCGAGCTGAATCTGGGCATGCCCCTCCGCAGGCGGAGTAGGCGAAGGGGCGATGGCAGCCATCGGTTCGGCAAACTGCCGCTGGGGGACGATGCCGGGAGCGGCCGGCACAGCGCGTTTGGCCGCCCCGAGTGCCGCGGCAGAACCCTCCGGCTTGTTCGTGAGAGCGGCGACGTCGTTGGCATCGAATTCGGATGTCCGCGACGAATCGGGTTTCGCGAGTGCCGGCGCCTCCTTGTCCTGCGGGGCTTGCGCGACAGCGACAGATTGCTCATCCAGGCTGTTGTTCCCGGCCGGTGTTTGCGGCGCGACCGTGACCGGCTGACCGGCAGTTGCGGCCGGTTGTTTCGACGCCTCACTTTTCGAAAGGTTGCCGGCGATCTCTGTCTGATCGACGATCGGCGATCCGTTGCGGGTCAGCTCGATCGCCAGGTAACCGGCGGCCGGAATGACGAGCAGCGTCGCTAGGGCTGAACCGGCGAGGAATTTCTTGTTCATGGCAGGGCTCCATATCCAGTTGATGATGGAGCTTTGACGCCAGCCTTTCGCATTTCCTTGGGCGGCCGGCGCATTATTTTCTGCGGTATCGAAGGCCTGCATCGCGGCAGTAAGCGCACGCGCACGCGCCTCCGGCGTCGCTGCCGGCGGTGTCAGGCGGGAGAGCTTTTCGAGTTCCTTGTCCACGGTCATACCTCTTCCTTGCCGAGCACGGTCTTCAGCCTCTTGCGCGCCTCATGGACCTGCCAGGATACGGTCGCCTCCGAGCAGCCCATGACATCGGCGGCAGCCGAATGGCTGAGACCCTCGCCGTAAACGAGCAGCACCGCGTCGCATTGCCTTTCCGGCAAGGCGCGCACGGCTGCCCATAATTCGCTCGATAGCTCATCGTCATTTCCGGCCGGCGCATCCTGCTGCGGTTCGGCGGCGTAAGTGCGGAATGTCTGCTGCTCTCGTGCAAGCTTGCGTCTATGGTCGCGGGCGGCGTTGAGCGTCAGCGTATAGAGCCATGTCCTGAAGCGGCTGGCGCCGCGAAAGCTGCGGATCGCCGCGCCGAGCTTGACGCAGACCTCCTGGGCAATGTCGTCGGCATCGGTGGAACTACCCGACCAACGCCACGCCGTCGCATGGACGAAATCATAATGGCGCGAGACCAGTTGCCCGAAGGCCTCCCGGTCACCGCCCTGCGCTCGTTCTATGAGCTCCGCATCCAATTCCGCACCTACCCCAAAACGACCAGCAAGATGCTATTTCGAGATTGAGACGTTTCTCGGATGGCTTTCCTTGGGTCCGCGACGAAAAAATTATTGGGAATTTTAAAAGCCGCGACATTCATGAGTCGCGGCCAGACAGATCGGCTCCGTCACAAAGGCGCATGATGAAGACAGAGTCGGCCAGGGACATGACCTGTCATGTCCCAAATCGCGAAAGGACCTCCATGTCCGCTCAACCGCCTGTCCCCACTGAAAGGGGCATCCTGCAGTTTCTGGCGACTTGCGATTCCTTCTATCCGCCAGACGCCGTTCAAGCATCGATCGAACAGCAGCGACATTGGTACGACGCTCTTTGCGCGCGCTTTGACCGTCCGCTGCCCCCGGAGATGATCTTTGCGGACGGCATGCTCCAGCGCATACCGATCCGGCGTTACCGTCCGCGGAAGATCAGCACGCGCACCATTCTGCTCTATCTTCATGGCGGTGGCTTCGTTGTCGGTTCGCTCGAGAGCCATCATGCCATCTGCGCCGAGATCGCCGATTTTGCCGGCGCGGAACTTGTTTCGGTCGATTATCGCCTCGCCCCTGAATATCGCTGGCCGGCGCAGACGGATGACGGCTTTACCGTGTTGAAGCATCTGCTTTCCGCCAACAGCAAGGTCGTGCTGATCGGCGACAGCGCCGGCGGCAATCTGGCCGCGGGCCTTGCATTGCGGGCGCGCGAGCAGGGCCTGTCCGGCGTCGTCGGCCAAGTCCTGATCTATCCGGCGCTTGGCGGCGACCTTACTGCGGGCTCCTATGTCGAAATGGCCGCGGCGCCTGGATTGACGACGGCGGATGTCGCCTATTATCGCGAAATCCTGCAAGCGCCGGCGGGCAATGGGATCGCCGAGCCGCTACAGGCAGCTTCGCTTGCCGGGCTGCCGCCGGCCTTCATCACGGTCGCGCATTTCGATCCGCTCCGAGACGACGGCCGGCACTATGCCGCCCGGCTCACCGCGGAGGGCGTCGAAGTCTGGTTCCGGGAGGAGCCGCAGATGGTGCATGCGTGGCTGCGCGCCCGCCACATGAGCGATAGCGCCCGCGACGGCTTCCGTGCCGTCTGCGAGGCCGTTCGACGTTTTGCGATGGCCTGACGATCACATCAGGTCGCGGGCGATCCGCTTTTCCGCAAAGACCTTTTCGAAGATCTGCACGTCGTCCTCGAAGGCAGTAACGACAGCGCTGATGATCCAGTCGGTCCGGGTACATGAAATGCGCGCGGTCGCGACCGTGCGGGCGAACCAACCGGGGCGGCGCATGTCGCAGGTCCAGGTCGACGTCCCGGTCATCGACAGCGGATTATCGGGCGAGATCGACCAGACTTCTTCCCGCAATTGCCGGGTCGAGAGACCTGTCTCAGGGTGTTCGGTGAGCCCGGTATCCTCGTGGATATGATACTCCGTCCGGTTGGCCGAGAGATCGCGGACGACCTGCCGCTTGGTCGTGGCGGCCGTGTGCTCGATGTATTTCGGCAGCGGATCGGGATTGGCCGGTTCCTTGATGTCGATCCGCTGGTGCTCGCCGAGCATCGGCAGCCCTAGGCCGAGTGCCGCGATATCGATGTCGATGCCGTCGTCATCAGGCGGCGGGAGGATCATCGGCCAATATGCGGTGGAGAGCGAAAGGCGGATGCGATGCCCCTTGCGGAAGCGATAACCGCAGGCATCGAGCACGAGCCGGATCCACACCCTCTCGCCTGGTATCAGCGGCTTGGGATCTGCATTGCCGTCGCGGTGGGTGAGATTGACGACGCCGAAGGCGACACGTGTTGCCGTGCCATCCGGATGGACATCGACGAGCCGGGCGCAGAGATTTCCACCCGCTGCCCGCGACCGCAATGCAAGCGTAAGCACAGGCCGGCCGAGATAGTCGTAATCGCCAGCAAGCGGCATCGTATCGAAGACCAGCGAGCCGGCATCGTCCGAGCGCTGATCGATCGCCATTTCCGCGTCGGGTTTCAGCGTGAAATATTCACCCGATGCCGTCCCGGTGTCGAGCGGAGAGCGGAGATAGACGGGATGTTCGGGCGCATGCGGGATCGGCATGCCTTCCGTCAGCTTGCCGAACTGCTCGACATAGAAGCACTGCATCTGAGGCGGCGACCAGACGTCCTTGGCGACCCAGAAACCCGGATCGCTGTCACGCCGCGGAGCAGGGCGGATGGCATCGAGAATATAGGTGCGGGCCTGCGGCAGCCTGTCGATCCCATTGTGCTCGCCCCGCAGCCATTTGTTCCACCAGGCAATTGCTTCGCCATGAAAATCGGTGCGCGGTTTCGGCCAGGCGAAATGCGGATATTTGTGGACCCAGGGGCCGATCAGCGCCTTCGCCTTGTCGCCCAGGCCTTCGACCGCCATCAGCGGCGTATTACGATAGCCGTCGGCCCAGCCGGCAATCACCAGTGCGGGGATCTCCACGCTCGAAAAATCCTCTGAGATCGAGCCGTGACGCCAGAAACCGTCGCGCCGCTGATGGGCCAGCCACTCCTCCATGAAGAAGGGTTCGCCTGCCAAGCGTTCCAGCCACATCTCCTTCCAGCGCTCTCCGACAAGCGCGGGATCGGGCGGGCGCGACTGGTAGCCGAGCATCGTTGCCGCCCATGAGAGCTGGGCGGAGAGATGGCAGCCGTTCTTGTAGTGGATGTCGTCATTGTAACGGTCGACGGTCGAGGCGATCGATATGACAGCCTTCAGCGCCGGCGGGTGTAATGCTGCGACCTGCAGGCTGTTGAAGCCGCCCCAGGAGATGCCCATCATGCCAACCGCGCCGTTCGACCACGGCTGCGCGGCAATCCAGGCGATCAGCTCGCAGGCATTGGCAAGCTCGCATTCGGTATATTCGCCGTCGATGACCCCGTCAGATTCTCCGGATCCACGGATATCGACGCGCACGCCGGCAATGCCTGCCGCCGCGAATATCGGATAGGTCGACTCGTCCCGCAGGCTGGTTCCGTCACGCTTGCGATAGGGCAGGAATTCAAAGACGGCGGGAACGGGATCTTCTTCCACGCCATCCGGCATCCAGATGCGCGCGGCAAGCCGCGTCCCATCCTTCAGCGTAATCCATTCATTCTCGATGGTGGTGAAGCCGCGCGAGGTCATGCTCATTCCTTGATGCACATTCCGTGAGACGAGGGTTCTGCCCCCCTCGTCAAGTCACCTAGTCAAGTCAGTTACCGGCGCTCTCCATGCGACGCGTGGCAAGCACCCGTTCCAGCCAGCCGATTTCCATTTCCGGCACGGATTTCAACAGCAGATCGGTGTAGTCGTCAAAGGGCGGTGACAGCGCCGTCGATTTCGGACCGAACCGCACCAGCTTGCCACGATGCATCACCGCCACGCTGTCGGCAATCGCCCGCACGATCGCGATGTCGTGGGTAATGAAGACATAGGACAGCTGTTCCTCTTGCTGCAGGCGTAGGAGCAGCTTGAGGATACCCTCCGCCACCAACGGATCGAGCGCCGAGGTCGGCTCGTCGCAGAGGATGAGTTCGGGCTTGGCGGCAAGCGCTCTCGCGATCGCCACACGCTGCTTCTGGCCGCCGGAGAGTTCGGCCGGGTAGCGGTCGACGAAACCCTTGCCCATTTCGATCTGGTCGAGCAGTTCCTTCACCCGGGCGGTCTTCTCGGCACCTCTGAGGCCATAATAGAAGGTCAGCGGGCGGCCGATGATGTCGCGGACCGTCTGCCGCGGGTTCATCGCCGTATCGGCCATCTGGTAGATCAACTGGATACGCCTCAGATCGTCATTCGGCCGGCTCTTCAGATCAGGCATCAGCGGCTTGCCGTCAAAGATGATACGCCCATTGCTCGGCGGCAACAGGCCGGTAATGACGCGCGCCAGGGTCGATTTGCCCGAGCCGGATTCGCCGACGACCGCGAGCGTCTGCCCCTTCGGCACGTGCAGCGTGACATCGTGCAGCACTTTGAAGCCGTTGGAATATTCAGCACTGACATTTTCCACCTTGAGAAGTGCTGCAGACTGGTCGGCCGCCTCCTCGCGGTAGGCCTGCCTGATATTGACGAGGGCGCGGGTATAATCCTCCCGCGGCGCCTCGATGATCTGCTGGACACTGCCATATTCTACCTGCTTGCCATAACGCAGGACCATGATGTCGTCCGAGATCTGGGCGACGACGGCAAGGTCATGGGTGATGTAGAGGGCGGCGGTGTGCGTTTCCTCGATGGCATACTTGATCGCCGCCAGCACGTCGATCTGCGTGGTGACGTCGAGCGCCGTGGTCGGTTCGTCGAAGACGATGAGCTCAGGGTTGGAGCAGAGCGCCATCGCCGTCATCGCCCGCTGCAGCTGGCCGCCGGAGACCTGGTGGGGAAAGCGCTCGCCGAACGTTTCGGGATTGGGCAGGCCGAGAACCCCGAACAGATAAAGCGCCCGTTTGCGCGCCTCGTCTTTGCTCATCAAACCATGTTTGACCGAGGCTTCGATCACCTGATCGCCGAGCCTGTGGGCCGGATTGAAGGCGGCCGCCGCCGATTGCGCGACATAGCAGACTCGTGCGCCGCGAATTTTTCGGATGCCGTTCTTGCCGAGCGCCAGGATATCGGCGCCATCGAGCCGCACCTCGCCGCCGGTGATTTCGGCGCCGCCCCGGCCATAGGCCAGTGCGGAAAGGCCGATCGTCGACTTACCGGCGCCCGATTCCCCGATCAGTCCGAGGACCTTGCCCTTCTGCAGGTCGAAGGAAACCCCGTCGACGATCGTCACTCGCTTCGGCGGTTCACCTGGCGGATAGCTGGTTGCTTCGATCTTCAGATTGCGAACGGAAAGAAGCTCAGGCATCGCCGCGCCCTCCCTTGAGGCTGGATGTGCGTTTCAGGAGCCAGTCGACGACGAGGTTGACGCAGACGGCAAGTGTCGCGATCGCCGTGCCCGGCACCAGCGCTGCCGAGATACCGAAGATGATGCCGTCCTTGTTGTCCTTGACCATGCCGCCCCAATCGGCCGCAGGCGGCTGAATGCCGAGGCCGAGGAAGGAAAGCGTCGAGAGGAACAGGATCGAGAAGGCGAAGCGCAGCCCGAATTCGGCCAGCAGCGGCGACAGCGTGTTCGGCAGGATTTCGCGGAAGATGATCCAGAGCTTGCCTTCGCCGCGCAGCGTTGCCGCCTCGACGAATTCCATCACCGCGACATCGAGCGCCACGGCACGGCCGAGACGGTAGACGCGGGTGGAATCGAGGATCGCCATGACAAGGATCAGCACGACCATGTTTTGCGGCAGCACCGCCAGGACCACGAGTGCGAAGATCAGCGTCGGGATCGACATCATCAAATCGTTGAAGCGAGAGAGGACGGTGTCGACCACGCCGCGCGAGACGGCAGCCGTGAAGCTCAGGATGATGCCGAGCGAGAACGAGATGACGGTGGCGGCGGACGCGACCAGCAGCGTCGTGCGTGCGCCGTAGATCAGCCGCGAGAAGATGTCGCGGCCGAGATTGTCGAGACCGAAGATATATTGATCATCAGGCAACTGCCAGACGTCGCCGACGACCTGCGTCTCGCCATAGGGGGCGAGCCAGGGAGCAAAGATCGCGAATATAAAGGCGATGGCGATACCGGCCATGCCGATCCAGGCGGTGATGGGGATGTCTCTCAATCTCATCGCGGATGCCTCAGCCTGGGATTGGCGATAATCGCGAGAATATCGGCGGTCATGTTGAGGAAGATATAGACAGCCGCGAAGATCAGGCCGCAGGCCTGAACGACAGGCATGTCGCGCACGGTGACCGCATCGACCATATACTGCCCCATGCCGGGATAGACGAAGACCACTTCGACAACAACGACGCCGACCACGAGATAGGCAAGCGTCAATGCGATGACGTTGATGATCGGCGCGAGCGCATTGGGGGCGGCATGCTTGACGATCGAGCGGAAGGCGCCAAGGCCTTTCAGCTCTGCGGTCTCCATATAGGCCGACGACATGACGGAGAGGATTGCCGCCCGCGTCATGCGCATCATATGCGCGAGTACGACGAGCACGAGGGTCGCCGTCGGCAGCGCGATTGCTTTCAATCGCTCGACGAAACCCATGCTGTCATAGACCGTCGCCGGAAAGGTGGCCACGCCGAATTTCACCGCGAAGAACAGGATCAGCAGGTAGCCGACGAAGAATTCCGGCAGCGAGATCGCCGCCAGCGAGATGACGTTGATGATCTTATCCGGCAGGCGATTGCGGAAATGCACCGACAGCATGCCGAGCCCAACGGCGAGCGGCACCGATATCACGGCTGCGAAACCCGCCAGGAAGAGCGAATTGCCAAGGCGCTTGCCGATCTGTTCGCTCACCGAATTCTTGCTGGCCCAGGAGGTGCCGAAGTCCCCCTGGACGGCGTTGCCGAGCCATTCGACGTAACGCGTGGTTATCGGGCGGTTCAGCCCGAGATCCTCTCGAATATTGGCAACGGCCTGCGGTGTCGCCGACTGACCGAGATAGGTTGTGGCAAAATCACCGGGCAGGGCTTCCAGACCGCCGAAGATCACGATGGAAACGGCAAAGAGCAGGACGATACTGAGCACGAAGCGCTCGAGGATAAGGGCAAGCAGCGGAAAACGCTGCCGAAACCCGAGGCCGGGCAAGATGCTTGGGGCAGGATTGGTCATGGCGAGGACCTCGCGCTAAAACGTCGGGAGGACCGCGGGGTTTCATCCCACGGTCCGGGCTTCGTTAGAGATCGGAGGGGCAAACGCCCCTTGCCATCAGGCGTCCAGCCAGACGCGGGTCGCGACGTAGCCGTTCGACATGTCATTGCCGATGTCGTGGACATAACCCTTCACCTGCTTGGTGGAGGCGTTCACGAAGTCGTTGAACATCGGCAGGATCACCCCGCCCTCGTCGCGCACCGTCATCGCCATGGTGCGATACATGTCCTTGCGCTTGGCTTCATCAAGCTCGGAGCGGGCCTGCAACAGCAGCTTATCGAAGTCAGGACGCTTGAACTTGGTGTCGTTCCAATCCGCCGTCGAGAGATAGGCGGTGGAATACATCTGGTCCTGCGTCGGACGGCCACCCCAGTAGGAGGTCGAGAAGGGCTGGACATTCCAGACGTTGGTCCAGTAGCCGTCGCCCGGCTCGCGCTTGACCTCGATCTCGATGCCGGCCTTTTTGCAGCTTTCCTGGTAAAGGACTGCCGCATCGACACCGCCGGGGAAGGCGACTTCGGAGGTGCGCAAGAGCACCGAGCCGCTATGGCCTGATTTCTTGTAGTGAAACGCAGCCTTGTCGGGATCGTAGGCGCGCTGCTCTATGCCCTCGGGGAAAAGCGCATAGGTGTTGTTGATCGGGAAGTCGTTGCCGACCTTGCCGTAGCCGCCGAGGATCTTTTTCACCATGGTCTCGCGGTCCATGGCGTATTTGAGCGCCAGGCGCAGGTCGTTGTTGTCGAACGGCGCCTTATCGCAGTGCATGATGAAGACGTAGTGGCCGCGGCCGGAGGTCGAGAGAATCTCGACGTTCGGGGCGCGCTTCAGCAGGCTGACGGTCTTCGGGTCGACGCGGTTGATGTAGTGGACCTGGCCGGACGACAGTGCTGCGATGCGGGCGGTGGCGTCGTTCATGCCGATGATTTCGATCGAATCGACATAACCCCGGTCGGTGCGCCAGTCGTCCTTGTTCTTTTCGAAGGTGGCGCGGACGCCGGGCTCGAAGCTCGTCATCTTGTAGGGGCCTGTGCCGATCGAGGCCAGCGGATCGTCAACGCCGCCATTCGGCTGGATGACCAGATGGTAGTCCGACAGCAGCAGCGGCATGTCGGCATTGCCTTCGCTGAGCGTGAGGACGAGATTGCCGCCGTCGGCCTTGATCTCCTTGATCGAGCCGAGAACACCGAGCGCGCCGGATTCCGACTTCGCGTCGGTGTGACGCTTCAGCGTCGCAACGACGTCGTCGATCGTCAGTTCCTTGCCATCGTGGAACTTGACGCCCTTGCGGATCTTAAAGGTCCAGGTCGCCGCGTCCTTCGACGGCTCCCAGGATTCGGCAAGCGACGGCACGGCGGCACCCGTCAGCGGATCGGACTCGACCAGCATGTCGCCCCAGCAGCGGCCGATGCAGAACATGACCTGCGACAGGAATTTCGCCGGATCCTTGGAATCGGTGGCTGCACCACCTTCGAGGCCGAGCTTCAGGTGGCCGCCGCGCTTCGGTTCGGCCGCTTCGGCACTTTCGGTGAAGAGCTTGTCGGCGACGGCAAGTGTGATGCCCGCCGCCATGGCGCGTCCCATGAATTCGCGGCGGCTGAGCCCGCCGGCGGTGACACGGCTTGCGAGATATTTCGTGTAGTCGTTCATTCCCCAGTTCCTTCTTTATGGTGCGTTGACAGAACTTCCGGGCAGGTCCGCAGACGGTTTCCTCTCCACCTCCGGTGCCCGCATCATGCGGGAAAATAATGCGGTTGCTGCCGCCGGGTTATTTTCCTTTCCAAATGGGGCTTCGCTTCTCGGCGAAGGCCCGTGCGCCTTCCAATTGGTCCTCGCTCGAATAGAGCTTGTCGACCGTCGCAAACTGCCGTTTGGTGATCTTGTTCATGGCAGTCTGGAACGGCGAACCCTCCGCTTCGCGGACGATTTCCTTAATGGCCGCATAGACGAGCGGCGGCCCGCTCTCGAGCAACCGGGCAAGCTCCCATGCTCTCTCCATCAGCCGCTCGGCCGGCAGGACCTCGTTGACGAAACCCCAGCGATGCGCCTCGTGAACGTCGAGCCAGCGACCGGTCAAAAGCATGTCCATGGCGATGTGATAGGGGATGCGTTTAGGCAGCTTGATGGAAGCCGCATCGGCAACCGTGCCGGAGCGGATTTCCGGCAGGGCGAAGGTCGCATGGTCGGCCGCGAGGATCAGGTCGGTCGACAGCGCAATCTCCAGTCCGCCGCCGCAACAGATGCCGTTGACCGCACAAATGATGGGCTTGTTGAGGTCGCGCAGTTCCTGCAGCCCGCCGAAACCACCCACGCCGTAATCCCCGTCGACCGCATCGCCTGATGCCGCCGCCTTGAGATCCCAACCGGCACAGAAAAACTTCTCGCCGGCGCCCGAGACGATGGCGACACGCAACGCCGGATCGTCGCGGAAATCTCGGAAGATCAACCCCAGGGCACGGCTGGTCGCAAGGTCGATGGCATTCGCCTTCGGCCGGTCGATGACGACTTCGAGTATTCCACCGTCATGTCGTGTGCGAATGTGGTCGCTCAACCTATGCTACCTCCTCCGCCGTATCAAAGCATCGACTACGGCCACGCCACGCCCTTCGGGAAGAACCATCAATGGATTAATGTCCAGTTCCTCCAGGGATGCCGCGTTCTTTACGACATAATCTGCCGTTGCTGAGACAGCACCAACAGCGGCTTCGAGATCGCCTTTTGGCCGCCCGCGATAGCCATAGATCAATTTTGCAAGTTTGAGACGTGAAATTGCCGCGTGAATATCGGTTTTCGTCGCCGGAAGCGGCAGGATGACGGAATCTTCAAGCAATTCAACGAAGATTCCGCCCGCTCCAAGCGTGAGCGACAATCCGAAGACAGGGTCGCGGATGGCGCCGACAATGAGCTCGGCAACCGGCGGATCGATCATTTTCTCGACCAGATAACCGGCATTCGGCGGCATTGCCGCCGCCGCATTCGATACTGCCTTAGTATCCTCTAGGTTGAGTGCGACGGCCCCTGCCTCGGTCTTGTGGGCAATGCCGAGCGCTTTCAGTACGACGGGAAAACCGAGCCGTTCGGCCTGCTCGGCCGCTTGACCGGGAGAAGAGGCCAACAGCCCTTGCGGAACAGGAAGGCCGAAGGCGGCAAGCTCGGCCTTCGCATCGGCCTCCGTCAGCGTCTCGATCTCGCCGTCCATAGGGGACACATCGAGCAGCGGCAGGGGAGGTGGGCCATCCCAGGCCTGGCCGATGCCGGCGGCGACTTCCGCAGCCGTGATGGTTTCGTCGATGCCGCAGAAGGCAATGATGCCGTTTGCCATCAGCCGATCGGCGATGGGCTCCGGCATGTTTTCCGGAAGTGTCGCCAGAAGGCCGGCCAGCGCACCGGTTGCGGCAGCGGCCGTCATGACCGCGTCTGCCGTCATTGCCCATTCGGACGCATCGCAGCGGTCATCGCGGGGGAAGTCGAGCACGACGAGATTGAGGGCATAGCCGCCCTCGAACATGGCGCTGAAGGCTTCGGTCTGGCGTGCGAGATCCCCCCACACGAAGGTGTGGTAATCGAGCGGATTGGAAAGCGTCACCATCTCGCCGAGGACCCGCCGCAGCCGTGGCAATTGTAGCGGCTGCAGCGCCGGGAATTCCACGTTGCGACCGACGGCGGCATCCGCCATCAGCGAGGCTTCGCCACCGGAACAGCTCATCGACGAGATGGAATGGCTTGCGAGCGGGCCGGCGACATGCAGGAGTTTCAGGGTTTCGAGCAGCGCCGGCAAGGTTTGCACACGGCCAAGGCCGAGGCGGGCGAGCACAGCGTCGGCGATGGCATCGCTGCCGGCAAGCGAGGCGGTATGCGACACCGCCGCGCGTTTTGCCTGCTCGGACCTGCCGACCTTCAACACGACCACCGGCTTCCTCGACCGCCGGGCCATGGCGGCCAGGCGTTCGAGTGCCGAGAGATCACCGAAACCTTCGACATGAAGGCCGACCGCCGTGACGCGCGGGTCGTCGATCAGCGCGCAGGCGACATCGGCAAGCGATGTCTGGGCCTGATTGCCGGCAGTGACCACATAGGCGATCGGCACGCCTCGGGTCTGCATTGTCAGGTTGATGGCGATATTCGAGGATTGCGTGAGGATTGCGACGCCACGTTCGATGCGCTGCATGCCATGCTGATCGGGCCACAGCAGCGCACCGTCGAGACCGTTGATCAGCCCGTAGCAATTCGGCCCGAGGATCGGCATGTCGCCGGCTGCGTCCAGCAGGGCCTGCTGCAGCTCGGCGCCGTCGCCGAGTTCACCCGTCGCCTCGCTGAAACCCGATGCATAACAGACTGCCCCGCCGGCACCGGCCTCAGAAAGGCTGCGGACGATTTCGACGGTCAGCGTCCTGTTGACGCCAACGAAGGCTGCGTCCGGCGCCGAAGGCAGATCGGATACAGAGCGATAGCAGGACCGCCCGAGCACCTCGTCGAGTTTGGGATGGACAGGCCAGATCTCACCGGCAAAGCCCATGCGGTCGCATTGCTCGATCACCCTGCGCGCCTCGCGACCGCCGAAGACGGCGATCGTTTGCGGTCTGAGCAGGCGGTCGAGCGGGCGAGGCGTCATCGGCTCACGCTCCCAGGGGTCGAAGCAAGTCGCGGCTGATAATATGCCGCTGGATTTCGGAGGTGCCGTCCCAGATGCGCTCAACGCGCGCATCGCGCCAGAAGCGGGCGAGCGGCAGATCGTCCATCAGTCCCATGCCGCCGAAGATCTGGATCGCCTCATCCGTGACGCGGGCGAGCATTTCCGAGGCATAGAGCTTGGCCGAAGCGATCTGCCGGTCTGCGGGGCGGCCGGCATCGACCTGCCAGGCGGCGGCCAGCGTCAGCCAGTCGGCTGCGTCGATCTCGGTGATCATGTCGGCGAGCTTGAACGACACGCCCTGATTGGCGCCGATCGGCTTGCCGAACTGCTTGCGCTCGGCGGCGTAGGGCAGGGCCAGGTCGAAGACACGCCGTGCCCGGCCGACGCAGGTGGCGGCAACCGTCAATCTCGTGCCGTAGAGCCATTGGTTGGCGATATCGAAGCCGCGATGCACCTCGCCCAGCACTTGGGCTTCGGGAATGCGGCAATCGTCGAAGCTGAGCGTTGAGTTATGGTAGCCACGATGCGAAACGGAATCGTAACCTTTGAGGATTTCGAAGCCCGGCGTGCCGCGATCCACCAGGAAGGCGGTGATCTTCTTCTTGATGCCCTTCGGCGTTTCCTCCTCGCCCGTCGCAGCAAAGACGATGACGAAATCGGCGACATCGGCATGGGAGATGAAATGTTTCGTGCCGTTGAGGACGAAGTCGCCACCGTCGCGGCGGGCGGCGCATTTCATGCCGCGCATATCAGAACCGGCGTCCGGCTCAGTGATCGCAAGCGCATCGATCTTCTCGCCGCGCACCGCAGGCAGGAGATAGCGCTCGCGCTGCTCGCCCTCGCAGGCCATGAGGATGCCGGAGGGCCGGCCGAAGAAAACGGTCAGCCCCAGGGAGCCGCGTCCGAGTTCCCGCTCGACCAGTGTGAAGGTGACATGGTCGAGGCCGGCGCCGCCGACGTCTTCCGGGAAATTGCAGGCATAGAAGCCGAGATCGATGCATTTGCGCCGAATCTCGTCTCCAAGCTCCGGTGGGACGATACCGCTGCGCTCGACCTCGTTCTCATGGGGATAGATCTCGGTTTCCACGAAGGCACGGACCGTGTTGACGATCATTTCCTGTTCTTCGCTGAGACCAAAATCCATGCCGATCCTCCTACCGTTTCTGGCCGACGTGACGGCTGGCGCCTTCAGGCGCTGCCAACTCCGCATGGGCTCTGGCGATCGCCTTCGCCTTGTCGAGGACGCCAGCTGGCGCCGGCGCGGCTTTGCCCGCCTTGCTGTCGACATGCAGCAACATGTGCTCGGCGGTGGCAAGTGCCTCGCCCGTCGCCGTATCGTGAAGCGTGTGGAAGACGTGCAGCCGCTTCTCGTCGACGGACAGGATCTGGCAGGTCGAATGGATCGCCTGTCCGAGCTTTGCCTCGCCGAGATGGCGGATATGGGTCTCCACCGTATAGTAGCTCTGCCCCGCCTCGACATAGGCGAGATCGACGCCGATGAGACGCAGCAGCGCATCTGACGTATCGCCGAAAACCTGGAGGTAGCGGTGTTCGGTCATATGGCCGTTATAATCGACCCAGGCTGGGCTGACTTTCGTCTCGACGAGCCTCAGCGGCTTCGACGGATCGAAAGACTTAATCGTCCCGCCGCCTCCTGCCCACAGCGATTGCTCGAAGTCTTTCAGCAGTTTGCCCGCGCCCCAGCCCTTGCCGCCATCGCCGCCCTTGAGGGCCTGCAGGATGCCGACGAGGTTTTCGTCGCGGATGCGTTCGAGTTCACGGATCGAGCGGCCGGCCGCCTGTTCGTCGGATTGCTGGCCGATCTTTTCGATCAGCGGATCGTCGAGATCGACGACATCGGTAAGCTTGGTCCAGGGCCAGGCCAGGCAGGGGCCGAACTGGGCGAGGAAGTGGCGCATTCCGGCCTCGCCGCCGGCGATGCGATAGGTCTGGAACAGGCCCATCTGCGCCCAGCGCAGGCCGAAAGAGTAGCGGATGACGTCATCGAGGGTCTCGACGGTGCAGATGTCGTCGTGGATCAGCCACAGGGCCTCGCGCCAGAGCGCTTCGAGCAGCCGGTCGCCGACGAAGGCCTCGATCTCCTTTGCGATGTGGACGCCCTTCATGCCGATCGGCGGCAGTCGCTCCATGGCAGCCTTGATGGTCGCCGCCGAGGTCTTCTCGCCGCCGACGATTTCGACGAGCGGCAAGAGATAGACGGGATTATAGGGATGGGCGACGAAGAGGCGCTCGGGATGCTTCATGTCGCGCTGCAAATCGGTCGGCAGCAGGCCTGATGTGGAAGAGCCGATCAGGGCGTCCGGTCGCGCCACGGCATCGATCTCATTCAGGACGCCGCGCTTGAGGTCGAGCCTTTCCGGCACGCTTTCCTGAATCCAGTCGGCGCCGGCGGCGGCTTCCGCGAGCGTCGTGCAGAAGGTCAGCCTGCCGCGCGGCGGCAGGGGTGCGCCGGTCAGCATGGCATAGGCTTTTTCGGCGTTGGCGAGCACTTCGCCGACGATGCGGCTTGCTTCCGGATGCGGATCGAACACGTTCACGTCGACGCCGGCCAGCAGAAAACGCGCGATCCATCCGCCGCCGATGACGCCGCCGCCGATACAAGCCGCCTTGTTGATCCCTGTCATGCCGTCCTCAGCGCTTCGTCAGTTTGAGTTTCTTGCGAACGTCTTCCGGACCGATGATCCGGGCACCCATGCCCTCGACCACCTGCACGGCCTTTTCGACGAGCTGCGCATTGGTGGCGAGCTGGCCCTTGCCGACAAAAAGGTTGTCCTCCAGGCCGACGCGCACGTTGCCACCAGCCAGAACAGCCGCCGCCGGATAGGCCATGGCGTTGCGGCCGATCGAAAAGGCTGAGAAGGTCCAGCTCTGAGGCACGTTGTTGACCATCGCCATGAAGGTGTTGAGATCGTCGGGCGCGCCCCATGGAATACCCATGCAGAGCTGGATCAGCACCGGGTCTTCGATCAGGCCTTCCTCGGCAAGCTGCTTGGCAAACCAGAGATGGCCGGTGTCGAAGGCCTCGATCTCGGGGCGCACACCGAGATCGGTCATCTTCTTCGCCATCGCCCGCAGCATGGCCGGCGTGTTGGTCATGACGTAGTCGCCGAGGTTGAAATTCATCGTGCCGCAGTCGAGCGTGCAGATCTCAGGCAGGCATTCGGCGACATGGCTGACGCGCTCGGTGGCGCCCGCCATATCCGTGCCCTTAGGATTGAGGGGAAGGGGGCTTTCGACATCCCCGAAGATCAGGTCCCCGCCCATGCCGGCAGTGAGATTGAGGACGACATCGACATCGGCCGAGCGGATGCGGTCGGTGACTTCCCTGTAGAGATCGTTGCGCCGGCTGGCGGCACCCGTTTCCGGATCGCGGACATGGCAGTGAACGACCGCCGCACCGGCCTTTGCCGCGTCGATGGCGGATTCGGCGATCTGCTTGGGAGTGATCGGCACGTGGCTGGATCTGGAAACCGTGTCGCCGGCGCCGGTGACGGCACAGGTGATGAAAACATCGCGGTTCATTGCAAGAGGCATGTTTTTGTTCTCCCTCGTCTTGTCCGCATTACGCGACAGGATGGATGGCAATGCGTTGCAATTTCGGAAGCAATCGATACATTATCGGAACCCGAGGGAGATGGCCTTGCTGCAGCGATCGACGGAACGGCTCGATATCGACCTTCTCGTCCTACCGGACGCGAACCTGATCCTGATCGCCTCGGTCATCGAGCCGCTGCGCGGCGCCAATCGCATTTCCGGCAGTGAGCTCTATCGTTGGCGGCTGCTCACCCCGGACGGAGCACCGGTCCCGACCACCAGCAATATTGCCGTGCCCGCGCAAGGCGCTTTCAAGGCGACGACCGAGGATACGCCGCTGTTCGTGCTTGCCAGCTACAACTGGCGCCGAAGTGCTACGCCGGCGCTCAAGATGCAGCTCTCCCAGGCCGCCCGCTATCGCACGGTGATTGCCGGCATCGAGTCCGGCACATGGCTGCTGGCCGAAGCCAGCCTGCTCGACGGGCTGCCGGCGACCGTCCACTGGGAGGACTACGAGGATTTTGCGTTGGCCTATCCTGAGGTGCGGGCCGTCAAGGATCGTTTCGTCATCGACGGCAAGCGGCTGACGACCTCAGGTTCGCTTCCGACCGTCGACCTGATGCTGGAGGTGATCAGGCAACGGCAGGGTTATTCGCTGGCGCTCGAGGTCAGCCGGCTGTTCCGTTACGAGCAGCCTTCCTTCCATGCCGATGAGCAGCTTTCCGCAGCCTCGGCTGGTCTGCGCATGCACGATCCCCGCGTGGCGCAGGCGGTGCGGCTGATGGAGGAGCATATCGAGCAGCCTCTGATTCTCACGCGGCTGGCCCGCAGGGTAGGCATCAGCGCCCGGCATCTGCAGGATCTCTTCCAGCAGAGCATCGGCGCGCCGCCGCATGTGCACTATCTCGCGCTGCGCCTGAACGCGGCGCGCCGCAAGGTGATCGAGACGACAGCCTCTTTCGCCGACATCGCAGCGGCGACCGGCTTCAATTCGGCCTCCGCCTTTGCGAGAAGCTACAGGGCGAGTTTTTCCGAGAGCCCGTCCGAAACCCGGCGTCGCCTGCGCCGCCGCGTCACGCCATCGGAGATGCGGGCATAGGCTGGAACGCGTCCCGTATCATTTCGGCAAGTTCCCGAACGGCCTCGCTGGAACGGTAAGTGCTCCGGCGGAGCACGACTTTGGAGGAATCAACCGGCGGGAAACCGTCTTCAGCGGTGAGTTCCCGGCAGCCGGGCGGAATGCTGCTGCGGGAAAGCGTGGTGACGGCAAGGCCTGCGGTGACGGCATTCTTCAGCCCCGAGCCGGTATCGGCGATGAAGGCGATCCGATAGTTGCGGCCGATTTGCTCCAGCGACCGGAGCGCAAAATCGCGTGACCAGGTGGAGTTGCGATAGGTCGCAATCGGCAGGGGATCGATGTCGTGCAGCCGGTGGACCATCGATGTGACCCAGACTGTGGGATCAATGCAGATGACCTCGCCTTTCGTCTCATCGCTCCAGTCGAAAACGACGGCCAGATCGAGCTCATCCCGCTCGAGGGCGGCGAGGTTGCGGACTGTGTAGTCGCAGGACACGGTGACCTCGACGGCCGGGTGGCGTACAGCGAAAGCCGCAAGGGCTGCCGGCAGCACCGTCTGGCTGTATTCCTCGGGAATTCCGATGCGCACCGGTCCGTCCAGCGGCTTGCTGCGGATCGTCGCGGCGGCCTCGCTCAACAGATCGATGATCCGGCGGGCATAGGGTACGAGTTGCAGGCCCGGGCGCGTGAGCAGCACGCCGCGGGCGCCCCGATCGAACAGGGTTTCGCCGATCGTCTCTTCGAGCCGCTTGATCTGGCTGCTGACGGCCGACTGCGTCCGCCCGATGCGTTGGGCAGCCGCCGAGAAGTTGGACGTCTCGGCAACGACCAGGAAGGTTCTCAGCAGGTCACTCTCAATCGGCTCGTGCATGAAAATAGCCATAGAAAAAATCGATGGTAGCCATCTCTACTATTCGTTTGTCTGATGTCAATTCCTGGGGCAGAAAAGAGCGGCGTTCGACTTCCTTCTTTGAGAATATCTGCGTGACCATTGAAAATCCGGCCAGACGCCTCGCAGGCAGCGAGCACGAGAAGGGTGTGCTTCTCATCGTTGCCGCGACACTTGCCTGGAGCGCGAGCGGCGTCTATTCGCGACTCCTGACGACCGATGTGTGGACGGCGATTGCCTGGCGATCGTTGTTCGGAGGCCTGTTCCTGCTGATCCCCTGCCTTTTCCTCGAAGGGGGCATCTCGCGGCAACAGTGGCGTTCCGTCTTCCATCCGTCAGGTCTTGCCATGATCGCATGCCAGACCTTCAGTCAGGTATGCTTCATCGGGGCGCTCTACATGACCACCGTCGCCAATGTGACGATGATCTATGCGACCGCGCCTTTCATCGCAGCGTTGCTCGGCTGGCTCATCCTCAGGGAGAGGGTCTCCAGGCGGACGCTGATTGCCGGCGGCATCTCGCTCCTCGGCGTCGCGGTCATCGTCGCCTCGTCGATCGGCGGCGGGACTGGTGTGGGCGATCTGCTGGCGCTCGGCATGACCGCGTCCTTTGCACTCGTCATCATCATTCCGCGCATCAATCCCGGCGTGCCGAGCCTGCCGCCGACCGTCGTCAGCGCCTTCCTGACGCTTGCCATCTTTGCCCCGTTCAGTTCGCCCGGCTCGCTCGATCTGCACAACTGGGTCGTTCTTGCCGCATTCGGCGCGACCAATTTCTCCCTGGCGCTGGTGCTCTTCCTTGCCGGGGCAAAGCGCATGCCGCCGGCTGAAGCGGCGCTGATCGGCACGATGGAAATCGTGCTCACGCCCTTCTGGGTCTGGCTGCTGTTTTCCGAGCAGCCCCCCATCGCCACCTTTTTCGGCGGCGCGATCATCCTCGGCGCCGTGTTCTGGCACACGGCCATCGACGTCAGCCGCAGCCGGCGACCGCATCGCGCCTAAAGCCTTTGGGCGGCGATCAAATCTTCCGGGACGATCCGGAAAACCGCCGTATTCGCGGGATCAATTATTTCCGCTGCGCAGCGCTATTGCGACTTTGCCGACTGTCGTCTTTGGGTTGCGCCCATGTCGTTTTCTTGATCGCTGTTTTCCGTCAGGCATGGTTTCTTGGTGGTGTTCAAGGCGCTATCTCGCAAACTGGCGAAATGGACCATTGGGACGCCGGCCTGACGCCGGCGCTGCCCCGCAGCGGTAGAAGAACTGAAATCCTCAAGGAAATCGCCGGATAGGCATCCGGAAAGATATCGAGACGGATCGAAAGGAGATTCTGGAGCCGGAAACCAGCTCTTGCACAGCAAATCGACGGATTGCGGACAGACGGTCACGAGCGAAACCACAGGCGAAAACCGTGGCGTTCATCCTCTTCTCCATCCAATCTGTCTGTTTTGAAAATCCGAATATCGCCCGATGCGGCGGTATCCTCGTGTTGTGGACACCGGGCTGCAGAGGAGGCAGGCCGGAGGGAAGGTTGCCATCGACTGCATCGGTTGCAGCGAGGCATTCAAACAAGTGGGAGGAATCCATGAGCAAAAATAGAGGCGTCGTCTATCTCCGTCCTGGCAAGGTCGAAGTGCGCGACATCGACGATCCGAAGCTGGAAGCGCCCGACGGCCGCCGCATCGAACACGGCGTCATCCTGAAGGTGATATCGACCAATATCTGCGGCTCCGATCAGCACATGGTCCGCGGCCGCACGACGGCGATGCCGGGCCTGGTCCTCGGTCATGAAATCACCGGCGAGATCATCGAGAAAGGCATCGACGTCGAGATGCTCGACATCGGCGATATCGTCTCGGTGCCGTTCAATGTCGCCTGCGGCCGTTGCCGCTGCTGCAAGTCCCAGGATACCGGCGTCTGCCTGACAGTAAACCCGGCCCGCGCCGGCGGCGCTTACGGCTATGTCGACATGGGCGGCTGGATCGGCGGACAGGCGCGTTACGTCACCATTCCCTATGCCGATTTCAACCTGCTGAAAATCCCGGATCGGGACAAGGCGATGGCGAAGATCCGCGATCTCACCATGCTCTCCGACATTCTGCCCACCGGCTTCCATGGCGCGGTGCGTGCGGGCGTTGGGGTCGGCTCGACCGTCTATGTCGCCGGCGCCGGCCCGGTCGGCCTTGCGGCTGCGGCTTCGGCTCGCATTCTCGGCGCTGCTGTCGTGATGATCGGCGATTTCAACAAGGACCGTCTGGCGCATGCGGCAAAGGTCGGTTTCGAACCGATCGACCTGTCGAAGAGCGACCGTCTTGGCGACATGATCGCGCAGGTCGTCGGCACCAACGAGGTGGACAGCGCCATTGATGCGGTCGGCTTCGAGGCACGCGGCCACTCGGGCGGGGAACAGCCGGCGATCGTGCTCAATCAGATGATGGAGATTACCCGAGCCGCGGGTTCGATCGGCATTCCCGGCCTCTATGTCACCGAGGATCCGGGCGCCGTCGACAACGCCGCCAAACACGGCAATCTTTCGCTCCGCTTCGGCCTCGGATGGGCCAAGGCACAGTCCTTCCACACCGGCCAGACTCCGGTGATCAAATACAATCGTCAACTCATGCAGGCGATCCTCCACGACCGACTGCCAATTGCCGATATCGTCAACGCCAAAGTCATCCCGCTCGACGATGCCGCCAATGGATATGAAAGCTTCGACCAGGGAGCGGCGACGAAATATGTCCTCGATCCGCACGGAGACGTGGCGAAAGCCGCATAGCGATGCGACCTAGAGCAATTCCAGCAAAAGTGCGCAGCAGTTTTGCGTCCGGGATTGCGTAAGACAGGACTTGATAGGGATGGCCGGGCGAAAACCCGGCCATCCCGTATTCTCGAAAATTGACCGGCGAACTACTGGATGCTGAACGGGAAATATTTTGCGTTGATCATATCGTAGGTTCCGTCCGCCTTGATGCTCTTCAGCGCTTCGTTCAGGCGCGTCAGACGCTCCTTGTCATCCAGGCGCAGCGCGATACCGGCACCCTCACCGAAATATGTGACGTCGACCAGATCCGGCCCTTTGAACTCGCAGCAGCTTCCTGCCTTGGTGTTGGCAATCCAGTCGTAGATGGCGAGTTTATCCTCGAGGATAATGTCGACGCTCCCATCTGCCAGGCCCTTGTACAATTCCGGCGAAGACCGAAAAACCGTCCTTTTCATTTCTGGATAGAGATGGTTGGCATAGGATTCCTGCGCCGTCGACGATGTCACCCCAAGAATTTTGTCGCTGAGGGCGGCGGGGCTGACATCGCTGATTGACGAATCCTTCCGGGCGATGAACACCGACGGGCTGTTGTAGTATTTTTCAGTGAAGGCAACCTTTTGACGCCGCTCGAGGCTCATCGACATGGATGAGATGATCGCGTCGTATTTGTCGGCAACGAGATCGGGGATGATGTCGTCCCACTTCTCGATGATAAATTGGCATTCGAACTTGCCAACCTCGCAGAGAGCATTGGCAATATCGATGTCGAAGCCCTGAAGCTTGTTATTTGCATCGAGATAGTTGAAGGGCGGAAACGCACCTTCGACGGCAATTCTCATCGGCGTGCGATCTTGCGCAGCCACCTCGAGCGGCGAGGCCGCCAAAAAGATACCGATCCCGCCCGCCATCAGCGCTCCGCGCACTATAGTCTGAATGGATATGCGCAACATCGTCGGGAGCTCCTTAGGGCATAGTCGATCTCGCGCCATAGTGGCTCACAGCTTTTAATTCTACGTGAACGCTTCTTTGTTAGCGTCGACGAATGCGCCCGCGTCGTGGTGTTCAGGGGTCTACGCTTGCACATCGTTCTTCCTTCCAGCTCCAACACGTTTCAGCAATCCTGGATCGCTTCGGGAAGAATTCTGTTTCTTATTGCCGTTAGCGGGCTTGGAGCGATCGGACTTGTCGTGCTTTCGGCGCTCTGGGCAGGAACCGAGAGCGACGCTGCAGCCCTTGATCGACAGCGCCAGCTTGTGAATGCCCGCCTGCGCGAACAGGTCGATCAAGTCGCGCATGTTATCGGCCAGTTCGGCAATGGTTACCTCGCACGTGTCTATCCTGCCGCCCTGCCGACCGAAGGCTCCTCCAGCCTCGATGCCGTTTTGACGGCGGCAGCCGGGAGTGCGATCAGCCAGACGGCGATGTCTGCGTTCGGCTACGATCAGGCCTTTGTCGTCGACGAAAAGGCTCAACTGCTCATGCTGGCGGACGCCCAAACGGAGAAGCGGTACCGCTGGATGAAGCCTCTCTTTTTGCCTCTCCTTAAGGATGCCCGCTTTGGCGTCAGGCGAAGCACGGCTTTGAACGAACGAACGCCATCCTCAATGGAAGCCCGCCTTGCCAACGCCGCGCGTTCCAACCGTGCTCTGGCCAATCTGATGCGGTTGGAGGGCCGGCCGACCATCGTGGGCGTCGTCGCCATTAACGAGACTGGCGGGGGACAGCAGCAGCCGATGCGGCAATTCTTGATCGTCGTGCGCTTTATCGATGGTGCGGCGCTGGACGAATTGAGCCGGGAGCAGGGCCTCAACGGCGCGCGCTTCGCGCGCACGGCCGATGCAGACGAAAACGAGGTTGCGTTCCAGATCGACGCCACGGCAAACGGCGAACCGATCGGCTTCATCGTATGGCGGCCCGATCTTCCAGGTTCGAGGGTGATCGGCCGATTGATGCCGGCGCTTTCGATTGCCGCCTTGGTGATCGCGATCCTGTTCTCGGTCTTGCTGGTGCGCCTGCGAAGCAGTCTCGGCGAGCTGAAGAGAAGCGAGCTGCATGCAAGGCAGCTTGCCTTGCATGATGTGCTGACCGATCTTCCCAACCGCGCTTTGTTCGCGATGAGGTTCGACGAGTGCCTTGCCGAGACGCAGAATTCGACAGAACGCTCGGCAGTCGCGCTTCTCGACCTCGACCGCTTCAAAGCGGTGAACGACACGTTCGGCCATGCCGCCGGCGATGAACTCATCAGGATGGCTGCGGAGCGGATCCGCTCCCAGCTTCGTCCGGGCGACACGCTTGCCCGGCTCGGAGGGGACGAATTCGCCCTGCTTCTCCGGGACATCAAAGATCATGACCATGTTTTGCCGGCAATATGCGAAGCGATCGTTGCCGAACTCGGCAAACCCTTCCCGCTTTTGAGGGGCGAGGCGGTCGCGCGCGTCGGCGGCTCGATCGGCGTGACAGTCGTGCCGGATGCCGGGCGGAATGCCGATGACATCATGCGCTACGCCGACGTCGCGCTGTACGAGGCAAAGATGGGGGGCAGGGGCCAGTGGCGTCTCTATTCACCGTCCATGGATGGCGGCAGAAATGCGCGCGACATTCTCAAGAACGAATTGCGGGAAGTTCTGGCCAAAGACACGGCCTCATCCGCCGACGGTCCGCAATCCGATCCGATTGTGAACAGGCCGGACTTCGGATCGCTCGAGGTCTATTACCAAACGGTGCATCGCGCTGAGGCAGGATACGCGGCGTCGGGCGCGGAGGCCTTGGTGCGCTGGCGTCACAGCCAGCGCGGGCTCTTGACGCCTGCCAGCTTCATCCCTGTCGCCGAGGAGGGCGGCCTCATCGACGCTCTCGGTTTCTGGGTCTTGCGCGAAGCCTGCAGAGCCGCCTGCAAATGGCCGGAAGACACATTCGTTGCGGTCAATGTGTCTCCCGCCCAGTTGAGAAGACCAAATTTCGCCGAGGAAGTCTTCGCCGTGCTTGAGGAGAGCGGCCTGCAGCCGTCCCGGCTTGAGCTCGAGCTCACCGAGTCCTCGCTCATCGAAGACAACTCGGACGTTTATACGGTGCTGAAGTCGCTGCGCAGCCGGGGTGTTCAGGTTTCGCTGGATGATTTCGGAACCGGCTTTTCATGCCTCAGCCATCTGGTGCGCTTCGATATCGACCGCATCAAGATCGATCGTTCGTTCGTCTCACAGCTCGGCACCAAAGCCAACGGGGCGGCAATCATCGGTGCCATCGTCGCGCTCAGCCGCAACCTCGGTATCTCGACGACGGCTGAAGGGGTCGAAACCGAATATCAACGCGACTTTCTGGCCGCCCTCGGCTGCACCGACCTCCAAGGCTACTTCTTCTCCAAACCCGTTCCTCTTGGCGACCTTGACAGTTTCCGGAAAGTTGAGAGTGCCACTGGGTTACTCACGACCGCCCGAGGCGCCGTCGCGTGAGAGGCTTCGGATCTTCCGTAGGTTAGAGGAACTTTCGCCCCGCGTCGCGGTTGACGCCCGAAGACCGGATGGAGGATCTGATGGGCGAGGTTGGGGAGTGGCGGCACCTTTGCGTCGACATGCAGCGGATGTTTGCCGAAGACACGCCGTGGCACGTTCCCTGGATGGCACGGATCTCTCCCCAGATCGAAGAGCTGGCCGGGCGGCATCCGTCCCGAACGATCTTTACCCGCTTCCTGCCACCCGAGCGTGCGGATGACATGCCGGGGAAATGGCGGGATTATTACCGGAAATGGTGGATGATGACGGGCGAACATCTGCCGCGCGGCCTCATCGATCTCTCTTCATCGCTGGCATCGCTGGTTCCGCCGGCAAGGCATTTCGACAAACGCACCTATTCCCCTTGGATCGACGGCCGCCTTCATCCGATCCTTCAGTCGGAGCGGGTCGATACGCTTGTGATAACGGGCGGTGAAACGGATGTCTGCGTGCTTGCCACGACGCTCGGCGCGATCGATCTCGCCTATCGTGTCATCGTCCTAAGAGACGCCGTGTGCAGCGGCGCCGACGATACGCATGACGCGTCACTGGAACTTCTGCACGATCGGTTTTCCGTGCAGCTCGAACTCATGGAAACCGAGGAATTTTTGAGGGGCGTTGGTTAGAGCCTGGTGTGGCGATGCAGCCTTCGCAGCAATACTGCTCATCGCCACGAATGACATGGAGATGACCGAGAGGTCGGCCTTAGCGTTTGCCGATCGATGGACTAAACACCATGAGGCTCAGAATCTCAAAGAGCACCTGTGCAGCGGCGTGCGCCGTGTTGGTCGTTGCGTCATATTGCGGGGCAACTTCGACGACATCACCACCGACCAGGTTTATCCCTTTCAGCCCGCGTATCAGTTCAAGGACTTCACGCGTGGTCAATCCACCGACCTCGGGCGTGCCCGTGCCGGGCGCAAAGCTCGGATCGAGGCTGTCGACATCGAAGGAAAGATAGGTCGGGCCGTCGCCGACGATGGATTTTGCCTTGGTAATGACGGCAGGAATCCCCATTCCGCTGATGTCCTCTGCGTGGATCACGGTCATTCCCGAGGCATAGGAGAATTCCCACAAATATTCCGCCGAACCACGGATGCCAATCTGGATCGTCCGTGTCGGATCGAGCACGCCATCCAGCACCGCATTACGGAACGGCCCGCCGTGATGAAACTTCGTCTGATCGAAAGCGCCGCTCGTATCGCAATGGGCATCAATATGAATGAGGCCGACCGGTTGCTGCCGACCGATGGCCTTCAAAATCGGGTGGCTGATGGAATGATCGCCTCCGACGGAAAGCGGGGCAACGCCGGCATCGACGATCTGGCCGATGCGCTTTTCGATATCGTCATGGCTGAGTTCCAGCCGGTAACGGCTTTGGAACTGGATATCGCCGATATCGGCGACCCGAAGATCGAAGACCGGCGCCGTGGCGAGAACGTGATTGTAGGGGCCGATCCTTTCGATGGCGCGAAGTGCTCTCGGTCCGAAACGCGAGCCTGGACGATTGGTGACGCCAAGATCCATGGGGATCCCGGTAATCGCAACCTGGAGATTGCCGAAGTCCGGATCATCGGCTGCGACCTGCATGTAGGGTGCGCTGAGGAATGTCGGCACTCCGGCATAGGGCGCCAGTCTCGTGCCGCTCTTGGAGATGATCTTCTCCGCCACTTTCCGAAACTTCTCATCGAATATCTCGCCGCCATTGGCGTCTGCAAATTCTGCGCGCAGCTGTTCGAGCCGCGTTTTGTCCCACACCATGCGCCGTGTCTCCGCTTCAGGTCCGTCTCGCCAGACAAAGAGGTTGAGAAAGCAATTGGTATCGTTGTAGCAATCGGTATCAAAGAGAAATCGACATGATCGCTGCAAAACCCAATACCCTCGTTGCCCGCCTCTCTGCTCCCCCCATTCCTTCCGTCGTCGCCTGGAGCCGCGAATATAAAGGAGAAAAAGGACCGCTCATCGACCTCTCGCAAGCCGTTCCCGGCTATCCCGCGCATCCGGAGATGCTTCGGCTTCTTGCCGAGGCGGCCGGACAACAGGCGATGACGGGATACGGGCCGATCGAGGGCGAACCTCTGTTGCGCAAGATCTACGCGGCTCACGTTGCCGAGCTTTACGGCGCCGACCTTTCCGCCGGCAATATCCACATTACCGCCGGCTGCAATCAGGCCTTCATGTGTGCAGCGATCGCGCTTGCGGGCGCCGGCGATACGGTCGCGCTCACCAATCCCTTCTATTTCAATCACGACACGACGCTGTCGATGCTGGGGATCGGGCGCCGGTTGGTCGATTGCGACCCCGCCGGCGACTTTCTTCCCGATCCGGGTTCAGCCGAGGCTGCCCTTGCCGCCGGCGCGAGGATGCTTGCCGTCGTCACACCCAACAATCCCACCGGGGCCGTGTATCCGCCGAGCCTGCTGCATGAGCTTTTTGTGCTCTGCCGGAAATATGGCGCCTGGCTGATCCTCGATGAAACCTATCGCGATTTCCTCGGCGAGGATTACGGACGGCCGCACGCACTCCTCTCAGAGCCGGGCTGGGAAGACACGCTCGTTCTTCTCTACAGCTTCTCGAAATCCTTCTGCATTCCCGGTCACAGGCTGGGTGCAATCACGGCAGGGCCTAAACTCATCGCCGAGATCGCCAAGGTGATGGACAATATGCAGATCTGCGCACCGCGTGCGGCGCAGGTCGCCGTTGCATCGGCGATCCCGGCGCTCGCCGATTGGCGGGCCGGCAATCAGCTGGAGATTGCTCGCCGGGCGGACGCTTTGAGGTTGGTCTTTTCCGGGCTGCCGGATTGGGAGATCGCAGCGATCGGCGCCTATTTCGCCTTTGTCCGCCATCCTCACGCTGATCGATCGTCTTCCGACGTTGCCGAAAAACTCGCCAGGGAATCCGGCATCGTTTGCCTACCCGGCGCCTATTTCGGGGAAGGACAGGAGCGCTACCTCAGACTTGCCTTTGCCAATGCTGATGTCGCCTCGATTGGGCTATTGTCCGAGCGCCTTTGCTAGACCGTTTTGATCAACCTCCGCCGGAAGTTCATGATAGCCGCCGCGCCAGTAGAGCAGCGGACCTATGCCCTGCCGGATTTCAATCGCGCAGATATGTCCGACCAAAATGGCATGGGAATTGTAGTAGAATGCGGTTTCGAGCTTGCAGTCTAGGACCGTCAGGGCATTTTCAAGGGCGGCCGCGCCGGTCTTGAGGCGATACCACCCCGCATTGCCGTAGCGTTCGGCGCCCTTTCGTCCGTCAAGACCGGCAAAGGATTGCGCCACCTGTTGCTGGTCGGCGGCGAGCACGTTGACGCAGAAGCAGCCGTACCGCTGCAGCGCCGGCCATGAGGAAGACGCTCGGTTGACGCTGACGATGACGGAAGGCAACTCCGCCGAAAGCGAGGAGACCGACGTCGCCGTGAAGCCGGTGCGGTGTTGCCCATCGCCGACCGTAATCACGCTGACGGCACCCGCCAGATGACGCATCGAAAGCTTGAAGTCCGCTTCGCTGATCAAAGCCTCGGCACTCATCGGGCTGGTTCTTTCGTTTTGGCAAAGCGGTTTACCGGCATTGAAAGACCCAGGTTTTCGCGCAAGGTCTTGCCCTCGTATTCCTCGCGGAACAGACCGCGGCGCCGAAGCTCGGGCAGGACAAGCCGCACGAAGTCGTCGAGACTGAACGGCAAGGTGGGGAACATCAGGATGAAGCCGTCGGCGGCGCGCGTCTCGAACCATTCCTCCATGAAGTCGGCAATCTGGGCCGGCGTGCCCGTCATGCCATTTCCGGTATGCTTCTCGGCATAGTGCCGGATCAGCTCGCCGACGGTGCGGCCGCTTCTGACGAAATCGACCAGCTCGTCGAACAGGGCGCGTGATCCCTTGGGCGCCGCCGGCAGCCGATCCATGGGGAAAGGCTTGTCTAGTGCGACGTCGCGCAGGTCCGCCTCGAGGAATTCGGAAAGCATCAACCGGCCGACATCCGGATGCATCTTGTCGATCAGATAATCCACCTTCGCCTTTGCCTCGGCTTCGGTTTCACCGACGTTGATCACGATGCCCGGCATGATTTTCAGGTCGTCCGGATCGCGCCCATGGGCCGGCATCCGCCGCTTGACGTTTTCGTAAAAGGCCCGGTTCCGGTCGATATTCGATGCGAGGCTGAAGACGATCTCCGCCGTGCGTGCCGCCATGTCCATTCCGGGTTCCGAACCGCCCGCCTGGGCGATGACAGGCCGGCCCTGGGGCGTCCGCGCGATGTTGAGCGGCCCGCGAACCTGGAAGTGTTTGCCTTTGTGATTGAGCGTGTGGTGCTTGTCCTTGTCATAGTAGACGCCGTTTTCACGGTCGAGAAGTAGTGCGCCTTCCTCGAAGCTGTCCCAGAGGCCGAACACGACATCGACGAATTCGTTGCCGCGTTCGTAACGCAGCGCATGCGGGTCGAGCCCCTCGCGATTGAAGTTGTAGCCGGTTTCGTCGTGGTCTGACGTGACGACGTTCCAGCAGACGCGGCCGTTGCTCAGATGGTCGATCGAGGCGAACAGGCGCGCGACATTGTATGGCTCGTAATAACTCGTCGAGACCGTCGCCACGAGACCGAGATCGTTGGTGGTGACCGCGAGAGCCGAAAGCAGCGAGAGGGGTTCGAAGCGGTTCATCTTGGTCGGGATGCGGGCAAGCGCTTTCGGATCGCCGATGGCAGCGGCAGGAGAATCCGCCATGAACATGAAATCGAATTTGGCCGCCTCGGATCGTTTGGCAACATCGAGCAGATGAGCGAAGTCGTTGGCGCCGTTGACGTCGCTTGCCGGATGCAGCCAGGAGGCAGGATGAAAGCCGAACGTATAGACGAAAGTCCCGAGTTTCATCTTGTCAGTTCGCGCCATCGAGCTCTCCTGCTATGTCAGCCACGCCGCCAACGGTGGAGGGCGACTGCGCAAATTATCGCCAGGCGCAA
Source organism: Rhizobium sp. WYCCWR 11128 (assembly GCF_013416305.1). Taxonomy (NCBI): domain Bacteria; kingdom Pseudomonadati; phylum Pseudomonadota; class Alphaproteobacteria; order Hyphomicrobiales; family Rhizobiaceae; genus Rhizobium; species Rhizobium sp. WYCCWR 11128. Next base: position 30,440 of record NZ_JACCEZ010000008.1, read on the forward strand.
ATTTTCATCAATATCGCGCAGCTAGGTTCCGTTTTAGTTTTTCTAAAGTATCGGCTTAGGCGCGGACGCCAGGGCCTGCTGACGGGATATAGCGACGAGCCAATCGCGGAATTCGCGCCCGTGGGGCTTCTGCAAGGCCGCCCGATCCCAGGCGAGAAAATAGCTTTCGCGCAGTGCAATGCGCAGGTCGACGGGAATGACGAGCGTTTGCGCCTCGAGCTCATCCGATATCATCGACATTTGTGCGAGCACGACGCCGCGCTTGTTAACGGCCGCGTCAATAGCACTGCTCGACAGGGTGAAGGAAAGGCCTGGCGTTGACGCGTCGAAGGAGACACCGGCCTTGGCGGCAAACTCCGCCCAGCTGGGGTAGGGGGTGAAGTGCCGTTCCCACTCGACATGGAGGAGGGGCTGTTCGAAGAGATCGCGAACCGCATGCGCGCGATCCTGCATCAGCGCCGGCGAACAGGCAGGCACCACCCAATCGCGAAACAGTTCGGTATAATGTTCGTGCTGCAGCACGTCCGACCCGTAGCTCACGCGGAAATCGATATCGTCGAAGCCGATGCGGGGCTCTCTGTCGCGTCCGATGATCCTCACCTGCACGTCGGGATGAAGCGCCTGCCAGTCGAAGATGCGCCTGCCGATCCATTTGTTGACGACAGAGGAAAGCGCACTGAGAACCAATGCTGTCTCATTGCGCGCCTTTTCCAGCAATTGCCCGGCGAGCGCGAATTGCTCAAATCCCTTCGATATCTCCTGGTGGTAGAGCCGGCCCCAGGCAGTCAGCTCGACGGTTCGTCCGCTACGCTCGAGAAGCGAAACGCCAAGGAAGCTTTCGATTTTGTGAACCTGCTGGCTGATTGCTCCCGGCGAAACGTTGAGTTCCAGTGCCGCGGCCGTCACGCCGCCGCAGCGCCCCACCGCCTCGAAGGCCTGCAAGCCCTTCAGCGGGATCGTCTTGAAGCGCTCATCGGTCACTTGCGGAGCCTCTCGTGATTGGCGTCGAACTCAATTTGCTGCCGGATGAAACGTCCCCGCAAACTGGAACCGGTCGCCTGGATGGGTAAACTCGACATATGTCACCGTGCGGCCGTTCTGCCAGGTCTGGCGGATGAGGCTAAGGCAGGCCTCGCCCCTCTCCGTCTGCAGGATTCGGGCCGTCACGGTATCGGCCGAGACGGCACGAATGACATGTTTGGCTTTGGACCAGGGCACCTGCTCAAGCAGCCATTTGCCGGGCGGAATTGAAGCAAAGCTCTCCTCTCTCGCCCGTGGCACAGCATCGAGCATAATGATCCGCCGCTCGATGGCATTCGGTCTGCCGTCGACGATATGCAGGCATTGAAGCCTGAGGACCTCTGCGTCGGCCGGTTCCGACAGCTGCTGCGCCTCCGCCTCTCCAAGGCGCTCGATCTTGCGGGCGAGGATTTCGAAGCGGTGTTCGTGCCCGGCCAGTTCCGCTTCGGTGCTGATATCTTGAATATCCATCACCGTGCGGTCGATCTGGGGCGATGCGACAAACGAACCGGTCTTGCGCCGCCTGACGATCATGCCGCGTTCGGCCAGCGCCGACAGCGCCTTGCTGACCGTCATGCGCGAACACCGATATTCGGCCACCAGCTCGTGCTCGACGGGAATGCGGTCGCCGGGCCGCCAGGCGCCGCTGATGATCTTCGTCTCGATATCCGTGAAAATGCGCTGATAAATCGACACCAAGCCCGTACCTCATCCGGCGTCAACGACCATGAATCCGCAACGGTCATGCCAGCGAGACCGACGCCATCCGGCACAAATTTTGCGTTCCTCGTCTTTTACATTGACACTCTAGGCCAGCCTATATCTATTTGTATAGTCAAAAGCGGAGCACAGAAGTCCGCGCAGAGGAAATCGAAGTCGGGAACCAAAACTCCTCCGCCGGGGGAATAAAAACTGGAGAGATGATCATGAAGGCACATTCACTGCTGAAGGGTCTGGTCGGCGCTGCGTTCCTGTTCGGAGCAGCGGTTTCCGCCCATGCAGCCGACACGCTGGCAGCCGTCAAGGCAGCCGGCACCCTCAAGGTTGGCACCGAAACGGCTTTCGCACCGTTCGACTATATCGATGCCGGTGAACACACCGGCTTGAACGTCGACCTCTTTGCCGAGATTGGTAAGGAGCTCGGCGTCAAGATCGAGTGGGTAGCCCTTCCCTGGGATGGCGTCTTCCCGGCGCTCGAGGCCGGCAAATTCGATGTCGTCGCAGGCCCTGCAACGATCACCAAGAAGCGCTTGGAGCGCTATCGCTTCACGCCGCCGATCGCCGAAGCGACGATTGCGATCCTGAAGAAGGCCGGCGATACGACGATCAGCAAGCCGGAAGATATTGCCGGCAAGAAGATCGGCGTCGGCAAGGCAACTGCTCAGCTCGACCAGCTGAAGGAATTCTCCGACACGCTGCCGACCAAGGTCGACGTGCGCGAATATCCGGCCTTTACCGAATCCTACGCCGATCTCGCAGCCGGGCGCATTGCCGGCGTTGCCAACTCGCTGCCGAATATCGCTTTCGTCGCCAGCCAGCGAAAGGGCACGTTCGAAGTCGTCCTGCCGCCATTCGGCAAGAAGTCCTATTTCGGCTTCATCGGTCTCAAGGATGCCGATCACGCCCCGCTGATGGATGCGATCGATGCCGCGATGCTCAAGATCAAGGCAGATGGACGTATGGCTGAGCTGCAGAAGAAGTGGTTCGGTGCATCTTTTGATACGCCTGATGCTGTCAAGGACCCGGCATTCTGATTAGCTGCCGGTGAAACGAACGCGCCCCGCCATCGGTCGGGGCGCAATCTGCCGTGGCAGAGTTCACGGCCGCAGCGCCCAGGCAAACACCGCCCATGTCCATCAAGCTTTTCGAACTGCTTCTGCAAGCCGCGATCTACACGGTGACGATCAGCGTGGTTTCTATCCTGATCGGCTTTGCGATCGCCATCGTCGTTTCCGCCATGCTGCTGTCGCGGCAACGGCTCCTCGCGCTGCAGGCGCGGATTTTCATCAGCTTCTTTCGCGGCGTGCCGCTGCTGGTGCAACTGCTGCTGATCTATAACCTGCTGCCGGCGATCGGCATCAACGTGCCGAGCATCGTTGCGGCCATCATTGGTCTTTCGCTGTGTACGGCAGCCTATCAGGCTGAAAATCTGCGCGGCGGTTTTTCCAGCGTTCCCGCAGGCCTTGTCGAGTCTGCCGAAATGGTCGGCATGACACCCGTTCAGATCTTCCGCCGTATCAAGGCGCCGATCGCCCTGCGCCTGACCTTTCCGGCGCTCGTCAACGAAGCGATCCTTATCCTGAAGGCGTCTTCGCTGGTCTCGGTCGTCGGGGTCATCGAGTTGACGCGCATGGCCCAGGACCTTGCCGGCAGCACCTTCCTGCCGCTCGAGATTTTCGCTTCCGCCGGGCTGATCTATCTCGTCATCAATTGGATCGTTGCCCTTGCGGGCGGCCTGATCGAACGCTCCCTGCCAGGAGTGCCGCGATGACCTTCGACATCAATGTGATCTTCAGCAACTTGCCGGAAATCCTCAGCGGTGCATGGGTCACCATCGTCATCTGGATCATCACCACCCCGGCCGCTGCCGTGCTCGGCTTCCTTGTCGCCGTCGCCAGACGTTTTGGCGGCGTCATGCTGGACAAGGCGTTCGGCCTTGTCATCGCGGTGCTCCGCGGCACGCCGTTCCTGATTCAGATATTCCTCGTCTACTACGGCGGGCCATTCGTCGGATTATCACTCGATCCGATCCCGGCAGGCGTCGTCGGCCTTTCCATCTACGGCGCGGCTTATTTCAGTGAGATATTCCGCTCGGGCTTTGCCGCCGTCCCAAAGGGACATATCGAGGCCGGGATATGCGTTGGCCTGACACAAGGGCAGATCATCCGACGCATATTGCTGCCGGAGATGACCATGCTGGTCTTGCCGCCTTCGGTCAACATGACGATCATCCTGATGAAGGAGACGGCCGTGCTGTCCATCATTACCGTGCCGGAATTGACGGCGACGCTGAGCGCCATCGGCTCGCAGCAATATGCTTTCGTCGAAGCGCTCTTCGTGCTCGCGCTGTTCTACTGGGCCTTGGTCGAAATCACCGGTTGGCTCGGTCATCTCGCCGAAACGAAACTCACCAGATTCAGGTTTTTCAACATATGAGCGTTCCTGCGATCGCAGTCAAAAATCTCGTCAAGACCTTCGGCGGCTCCACCGTGCTGCACGGCATCGACCTCGATATCGTTCAGGGGCAGGTTTCCTGCGTCATCGGCCCGTCGGGTTCCGGCAAAAGTACGCTACTGCGCTGCATGGCCTTTCTCGAGGAATCGACCAAGGGGACGATCACCGTCAACGGCGAGGTGCTTGGCTTTGCGGAAAACGCCAAGGGCATCCGTGAGCGAGTGCCGGCCGCAGTGAACCGGCAAATTCGATCGCAGATCGGCATGGTTTTTCAGCAGTTCAATCTCTGGCCGCATATGACGGCGCTCGGCAATGTCAGCGAAGCGCTGAAGACCGTTCACAAGATGAGCCGTAGGGATGCCGAGGAGCGGGCAATGGCCCAGCTCGTCAAGGTCGGCCTCGAGGGCAGGGCAGGGCACTATCCGTCGCAGCTCTCGGGAGGGCAGCAGCAGCGCGTTGCCATCGCCCGGGCGCTTGCTCTCAACCCGAAGATCATGCTCTTTGACGAGCCGACTTCGTCACTCGATCCTGAGCTAACCGGCGAAGTGCTGAACGTCATGCGCGATCTCGCCGCCGAGGGCATGACGATGGTCGTCGTCTCCCACGAGATCGGATTTGCCGCAACGGTCGGCCAGCAGATCGTCTTTCTCGATCACGGCAAGGTGCTGTTCACCGGCCCGCCGCAGGACGTCTTCAAACGACCGAGAAACCCCCGGCTCGAGCAATTTCTGGATACCTATATCGATCGTGGAGCCTCGATGCTGCTGTGAAGCTCATGTCCTTCCGGATCGTCGGGCCGATCTCCAAGGCGGGTGCCGGGTTCAGGCAGTTTCCTCTTCGAGTATTTTCACGGGCCGGTCCCACTGGATGAGCACGATACAGCCGGTCTCGCTCCAGACCGAGTGTTCGCTGCCCGGCGCGTTGACGATATAACTGCCGCTGATGTAATCGCCCGTCTCGTCGGATTGAACGCCATCGAGCACCAGGATGGTTTCGAGCCCCTCGTGGCGATGGCGGGGAACAGAGGCGCCGGGCTCATATTTCAACAGCGCCACGCCCGGCTGATCGGCCTCAAAAGGGCGGATCCAGTGAATGGTGACAGCATCGCGGAAAGGGCCGAATTCCAGCTCCTTCCAGCCGCCTGATGTCAGGCGTTCGCGGGTCGTTTCAGGCATGAGCGATGCTTTCCAGAATGTCGTCGACATGGGCGGTCCAGCCGACGATCGCGCCCTGGGCGCGGATCATGGCGATGGCGGCGGCTTTGAATTCGGGGAAATAACTTTCCGTCGCCTCCTCGGCGAGCAGGCATTCATAGCCGCGGTCGTTTGCTTCGCGCATCGTCGTCTGCACGCAGACTTCGGTGGTGACACCGGCAAAGACGAGCTGCTTGATGCCCTTCTGCTGCAACACGGTGCCGAGGTCGGTCGCGTAGAAGGCGCCCTTGCCGGGCTTTTCGATGACGACTTCGCCCTTCACAGGAGCAAGTTCCGGAAGAATTGCCGTGCCGGGTTCGCCCGAGATCAGGATGCGGCCCATCGGGCCTTGGTCGCCGATCCTGAGCGACGGATTGCCCCGGTCGCGTTTGGCCGGCGGCAGGTCGGAGAGATCAGGGCGGTGGCACTCCATCGTATGGATCACAGGCAGGCCGGCATTGCGGAAGCCCTGGATGAGGCGTTTGACATCGGGCACGATCCTGGTGATGCGGCTGACATCGTTGCCGAGGCTGGCGCCGAAACCGCCGGGCTCGGCGAAATCGCGCTGCATGTCGATGACGATGAGGGCGAGCTCATCGTGCTTCACCGGAAAGGCGAAAGGCTCTGCCTTGATCTCCATCATCAGTGATGTCCCGCCATGTGGGCGCCGATCACGCCGATATCGGCCGAGCGCGCCGGTGTCTCGTAAACCAGCTTGCCTTCCGAAATGACCATGATGCGGTCGGACATCTCGAGCAGTTCGTCGAGGTCTTCGGAGAGCAGCAGCACGGCGGCACCTAAATTGCGGGCCTTCATGATCCGGGCGCGGATTTCGGCAACGGCCGAGAAATCGAGGCCGAAACAAGGATTCGAGACGATCAGCAGATCTACCTCGCCCGTCAGTTCGCGGGCGAGCACCGCCCGCTGCACGTTGCCGCCCGAAAGTGCTGCGATCGGCGAGGAGGAAGAGGCCGTCTTGACCTTGAAGTCGGAGATCAGTGCCGACGCACGCTTCTTCATGCTGCCCTTGTTCAGCCAGATCGCGTCCTTGCCGTCCAGCTTCAAGTCGAAGGTGCGGAACGCAAGGTTCTCGCTCACGGTCATCTTGGGCGCGCAGGCATTCTGCAACGGCTCTTCGGGGATGAAACGCACCCTGTTCTTACGGGTCTCGTCACGGGTGGCGCCGTAAGTCTCGCCATTGACCATGACCTCGCCGCTATCGGTCGGGCGCTGGCCGGCCAGGATTTCCGTCAGCTCCTTCTGGCCGTTGCCCGATATGCCGGCGATGCCGACGATCTCGCCGGAGCGGACCGTCAGCGCGTCGATCTCGATCGTCTTCAGGCCGGAGCGATCCGGAGCTTTCACCTGGGTTACAGTGAGCACGGATTTGGCCGCTTCCGCCACCGGCAGACGGCTGTCGAGCTCGGCGAGCTTGACGTCGCCGATCATCATCGCCGCCATCTCGGCGGTGGAGAGCTCGCCGACCTTGCCGGTGCCGACCAGCTTGCCGCGCCGCAGGATCGAGACGGCATCAGCGAACTTCGTCACCTCGTGGAACTTGTGGGAGATCATCAGCACGGTGAGCTCGCCGCGCTCGGTCATCCCGCGGACGATGCCGAGCATCTCATCGGCTTCGGCCGGCGTCAGCACCGAGGTCGGCTCGTCGAGCACGAGGAAGGAGCGGCCGAGATAGAGCTGCTTGACGATTTCGAGTTTCTGTTTTTCGCCGGCCGCAAGCTCGCTCACCGGTCTGTCGAGCGGGATCTTGAACGGCATGCGCTCCATGAAACCCGCCAGATCCTTGCGTTCCCTGGCCCAGTTAATCACCGCGGGTACTTCGGTCCGGCTGATGACCAGGTTCTCAGCACCGGTGAGCGAGGGAACCAGTGTGAAATGCTGGTAGACCATGCCGAGCCCATAGGCCGCGGCATCCTTGGGTGAGGCGACCGCCACCTCGCGGCCGTCGACCGACAACGAGCCTGACGTTGCGTGATAGAAGCCCATGATGCATTTGACGAGTGTCGACTTGCCGGCGCCGTTTTCGCCGAGAAGCGCGTGAAAAGAGCCGGCCGGAACGGCGATCGAAACGTTGTCGAGCGCGGTGAACGAGCCGAAGCGCATGGTCATATCGAGCGTCTCGATGCCGACGGCCTTGCCGGCTTGCGGAAGGGGCGTGTCGCGGACTGTGCTCACTTCATTGCTCCTTTTCGACGATGATGGCGACGGGACCGCCGCCGGGCGGACCCTGGTGTTCGGCGCCGCCGGACACATAGAGATCGGTAATGCCGAAGATGCCGGCGAGAACGCCGCCGACGAAGGCACGGGCATGGCGGGTGCCTGCAATATCCGAGTCATCGAGCATCGTGTGGCGCCTGCCGCCGATCCTGCCGGACGGGTCCGGCTCGGCCTTGGCGAGAACCGCCGCCAGCCGGCTGTTTTCCGGCAGGCGTTCGCGGGCTTTACTGACGGAATGCGCGTCGATCGCATCCCGCATGACCGCGTGGTCGATCGACAGCGGACCGGACCATTTTGCGCTCATGCCGAGGACGATGATTTCGTGATCGGTGAGTTCGACCCCGGATGAGGTTGAGGCGCAGCGAGAAAAGAGATCGAAACGTGTGCAGATGTCGGCATCGCCGATCGATGTCGCATCTATCTCGCCGAGTGCCACGGCGACGCCGAGAGCCGAAGCGCCGCGCGAGAGGCCCATGGATTTCAGCGTGTCGTGGGTTGCGACCGTCCTGCCTGCTGCCTCGGCCTCGGCAATCCGGCGCGAGGTGAGCAGCGGACACTTGATCTGCACGAAATGGACATCGGCGGGATCATCGATGCCAGCATCCCTCATCGCGGACTTCACGCCTTCGGCAACGAGCAGGATCTGCTCCCGGCGCCCGAGATGTTCGGGGGGCAGCGCGGGGGTACGCGACACACCAATGGCCAGCGCCCGTTCGCCCGGGGTTTCTACGGTTTCACGCGCAAAAACCGTCCAATGCGGCGAGAGCGCCCCCTCGGTGCCGCCGGACATGATGATCGAGACGCCGTCGACGCCATATCTACTGAACAATGTCTCGAAGCTGCGGGTGGCATAACCGCGGGTAAAATCATTGACGCAGCCGTTGCCTTCCGTCTTGCCGAGAACGGCGACGACGTCGTTCGCCTGAAGGCCGCTGGCAAAGAGCGCCTCGACGCCGGCAACGTCATCGGGGCCGTCGGCTGGCACGCGAAAGACATGGGCACGCAATGACGGCATCAGGGCAGCGCCTCGACTAGAGCCGCGGAATTGGAGACCGAGCCGAAGACGCCGCCCTGCATCTTCACCATCTTGATGGCGGCGAGGTGATTTCCGTAGTCGGTCGCACCACAGCAGTCCTCCAGAAGCAGGCATTCGTAGCCGCGGTCGTTCGCCTCGCGCATCGTCGTCGAGACGCAGACATCGGTGGTGATTCCGGTGAGGATAATGTTCTCGATGCGCTTCTGGCTGAGGATGAGTTCGAGATCGGTGGCGCAGAACGAACCCTTTCCGGGCTTGTCGATGATCGTCTCGCCTTCGATCGGGTAGAGTTCGGGTATGATGTCCCAGCCGGGTTCGCCACGCGTCAGGATACGGCCGCAGGGGCCGGGATCGCCGATGCCGGCGCCGATGCGCTGCGAGCGCCAGCGTTTGTTGGCCGGCAGATCGGCGAGGTCGGGGCGGTGGCCCTCGCGGGTGTGGATGATGTGGTAGCCCTTGGCCCGCATGGCGGCCAGCACACGTTTGATCGGTTCGATCGGCGCCTGCACCAGCGACAGGTCGTAGCCCATGTGGTCGACATAGCCGCCCTTGCCGCAGAAGTCGGTCTGCATGTCGATGATGATGAGGGCGGTGTTATCAGGCCGCAGAGCGCCGTTATAGGGCCACGGATACGGATCGGCGTCGATAAAATGCCCCTTGGTGTCGACCATCGCGTCCATCATTCTCTCTCCTATTCCGCGGCAGGTTTGAGGGGTTCGCCGTAACGGCGCATCGGCTTGTCAAATCCGCAGGACGTGCCGTCTTTGACCTTTACCTCGTCTTCCCATGGCAGGCGGTATTTGCCGGCGACAAGGTCGTGCATGTAGGTGTAGGGCGCATCCTGGGCGCCGCCGGCGACGGCGACATAGCCGCGATGGCCGAACTGGTAGATATTGTTCTCCACCCCCCAGCCGAGCCGGGCCTCGCGCACCAGATCGGGACGCACCTCGGCGGTGATGATCTCGTTGACGCGGCCGGAGGTGCCGTGGGCGATGATCGTGCCGTCGAAATTGCAGATCATGCCTTCACCCATGGAATCGAAGGTGCCGTCCGAGCCGCACATGCAGACATTCGCGGTAACCATCAGGTTGCAGAAGGCGTTGGCCTGATTGGTGAAGCGCCAGGCATCGCGGATCGGCGCCGTGTAGCCGGCGGTGCGGATCATGATTTCGGCGCCCTTATAGGCGCATTCGCGCGCCATCTCCGGGAACATGCCGTCATGGCAGATGATCAGCGCAAGCTTGGCGCCCCGCGGGCCCTCGATGACAGTGATGCCAAGATTGCCGGGCTCCCAGGGCTCGACGGGGATCCAGGGATGCATCTTGCGATAATAGAGCTTCAGCTCGCCCTGGTCGTCGATGACGATGCCGGAATTATAGGGCATGCCGCCGGGATTGAGCTCCATGATCGAGAAGCAGCCCCAGATCCGGTTGTCGCTGCAGGCCTGCTTGAACGCAGCGACCTCCGGCCCGTCGAGCGTGCACATGATCTCCGGATTGATGTCCATGGAGAGGCCATGCAGCGCGTATTCGGGAAAGATGACGAGGTCCATGCCCGGCTGGTTGCGCCGTGCCTTGGCCACCAGATCGACGATCACCTGCGTCTGCTTTGCCAAGTCCGCTTTGGTGACGGTCACCGGCAGCTGGAGCTGAACGAGGCCGATGCCGACGCCGTGTTCGGATTTGTTGAGACCACCAAGTCCGTTCATCGGAAAGCTCCGTTATTTCGTGAGCGACAGCGCACCCGGCGCACCGGCGAGCGAACGGGTGGGCGAGGAGGTGGCAATCAGGATGATGAGGGTGAGCACGTAAGGCGCGGCGTAAAAAAGGTAGTAGCCTTGTGTGACGCCGACCGATTGCAGCGCCGGGCCGAGCGCGCCGGCACCGCCGAAAAGCAGGGCGGCCAGGAAACAGCCGATCGGGTTCCATCGGGCGAAGATGACGAGGGCCACGGCCATCAGGCCCTGACCCGACGAGATGCCTTCGTTCCAGGAGCCCGGATAATAGAGCGAGAGATAGGCGCCGCCGATTGCCGCCAGCGAGCCGCCCACTGCCGTCGCCAGCAAGCGAACCCGGTCCGGGTGGATGCCCATGGCCCGGGCCGCGTCGGTGCTATCGCCGACAACGCGCAGGATCAGGCCGATCCTGGTATTCTTGAAGGCCCAGAACAGGAAGAGGGCAAGTGCCGCGCCGATGAAGAACAGCACGTTGATATTGAGCGCCGCCTGGATCTGCGGAGTGCTCGACCAGCCGCCGAGCGCGATCGAGGGCAGTTTCGGCGCCACCGGCTGGATGAAGGATTTGCCGAGGAAGAACGCCATGCCGAGACCGAACTGCATCATGGCAATGCCGATGGCGATGTCGTTGACCTTCGGGAACTTGCAGATCCAGCCGTGGATGAGGCCGAAGATCGCGCCCGCCACCATTGCGGCCAGCACGCCGAGGGTGGGCGAGCCAGTGATGACGGCCACCGCATAGGCCGTCATGGCGCCGAAGACCAGCGTGCCTTCCAGGCCGAGATTGATGCGGCCGGAGCGTTCGGTGATCGCCTCGCCAAGGCTGACGAAGATGAAGGGGGTGGAAACGCGGATGGCGCCTGCGAAGATCGCCAGCGGCACGCCCCAGATGCCGATGCCTGTCTCTTCCATCAGAGGCTCCTTTTCCAGAGGTCGGGATTGAAGATCTTGAAGCGGCCATAGAAGGTCTCGCAGAACAGAATGACGATGAAGAGCGTGCCCTGCAGCACCAGAACCGTCGCATCCGGCAGGCCCATGCGCCGCTGGATGAGGCCGCCCGAGGCGTCGATGCCGCCGAGCAGGATCGCCACTGGAATGATCGCCAGCGGATTGTGTCTGGCGAGGAAGGCGACGAGGATGCCGGTATAACCATAGCCGGCGGCAAGCGAGGCATTGGCGCTTCCCTGCACCGCCGCCACTTCGATCATGCCCGCCAGGCCGGCAAAACTGCCGGCAAGCGCGGTAAATCCGACGATCAGCTTTCCGACCGGCAGTCCCTGGATCTGGGCGGCGCGCACGTTGCCGCCGGCGATGCGGGCGGCAAAACCGTAGCTCGTGGCCTCGATCACGATCCAGGAGACCACACAGGCGAGGATGCCGATGACCAGGCCCCAATGCACGTCCATGCCGGGAATATTGCCGAGCATATATTCCGCCGGCAGCGGTCTGGTCGACGGCTTGTTGAGGCTTGCCGGATCGCGCAGCAGCCCTTCGACGAACTGGTTCATCAGGGCAATGGCGATATAGGAGAGCAGCAGCGACGAGATGGTTTCGTTGACGCCGCGATAGTGGCGCAGGAAACCGGCAAGGCCGATCCAGATGCCACCGACCACCATGGCGGCGATCGCCATCAGAATGAGGGTGAGGAAGACGGGCGCGGTGCCGGCGAGCGGCAGAGCCATGGCTGCGGCGGCAACGCCGCCCAGCACGACCGCTCCTTCCCCGCCGATGATGACGAGGCCGAGACGGGCGGGCAGGGCGACGCAGAGTGCCGTCAGGAGAAGGGGTGCGGCACGACTTAAGCTGTTCTGCACCGAAAACCAGCTGCCGAAGCCGCCGGTGTACATCAGTTGGAAGAGGGTGGCCGGCGACTTGCCGACCGCCAGGATGAAGAGGGAGAAGAGCGCAAGACCGATCAGGATGGCCGCGAGGCCGATGACAACAGGCTCGGCCCGCCGCGCGATCCATTCGAGGACCGGGCGCAGGGAAGCCGGTTTTTCCACGATGGCTATTGCGGGATTATTGGCCTCGATGGTCATGGCGCTTCTCCCTTCGCGGTTTAGGCCGTGGACCCGACGACGCCCTCGACCAGATAATTCATGCTTTCGAGCTCGATCGCGTCTTCGGCGTAGCTCTTGTCGGCAGCCACGACGGTGTCGCCCTTGTTGTCCTTCAACGGTCCCTTGAAGACCGAGAAGCCGCCCTTCATCATGTCGGCCTGCGTGGCTTCGAAGGCCTTGCGGCCCTCAGCGGAAACACCGGGGCCAAGCGCGCTCATCTTCACGAAGCCGTCCTTCAGGCCGCCACGCACGAAATTGCCGAGCTTTTCGCCGGCCTGCGCCTTCTTGACAAAGTCGCTGTAGACGTTGCCCCAGGCCCATTCGGCGCCGGTGAGATATTTTTCGGGAGCAAGCGGGCTCTGGTTGGCGTGATAGCCGCAGACGAAGGCGCCGCGGCCGGCAGCCGTCTCGACGACCACTTTGGGGCTGTCGACGTGGCAGGTGATGACGTCGGCGCCCTGGTCGACCAGCGCATTGGTGGCTTCGGCCTCCTTGACGGCGAGCGACCATTCGCCGGTGAAAATCACCTGGCAGGTGATACCAGGATCGACTGTGCGCGCGCCAAGCAGGAAGGCGTTGATATTCTGCAGAACCTGCGGGATCGGCTTGGCGGCAACGAAGCCGATCTTCTTGCTCTTCGTCGCATGGCCGGCGGCAATGCCGTTCAGATACTGGCCCTGGAAGATATAGCCGAAGTAGGAGCCCGTATTGGCCGGGTTCTTGCCTTCCTGCCAGAGGCCGCCACAGTGGCGGAACTGGATATCGGGATGTTTGGCGGCCACTGCCAGCATGTGTGGGTCGAAGTAGCCGAAGGAGGTCGGAAAGAGCAGGGTCGCGCCATCCAGGTTGATCATGGATTCCATCGTCTTCTGGACGTCGACGGTCTCCGGCACGTTCTCTTCTTCGACCAGCGTCACACCAGGCATCGCCTTGATGACGGCCGCACCTTCGGCATGCGCCTGGTTGTAGCCGTAGTCGTCCTTGGGGCCGACATAGATGAAGCCGACGGTCAGCGCGGTTTGGGCTGCGGCGGAGGAGGCGATCAGGCCCGGCATGGCGCCGGCAAGCGCACCGGCAGCGGAAGCCTGGAGAAAATTGCGGCGGTTCATGGAAAGGAGTTTGGTCATCGGAAATGCTCCTTGCGGCGCTGGGCCGGTTGTGAACGGGTACAGAAAAGTGCATGCAATGCACGTGCCAGAAATTAATCTGTTGTTTTTTATAGTTTATCCTTTCCAGTAAGATTTGCGCATTGCAAAGTGCATACAGATTGATCGAATTCTTGCGCAAAAAGTAATCAATAGATATTTCTTGTTCATTATGACTGCGTGGTTGGCACAAAGTTGAGTTACCCGAGGTATCTCGTGCATCAGAAAGCGAAAATTTAACAATATCTTCGCCGCCAGATTTGACTTATCGAGTCTCGAACGTCATCTGTATGCAGAGCATTGAGGTGAGCAGATTCGTATCGTGAAGCAGACCAGGCGCAGAGAAGTGATCCGTACCGGAACCACCGTCGAACAGATGGTGCGGGCGATTGCCGACATGATCGTCACGGGTGAAATCCTGCCGGGCGCGAAGCTGGACGAGGTGTCGCTCGCGGTTCGTTTCGACGTTTCGCGCACGCCGGTGCGCGAGGCTCTGCGTGAGCTGGGCGCCATGGGATTGATTGCGCGCGAGCCGAACCGCAGTGCCATCGTGACCAATGTCACCGAAGCCTATCTGCATTCGATGTTCGAGGCGATGGCGGAACTCGAAGCGATCTGCGCCAGGCTCTCGGCCGAGCGTATGACGGTCGATGAACGGCGCGCGCTGGAGTTGGAACATCGGGGATCGGTGAGGCTCGTGCATGCCGGCGCGGAAGAAGAATATTCGGCTCACAATACCGAATTTCACACCCGGCTTTATCACGGCGCGCATAATGATCATGTCTTCGAGATGGTGACCCAGACACGGGCGCGGCTCGCGCCTTTTCGGCGGGCGCAGTTCCGCCTGCCCGGGCGTCTGGCAAAATCCTATGAGGAGCACGGCCGGATCGTCACTGCGATCATGCGCGCGGACGCAGCCGCCGCGGGGCAGGCGGCATATTCCCATGTGGAAATTGTCAGCGATGCCAGCGCGGTCTTTGCAACGCCCGGGGAGTAAAAGGGGCGCGACGCCCGAAATCAGGCGCCGCTACGAAGGCGAAAAAACCACGGCCGGCAAACGCCGAGGTTATGTCCCGATCTCTACTCCGCGGCTTCGATGAAGCGGTGTCGTTCGTAGAGGAACTTCAGCACGGCTTCACGGCATTTGAGATATGTCCGGTCGGAGGCGAGTTCGATGCGATTGCGGGGACGGGGCATGGTCACATCGAGCACTTCGCCGATGCGGGCCGCCGGGCCGTTGGTCATCATGACGATGCGATCGGACAGCAGCACCGCCTCATCGACATCATGGGTGATCATCACCATCGTGTTGCCGAGGCGAGCGTGGATTTCCGTCACCGCGTCCTGAAGATGCGCGCGGGTCAGCGCATCGAGAGCCCCGAACGGCTCGTCGAGCAGAAGGATCTTCGGCTCCATTGCAAGCGCGCGGGCGATGCCGACGCGCTGTTTCATGCCGCCTGAAATTTCCGAAGGCCGCTTATCCCTTGCATGCGCCATCTGCACGAGGTCGAGGTTGGCCATCACCCACTCATGCCGCTCGGCCTTGGTCTTCGTTCGGCTGAAGAGTTTGGAGACGGCGAGATTGACGTTCTCGTAGACCGTCAGCCAGGGCAGCAGCGAGTGGTTCTGGAAGACGACGGCGCGCTCCGGCCCCGGTCCGTTGACCTCACGGTTTTCAAGCAGCACGGCGCCTGCCGAAACCGGGGTCAGGCCGGCGATGAGGTTGAGCAGGGTGGACTTGCCGCAGCCCGAATGGCCGATGATCGAGACGAATTCGCCCGCGGAAATCGTCAGGTTGATGTCCTTCAGGACCTCGGCGCGCACGCCGCCCCGATCGAAATGTTTGTCGATATGGTCGAGCTTCAGATAGGCGTTCATAGGTGCGTTCCTCAGTTGGCCATGGCGCCGCGGGTGATGAGTTTGCCGAGTGCTGCCACCAGCTTGTCGAGGGCGAAGCCGACGATGCCGATATAGGCGAGCGCGACGATGATGTCCGGAAGGCGCGACGAGTTCCATGCGTCCCAGATGAAGAAGCCGATGCCGACGCCGCCCGTCAGCATTTCTGCCGCGACGATGGCGAGCCAGGAGAGGCCGACGCCGATCCTGAGGCCTGTGAAGATGTAAGGCGCTGCCGAAGGCAGCATGATCTTCCAGAAAAACTCGAACTGGTTGAGGCGCAGCACCTCGGCGACATTGCGGTAGTCCTGCGGGATATTACGCACGCCGACGGCGGTGTTGATGATCACCGGCCAGATCGACGTGATGAAGATCACGAAGATCGCCGAGGGGTTGGAATCCTGGAAGGCTGCGAGCGAAAGCGGCAGCCAGGCGAGCGGCGGAACCGTGCGCAGCACCTGGAAGATCGGATCGAGGCCACGCATCGCCCAGACCGACTGGCCGATGATCGCACCGATGATGACGCCTGTGACCGCGGCAAGCCCAAAGCCATAGAGAACGCGCTGCAGCGAAATGAGCACGCGCCAGCCGAGCCCGATATCCTGGGAGCCGTAGTTGAAAAACGGATAGGCGATCAGGTCATAGCTATCCTGCCAGACCCGATGCGGCGAGGGCAAAGACGCATCCGCCGACGAACAGAGCACCTGCCAGACGAGCAGGATGAGAGCCAGCACGACGACTGGCGGAACGACGTTACGAAGGGCGGTCAGTGCCGCTCGACGAAAATCGATCCGCGATCCGTGCTTGCCGGAAAATGGCAGAACCTTTGCCGCCAGCTTGGCAGAGGCGGCCGTGGAGGGATTTTCTTTATTTGCCAGGGCGGACATCAACGCGCTCCTCACGTGAATGAAAGGCCGGCGCGCCCGTTGCGCGCCGGAGCGGATCAGGAGACAGCCTTGATCGAAAGGCTGTCGAGATAGGCGGAGGGATTTTCGGGGTCGAAGACCTTGCCGTCGAAGAAAGTCTCCTTGCCGCGAGAAGACGATGCGGGAATATCGGCCGCCGCGACGCCGAGATCCTTGGCGGCCTCGCGCCAGATGTCTTCGCGGTTCACCTGGTTGACCAGCGCCTTGACGTCGGTGCTCGCCGGCAGATTTCCCCAGCGGATGTTTTCCGTCATGAACCAGGTATCGTGGCTCTTGAACGGATAGGAGGCGCCGTCTTTCCAGAACTTCATATAGAGGTCGGTGGCTTTGACATCGCGGCCGTTGCCATAATTGATGTCGCCCTTGAGGCGGCCGAGCACGTCCTTCGTCGGAACGTTGAACCATTGGCGCTTGCCGAGAATGTCAGCCATCTCCGCCTTGTTGTCCATGCTTTCGCACCACTGCTGAGCCTCCATGACGGCCATCAGCAGGGCCTTGGCAGCGTTGGGATTCTGTTCGATCCAGTCGGCGCGCAGTCCGAGCGCCTTTTCAGGATGACCCTTCCAGAGCTCGCCGGTGGTGGCTGCGGTAAAGCCGATGCCCTGGTTGACGAGCTGCTCGTTCCACGGTTCGCCCACACAGAAGACGTCCATGTTGCCGACCTTCATGTTGGCAACCATCTGCGGCGGCGGCACGACGATGGTCGAAACGTCCTTGTTCGGATCGATGCCGCCGGCGGCGAGCCAGTAGCGGATCCAGAGGTCATGGGTACCGCCCGGGAAGGTCATGGCGGCCTTGATCTCCTTGCCCTCCGCCTTCTTTTTCTCGAATGCCGCCTTCAGCTTGGAGGAATCCAGTTGCACGCCGGTGTCGGCATATTCCTTGGCGACGGAAATACCCTGGCTGTCGAGGTTGAGCCGGGCGAGGATAGCCATCGGCACCGGCTTATTGTTCTGCGTCACCTTGCCGGTATGCATGAGATAGGGGAGCGGCGACAGGATATGCGCACCGTCGATGCCGTTTGCTGCGCCGCCCAGCACGAGATTGTCGCGGGTCGCACCCCAGGATGCCTGTTTGGCCACATCCGTTTCCGGAAGGCCATGCTTGTCGAAAAAGCCCTTTTCCTTGGCGATGATCAACGGTGCGGAATCGGTGAGAGCGATAAAGCCGAGCTTGACACCTTTCACCTCAGGGCCTGCTCCGGCTGCGAAGGCGCCGGACGGAAAGGCAGCCTTGACGGCGCCGATGAGGGCAGCCGCTGCGGTCGTCTTAAGCATGCTGCGGCGGGTAATGCCGCTTGTCGAAATCCCAGTCTGCAAATTCTTTGTCATGCGCAGGTTCCCTCTGCTGGCTGAATCTGGACACAAAAAAACGCCGCCGGAAATTGCGTCCAGGGGATGGGAGTATCCCGGAGCAAAGACCTTGCGACGTCGGTGTCTAATGTAGGCGCTTATGCCGCGCCTATCCGCGCCGGTCGCCGTTGACCGATGCGCATCTGAACCTGCAATCAGCGTGCCAATTTCGAAAGGAGATGGTAACGGCATGAAGCAAAAGGAGAAATGCGAAGAATTGACGAATGCCTATTTCTTAGGCTTTGTTATTTTCTGCTTCTACTTTGTGCGCTTGCTAACGTAATCGCAGCCATGGGAGCGCTCTATTTGTGCAGTGCACGCAATATGGAAGTCGCGATGACGCACCGCAGAGCGGATTCTGCCCGCATTATTCGTCGGCATTTGCCGGCGGCAAAGCTCAGGCGGGAAGGGCAAGTGGCGATTGCCTCGCCATCTTCATTGCAGCAAAGATACGAGGCCGTAGAACGCCGCGGATATTGCTGCAGCCGCCGGCATCGTGATGATCCAGGCGATCACGATGTTGCCGGCCAATCCCCAGCGCACAGCTGAGACACGACGAGCCGCGCCCACTCCGATGATAGCTCCGGTGATGGTATGCGTCGTCGAAACGGGAATACCGAGCCAGGTCGCTCCGAAGAGTGTCAACGCTCCGCCGGTCTCCGCGCAGAAACCTTGCATGGGGTTGAGCCGGGTGATCTTCGACCCCATGGTATGAACGATCCGCCATCCGCCAAAGAGCGTACCGAGAGCCATTGCCGACTGGCAGGTAATGACCACCCAGAAAGGCACGTAGAATGTCGGGCCAAGATATCCCTGGCTGAACAGGAGCACCGCGATGATGCCCATCGTCTTCTGCGCATCGTTTCCGCCGTGGCCCAGCGAGTAGAGCGAAGCGGATACGAACTGCATGATGCGAAATGTGCGATCCACCGCAAACGGTGTTTGCCGGACGAATAGCCAGGAGACTGCGAGCACCAGCACCAGGGCAAGCAGAAAGCCGATGGCTGGCGATACGAAAATAGCACCGACGGTTTTTAGAAGGCCGTTCCAGACGATCGAGTTGAAGCCCACCTTTGCGAGACCAGCCCCCACCAGCCCACCGACAAGCGCATGCGACGAGCTCGACGGAATCCCGAAAATCCAGGTGATGATATTCCAGATGATCGCGCCCATGAGTGCTGCGAAGATCACTTGTGGCGAAACGATCGCAGGATCGATGATGCCGGTCCCCAGTGTTTCGGCGACATGCAGGCCGAAGAACAGGAATGCGATGAAATTGAAGAACGCCGCCCAGGCGACGGCATATTGTGGCCGCAGGACGCGGGTCGAGACGATCGTGGCGATCGAATTGGCCGCGTCATGCAGACCATTGAGAAAGTCGAAGAACAGGGCGATAACGACCAGGCCGACCAGCAGCGGCAGAGCGAGGGAGGCATCCATCAGACGTTCTCGATGAGAATGCCGCTGATTTCATTGGCGACATCCTCGAAGCGGTCGACGACTTTCTCCAGTTCTCCGTAGATTTCGCTTCCGATCATGTAGGCCATCGCATTGCCGCTGGCGCCATGACGCAAGAACAGATCCTTCAAACCCTGGTCGTAGAGCTCATCGGAACGTCCCTCCACTCGGGTGACTTCCTCCGCGATGGCCGTGAGACGCTGCGCATTGGCTCCCAATCTGTCGAGGAGAGGTATCGCTTCCGCGACAAGGTTTGCCGCCTTGACGATTTCGCTGCCCATCTGCTGCATGAGCGGATCGAAGCTCGATTGTTCGAACAAACGGATCGTCTTGACTGCCTTGTGCATCATGTCGATCGCATCATCCATCGACTGAATAAGGTCCTTGATGTCACCCCGGTCGAAGGGCGTGATGAAGCTTCGTCGAACGGCAAGAAGAACCTCACGCGTGACATCGTCGGCCTCGTTTTCCAATGTGACGATGCGTTCGCAGTTTTTCTCAACGTCATTGCCCTTCAGGAGTTGATCGAGGGCATGCGCGGCGGCAACGACAGTCTTCGAGTGCTTGGAAAACATCTCAAAGAATCTGTCTTCCCGTGGCATCAGCTTGCGAAAAATGCTCATCATGCCTGGGAACCTTCCTCGTGCGGCCGATTGTCATAAATCTGTCATAAACACGCCCAGGCAATTGAAGCAACAAGCAAATTCGGCAATTCATTCGTTATGACACCGAGCAAAAAAAGCAGGAAGCCTCGACCGGACAAATCCCAGCCACTGCTACGGCAGCTCGCTGCTGTTCCTGAAACGCTGTTCGCCGGTGCATTCCGTCAACAATACGGCGCACTTTGCTTCCGCCACGGCAATGCCGGATCCGAGGTCGAAATCCTGGTGATCACATCGCGCGAGAGCGGGCGCTGGGTCATCCCGAAAGGGTGGCCGATGAAAGGGAAAAAGCCTTTCGAAGCAGCAGCAATCGAGGCCTGGGAGGAGGCAGGCGTGCGCGGGGTAGTGAAGAAGAAACCGGTCGGCCGCTATACCTATCTGAAAGAACTCGACAATGGCGATGTGGCGCCCTGTATCGTCGACATGTTTCAGATTGAAGTCACGGACATCAGCGGCGATTTCAAGGAGCGGGGTCAGCGTATTCTCGAATGGGTCAGCCCGGATGAAGCGGCACGCCGCGTTCGCGAGATCGAACTCAAGTCGCTGCTCGTCCAATTTGAAGCGCACGGCCGAAAAAAGCCTGATCGCGGCTGACCTTCTTCGCCGGCACGTTGCAGCGCCGCGCGTCTTTTATCGCTCGAATGGTTCGCCGAGCGAAGCAACGCCATTCAGTTTCAGCAGGCGGCGGTCGGCGGAGATGATGCCGAGCACGATGATCGTGACGAGATACGGCAGGCTCGAGAGCAGCTGCGAGGGAACGTCCAGTCCGGTTGCCTGGGCAGCAAGCCCCATCAGCGAGACCGCACCGAAAAGGCAGGCGCCGAGAAAGATGCGGCCGGTGAGCCAAGTCCCGAAGACGACGAGGGCAATCGCGATCCAGCCGCGCCCGGCGATCATCCCGTCGGCCCAGAGCGGTGTATAGACCACCGACGCATAGGCGCCGGCGAAACCAGCCATCGCACCGCCGAAGGCGATGGCGAGGACGCGGACTGATATCACCGAATAGCCGATGGCGTGAGCGGCCTTCGGGTTCTCGCCGACGGCGCGGACGATAAGACCAAGCTTGCTGTAGGCAAATATCGCCCACAAAGCCAGCGTCGCGGCGAGTGAAATCCACACGACGATGTCCTGGACGAAAAGGCCACCGATAACCGGCAATTCCGAAAACCCGGGAAGGGCGAGCTTCGGAAGTCCCCTGACCGTGAGGCTTTCATAGGTCTTGCCGAAAAGCGCGGAAAGGCCCTGGCCGAGAATGCCGATGGCAAGGCCCGCCGCCACCTGGTTTGCCCGGAATCCAAGGGTGACGAAGGCAAAGAGCAGTGAAAGGACAGCGCTGCCGAGCCCGGCGACGACGAATCCCAGGAGATGTCCGCCGCCCTGGTAGACGATAATGAAGGCGAGCACGGCACCGAAGGCCATCAATCCCTCGACCCCGAGGTTGAGGACGCCGGCGCGCTCGGCCACCATTTCGCCGAGGGCTGCCAGAAGAAACGGGGTCGCAGCCGCGAGCATGCCGGCAAGAATGAACTCGATGGCGTTCATGATGGGCTCCGGTGAGCGGCGCGGCGCCGTTCAAGGCGATAGCGCACGAAGGCGACGGCGATCAGGTAGGCGAGCAGCAGGCTGCCCTGGAAGACACGGACGGCAGCGATCGGCAGGTTGGCCGAGACCATGGCATTGTCGCCACCGATATAGATGACCGCCATGACCAGCGCCGAGACCACGATGCCGATCGGATGCAGGCCGCCGAGATAGGCGACGATGATGGCCGCATAGCCATAACCGCTCGCGACCGAACGCTGCAGCTGGCCGAGCGGACCGGCGACTTCGGCGGCACCGGCAAGACCGGCCGCAAAACCGCCGATCAGCAGCGAAAGCCAGATCGCCCAACCTTCCTTGAAGCCGGCATAGCCGGCAGCCCGCGGCGCCAGACCGCCGACCTGCAGCTTGTAACCGATGAAGCTCCTCTGCATGAAGACCCAGGCCGCAACCGACAAAGCGAGCGTGATGAGGAATGAGACATTGACGCGGGTACCGGCGATCAGGGTCGGCACCATCGCATCGTACTGAAACATCACCGACTGGGGGAAGTTGAAGCCATTCGGATCTTTCCAGGGGCCGAGCAGCAGATAGTTCAGCAGCTGCGCCGCAACGAGGCTCAGCATCAAAGAAACGAGGATCTCGTTGGCATTGAGGCGTACGCGCCAGAAGGCGGTGAGAGAAGCCCAGAGAGCGCCGCCGATGGCGCCGAGCAACAGCATCGCCGGCCAGATCCATTGGCCTGTTGCCTGGGGAAACCAGACCGGAATGGCAGAGGCGAAGATCGCGCCAAGAATGAACTGGCCTTCGGCGCCGATGTTGAAGACCTTGGCGCGAAAGCCGATCGCCAGTCCTTGGGCGATGAGCAGGAGCGGACCTGCCTTCAAAAGCACTTCCGAAAATGACGCCCAGGAAAGGAAGGGCTCGAAAAGCATCGCATAGACGACCGCGACAGGGTCGCGGCCCATCAAAACATAGAGGCCGAGATTAAGTGCGATCGCTCCCCCGAGCGCTATGACAGGTGCGCACAGGGCCGCGGCAAGCGAAGCGCGCTCCCGGCGGACCAGGGTGGGAACGAAAGCAAGGGACCAAGCGCTCATATATGGACTTTCTCGGGCGAGGCTTGTGCCCCGATCATGTATCGGCCGATCTCCTCGGGCTTCGTGTCCCGCGTTGCGAGCGACGGGCTGAGCCGGCCGTGGTGCAGCACCTGGATGGAATCGCAGAGCTCGAACAGCTCTTCCAGCTCCTCGGAAATGACGAGGATCGCCATGCCCTGATTGCGCAATGCGACCAGACGGCTGCGGATGGCGGACGCGGCGCCGATATCGACGCCCCAGGTCGGCTGCGCCAGGAAAAGCAATTTCGGAGACAGCATGATTTCGCGGCCAACGATGAACTTCTGCAGATTGCCGCCCGACAGGGTGCCGGCTTCCGCATCCGGGCCGAGTGTGCGCACATCATACTGACGGATGCAATCATCGGTGAACGCCAGCGCCCGCGCCCTGTCGACGAGACCGTGCCGCAAAAGCTTGAGCGGATGGGCCGTCAGCAGGCTGTTGAGGACGAGCGACATTTCGGGCACGGCGCCACGTCCGAGCCGGTCTTCCGGAACGAAGGCAAATCCGAGCGTCCGTCGTGCGGCGGCATCGAGCCTGCCGACATCCATCCCCATCATGTAGATCCGGTCGCGCTGGTCGCGCCCCAGCACCGTCTCGCCTGAAATCAACGCGGCAAGCTCGCTTTGGCCGTTGCCCGAAATACCGGCGATCCCGAGGATTTCACCGGCACGAACCTCGAGGCTGATGCCGGAGAGCGGCACCGCGAAGGGATCGTCGGGCTGATAGTCCAAACCGATGATCTCCAGCCGCTTTTCGCCACCAGACAGTGGCAGCGCCGCCATCGGCGCCGGCATGTCATGGCCGATCATCATGCGGGCAAGGTCATGGGCATCATGTTCACGCGGGTCGACATCCCCGGTCACGCGTCCGCCGCGCAGGATCGTCGCCCGATCGCAGTTCGCCCGGATTTCTTCGAGCTTGTGGGAGATCAACAGGATGGAAACACCGCCGTCGCGCAGCCGACGCAGCGTGTCGAAGAGCCTCTCCACCAGTTGCGGCGGCAGGACGGAGGTGGGCTCGTCGAGGATCAGCAGTTTCGGATTGGTCATCAGGCTTCGGATGATCTCCACCCGTTGCCGCTCGCCGACGGACAGCGCATGCACATGGGCAAGCGGGTCGACTTCGAGGCCGAATTCCCGTCCAAGCGTCCGAATGCGGTCCTTGAGCTCAGCCTTGCGGCCCGGCACGACCAGTCGAATATTCTCCAGGACGGTCAGGGTCTCGAACAGCGAGAAATGCTGGAACACCATGCCGATGCCGTTGCGCCTCGCCTCGGCGGGGGAGGCGAGGCGCAAAGGGTTTCCTTCCCAGATGACCTCTCCGTCGTCAGGTTGCTCGACGCCGTAGATCAGTTTCATCAGCGTCGATTTTCCCGCCCCGTTTTCCCCGAGGATCGCATGAATCGATTGCGGCGCCACGTCCAGATCGATGGCCTGATTGGCATGGATCTGGCCGTAGCTCTTCGAAATGCCGCGCAGCGACAGGAGCGGGGTAGTCATGACTTATTTCGGCAGCGGCGTGGACACGCCCTTGACGTGCCAGTTCATGGCGATGATCTCGGGGTCGGCCATGGTCGCGCCCGATGCGACAGCTTCGCTGCCGTCGGCCTTGGCGATCGGTCCGGTGAAGGGCGAGAAGCTGCCGTCGGCGATCTTTACCTCGATCTCCTTGATCTTGGTCATCACGTCCGCCGGAATATCAGGATTCCAGTCGACCACTTCGACGACCTTGTCGGCAACGCCGAGGAACGCATTGGCGCCCTTGAACGTGCCGGCGAGATGGGCATCGACCGAAGCCTTGAAGAACGGCGACCAGTCCGTCGCGATGCAGCCGAGATAGGTCTTCGGCGCATATTTCTTCATCGAAGAGTTGAGGTTGAAGGCGTAGACGCCGGCTTCCTCACAGGCCGAGATGACAGACGGCGTGTCCTGGGCGTTGGAGAAGATCACGTCGCACTTCTGCGCGATCAGAGCCTTGGCGGCTTCCTGCTCCTTGGCCGGATCGAACCATGAGTTCACCCAGACCACCGAGACCTCGATATCGGGTTTGACGGCCTGGGCGCCGAGCGTAAAGGCGTTGATCGAGGTAATGAGCTCGGGGATGGCAAAGGCGGAGACAGAGCCGAGTTTGCCGGTCTTGGAAAGTGCTGCCGCAGCCATGCCGAGCAGATAGGTGCCCTGGAAATACTTGGCGGCGAAGGGCGAGAAGTTCGGAGCGACCTGGAAGCCGGAGGCGTGCAGAACCGTGACGCTTGGATCTCGGCGGGCGATCTGCAAGGCACCGTTCTGATAACCGAAAGAGCCGGCAACCAGGAACTTGTTTCCGTCGGCGACGGTCTTGTTCATGATGCGGTCGGCGTCCGGGCCTTCCGCGATATTCTCGAGCACGGTGACCTTCACCTTGTCGCCGTAAGCGGCCTTGATCGGCTCGAGGCCGGCGGCAAGTGCGTGCCCCCAGCCAACGTCGCCGACAGGCGAGGGGATTACCAGCGTGATGCCGAGTGGCTCGTCGGCGGCAAAAGCAAGCCGGCTGCCGAGCGCGCCGGCGAGGCCGGTGGCGGCAGCGGCCGTCATAAGATTTCTGCGGGTCAGTTTGGTCATGTTCTCAGTTCCCTCTTTTGGTTTTTTAAAATTCCACGGTGGATAGTGCGGCCTCGGCATCGGCAGCCAGCTTGGCCTCGTCGAGCCCGGGAAATTCGCCCTTCTGCCAGACGATGCGGCCATTGATCATGGTCATGTCAGTCGCCATGCCGATGCCGACGCGGGCAATCAGGCTCAGCGGATCGTGGCGCGTGCCGACATAATCCATGCGCCGAGTGTCGATCGCAAACAGGTCGGCGGCCATGCCGGGCGCAAGCCGGCCGATATCGCGCCGGCCGAGCAGGCTGGCACCCCCGGTCGTGCCGTAGCCGAGAAAATCGACCGGCGGCGGCACGGGATGGGCACGGCTGGATGAGACGAGGCATTGCAGCATGTAGGCGGAGTGCAGGCAGTGCATCAGGTTGGAATTGTCGTTGGAGGCAGCGCCGTCGCAGCCGAGGCCGACACGCAGGCCGAAGGCGGCCATGGCCGGAATGTCGGTGACCTCAGCGCCGACCAGATAGACGGGTTCCGGGCAATGCGCGACGCCGGTGCCGCTGGCCGCCATCTTCCTGAGCTCGTCGTGGTTGAGCTCCCAGCAATGGGCATAGAAGGTATCAGGCCCGGCAAAGCCGAGTTCTTCCAGATAGTCGACCGTGCGCATGCCGTGGCGCGCCTGAATGACCGGGCTCTCGCCTTCGCCGACATGGGTATGCATCATGACACCGCGTTCGCGCGCCAGTGACACCGATTCCAGGAAAGTCTCGCGGTAGCAATTGACCGGCTGACAGGGGGCGACCACGACCTGGCGCATGCTGAAGGGGCTGGTATCGTGGTAG
Organism: Rhizobium sp. WYCCWR 11128; assembly: GCF_013416305.1. NCBI lineage: Bacteria > Pseudomonadati > Pseudomonadota > Alphaproteobacteria > Hyphomicrobiales > Rhizobiaceae > Rhizobium > Rhizobium sp. WYCCWR 11128. The sequence continues at coordinate 56,410 of NZ_JACCEZ010000008.1, forward strand.
GTGTCGATCAACCGGGCGCAGTCGGCGATGAATTCGTCGGTCGTTTCCAGCATCTCGTCGGGAATGGTCGAGCCTTCCGACTTCGGCAGGGTATTGCCGCCGCGGCCGGCATGGAAGCGCATGCCGAGCAGTTCGGCGGCTTCGAACTGGCGGTCGATCAACCGCTTTCCGGCGTGCCGGGGGAAATTGTACTGATGATCCAAGGCTGTGGTGCAGCCGTGCTTGACCATCTCGGCCATCGCCGTGACGGAGGAGTGGTAAAAGCATTCCTCGTTGAGCTGCGAAAAGATCGGGTAGATGCGGTCCAGCCACTCGATCACCGAGAGCTTCGTCCAGTCGAGATCGGCGCGGTTGCGCACGAAGCACTGGAAGAAGTGATGGTGGGTGTTGACGAGACCCGGATAGACAAACCAGCCCGCAGCATCCTGAACGGTCGTGCCGGCAGGCAGTGCGTCCGCCGCCAGATTTTCGCCGATCGCCAGGATCGCCGGACCGTTGGTCAGGAGATCGACATTGCGATGGACGGCCGGTCCCTTGCCCTCGTCGACAATCACGGCTGCGCAGTTCTTCAGGAGATAGCCAGCCATGTCACGCCTCGCCCGGTTCGATATGAGGTTCGGGCTTCAACTCGTGCAGCCGGTGGATACCAGGCATTTCGATAAATTTGTCGAGGGCGCGCAGCGCCCGCGACCAGAGCCGGATCGCGGGATAAGCATCCAGCGTAACGCCGCCATCGGGAGCCAGTGCCACATAGGGAAAGCAGGCGATGTCGGCAATTGTCGGCCGGTCGGCGGCGAGGAAGCGCATGCCGCGAAGGCCCTGCTCGACAAGCCCAGCTTCAAGCTCGCGAAGCGCGGCGATGCCCTGGGCCTGCAGCGCGCCGATATCGCCCGGCCGCAACAGCATTTCATGGAGTCGCGCTGCCCCGAGGCTTGCCGTCAGCCGGCCGGAGAACGACAGCCATTGCTGCACCCGCGCCGCTTCCTCGGCCTTACCACTGCCGAGCCATTCGGGTGCTGCCTTGGCGGCGAGATAGACGAGGATCGCCGACGATTCCGTCAGGATCAGATCCCCATCTTCCAGGATCGGAATGGAGCCTGCCGGGTTGAGCGCAAGCAGCTCGGGGCCGCGATGCTCGGCGCCGGGATGGAAATCCACCGGGCGCAGGTCAAGCTTCACGCCGGTCAGCGCCGCCATCAGGCGCACCTTGTAGCAACTGGGCGAGAGAATGTAGTCGTAGAGCTTCATTGCGCCACCAGCTGTGCGCCGTAGGTATAGTTGTGGCGCTTCAGCCAGCGCCGGTAAGCGATCGATGTCAGATCGGCCCGCGTCGGAATTTCCATGCCGGGGTCGAGCGGCAGCAGCCGCGGGATCTGGTTTTCGAGGATCGAACGGTCCTGCAGAAAGATCGTCTGCTGGAAATGAATGAGGTCGGTCATCGCGGTTTCGTCGTCGAAGAGCGCCATCCATGGCCAGACGTCGCAGAGGTCCTCAGCCAACGGCTGCACGAAAAGCGTGATCACGTCCCATTCGCTCGGGCGCGGCGGGCAGGTCTTGTAAAGCACGGAGCAGGTGGGCGCCGGCACGCGGTACATGTATTCCGTCGTGATCCCGCCGCTTGCCGACTTGGCGGCCTGCGGCTGGTAGAATTTCACCTGCGTTGCCCAGACCTCGTCTTCCTCCTCGCGGATCTCGACCTTGTAGTTCTGGACCTCTGTATGCGGCTCCGCGCCGAGAATATCGGTGTGGACGAAGGGGAAATGGGCGATATCGAGGAAGTTCTCGACGGCGCGCAGCGGCGAGCAGCGCACCCGCACCACGCCGACATCGACGAAGCGGCGACCGGGCTGATCTGCCTCGGGAATGGGGAAAAGGTCCTTCTTCGGCTGGCCGAGGGAGGACCAGACATGACCGTACCGCACACGCACCGGCAGAACGCGGCCATCGCCGCCCGTCACCCTCGCATTGCCATCGGCATCGCGCGCCACGTCGATCGGCTCGCCCATCAGCGCCGTCTTGCGGCTGGCGCTGTCGAGCTGGCTGAAAAGCCCGACCGGATACCATTCATCGATCATCGCCTGCATGGTCATTGCGCGATCTCCTTTTTCTGAAGACCCTCAGCCCGGCGGCGCAGGCTTTCGGCGGCCCGTGAAGCGCCGATGCCCGCAGCAAGGCCGGTGTCACCCTTCAGCAGCACATGGATCAGCGTCTGTCCGTCTTCTTGGGCGGATAATAGCAGACAGATGGTCCCGGTGGATGCATCGAACTCGACAAGACCATCAGGGCTCGCCTTGCCGCCGGCCGCCGCCTCGATCGCGGCGATGCCGGCGAACGCCGTCAGCGAGCGCAGGGGAATGAGGCCCTCGAGCCCCGGCGGCTTCGATGCGGGCGTGCCCACGGCCACCCAGATCACGCTGTCCGCTTCCTCGACATCATGGGTGGCGACGCGGATGGTTTCCGGTGGTGTCAGCCCCGGATGGGCGGGGATGCGCAGACAGTTTCCGGCCTGGCCATAGCTCCACCCGTGATAGATGCAGGAGAGCGCCTCGCCGCGCACGAAGCCGTGAGACAGGCGCATGCCGCGATGCGGACAGCGATCCGCCGATGCCGATATGCGCCCCGAAGCGCTGCGCCACAGGGCAATCGATCCGGCTGCCGTCCGCACCGGCATGACGGTTCCGGCCGGCAAATCCCGGGAGAGGGCGACTGGCGTCCAAAAGCCCGTCGTATCGGAAGGCATGACTAGAATTCCCAAACAAAACCAAATGCTTGCCGATCAAGTCCCACGTCGGCGCCGAGGCAATTCCGCCGCAACCTTATCAGGTTTGCATAATTATTTCGCATTGGCAACATTGAGTAAATAATATGCACGGGTGAAATACGCCACAGCCCGGACTAGGTCCTTTCGCCGCTGATCGTCGTTCGATCTATCCTCTCGACCCACACGTCGATAGGCCCGAGAGAGCATCCCATCTCCATCATGTCGATCAGCTCCTCCGGCCCAGCAACCTCAAGTTCGATCCGCATGGAACTCGTATGAGATATGGTGTGCGAGAGCCCAAGCTTGGCAGCGTGGCGCCGGATCCAGGGAACGAAGGAGGCAGCCTCCAGTTCACCGACAATCGTCATCCGCTCCAGAAGGTGGCTTGTCTCTTGTCCCATGCTCGCCCTTGCTTTCCTACACCACAGCGCCTGAAGGAACTTGGGGAAGGGGTCGTCGTCAAAGAGAGAATATGGCGTCGGAATTTCCTTTGCAAATCCCTGCGGCAACATACCAATTCCTGCCACCGTATACCTGCGCGTTGGCGCAGTCTGAGCCACGCTAGCAACTACCAGTCAGCATTGCGACAAAAGCCGTGACCTTGGGCGGACGAAACCGAGCTGCCGGATAGACGACATAAATTCCTCCGGCAGGCAGGGTCCAGTCCGGCAACAATCTTATCAGTCGGCCAGCGTCTATATGCTCTTCAGCCAGAAAATCCGGCAGCACGGATATGCCCGCCCCCGCAAGCGTGGCCGCGAGAACAGCAGGCGTCGAATTGCTCATGAGGCTCTGTTGCATCCGCACGGTGCGCCGATCGAAATCGCCCTGGATAAACCTCCAGGTCACCGGCTCCTTGAGGGCCAGGTTGGCGATAAACGGCTGACCCGCCGCATCCTCTGGGCTGTTCAAACTGAGCGTGGCGGAGAAGCTGGGAGACGCCACAAGAAACTGCCGGAACGAGCCGATCCGTCTCGCTTGGTGACTGGAGTCATCGAGCCATCCAACGCGGACCGACAGATCAATCTGATTGGCGAGCAGATCCATCTTCGTATCGGCAAGCAGAAGCTCGACCCTGCAAGCGGGGTACTTCCGGATAAAGGATGCAGCAATCGGGGCGATTGTGCTCGCACCATAATCATTGGGCGCAGCAATGCGTAGCATGCCTGTCGGCTCGGCATTTGAGCGGGTGATTTCACCGACCGCGTCCTCGGCTTCGCGGAAAATCAAGACGCAGCGCGCGTAGAGAAGCTTGCCGGCCTCAGTCGGCTCGACGCGTCGTGTTGTTCGGAGAAGCAAGCTTGTTTTCAACTCAGCTTCCAGCCGCGCAACCTGCTGGCTGACGACCGTCTTCGTGATCGCGAGGCGCTCGGCAGCTTTGGTGAACGAGCCGGTATCGACGACGGCTGCGAAATAGGCCAGCCGATTGAGGTTGACAGCCTCCATAACCTTCTTCCATTTGATTGTAAGTTTTTGACATACATTCTGTCACATTTAACAATATTTATCACCCAATAGAAGTGCACTATCTGTTGTCCATCGCGTCAAGGATGGTCCGATATGCATCTTACCTATCTCTACGATCCGCTTTGCGGCTGGTGCTATGGTCCGGCGCCCGCGCTCGACAAAATGGCCAAGCTTGACAATCTCACCGTCGAGCTTGCACCCACCGGGCTCTTCGCGGGCGAAGGCGCCCGTCCGCTGGACGAACGTTTCGCAGCCTATGCCTGGCATAATGACCAGCGGATCAACCGGCTCACGGGACAGGTCTTCAGCCAGCTCTATCGCGATCAGGTTCTCGGGGGCAAAGACAGTATGTTCGACTCCGCCCCTGCGACGCTCGGGATCATTGCGGTCGGACTTACGCAACTCGACAGAGAGCGCGAAGCTCTGAAGGCACTTCAAAACGCCCGTTATGTTGCCGGCCGCAACACCTCGGAGATTGCTGTCGTGGCCGAGGTTCTCCATCAGGCCGGGTTTTCCGATGCCGCCACTCGTGTCCGGGCTCCGGACGAGGCTCTGCTCGATATCTATCGCAACAGGATCGGGAAGTCCCGCAAACTCATGGCTGCATTCCGGATGGATGGTGTCCCCGCGCTTTTGGTCAGCGACGGCGATAAGCGCCGCGTGCTGCGCAGCGATGCCTTATTCGGCGGCTTTGACCGACTTGCTGCCGAGCTTCAGGCGGCGTGATCGTTCATTTTCAGCAGCCCGTTCCATGAACTACCGACAAACCCTGCCGGGGGGCAACACTCACGGCAGCAGAAAATCGAAACTGGCGATCATCGGAGACAACCATGTATTCAAGGAGAGAAATCATGAAAACCGCCCTCGCAGCCGGCGCCGTTGCCGTTTTTGCGCCTGCCGGTCTCGGTAACGCGGCCGGATCAAAGCTGGCCTGGAAGCACTTCCCCGCCGGTCAGAATGGCTTCTTTCGCGCGCCGGTGCTGCTGACCGGCCCCAGCGAAGCGTTGCTGATCGATGGCGGGTTCAGCTATCCCGACGGCCGTGCGCTGGCGGAAGCCATCAAGGCCACCGGCAAGACGCTGACCGCGATTTATGTCAGCCAGTCCGATCCGGACTACTACTTCAGCCTGAAGCCGGTCCTCGAAGCCTTTCCCGGCGCAAAAGTGCTGGCCGCTTCCGATACGATTGCAGCGATCAAGGGCAACGTCGAGAAAAAGCTTGCCGTTTGGGGGCCGCAGCTCAAGGAGAACGGCCCGCAGACCCTTGCAGACATTGTCATGCCGGAAGCCTTCGACGCTCCAAGCCTCACAGTCGATGGTGAAACCGTCGAGATTGTCGCGGCCGAAGCAGGGTTAAGCAATCGCCGGTACCTGTTCGTGCCGTCGCTGAACGCTGTTTTCGGGGGCGTCATGATTTTCTCCGGCGTTCATGTGTGGACGGCCGACACCCAGGCTCCGGAACAGCGTGCCGCTTGGGTGGCCACCCTCGACAAGATCAGCGCCCGCAAGCCGACGATCGTCGTTCCCGGCCACATGACGCCGGAAGCGGCAACCGACCTGTCCGCCGTCGAACACACGAAGGGCTATCTGCTCGCTTTCGAGGAAGAACTCGCCAAGGCCGCCGATTCCACTGCGCTGAAGGCCGCCATGGAAGCCCGCTTCCCCGGTCTCGGCATGGGCGTTGCGCTCGACATCGGCTCCAAGGTTGCCAAGGGAGAAATGAAGTGGGGCTGAACGGCCGATCTTCAAACTGATCTGAAGGGCCCGGGAGGGCCCTTCACCTCCAGAAAGGCCGCAAAAATGGTGACGCAGTCGTCAGCACTTAAGTGGAGCTTACCATGTGTCGTCGAAGTTCGACTGAAAGCCGATAGCGTAGTTCCATAATTCAGCTTATGCCGCTTTGCGCAATCCTAAATTGTATCAACTTTCGCAGGGTGAACGGCGATTGATCCGGCATGCCACTGCTAAATAATGATAATTTCAAAAATTTCTTCAGAAATATACACGCCAGAGAGGATTTTCCTTTTTGTCCTCCCTCAGTCGCTTAACGTGAGGCGGCAAAGAAGCCAGCGTTGCTGGCCCAAAGCCGGGGCCGCCGCACGAGATGACGAGGTGGAGGAATAACGAAAATAGTTGATTGCCGCTCTCATCTTTAGTACCGACCTGTCACCCGGTTAAAGGATGTCACGTGGCTATACTCCCGATGCAAGATCCGCCTCGAACAGCTGAAACTTTTGTCGCCGAAAATATCGGGCTTTTGATAGAGCGGAACGAAATACTCTGCGACGTCAGTCTTAAATTTCCGGCAGGAGAAGTTGTCGCGCTGGTCGGCCACAACGGCTCCGGCAAATCCAGCCTTCTCAAAATGTTAGCTCGCCAGCTTGCGCCGAGCACTGGATCGATCTCTTACGGGAACCAGGATCTGAGGATGTATAGCGAACGCGCCTTTGCGCGTTCGGTCGCATATCTGCCCCAGGATGTCACGACCGGATCGGAAATGACGGTCCGCGAGCTTGTGGGATGCGGTCGTTATCCGTGGCACGGAGCGCTCGGCCGCTTCACCAAGGACGATGAAGAGAAAGTCGAGGAAGCCCTTCGAGCCACGCATATCGAAACGTTCGCCGACCGCATCATGGGAACACTGTCGGGCGGCGAGCGGCAACGTGCCTGGATCGCGATGCTGATCGCTCAGGATGCTCGCTGCCTGTTGCTCGACGAACCGACTGCAGCACTCGACGTTGCTCATCAGGTCGAGGTGCTCTCACTTGTGCGACGCTTGGCGCATGAGGGTGGAAGGAGTGTCGTCATCGTTCTCCACGACATCAACATGGCCGCCCGCTTCTGCGATCGGATCCATGCATTGAAACGCGGTCGCGTGGTTGCCAGCGGAACACCGAGCGCGATCCTCTCGCCGAACACGCTGCAAGAGATCTATGGGATCGACATGGATGTGATCTCCGCGCCCAACCTGCCCTATCCGCTCGCCTATGTTTGCTGAGGCCGGCCGATCAATGGGGGTTTCGCGGCGCACCTTTTTGCAGTTCGCGGCGGCCTCGCTCATTCCAGCTCCGCTGTTTGCACAGTCGATGGGCCCAAGGATCGTCAGCCTCGACTACGGTCTTGCGTCCACCCTTTTATCCCTCGGATTGCCTCCGGTCGGGATTTCAGACCTCGCCGATTGGGACAGATGGGTTGTCGAGCCGCCGATGCCAAAATCCGTCGTCGATATCGGCAGTGCGTTCGAGGTCAATTTTGAAATTCTCGTCACGCTGAAGCCCGACATTATCTTGACCACACCCTACCTGGATGAGCTGTTGCCCAAGCTGCAGTCGGTGGCGAAAGTCGTTCGGCTGGAAATCTTTACGCCAGGCATTGGACCTATTCTTACCGCTGCCATCGCGGCGACGCGTAAATTGGCCGTTGAGCTTGGCCGTGAGAATGAAGCAGAGCAGTTTCTCGCGCGCGCCGACGTCTTCTTTGCGCAATGCCGCAGTCGCCTGGAGGGCAAGAACCTGCCGCCGGTCGCCCTGGTGAATTTCATGGATGCCCGCCATGCCCGCATCTACTCGAGTCCCGGACTGTTCCACAATGTGCTCGAGCGCATCGGTGTCCGGAACGCCTGGACCAGAGAGTCGAATTACTGGGGCTTTGAAACGATCGGGATTGAAGATCTCTCCAAGGTCACCGATCCGGACGCGCGTCTAATCGCCTTTGAGCCAATTCCTCCGGACGTTCTTCCAAAGCTCGCTCAGAGCCCGCTGTGGAACAGGCTTTCGTTTGCGCGTCCAGGCCATCTGTCAATTCTGCCGCCAGCCCTGATGTTCGGGATGGTGAACGAGGCCATGCGCTTCGCGGGCCTTTTGACAGATCTTCTGGAAAAGGACGCTTGATGGTATCCCGCCGCGACAATATCGGGCCAGCAATTGTCCTCCTCCTCCTGATGTGCGGTGGAGGCGTGGCATCGTGGTTTCTTGCCGCTCCTGCGATGTCAGAAATGGCTCGACCGGATTACGATGTCACGCGAATGGTGTTCACCTATTCGACGCTTCCCCGTCTTGCGACAGCGCTGATTGCTGGAGCCGCGCTTGCCTTGTCCGGTGCGCTGTTTCAGCAAGTTTTGCGAAACCCGCTCGCCGATCCTACCACCCTTGGCGTGTCGGCCGGAGCAAACCTGGCGCTGGTGGTAACATCGCTGTTTCTTCCCGACTTGCTTGGCGCCGGCCGCGATCTTGTCGCTCTGATCGGCAGTGCGACCGCCGCCGCGATCGTCGTCAGCCTGGGCGCGCGCCGCGGTTTTTCGCCTTATTCGCTTGTTTTGTCGGGGCTGGTTCTCAGTCTTTGGTGCGGCGGCCTCGCTGCCATCCTGACCTATTTGAACCAGCGCTACCTCTCGAGCCTGTTCATCTGGGGCGCCGGCTCGCTGGCACAGCAAAGCTGGGTCATTCCCCTGTCGCTTCTTTGGAAGTTAGCTGTCATCGCCATCGGCTGCGCTTTCGTGATGAGACCGCTTTCGCTGCTCGATCTTGGCGAGAGCAGTTCCACGGCACTCGGCGTCAGATTGGTCCGCCTGCGTTTCGTTGTCGTCGCCCTTGCCGTCGCGCTTGCTGCATTTGTCACGAGCGCCGTTGGGGTGATTGGTTTCATTGGACTGGTCGCGCCGACGATTGCGCGATTGTCCGGAGCACGGCGTCCCGCGCAGCTCATCCTCTGGTCTCCCCTGATCGGCGCCGGACTGCTGTTCTTCGCCGACTCCATCCTGCAACTCGTCGCCGGCGGACTTGGTGATTTTTTGCCGACGGGGGCGGTAACAGCCATCTTCGGTTCGCCGCTGCTTCTCGCGCTCCTGCCGCGGCTGAAGCTCCGTCATAGACTACAGCAATCGCCGGCGTTCAGACGGCCACGTCGATGGGATGGAACTCGGCCGGTCATCATCGCGGCCGCCGGCCTGCTCGTACTGTTGATGGTCAGCGCTTTTCTCGGACGCGACGTCAATGGCGGCTGGGCCTTTACATCAGGCGAATTTTCGGTCGATGTCCTCGCGATCAGGATACCTAAAATCCTCGCCGCCCTGACATCGGGCGCCATGCTTGCGGTCGCGGGCTCGATCCTTCAGCGACTGACCGGAAACGAAATGGCAAGTCCCGAAGTTCTGGGAATCAGTGCCGGTGCGACCTTCGGTGTTGCTATTGCCCTGTTTGCCGTCGCTCCAGGATTTTCCGGACAATTTGCATTTGCCGTGGCCGGTGCGATCAGCGTTCTTTTTGTCATCTTCGCCAGTTCCCGGCGATCGGCGTTCGCGCCTGAACGAGTCCTGCTGGCGGGCATTGCCTTAAGCGCGATGGTCGATGCTGTCGTCGGCGTGTTGAGCTCGACGGGAGATCCGAGAGCAGTTCTGCTGATGCGGTGGATGAGCGGGTCCACCTATCTTATCGAGGGGTCGACCGCCGCAATGGAGGTGGCGCTCGGCGCCGTGCTGATTGCCGTCTCTCTCGCCGCTCGCCGCTGGCTTGACATCCTTCCTCTTGGGCCATCGCCTTCGGCGGCGCTCGGCATACCCTTGGCAAAATCGCGATTTGCGCTCTTTGGCCTCGCAGGATTGTTGACGGCTGCCGCGACGCTCACGGTTGGCCCGTTGTCGTTCATCGGCCTCATGGGACCTCACCTTGCGCGCGAGGCGGGATTGGCGCGCGCGCTGCCGCAAATGGTTGGCGCCGCTCTGATCGGAGGGGGGCTTATGGTTGCGGCTGATTTCGTCGGCCGCACGATCGTATCGCCCTACCAGATCCCGGCCGGTCTTGTTTCCGCACTCATCGGAGCGCCGTTCTTAATGCTGATGATGCGGAAGCGCGGCGCCAACTGAGGGTTGCGCGCAGGGCGGTGGGCGTCATCGCGGTGATGAAAGTCCGCCATGAATAGGAGCGTTTTTGCTCTGTCAGCGAAGATCCGCAGACAAGCGGTCATCCACGACGCCGACTACAGCGCCGCGCGTCTTTTCAGAGGCGCGGCGCTGAAACAGTCGGAATTACAGTATATTTCGACGCTCAGATTGCGGACGCCGCCTTGATCGGACAAAGGCGGCGTCCGGCACTTTACCAGGAATACTTCAGCGTGCCGACGACCTTACGCCGATCGCCGTAGAACTCAGTTCCGAAATAGCTGGTGGCGACATACTTATGGTCAAAGAGGTTCGTCGCATTGACGGCCAGCGTCACGTCCTCGGTCACCTTGTAACTGACCGCGGCATCAACCAGCGTATAGCTGGCAAGCGACACCGTATTTGCATCGTCACCGTAGGTCTGACCGATATAGCGGACACCTCCCCCGATCGTCAGGTCACCGCGCCATCCATCTCCCGGAATCTTGTAATCGAGCCAGGCCGATGCCAGATGTCGCGGCACGCGGGAAGGCCGGTTACCGACATTGCCGCCTGTCCCGTCTTCACGGATTTCAGCATCCCAATAGGAATAAGCAAGCGTCAGATTGAGCCTGTCGTTGATTGCGGCTTTCCCTTCAAGTTCGATGCCGCGCACACCGACCTTGCCAATCTGCTCCTGCACCAGAGGGCTGACATAGCTCGGCACATTCGTTTGGGTAAGATCAAACAGCGCCAAGGTGAAGAGACCGTCAAACCCATCCGGCTGATATTTGAGGCCAACCTCGTATTGTTCACCCTGCTGTGGTTTCAACGATCCTGTCACAGCGTAGCCGTTTGCGGTCTGCGCGACGAGCGGCTGGAAGCTTTCCGAATAGTTCGCATAAGCTGCGAGATTCGGCGTAAATTTATACGTCAGTCCGGCACGCTTGGTGAAAGCTGACGCCGTGTCGTCGTCGCTTGTCCCGCTATCGAGGTAATCCGCAGTCGTGTGAACCTGGTCCCATCGTCCGCCCAGGGTAACGATCCATCGGTGGTCGAACGTCAATTGCTCCTGAGCATAGATCCCGAGCGCCTGCTGCTTGACGCGCCAGTTCACGTAAGGGCCAAGGTTAATGCAGGAAAGACCGCAATAGACCGGATTATCAATATCGATCGGCCCGGCCGTGCCGAACAGGATGTTTTCGCGCGTATTGTCACTGGTGTAATCGACGCCGACCAGCGTCTTGCTGTCGATCCCGTCCCATCCAGTATCGTACTGGAGCTGATTGTCGAAGGCATAGCGGTTGGACATGCCGTCAACCGAGAACGCCGTTCGATTGGCCGTCGGATCCAGCGATGCGCCATAAACTTCAGCATAGTCGAGCTCGAGATGCGTATAGCGGGCATTCGAGCGGAAGGTCAGGTTGTCGTTGATCTCGTGCTCGAACTGATATCCGATGTCGACCTGCTCCGTATTGAAGCGATTGAAGTCTGGTTCGCCGAGGAAGGTGTCGATATCGATATTTGCGCCGGTCGGAACGCCCCGTGCGCCCGTTCCATCGCGTTTATAATAATCGGTCAGAATGGTGAGCGAGGTCCCCTCTTCCGGCTTGATCGTCAATGCCGGTGCAATGTAGGTGCGGTCGTCGTTCGAATAATCCAAGCCCTGGTCACCGTCCTTGGCAAGTCCGGTAAGCCGGTAGGTCCATACGCCATCGGCATCGATTGGGCCGCCGAAATCCGCACCCACTTCCTTGGTGCCATCCCCATAAGACGTGTAAACTTCGCCATGCTTCTCATCCAAGGGACGCTTGGTGATCGCATTGACGAGTCCTCCCGGACCGTTGAGGCCAAAGAGGGTCGACGTCGATCCCTTCAGGACCTCGACGCGCTGAAGACCATAGGGTTCGAGGCGGCTGGCCGTGAACCAAGCGGGAATACGCGCCGCCAGTCCATCCCGATAGGTGCCGAGCGCCGTCTGATCAAAGCCGCGAATTCTGATATAGTCGTACCGGTCGTCGTTGCCGAACTCATCTGAAAAGACGCCGGCGGTATAAGCGACCGCCTGCTGAAGATTGTCCACATGACGCTCTTCCAACTCTTTTTGCGTCACCACCGACACGGACGCCGGTACATCGACGACCGGAGTATCTGTTTTGGTGCCTGTGGCGGTATCCTTGGCAACGATGGTGCGATCAGGGCCAACCACACGATCCGACTTGCCGGTTATGACGATCGGAGCCAATTGCGTTGCCTCTTCGGCCGAATTGTCTTGTGCCCAGCCGATACCTGCCGATCCGAACGACACCGTTATTAAAGCGCTGCTCGCAACCAATCGGCTTGTGAACACGCGCAATTTTCCCTGTAGTCCCACTGTCATACTATCCCCTGTCAGACCAATATCGGGCAGTGTGCCGGCCGCCCCCTCCGGCCACTGCTAAAAGTCGTTTACTCAAACAGGAGAATTGGAGTCAACTTAATAATCACGCTTTTGTGACCATCTTTGCACCCGGTCGGGACCATGAGGTTTCGGGGCAACACGGAGAGACGATGTAATCCTGAACGCCCCATGTGGGCATTGACGTTACGAGTGCACGCCACGAGGATGTTCGTTTCAAATACGATCGTCTAACCGCCGGATCGTACCTGCAGAGAGCGTCACCTGTCGGTCAAATCCTGGACGGCGAACGCAATGCTCACCGCGCGATTGACGGCCGCCGCAAGAACGGACATGTGGGTCTCACCGGCATAAAGCTCGAATTCGGTACGCAATCCGTCGGCAGTGCCGTTTAATCGCTCCGCCATCTCCCGCGCCAGGAGGACGGTCCGTTCCGTCTTCCTCTTCTCCAGGCGTGCAGTGGCATCCTCGTTCCGGTACTGGAAGGGTGCCAGCTGATCGCCTTCGTATTCTCCGGCGGACAAATGCAGGAAAGGTGCATTCCCCGGTGCGTCTTGACGCTGCGCTTCATTCTTGAGGATTTCACTGTTCTCCCAATAGATGGTTGGGCTGGCCGCAATCCAATTGGCAAACAGACTTGGGCGCTCGAACAGGGCGTAGAGAGTAAAGAGGCCGCCGAAGGAATGTCCGAAAAGCGATCGGCGCATCGGATCCAGGATCACCATCTCCGCAATCCGCGGTATAAGCTCGTTCTCGATGAAATCCACCAGCTTGCCGGTCCCTCCGATGACAACCGGCGGACCGCCCTCAACGAACGGCGGATAGGATTTGACCGGCGGAGGCCCGAGGTCCCAAGACCGGCGGAGCGGATCATAGGGCTCGTCGGAGGGGTAGCCGATCGCCGCGATCACCCCCCAACTGACATTCGTCCCCGTCGGATAAGGTGCCTGCGTGACCAAGCTGGCGACCGCGAAAGGGAAAGTGGCGTTGCCGTCGGTCATGATGAGAAGCGGCCATCCACCCGCCGGCGGTTTCTCCGCCGGAATGGAAAGGAATATGCGATAGGGCTCGCCGCCCACAGCAGGAGCCAGATCGAAAAAACACGTTCCGGGCATCGAATAGACGCTGATAGGATTGGTCATGAGAAAATTTTCTGATGGTTGAGACGATAGGGGAAGGGAAATTGATGGCGGTGCTGTTCACCAGCAGGTTTCGAAGCTTTCCAAGGTCGGTGCAACTCTTTGCTGATATCCCGGCTTCCACGAAAGCGCATCATGGCAGTCACGGTTCGAACGTTTGCAGAGGCTGATCTAACCTCGTTCCGGCATGATTTGAAGACCCGGAGCTAGCGACCCGCATTTCGATCCCACAGATGAATTCAAAGGGGGCCTCAATTTCAATCATCTCCGAACACCGCTAAGCCGACGTCTGTTTCGCAATTTCCCCGAGTTTGCAACCTTCCGCAAGCGGGCACGATGCAGTCGCTGGCGTTGTTATCCCAGTGGACCGGCTGCGAACCACTGGCGGGTGTCACATGTTGGGTATCGGCATACATAGGCTTTGCCGTGGCTTCTCTGCCGCTTGGCCTTCCCGTCTGCTGATCCGCTTAGAACAGCGCTTTGTTACGATTGCTTGCGCCGCCGTGACGGCCTCTAAACAACCCCTGCGCTGCGTGCGACCCTCCTGATGTGCGCAAGGCCACGCCGATAGCCGGGCACATCGAAATGCTCGAGCATGAGCGGAACTTGGCGCCCGAGTTTTGCAATCTCGGTGACATAAACCGTGTAGTCGAGATTCCCTTCGCCAGGCACGACTTCATCCAAATGGAAAGAGATCGTTCCAGGTCCGCCTTTCATCACCAGATCCTTCGCGTGGCACGAAACGATCCAGGGTCCAAGAAGGGCGAAACAATCTTGGATCATCTTTCCTGTATTGAAATAGAGCCGCGGCGAGATGACCATATTTGCCGCGTCGATATGGGCTGCGAACTGCGGCCGGTCGATCGCCTTTAGCAATTTGAGATAGTTTTCCGGGGTATCGGTCACCAGCCACGGCACCATCTCCAACGAGAACTTGGTGCGCTTGGGCTTCACCATATCGATGACATAGCGGGCCGTATCGACCGCGCGCTGGAATCCAGCCTCGCTTTGATTGTCTGGATGCGGGCCATAGTCGTAATTGTCGCTCAGCTGCCACGGGTCGCCGGGGTGGCCGACGGTTCCGTGGTAGGCGACGATGGCGCCTGCTCCCAGCTCGTCCGCCAGAGCCAGTTGATGCACGGCATATTCGAGATTGGCTTTCCGCGTCACGTCATCATGGGCAATGAGGTTTTTCCAGGCCCCTCCTTCAGCAAAAACGAGATCGGCGGCAGCGAAGCTTTTCACCAGATCGGCGATTTCTTGGCGGTTCTCGAGCTTGATGTTCGGCATGTAGGCCGCGTTGTACCCGAATTCGACATGTGCGCGTGCATAAGCTTCGGGATCACCCCCGTATTCGATCCCATAGCCACCGAGTCTGAACGTCATGAATAGTCTCCCAAATTGATTCTGTTGGCGGGCGGCGGCCACCGCGTCCCCGGCCGCATCTTGTCTCTGAGGCCCTCAAGCCTGAGCAGTTTTGCCCGGATAGAGCAGCACTTTTCCGCAATTGCCGGTTTCCTGAAGAGCAAAGGCAGACGCGACCTCCGACATGGCGAAGCGATGCGTGGTCAATCTGTCGAGAAGCGGCCTGGCATCGCGCACGCGCTGCAACAACTCTTCGGCGAAGACGTCATGGTTCCAGTGCCAAGCGCCGAAGATGTCGATACCCTTGCCGGTGATGCGGTTGACCGGTAGCGAACCGCTCCAGGTGACGAAGGCCAGCCTTCCCCGCGCCCGCAGCAACTCCAGGACAACCGCTGGAGCGCCCTCATTGTTACTGGTGTCAAGGGCGGCGTCCACACCATAACCGCCGCTTGCGGCCCGCACCTGCTCGATAAGGTCCGGCGCACGGGGGTCGATGACCAGCTCTGCTCCCAACTCCTGTGCCAGCGCAGCGCGATATGGGTTCAATTCGAGCGCGATGACGCGCGCGCCAATTGTTCGCGCATTGATGATCGCCCCAAGACCGACGGCGCCGCAGCCGGAAATCAGCATGGTATCCTGTGGGCTTACCTGCATGCGGTGCATCGCCGTGAAGCTCGGACCGAGGGCACAAATCGCCATTGCGGCGTGATGCGTCTCAATGTCGTCAGGGACAGGTTGCAGCAGGTAATCCGGCTTCAACAAAAATTCGGCGTAACAGCCGATGCCGGACGATGAACCCGTCTCGTCCAAAAGATCGCGCTGCGAGGTGCAGTGGATATGTTCCCCCGAGCGGCAAGCCGAGCAGACGCCACAACCGGCATGCGGCATGACGATGACGCGGTCGCCGACCTTCAGGCGCTTTGATTGTGCGGCATCGACAACAACGCCGACCGCCTCATGACCGAGCTCACACGAAAGCTTGCCAGAACGCCAGGATTGCCATTCCGTGCACATGGGCGCGACCAGGACCTGGATCTTGACGATGTCGCCGGACGCTTGCGGATCCGGCCGTTGGGAGACCTGCGCCTGACGCGGTCCAAGGATTTCTACACAAAGAATGTTCGTTACTCCCGCTTTTGAAAATTAGTGACGACACGGGCTGGGCCTAGCCCTTGACCGCGCCCATGGAGAACCCGGCCTGAAGGTGTTTTCTGAACAGAAGGTAGAGGACGAGCAGCGGCAGGCTGGAGATCACGACCGCCGCAAAAAGAAAGCCGAAATTGAATGAGAGCTGCCCCTTGAGGAGACTCAACCCGACCTGCACGGTGCGGATCGTTGCGTCCGAAGACAGCATGTAGACGAGTACATATTCCACCCAGCAGGCATGGAACGTAAAAATGGCGATCGTCGTGATGATCGGTCGCGCCATCGGCAGCACGATCGCCGTGTAAATTCTGAGATAGCCGGCGCCATCCATCTTGGCAGCCTCGATCAACTCATTCGGAATCGAACGGACGAACGCCGCCGCTAGATAGACGGCAAACGAGATGTTGAAGGCGACGTAGGGAATGATGATCCCGAGATGTGTGTTGGTAAGTCCAAGGAAATTTTCGGCGATAAATAGCGGTACGATCGACGACGAGATCGTCACCAGAAGCCCCATGACGATAAACGAGAACATGATCGGGGTCAGCTTGGAAGGAATCTTGGTAAAGGCGAATGCTGCCGAAACAGAGAACAAGACGACGATGACGGTCGTCATCACGCAGAAGATCAGACTATTGACGAACAGATGAGAGAACTCGCCCAATTTCCAGGCCTGAATATAGTTATTCAGCGTCCAGTTGACCGGCAGGGCCACCATGTTGGAAACGATCTCCGTCTCCGGCTTGAACGACGTATAGGTAAGCCAGATAAGCGGAAACGTCGTGAATATGGTGAAGAAGCCGAGCGCCGCGTAGGCCGCAACTCGAAACGGCATAGGAACCATCGCCTGGCTAGATGTGAACCTCGACATCCTAGTGGGTCCCTTCTTCGTAGACGCGCGTGAACCGCGCGGCGATGGCCGACAGTATCAAGATGAGAAATACGCTGAGCAGGATGAGGACCACCGAAATGGCGCTGCCGAAGCCGTATTTGTAGAATGAGAAGGTATTCTGGATCATATAGAGGCCGAGTACGCTGCTGTAGTAACTCGGACCGCCATTTGTCATGATCCAGAGGATCTCGAAGCTTTTGAGGCTTCCGGCGACTGCATAGATCGCTGAGGTCAGGAATACAGGGACCTGCTGCGGCAGGATAAGGGACTTCAGGATGTGCCACTCGTTTGCGCCGTCAAGCACGGCTGCCTCCAGCATCTCTGGGCTCGTCTTCTGGAGGTTGGCAAGAAAGATAATGAAATAGATGCCCGTATACATCCAAAGCAGCACGATCAGATAAGGCAGAATTGCCGTGTTCTTCGAGTTGAATATGGTCAGCGAGAACATTGGGTCATTGATCGCGCGGCCGATGATCTGCGAGACTAGGCCCGTCGGGGCGAAGACGACCCCGAACAGCAAAGCCACCACCACGGGGCTAAGCAGCGCCGGAAAAAATATCACCGCTTCGAAGAAACCCGCACCTCTGACCAGACGCCGATAAATGACATAGGCGAGAAAGAAGCCCAGCGGGATCTGGCCGATCAGCGACACGAGTATGACAAGGCCGTTGTTGCGCAGGCCCCACCAGAAGATGGGATCGGAAAACATCACGACGTAATTGGTAAAGCCGATGAAGTTCGGAATGCCCGCGCCCGCCCAGTCAGTGAAGCTAAGCACGAGACTGTAGACGACCGGGATGACGATCACGAGCCCGTAGATGAGCAGGGCCGGTGCGGTCAGTATCGCATAGCTGATGCGATCAGATTTTGCTGCGAAAGCCACGTCAGGCTCTTTCTCATCGATGCGGATAGGTTTTCTGGGATGCTCCCGCCAATTGTCCTGGCGGGAGCATTCCCACGGCTGCTTGGGAGTTCACTCGGGTGACTACTTGGTCTTTCGGTTGCTGTCGTTCGCAGCGACCCAAGCTTCGTATTTCGCAGCAAGTTCCTCCGGCGTGACCGAACCTAGAACAAGCTCCTGCAATCCGGCATTGACGACCTGCATCACCCCTTCGGCGTCCAGGCGATCATCAAGAACCGGCAGCACATGGACGATGGACGACGAAAAGGCGTAGCTCTTCTTTGCCAACGGATCGATCAGCATGTCGCCGACACCCACGTCTTGCGCGTAGATCGGCAGCATCCCGTATTTGACATCGATGTCCTTATTCGATGGATCAAGATTGAACTTGATCCACTTCCATGCCGCTTCACTCTTCTCGTCGTCGAGTTTGGCGGACATGCCGAACCCTGTGGAGGGCTGACCGGAGGAAGAGTCGGAATTGGCGAGGGCCGCGCCTTCGATCTCTGGAAGCGCACGGATTTCGACGTCCGCCTTCATTTCGGGCGGCAAGGCCGAAGTGAGGTTCACAACCTCCCAGATGCCGCCGATAAAGTAGACGCTGCGTCCGCTCACGAACGCGGAGAGCGCCTGTTCGCGTGTCGTGGACGGCTCACTGGGATCGATGAAGCCGGCGTCGACCATTTCGCGAATTTTCTTGAGCGCGCCAACGAAAGGCGCATCCGTGAAGGCTGCACCATCGGCGCCTTTAAGGACATTGGCAAACCATTCAGGTGTGCCCATGCGACCGACCATGACCGACAGCAGGCAGGACTGCAGCACCCAGCTCGATTGATCGCCGAAGACGGCCGGACGATATCCCGCAGCGCGGATCGCCTTGGATTGCCCGATCATTTCGCCGAGCGTCTTCGGATAGTCGAGCTTGACCTCGTTCAACAGCTTGCGGTTCACGTAGACCACATTGGTGAAGTTTACGAAGGGCACGCCGATCTCGTAAACTTCGCCCGTGGCCGCCTGTGCCTGGGTAGACACAGGGCGCAAGAGCTTGTCAACGCCATCGCGCTTGATCAGGTCGCGAAGATCCTTGGCGTAGCCGCGGCCCGTGAGGTAGCCGGTGCGCTTTCCGGGCCAAAGCGTGAGAATGTCAGGCAAGTTACCCGAGATCGCAAGGGCCTGCATCTTGTTATGATATGCATCGTGATCGAGATAGTCGAAATTGATCGTGATGTCAGGATTTGCAGCGTGAAACCGTTCATAGGTTTCCTGAAGTCGAGCGTAATCCGGGTCCACCTTGGTGAAGGGGAACATCGCCGTCAAGGTTACATCCGCGTGTGCGATCGCAGTAGTAGCAAGGCTTATTGCCGTAGCAAGCAGTAGCGACGATGCGCTGCGGGCCAAATTGTTCATTGTGCAGTTCATAAGGTCCTCCTCTCAAGCCGACGGGTGATCCCGCGCGGCAGTCGATTTCTCCTTCCCGAAACGAGGCCGTATCGGCTCGCTGCGGGATCCCAATTCATAAATTTTGTTCGATGCTCCGCTGCGTCCAGCAACACTGCGGCACCAATTCCCACGGCTCAGACACCGGTAGCAGGCGGCACGTTCTCCTCAAGACAATTGCCGCCGACCTTTTGGCCATTTTCGGCTAGCGTCGAAGTGGCTCGACGTTATCCGTAACGTTACGAATAGCGATCATCAGTTGTTTGTCAACCGAAAAGGCTTTGTTTGGAGCCATTTCATGTTCGACCATGAAAGCTCCATCCATAACGTTACGGAAGATCATGGATTGAGGATATGGCTGCCGTGATCAACAAATTCGCCAGGGACCACGCGGCGTAGTTGCGCGTAATCTTCGCCATCGATCGCGCGGGCCAGCATTTCGGAAAGCAGGTCTGCAATGCCAGCATGCGGGTAATAGAATGCACTCGTCGGCGGGCTCAGAAAGTCATGTAACCTCGCGCCGCCGTACGTGATAAGGCCGAAATCCTTACCGATCTGCCGGCCCGCCTGCTGCATGGCGGTGATGAATCCAAGCCCTGCCTCGTCAGACGCGACAAAGGCGCCTGTCGACTCTGGATGACGGAGCAATACCTCCCGCGCCATATCGACGCCGCTCTGCGGCGTCGTCGCCGAAAAATGGATCAATTCATCGGGCACGGTCAGGTTGCGGGCGTTGAAGGTCTTCGTCCAGCCTTTCACGAATTGCAGGCTGTAGCTGAATTGGCTCGACGGCGCGAAAAGCAAGGGGTTCGGATGTCCGTTGTCTAGCAGTAATCTTGCCGCGTCGGCGCCGATCTGCTCGTGGTCGAGGTCGACATACGGGTGGGCGCTCAGGAGTTCAGTCCGGCCAAACGTGACAAAGGGCATCCCGATCTCGAGCAAATATTTTACCCGCTCATCCTGGGGACGCGTATGCGTGATGATCACTCCATCAACCGAACCCTCGCGGGCCAGATTGCGGACGATGTCAAGCGGATCGTCGTGTTGCAGATGAGGAACGATACCGGTGCGATAGCCTCTCGCTTTCATGGCCGTGGAGATGCCAACGAGCAGTGACGCCGTCACGATATTAAGCTGCTCCTGTCGTTCGAATGAAAGCACCATTGCGATCGATTGGGAGCGCCCTGTGCGAAGATTGACCCCACCTGTGTTGGGTCTATACCCGAGCTTGTCAGCCGCGCGCTTGACGCGATCGATCGTCTCCTGATTCACTTCAGGCCCGTCTTTGAGCGCTCGGCTCACGGTGGTAACGGAAATGCCGAGGTGCTGGGCAACGGTTCGTAGCGTTGCTCTAGGCTTTTGCTGGTTCATTCGGTGACATCGCTACCTTTTCATTGCAAGTCGTCATCGGACTCGTAATCGGAGCTGGCTGTCCAATCAAGAATTAGCTCCGCTACCGTTGCCGTGCTGAGACACTTGTGGAGCTTGGCTTAACCGACGACTGGCAGCACATGATCGATAGCACGCTCATACCGGGCCATTCTCAGGCTGCTGGCGCAAAAGGGGACTGATAAGGAGGCTGTTGGTTGATCACTCGGCGGCTTTACGACAAAAATCCATGCCCGCGCAGACGGTCAAGGTCGCCCTCTTGGCTTCATCCGAACAGGTGGCGAGGTTTCTGATTACAAGGCAGTCCCTCAACTTCTTGCTATTCCCGTCACCCGTCCGCGAAAGATGCTTGCGGACAAAGGATATGATGCAGACGCCGTTCACGGCGGCAAGCTCGATCAAACGGCACGCGCACGTCACCGCGC
This sequence comes from Rhizobium sp. WYCCWR 11128, assembly GCF_013416305.1. Classification (NCBI taxonomy): domain Bacteria; kingdom Pseudomonadati; phylum Pseudomonadota; class Alphaproteobacteria; order Hyphomicrobiales; family Rhizobiaceae; genus Rhizobium; species Rhizobium sp. WYCCWR 11128. The sequence continues at coordinate 77,583 of NZ_JACCEZ010000008.1, forward strand.
TAGGCAAATCGCGCCGGTTCCCAAGATCACTTTCTCCGACACATTCCCTCAGAAACAAGTTTCGATCTTGGGCCCTGTGAGATAGACATCACAGGTCCATACGCGCGTGCTCTGCTTCGACGCGTCAATCCCCGGAGTTGCATCATGAAAATCGCGCCGCAGCAGCGGATCTATGCCTGCTTCTTTCTCTTCGCTGTGTCGCTGGGGGCGCTGCTGTCGAGGATGCCGGATTTGCAGGTTGCGCTTGGCGTCAATAAGTCCGAGCTTGGGTTAACGCTGATAGGGGCTGCGATCGGCGCCTTGATTTCGTTGACTTTATCTTCGCCCTTGATCGCCCGGCTCGGCGCGCGTACGACGGCATTCATTACTGTTCTCGGCACGTCTGCGCTGCTGTCGCTGGTGCCGTGGATCGGTGCGGCGCCGGTCGTGTTCTGTGTGCTCTTCGTTGAGGGGCTGCTCGCCGGGGCGCTGGAGATCAATCTCAATGTTGAGATCGACCGCATCGAAGCGCAGCTAGGACGCGGCGTGATGAACAGGGCGCATGGTTTCTGGAGCCTCGGCTTCTTCGTCACGGCGCTTGTCTCATCGGTCGTCCGCCAAGCGGGCATTTCGATGGAACTCCATCTCGCCGCCACCTTTGTCACGGTTCTTGTCATCGGCATCTGGGCGATTTCCGGCATGCGGAATGCGCCGGCGCGGATCGCGTTGCATGAAGGCAAGGCACCGCTGGTAGCGCTTCCCACCTGGGGCCTAATGCCGCTCTGCGTGATCGGCATCGCGGCCTTTCTCGTCGAAGGTGCCGGGATCGACTGGTCGGCGATCTATATGCGCGATGTGTTTTCGGTCGAGCCCTTCATTGGCGGATTGGGATTGACGCTCTTTACCTTCTGCATGGCGCTGGCGCGCCTGTTCGTCGATCCGCTGGTCGATCGGTTTGGCGCACGGGCCGTCGCCACGATGTTGCTTGTTCTTTCGGCGATCGGCATCTGCGCCGTGTCGGGGGCGCCGCATCCCTATGTCGCGCTGGCGGGCTTTGCCTTGATGGGCGCCGGCTGCAGCGCGGTCTATCCTCTCGCCGTTTCGGCGGCGGCCCAACGCACAGATCGCGCGGCGTATCTCAACGTCGCCGCCCTCGGCCAGATGAGCTTTGTCGTCTTCTTCCTGGCGCCGCCGCTGCTCGGTTTCATTGCCGAACATGCTGGCATCCGGACATCCTATCTCGTCTGTCTTCCGCTGATCATTTACGCGCTCTTCTCGGCCAAGGCGCTTGCTACGCTCCGGGCTGCCGGCGGCGGTAGCGCTGCGACTGCTCGGAGCGTCAACGGGTAACGGATTGTGCTGCCGGTTTTTGGCCGCGCGATTGGTTCGGCGAAACCCCGAACGAGCACGTATTAACGGCCTGCTCGGTGCTCTCCCTATGCAATACGGCTGGCACTGCAGGTCGAAATAGATCGCCTTGCGAGATTGAAGGTCAGTCGCGCGTCTGGTCGAGGGAATTGCGGTCGCAGGCGCGAGGCCACTTGCTTGCCGTCGAGTTTGTTGACGGCAAAGCTATCTGAGCCGGCGGGCTCGACCACGTCGGTCAGGCGATCGCCCTCACCATTGTGCCCCATTGATCACCTATAAACCAGCCTGGCGATGACTCTTCGCCGAATTTGCAGACGAACGGTGGTCTTGAACGGGATCGAACCGGCGTTGGCTAATCGTGAAGCACCTGATAGGTCATAGACCGCTGTGTATGAGGTCTTGGCACCATGTCAGAGACAACCCTCGGACCGGAATGGAGAGCTTTTGATGGGCTGGAAAACACCGAAGATCGAATACGTGAATGGTTATAAGATCGTTGAAGTTGAGGGGCCTAGCTTCAAAGTCTACGATGGCGACCGTCAGCTCGGGGACGATTTCCCCTACCCCGGAGAAGCTGCTGCTTACGCAACCTCGTTGCCAAAACGGGATCATCCACGCAGCTAGGCGAAACGCCGCGGAAGATCATTCAAAAACCCCTTATGGCAGCCTTACTGAAAGTGGAACAAGATTTGACCAGCTCCCAACTTTCTTCACCGCTGGAACTGCTTGGGTGGTCTGAATTCTTCGCGGACCAGGTCCAGCCCAGCGAAGCGGGCTTGATCCCCAGACGCATCGCTTCAGTTCACCGGGCACGCATCGAGGCAATCGATGTCACCGGGCCGGTCGGACTGGAATTTCCAGCCAATACCAGTACTGGTGACTACGCGGTGGGCGACTGGGTTCTTGCCGATCCACTGACTGACATGCTTATCAGACGTCTCGACCGAAAAAGCGTCTTTCAACGACGCCCGGAAGGCGGACGTGGCCAGCAACTTGTTGCCGCCAACGTCGACACCCTGTTGATCGTGACCTCGTGCAATGCCGATTTTAATCTTGCTCGGCTGGAACGTTACCTGATCATGGCCAACCAGGCCGGGAGCAATCCGGTGATTGTGCTGACGAAGGCCGACACCGCGGAAGATGCCGGCATGTTCCAGGCGCAAGCCGAGGCTTTGCAGCGTGACCTGCCTGTCATTGCCTTGAATGGGCGCTCCGCGGACGCCGTTTCCCTGTTGAGGCCCTGGTGCGGCGTTGGCCAAACGGTTGCGTTGGTGGGGTCTTCTGGTGTCGGAAAATCAACACTGGTGAACACCATGACTGGGCCAGAATCTGACATAAAGCAAAAGACGGGCACCATCCGCGAATACGACGCGCAGGGCCGACACACCACCACGGCGCGATCCCTGCATGCAATTTCAGGCGGTGGCTGGGTCATCGATACGCCGGGAATAAGAACGCTTTACGTGAGTGATGTTGCCGACGGTATAGACACCCTCTTTGCTGAAATAACTGAACTGGCGCCGCTTTGCCGCTTTCGCGATTGCACCCATGCCCATGAACCGGGATGCGCGGTTCAGGCAGCCGTCGCAAGCGGCGCCCTGCTCGCCGATCGCCTGGAACGCTGGCGGAACCTGCTTGCAGAAAACCGCGACCGAACACCGGTCGTGAGCGGACCCCGCGGCAACAAGATCGTTCGCAAGAAGAAATATTGAAAGTGTTGAACGTTTGCGACGGTGCTGATCGGCGTCAGCCACAATCCGCCACCTGAATTGGCTGGCCTGTGGTGACAGCGTCAGCGCTCAATGAGTGGGATTGCGGTCAAGAAGAAGACCCTGCAAGCGATCGCTCCCGCTTGTGAGGGATATGTCTTTGAACAACCGCGATATGAGGCGCGGTCGCAATCCTTGCCTCTCATCGATGAGGAGGAATGACATCCTCTTTATCTCGATCGTGATCACGCCTGCATTGTCATGGCGACGATAATTCCCGGAATCCATCGCATGGAATCCATTTTCCACCGCCCAGGCGGCTATCATATCCGCGTTCATCAAGGTCCTGCTTTAGGAGATGCGGACGTGCTGTCTCTAGCTGTCCCGCTCGCGCAAATCGCTTCGCAGTCCTACGGATACCGCAACTGAATCGCTCTAATCCAGCCAAATCCGTCCAAGATCACAGTTCCCGCTTAGGTGTTGCGAGAAAGACTCGAAGCGATCGTTGTCAATCGCTCGACTCAGCCGAGGCCGGGCCGCCCGTTTAGCGCTCTTGATGGGATAAGAACTCTTGGCCCACCCAGTAAATTGAGAGGTGAAACGAGCCAATTTCTCATGATGGTTATCAAGACGCAGATTCCCAGAAGCCTGCTTCCTGAAACCGCTATGATCTGTCACGAAGCTCGCTCCCGTGCATTCCCCACATCTGCTATTTCAGCGGCCATGCCGACATCCCGAAGTCGATGACGCGCCGCAGCACGAGGCCGCTCGCGCCTGCCTGTGGCAGGTTCATTGCAGCCTGCAAAACGCCGAGAAAATGCCAAGCCAAGCCATCGATATCCGCCGCTGATGGCAACTCGCCATTGCCACACAGACTTCCTTGCTGCGCCGGCAAGGAAGCCGGAAAGAGACGCGCTGCAATCATCCCGGAGCGCCTCACCGTTCGGATGGCCACGGTCTCAGGCTTCGGCTCAGATATGCAGGGCGCTTCCCAGAGCTTTCAGCGCCGCCTCCATCACCGCTTCGCTGCGGGTCGGATGCGCATGGATGGTGCCGGCGATGTCTTCCAGGCGCGCACCCATCTCGATGGCCAAAGCAAAAGCCGCCGAGAGCTCGGAGACCCCGGCTCCCACCGCCTGCAGGCCGAGCACGAGATTAGTATCGGCGCGGGCCACGACGCGCACGAAGCCTTCTTCGGACAGCATCGTCATTGCCCGTCCGTTGGCGCTGAACGGAAACTGGCCGGTGCGGATTTCATAGCCTTGCGCCTTCGCCTCGGCCGGCGACAGCCCGGCGCTAACGATCTCCGGATCGGTGAAGCAGATGGCGGGAATGCATCGTTTGTCCCAGGCCCGCTTCTTTCCGGCGATGATTTCCGCCACCATCTCCCCTTGCGCCATGGCCCGATGGGCAAGCATCGGCTCGCCGGTCACATCGCCGATCGCATAGATGCCGCGCATCGACGTGCGGCAACGGTCGTCGATCCTCAGATAAGGGCCGGCACGATCGAGATCGAGCTCTTCGAGACCGGATCCTGCGGTTCTTGGGCGGCGGCCGACGGTGACGAGGATGCGGTCCGCCGGCAGGGTCTCTCGCCGGCCATCAGCCGTTTCGACGATCAATGCCTCCCCATTATCGGCAAGGCCGATCGCCTTCGCACCCGTCAACACCCGGATACCGCCTTCGGTCAGCTTGCGGATGACGGGCCGCACCAGCTCGGCATCATATAGCGGCAGCACCTGTAGCGTCGCCTCGACAACCGTCACATCAGACCCCATCTTGGCAAAGGCGGTCCCGAGCTCCAGCCCGATATAACCGCCGCCGACCACGACGAGTTTTTTCGGCAGTTCCGTCAGCGACAGCGCCTCCGTCGAGGAAATGACCCGGCCGCCGAAAGGCAGATTGGCAAGCTCCACCGGATCGGAACCGGTGGCAATGACCACGGTTTCGGCGCGGATGATCTGCTGGCCGGTTTCCGTCTCCACCTCCACCGTCTTGCCGTCGCGGAAGTGGGCTCGCCCGTGGACAATCTTGACGCGCGCCTTCTGCAGCAGGCCCGAGACGCCACCCGTCAGCCGGCCGACGATCCCGTCCTTCCAGGCAATCGTCCTGCCAAGATCGATCGAGGCGCCTTCGACGCGGATGCCCATCGGGTTCTTGCCGGCAAGCATCTTTTGCGTCGCCTCGAATTCCTCAGCCGCATGGATCAACGCCTTGGAGGGAATGCAGCCGACCGTCAGGCAGGTGCCGCCCGGCTTGCCGGCCTCGACGATAACAGTATCGATGCCGAGCTGCCCGGCGCGAATGGCGCAGACATAACCGCCCGGACCGGCGCCGATGACGAGGAGCTTGCAGGCGATCTCTTTCATGGATCTCAGCTTTCGATAAAAATGAGCGCCGGCGTTTCGAGCAGCGTGCGGATGCGCTGCACGAAGTTTGCCGCATCCCAGCCGTCGATGATGCGATGATCGAAGCTGGAGGAGAGGTTCATCATCTTGCGCGGCACGAACTGCGTGCCGTCCCAGACCGGTCGTGTGGCGATCTTGTTGACGCCGACGATCGCCACCTCAGGATGATTGATGATGGGTGTCGAGACGATACCACCGAGCGCTCCGAGCGAGCTGATGGTGATGGTGGACCCGGAAAGCTCATCGCGTGTCGCAGTACCCGATCGCGCCGCTTCCGCCAGCCGGTTCATCTCGGCGGCGCAATCCCAGATGCCGCGGGCTTCGGCATGCCGCACCACCGGCACAGTCAGACCGGCCGGCGTCTGCGTGGCGATGGCGATATGCACGGCACTATAGCGCGTGATGATGCCGGCATCGTCGTCGAAAGTGGCGTTGACGTCAGGCTGCTCGGAGATGGCCTTGACCAGAGCCCGCATCAGGAAGGGCAGAACCGTCAGCTTCGGATGATCAGGCCTGCGATCGCCGTTCATGGTGGCGCGCAACTCCTCGAGCGCGGACATATCCACTTCCTCCACATAGGTGATGTGGGGGATGCGCGAGGCGGAAAGCACCATCTTCTCGGCAATGCGGCGGCGCAGACCAGTCAGCTTGATCTCCTCGGTCGCTGTCTTCCTGGCAAAGCCGTTCTTTGCCGTTGCAGGCGCGGTCCCATGGCCTAGGAATTGCTCGATATCCTCGCGCAGGATGCGCCCGGCCGGTCCGGTCGCCTGCACCTGCCTGAGATCGACACCGCTTTCCCTGGCGAAGAGCCGCACCGAGGGAGCGGCAAGCGGCTTTTCCGCCGGCGCCGGCGCAGGAGTTGGCGTTGCCGGAGCAGGTTTTGCAATCTCGGCCGTGAGCGTTTCGGCAATCGGCGTCTGCGAAATCCCTACGGGCTGCGCCTCGCCGACATCTCCCGCCGTCTCGATCCGTACCAGCGGGGCCTTGACCGCGATGCGGTCTCCGACCTCGCCGGCAAGCCAGGTGACGGTGCCATTGACGGGAGACGGAATTTCCACGGTGGCCTTGTCGGTCATGACGGCGGCGATCACCATGTCCTCGCGGACGGGATCTCCCGTCTTCACGAGCCATTCCACAATCTCGGCCTCGGCGACCCCCTCCCCGACATCCGGCATCTTGATGATGAATTCGCCCACAGCTCAGGCCTCCATGACTTCGGCAAGCGCCCGCCCGACACGGCCGGGACCGGGGAAATAGTCCCACTCCTGCGCATGCGGATAGGGCGTGTCCCAGCCGGCAACACGCACGACCGGCGCTTCGAGATGATAGAAGCAATGTTCCTGTACCAGTGCTGCGACCTCGGCGCCGAAGCCGGATGTCAGTGTTGCCTCATGCACGACGACGCAACGTCCGGTCTTCGAGACCGATTTGACGATCGTATCGAGATCGAGCGGCAGCAGGCTTCTCAAATCGATCACCTCGGCATCGACGCCGGCATCCTCGGCTGCGGCAAGCGCCACATGCACCATGGTGCCATAGGCAACCACCGTCACCGCCGATCCCGCGCGCCGCACTTCGGCCTTGCCGATCGGGATGGTGTAGTGGCCATCGGGCACCTCGCCGAGGTCGTGTTTCGACCAGGGCGTCACCGGCCGCTCGTGATGGCCGTCGAAGGGGCCGTTATAGAGCCGCTTCGGCTCCAGGAACATGACGGGATCAGGATCCTCGATCGCCGCGATCAGCAGGCCTTTGGCGTCATAGGGATTGGAAGGGACGATCACCTTCAGCCCGCAGACATGGGTGAAAAGCGCCTCCGGGCTCTGGCTGTGCGTCTGGCCGCCGAAGATGCCGCCGCCTGTGGGCATGCGCACGACGATCGGGCAGGTGAAATCGCCGTTGGAACGGTAGCGGATGCGCGCCGCCTCCTGCGTCAGCTGGTCATAGGCCGGATACATGTAATCGGCGAACTGGATTTCGACGCAGGGCTTCAGCCCATAGGCCGCCATGCCGATCGCCGTGCCGACGATGCCGGATTCGCTGATCGGCGTATCGAAGCAGCGCGTCCTGCCGTATTTTGCCTGCAGGCCCTGCGTCGAGCGAAAGACGCCGCCGAAATAGCCGACGTCTTCGCCGAAAACGACGACATTATCGTCGCGCGCCATCGAGACGTCCATGGCGCTGCGCACCGCCTCGATCATCGTCATTCTGGCCATGTCAGTACCCCGCCTTCTGCCGCTGGCGGCGGATATGCGGCGGCATCTCGGCATAGACGCCCTCGAAAATGTCGCGCACCGAAGGCCTGCCGCCGGCATGCAGCGTGCCATGCGTCTCGGCCTGGCGCTGCGCCTCGATCACCTCGTCCATGATTTCGGCTTCCGCCTGCACATGCCGCTCTTCCGACCAAACACCCTTGACGATCAGATGTTTCTTCAGCCGCAGCACCGGATCGCCGAGCGGCCAGACCTCCGATTCCGTCTTCGGCCGATAGGCGCTCGGATCGTCCGAGGTCGAATGCGCGCCGACGCGATAGGTCACATATTCGATCAGCGTCGGGCCGAGATTGCGCCGCGCGCGCTCCGCCGCCCAGCGGGCGACGGCGTGGACGGCGAGATAGTCGTTTCCGTCGACCCGCAACGCCGGAATGCCGAAGCCGAGGCCGCGGGCAGCGAAGGTGCCGGAGCCGCCGCGGGCGATGCCCTGGAAGGTGGAGATCGCCCACTGATTGTTGACGATGTTGAGGATGACGGGCGCCTTATAGGTCGAGGCGAAGACGAGCGCAGAATGGAAATCCGATTCCGCCGTCGATCCATCGCCGATCCAGGCCGCGGCAATGCGGCTGTCGTTCTTGATCGCCGAGGCCATCGCCCAGCCGACGGCCTGCACATATTGGGTGGCGAGATTGCCCGAGATGGTGAAGAAGCCGTGCTCCTTGGAGGAATACATGATCGGCAGTTGCCGGCCGCGGAGGGGATCGCTCTCGTTCGAGTAGATCTGGTTCATCATCTCGACCATAGGATAGTCGTCGGCAATCAGCAGGCCCGCCTGGCGATAGGTCGGGAAATTCATGTCTCCCTTCTCGAGCGCCTTGCGAAAGGCGCAACTGACGGCTTCCTCGCCGAGATGCTGCATATAGAAGGAGGTCTTGCCCTGCCGCTGCGCCATCAGCATGCGGGCGTCGAAGGCCCGCAGTTTCATCATGTTGCGCAGCCCGGTCAGCAATTCCTCATCGGAAAGCGAGCCTGCCCAGGGGCCGACCGCCTCGCCGTCGCGGTTCAAAACGCGGATGATCGAATAGGCAAGGTCGCGGATGTCCTCCGATGCGACATCCGCCTCCGGCCGCGGCACCGAGCCGGCCTTGGCAATCTTGACGTTGGAAAAATCAGGCTGGCCGCCCGGACGGACGGCGGGTTCGGGGACGTGCAGGCTCAAACGAGCGGAATCCACCATGTTTTTTCGTTCCTCCCTTTTCCGGTCCTGCCCTCCCTCCCCGGAAGCGGACCGGATGTCATTCCTATAGATTGCGGGCGATCACCATGCGCTGCACGTCGCTCGTTCCTTCATAGATCTGGCAGATGCGCACGTCGCGGTAGATGCGCTCGACCGGATAATCGGCCATGTAGCCATAACCGCCATGGATCTGGATCGCGTCGGAGCAGACGCGCTCGGCCATCTCGGAGGCAAAGAGCTTCGCCATCGAGGCTTCCGACAGGCAGGGAAGCTCCGCCTCCCTGAGGGAAGCCGCGTGAAAGACGAGCTGGCGCGCCGCCTCGATCCGCACCGCCATATCGGCAAGGCGGAAGGCCACGGCCTGATGTTCGAAAATCGGCTTGCCGAAGGCCGTACGCTCCTTGGCGTAGTCACGCGCCGCCTCGAAGGCCGCCCGCGCCATGCCGACCGCCTGCGCGGCAATGCCGATCCGTCCGCCCTCGAGATTGGCGAGCGCGATACGGTAGCCTTCGCCTTCCGCACCCAGCCTCAAATCCGCAGGAATGCGCATGTTGTTGAAGGCGATCTGGCAGGTATCGGTGGAATGCAGTCCGAGCTTTTCCTCGACCCGGATCACCTCGTAGCCCGGCGTGTCCGTCGGCACGATGAAGGCGGTAATGCCCTTCTTGCCGGCATCAGGATCGGTCACGGCGAAGACGATGATGACATTGCCGTTCTTTCCCGAAGTGATGAACTGCTTGGCGCCGTCGAGCACGTAGTGATCGCCGTCACGCCGCGCCTTGGTCTTGAGGTTGGAAGCATCGGAACCGGCCTGTGGCTCGGTCAGTGCGAAGCCGCCGATCCATTCACCATTTGCCAGCTTCGGCAGGAAGCGCTGCCGCTGCTCCTCGGTGCCGAATTTCAGGATCGGCACACAGCCGACGGAGCTGTGCACGCTCATGATCGTCGAACAAGGCCCGTCGCCAGCGGCAATTTCCTCCAGTGCCGCGGCATAGGCGACCACGCCGGTGTCCGAGCCGCCATAGGCTTCCGGCACCAGCATGCCGAGCAGCCCGAGTTCGCCCATCTCCTTCAACTCCTCGCGCGGAAAGAGATGTTCCCGGTCGCGTTTGGCCGCTCCCGGCGCCAGCCGGTCGCGGGCAAAATCGCGGGCGAGATCTGAGATCTGCTGCTGGAGGTCGGAAAGGATCATCTGTTTTCCCCTTCCCTATTGCCGCTCGATGGCGACTGCCGTCGCCTCGCCGCCACCGATGCAGAGCGCGGCCATGCCGCGCTTCAGGTCGTAGCGCTCCAGCGCCGCAAGCAGTGTTACCAGGATGCGGGCTCCCGATGCGCCTATGGGATGGCCGAGCGCGCAGGCGCCGCCATGCACATTGACCTTCTCATGCGGCAGGTTGAGATCGCGCATCGCCGCCATGGCGACGACGGCAAAGGCCTCGTTGATTTCGAAGAGATCGACCTCCGAGAGCGCCAAGCCGGTACGGTCGGACAGCTTCTGCAGAGCGCCGATCGGTGCGGTGGCGAAAAGATTGGGTGCCTGAGAATGCGTGGCATGGCCAAGGATAGTGGCAAGCGGCTTGAGGCCGCGATGTTCCGCCTCGGAGCGGCGCATCAGCACCACGGCTGCCGCGCCATCGGAAATCGAGCTGGAATTGGCAGCCGTCACCGTGCCGCCGTCACGGAAGGCCGGCTTCAGCGTCGGGATCTTGTCGAGCTTCGCCTTGCCCGGCTGTTCGTCGCGGCTCGCCACCTGCTCTGATTTACCGGATTTCACCGTGACCGGCACGATCTCGCTTTCGAAACAGCCTTCCGCGATCGCCTTCTGCGCCCGCGTCAGCGAGGCGATCGCATAGGCATCCTGCGCCTCGCGCGTGAACTGATAGGCCTCGGCGCAATCCTCCGCGAAGCTGCCCATCAAGCGCCCCTTGTCATAAGCATCCTCCAGCCCGTCGAGGAACATGTGATCCACGACACGCCCATGGCCGAGCCTGTAGCCGCCGCGGGCCTTGTCAAGGAGATAGGGCGCATTGGTCATGCTTTCCATGCCGCCCGCGACGGCTATCGAGCCACTGCCCGCGGCGATCAGATCATGCGCCATCATCACCGCCTTCATGCCCGAGCCGCACATCTTGTTGACGGTGCTCGCCGCGGTCGCAAAAGGCAGCCCGGCATGGATCGCCGCCTGGCGCGCCGGCGCTTGGCCCTGGCCGGCGGGCAGCACGCAGCCGAAGACGACCTCTTCGATCGCCTCGGCCTCGACACCGCTGCGCTGGAGTGCCGCCCGGATCGCCGTTGCTCCAAGCTCGGGTGCGGTGGCGTCCTTCAGCTCTCCCTGAAAGCTGCCGATCGGGGTGCGCGCTGCACCGACGATGACGATGGGATCCTGCAAAACCATCTTTCCTCCTTGGGGCGACGCGCTCAACGCGCGCCCATCCGCAATGCGCCGTCGAGGCGGATGACCTCGCCGTTCAGCATGTTGTTTTCAAAGATATGACGTACCAGCCCGGCAAATTCCGCTGGCCGGCCGAGCCGCGGCGGAAAGGGCACGCTCTTGCCGAGTGCCGCCTGAACCTCGGCCGGCATATCAGCCATCATCGGCGTCTCGAAAATACCGGGCGCAATCGCGACGACGCGAATGCCATGGCGGGCAAGCTCGCGGGCGATCGGCAAGGTCATCGCCGCCACCCCGCCCTTGGAGGCGGCATAGGCTGCCTGGCCGATCTGGCCGTCGAAGGCGGCAACCGAGGCCGTATTGACGATCACGCCGCGTTCGCCTTCCGCATCCGGCTCCGTCTTCTCGATCGCCGCGGCGGCCAGGCGGATCATGTTGAACGTGCCGATGAGATTGATCCCGACCGTGCGTGCAAAACTTTCGAGCCGATGCGGCCCGTCGCGGCCGATCACTTTTTCGGCCGGCGCCACGCCGGCGCAATTCACCAAGCCGCGTAAGTCCCCGAAGGCTTCGAGGGCTGCAGCGATCACTGCGGCTGCTTCCTCGCCATCCGTCACGTCAGCCTTGACGAAACGGGCATCGCTCCCGAATTCCCGGACAATTTCCTCACCGGCTTCCACGTTGAGGTCGGCGACCGTCACCCGCCCGCCGGCTTCCACGATCATACGTGCCGTTGCCGCTCCGAGACCGGAGCCGCCGCCGGTCACGATGAAACTTGCACCTGGGATCAGCATGAATATTCCTCCCCGCCGGCCGCGCCATTCCTCCAAGCGCAACCGACGGATACGATTCTATTCGCTCCACCTATTGCAAGCGATGACAGAACTGCTCCATTATTTCGGCCAGTTTTGCCATAGCGAGGATAGAATGGCCGAGATCGAGCGACGCATGATCGCGCCGGGCTTCGTGGAGGAGGCACTCGACAGCCTGCGACGGCTCGGCAAGCCGACGGCGCCGATCCTTGCGCGCGTCGGTCTGGCATCCCCGGTCGATCAGCCGGTTTCGGCAGAGACCTATGGCGCGCTCTGGCTGGCGATCGCCGCCGAGCTCGACGATGAATTCTTCGGCATGGGCGCAAGGCCGATGCGCAGCGGCAGCTTCACGCTGCTCTGCCACTCCGTGCTGCATGCGCCGACGCTGGGTCAAGCGCTCCGTCGGGCGCTGCGCTTCCTCGATGTCGTGCTCGACGATCCCAGGGGACAGCTCGTCATCCGCGACGGTCTGGCGGAGGTCGAGCTCAGCGACGCCGGCGGCCCGCGTTCGGCCTTCGCCTACCGCACCTATTGGATCATCCTGCACGGCATCATCTGCTGGCTGGTCGGCCGGCGCATTCCGATCCGCCTCGTCGATTTCCGCTGCGCCGAGCCCAAACAAGGCGCCGACTATCGGCTTTTTTTCGGCGCGCCGGTACGCTTCTCCCAACCGATCAGCCGCCTCGGCTTCGACAGCGCCATGCTCGACCTGCCGATTTCACGCAGCGAACAGGCGCTCAAACAGTTCCTGCGCGGTGCGCCTGCCAATATCTTGGTGCGCTACCGTTACGATGCCGGCGTCGCCGCCACTGTGCGCCGGCGCTTGAACCAGGCAACACCTGCTATGTGGCGGAGCTTCGCCGAGCTCGCCGCCGACATGCGCATGCCGCCCTCCACGCTACGCCACCGCCTGCACGACGAGGGACAAAGCTACGCCGCCATCAAGGACGACATCCGCCGCGACCTCGCCGTCGAACTGCTGCTGGCTACACCGAAGACCATCGGCGAGATTGCCGTTCAGCTCGGCTATTCCGAGCCGAGCGCCTTCTTCCGCGCCTTCCGCAAATGGATGGGCAAGAGCCCCGAGGCTTTCCGGCGGGACGGAGCGGAAATCGAGGGCATGTCAGGCGAATCGGTTGACCCGCCCTGACTGGCCACGCGCTTTCGCGAACATGGCGGCAATCTTCATCATGAAGGACTTGCTGAAGCGACCAAGGACCGCCTGATGAGGCTCGATGTACCAGGATCGCTCGACGATATCGTAATTGTATTCGTCGACGACGATCCAACTCTGTTTGAGATCACCGAGACCGGCGCGCCGGCGTTCGATATCGGGAATTTCCAGCGCAACCCTTCCCACTTCCGGCGACTGTGTGGTGATTGCCAGAAGGACGAGATGGGTGTTTCCATCGCTCGCACTGCGGATCGCGATGACGACACAGACTGAGCGCTGTTTGCGCCCCTCGGTCTCACTACGTTGCTGTTGCCATGCCCAGAGATAGGGATAAGTTATCACCTCGCCGGGACGAAACTCATGGTTCATCGTCGTAGCTTTCCCCGCGCGCCAGCCGCTCAATCGCCTCGTCGAACAATTCGGCATGCTCGTCCGGCATCTCCGAAATGTGATGCGCACGACGCGGGTCCCCGCCGCTGCGCATCCGCTGGTAGTGCTCATAGCTCATCAGCACGAAACGTGGCTTGTTGTGGCGGGTGAGAATAACCGGCTCGCGACTGGCAACATCGGTGACATCACCAATCTGTTTATTGAGATCACCTGTCGTGAACTGTCGCATGATTATCTCTCCGGTTTAATTTCCATATATTCCATATTTTCCATCTTTTCAAGAAAATGGCGCTCACGCGCCCTCGACAAGAATTCGCAACGCTCTCCACCCGCATCATTCAAGGGCACTTTGACCCCGCAGCAACCCGCGCTACATATTTCAGCGGGAGGAGTGCCATGTTTGATTTTTCGCTCGGAGAAACCGCGGACGCGATCCGTGAAACGACGGCGCGGTTTGCCGCCGATCATATTGCTCCGCTGGCTGCGGAGATCGACGAAAGCAACATGTTTCCACGCCAGCTCTGGCCCGAGATGGGTGCGCTCGGCCTGCATGGGATCACCGTCGAGGAAGAATTCGGTGGCGCCGGTCTCGGTTATCTCGATCATGTCGTCGCCATGGAGGAAGTTTCGCGCGCCTCGGCCTCCGTGGGGCTCAGTTACGGCGCCCATTCCAATCTCTGCGTCAACCAGATCCGCCGCTGGGCCTCGCCGGAACAAAAGCGCCGCTATCTGCCGAAGCTGATCTCCGGCGAACATGTCGGCTCGCTCGCCATGTCGGAGGTCGGCGCCGGCTCCGATGTCGTCTCCATGCGGTTGCGTGCCGAGAAAAAAGGCGATCGCTATATTCTGAACGGCACCAAGTTCTGGATCACCAATGCACCGCATGCCGACGTGCTGGTCGTTTATGCCAAGACCGATCCCGCAGCCGGCCCGAAAGGCATTTCAGCCTTGATCATCGAAAAAGGTCTGCCGGGCTTCAGCGTCTCCAAGAAACTCTCCAAGCTCGGCATGCGCGGCAGCGATACGGCTGAACTGGTCTTTGAGGATTGCGCGGTGCCGGCCGAGGCGCTGATGGGCCGGGAGGGAGAAGGTGTGAAGATCCTGATGTCCGGCCTTGATTACGAGCGCGCCGTGCTTGCCGCCGGACCGCTCGGCATCATGCAGGCCTGCCTCGACGTTGTGCTGCCCTATGTTCGCGATCGCAAGCAGTTCGGCAAAGCGATCGGCGATTTCCAGCTGATGCAGGGCAAGATCGCCGACATGTATGTCGCGCTGAATTCGGCGCGCGCCTATGTCTATTCCGTCGCCCGTGCCTGCGATGCCGGCCGCGCGACGCGCACCGATGCAGCTGCTGCGATCCTCTTTGCCAGCGAAAATGCCGTGAAGGTCTCGCTGGAAGCGATCCAGGCGCTCGGCGGCGCCGGCTATACCAAGGAATGGCCGGTCGAACGCTATTTGCGCGACGCCAAGCTCTACGATATCGGCGCCGGCACCAATGAGATCCGCCGCTATCTGATCGGCCGGGAGCTCATCGCATCATGACGGTGATTTCGACTGCGATCGACCGCAATAGCGACAGCTTCAAAGCCAATGCCGGCAAGAACAAGGCCCTTATCGACGAGCTCCAAGACCGCACGGCGAAAGCGCGCGAGGGCGGATCGCAAACGGCGCGCGAGCGCCATACCGGCAAGGGCAAGCTCCTGCCGCGCGACCGCATTCAGCTTTTGCTTGATGCCGGCAGTCCGTTCCTGGAGATCGGCACGCTGGCGGCCAACGGCATGTATGATGACGAAGCACCAGGGGCCGGCATCATATCAGGCATCGGCCGCGTTTCCGGCCGCGAAGTGATGATCGTCGCCAATGACGCGACGGTAAAGGGCGGCGCCTATTACCCGCTGACGGTGAAGAAACATCTGCGGGCGCAGGAGATCGCCCTGCAGAACCGGCTGCCCTGCCTCTATCTGGTCGATAGCGGCGGCGCCAATCTTCCGCATCAGGCCGAAGTCTTTCCCGACCGCGATCATTTCGGCGCGATCTTCTACAACCAGGCGCAGATGTCGGCCGAAGGCATTCCGCAGATCGCCTGCGTCATGGGAAGCTGCACCGCCGGTGGCGCCTATGTGCCCGCCATGTCCGACGAAACGGTGATCGTGCGCAATCAGGGCACGATCTTCCTCGCCGGCCCGCCGCTGGTCAAAGCCGCGACCGGCGAGATCATTTCGGCCGAAGAGCTCGGCGGCGCCGAGACCCATGGCCGCCGCTCCGGCGTCGTCGATCACGTCGCGGAAAATGACGAACATGCGCTGCTGCTCGTCCGCGATATCGTCGCCAGCCTCAACAGCATCAAATCAGTCGATATCGACCTCAAGCCGCCGCGGCCGCCGAAACTCGATCCCGAAGATCTCTGCGGCCTCATCCCGGATGACGTGCGCTCGCCCTATGATGTGCGTGAGGTCATCGGCCGGATAGTCGATGGCTCGGAACTGCACGAGTTCAAACCGCTCTACGGCACCACGCTGGTCTGCGGCTTCGCCCGTATCTGGGGCATGCCGGTCGCCGTCATCGCCAATAACGGCGTGCTGTTTTCCGAAAGCGCGCTGAAGGGCGCCCATTTCATCGAGCTCGCCTGCCAGCGCCGCATACCTTTGCTTTTCCTGCAAAACATCTCCGGCTTCATGGTCGGCGGCCGCTATGAGGCCGGCGGCATCGCCAAGGATGGGGCAAAGCTGGTGACGGCGGTTGCGACCGCGAGCGTGCCGAAGGTCACCGTCATCATCGGCGGCAGCTTCGGCGCCGGCAATTACGGCATGTGCGGCCGCGCTTATCGCCCGCGCTTCCTCTTCACCTGGCCGAACAGCCGTATCAGCGTGATGGGCGGCGAACAGGCGGCCTCGGTGCTCGCCACCATCCGCCGGGACTCCATGGAGGCGCGCGGTGAGAATTGGCTTATTGAACAGGAGGAGGCCTTCAAGGCGCCGATCCGCGCCGGCTACGAGGCCGAGGGCAATCCCTATTATGCCACCGCCCGCCTCTGGGACGACGGCATCATCGATCCGCGGCAGACCCGGGATGTGCTGGGCCTTGCCTTTTCCGCCTGCCTGAATGCGCCGATCCCTAGAGGGACGCGCTTCGGCCTGTTCAGGATGTGAGGCGGCGATGATGGAAAGCCTTCTCATTGCCAACAGGGGTGAAATCGCCCGCCGCATCATCCGCACCGCCAAGATGCTCGGCATCCGCACGATCGCCGTCTATTCCGAAGCCGATGCCGGCCTGCCCTTCGTAACGGAGGCGGACGAGGCGATCGCCATCGGCCCCTCGCCGGCCCGCGAAAGTTATCTCTCGCAGGAACGCATCCTCGATGCCGCCCGGAAAACCGGCGCTGCTGCGATCCATCCCGGCTACGGTTTCCTTTCGGAAAATGCCGGATTTGCCGAAGCGGTGGAAAAGGCCGGCATCCTCTGGGTCGGCGCGCCCCCGGCGGCCATCCGGGCGATGGGGCTCAAGGACGCGGCGAAGGAATTGATGCAGGCGGCCGGCGTGCCCGTAACCCCCGGCTATATAGGCGCGGACCAGAGCGAAGAGAGGCTGGCGGCCGAGGCGGAAAACATCGGTTATCCCGTGCTCATAAAGGCGGTCGCCGGCGGCGGCGGCAAGGGCATGCGCCGCGTCGACCGTCCGCAAGAATTCGCCGAACTTCTGGCCTCCTGCATGCGTGAGGCAACCGCCGCCTTCGGCGACGACCGCGTTCTGATCGAACGCTATATCGCCAATCCGCGCCATATCGAGGTGCAGGTTTTCGCCGATCAGCTCGGAAATTGCGTGCATCTCTTCGAACGCGATTGCTCACTGCAGCGCCGTCACCAGAAGGTCATCGAGGAGGCTCCCGCCCCTGGTCTCGATGCCGCCACCCGCGCTGCGATCTGCGATGCGGCAGTGAAGGCAGCAAGAGCGGTCAATTATGTCGGCGCCGGCACCATCGAATTCATCGCCGATGCCTCGGAGGGCCTGCATCCCGACCGGATCTGGTTCATGGAGATGAATACGCGGCTGCAGGTGGAGCATCCCGTTACCGAAGCGATATCAGGCGAAGATCTCGTGCTCTGGCAGCTGAAGGTCGCAAGCGGCGAGCCACTGCCGAAAACGCAGGACGAGATCGTCATGAACGGCTGGGCCTTCGAAGCCCGGCTCTATGCCGAAAACCCCGCTGCCGGCTATCTGCCCTCGACCGGCCGGCTCGACCATCTCAGCCTGCCGCAAACGGTCCGCGTCGATAGCGGCGTCGAACAGGGCGATGAGATCACCGCCTTCTACGATCCGATGATCGCCAAGATCATTGCGCATGGGGCGACCCGCGAGGCCGCACTTTCGAAGCTCGCAACCGCCTGCGAGGAGATCGAGATCTGGCCGGTCCGATCCAATGCCGGTCTTCTCGCCCGCATCGCCGTCGATCCGGATTTTCGCGCCGCCCGGATCGATACCGGCTTTCTCGACCGCCATGGCAACAGCCTTGTGGCAACGGAGCCGGATACAACGGCCATCGACAGAGCGGCCACCGCGCTCTCGAAGGGCACGGATGATGATCCCTGGTCGGTGCTGACCGGTTTTCGCATCGCCGGGCCAAACGACAACCGGGTGCGCGTGCGCATCGACGGTCACCTCTATTGGGGACGGGCGCGCGCGGACCTCGAAGCAAATGCCTTTGAGATGGACGAAACGATGGTGCTTTTCGACGCTGGCAATGCCTGGCCGATCGGCCTGCCCGCCGCGAGCGAGGTCGAAGCAAACCATGGGCCAGGCGATGGCGCGATCCTGTCGCCCATGCCCGGCCTCGTCATTTCGGTGGATGTCGCCGAAGGCGATCATGTCGCCAAGGGGGACCGCCTGCTGACGGTGGAAGCGATGAAAATGGAGCATTCGCTGCGCGCGCCCTTCGACGGCATTATCGGAAAACTGCAGGTTTCCACCGGCACCAGGGTCTCGGAAAACCAGCTGGTCGTCACCGTCATGAAGGAGCAGGACTGATGGCCGGCCGCTATTTCGACGAATGGACGGTCGGCGACCGCATCGCCCACGAGATCCGCCGCACGGTCACCGAGACCGACAACCTGCTGTTTACGACGCTTTCCCACAATCCGCAGCCGCTGCATCTCGATGCCGACTATGCGGCCGGCACCGAATTCGGCCGGATCGTCGTCAACGGCACCTTCACCTTTGCGCTGACCGTCGGCCTTTCGGTCGGCGACACCACACTCGGCACGCTCGTCGCCAATCTCGGTTACGACAAGGTGACGATGCCGAAGCCGGTTTTCATCGGTGACACGCTGCGGGTGGAAACGGAGGTGACGGAACTGCGTCGCTCGAACTCCCGCCCCGATGCCGGCATCGTCACTTTCCGGCATATCACCCTCAACCAGCGCGGCGAGACCGTCTGCCAGTGCCTGCGCATGGCGATGCTGAAGGTGAAGCCGTCATGAAGCTGCGCTCGCTGCTCTTCGTGCCCGGCGACCGGCCGGAGCGTTTCGAAAAGGCGCTCGCCTCGGGCGCCGATGCGGTCATTCTCGATCTGGAAGATTCGGTTGCGCCCGCCAACAAGCCACGAGCCCGCGAGGCCATCCATGACTTCGTTCTGCGCCATGCAGGCGAAACCCATCTGCTGATCCGCATCAATCCCCTCGCCTCCCCGGAATTCGAAGACGACCTTGCCGCTCTGAGCGGCCTTCATCCTTTCGCGATCATGCTGCCGAAGGCCGAGGGTGCGGCTTCCGTGCTGAAGCTCGCAGGCTCTCTTGCATCTGAAATCCCCATTTTGCCGATCGCAACCGAAACACCATCCGCGATCTTCGAAATCGGCAGCTACCGGGAGGTCGCGGCGAACCTTTGCGGCCTGACCTGGGGGGCCGAGGATCTGCCCGCCGCGATGGGGGCTGCGACCGCGCGCAGGACGGATGGCCGTTATACGCCGCCTTTCGAGCTTGCCCGCTCGCTGACTCTATTTGCGGCGCACGCCACCGCCGTTCCGGCCATCGACACCGTCTATCCCGATTTCCACGATCTCAACGGTCTCAGGGCCTATGTCGGCCGTGCCCGGCGCGACGGCTTTTCCGGCATGATGGCCATCCATCCAAGCCAGGTCGAGGTGATCAACCACGCCTTCACGCCTGAGGCTTTCGAGATCGCCTGGGCAGAGAAAGTCGCCGCCGCCTTTGACGCCAGGCCGGACACCGGCGTCATCCAGCTTGACGGACGCATGCTGGATTTGCCGCATTACAAGCTCGCCCTCCGCATCCTGAAGGCCGCCGGACGTTAGACAACCGCTCCGGCAGGCTCGAAAGGACGCCGGCTCAATCATAGGGGGAATAACATTGCCTGCGCGGTCCCCGAGAGGGCTGAAAGCTATTGTCATAGGCTGAATACGACCGGTACCGGCGCGCGCACAAAGCATAATGTCTCCCGTCATATTCATTCGAATATTCCTCCGATGGCGCAGGAGCATCGGGCGGTGGCGGCATGACAACGCGTGGTGGCCCCGGAGGGCCGGGAAGCAAGGGGATGGGCGGCGGAACTTGTGCCATGACAGCCGATTGCGCTGCCAGAAGCAACGAGACCGTGGCGAAGGTCAGCAAATATTTCATCGAAAAGTCCTCATGTTGCGGCGTATCTCTGAAAGGTACTCCCTGCCGTCAACGGCTGAACTTCAGATCCGGCTTGTCGCCGTCCCAACCCTGAAGCCCTCCGGGAACCGAGCGGAATCGAAGGCAGTGCGTGCCCATCTTGCCAGATATGCACATCGCATCGTCCTTGACCGTCCAGGTGATGGAGAGCGCAAACGGCATCGGACCGCGAATGCTTCCGGTGCCGTCCTTCGCCAGGGTGACTTTGAGGGCCTTGCCATCCGGCGCCAGTGCCGACCAGGGCGCCCCATCGGCGAGGATCGCGGCTGCCTTCTCGGACGGCAGGAACGGTTCCTGCGCTGAGAATGCCGGGCTCGCCGCAAGCGCTGCGATCAATGCCCCCGCAAGCCGTGGATATGTCTTCATGTCGATGTCCTTTCTGCTGGTTTTTGAAATGTCGCAGCCGCCATGCCGCGCATGATTGATGACCGCCGCCTGGCTGCTAGTGAGAGACCGCCGCGCCCTTGTCGCTCCAGCTCGGCGGCAGACCGAGCTGACCGGCGACCGCCCCTTTGATGCCGGGCACAGGCCCGAAGGCCTTGCAGGCCTGGTATTTCGGGTCGCTGCCGAATGAAGCCTTGATCTTTTGCATCAATCGGATGGACGACGTTTCCTTGAACGGGTCCTGACCTTTGACCAGCATGCGGCTGAAATCGACGCCGAATGCAGATGACAGGGAATAGGCATCCCCGACCGAGGATATCCGTGCCTTTGTCGTCAGCATGTTCGCGCCACGCGACCAGATCATCGCCGCCTGCTGCGTACCGTCCTGGCCGACAGCTTCGGCTTCCACCGACAAGCCGCCGAGACCGATCGGAATCCTCGGGATTGGAACCATTGCCACCGAAGCGCCGAGCGTGGCGACGGTGGAGGTCGCGGCGACCGCACGGTTCGTCGCGATGATGTCGGTGACGGTCGCATGGACGACGAGATCCGCCGGCTGGCTTGGACCCACGACCTTGAAGCGGTCGATGAGGCTCATGCACAGCGCCCGGTCGACGGCGTTGGTCAGGAGCGCCAGGTCCTTGGCGTCGAAAGAACCGCCGCCGGCATTCTCCACCTTCGTCGGAGCGATGCGTACCGTTTGCGCGGCAAGAACCGCCGGCGAATTCACCCGCAATTTTGCTTTGGTCAGAGAGCCGCCCGACGTCGCCATTCCCGCATAAGAGCCGAGGGAAGTGCCCTGCTGCAGGGGTACGTTCGTGCAGGAGGAGAGCAAAGCGAGGAGGACGGCGCAGAGTGCCGCCCGCGTTGGCACTTCTGCTGGTCGGATATTGGAAGTCATCGGCGAATCTTCTGAACCGGGATCATGGATTCAGCTTTTAGCGAGGCCAGCGCTAATGGCGGTAAAGCCAGTGTAAAGTTGGGTAAAATATTGAAATATAAGGGCAGCAGGCTCCGTTTGACCGGTGCCGCCGCGAGGTGATTGGACGGCCGATCAGCCCGATTTCGCCGCTCGTTTCGAGGCGATCGGCTCTTCTTGGGGGAGGTAACCGGCGCCGATGGCGACGTAGAGATCGACATAATCCTTGGCGACCTGCTGCACGGTGGCGGCTAAGCTTGCCTGGGCATCGGAGACCGAACGCTGCGCGTCGAGGACGTCGAGCAGCGACGAGGCGCCGTCCTTGTAACTGGTGGTCGACAGTGCCAGCGATTCCTGCGCCGTCTGCACCTGCCTGCGCAGCGGTTCCAGCGTCTGCGTGTCGCGGCGAACCGCCGACAGCGCGTTTTCCACCTCTTCGACCCCGTTCAGCACCGCCGCTTTCCAGGCGAGATACTGGGTCTTGGCATCGGATTTTTCGAGATCGACATTCGCCCGCAATTTGCCGCCATCGAAGATCGGCAGGTTGAGCGTCGGCCCGAAAGACCAGCTGGTCAGAGTTCCGCCGCTGGCGCCTGATGATTTGACCCAGCTCGGCGAGATCGAACCGGAGAGCGAGATCGACGGATAGAGCTGGGCTTCTGCGGTGCCGATATCGGCAACAGCCGCCGCCAGCTCGCGTTCGGCCTTGCGGATATCGGGACGGTTGCGGATGAGGTCAGCCGGAATGCCGGCGCGAATGTCGCCGCGGAAAACCGGCTGGCCGGCGCTTTTCTGCAACTCGCCCATCAGCGAGGCCGCCGGCATCCCGAGCAGAGTGGCAATGTGATGGGCCGATTCGGTGAAGCTCTGTTCGAGGCCGGGAATGTCGGACTTCGTCGACTGTACCAGACCCTCGGCCTGAACGACGTCGAGGCGGGAGGCGGCACCTGCCTTGAGCTGCAGCTGCGTGAGTTCGTAAGTCTGTTGGCGGGATTTCAAGCTCGCCTGTGAAAGCGCGATGCGCTCCTGATAGTAGCGGGCGTCGATATAGCTCTCGACCAGGTCTTTCAGGAAGGTGAGCCTTGCATTGTCGGCCGTCGCATAGGCGGCCCCCAGCGAGGCGATGGCGCTCTCCTTCGAGCGACGATACTGGCCGAAGACGTCGAGCAGCCAGGAAAGGCTGGCCCCGCCGGCTGTCGTGTTGGTGGTGCCGACCGTCGTGCGGAGCCGCCCCTTCTCGCCGGATACCGTGTGCGATGCGTCGACACTGAGACTCGGCAGACCGCCGGCGCCGGCAACCGTGACATTGGCGGCAGCCGAGTTGATGCTCTCGAGCGCCTGCAGCACATCGAGGTTCTCACTGAGGCCATGGGCCACCAGGCCGTCGAGCCGCTTGTCGCGATAGGCCGTCCACCACTCTGCCGTCACGACACCACCATTGCTCTTGCTGCCACCCTCTGCGAATTTGGCGGGGAGCGGCATCTCAGGGGGAACATGATCCGGCCCGCTGACGCAGCCTGCGAGCAGCAGCGTGAGGGCGGATGCGGCGTAGCGGAGCGATGATATTTTCGTGCAGAGCGACGGACTCACTGGCGAGCTTTCTGAACCGAGATCATGGGTTCAGGCTTAGCGGCGCCAACGTTAATGGCGGTAAAGACACTGTAAAGTTAGGTAAAATCGCGGGGAGCCGAATCAGGCTTGGTGGTCAACAGAACCATAGGGTGTCGGTTTTCTAGGAAGTTCCAGGGTGATTGCCAGGCCTCCGGCATCCGGCAACGACGCATGCACACGCCCGCCATGGCGCTCGACGGCCTGCCTGGTGATTGCAAGACCCAGGCCATATCCGCCTCTTGGCACGGCCTCTGTCCCACGTGAGAACGGCTGGAAGATCCGTTCGAGTTCGTCTCGCCTGACACCCGGCCCTTGATCCGTGACGCAGATTTTGAGGCGCTCGGTCGTCGCCTCGCAAGCCACTGATATGTGCGAATGCTCGGCCGTGTATTTGACGGCGTTGCGGACGACGTTTTCGAGCGCCCTGTAGATCAGTTCGCCTTCGACTTCGGCGCGGAAGACGCCCTCGACACTGGTTGTGATTGAGACCTCCCGCGCCTGGGCTTCGAATGCCGCATCGCCGAGAATTTCGTTCAGGAGCTCGATGACATCAAGAGTGTGCGTTTTCAGCGGCCGGCTGGATCCCGCAGTCAACCTGGCAAGCGTCAGAACTTCGCCGACCAGCGCATCGAGCCGTTCGACCTCCCGGTCCATGCGGTCCAGCATGGCGCCGAGTTTGGCCGGGCTCTGCCGGAGGACGCCGACAGCGGCCTGCAGACGGGACAAAGGCGAACGCAATTCGTGGGAGACATCATGGAACAATCTCTGCTGCGCATCCTGCAGCTCTTGAAGCCGGGCGGCGCTGGAATCGAAGTCATGCGCAAGCGCGGTGACCTCGTCCTTTCGGCCGGCCATCTTGTCACCGATGCGGAAGTCGAAGCGGCCATGGGCGAGCGCGCTCAAGCCATCACGCAGATGCACGACGGGACGAATGAGGTACCGGGCGAGTGCACCTGCCGATATCGTGCTCGAAATCAGGATCGCGAGCCACGGTATGAACGGACCTATGTTGTCGAAGGTGAACGTCGCCTGGACCGGCAGGGAAATCTGATAGCAAACCCCGTCCTTCTGGAAAGATCTTGTATCGACGGTCTTTGGAACCGCACAGGCATCGGCTTCCGCAGTTTTGGAGATCGTCAGACCAGCCGGTAGCGTCTCTTCGCTTGTGCGCACGAAATGCGCGGCGGCATCTTCGCCATCTCTGGCGAGCACGTTTGCGGTGAGGTTCAGGGCGATCGCGCGCCGCTCTTCCTCCAGTTCGCGCGCAAAAGGAACCCCCTGGAGAAAATTGACGAGCAGGAAGATCACGCCGACTGTCGCCGCCATCGTCAGCCAGATCGTCGTGAAGAATTTCCAGAAAAGCCGGGGCATGGTCAGTCCACGAGAAGTTGGTAGCCCTGGCCGCGAACGGACTGGATCCAGGATTGCCCGTCCTCCCTCAGTCCGAGCTTCTGACGAACGCTGCTGATATGGACGTCGATACGGCGATCGAACGGGGTCAGCGGCTTGCCGAAGGCCCGCTTCGAAATGTCCTGCTTCGACACGAGCTGGCCGGCGCTGCGAGCGAGGACCTCGAGCAGGCTGAATTCCGTGCCCGTCAGTTCCAAGCTTTCGCCGCGCCATTCGGCGATCCTGCTGCTCGGATGAATCACGAGTTTTCCCGCCCTTATCGTGTCGGTCGTCGCGCCGGCCGCCGGCTGGCCTGCCCGGCGGAGGATAGCGCGCAGTCTCGCCGCAAGTTCGCCCGGCGAGCATGGCTTCGGCACATAGTCGTCGGCACCCAGATTGAGACCCGATATCCTGTCGACGTCATCGCCCCTTGCGGTCAGCATCAGGACCGGGACCTGGCTGAGCTTCCTGATCCTCTGCAGAACCTCGATCCCGTTCATCCGAGGCATCATGATGTCGAGCACGATAATATCGACCGTATTGCCGGCCGCCGCCGCAATGGCGGCGCGCCCGTCCGTATCGGTGACGACCTCATATCCTTCTTCGACCAGATATTCCTGCAGAAGCGTCGTCAGCTCGGCATCGTCGTCGATGAGGAGAACCTTGTTCATTCACTTCGTCCGTCATTGATCCTTGTCAGCCATACAGCACAAACACCGTCGCGCGACCGGGTTTTACCTAACTTAACACTAACTTGACCGCACTTAACGTTCACCCGGTTACTTATCCTGCCATGACATCACCGCGAGCCAGTATCGGGTTGCCTCATCATGAGCCGCAATCCTGCATCGAGTTGGCACGGATCGGGAAAAGGCACCCATGCCTTGGACCACAAGGAGTGCATCGTTGAGAAAGCCGCCCAGAATATTCGTTGCCGCTCTTGTTACGGCAGCGCTTCTGCTTCCCCTGCGCAATGCCATGGCGGATCAATCCGCCGCACCTGCCCTTACCGTCTCGCTGGTGACGCCGGCTGAGCGGGACTGGCCGGAAACCGTTCCCGCAAGCGGCTGGCTGAAGCCCTGGCAGGAAGCCATCATCGCTTCCGAGACGAGCGGTCTGCGCGTAACCGAAATCCTGGCCGACGTCGGCTCCGTGGTTAAGAAGGGGCAGATCCTCGTCCTGATGTCGCAGGACAGCGTGCAGGCCGACCTTCGCAAGCAGGAGGCGGCCGTCGTGACCGCTAAGGCAAACCTGACAAAGGCGAAGGCCAATGCGGATCGGGCTCGCCAGCTTCGCTCTTCGGGCGCTCTCTCGGATGAAAAGATCGTCGAATATTTCGCCGACGAACAGACGGCGACGGCAAATCTTGCGTCTGAAGAGGCGGCGCTCGACAGCCAGAAGATCAAGCTCGACCAGACAACTGTCACGGCCGTCGACGACGGTCTCGTAACCTCGCGATCGGCCGAACTCGGCGCGGTCGTCTCCTCCGGCGCCGAGCTGTTTCGCCTGGTCCGCCAGCAGCGGGTCGAATGGCAGGCCGAGGTTTCCGCTCGTTACCTCTCGCGCATCTCGGAAGGATTGAGCGTCGACATCGACGGGCCGGACGGACACGCCATTCAGGGCAAGGTGAGGCTCGTCGGACCTTCGGTCGACACCAATACAAGCCGGGCGATCGTCTATGTCGCGCTTCCCCAGGATGTTCAGCCGCGCACCGGCCTTTATGTCACCGGCACCATCGAACTGAGGACCACACCGGCACTGACGGTTCCGGAGACGGCGATCGTTTTCCGTGACGGCATAAACTACGTCTTCACCGCCGGCGAGGACAAGCGGGTAAGGCGGGTGCGGGTCGAGACCGGCCGCCGCAACGACGGGGAAGTCGAGATCGTCTCCGGCATAGATAAGTCGGCGAGAGTGGTGACGTCGGGCGGAGCGTTTCTGTCGGACAACGATCTCGTGAAGACTGCGGGAGAAGGTTGATGAACTTCTCCGCATTTTCGATCCGCAATCCCGTACCGGCAATCCTGCTCTTTGCGATGCTTGCCGTCGGCGGTTTGCTGGCGTTCAAGCATCTGCCGGTCCAGAACTTCCCCGATATGGACCTCCCGACCATCAAAATTACCGCGACGCTCGATGGCGCAGCGCCGGCGCAGCTCGAAACGGAGGTCGCCCGCACGATCGAGGACAATCTTGCCTCGCTGAGCTATCTCGACCACGTCACGACGACGATCACCGATGGCACGGTGTCGATCAGCGTGTCCTTCAAACTGGAGAAGGACAGCGAAACGGCCCTGAACGAGGTCCGCAACGCCGTCGACAGCGCAAAGGCCGATCTGCCGGCGCAGATGCAAACGCCAAGCGTCACCAAAGTCACCGTGCAGAGTTCGGCGCTGGTCACCTATGCCATCCAGTCTACCGCCCTTAATGAAACCGAGCTCTCCTGGTTCATCGACAACGATCTGACCAAGGCGCTCCTATCGGTATCGGGCGTCGGACAGGTCAACCGCATCGGCGGTGTCGACCGCGAGGTTCACGTCGACCTCGATCCGACGACGATGGCGGCATTCGGCGTCACGGCGACCACTGTGTCGGCGCAATTGAAGTCGGTTCAGGCTGATACTTCAGGTGGCCTTGGAGAGATTGGCGGCACCCGGCAGACATTGCGCACGCTCGGCGCCGTGGCCTCGGTCGATGCTCTGAAGGAACTCAGAATTCCTCTGGCCAACGGGCAGCAGGTTCGTCTCGACGACGTCGCATCGGTCACGGACAGTTTCGCCGAGCGGTCCTCGATGGCCTATCTCGACGGCAAACCGGTGATCGCGGTCGAGATCAAGCGCTCGAACGGGTTTTCGGACAGCGGTGTCGCGGCCGACGTCGACGAGACGATGAAACAGTTCGCGGCCAAGCATTCCAACGTGCAGATCGAGGAAGCCTACAGCACGATCGGGCCGATCATCGACAACTACGATGGTTCGATGCACATGCTCTACGAAGGGGCGATCCTGGCGATCATCGTCGTCTGGCTCTTCCTTCGGGACTGGCGTGCGACAATCCTGTCGGCCGTGGCGTTGCCATTATCGGTCATACCGACCTTCCTTGTCATGTACCTGGCCGGCTTCAGCCTGAATATCGTCACCTTGCTGGCGCTGTCGCTCGTGGTCGGCATCCTCGTTGACGATGCCATCGTCGAGGTCGAGAACATCGCCCGCCATCTGCAGATGGGCAAGCGGCCGATCGACGCCGCTCTTGAGGCGGCCAACGAGATCGGGCTCGCCGTCATCGCAACCACCTTCACGTTGGTCGCGGTCTTCCTGCCGACGGCCTTCATGAGCGGCATACCGGGCCTTATATTCCGCCAGTTCGGCATCACCGCCGCCGTTGCCGTCCTCGTCTCGCTCGTCGTCGCACGCTTGCTGACGCCGATGATGGCCGCCTATTTCATGAAGGCCCATCCGACCGAGGAAAAGGACGGCCGCGTCATGCGCGCCTATCTGGCAATCGTGAAAGCCGCCATGAACCGCAGGAAGACCACGGTGGCAGTGACTGCCGTCGTCGTCGCACTTTCGCTTGCCACCATCCCACTCCTGAAATCCGGCTTCCTGCCCGCTTCCGACGACGCGCGAGCTCAGATCACGCTCACCATGCAGCCGGGTGCCACTATCGAGCAGACGGACGCCACCACCACGAAGGCCGCCGATATCGTCGGCAAGCTCCAGGACGTGACACATGTCTTTTCCTCGGTCGGTTCCGCATCATCAGGCGGCGGCCCCGACTCCAGCACCACGAGCAGCGTCGGATCCGCCACGATCGTCGCTGTGCTGTCGCCCATCGGCGAGCGCGATCGCAAACAGTCGGAAATCGAAAACGACATCCGGCAGGCTCTCTCGGTCCTATCAGGTGTGCGGGTCGCGGTCGGCGGCGGCGGCAACGGCACGAAGCTGGAGATCACCCTTGCCAGTGACGATGCCAACGCGCTTGACAGTGCAAGCACGGCGCTCGAAGAGCAGCTCCGCACGCTGCAGGGCATCGGCGCGGTGACATCGACCGCAGCCAGGCAGGCGCCCGAGATCCAGATCACGCCCGACTTCGCCCGCGCAGCAGCGCTCGGGGTGACGTCGAGCGCCATCGCCGAGGCGGTGCGCGTAGCGACGAACGGGGAATATTCCGCCGATCTGCCAAAACTCAACCTGCCGCAGCGCCAGGTTCCGATCGTTGTCCGCTTCAGCCCCGAGACACGTACGAAGCTCGACGACATCAAGAACATGCGGGTGGCTGGAACGAACGGCAATGTCGATCTCGGGTCGATTGCCGATATCCGGATCGGCGGCAGTCCGTCGGAGATCGACCGCATCGACCGGATGCGCAATGTCACTCTTTCCGTCGAGCTCAACGGCCGCATCCTGGGCGACGTCAACCGCGAGGCGCAGGCTCTGCCGGCACTCCGACGCCTGCCGCCGGGGGTCACCCTTGTCGAACAGGGCGAACTGCAGCGCAGTTCGGAGCTGTTCCAGAGCTTTGGCCTTGCAATGGCGATCGGTGTGTTCTGCATCTACGCAGTCCTCGTCCTGCTGTTCCACGACTTCCTGCAGCCACTCACCCTTCTGATGGCTCTGCCGCTCTCGCTCGGCGGTGCGCTGGTGCCGCTGGTGGTGACCGGAACCAGCTTCTCGATGTCGGCCGTCATCGGGCTGCTCATGCTCATGGGCGTGGTGACGAAGAACTCCATCCTTCTCATCGAATACGCGATCATGTCGCGTCGCCAGGGCATGTCGCGGTTCGATGCCCTTGTGGATGCCTGCCACAAGCGCGCGCGACCGATCATCATGACCACCATCGCCATGGCATTCGGCATGCTTCCGGTGGCTCTCAGCCTGACAGGCGGCGATTCCAGCTTCCGGCAGCCGATGGCGATCGTGGTGATCGGCGGTGTCATGATGTCGACGCTGCTCAGCCTCATCGTCATCCCTGTCATCTTCACTTTTGTCGACGACCTCAACGAGGCGCTCAAGCGCCTCGTGCGCCCGACCGGGCCTGATACTGCCGACTCGGAACCGCTTGCATCCAACGATCGTGCGGCGATCACCTTCAAGCCCGAGCTTTCGAAGCGAGGGCAAGGTCCGAGATGACCATCTGCGCCATTGGCCGGATGGTTCCGTAGCCGATACGGGCCGCACCGGCGGCTTTCATGGCAACCTCTTCGGTCGAATTCCCTCCCCCGGGACGAGACCGCGGGACGTGTTCCCCCGCAGGCGGCCTCGCGCCGCCTGCGCGTCCTGCATCTTCTCTGCCAACAGCCTACCTCGCCTGCGTCGCAGAAAGAACCTTTACCAAACTTTACACTTCCTTAACCGCGCTTAACATCCACACAGCTATTAGAGTTCGACCTCAGTTCAATCCGGAGTGTCGTGTGTCCAAGGCACATCGAAATATTCTGCATTGCCGCTTCGCGGAGCGAAAAGTCATATTTGCCGAGATTTGGCGGTGGTTGCTGAAGCTTGATTCAAAAAATTATATCTCAATTGCTGCTCTCTTAAGTCCCGGGATCCAATCAGGCCGCGCTGAAAACGTTCGAATAGAGCGTCATGCTCTACTGGAAGACATTTCAATTGGAGGAACGGGGTGATCGATGCTCCGGGTGATCAGGGCGTGTTTGCCGGACAGATCGAACAGTTCAACGAGGCAGCACTCCCTATCTCTCATGCTGACCATTGTCGGCCGTCATGACAATGGCGTCATCGCTTCGAAATCGGGCAAGGCGCCGCTCGCGTAGCCGACCGCCCCGAGCGAGCCGATGGCGATCCGGCCGTCGCGGATCGACAGCAGCGGTCCGTCGGCACCCTGCTCGTAGAGATCGGGATGGGCCGCGGCAAAGCGCGCCTTCTCCGCCTGCGACGCTCCCTGCATGCCGGCCACATAGTGATGGCCGTTGCGCTCGACGTGGGAGAGACCGAGCAGCGAGACCAGCGCCAGATCCTGTTGCACGGCAAGCCCAGCCTGGCAGGTCAGATCCTCGCCGGAGAGGAACAATCCCGGCACCGTTCCGGTTCTGATGCGGATCGCCTTCAGCAGCGAACGGTAAATGCCCTTGCAGGTTTTCGAGGAGACGCCGGTATAGCCGAGCCGCCTGGCGGAGGCGAAGGCGCCATCGCCGTCATCGCTCTCATCGATCAGGAAGGGCAATTGCGCCGCCAAAGCCCCCAGCGGCGTTTCCATGGTGATTGCGCGCGAGAACGGCTGTTCGACAAAGGCAATGGCCGCACGCAGCCTCGCCAGCCGGGGCGTCGCCTTGATTTGCGCCAGCAAGGCGGCGAGCTGTTCGGGTCCGCCAAACTGTTCGTTGCCGTCGACCGTCACCCGGTAGTCGGTCACGCTGTCCAGCACGGCGGCGATCCGCGTCAGCCGGTCGATATCGGCATCGATCGCGCCTGAAAGCTTGATCTTGAACCAGCGGTTGCCATAGCGCGTAATCACCGCCTCGAGGCTTTCCGGCAGGCCGTCATCGACGGGATGGACGACATCGCCCTCGCTGATCGGATCGACAAGCCCGATCGTATGCCGGGCCGAGATCGAGCCGGCAGGACGGAGATCGGACAGCACCGCCGAAGCTGCATCCGCGTCGATATCGTCGGGCAGCATGGGGCCGCCGATGCCGACGAGATTGCCCCGCACCGCCTCGAAGAAGGAAATGCCGGCAAGGCGGCAATAGGCATCGAGCGCGGCGCGGGCGATGAGCGACGGACCAAAACCGGCGGCCAACGGATTTCCAGGCAAACGCCGCACGGTTTCCATTTCGTTCAGACGGGCGGCGGCAAACAATGTCGTCGGCGCCGACGGTTCGAGCGAAGCGGCCGCAGCAGTGCGGATCGAGGTGCGCAACTGATCGACATTCTGCGCCGGCGTGAGCGCCGGGTTCTTGTCGAACCATTTCGGCACCATCATCTCGGCGGCGGCGCCAAGGGCGGTTCGCCCCTCTTCATCCTCGACGCGGACCCTGAGAAAGGCTTGCGGCGCCTTTTCGAGAGTTGCCGCGCCAAAACGGAACGGCAGGCGCAGCCTGATGTCGCGCTCGAAAGCGGCGATCTCGATGATTCTGATGCGCGGCGCCGTCACGGAACCTCCAATGCTTCTATCCATGGTCATGCCATGCGGTCGAGCATGGCACGGGACACTTCGTGATGGAGAGGTTCCCGGCGAAGCAGCCGGCCGATCTCATCCACCATGGCCTGTCCTTGGGCGAGATGCGCCTCTTCGGTGTGACCGGCAGCGTGCGGCGAAATGGTGACATTGGCCAGTGCGGGATCGCGGAACGGACTATCTGCAGGCAGCGGCTCGTCGTCAAAGACGTCCAGAGCCGCCTCGATGCGGCCGGAGCGGATCTCGGCGAGCAGAGCCGCCTCGTCGACCAGCTGCGAGCGCGCCGTATTGATGAACAGCGCGCCGGGGCGCAGCAGCGCCAGTTCGCGGGCGCCGATCATGCGGCGCGTTTCGGGCAGGACAGGCGCATGCAGAGAGATCACGTCGCTCTGAGCCAGCATATCGTTCAACCCGGCATTGAAAACGCCGAGCGCAGCGGCCTCGCTATCGTGGAGAAAGGGATCGACGACCAGCACGCGGCAGCCGAATGGAACGAGCAGCCGCATGACCGCCCGCCCGACATATCCGGCGCCGACGATGCCAACCGTTCTGGCGCCCAGCAATCTTTGCGGCACGGCTGCGCGGACGTCGAGCCATTCGCCGCCGTTGCGCAATTGATGATGCAGCCGATGAATGCCGCGCATGGCGAGCAGCGCTTCGGCGACGACGAACTCGGCAACCGAGGCGGCAATTTTCGAGGCGGCATGGGTGACGCGAATGCCATCGTCGAACAGACGGGGGGGAACGAGTGTTCGGACGCTGCCTGCCGAATGGGCGACAAGGGCGAGTTGCGGATGGCGCTGGCGCGCGGCGGGATCGAAGGGCGGCGTGCCCCATCCGGTGAGACATGCCGTGGCGTCTTGCAGCAGGTGGTCGACATCGGTGGCGTCGATTGTGGCGCCGGTCGGCCAACGCACCTCGCCAAGAGCGTTCAACTGGGCAATCGCCGCGTCGTCCAGCATCATCCGGCGGGTTTTTTCGGTCAGCAATACGGCGATAACGGGAGCCTGTTCGATCATGGTTCTACTCTTTCGCTACGGCGACCAGGCGCCTGAGATGGGCAAGATCGGCGCGGACCTTGTCGAGCGCCCGCTCTCGAGAGACGCGGTATTGGGATTGCATCGAGAGCACGCCGGCAAAGCCGGTGGCCACCAGATGCGGGACTATTTCGTTCCAGGGCACCATGCCTTCATCGAGCCCGTACCAGTCCGAATGCCATGCGCGTTGGCCATGAGCTCCGTAAGCGCCGGGGAACCAACCGCTGTTCTTGACGCCCATGCAGCAGAACCACGGTTCGAGAATATCGAGGGTTAGACGCCAGTCCTCGCTCCCCTCGCGAATGATCTGATTGGCCGGATCGGGATAAGCGCCAATTCTGATGGGATCACGCCCGGCCAGCAATCGCACCGCCAGCGCGCCCGAGCTGTGCAGGGTGCCGCCGTGAAGCTGGATCGTCAGCTTGACGCCGAAGCGTTCGGCCAGGCGCTCGAAGCCGTCGAGATCGCGCCGCGCCTCATCAAGCTGGGCCTGCCAGCGCCGCGACGGGTCGTAGCGCCAGAAGCCAAGCCGGACCTGCCCGATGCCAGCCTCGCCGCAACAACCGAGAAGCCGGGATGCGGCATCGTCGGGCCGGGTGGAATCGATGGTCGCCATCGGGGTGCGCAGGCCGGCCGCGGCAAAGAGCTTTACCGCATTGACGATTTCCTCCGGCCTGTCAGGGGAAACGGCGTGACCGTCGCGAATAAGAAGATCAGCGCAGTCGAATCCCAAACCGGCAGTGATCCCGGCCGCCTTCTCGAGCGACAGGCCCTCCAGGGTCTTGGTGAAATAGGCGATATCCATCGATCAGATCCCAGGCAGAAAGGCATTGTTCATGAGAGGGAGACACAAAGCTCGCTGCGGCGGCCGAATGCATCACGGGCGCACACCGCATAACGCACGCCCTCCGGCGGCGACATGTGCAGAAATGCCGTCGAGATCAGCGGGACGGAACTGACCTTTTCAAAAGTCCCGCCATCGGTGCTGACCAGGACATCGTAGAAGATGGCCGGCCGGATATCGCCGGCAGCCCAGAACAGCATGCGCTCCTCCCGGCCGCCAAGGCCAAGGTAGCGTTCGACGACAAGGCCGGTCGGTGCCGCCGGGTGCGTGCCAGTATCAGGAACGACAAGCACCTGCGTCAGCGACGGCAATGGCACATCGAGGTCGACACTGATCCGGCCTTCGTCGCAGTCGACGACGCTGATCGGATGCAGCAAGGCGGGCTCCTGCGCCCGGCGCAGTTCGGCAAACTGCGCCTCGGTCGGTGCGGGCGGTGCGCCGACCGGCTCGAAGGGGCCACGCGGATCGCTTTCGTCGCGCTGGGCCTCCCAGACCTCCATCGGATTGGTGAATTCCTCGTCGATGCGCAGCAGGCAAAGGGCGTGGCGGCTGGGAACCAAGCCGCTCACCTCGAGGCGGACGGCGGTCCGGCCCGAACGGTTGATGGCATCGACGCTATGGATGAGGCTGATGGAAACACCGCCGCCCGGCAGCCGCGTCGGCAGGATCGCCAGGCCATCCTGGTCGGGAGCAAGCGGCGGTTCGGCCGTCACCTTGCAAACGGTATCGCCAAGCGTTGCCAGCAGTTCCATCGATGTGAGGCCGGGCTTCTTGATGATGTCGAAGGGCGGCGCCCTGTCGACATCCGTGACCAGCATATCCAGATTGGTCTTGTGCTCCCACTGCGCCTTGGTGAAATTGCGCGAACCGAAATAGGCAAAGATCGTGCGCTGGCTCCAGCCGCCGATAAAGGCGTGGTCATTGCTGAGGAAGGTGAAATTCGCCGCTTTCGGGGCGATGATGCGCCGGTCGTGTTGTTCGACGATGCGGGCGATGATGCCGGCGTAATAGGCTTTGCCGTGCCAGCTATGATGATCGCTCCAGCCGAGCTGCGGATCGCATTCATCATTGATGATGGGCAGGCCCGCGAGGCGCGGGTGATGCTCTTTGAGATAGTCGACGACGAGCAACGTGCGGTCGACGATGGCGTTGGTTTTCGGGGTCAGGTCTTCCTTGCTGCCGTTGACGCCCTTTTCATGGATCGAGATGTAATCGATCCGCGGCGGGCCATCGCCGGTGAGGCAGCTCGTGCCGCTGTCGCAATGAGCCATGAGGGCGCGAAAGATCGGCGAGAGCGTACGGGCGGTGCCAGGCCCGCCCATCGGCAGGTTGGGATCGATGGCATCGAGCCCCACGACGCAGGCGTCGTAGTAGTTGGTGTAACCCTTGATCCCGTAGGTCCACCAGCCGGAATCGGCCTCGTTCGTCGTTTCGAAATACCATGTGCGCAATTCGTCCATGCCGTAACGCGCGCCATAACGGTCGACCGTCGCCGTCACGAGATCCCGCCAGCGCCTGACCTGATCCATGTCCTCATAGTCGGTGAACAGGCCGGACGGGTTGCCCATCAGCTCGAAGAACGGCTTCAGCCGGTGTTCGATCATCACGTCGAGCGCGCGGTCGAGCAGGGACCAGTCATAGCCGGCCCCGCCCTTTGCGCTCAGCAGATTGTAGAGATAATGCACCCGCAGGAACTTGATGCCCTCATTCGGCAGGCCGCCGATATAGGCGAGCATCTGGCGCATCTCGGGCTCGAGCAGCAGCTCGGCGGGTGAAAAGCCGGTGCCGCGCCAGAACCGGTTGAACGGGCGCACCGCTTCACTGGCATCAACGTTTATTCGCGTACGTTCACGCATGGGTCGTCTCTCCTTGGGCGGACGTTTGGCAGTGCGCCGCAATGTCGGCGCACGAAGCCAGGAGCCGGATTATTTGAACTTGTCGCGCATCGCATCGATGCCGGGGATGGTTTTGGTCAGATGCTGATGGGCGGGATCGAAGCGCTGGATCAGCCCCCGGCGATGCTTGCCGACGAGAATGGTGAAGATATAGCCCCGGTGCCCCGGCGAGGTGACCGTCGGGTGGTAACCCCGGTCGACCAGGACGGTGTCGCCGTTGCGGGTCATGAGGATCTTGACCGGACCGTCTTCGTCATAGGTGATCTGGCTGCCGAAGCCGGTCTCTGGCTGGAAGCGGTAGTGATAGAGTTCTTCGTGCCGGGTTTCGACATCGCCGTCTTCGGTATCGTGCTTGTGAGGGGGATAGCCGGACCAGCAGCCCTCGCCGGCATAGAGTTCGCTCACCAGCAGGTTGCCGCAGCGTCCGTTCTGTCGTTGGCCGAGCAGGTGGACGATCCGCCGCTGGCTGTGCGTGTCCGACGAGCCGACATTGACCGCGTCGACCTCATCCGGCGTGATGCGAAACGCGGCGTAACGCGTGTCGCAGAGGCCGCCGGCAATGGCGACTTCCGCCGCCGCGCCACGAGCCGATATCCGGACATTGGCTCCGACGGGCGCGTAAACCGAGTCCGCATCGCCTCCCCAGATATCGGCTCGCCGGCCCACCGCTTCGAACATGATGTCATCGACCTCGATATCCACCTGCCCCGACAGCACGACGTAGAGGCTTTCGTGCATGGGCAGCCGCCGCGTGTTCTGGCCATCGGCCGAAAGCGTGACGAGGTCGAAGTAGATGAGATCGAGCGTCGTGGAGGAGATATCCACGATGGGACGCTGCTCGGAGCGTGGAATGAATTCGGGCATCAATTGAACTCCGGAACGGTACGGTCGGCGAAGGGATTAAGCGACAAGGATTCGGCGTAGTGACAGGCCACTGCGTGCCCATCGGCGGTGACGGTGCGTAAGCCCGGCACCTCCTGCTTGCAAAGCTCGGTGGCGTAGCGGCAGCGCGGATGAAATGCGCAGCCGGGGGGCGGATGGGCGGGATCGGCGACCTCGCCCGCCAGCCGGATGCGCTGGCCGTGGCGGCGCATCCTCGGATCGGCAATCGGCACGGCCGAGAGCAGCGCTTCGGTGTAGGGGTGGAGCGGGCGCGAAAAGATCTGCTCCGTCGGCGCCTTTTCGACCACCCGACCGACATACATGACGGCAATATTGTCCGAGATGTGCCGGACGACCGAGAGGTCGTGGGCGACGAAGAGATAGGTCAGACCGAACTGCTCCTGCAGGTCCTGCAAGAGGTTGATGGTTTGTGCCTGCACGCTGACATCGAGCGCCGAAACGGCCTCATCGGCGATCACCAGCCGCGGATTGGAGGCCAGCGCCCGGGCGATGCCGATGCGCTGGCGCTCGCCGCCGGAGAAAGCATGGGGATAGCGGTGCATGTATTCGGGCCGCAGGCCGACGCTCTGCATGAGGTCGGCGACCCGGTGCTCG
Source organism: Rhizobium sp. WYCCWR 11128 (assembly GCF_013416305.1). Classification (NCBI taxonomy): domain Bacteria; kingdom Pseudomonadati; phylum Pseudomonadota; class Alphaproteobacteria; order Hyphomicrobiales; family Rhizobiaceae; genus Rhizobium; species Rhizobium sp. WYCCWR 11128. The sequence continues at coordinate 114,643 of NZ_JACCEZ010000008.1, forward strand.
AGTTCCCGGCCCTTGGCGATGCCGTTGACACCAAGCACCTCGCCGATGATGTCGATGACGGGAAGGCGCGGATTGAGTGAGGATTGCGGATCCTGAAACACGATGCGCAGGTCGCGATGGATTTCGTCGAGGGCAGACCCCGACAAGGCCGCGAGATCGACCGTGCCGCCGCTGCGGTTGCGATAGCGGATTTCACCGCTCGTCGGCTGATAGATGCGCAGCACCGTGCGGGCAAGCGTGGACTTGCCGCAGCCCGATTCCCCGACAATGCCGAGTGTTTCGCCATCCTCGACACGAAGCGAGACACCATCGACCGCCTTGACGTGTCCGACCACACGCCGGAATGCGCCCTTGCGAATGGGGAAATGCATCCTGAGATCGGTCAGCTCGAGCAGCGGGCTTGGTTGGGTTATGGGATCAGCCATCATTGTCTTCCTTCGTAAAGCAGACAGCTGGCGACATGCCCGTCGCCGATCGTAACGGGCTGCGGATCCTTTTGGTCGCACAGGCCGGCCCTCGCCTCTTTGCATCGGGGATGAAAGCTGCAGCCCTGGGGCCGGTTGAAACGCGAGGGCACCATGCCATCGATGATCGCAAGCCGTTCGGTGGGTTGCCCGTGCATGCGCGGCACCGATTGCAGCAGCGCCTTGGTGTAGGGATGAACAGGCGCGTGGAAGATCGTGTCGACATCGCCTGCCTCCACGACCCGGCCGACATACATGACGACGACTTCGTCGGCGATTTCGGCCACCACACCGAGATCATGGGTCACGAACAGCACCGAGAGCCCGAATTCGGCCTGCAGCGAGGCCAGCAGATCGAGGATATTGGCCTGGGTGGTCACATCGAGCGCCGTGGTCGGTTCGTCGGCGATCAGCAGCTTGGGGCGGCAGGCGAGCGCCAAGGCGATACAGACGCGCTGGCGCATGCCACCGGAAAACTGGAAGGCATAGTTTTCCATACGCTCGGCCGGCCGCGGAATGCCGACCAGAGCCAATGTCTCGATGGCATGTTCGCGCGCCTCCTTCTTTCCCATCTTCAGATGCAGGCGGATCACTTCCACCATCTGGTTGCCGATCGTATGAACGGGGGAAAGTGCGGCCATCGGCTCCTGGCTGATCAGGCCGATCTGGGCACCGCGGATCGCCCGCATGTCGTGGCCGCGCGGATCGAGCGCCGCCAGGTCGACGGAGGGTGCTGCCGGATCCGGCCGGTAGCGGATTGCCCCCGAGACGATCCGCCCTCCCCTGGGAACCTGGTTGAGGATCGAGCGGCCGGTGATGCTCTTGCCCGAACCGGATTCGCCGACGACACAGACCGTCTTGCCGCGCGGGATGGAAAAGGAGACGCCGTCGACCGCCTTGATGGTGCCCGCACCCCCGAAGAAGTGGGTCCTGAGATCATCGACCTCGATCAGCGGGTCGCGATCCCTGTGCCGGCCGCCGGCTGCGGCAAAATTGGGATCAGTATTCATAGGGATCTGCAGCATCGCGTAATCCATCACCGAGGAAATTGAGGGCGAGCACGGTGACGATCACCGCGAGACCGGGAAGAAACAGCCAGGGTGCGCTCGAGACGGCAAGAATGTTCTGTGCCTCCTGAAGCAGCACGCCCCAGCTCACCACCGGCGGGCGCAGGCCGATGCCGAGGAAGGAGAGCGCGGTTTCTGCGAGGATCATCGTCGGAATGGCAAGCGTCACCGAGGCGATGATGTGGCTCATGAAGGACGGCACCATGTGCCGCCAGATGATGCGCATCTGCGAGCAGCCGTCGAGACGGGCGGCTATGACGAAGTCTTCCGTCTTGAGCGACAGGAAGCGCCCGCGCACCACCCGTGCCAGGTCGGTCCAGCCGATCAGCGACAGGATGATCGTGATCCAGAGATAGACCAGGAGCGGATCGGCGCTGATCGGAACGGCAGCCGCAAGGCCCATCCACAACGGGATGGTCGGGATAGAGTTGATGAGTTCGATGGAGCGCTGGATGACATCGTCCACCCAGCCGCCGTAGAGCCCCGAGATGCCGCCCAGGATGATGCCGAGGATGAGGCTGATTGCCACCCCGATCAGTCCGACGGACATAGAAACGCGGGTGCCGTGGACCGTCCGGCTGAAGACGTCGCGACCCAGCCGGTCGGCGCCGAACAGGTAGAATGGTTTGCCCATCTCGATCGGGCCGATCAGGTGCCGGTCGAAATTAAACAGCCCCCAGAGCCGGTAGGGTTCGCCCTTGACGAAGAAGCCGAGGGGGATGACGACGGCCGGATCGGGCACGTAATTGCGGCTGAGCGCGATCGGGTCAACCTTCATCGAATAACCGTTGACGTAGAGCGGATGAAACTGCCCGGCCGCGTCGTAGCCGGCGAACCTGATCTGCTGCGGCGGCGCATAGGTGTAGCGGGAATCGTAGGTCTGCGACGAAACCGGGGCGAGAACCTCGGCAAACAGGGCGACCAGGTAGATCAAAAAGATGACGACGCCGGCCGCCAGCGCCAGGCGATGGCGACGGAAGCGCCGCCAGATGAGCTTCCACTGCCCGGCGACCGCGTCGGAATTCTGGATCCGTTCGGGTGATAGCGCGATGGCTTGATCGGTCATTGGTCTCGTCCTTCAGCCGTTGCGAATGCGTGGATCGAGCCAGGCGAGCAGCAGGTCCGAAATCAGTGTGCCGATCAGCGTCAGCATGCTCATCAGCAGGATGAACGTGCCGGCCAGATACATGTCCTGGGCAAAGAGGGCGTTGAGCAGCAGTGGCCCGGTGATCGGCAGGCTGAGAACGATGGAGACCACCACCGAGCCGGAGACGAGGTGCGGCAGCACCCAGCCGACGGTCGAGACAAAGGGGTTGAGCGCCACCCGCACCGGATATTTCAACAGCAGCCGGATTTCACTCAAGCCCCGGGCGCGGGCCATGTCGACATAGGGCTTGTTGAGCTCGTCGAGCAGGTTGGCGCGCATGATACGGATCAGCGCTGCCGTCGCGCCGGTGCCGAGAACGACGACCGGGATCCACATATGCGACATGAGATCGCCGAGCTTGGCCCAGCTCCAGACCGCATTTATATAGGCGGGCGAAAACAGCCCGCCGGTACTTTGGCCGAAATATTGAGCCGAAACATACATCAGCACCAGCGCCAGCAGGAAGTTCGGGATGGCAAGGCCGAGGAAGCCGAAGAAGGTGGCGACGTAATCTCCCACCGAATATTGCCGCACGGCCGAATAGATGCCGATCGGAAAGGCCACCGCCCAGACGAAGAACAGTGTGGTGACCGAGACCACCATCGTCAGGCCCATGCGGCCCCAGATCAGCTCGCTGACCGGCTTGTTCCAATCGAGGGACTGGCCGAAATCGCCGCGCAGCAGGATGCCGCTGATCCATTTCCAGTATTGGACCGCCCAGGGCTGATCGAGGCCGTAACGTTCACGCAGGCCGGCGATGACGCCGGGATCGATCGTTTCGTTCTGGGAGGCCAGACGCGCCGTCATCGCGGTCAGGAAGTCGCCGGGCGGCAGCTGGATGATGATGAAGGTCACGACTGATATCGCGAACATCATCGGGATCATGTAAAGCAGACGTCTGATGATGAAGCCGGCCATGGTCAAGCTCCTTCAATCGGCGATCGCCGATCGGATGATTGGGACTGGGCTGGTGTTGATGGGGTGGCGCCCGTAGACGCCAGCCCTGTCGGTCGCGTTCCGTTATTGCTGGTAGTAGAAGGTCTCGGGCTTTGCCGGTCCCGGCGTCATGTAGAACGATGTGCTGGGAATGACCTTCGGGACATTGCGCATATTGGTCTTGACGATGCCGACGCGATCCGGCTCCAGGTTGGTGCCGATGACGTAGAATTCGTCACGGGTGATCGCCAGCAGTTCCTTCATCTCGGCCAACTGCTTTTCGAGCGTCGGCGCTTCCTGCACCTGCCGGTAGAGATCCATCTGCTTCTTGGCAGCGGGGCTCGGTTCTTGCGCGTTCGGATCCTTGGGGTTCTGGTAATAGAGGCCCCAGGCCGTCGCGAAGCTCGACTCGTATTCGTGCGGGAAATACCATTTGGGATCCAGCAGGCCGAGGAAGTCGTAGCCACCGCCGCCGACCCATCCAAGGCCGTCATTCTCGTTGTTCTGCAGGCGGGAGAAGATCAGCGAACGTTCGGCCGGGCGGGGCTGCATGTCGATGCCGACAGCCCGCCAGTAGCGCTGGATCATCTCGAGGGCATCCACCTGGATCGGGCTTCCGGTCAAGGCGTCGATCGCGAAGGTGATCCGCTTGCCGTCCTGACCGAGGCGATAGCCTTCGGCGTCATGTTTGGTAAGGCCGGCCTTGTCGAGATACTGATTGGCGAGATCGACATTATATTCCAGATACTGCGTCGCCATCTTCTCGTCATAGAGCGCGGTGCCTTCACGCGGTGCCGCCTGATAAGGCTTGGCCTGTCCGGCATAGATCAGCTGGTTGAGCTCTTCGCGGTTGATAGCGTAGCTGAGGCCGATGCGGAAATCCTTGTTGGAAAAGACAGCACGCAAGGCCGGATTCTTGTGGGTCTGATTGAGGGTGATCAGCAGGGCGTTCGACCACGCCGGCCGGGCGATAAACAGGCCGTAGCCTCCTTTCTCCTGGTTCTGCACGATCACCGTACGGGCGTCCGTCGTCTCGATGAAGCGGTTCTGCATGTCGATTTCGCCGCTGATCGCCTTCAGGATGATGGCCTGTGTATCCTGCATCACATCGATGGTGATCCGATCGAAGTAAGGCAGCTGGTTTCCTGCGGTATCCACCTTGGCATAGTATGGATTGCGTTCTCCAACGACCTGGGTGGTGCCGTTATAGGGCGCGGTCAACACCCAGGCATCGAGCGTTGGACGGCCGAGATCGCGCCAGCGGCCGGGAAACCCGATCTTGTTGTTGAAGAGCTGGACCCAGTCGGTTGCACCGGCTGCCTTCACCAGGGCATCGACGCCGTCGGGATTGAAATCCTTGTGGAATTGCTTGAGGTAATGGGCCGGTGCCGCTGCCAGAATATCGGAGCCGCGAACGGTCGCCATATTCATCAGGAACAGGCCGTTCGGCGCGGCAAATTTGAAGACGACCTTGTCGGCGGCGAGCTTTTCGACCTTGACGGTCTCTCCGCCTGCGGTCAGCCAGTCGGGTGCCGCAGGCGTGATCTTGGTGTTGCGCAGCACGTTCTCGTTCCACCACACAAGATCGTCCGCGGTAAAGGGCTCGCCGTCCGACCAGCGTGTGCCTTCACGCAAGGTGAAGGTATATTCGGTGGCATTGGCATTGACCTCGACGCTCTTGGCGAGATCGGGGATCACTTCCGTCCATTCCGGATTCCAGCGGACCAGTCTCGTATAGCCGATTGAACGTTCGATCTCGCTGTCGCCACCGCCAAAGGTGGCCGTGCGCCAGGTGCCGCCATAGGTACCAACCGATTCAAGCGGCGTGAGTACCAGCGGCTCCTTGGGCAGCCGCTTTTCGACCGGCGGCAGCTTGCCGGCATCGACCAGCGCCTTCAGTTCCGGCGACTCCTCAAAGCCGAATGCGACACCGGCCCAGCCGGCACCCATGAGGATCGCCGCGGCAACGGTCGAGACAACCTGCCGTCTTAAGATTCTGACGTGTTGCATTCTTTCCTCCCAATATTTTGCTCTAGGTTATCGTTAACGTATTCTCCTCTTTCTCTAACGTTATCGTTACCGTTAAATCTTGTCAAAAAGATTCTCATGGCCTTATGCTTGGCCTGAGCAGACTTGGCTTTCCTGGAAATCATGCTAGTTATCGTTATCGTAGTTTCCTGCCCCTTCTGACGAGACAATCCAATTGAGCCGCCCCAAAGAGCCAGAATCCAAAATAACCATCGCCGATGTCGCCCGCGCCGCAGGGGTGTCGCCGATGACGGTATCGCGCGTGCTCAATGATCGGGGCGGAGCCAGTGCGGAGACCAGTCAGCGGATTATCTTAGCGGCGAGCGAACTCAACTACCGGCCCAATCCCTTTGCGCGCGGATTGCGGTCCGATCGATCGAAGGCCATCGGCCTTCTCGTTCCCGACATCACCAATCCGTTCTTTCCAGAAGTCATCAGGGGAGCCGAGGATGCCGCGAGCGCTGCCGGCTACAACCTGCTTCTGTCCAATGTCGTCGAGAACAGCAAGCGGGAGGAAGAACTCATCGAAACGCTGCTGCGGCATCGGGTCGACGGGATCATCGTCTGCAGCCCGCGACTGCCCGACGCTGCGCTTCACAAGGCGCTTGCGCCACACCGTGCCGTGGTGCTCATCAACCGCGAGGCGCCCAACGAGGTCGCGGGGACGATCGTCACCGACTACGAGACGGGCGCGTCGCGTGCCATCGACCATCTGGTCGAGCGCGGGCGCCGCAAGATAGCGATCATCGCCGGGCCGCGCAGTTCGTTTGGCGGCAAGAGCCGTCTTGTCGGCTTTCGCAAGACGCTGGCCGCCCACGGGCTCAAAGCGCAAGGCATCGTTTATTGTGATCCGACCGCGGCAGGCGGGCAAACAGCGGCCGCGCAATTGCTGGCGGAGACGCCCGGCATCGATGCCCTTGTCTGCTACAACGATCTCAATGCGATCGGCGCCATGAAGGCCTGCAGGGCCGCCGGCATTTCTATCCCCGGGCAAATCGCCTTGATCGGTTTCGACGATATTCCGACTGCCGAACTGCTGTCCCCGGCGCTCACCACCCTGCGGGTGCAAAAACGCGAAATGGGGGAGGAAGCCGTGCGCCTGCTGCTCAGCCGCATCGCCACCAGAAACCGCCAGCACGGCATCGTCATCGTGCCGGAGCTCATCATCCGCGAAACGACCTGAACGCCCCGGAGCATGATGCCGAAAAGTGTGAGCGGTTTTCGGACGACATCATGCTCCAACTCTTAAAGTTTGGAACAGGAGGAATATCCGATGGATATCAACAATCTGCAGTCGCTGGCCCTGCCTGAGGAGAAGAAGGCCTGGTTCGTTCACGACCGGTTCGGCATGTTCGTGCACTGGGGGCTTTATGCGCTGCCGGCACGCCATGAATGGGTCAAGAGCCGCGAAGAGCTGAACGACGCCGACTACCAGAAATATTTCGATCATTTCGATCCCGATCTCTACGACCCGCGAGAATGGGCCAGACGCGCGAAAGCTGCGGGCATGAAATATGTCGTGCTGACGACCAAGCACCATGAAGGCTTCTGCCTCTGGGATACCAAGGCGACCGACTTCAAGGTGACCAACACGCCTTATGGGCGGGATCTGGTGGGTCCATTCGTCGACGCCTTCCGTGCGGAGGGCCTGAGGATCGGGTTCTACTATTCGCTGATCGACTGGCATCATCCGGACTTCACGGTCGATCCACGCCATCCGCAGCGCAATCATCCAGATGCGCTGAAAATCAATGAAGGCCGGGACGTGCAGCGCTATGCCGCCTTCATGCGCGAGCAGGTCCGCGAACTGCTGACGGACTTCGGCCAGATCGACATCATGTGGTTCGACTTCAGCTATCCGCAATGGAAGCTCGGAGAACTGGTCGGAAAGGGCCATCAGGATTGGGAAAGCGAGAAACTCGTGCGCCTGGTGCGCGAACTCGCCCCCGACATCATCATCAACAACCGGCTCGATCTCGCCGGCTTGCAGCCCGATATCGTCACGCCGGAGCAATATATGCCGCGCGCCCGGCCACTCCGCGATGGCAGGCGCGTCGTCTGGGAAGCGTGCCACACGCTCAGCGGTTCCTGGGGCTATCACCGCGACGAGGACACCTGGAAAAGCACAGAACAACTGGTCCAGATGCTTGTCGGCACCGTTGCCATGAGTGGTAATCTGCTGATGAATGTCGGGCCGACGGCGCGCGGCACACTCGACCACCGCGCGATTGCAGCCCTTGCCGCTTATGAGGAGTGGATGGCACTGCACGAGCGCAGCATCGTCGGCTGCACCCAGTCCGACTTCACCGCTCCGGCCGACTGCCGCCTGACCCAGAATGGCGATCGTCTCTATATCCACCTCTTCAACTGGCCCTATCGCCATCTGCATTTCGATGCGCTGGCGGGGAAAGTCGAATATGCGCAATTCCTGCATGATGGCAGCGAGGTCACCTGGCTGCGCCCGTCCGCCAATACCTTGTGGGCGAACACCCAGTTCCCCGTCGGTGATGATCAAATGACATTCGTCCTGCCGGTGCGCCGACCTCAGATCGTCGTCCCGGTCATCGAAGTTAAGCTCAAGGCGGGGAGCACCTCCGGCATTCAGGATTAAAGGGCGGCGGATGATTGCGCAGCTGAGATAGATTGCCTGAGCGGGCGGGGCATATGCCCGCTCTGATAAACCCCGCCATATGCCGACAGTGACTTACGGATTGGCCTCGGTGGTTTCCACGAAGAGCTGGTTGAGTTGTTTCATCTCGAGTGCATGGGCGCGCCTTCTGAGGGCGGCTACCTGTTTGAGCGTTGCAAGATTGTCTGTTGTCTCGATGAGGTGAGCATCGGCGACGAGCACCTCCGCTTCAATCCTTCCCTGCTCTCTCAATTGCCAGACATCCCTGACGCGAAATTGAACCATTATCACGCCGAAAAGTGCCACGAGCGCGGAAGCTGTCATTGGCAGCCAATTGGGGACAACCGGGCCATAGGCGGAAAACAACGATGAGAGACCGCTCAAAACGATGATCCCCAATGTGAGAAAATTCCAGAGATATTGATTGACCTTGGAGGAGCGCGCATAGCCGTTTCGATGTGTTCGAAGGTCACGCAAAGCCTGCCTTTTGATCTCGGCTGCGTCCGACGGAAGCATGCTTTCGGCCGTCTCTTGCTCGATCTCCCGCCTTGCCGCCAAAATCACGTTGATGACGGCGATCGTGATCCCGAAGGTAATCATGAACCAGGCGATGTAGTGCAAAGGGACGTCATCGAGAATGACGTTTGACAAAAACGCAGGTTGAAAAAACTCAATTAAAGCGCCAATCGATATCAAGAATATAGACAGGGCAACCACTGCTATCGAAAGCATCGCCGCTATATTTCTATATCTGCCATTCAGTGTCATTTTCTTCAGTTGAGCGTGGTCATCCCCCTCCCTTCTGAACAAATCCATCATCCTATCCTCGAGACTATGGGGTTAACCATAGTCAACCTTTTACCACGCCAGAAAGCAAGTAACGTTTGTGAAGTAATACTTGACGGATCGAATTTCTGGCACCCCTCGCCAATGTGCGGGCCGGGGCAGCCTCCGCCTCTTCAATCCAGTCGCTTCAGGCTATGCTGATCGCCAGCGGCCGGCCGAGATCGCGGGCAATATAGTCCTGGTTCTGTCGGACGATCTGCGCGGCGTGAGCGATCGTCAGCCGGTTGGCCTGCTCGGCGTCGCCAGCCTTGATCGCGGCGATGATCTCCTCATGCTCGTCCAGCCTGACAGCCACTTGAAAACCGGCGCGGCCTGATCGGGCAGGAGATGGTGACCGCTCAGGAGAATGGCTCGGTCGGTCCCGCCGCCGGATTGGTCAGCCAGCATGGTCCCTCGGCGGTCATGTACATATGGTCTTCCAGCCGGATTCCGAATTTCCCGGGGAAGACGATCATCGGTTCGTTGGAAAAACACATTCCGGCGGCAAGCGGCGCGTGGTTGCCGCGAACGATGTAAGGTTCCTCGTGGATCTCGAGCCCGAGGCCATGACCGGCGCGATGCGGCAAACCTGGCAGACGATAGTCGGGGCCGAGGGAGTGTTTGGCAAGCACCTTGCGGGCCGCGTCGTCGAGGCTCGAGCAGGCGGCGCCGATCCGGGCTGCGTCGAAGACGGCCTGTTGCGCCTCGCGCTCGATCCACCATGCCCGTTCGAACGCGCTTTCGCCGCCCTCCAGCATATAGGTCCTGGTGATATCGGAATGATAACCGTCGATACGGCAACCGGTATCGATGAGAATGACGTCGTCGCGACCAAGGACCTGATCGCCGTCGGCGCCATGCGGAAGCGAGGTCGCCGCGCCGAAGGAGACGATGCAGAATGTCGAGCCGGCATCGGCGCCGGCCTGGCGATGCTGCCGGTCGATGAAATCGACCACCTCGGATGATTTGATGCCCGGCTTCAAAAGCCCATGCACTTGCCTGTGGACGCCAAGCGTCAGGTCCATCGCATACTGAATGAGCGCAATCTCCGCGGCCGATTTGATGCAACGCAGGTCGCGGATCAGCCGCCCGCCATCGGCAAGCCTCGCCGCGCCCATCTCCGCTGCCAACGCATGATAGAAGAAAAGCGGCAAACCATCGTCGAGGGCAAGTCTGCCGCCCTGGGCAACAAGGCGGGCGATGAGAGCGGCGCTGCTCTCCTCCTCTTCCCAGACCAGGATCTCCCCCGGCAGATGCGGCAGTGTTTCGACACGGCTACGCTCGAACCCCGGAACGATGTAGGAAATGGTCGCGGGCGTGACGAGCGCGCCGAGGAACCTCTCGCTCGGATGCCAGACCAGCCCCGTGAAGTAATGGAGGCTTTCGGTAGGCCCAAGAAGCACGGCAGCCAATCCTTCGGCTTCGATCAGTTGCCGAAGCCTGGCAAGGCGGGTCTGCCGTTCGTCCTCAGTTATGCGGGGTACCGTATGCTGCCATGACATGTTGTTTTCCTGCTTTTCTTGCGCTTCCGGATCGATGAAGCCCTCGCCTTGCAGCCAGGATCTTGAACCGACACTAATGCCGCTGTAGGCAATATGTCGACATGAAAAATGAGGAGGTAGCGATGGCGATCGAATACACCATACCGGGCATGCTGATACGCGATCATATGGTCGACGCTCCCCTGGATTGGTCGAAGCCGGAAGGGGAGACGATCCGGGTTTTCGCACGCGAAGTATGCGATCCCGCCCGCCGTCGCGAAACACTGCCGTTGCTGGCTTTCCTTCAAGGCGGCCCTGGCGGAAAATCGCCGCGGCCGAGCAATGGCGGGCCGCCATGGCTTGCCGAAGCCCTGAAGACGCACCGCGTTATCCTGATCGACCAGCGCGGTACCGGGCGCAGCAGCCGGATCGAAAGTGCGACCATGGAGCACTTTGCCGACGGCAGGGCCGCAGCCGACTATCTCAGCCTCTTTCGCGCCGACAGCATCATTGCCGATTGCGAATATCTGAGGAAAACCGTCTTCGGCGGCGGGCGCTGGCAGACGCTCGGCCAGAGCTATGGCGGCTTCCTGACACTTACCTATCTCTCGAAGGCGCCGGAGGGACTTTCTGCCTGTTATGTCACCGGTGGCCTTGCTGGCCTTGGGGCGACGGCCGATGATGTCTATCGGCGCACCTACCCGCGCGTCGCCGAAAAGAACGCCGCCTATTACCGCCGCTACCCCGGGGATGCCGAACGCATCGGCCGGATCGCCGACTATATCGAGGCCAACGAGGTGCGGTTGCCCGATGGCGATCGCCTCTCCGTTCGCCGCTTTCAGACTATCGGCATCGATTTCGGCATGGCGCCGGGTTACGAGAACATCCATTGGTTGGTCGACGAGGCTTTCGCCGGTCCCAATGAAGACCGTCTCTCCGATCGCTTCCTCGCGTCGGTGATGTCGCTGACCTCCTATGACGACAATCCGCTCTTCGCCGTTCTGCAGGAAAGCATCTATGGCCAGGCCGGGACGCCGACTGCCTGGGCGGCCGAACGCATCCGCGTCGAGCATCCGGCCTTTGCCGGCGACCGGCGGCCGCTGCTGTTGACGGGGGAGATGATGTATCCTTGGATGTTCGAGGAAATTCGCTCGCTCAGGGCCTTCAGGGCGGGTGTCGAGGCGCTGGCCACGCATGAGCGCTACGTGCCGCTCTATGCTCCGGCACGTCTCGCAGCAAACGAGGTGCCGGTCGCCGCCGTCATCTATCATGACGACATGTATGTCGATGCCGGGCTTTCGCTCGAAACAGCGCGCCACGTCGCCAACGTGCAGGCATGGGTGACCAACGAATTCGAGCACGACGGTGTTCGCCAATCGGCGGCTGTCCTGCGCAGGCTGATGACCTTGGTCAGGGAGCAGGGTGGCCCCCTCGCCTCCTGAGGCTCGAATGGTTCATTGCTCTCATCGCATCAGGACATGCTGATCGCCACCGGCCGGTCCAGATCGCGGGCGATATATTCCTGAATCTGGCGAACGATCTGCCCGGCGTGGGCGATCGCCAGTTGGTCGGCCCGCTCGATGTCACCGGCCTCGATCGCGGCGATGATCTCCTCGTGTTCGTCGACATACTGGCGCGGCAGACGGTCGTCGAATGTCGAGTAGTAAAGACGCAGGATGCGGCGGCCCTCGTCGAGCAGCCTGGCGAAGAAGGCCGTGTAATAGGAATTGCCGGCAAGTTCGGCAATCGCGACGTGAAATTCGCGGTTCGCCTCGATCATCGCATAGGCATCGCGCGCAGCAACGGCATCGGCGAAGTCCTTCTGATGCTGGCGAACGGTCTTCATGATCTCGCCGTTTCGCCGTTGCGCCGCGCCGCGGGTTGTCACCCGGTACATCAGCGTCAGCGCTTCGAAATAGGTGGGCAGGCTTGCGAAATCGATGGTCGCGACGATCGTATTCCTGTTCGGCAGCGTCGTGACCAGCCCGTCGGCGGCGAGCCGCAACAGCGCCTCGCGAATGGGAGTCCGCGACATCCGGAAACGCTCCGACAGCCGCACTTCGTCGAGCGGACTGCCGGGTTCCAGCGCCATCGAGAGGATTTCCTGCCTGAGCGTCACATAGACGCTCTGCGTGCCAGAGCCGCGCACCCGCACATTTTCCGCGTCGTTCCGCATCCGTCTGCCCTCTTTCGTTAAAGCCTTGTATTTCGTTTCGGCCGATTCTCGCAATGTCGGCCTTCGGGGGCCTCAAATTTGTAAAACCACATCATTGAATCTTGTCGACAGTTTGTATATAAGGCAACCAGTTTCAACGAGGCTCGATCGATGACCACAGGATGGAAGGGCGTATTTCCCGCCGTAACGACGCAGTTCAACGAAGATCTTTCCGTTGACCTGCCCTCGACCCAGCGTGTCCAGGACGCGCTCGTGAGCGATGGCGTCAACGGACTGATCGTCATGGGCACATGTGGCGAGAACAATTCGCTGGACCCCGAGGAGAAGCGCACGATCTTGAAAGCGGCCGTCGAGGTCGTCAACGGCCGCGTTCCCGTGGTCACCGGCGTGTCAGAATTCGATACGCGCCGTGCCGTCGCCTATGCTCGCGACGCCGAAAAGCTCGGCGCCGACGGGCTGATGCTGCTGCCGGCCATGGTTTATGTGCCGAAGCCCGAAGAGCTGATCGCACATTTCCGCACCGTCGCCGAAGCGACCTCGCTGCCGATCATGCTCTACAACAACCCGCCGGCCTACCGCGTCAATATCGGCGCCGATGTGCTGAAGGTGCTTGCCGACGTGCCGAACATCAAGGCGGTCAAGGAAAGCGCGCCGGATCCACGTCGCTTCACCGATCTTATCAATGAATTCGGCGATCGTTTCGATATCTTCGCCGGTCTCGACGACGTGGCGCTTGAAGGCCTGATGCTCGGCGCCAAGGGCTGGGTCTCCGGCCTGACCAGCGCCTTCCCACAGGAATCCGTGCAGCTCGTCGCCGCCGCCGAACGCGGTGACTGGGAAGAGGCCCGCAAGATCTATCGCTGGTTCATGCCGCTTCTGCACCTCGATGCCGAGCACGACCTCGTCCAGTCGATCAAGCTCGCCGAGCAGATCATGGGCCGCGGCTCAGAACGCGTTCGCATGCCGCGCATGCCGCTTTCGGGCGCCCGCCGCGCCGAAGTCACCGCAATGGTCGAAAAGGCCGCCGCCACGCGTCCCTCGAAGATCCGCCACGCCGCCTGATACAACGAGGCCGGCGACCCCGCGGTTGCCGGCCTTTCCGTATTTGCTCATCAGGCGAGCGCCAGCGACCGGCCGCTCGCCGGATCGAACAGATGCATCTGGTTCATGTTGAACGAGAGCGGCATCGTCGACATCGGCCTGGGTCCGCTCTCGGGATCGATGCAGGCGCAAAGGCTTGCCTCGCCGATGCCGAAATAAACCATGGTCTCCGGCCCGAGTGGTTCCACAAGATCGATCTTCGCTTCGATGTTGGCATAACCAGGACGGGCCTGGCGGTCGGTGATCGATTCCGGCCTGATCCCGAACACGACTGATTTGCCGGCATGGCTGGCGTAGTCGCCGGCGCGCGCCTCCGGCACTGGAAGCTCGCTGCCGTCGGTCAGTTTGACGACGAGGCCTTTGTCTCCTGATAGCAGCGTCGCTGACAGGAAATTCATCGACGGTGAGCCGATGAAGCCGGCGACGAACTGGCTGACCGGCCGATGATAGAGCGCCTGCGGCGGCCCCGCCTGTTCGATGATGCCACCATTCATCACCACGACACGATCCGCCATGGTCATCGCCTCGACCTGGTCGTGCGTGACGTAGACGGTCGTCGTCGGCAACAGCTGGTGCAACCGCTTGATCTCCGTGCGCATCTGCACGCGAAGCTTGGCATCAAGGTTGGACAACGGCTCGTCGAAGAGAAAGACTTTCGGATTCCGCACGATGGCGCGCCCCATCGCGACGCGCTGGCGCTGCCCGCCCGAAAGCTGGCCCGGACGCCGGCCGAGCAGCTCGCTGATATGCAGGGTTTCCGCCGCCTTGATGATACGGGCGTCAATCTCGCTCTTGGCAAGCTTCTGCTGCTCCAGGCAGAACGAAATATTCTCCCGCACCGTCATGTGTGGATAGAGCGCGTAGTTCTGAAAGACCATGGCGATATCGCGTTTGCCCGGGCCAAGCCGGTTGACGACCTGGTCGCCGATCACGATCTCACCGCCGGTGATGTGTTCGAGACCCGCGATCATGCGCAATGTCGTCGATTTTCCGCATCCCGACGGGCCCACGAAAACGACGAATTCATTGTCTTCGATGTCAAGGCTGATGCCGCGCACGGCCTCGTAGATGCCATAGGACTTGACGATGCTCCTGAGTTCCAGCCGTGCCATGGTTTTCTCCTAGACCTCCTGCAACCAGATCGCCATTGCTCCGGGCTCGCGATTGGCCCAGAGGTGATAGGGGATCGCCGTGAAGCGCCGCTCCTTCAGCGAGGGGCGCGCGGTGCGATAGAGCGCTTTCTGCCAATCGGATATATCGGCTTCGAGCGCAGTGCCTTCGAGGACGGTCGCTCCGCCGAGAAGCACGGCATCGTAGCGGGCGGAAATTTCCTCAGATGCCGGCAGGCGGAGCCGCTGCGGCTCGCCGCCGAGGTCCGTCTCCTCGATGCAATAGACGACGGGGCCGCGCCGCAGCGCGACGCGTCCGCCGTCTTCGGAGACGGCAGGATGCGCGTAGATGCGCTCGACAGGCATCGACAGGCCAATGCGGACCTCGTCGCCGTTGCGCCATTCCCTTGATATTGCCGCATAACCTTTCGTCACGCATTGATCGAGATCGACGGCAACCCCGTTGACCGAGATCTGCGCCTGCCTGCACCATCCGGGGATGCGAAGACGAAGCTGAAACCGGCTTGGCCGCTCGACGGCGAACCGCAGGCTGATGTCGCCATCCCAGGGATACTGCGTCTCCTGGATCAGGCGCACGAAGCTGTCGCCGACTGTCAGCTCGGCGGAATTGGTGCCGTAGAGATGGACGGCGACCTCATGATCATCAGTCGAATAGAAATATTGGCCGAGCGACGCAATGAAACGGGCAATGTTGGTCGGGCAGCAGGGGCAGTAATGCCATTTCCACCGGCGGTGCTGCCCGTGGCTTTCAAGGACGTTCTCATAGAAATAATGCTCGCCGTCGCGCGAGATGCCGGAAAGCGCGCCGTTGTAGAGCACCGTTTCCAGTCTGTCGGTGAACTTGCTGTCGAGATCGACCTGCGCCATGCGATGGCTCCAGAAGCCGAGCGCGACGGCTGCGCATGTCTCGGCATAGGCCGTCTCGTTCGGCAGGTCGAATTCCCGAGTGAACCCTTCATTGGATGCCGACGGGCCAAGGCCGCCGGTCACGTAGAGCTGGCGGCTGACCAGATTGTCGAAAAGCCGGTCGCAGGCTTCCTTCAATGTCGGGTCGTCGTTTTCATGGGAGAGATCCGCCATCGCAGAAAACAGGTACATTGCGCGGACCGCATGGCCGACGACCTGGTGCTGGTCGCGCACCGGCATATGGGCCTGGCTATAGGCATATGTCTTGTAGACGTAATCATCAGGGCTCTCGCCGCGTTTGCGAGCCTCTTCATCGTAATATGAAGGCATCCGGCCACGTTCGTCGACGAAGTAGGTCGCAAGCTTCAGATGCCGCGGATCGCGCGTCACGCGATAGAGCTTGACCAGCGCCAGCTCGATTTCCTCATGGGCGTCATAACCTTTGAGCTTTCCGGGCTCGGCGCCGAAGGTTTCGATGATATGGTCGACGGCGCGGATCATCACATCGAGGAACCGACGCTTTCCCGTCGCCTCGTAATAGGCGACGGCCCCTTCCAGCAAGTGGCCCATCGAATACATCTCGTGCAGGTCGCGCAGATTGGTCCAGCGCCTGTCCGGCTCGCGGCGAATGAACCAGCTGTTGAGGTAGCCATCCGCCATCTGCCCTTTTTCGAGCTTTTCGACGATAGCATCGATCTTCGCCTCAAGCGCCGCATTCGGGTGAGCCTTCAGCGTGTAACTTGCGGCCTCGATCCATTTGCCGAAATCGGAATCGAAGAAATGCTGCATCGACAGCCCGCTCGACTGGATCGGGCGCACCAGCGGCCCGGCCGGCTTGTCAAAATCGAGCACCTCGAGGAAGCCCTCCTCTTCCAGCCGCTTGTGCTGCGTCGGGATGGTGACGTTGCGGACCGTCTCCGTCCAGCTCTGCCAGAAACCGCCATGGAAGACGACACAGGAATGGTCGGCGGGCCTGTATCGCTGCCGTCCCGCAGCGCGTGCCGGCTGAAAACGAGGTGAGCTGGTCATGAGGACTCCTGAGCGGAACGAGCGCTGTTACTTCACGGCGCCGGCCGTCAGGCCGCGCACGTAATATCGTTGCAAGAGAAGGAAAAGCAGGATGCAGGGGACCATGGTCACGGCTATGCCGGCCTGCAGCGCACCCCAGTCGATGATGCCATAGATGCCCGACGAAACATTCACCAGCATGATCGGCAGCGTGAACTTGTTCTGGTCGGACAGGAAAATGAGGGCGGCGAGGAATTCGTTCCAGGAATTCAGGAAGGCGAACATCGCAACGGTGGCGACACCGGGAAGCGCGATCGGCAGCATGATCCGGCGCAGGATCGTCGCCTGCGACGCACCATCTATCCGCGCCGCTTCGATCAGCGCCTTCGGCACCGCATCGAAGGCATTGCGCATCATGAAAACGGAAAAAGGAAGCTGGAAGGTCACGTAGATCAGCACCAGGCCGAAAAGATTGTTTTGCAGCCGGAAGACCTTCAGGATCAGGAAAAGCGGCGTCAGGATCGACTGGAACGGGATCATCATCGTCGCCATGATCAGCACGAAGAGCAGCGACTGACCGGGAAACCGGAATTTCGAAAAGCCGTATCCCGCCGGCACCGAGACGAGCACCGTCAGGATCACCGTTCCGGCGGCAATCAGCACCGAATTGCCGGCATAGACGTACCAGCCTGCACCGACATGTTCGAGGCGGCGGTAATTTTCAAGCGAGAAGGCTTTCGAGAAAAGTGCTGCCGGATCGGCAAGTGCTGCGGCCGCGGGCTTGAAGGAATTGGCGAAGGACCAGACGATCGGCATCACGAAGAAGACGGCAAAGACACATGCCGTCAGAACGAAGGCGAGATAACCGAGCCGCTCGCTCGCCGGCTTGGCTGCGAGATTGTGATTGAGCCGTTCCATCAACCCTCCTCCGGCCGCTGGCGCAGCAGGACGAACTGGATCGCACTGATCGCCACCAGGACGACGAGCAGGGCAAAGGAGATCGCCGAGCCATAACCGAGACGGTAGGATGAGAACGAGGCGAGATAGATCGAGAACACCGCGGAGATCGTGCTGTTCTCAGGGCCGCCCTGGGTGATGATGAAGAACTGGTCGAAGGCCAGCATCGACGAGGTGACGTTGAGGACGAGCGCCAGCACGACCGAGTTCCTCATCAAGGGCAGCGTGATGCGGCGAAACCGGCTCCAGACGCTGGCGCCGTCGATCCTGGCCGCTTCGATGACGTCGTTCGATATGCTCTGCAGGCCGGTCAGGAGGATGATCATCGTGAAGCCTGCTGTCTTCCAGACGACCATCAGGATGACGACGCCAAGTGCCGGCCAGAAACTTTCGAGCGGCCTCGGGGCGCTGTCGATGATGCCTGCTCCGCGCAGCAACTGCGCAAAGACGCCGCTATCGGGATTGAGCAGCCACATCCACAATGTCGAGGCCGCCCCGAAGCCGATGACAACAGGCATGAAATAGATCGTGCGGAAAAAGCCGGCGATGCGCAGCGGCCGGTCGACGAGCAGCGCCAGAGGAAAGGCCACCAGGAAGATCGCAGCCGTGACCAGCACCGTGTAGAGCAGCGTGAAGCCCAGGGAATGCCAGAGCTGGGTATCGCCGATCAGCTCGGCATAGTTGGAGAGGCCGATGAATTTGGTCCGGCCTAGAAGCGGCCAATTGTAGAAACTCATCCAGACCGTCATGACAAGCGGCACGAGGAAAAGCACGACGATGAACAGCAAGCCCGGCAGGATGAAGGCAAGGCCAAGCCAACCCTTTGGCTCCGGTTCTCCGGTCGCGACTGCGCGCCTCCGGCTGCGAAGTGTCGAGGATATCACCGCAACTCCTCCTTCCGCTTGAAAGTCGAGATGTGAAAGGGACGGCAGGGCATCCGCGGATACCCTGCCGAAACGCGTCGGCTTAGTTCGGATTGGTGCGTTCGAGGATACGGGTGAAGTCGCCCTGCGTCTTGGCGATCGTTGCGTCGACATCGTCACCGAAGATCGTGCCCTGAATCAGATTGAGGAAGGGTCCGGTGCGGCTGACGAAGAGTTCGTCGGACGAAAATGTGTAGGGCGTGCGCGCCTTGGCGAGGATATTGTAGGCGACGAGATTGCGCTGGTCGAACTTCGCATAGGCTTCCGCTGCGAGGTCGGTGCGCGACGGCATCCCCGATTCCTGGGTGATGTAGACCTGCTGCTCGGGCTGCATGTAGAAATTGACGAAGTCGAGCGCGACTTTCTTCTTCTCTTCGCTGATACCCTTGATCAGGGAAAGCGTATCGCCGCCGGCAAAGCTCGATTCACCGCCCTTCGGCCCCGGGATCGGTGCGACGGCGAATTTCACGTCGGGATATTTGCTGGTCAGCAGATTGACGATGTAGGAGCCGGTCATCAGGATGCCGACCTTGCCCGAGGCGAAGGCCTCGACGGCATTGTTGCCGTTGCCGGAACGCGAGGTCGGATGGATCGCACCGGCCTTCCACATATCGCGATAGGCTGCGATGGTCTCACGCAGCGCCGGCGTATCGACCGTGGCGCTGCGGCCGTCATCGCTCAGCACATCGGCATTGGCGGCCCAGAGATGCGGCAGGAAATCGTAGATCAGCCAGCTTCCCGAATTAGCCACGAAATAGAAGCCATAGGTCTCGTTGCCGAGCGCGGCGATCTTCTTCGCGTCGGCGGCAATCTCCTCCATCGACGCCGGCGCCTTGTTGGGGTCGAGGCCGGCCTTGGTGAAGAGATCGGTGTTATAAGCGATGATCGAGGCATCCGGCAGGGCCGGCACGCCATAGATCTTGCCGTCATAGGTGGCAAGGCGGATGTGAGACGGGCTCATCGCCGCGGAATAAGGCAAGCCCTTCACGAAGTCGGAGATATCCTCGAGACCGTCCGCGGCGGCAAAGGTCGGGAGATAGATCAGGTCGAGCACGGCGCCATCAGGAGCCGCGCTGCCGGCAATCGCCGCGCCCAGCTTCGGCACCATCTGCTCCGCCGTGATCTGGGTGACATTGACCTTGTCGGAGTGCGAGGCGTTGTATTTGTCGGCCAGGCCCTGAAGGACGGCGCCGGACGACGTGCGCACCCATAGGGTGATTTCTTCGGCGCTGGCGAGAGAAGAGCTTGCCAACAGCGCGAGAGCGGTGATTGTCGTTTTCAGTCGAAGCATGCTTGTTCCCCTTTTTCTCGTTCAGGCCTAAGGCCATCGGACGAAATGGACGTTAGATCAGAAATTTTTTGGTGTCGACAGTCTGTGTGCAAAATTCTGATGCGCGTTTGATAAAACCTTTTAACAGCACATTTTTTTCTGCTAAAAGCTTTTATCATGAATCGACTACGAGGCGGCACTTGAAGAATACGGGCGATCGAAGACGGACGATTTATGACGTGGCGAAGGCTGCAGGCGTCAGCATTTCGACGGCGTCGAACGCACTGAACGACACCGGCCGGACGAATGCCGAAACACGCGAGCGGGTCCGGCGCGTGGCGGAGGAGATCGGATTTCGGCCCAATGCACTCGCCCGTGGGTTGCTAAGCAAGCGAAGCCATGCGATCGGCATGCTGACGAACGACACCTATGGCAGACTGACGCTGCCGATGGCGGCCGGGGTATCGGAGGTGCTGGTCGATCACGGCGTTTCCGTCTTCCTCTGTGCCACGAACAATGATCCAAGGCTCGCCCAGCTTCATCTGGAGGCGCTTCTTGACCGGCAGGTCGACGGCATCATATTCACCGCGACCCGCCTCGATCTCACGCCGCCGGTCCAGCTGTCTCGCTTGCCGATACCCGTCGTCTACGTCTTTGCCGAGGGACCGGCCGACAGCGTCACTTTCTTTCCGGATGACGAACAGGGCGCCCGCCTCGCCGTCGATCACCTGAAAGAGCTCGGTCGATCGCGGATCCTCCACATCACCGGGCCGCGGGATTATCTCGCCGCTCGCATCCGTGCCCAATCCTATCTCGACGCCTGCGGCGACGGTGCCGAAGCGATGTTCGGCGACTGGTCGGAGGAATGGGGTCACGAAGCAGTTCAGACGGTGTTTGCCCGGCCCGGCGCAAAGCCCGACGCCATCTTCTGCGGCAGCGACGAGATCGCCCGTGGCGTCATCGACGCGCTACGCGACCTTAATGTGGAGATTCCCACGGATGTCGCCGTGGTCGGCTTCGACAACTGGGAGGTCGTCGCACGGCAAACGCGCCCGCCGCTGACCACCATCGACATGGAGTTGAAGGAACTGGGCCATCGCGCCGGCCTGGCAATCCTCAGCCTCTCCAAGGGTGAACCGGTCCCTGCCGGCATCACCAGATTGCCGTGTCGCCTGGTCGTGCGGCAGTCGTGCGGCAGCCCCCTTCGATCCGACTGAAAACGACGGCAACGAACATAGACAAGGCGGCGCCGTCGCTATTATTTGTCCGTGCCATTGCCGGAACGAATCAGGCTGTCGCGGCTGACCAGCGACGGTATCTGGAAAATATGCTCGGCGCTGGCGCGGCCTTCTATTCTGGAAATGAGGGCCCGGGTTGCGACCTGACCGAGTTCCCTGCCCGACTGATCGATGCTTGCGAGATTGACGAGGCCGAGTGCTGCGGTCGGCGAATTGTCGTATCCGATGACGGCGAGATCTTCGGGGACGCGCACGCCCATCTCCATAGCCAGGCTCAGAAGGGTGATCGCGTCGAGATCGCTCCAGCAGAATACGGCGCGCGGCCTGTCCTTCCTCGATAGGAATTTTCGCATCGCCTGCTCCCGCTTTGGCGAGGCTATCGGAATTTTGCCGATCGCTGGCGAGGAGCCGAGCCCGCCGCGCTGCATCGCCCGGCGAAACCCGATCTCACGCTGGCGGACGACGGAGACCGCGTGCCCCTGGCGCTCGCCAAGGCTCAGCATTTCGATATCGCGATAGCCGCAGGCAAGAAGCGCTTCGACGGCGATCTCGGCGCCGCGCTGATCATCTGCGTTGACGGTATCGAAGGCCGTAGCGCTGGCATCGTGGTAGCCGACCGCGACGATCGGTATCTGGACTGCAAACTTTGCGAGGATCTCCGAAGGCAAGCGCGGCG
This sequence comes from Rhizobium sp. WYCCWR 11128, assembly GCF_013416305.1. Lineage (NCBI taxonomy): Bacteria > Pseudomonadati > Pseudomonadota > Alphaproteobacteria > Hyphomicrobiales > Rhizobiaceae > Rhizobium > Rhizobium sp. WYCCWR 11128. The sequence goes on from NZ_JACCEZ010000008.1 coordinate 136,605, forward strand.
CAACCAGGATAAGGCCGTCCATCTTGTAGTCGATCATCGACTCGATCAACGACGTCTCCAGTTGCACGCGCGCATCGCTGACGCCGATCATCGCCTGATAGTGCGAGGGCGCCAGTACCCCGTTTACGCCGGCAATCACCTCCGGAAGGAAAGGATTGCGGATATCGATCAGGAGCACACCGATGGTGAAACTCCGGCCACGCAGCCCTCTAGCTGCCCGCGAGGGGCGATATGCGAGTGCGTCGATGGCATCCGTCACCCTTGCGCGCAGCGCATCACTGACGCCATAGGCATTTCGCATCACCTTGGAAACCGCTGCGACCGATACGCCTGCGTGAGTTGCCACGGTCCGGATCGTCACGCGATCGTTTCGTTGCGGCTTTTGTTTGTCTTCGATTGACATGAAATCTCTGGCTTGCTGCGGATCGTCAACATCGCCCGCAGAACCACCATGGCAGACTGACAACGAAAATTCTATTGCGCTTCCGAAGAAAATGTAGAACGTTATATGGAGAACGTTCTACAACTCGTCGGGAGGACTTGATGAACTTTCAGCCGGCAGCCATCAGCGGCAACCTCGTTTCGCGCGTCTGGTCTGGGGACATGATCGCGCCGCTATCGGATGGCGGTCAGGGAACGGCCGCAAGCTTCGTCTCCAAGACTTTCGAACATGATGGCGCCAAGCTTCCCGTCGAGCTCTTTATCTCCGCACTTGGCCTCTACCGCTGCTTCATCAACGGCGCTCGCGTCGGCAGCGACCTGTTGACCCCAGGTTGGACGAACTACGACGATCGCCTTGCCTATCAGCGATACGACATCTCGAACCTGCTCAAGCCGGGCCTCAACCGCATCGAGATCTGGCTTGCCGACGGATGGTACCGATCGCCTTTGATGTGGGGCGCCCAGGCGATCCCGAATTGCTGGGGCGACAGAATCGGCGCCATTGCGGATCTGATCGGAGCTGATGGCACCGTTCTTTCCACCGACACCACATGGCGAAGCGGTGTTCTGCCGATCCTGAAGTCAGGGATCTATTTCGGCGAAGTCTACGACGCCCGCCAGGAAAACTACGTCGAGACCCACGGCACCGAGAGATTGCCCTTCGACAGAGAGCTGCTCGTCGCGCATGAAACTGCTGCGGTGCGCGAGATGCGGCCACTCGCCGCGGTCGAAAACTGGACCGACGATGAGGGTAGGAAGATCTATGATTTCGGCCAGAATGCCGGCGGCTACATCAGATATACGGTCCGGGGCACTGCCGGTGCCGAAGTCCGGGTGGAGCATTCGGAAGTTCTCGGTCCCAACCGTCATTTCGACAATCGCAACTATCGCACGGCCGCCGCACATACCGTCTACACGCTGCGGGGAGACGGCGACGAGACCTACGCGCCACATTTCACCTTCCACGGCTTCCGTTATGCCAGGGTGACGATCAAGGGCGATGCGAAGATTCTTGTAATCGCGTCCATCCCGATCTCGTCGGTGCCCGAGCCTGCCGGCGGTTTCACCTCTGGCAATGCACTGGTCAATCGACTCGTCGAAAATACCATCTGGTCGCAGCGCGCCAATTTCATCGAAGTGCCGACCGATTGTCCGCAGCGCGACGAACGCCTGGGCTGGACGGGCGACGCCCAAGTGTTTGCCGCAACCGCATGCTGGCTGAGCGACAGCCAATCCTTCCTAAGGAAGTATCTGCGCGATGTGATGGCCGATCAGCGCGAGGATGGCGCCGTCTCACATTTTTCGCCGGATCCGACGCGCTTGCATCCGGCCAATTTCCCGGGCTATGCCGGCTCGACCGGCTGGGGCGACGCGATCGTCGTCATCCCCTGGGTACTCTATACCCATTACGGCGACCGGGCCGTTCTGTCGGAGTGCCTGGATTCGATGGTGCGCTGGGTCGATTTCGTCTGGTCAATCTCGGATGGTCCGCTCGTGCGTCCGCCCTCGCGTTGGGGCGACCGCGGCTTCACCTTCGGCGACTGGCTGCAGCCGGTCGGCGACAACAGGAAGCCTCGTCCGACGATCGCCGACGACTGCGCGGCCACGCTCTATCACTTCATCTCGACCGACCTTCTGGCAAGGATCGCAGCCACTCTCGGCGAGCATGCCCTTGAAGAAAAGATGAAACAGCGCGCAAACGAGATCCGGCTGACATTTTCCAACGAGTTCATCACGCCCGCGGGACGGCTCGCACACAACGACCAGACATCCTACGCCCTGGCCTTCCTTCACAACCTGATACCGGCAGAGCACAGGCAAGCTGCACAGCAGCATTTCCGGCAGGTGATCATCGATGCCGACTACAAGATCGGCACCGGTTTCATCGGCACGCCCGCCCTGCTGCCGGCGCTGACGAAGCTCGGCATGGACGATCTTGCCGAAAAAGTCTTCCTGCAGGAGGATGTGCCGGGCTGGCTCTACCAGGTGTCGAAGGGGGCAACGACGATCTGGGAGCGCTGGGATTCCATGGCGCCTGACGGCACCATCTACGAACCCGACATGAACAGCTATAACCACTATGCCTATGGCGCGGTCTGCCAATGGCTGTTCGAAAGCGTCGCCGGAATTTCGCCGAGCCCGAGCGCACCCGGATTTGCCGAGGTCATTGTCGATCCGGCGCCGATTCCGTCCCTTTCGCCGGTTTCGGCCCATCATGATATCAGCCAGGGGCGCATCGAGGCCGGCTGGCAGTGCGACGGCAACAAAGTCACCTATGTATTGACACTTCCGGAAGGCTGCATCGGCCGCTTCCGACCAGGAAAACGGCATCAAAACCCGTCGCTCAACGGAGAGCTCGTCGTCGAGGAAGCCGTTCTTGCCCCGGGAACGCACCGACTGGTCTTTTCTCTACCCAGTTCTTGAGGAGCATACACGTCACACCGTTCAGAGGAGGAACGTCATGACACATCGGATAAAGCTCATTCTTGCGGGCGCGTCCGCGCTTTTGGCGCTGGTCGCGGCCGGTCCGTCGCATGCAGAAACCACGCTGTCATTCCTGATCGACAATAACCCGGACACGGTCGCGGCGGCCGAGGCACTGGTTGCCGCCTATCAGACAAAGGCGCCTGACGTGACGATCGAAATCGAGCCGCGGGCAGGAGGTGGCGAGGGTGACAACATCATCAAGACGCGCCTGGCGACGGGCGAGATGTCCGACGTGTTTCTCTATAATTCCGGCTCGCTGCTCCAGGCGCTGAAACCCGCGCAGACGCTTGTCGATCTGAGCGGTCTTGCGTCGCAGGCGAAGGTGGACGAAGGCTTCAAGTCGGTCGTCCGCGCCGACGGCAAGCTCTACGGTGTTCCCTTCGGCACGGCGATGGCGGGGGGCATCCTCTACAACAGGAAAATCTACCTGGACCTCGGCCTGTCAGTCCCGAAGACATGGGCGGACTTCATGGCGAACAACGCAAAAGTCAAGGCATCAGGCAAGGTGGCCGTGGCGCAGACCTATCGCGATACCTGGACCTCGCAGCTGTTCGTTCTGGCGGACTATTACAACCTGCATGCCGCCGTGCCGAACTTCGCCGCCGACTACACTGCCAACAAGGCGAAATACGCAGAGACGCCGGCGGCCATGAAAGGCTTCGAACGGCTGAAGGACGTTCACGACGCTGGCCTGATGAACGAGGATTTCGGCGCGGCAAGCTATGACGATGGCCTCAGAATGGTGGCAACGGGCGAGGCAGCGCATTATCCAATGCTGAGCTTCGCAATCGGCGCGCTCAAGCAGAATTATCCCGAGAACCTCGCAGATGTCGGTTTCTTCGCGCAGCCGAGCGACGACGCGGCGACGAATGGCCTGACGGTCTGGATGCCGCCCGCCCTCTACATTCCCCTTACCAGTCAGCACGCAGAGGAAGCGAAGAAATTCGTGGATTTCGCAGGAAGCGTCGAAGGCTGCAAGATCATGGTGGAAACCAACACCGTGCAAGGGCCTCCCTTGATCGACGGCTGCGGTTTGCCTGCCGACGTACCGCCTGCGGTGAAGGACATGCTTCCCTATTTCGAGGCCAAGGACAAGACGACCCCGGCGCTGGAATTTGTTTCGCCGGTCAAGGGGCCGGCTCTCGAGCAGATCACCGTCGAGGTTGGCTCCGGTATTCGCCAGCCTGCCGACGCGGCAAAACTCTATGACGACGATGTGCGCAAACAGGCCAAGCAACTCGGCCTGCCCAACTGGTAGCGGTCTATCGGGCTAGTTGACCTCGCTCCGAGGGGCGAGGTTCCACCCGATCGAAGAGGTAGTCATGACAGAGACACGCCCCCGCTCGCGCAAATCGCCCTACCCGCTGTGGTTTTTCATTCCGGCCGCAATCATCTACGGCGTGCTGTTTCTGGTTCCCACGGTCTCGTCACTCTGGTTCAGCCTGACGCGATGGGACCTTTCGACGGCTGAATTCATCGGACTCGAGAACTTCTGGCAATTCTTTTCCGAACCCTTCCTAGTCAAGGGGCTCGTCAACACACTGATCTACGCGGTGACGACCTCCGGCCTGAAGACGGTCTGCGGGCTGCTGCTTGCCGTGCTGCTGACCAGCAATATCTTCGCCCGCGGCTTCCTGCGCACGCTGGTCTTCTTTCCCGTCCTGGTCTCGACGATCGGCATCGGCATCACCTTCACGGTGATGATGCATCCGACCAGGGGCATCATCAATGTTACGCTCGAAACGCTCGGCATTCCGGGACCTGGATGGCTCACCAATCCGGCGCTGGCGCTTTTTTCGGTGGCTTTGGTCGACGTCTGGAAGGGTGTCGGCCTCGCCACCTTGATCTTCATCGCCGGGCTTGCCGCGATCAGCCCCGATTATTATGAGGCCGCGAGGATTGACGGCGCCACGCGTCTCCAGCAATTTTTCCGGATCACCCTGCCGCTCGTGCGTCCCGCCACTGTCATCGTAGTGACATTGTCGCTGATCGGCGGGCTTCGATCCTTTGACCTGATATGGGCGATGACCCGCGGCGGGCCTGGTTTCTCCTCCGATGTGATCGCCTCGGTCATCTACAAACAGTACCAGGCGGGTTTCTACGGCCTGTCGACGGCCGGAAACGTTATCCTGTTTGCGCTGATCGCCGTAATCATCCTGCCATTCACCCTGTGGTTCAACCGGCGCGAGGTCGAGGAATGAGGAGCGTCCGCCCTTACGTGACCGGCGCGATAGCCCTTGCGGTGGCGGCCGTCATCTTCGTCATGCCCTTCGTTTTCGTCGCTCTCCAGGCGGTCAAATCGAAATCCGAAGCCTCTCGCCTCGATTTCGAATTGCCCGAGTATTGGCTGTTCTGGGATAATCTGATCGCCGTCTTCAAGGCGCGCGACTACCAGCTCGCACTCGCCTATTTCAACTCCACGCTGATCACCGTGGCCTCCGTCACGATCCTGATCCTGCTGTCGGCAATGGTCGGATATGTGATGCAGCGTCGCAAGACCGTCTGGAACAAGGTGGCCTCCATTGCCCTGTTCATGGGTCTGATGATGCCGCCAGCCGTCGTGCCCACCATCGGCCTCTTGCAGGAGATCGGTCTCTTCAAGACCATGACCGGGATGATCCTGATCCAGGTCGCCTATAATCTCTCTTTCTCGACATTGCTCTACCGGTCGTTCATTTCGACCATACCACGCGACCTCGACGAGGCGGCGCTGATCGACGGCGCCAAGCCGCGGCAGATTTTCTTCAGGGTGATCCTGCCGCTTTTGAAGCCGGTGACCGTCACCAACATCGTCGTCCAGTCGATCGCGATCTTCAACGATTTCACCAACCCGCTCTACTATCTTCCAGGCAAGGAGAACGTGACGGTGCAGCTGACGCTCTATAACTTCCAGAGCATGTACACGAGCCAGTACAATCTCCTGTTCATGAACATCCTCCTCGTGACGATCCCGCCGCTGATCGTCTTCATCTTCTTCAACCGGCAGATCGTCGCGGGCATGACGGCCGGCGCAGTCAAAGGGTAGCAGAATGGCTGAGCTCACTCTCAAACAGGTTCGCAAGAGCTTTGGCGCCCTCGAAGTCATCAAGGGGATCGATCTGGAGGTTGCCTCCGGCGAGTTCGTCGTTTTCGTCGGCCCGTCTGGATGCGGAAAGTCGACGCTGCTGCGGATCATCGCCGGCCTGGAGGAAACGACGTCAGGCGCGCTGACCATCGGCGGCAAGGACGTGACCTATGCCGAACCCTCGGAGCGCGGCATTGCCATGGTATTCCAGAGCTACGCGCTTTACCCACACATGACCGTGGCAGAGAATATCGGCTTCGGCCTTTCACTCGCCCGCCGCCCAAAGGCGGAAATCGCCGCCAAGGTTGCGGCGACGGCTGAAACCCTGCAGCTCACCCAGTTGCTGGAGAGAAAGCCGAAAGCACTCTCCGGCGGCCAGAGGCAGCGCGTCGCCATCGGCCGCGCGATCATCCGCGATCCCAAGGTCTTCCTGTTCGACGAGCCACTATCCAATCTCGACGCTTCGCTCAGAGCCCAGATGCGCCTTGAGATCGCCGATCTGCACGCCCGCCTGAAATCGACGATGATCTATGTCACCCACGACCAAGTCGAAGCCATGACGATGGCGGATAAGATCGTTGTCCTGAAGGGCGGCGCGGTCGAACAGATCGGCAGTCCAATGGAACTCTACCGCAATCCCGCGACACCATTCGTCGCCGGCTTCATCGGCAGCCCGAAGATGAACCTCTATGGCGGCGAGATAGCGCGGCGATTGAACTGCACGACCTATGGCATCCGCCCTGAGCATATCAGGCTTTCGGAAAGTGCCGGGCAATGGCAGGGCAGGATTCGGCATCTCGAGCGGCTTGGCGCTGACGCGATCCTCTACCTCGACGTTCCCGAACTCGGCGAGATGGTGGTGCGCGCCGAAGGCGAGACGCCGTTTGCGCCTGGAATGACGGTCTGGGCAAATCCGGTCGAAGGAGCGGAACATCGATTCTGAAGCTAACGCCCGCCCGCCGTCTCGCTCATGAGCCTGCGGAATTTCAGGCGAGAAGACGCGCGGGTTGGCCTTGGCGGATTACCAGTTCGACCGCCTGCTTGTCGAAAGATACGAAGCTCTCGCCGCCAAGCCATGCGCCTTCATGGGCAATCACGCCATCTGCGAAATCACCACCCGCCTCCAGCATGGCCAGTCCTGCTTCGACAGCAGGACGGTTCATCGCCACATTGCCCGCGTTGAGCAGGTCGTGGATCGTCTGTGAAACATCTTCCTTTGAGAGCCTGGCTCCTCGACGCAGTATCCAGACCAGTTCACATAAGCTCGGCAGAGAAACGGCGATCAGCGATGCTTCCTTGAGGAGCTTTGCCGCTGCCCTGCCCTGCTCAGCATCATCCTGCAGGACGGCTCGAGCAAGAATGTTGGTATCGACTGAAACTTTCATTCCTCGCCGGCCCAGCCCGAAGCCACGATTTCGTTCATCTCTTCGATGGTCAACGGCTTATTCAGTTTGCCAGCATGCCGACCGATAAAATCGTCGATTGTCCCCGTTGGACGAGCGGCCTTTACCCGCAGCTCGCCCCCAGGCAGCTTGTCGAATTCGATCCGCTCCCCCGGTTTGACCCCAAGGTGCGTCAGCAAGTCCCGTCTCAGCGTGATTTGCCCTTTCATTGTGACGGCAAGGGAAGCCATGGAAAATCTCCTACTTTAAACCAATACAAAAGTAATGGAATTTTTCCTTACATTCAAGGTTCGAGTGATAGGGACTTTGCCTTCACATGCCTGTTCGTGTGTGGCTCAGTCCAACCGAAGAAAAGAGCGCCGACGCATGAGCCGCCTTCTATGCACCCGGTTTAGAACCGGTCGGGACGCAGGGGCGTCAGATCGACAGCCGGGGTCTGTCCCGCGACCAGCTGGGAAACGAGATAGCCGGTCAGAGCCGACAGCGTCAGGCCGAGATGGCCGTGGCCGAAGGCGTAGGTGACGCGGGGCAAGTGCCGGGATCTGCCGATCACCGGAAGTGAATCCGGCATGGACGGGCGAAAACCCAACCACTCGTCGCTGCCCTGTCCGGCCGCCGGCAGGAGCATTTTCACGCCGTCACGGATCATCGCGGTCCGTTTTGGGTTCAACGGAGCGGCAAACCCGCCGAGTTCGACGGTTCCGGCCGCGCGCAATCCATCTGCCATCGGCACCATGTAGAAGCCGTGTTCGGGATAGCAGACCGGGCGCGACAGCAGATGGCCCGCTTGCGGGAACAAGACGTGATAACCGCGCTCGGTGTCGAGCAGGACACGATCGCCTGTCGATGCGGTCAGCTTGCGCGAATGGGCGCCGGCGGCCACGACGGCGTGGTCCGTCAGCATTTGCTTGTCCGCGATCCGCAGGCAGATGCCATTGTCACACGGCTCAATGGCCGAGACCTCGCCGCGGACGATCTCCCCGCCGCCGCTTATAACAGCCTGGGCGAGCGCGAAAGCGAGTTGCCTGGGGCTGGAAAACACATAGGCGTCACGGAACAGCACGCCCTTGTGGTAGAGCGGCGCAAGATTGGGCTCCATACCCTGGATATCGGCTCGGTCCAGCCGGTCCATGGCGACGCCATGGCGTTCACGCAGCCCGTTCTCGGCGTCAGCCGCCCGGAATTGCGCTTCGCTCTTGTAGAGATACAGGCAGCCGTCATGCCGCTTCAGCCGTTCGGCGCCTGCCTGCGTCACAAGCGGTTGCCAGGCAGCATCGGCGTGGGAAAGCAGCACCGCCAGGGTGCCGGCGATCCGCTCGACCTCGGCTTTCGTGCTCGATGCCAGGAAGGCGCGCAGCCACGGGACCAGTTGCGGCAGGTATCTCCAGACGATCGCCAGCGGACCGAGGGGATTGAGTAGCATGCCAGGCACTCGCCAGATGACGCCTGACGTCGCGACGGGAACGACGCCGTGCGGGGCAAAGGTGCAGGCGTTCCCATAGGAACAGGCCTGCCTGTAGGATGTATCGCCCAAGGGCGGCGCCGGATCGACAATCGTGATCCGATGCCCCATTCTTTGCAGCCAGAGGGCCGAACAGAGGCCGACCAGTCCTGCACCGACAACGGCCACATGCCGACGCTCGGCGTCGGGCAAGGGCTGAAGCTCCGGCAACGGCTTGTTCATCGGCTAGACCAGGCCCGCCAGAGCGCGGGGACGATCGTTCAGCGTGGCGGCGATGATGCGTAGCGCCGTTGCAAGTTCGTCCCGCGACGATGCGCAGCCGACATTGACGCGAACGGCATGCTCGACCGGCTGGCGGTCACAGGCAAAGGCGGTGGCGGCCATGACGGCAACGCCATGGGCACGCAGGTTGGCGGCAAAATCCTCGCATCGCCAAGGGGCCGGCAACCTCAGCCATAAAAACATGCAGCGCGGATCGGCGGAGAACGAATGGCCGGCAAGGATCGTCGTGACGATCGCATGGCGCGCGCGCAGCTCCGCAAGCTGGGCCTTCAGGATCGCTTCGGCCGTGCCGTCTTCCAGCCAGCGGGTCGCAAGCAGCAGCGGTAGCGGAGAGGGCATCCAGGCGGTTGTGCGGACCGCCTCGGCAGACAGCAGCGCCCGGCCGGGCGGGCACAAGAGATAGCCGACGCGCAGACCCGGCGCCAGCGCCTTGGAGAGTGCCGATATATGGTAGGTTCTGGTTGGAGCAAGCGTGATCAGGGCGCTTGCGCGGGTCCCGAGCATCGGTCCATAGACATCGTCCTCGATGATGACGAGATCGTGCTTCTCCGCGACGTCGACCAATTCCCGCCGGCGAGCCTCGCTCATCGTGACGACGGTCGGATTGTGCATCGAGGGAACCGTGAAGACGGCGCGCACGCTCTCCCGGCGGCAGATATCGTCGAGCTCCGCCGCCGACATCCCCTGATCGTCACTTCCGATGCCGATGATGCGGAAGCGGAACATCTGGGCAAGCGCGATCAGGCCGTAGTAGGTCAGCCTATCGCAGACGATGGTGTCGCCGGGCTCTATCAGGCTGCTGATCACCGCCAGTAAAGCATGCTGGGCACCACTGGTGACGACGATATCGTCTTCGGACGGATCGAAGCCGTTGAACGATATCCATTTTCGCGCGGCGTGGCGCGCCCAGGCAGGACCTTCCGGCGGCTGATACTCCTGCATCTGGCGGAAGCGCCGGTCCGATGAAAGGTCCGGCAGGGATTGGGCGAGGCGCTGTTGGAAATCGTCGACGGCCGGCCGGTTGACCGTCAGGTCTATGACACCGGTCGGGCTCGCTGCCCGGTCAACCCGCGGCATGGCGCCGTCGCCCATGACGATCGTGCCGCGCCGGGTGCTGCCCATTACAAGGTTGAGGTTTTGCAATTCGCGGTAGGCGCGCGTGACGGTGGAGACGTTGAGCGACCGCTCTCGCGCCAGGTCGCGCTGCGGCGGGAGCTGACTGCCGGGAGGCAAGGCGCCCGAGCGGATCTTCGCCTCGAGCTCGCTTGCGAGCTCCAGATAGGCGGGTATCCGCATTTTCCGCTCCTGATTTGTCCGGGTCACTTCCGATCTTTCAGACATACAATTCCCGTAACAGCGGCGTAAATTCCATAAGCCGGACGCACACATCAATCCCCGAGGCGCTGCGATTCAGCTCGCTTTCGTGCGACATACCACGCTTTCCCAATGTTTTCGAGAGCCTGCCGCCACCACCACACAAAATTATTTGTGTGGCTTGACAAGCCGAAGTAGGCCGAGACAATATGGCCCGGCATCGAGACAAAGAGGCAGGGACCCGGCCGATGCAAAACAGGAGGACTTCATGAGCGAGCGCTTCATTGCTTTCGAGGGCGTGCGTAAATCCTATGACGGCGTCAGCTTTGTCGTGCGCGGCCTGGACCTCAACGTCGCCAAAGGCGAGTTTCTGACCCTTCTCGGCCCCTCCGGATCCGGCAAGACCACGACGCTGATGATGCTGGCCGGTTTCGAAGCGCCGACCGACGGGACGATCACGCTTGCCGACAACAGGATCGACAGTGTCCCGCCGCACCGCCGCAATATCGGTGTCGTCTTCCAGAATTACGCGCTGTTCCCGCATATGACCGTCGGCGAAAACGTCGCCTTCCCACTGAAAATGCGCCGGCTGGGCAAGGCTGAGATCACCGAACGGGTGCGCCGCGCCCTCGACATGGTGCGCATGGCGAGCTTCGAAACGCGGCGACCCAACCAGCTTTCCGGCGGACAGCAGCAGCGCATCGCGCTCGCCCGGGCTCTCGTCTTCGAGCCGCAGCTCGTGCTGATGGACGAGCCACTCGGTGCGCTCGACAAGCAGCTTCGCGAACATATGCAGCTCGAAATCAAGCACCTGCATGCCCGCCTCGGCATCAATGTCGTCTACGTCACCCACGACCAGAGCGAGGCGCTGACCATGTCGGATCGGGTCGGCGTGTTCAATGACGGCATCCTGCAGCAGATCGCGCCGCCGCATGAGCTTTACGAGACGCCGGCAAACCCCTTCGTCGCAACCTTCATCGGCGAGAACAATGCGATATCGGGCGAAGTCGTCGTGATCGAAAATGCCGTCTGCCGGATTCGCGCCCCCGATGGTTCGATCATCACCGGCCATGCCGGAGAGGGGTTGAAGGAAGGCGCGCGGGCAACGCTGGTGTTGAGGCCCGAGCGGATTCAGCTGGCGCCCGCAACCGATGTTCCGAACCGGTTCACGGCCACCCTCAAGGAAATCATCTATCACGGCGACCACGTCAGGTTGCGCGTCTCAGCCTGTGGCTGCGACGACGTCTTCATCAAAGTGGCAGCCGCCCAGGACATTCCGGTTCATGCGCCAGGCGCGAATACCGTCATCGGCTGGACGCCGGAGGATTGCCGCGTCCTCGCGCTCTCCTGACCGGACATTCATTCTTTCGCAAACGCAGCTACAAAAAGGGGAACCACCATGATGCGTTTAAACTGCATGCTTCTCAGTTCCGTCATGACTCTTGCCATCGCAGGAGCCGCATTTGCCGAGGATACGCTGACCGTCACATCCTGGGGCGGCGCCTATACGAAGAGCCAGGAGGAGGCCTTTTTCAAGCCCTTCGCCAAGGAAACCGGCACCAAGATTCTCCAGGATGAATGGGACGGCTCGACCGCCAAGCTGAAGGGCATGGTCGAAACCGGCCAGGTGACTTGGGATGTCGTCGATGTCGAACCCAGCCATGCGCTGCAAGGCTGCGACGAAGGCTGGCTTGAGCCGATCGACTATTCGAAGCTTGGCGGCAAGGACGCCTTCATCGACGGCGCCGCGATGGATTGTGCGGTCGCGACGATCGTCTTCGGCACCATCTATGCCTATGATGCCGCCAAGTTCCCGAATGGCGGGCCGACCACCATGGCCGATCTGTTCGATACGACCAAGTTCCCCGGGCCGCGCGCCTTGCGCAAGTCGCCGAAGACCACGCTGGAATTCGCGCTGATTGCCGACGGCGTCAAACCCGCCGAGGTCTACGACGTGCTCGGGACGCCGGAGGGCGTCGACCGCGCCTTCAAGAAGCTCGACACGATCAAGAAGGATGTGAAGGTCTGGTGGACGGCCGGTGCACAGCCGCCGCAGCTTCTCGCCGACGGCGAAGTCGTGATGACCACGGCATGGAACGGCCGTATCTACGATGCCGTCAAGAACAGCGGCAAGAACTTCAAGATCGTCTGGGACGGCCAGGGAATGGACTTCAATCTCTGGGCCGAGCCGAAAGGCTCGAAGAACAAGGAACTGGCGGACAAATTCGTCGCCTTCACCGTCAATCCCGACGTGATGGCGCAGCAGTCCAAATATATTTCCTATGGCCCGACCCTGAAAGCGGCCATCGCCAAGGTTCCGGCGGATATTCTTGTCGATCTGCCGACCGCGCCTGAGAACACGAAGACCGCCTTTGTCGTCTCCTCCGAGTTCTGGGCCGACCATGATGAAGAGTTGACCGAACGCTTCAACAAGTGGCTCGCACAGTAACCTCTTCGGGCGGGCGAGTGTATCCCTGGCTCCGTCCGCCCCCTTCTCTACCGCAGGAAGGCATGAGCGATGGTGATCGCGACAATGAATGAAAGCGACGGCTCTATGATTGCCGCCCGCACGCGGGTGAAAAGCCTCGGCAGTGCGAAAAGCAAGGCGCAGCTGAGAGCGCTGCTCCTGGTCGCGCCTCTGTTGATCTTCCTGCTGCTCGTTTTCGTCCTGCCCATTGCTCTGTTGTTGACACGCGCGGTCGACAACAGGGCGGCTTCCGCCGCCCTGCCCTACACGATGTCGGCCCTTTCCGGCTGGGATGAAAAATCCCCGCCCGACGAAGCGCTGTTTGCTGCCTTTGCCACCGATCTGAAGCAATCGCCGCGCGACCAGATCGCCGAAGTGGCCAAGCGTCTCAACTATTACGAGACGGGCATGCGCTCGATGCTGCTGAAAACTGCGCGCACGATCCGCAACGCGAAGCCGCCCTACAAGGCCGCTTTTGTCGCCATCGATTCCAAGTGGGAGACGCCGCACTACTGGACGCTCATCAAGAATGCGTCGCCGCCCTTCACCGACTATTACCTGCTCGCCTCGCTCGACCTGGAGCGCGACGCCTCAGGCGCCATCGGCAGGGTCTCGGCGGAGAATGCAGTGCATGTCGATGTGCTGATCCGCACATTCGTCGTCAGCGCTTCGGTCACGGTGATCTGCCTGTTCCTCGGCTATCCCCTCGCCGCGCTGATCGCCCGGTCGAAAGGGGCGGTTGCCAATACGCTGCTGATCCTGGTGCTCCTGCCGTTCTGGACCTCTCTCCTGGTCCGCACCAGCGCCTGGGTCGTCCTGCTGCAGGGACGCGGCGTCATCAACTCGGCGCTCATCTGGCTGGGCTTGATCGACCCCGCACATCCCCTCGACCTGATCTACAATCGCATCGGTGTGCTGATCGCCATGACCCATATTCTGCTGCCCTTCATGGTGCTGCCGATCTACAGCGTCATGAAGAGTATACCTCCGGTCTATCTGCGTGCCGCCTCGTCGCTTGGCGCACCGCCGATGTCGGCCTTCTTCCGCATATACCTGCCGATGAGCATGCCTGGTGTTAGCGCCGGCGGGCTGCTCGTCTTCATCCTGGCGCTTGGCTACTACATCACGCCGGCTCTGGTCGGCGGGCCGGGAGACCAGATGGTGAGCTATTTCATCGCCTATTACTCCAACCAGGTCACGAACTGGGGCATGGCGGCGGCTTTGAGCACGATTCTGCTGGTGGCGGTGCTGATCCTCTATGCCGTCTACAATCGCATTGTCGGCATCGACAGGCTGAGGATCGGCTGATGACGAATTTCCTTTCTTTCCCGCGGCTGTTTTCGATCCTGTTGTGGCTGGCTGGCGGCCTCGTGATCCTCTTTCTGATCGCGCCGATCGTGGCGATCGTGCCGCTCTCCTTCAATGCCGAGCCGTTCTTCACCTATCCCATGCCCGGCCTGTCGCTCCGCTGGTATCGCGAATTCTTCGATTCCAACGTCTGGCAGCTGGCGCTGAAGAACAGCATCATCGTCGCCGTCTTCGCCACGCTTCTGTCGACCTTTCTCGGCACCCTTGCCGCGATCGGCCTCAGCCGGCCCTCTTGCCCGGCGCGTGCAACGCTGACCGCCATTCTGATTTCGCCGATGATCGTGCCGGTCATCGTTTCGGCGGTCGGTATCTATTATGCCTTCGCGGCGGTCGGGCTGCTCAACAGCCTGACCGGGCTGGTGCTGGCGCATACGGCGATCGGCGCCCCCTTCGTGGTGATCACCGTCACCGCGACGCTCGCAAGCTTCGATCACAATCTGATGCGGGCGGCATCCAGTCTCGGCGCAGCCCCAGTCGAAGCGACCTTGCGCATCATGCTGCCGGTCATCGCGCCGGGGGTGGCGTCCGGCGCGCTCTTCGCCTTCGTGACGTCGTTCGACGAAGTGGTGATTGCGCTCTTCATAGCCGGTTCCGAAGAACGCACGCTGCCGCGCCAGATGTGGAGCGGCGTGCGCGAAACGCTGAGCCCGACGATCGCCGCCGTTGCCACGCTCCTCATCCTGTTTTCGACGCTGTTCCTCGCCACGATCCAATGGCTGCAGCGCCGCGCCGAACGCCAAAAGATTGCGCATAGGGACTAATTTAGGGAGTGAGCATGCAGATCGAACGCTACGAAACCGGAAAGCGGATGAGCCAGGCTGTGACCTATGGCGGCTTCGTGTTCCTCGCAGGCCAGGTCGCCATCGATGTGCCGGGCGCGTCCGTCCGCGAACAGACGACCAACATCCTGGCGCGGATCACGCGGCTTCTGGAAGGCGCCGGCAGCGATCCAACACGGATCCTCAGCGCGACGATCTGGCTTACTGATATGTCCAGATTCGAAGACATGAATGCCGTCTGGGACGAATGGGTGCCTTCAGGTCATGCGCCGGCGCGCGCCACGGTCGAAGCAAGGCTCGCCGCATCGGAATTCGCCGTCGAAATCGGCATCATCGCAGCGGTCGGGAACTGAAGGTCCGCGCCTGTCGTCATCTCGCCAGCGCAGGTATGATAAAAACTGACGCACCGAACTCGCGCGTATTAGGTCGTCGGGACATACGGCCTGATTTGCGTCATCGCGAGTATCATCACCATTTGGTATCCCGCGCTCGGGACCTACACTGATTTTGCCGTCAGTCCCGGGATCTCAGAAACATCAATGGCATGCTCGGCTTGGAATATGTTCCGCAAATCCTAGCAGTCAGGGATGACCCCAATTTTGTCCTGCAATTGGAGCATGCAAGCGGCATCATCTCGTTCCCATCGATCCATGCGGCGGTAGCGATGTTGTGCAGTTGGGGTGCGTGGCCAATACGATGGATAAGATTTCCGACGATCTTCATAAATACGCTAATGCTGCTGTCGCCATCACCGAAGGCGGGTATTTGAGTTCGATATATTCGTCCAACCCGTGCCTGCACCTTTCACGACCGAGGCCCCGACATCTCCGCGCCGCAGCCAGTTTCGAAGCTGAAGCAATTGCTCGGATCTGTAAAAGCACCAATTGACAAATGGGAAAAATTCCCATTTAAGCGCTCCTGCTAATCTCGGCGCGGCAGATGGAACGATCTTCCGTTGCTGGAAAACCGATCGCCTTCCGCTATGTAACCCAATTGGTGGCGCTCGTGTCGCGTGAAATATGAGGGCTCAATGAGCATGTCGCATAACGAGAACAGGTCTTCGGAGCTTCGTGTGACAAACAGCGATCTGGATCGCTACTTCACATTTCTCCGCCATGTTCTTGTGAATGCAACCGCTACGCGGGCAGCCGGAGAGAGCCTGGGCTATGCAGCAGCGGTGACAGAGTCCATGCAACTGGCTCGCGCCACGCACGATGCCGGACGGAAGATCATGTTCATTGGCAACGGCGGCAGCGCGGCAATCGCCAGCCACATGGCGACGGACTATTCCAAAAACGGTGGGCTGCGGGCCATGGCGATGAACGACGGCGCGACGCTGACATGCCTCTCAAACGATCTTGGATATGAGAACGTGTTCTCTACGCAAATCGCCATGCACGCGAACGAAGGTGACTTGCTGGTGGCAATCAGCAGTTCGGGGAGATCGGAAAGCATTACCAAGGCCGCCCGCGCGGCCCGGGAAAAAGGCTGCGCCGTCATGACTTTGAGCGGATTCGCGCCGGGCAATCCGCTGCGTGATCTCGGTGACCTGAACTTTTATGTGGCTTCCGATCAATATGGCTATGTGGAGATCGCACATCTGGCGATTTGCCATGCCGTATTGGATTTTTCCTGCGGACTTGTCCCGCCCACTCTTTCCTAACGAGCCGTTTCACGCGCATGAATTTCCCCAGCATTCACGATCCGGAATTGTCGCTCCTTACGCCCGACGATGATGTCGCCAACCCTGAAGTGACGATCCTCGTCCCGTCTCTCAACGAGGAATTGACGATCGGAACCTTCGTCGACTGGTGCCGCGAGGGTATCGCGGCAAGCGGTGCGGCCGTGGAGATCCTGATCGTCGACAGTTCGACCGATCGCACACCCGAAATCGCGCGCGACAGGGGGGCCCGCGTGTTGCGGACGCCGAAGCGCGGTTTGGGCAGGGCTTACATCGATGCCATTCCATTCGTCCGCGGCAAGTTCATCATCATGGGCGATGCGGACTGCACCTATGATTTTCGGCAGATTGCGCCGTTTGTCGAGGCCTTCCGGAAGGGCTACGACTTCGTGATGGGCTCGCGGTTCAAGGGCTCGATCGAAGACAATGCGATGCCGCCCCTGCATCGCTATTTCGGAACGCCACTGACGACGTGGATTCTCAATCGGATGTTTGCCAGCCGCTTTTCCGACATCCATTGCGGCATGCGGGGCATCAGCGTCGATGCATTGCTGCGCATGGATCTTCGGTCGCAAGGCTGGGAATATGCGTCGGAAATGGTGTTGAAGTCCGTGCATATGGAGCTTCCGACCACCGAAGTACCGATCCACTTCCTGAAAGATCCGGATGGACGGCTCAGCCACATGAAGCGGCGGGGTTGGATGGAGCCGTGGCGCGCAGGCTGGCGCAATCTTCAGGCGATGTTTGTCTACGGGTTCGATTTCTTTCTCATCTGGCCGGGCTTCCTGCTTCTGGCCCTCGGCCTGATCATCATGCTGCCGCTGCTGGCTGGACCTATGTCTATTGCCGGTGTGCGGTTCTCGTCCAACGCCATGCTTTTTGCCATGGCCCTGGCCGTCCTTGGTCAATCAATGCTGGTTTCGGCCGCGATCGGCCGGGTTATCTTCGACTATTCCGGACGCGTGCAACCTCGTTTCGAGCGGCTCCTGCCCTACAACGCAACGATTTGGGGAACGGTCGTGGCTGTTCTTGCAGGCGTTTTGTTGGCGTTTCCACTCTTCGATTCCTATGTCGGGAATGGATACGTGCTGCCTGAGATTGGTATCGAAACGAACTGGGCCATCTTCGGGCTCTGGCTTATCACGACAGCATTTCAGATCTTTATTTCAGGCCTCATGATACGAGCGCTTGGGGTCATGCTGCCAATCAAGAAGCCTGCGCCGCCTCTCGCGGGATAAGAGCCACGAAAGGGCTATAATGATAGTAGGCTGGTGCACGGTTCTCTCCATAATATTATGGGGCCTCGTGATGGACAGGGGTCTCGTTGCTTGGCTCAACCGACGTTGCGATCAGCCATTTCGAGATAGTTTCGATTTTCTATTCAGCGGTATTTTGCCGGCTCTGGCGATATCAGGCGGCGCGGCTACCGTCCTTGGCGCATTTCACGGATTACGATGGGAAATCGTTCTTCCTATCGTGGCTGTTTCGATGATCTGGCGCCGTCGCGATCTCGTTGCCGTTCTTTGCGACCTGGGTTCGCTGTTTCGTAAAATCGCCGCTGAAACGAAAATCGGAAATCCGTTTCCGGTGCTTGCAGCACTCACATGCATCTTACTTTGCTATGCGTGGAGCGTTCTGGCCCTATTTCCGCCCGGTATTGACGACGTGTGGGTTTTCCACGTGCCGCTTGCGAACAGCATCATCGAGCACGCCGGCTTCGTGTCTCCGCAGATCGACCATCCGTTCTACGGCAATATTCCACTCTTCTTCAATCTGCTGTTTGCGCTCGTCATGATGGCCAGCGGTCACTGGACCGGCGCGGCGACCATGAATATCGCAATTTTCTTCGGATTTCTGTTCCTGCTTTCAAGCTGCGCAAGTCGTTGGCGGGCATGCGGTTTTTTCCTGGTGGCAGCTCTGATCCTCAGCATCCCTTTCTTCAGGGGAAGCGTCGGCGAACCAATGACGGATCTGGCCCGCTCGTGTTTCTCAGTCGCAGCCGTGCTTTTTCTGTGGCGCTATTTGGAAACCCGGCGTCCGGCGGAGCTTTTTCATTGTGCGCTCGTCTTAGGGGGAGCGGTCGGAGGAAAATATACAGAACTGCAAATGGTTGGCCTTATAGGGCTGGCATTGATGCCGGCGCTCATCAAAGGAAGAGTATCGCTGCCGCTCTTCCTGTCATGCATCTGCGCATTTCTCGCCGTCGCGGGCTATTGGTATGCGAAAAATCTCATCATTCTCGGCAATCCGATCTATCCCTTCCTGTTCGGTCATCCGGGCCTCACCGACGCTTGGATGGCGGATTACACGCTGGAATTGGGCCGGGCTTTCGATCCTGCCAACCGACGTTTCGTGACAAACCTCGCATCTCTGCAAGGTTGGCACGACTTCCTCTATATTCTTTACGAATGGTTCCTCGCTCGCAAGCCGAACACTTTCGTCGCTCTTGCTTTGATACTGGCCGGTCTGGCAGTGGCTTTCCGGCGCATCGCATTTCTGGCAGCGATTGTCGCTACAATGTTTGTGATATGGTACACCGTTATGTTCAATCACATACGGTGGGCAACGCCAGCCTATCTGCTCTTCTTCTCCACCGGGT
Organism: Rhizobium sp. WYCCWR 11128; assembly: GCF_013416305.1. Lineage (NCBI taxonomy): Bacteria > Pseudomonadati > Pseudomonadota > Alphaproteobacteria > Hyphomicrobiales > Rhizobiaceae > Rhizobium > Rhizobium sp. WYCCWR 11128. The sequence continues at coordinate 155,952 of NZ_JACCEZ010000008.1, forward strand.
TTATCGGCGCCTCCCTGGTTCGCGAGCGGCTGGATAAATGGCTCGACCGGCGAGTCCTGCCGCAGATAGCCCCACTTGCGAAAATTGTCTCTTCGCCAGCATGCATGGTCGCTAGCCCGGTGGTCATCAGCTTGCTGGCCGGCGGACTCTGGATTTCCCGCTGGCACCGGGTGGGCGGCGGCGACCTGGATCCCGCCAAGGCGGAACAGCTTGACGTCATGCTCGGGATGATAAGCGTCGAAAGATATCTGGAGGGACACCGCAAAGCTTATTTCATGTACCGCTACATCGCGGATCATGACCTGCGGACCGTTTTTCAACCTTTCGACACTGCTAACACACTATTGTCCACGGCCTACAACGACGGCCGCGACGGCGGCTGGCAATTGCCACGCCACGTGCTGCCTGCACCCGGGTCGGATGTCGGCGCATTCATCAGGGACAATCATATAGGCTACTTCATAGTCCCGCCCGATGCCGGTAGTGCGTTCCTCGCCGAACGCCTTGGAGAAGACAAAATCCTGATGGCCAACAGCGTCATAGCGCACATGATGCCCCGTTCCTCGGTGATATTGACGGATCGGTTCGGCTGGACGCTCTACCGTTTTGACGCGGGTCGGACACCGTGACTACTGCGTCCTCCCCAGCGTTGCTTCGCATCGGCATACCGGTTCTGAAAGTAGCTGTCGCGCTTGGCCTCGTCATATGGATCGCGCGCAGGGTAGATTTTTCGGAAGGGTGGGCTGCCGTCCAGACCCTGTCGGCGACGACCATCTGGGGCAGCATCTTGCTTCTGCTCCTGCAGGCTCTGCTTTCGGCGTGGCGGTGGTGCCTTCTGTCGGACATGATAGGGCAAAGGCTGAAGCTATCGGGCGCCATGAAACTCTTCATGCAAAGCCTCTTTTACAATCAAGCTCTCCCAAGTCCCATTCCAGGTGATGCCGCTCGCATATTTGGTGCCGTCAAATATGGCCTGACGATCGGAGAAGCCACGCTAGGCGTCGTCATGGACCGCATCCTTACTCTTTTCGGACTGGCGGTCGTTGCGCTGATCGGACTGATCATCCTGCGCGCTGTTTACGGGCACGACTTTCCCATCCCCTATCTGACAGAACTCACGGCGCTTGGCGTTGCGGGATCTATCGCATCAGCCCTGGTGTTCAGTTGGCGCCGCCACTTATTCGTCCGGTTCTTTCCGGCAAAGCTGCATGCGTTGACCGACGCGTTGCGGGCTTTGGTCACCCACCAAAGAATGGTCGGCGTATTTCTATTGACCCTCGCCATTCACGGGTTGAGCGTCGTCTCGCTCGAGATCCTCGTTCTCGGCCTCGATCTCCCTCTCGATTGGGGTCAGGCCACAGCCGCTTTCCCGCCGGTGCTCTTGATCGCCATGGTCCCTATTTCCGTCGGAGGGTGGGGTCTCCGGGAAGGCGGTATGATTATTTCACTTGCCGTATTCGGCATTGGCACGACAGACGCGGCAACGCTCTCCGTGGTTTTCGGCCTGCTGCAGCTTGTGGTCGGGTTAGCCGGTGGTGTATTCGTCCTTTCGCGTCCTCATTCGGGAAAGATCAAAGCGCTCTGATGAGCCTTAGCAGATCATATGGAGCCGCCGACATGCATGCCTTGGTAACAGGAGGGGCCGGATTTATCGGCAGCCATCTCTGCGATCGCCTTTTGGAAAAGGGCTATCGGGTCACCGCGATCGACAATCTTCATCTTGGCCGCATGCGGAACATAGATCACCTGCTGGAGCGATCGGATTTTCGTTTCCACGAACTGGATATGCTTGATCGGGAAGGCATGGATCAGCTTATTGCGGAGGACCGCCCCGACGCTGTTTTTCATCTCGCCGCAAATTCCGATATTGCCGCAGGCAATGCCAATGCGGAACTGGACCTGCAGCTGAACCAGCTGACGACAACGACACTGCTTGCCATCATGCGCAAGCACGGGATCGGCAAGCTTTTTTTCGCCAGCACCTCCGCCGTTTTCGGCGAAGCCGAAGGAAACATCCATGAGAATCACGGCCCTCTGCGGCCGATCTCGCTCTATGGCGCCAGCAAGCTTGCCGCCGAAGCCTATCTGTCTGTCTATGCGCTGTCATTCGGCATCAAGACATTGGTGCTGCGTTTTCCGAATGTCGTTGGGGAGCGCTCCACGCATGGAGCGATCTACGATTTCATCAACAGGTTGAAGGCTGATCCGACGAGACTTCAGGTGCTCGGCAACGGAATGCAGACAAAGCCCTATCTCTATGTCGGAGATCTGGTGGATGCGATTCTCCTCGCATGGGACAAGGCACCCGGCGTCTATGAAGTATTTCATGCCAGCGGCATCGGCGAAACGTCCGTCCGGGATATCGCCGAGATCGTGGTCTCGAAGGTCGCAGCCGGAGCCGCTATCGAATACGGCAGCGAGGACCGCGGCTGGCTAGGCGATGTGCCGCGCTTCAGCTACGACATAAGCCGGCTCGTCGCGCTGGGCTGGTCTCCCAAGCGAAAATCAACCGAGGCCGTTGAGCTTGCCGTGGATCGGATCCTGGCGAATGGGTTCTGAAGACGCTATCCGCCAGGCCGTCATTATTGCCGGGGGCCTTGGAACGCGTGCTCGCAGCATGACAGGCGATGCCATTCCGAAGGCTCTTTTGCCGCTTGGCGGCGTGCCGATCATCCTCAGGCAGATTCGTGTGCTGGCCCGCGAAGGAGTTCAGCATGTGCGCGTGCTCGGTGGTCACCTCGGCAGCCAGCTGGAACCTGCTCTTGGCCCGGAAGCTGAAAAGCTCGGCATCACGATCGACGTCTTCGTCGAGACGTCTCCGCTCGGCACGGCAGGCTGCTTGACGACTTTGGACACGACATCAGGTGACGTCCTGATCGTCTACGGCGACATGCTTTTTGACCTCGATCTGGCGGCACTGGCACGTCATCGTCGTCGATTTCCGGCCGCTCTAACCATCATCGCTCACCCCAACGATCATCCCCGCACATCCGATCTCGTCGTCCAGAAAAGCGGTTACCTCCAGCGCCTGTTGCCTCGCAAAACGCCCCGCGATGCGGATTGGCGCAATCTCGTACCGGCCGGTTTGTACGTAGCTTCCGACCAGTTCTTCGAGACGCTCCTGCCGGGGCAGCCGGCCGACATGATCCATGATGTCATTCCCGGTCTCCTCGAACGTTCGATCCCGGTCGCAATCTATGACACGCCGGAATATATGAAGGATACCGGGTCTCCGAGCCGACATGCTGCCGCGGCGGCGGATCTTCGGCAGGAACGGGTTCATGCGGTCCATCTGTCCGTTAGAAGACCCGCGGTGTTTTTCGATTGCGATGGCGTACTCAACGAAGATGTCGGCAGCCATGGCGTCATCCATCCCGAGCAGGTGAAGCTGATCGACCGAGCCGGCGAAGCGGTGCGGCTCGCCCGCGAGGCCGGCTTCCTGACGGTTGCCGTAACCAACAGGCCGCAGGTCGCCAAAGGCCTGCTCGATGAATCCGGCCTGGATCATGTTCTTGGTCGCCTGGAGGCCGAGCTTGCCGAAGATGGCGGCGTCCTCGACCGCATTTACTTTTGTCCGCACCATCCGGACAAAGGATTTCCCAATGAGATCCCGGAACTCAAGATCAATTGTGCATGCCGCAAACCGGGCGATCTGATGATCCGCCAAGCAATGACGGAATTGCCGGTCGAAAAGTCGAAATCCGTCATCATCGGAGACAGCCTGCGCGACATAGGTGCGGCCCGCAAGACAGGCATCTGGGCCTATGGGGTCCGGACGGGTTATGGCCTGCGGGATGAGAAGAGCTATCCTGCTGCGGAAATAGATATTCCGCGTCCCGATCTTGTCTTCGACACGGTCTATGACGCCGTTCGCTTTCAATGCGGTTATCAAGATATCGGGCAAGGGCTGTCCGGAGCCATTCATCAACGTCTTCCAAGTAAAGCAGGTCCGCTGCTCGTCAGCATTTGCGGCCGTTCCCGTTCCGGGAAAAGCACGTTTGCGCATGCGGTCGAGCGTATGCTCTCGGAATCAGGACGCCGGGTGCTGAGGCTGGAACTCGATCGCTGGATACTGCCGCTCGAATATCGCCGTCCTGATATGACCGCGGAGGAACGCAACAGGGTCGAGCTCTATCCCGAGATCGTCAGCAGGCTGCGCCAATCCGGACAGGTCGAGGCGCCCAGCTATGACGCGGCAAGCCGTAGTCAGGGCAAGGATACGACCACCTATGATGCGCGTGATGCCGAGGTCATTCTGCTGGACGGCATCTTTGCCGGACACAGGTCGATCCGCGAAGATGTCGATATGGCTGTCTTCGTCGAGGCATCACAGCAGACACTGCTCAACCGCTTTCACAATTTTTACGCCTGGAAAGGCCTTACGGCAGCCGCGGCCGACGGGCTCTGGGCATCGCGAATTCAAGAGGAGTGGCCGAGGATCGATCTACAGCGGACATCGGCCGATATCGTCATCAATCTCGAGGAGGCCATCCTTTGATCGTTTCATCCGCACCTTTTCGGGTCAGCTTCGCCGGAGGCGGCTCGGACATAGCGTCCTACTACCGTCGTCAAGCGGGCGCGGTATTGTCCTGCGCGATCGCCAAGTACAGCTTCGTTATCGTGCATAACTACTTCAATGAAAACAAATATCATCTCAAATATACGCGCACCGAGCTCGCCGATACGCTTGAGGAGATCGCGCATCCGCTGCTGCGCGAGGCCCTGCGAATGCACCGGGTCGAGCCCGGCATCGAAGTTGCTTCGGTCGCCGACATTCCCTCGGGAACCGGGCTGGGATCATCCAGTTCCTTTTCCGTGGCGCTGATCAATGCGCTCTACGCCCACCGGTCGCGCTTTGCCTCCAAGGATCAGCTGGCGGAAGAAGCGTGCAAACTCGAAATCGATATCCTGAAGGAGCCGATCGGCAAGCAGGACCAATATGCGGCCGCCCATGGCGGCCTGAACTTCATCGAATTCAATCCCAACGGCGGCGTCAACGTTCAGCCCGTCGTCCTCGGCTCCGAAAAGATGGCAGAACTCGAGAGCAACATCCTGTTGTTTTTCACAGGAAGCCAGCGCGACACGCGCTCAGTGCTGTCGACGCAGGTGCAAGCCATGGAAGCGGACGAAGAAAAATTCCGGACCGTGGAGCGCATGGTGCAGTTGAGCTACGAAATGCGCGACATCCTGATGGCTGGAGATCTCAGTGCGTTCGGCGAAGCGCTGCACCGCGGATGGATGATGAAAAGATCGCTGACGTCGAAGATTACCAACAATGCGATCGACGAGTGTTACGAGGCAGCCCGTGCTGCCGGCGCTATCGGTGGCAAGCTTGCGGGTGCAGGCGGAGGGGGATTCCTCGTTCTCTATTGCCCTAGAGATCGTCAGGAAAAAGTCCGGCAAGCGCTGTCGCAGCTCAAGGAAATCGAGTTTCGTTTTGACTGGAGCGGCGCGCGCATCGCCTTTGCGCAGTAGAGAGTGTGAATGGCACCACGTCTCATCATCACGGGATCGACCGGCTATATCGGTGCAAGACTTGTCGCGATGGCGCGTGAGCGCGGCTTCGACGTGGTTGAACTCGGCCGCCGGCTCGGCCCGGCGTGGCGCATTGGCGATGAGCCTGCCGCGTCCGATCTGGAGGGAGCGATTGGGCTCGTCCATCTCGCGCATTCCTGGGCTACTCCGCCGGAGGCGGCCGAAGAAGAAAACGTCAATATATCAGGCACCTTGAAGCTGGCGGAAGCGGCAAAGGCAGCCGGCGTGCCGCGCTTCGTTTTTGCCTCGTCCACCTCGTCCAGAAGAGAAGCGCTCAATGTCTACGGCCGGACCAAGTTCAGGATCGAAGAGCATTTGGCTGCCTGCAAGGCGGCACCGATCGTCAGAACTGCGCGAATAGGGTTGGTTTATGGCGGCCCGCGCACAGCGATGTACGGCCTGATGGCGAAATTGGCGGCGCTCAGCCCAATCCTGCCGATGATCGGGCTCAGCCGAAAAGTTCAGCCCATTCATCTCGACGAAGTCGCCGCAGGCCTGCTGGCGCTGGCGACCGGAGAGAACCAGCCGCTGAAGACATTTGTGCTGGCGCCGGAAAAGCCCATAAGCTTTGCCGCCTGGCTCAGAATTCTCCGCCGCGGCCAAGGTAAGGGCAACCTTCATTTCATACCGGTTCCCCTGACCGCCGCACTCCTCGCCTGCCGAATGACGAAGCTTCTCCCGTTGATTCCCACGGTCGATCCGGAGCGCGTCCTGGGGCTTGCAGGCGCCGCACCGATGGAGAGTAGCGAGAGCCTCAGGCTCCTGAAGTTGAACCTGGCTGACCCAGCGCCTACACTTGCCGGAGAATTCGGCCAGACACACGAGGAGCCATCGCGACGTGAGGCACAGGCTCTGCTGCGATATCTAGGCATCGCGCCCACCGAAATACAGCTGCAACGGCTTTGTGAAGGGCTGCGGCGTGAAGGGTTATCGCCGCTCGGCCTTTCCCCGGCAATGATCCGGCATCCTGGTTTGCTGGCGCTCTTTGAACCGCCGGCCAATCGAACACGGCATCGCCTCGCGCAGGCCCTCTATTTGGCCGACCTCGCGAGCGAACCGGAAAGGGCCTCGGGCAAAAAGGTCGGATTTTTCGGCGCGATGCTGGCGATTTCGAGCGATGTTTTGCTCTTTCCGCTCCGCGTGCTTTTAGCGGGGAGATATCGATGAATGGGCCGGACGCCGACTTCATCATCATCGGCAGTGGACCTGCCGGTGTCTCCGCTGCGTTTCCCCTGATAGCGGCCGGACGCCGCGTTCTGATGCTGGATGGCGGGGATGATGCCGGATCGCAAGAGGAAAGCCGCAGCGTCCGCGTCCTGGGAAGCAATCTGGAATCGCTGCGAACGGACGACGGAAGTTCGCCGAAATTGCAGACCCCTGCAGCACGAGGAATTCTCGAACCTTTTCGACGCCAATCCGGCATAACCGGCGACGGTTTCATCCCAATCGGCAGCCTTGCCCGCGGCGGGCTCTCCAACATTTGGGGAGCGCAAATCAGCTATCTCGATGCCGAAGACATCGCGGCTTGGCCAATCGACATCGCCTCCTTGCAGAGATCCTACGAGCATGTTGCCAAGCGCATCGGCATCAGCAGGAATGCGGATTCTACGACAGGCGCTGACGGCGCGCCCGTCCTACCGCTTGGGGCGACAGCGGCCCATGTTCTGCATCGGCACCAGGCCGCAAAGCCGGCTGATGGGTCGTTCCGGCTTTTTCCCGCCGTCAATGCCATACTTTCGGAGGCGAGGTCCGGGCGGGCGGCATGCGATCTGCGCGGCGACTGTCTCTATGGCTGCCCGAGCGGCGCGATCTATAACAGCCGGCAGGATCTGCTTCTGTTGCGAAAGTCTCCGCATTTTCGTTTGCTCGATAACATGCGGGCCGTCTCGTTGACACGCAGCTCGGGCTGGGCGGTCAGAACGGCAGACGGATCGTTATTTTCCGCACCGAGGATCATTCTGGCCGCAGGAGTCCTTGGAACGGCCGGCCTGCTGTCGGACCTCCTGCCGATTGACGAGCAGGGGCTGCGTCTTCTGAACAGTCCCACGCTGGCCATTCCCCTGCTCCCCCCCGCAAGAATGTTGCGTCCGCCGACGGCGACGCACAGCCTTGCGCAGCTCGGATTATCTCTACGCTACGGCGACGACGCATCCGATTACGTGACGGGAGCGATCTATGAAGTCGGCACGCTGCCGGCGCAGAGCTTCGTCAACAGGATGCCGCTCGGTCGAAAAGCCGGGCGCGCGGTGTTCGAGCTTATCGGCGGCAGTCTCCTCGTCGCAACGATCTACTATCCAGGCGATCAAAGCCACAGCTACATCCGTCGCGATGAAACGGCAGGAAAGGGTCTGACCGTCCGCGGCGGCTTCGCAGAGGGTTTTGGCCCTCGCGCCGAGAATTTGAAAAAAACGCTCCGCCGTGAATGGAAACGGTTGGGACTGATACAGCTCCCGGGCGCATCGCTGGCAGAGCCTGGCATCGATGCCCATTTCGCCGGCACTCTCCCTATGGGCGCGGCCGGCCCGTTCGGCACGTCTTCGGATGGCGAGGTGAATCTCCATCCCGGTCTTTACGTCGTCGATGGTTCGATTCTTCCCGATCTTTCCTCGAAATACATCACGATGACGATCATGGCCAATGCCGACCGCATCGCTCAGCGTCTCGCCGAAACGGAAGCAAACTCGGCACTTTAGCAGTTTGAATTTCACCCCAGAGCTTTGGCGATTAACGGAATGCATCGGCAAAAATCCGTTTCCAATGCATTCTCGGTCTTTCTTTGCGGCAAAGCGCAAGCATCGACCAGGTCAGGCAATTCCACCCAAGCATACATATTTAAGCTCGGTATATTCGTCCAATCCGTGCCGCGACCCTTCGCGACCGAGGCCCGACATTTTCACGCCGCCGAACGGAGCCTCAGCCGTCGAGACGAGACCGGTATTGACGCCGACCATCCCATATTCGAGCGCTTCGGCCACGCGAAATACCCGCGACAGATCGCGGGCATAAAAATATGAAGCGAGCCCGAACTCGGTGTCGTTTGCCTGTTCGATGACGTCCTCTTCGTCGCGGAAGCGAAAAAGCGGTGCAAGCGGCCCGAAGGTTTCCTCGCGGGCGACCTGCATGCCGGCAGCGACATCGCGCAGGATCGTCGGCTCGAAGAAATGGCCGCCCAGCGCGTGGCGCTTGCCGCCTGAAACGATCCCGGCACCCTTTGCGACGGCGTCGCGGATATGGCTTTCGACCTTGGCGACGGCGTTGTCGTCGATGAGCGGGCCAAGCACGACGTCACTATCGAGACCGTTGCCGACCTTCAAGCCCGAAACCGCCGCGGCGAGCTTGGCGGCAAACGCCTCGTAGACGCCGTCCTGGACATAAAGCCGATTGGCGCAGACGCAGGTCTGGCCGTTGTTGCGGAACTTGGCGATGAGCGCGCCTTCGACCGCAGCGTCGAGATCAGCGTCGTCGAAGACGATAAAGGGTGCATTGCCGCCAAGCTCGAGGCCGAGCTTTTTGATCGTCGGCGCGCATTGCCGGTAAAGCAGCTCGCCCGTCCGGGTGGAACCGGTGAATGTCAGGACCCGAACGTCACGGCTTGCCGTCAGCGCCCCGCCAATTGCCGCTGCGTCACCCGTGACGATGTTGAGAAGCCCCGGCGGCAGGCCGGCACGCTCACCGAGAACGGCGATCGCTATGGCGGAGAATGGCGTCTGCAGCGCCGGCTTGAGAACCACGGCACAGCCGGCGGCAAGCGCGGGGCCGATCTTGCGGGTGATCATCGCGTTCGGAAAGTTCCAGGGCGTGATCGCCGCCACCACGCCTGCAGGCTGGCGCAGGACGAGGATCCGCTTGTCCGGCTGATGTCCCGGTACGACCTCGCCGTTGATGCGTCTCGCCTCTTCGGCGAACCATTCGATGAAGCTCGCGCCATAGGTGATCTCCCCCTTGGCCTCGGCGAGCGGCTTTCCCTGCTCCAGCGTCAGGATCATCGCCAGATCATCGCGGTTTTCGATCATCAGGCGGTGCCATGCCTTGAGAATGGCGGCGCGCTCCCCGGCGGTCTTCTTCGCCCAAAGCTTCTGGGCGATGACGGCGGCGCGGATGGCATCTTCCGTTTCCGCGGCGCCGAGGTCAGGGACCACCCCCAGCACCTCACCTGTCGCCGGATTGCGGACCGTCGCCGCCTTGCGGCCTTCCGCTTCGATCCAGCGATCGGCGATGGGGCATGCCTGACGGAACAGCGAGGGATCATTGAGCTTCATAGGACAACTTTCAGCAGAATACGTGAGCGGCGCCGGGATCGAAATCCAGATGGACTATATCTCCACGATTGAGCCCGGCAATAGCCTCATGACCGAATGGCAAGCGGACCGAAAGCGCCTCGCCGGCCGCCGTCTCCGTCGAGACGTGGATATTGTTGCCGAGAAAGGTAATGTCGCTGACCGTCGCGGCAAGACCCACGCCGGCCGCCCGGACGCGCGACAGGCGAATGCGCTCAGGCCGCAGCATCAGAGCTGCCCTGGCGCCGGAGGTCCCTTTTCCATGCACCGGAATTTGATTGAAGATGGTCCCGCCTCCGAGCGCAATGGTGGCTTGTCCGTCGGAGGATGACACCAGGTCGCACGAAATGAAGTCGCTGTCGCCGATGAATTCGGCAACGAAGCGGGTCTTGGGATTGGCATAGAGTTCGGGGCCTGTTCCGATCTGGTCGATGACGCCCTTGGAAAAGACGGCGATGCGGTCGGAGAGCCGCAGCGCCTCCTCCTGGTCGTGCGTGACATAGAGGATCGTCACTTCGGTCTGCTGATGGATCCGGCGTATCTCATGCTGGATTTCCTCGCGCAGCTTCTTGTCGAGCGCCGACAGCGGCTCGTCCATCAGAAGCACCGGCGGATCATAGGCAAGGGCTCTGGCAAGGGCGACACGCTGCTGCTGGCCGCCGGACATTTGTGCGGGCTTGCGATCCTCGAAGCCTTCGAGCCTGACGAGGCGCAGCATCTCCTTCACCTTGCTGTCGACCTCGGCCTTGGACTTGCGCCGGACCTTCAGCGGGAAGGCGATGTTTTCGCCCACCGTCAAATGCGGAAACAAGGTGTAGCGCTGGAACACCATGCCGATGTTGCGTTTGTGCGACGGCGTGTCGAGCAAGGTCTTGCCCTCCAGCGTGATGTCGCCTTTCGTCGGAGTTTCAAAACCGGCCAGGATGTAGAGGGTCGTGCTTTTCCCGGATCCGGACGGTCCGAGAAAGGTCAGGAACTCCCCGCGTCGAACGTCGAGATTGACGTCGTGGACGGCGACGACAGGGCCGTATTCCTTGCGTATTCCGCTGATCTGAAGGAATGGTTCTTTCATTGTTTCAGTACCTTACGCACGACGGCAACCAGCGCCATCAAGATGATCGTCAAAAGGATGAGAAGGGTCGATGCCGCAGCGACAACGGGCGTCAGGTCCTGCCGCAACGTCGCCCAGACCTTGACGGGCAGCGTCTGCAGGGTCGGGCTGGACATGAAGATCGCCACCACCACCTCGTCCCAGGATGTCAGGAACGAGAAGACGGCAGCCGAAAACAGCCCATGGCTGATCGCCGGCAGGGTGACCCTGATCTTTGCTTCCAGAGGCGAGGCACCGCACAGAACCGCCGCATCTTCGATCGATTTGTCGAAGCCCTCCAGCGCACTGGATATGGACAGGATCGAGAAAGGCAGCGCGAGAACGAGGTGCGAAATGACGAAACCCGCCAACGTGCCGCCCAGGCCGATTCTTAAGAAAAAGGCATAAAGGGCAACCGCAAGAACCACGACGGGAAGGATCATCGGCGTCAGGAACAGCGCTTTCAGCGCATCGCGGAACAGGAACGAACCGCGCACCAGCCCGAAGGAAGTCACAAGCCCGAGCAGCACCGACAGGATCGTCACGATGACCGCGATCTTGAAGCTCGTCCAGGCCGATTCCAGCCAGCGCGGATCGGCAAAGAGCTCGCTGTACCATTGAAGCGTCCATCCGGGCGGCGGAAAGATCAGCCACTGCGAGGAGCCGAAGGACAGTGCGGCGATAAAGACGATCGGCAGCAGCAGAAAGGCCGCAGTCAGAAGCGTGATCGTCAGCAGGATATATTTCCACCAGCCGAGGCGGTCGAAATTGAGCAACATGTCAACGCCCTCCCGGGTTCTGGTTGCCGACGAAGCGCAACTGCACGGCGTAGAGCGACAGGGTCACCACGAGGAGCACCAGCGCCGCGGCACCGCCCATTCCCCAGTTGACCAGCGACTGCACGAATTGCGCGATCAGCTCTGCGAGCATCATGTTCGCAGTGCCGCCGAGCAGCGACGGCGTGACGAAATAACCAAGGGACATGACGAAGACCATGAGGGCGCCAGCCGCCATGCCGGGCATGGCCAAGGGCAGCAGGACACGGGTCAGGCACTGCCACCGGTTGGCGCCGCAAAGTGCTGCCGCCTGCAGGGTCGACGGGTCGATCTTCCTGATCACGCCGTAGAGCGGCAGGATGATGAAGGGCAACATGATATAGGTCATGCCGATCGTGACCCCGGTCAGGTTGTTGACCAGTGCCAAAGGTTTGTCGATCAGCCCCATTCCGATCAGCATCTTGTTGATCAGTCCCGTCCGCTGCAAAAGCACCATCCAAGCATAGGTGCGGGCAAGCAGGTTGGTCCACATCGACAGGAGCAGGATGGCAAAGATCACCGAGGTCAGCCGCCCGGGCATGATTGCCAGTGCCCAGGCAACGGGAAATCCGATCAGCAGCGAAATCGCCGTGACGAGACCCGAGACGATGAAGGTGTTGGCGAAAATCTTGAGATAGGTCGCGGACCCGATCAGCTGCGCATAGTTTCCAAAGCCCGGCACCGGTTCCAGCACGCTGCGCAGCAAGAGTACCGCCACCGGCGCGATGAAAAAGATCGCCACGAAGGCGAGCGCCGGAAGGACCCCGCCAAACCCTGTTGCCCTGCGCGCCTTTGGCAGGGGCGCAATTGCAGCGGAGGCATCGCTATATGTCGACATGACAGTCCTTCCCACCCGTCAAATTCCGCAGGCGCCGAGGTCCGACAAATCGGCTCCGACGCTGCGGGAGGCACGGCGCACATTCGCCGTGCCCATCCGTCTCAAGTTTCAGACTATTTCGCCTGCCAGGCGTACCACTTCTCGCCGATGGCATCGCGATTGTCCGCCCAGTAGTTCATGTCGGCATTCACCTGGCTGGCCGTCTGCTGATCCGGCAGGGTCTTGGCCGTTTCCGGATCCATCAGCTTGGCCGAGTCAACGTTGATTGGCGCATATCCGGTGGCTTTTGCAAGGGCGGCCTGCGGTTCGGCCGAGGTCGCCATCGCAATGAACTTCATAGCGGCTTCCACGTTCGGCGAACCCTTCGGCACGACGAGCGAATCCGCAGCGGTGATGTTCTGTTCCCACGAGGTCTCGGTCTTGATGCCGCTCGCCGCAAGCGCGGTCATGCGGCCATTCCAGACACTGCCGAAAGGAGCCTCGGCGGATGCCAGAAGCTGCTGCGACTGTGCGCCGCCCGACCACCAGACGATATCCGATTTGATCGTATCGAGCTTCTTGAAGGCGCGGTCGAGATCAAGCGGATAGAGCTTGTCGGCGGCCACGCCGTCGGCAAGCAGCGCCGCTTCGATCACGCCGGGAGCCGACCACTTGTAGAATGTGCGCTTTCCCGGAAATTTTGCCGTGTCGAACAGGTCAGCCCATGTCTTCGGGCAGGCGCTGACGGCATCGGCATTGCAGCCGATCACGAAGGAATAATAGAAGCTGCCGACCGAATAATCGGTCACGAAGCGCGGATCGAGCTTGGATTTGTCGATGACGGAGAAATCGAGTTTCTCGAGCTGGCCATTCTTGCCGGCCTGGGCGGCATAGTCGCCTTCGACGTCGACAACGTCCCAGGTAACCTGGCCAGCCTCGACCATCGCCTTGAGCTTGCCGTAGTCCGTCGGTCCGTCCTGTACGACGGTGATCCCGGTCTTCTCCGTGAACGGGCTAGCCCATGCGGCCTTCTGCGCGTCCTGGGTCGTTCCTCCCCAGCTCGAAAAGACCATGTTGTCGGCGTGCGCCGGTACGGACACAGCCACAAATGCGGCAACCGCCGCGAAAGCAAATGTTGTTTTCATGTTCCCTTATCCTTGTTCTGGTTTGTCCTGTATGCCTTATGCCGTCAGTGCGCCTCGCTCCTGGGAGAAAAGTTAGCTGGCTTCATAATCTTGTTTTCCGCCACCTCGATGAGATCGCGGATCTTGGGCAGGAAGGCCTGCCACCGGGGATCGGCCAAAAGCCTCTGGCGCCTCGCCTCCCGGTCGTCCAGGCTCGCAAAGGCCCAGATGTGAACGATCTCGTTGATCGTCCCGATCTCCGAAAAGAAGTAACCGACGAGCGTACCGAGATGGCTCTTCTGGATCTCGATCCCCTCCTCCTCGACGACCTTGAGATATTGCGGGATCGTGCCGTTCTTCAGCCGATAGGTCCGGATCTCGTAAAACATCGGCGCTACCTCATCACGAAGGGATCGGGGATCGGATCGTCCGATGTCCTGAGCCAGATCGTCTTGGTACGGGTATAATCGAGCGCCGCGGCCATGCCGCCCTCCCTGCCATGGCCTGACAGGCCGAAACCGCCGAACGGCGCGATCGGCGAGACGGCGCGGTAGGTGTTGACCCAGACGATCCCGGCACGCAGCCCCTTCATCAGCCGGTGCGCCCGGGTGAGGTTCTGGGTGAAGACGCCGGAAGCCAGGCCATAACGGGTATCGTTGGCGAGCCGCAGCGCCTCGGCCTCCGTCTCGAATGACACGACGGACAGGACCGGTCCGAAGAATTCCTCGATCAGGGAGGGCGAGGCGACATCGTCGCAGTCGAGAATCGTCGGCGGGAAATAATAGCCTTCGCCGTCGATCTTGCGTCCTCCCGTCACGAGCCGGGCGCCGCTTTCAATCGACTTGGCGACGAGGGCGCCGATATTGTCCTGCTGGCGCCTGGTGGCAAGCGGGCCGACTTCTGTCGCCATATCGAGCGGAGCACCGATCCGGATCGCCTCCGCCTTCTCGCGTAGCAGGGCGACGAATCTATCCTTGACGCTGCGTTCGACGATGAGGCGCGATCCGGCAACGCAGCTCTGCCCTGTCGCGGCGAAGATGCCTGCGACCTGGGCATTGGCCGCACTTTCGAGGTCCGCATCGGCAAAGACGATGAATGGCGACTTGCCGCCAAGTTCAAGCGAGGTGGAGGCGAGGTTTTCGGCCGAGTTGCGAACGACGTGCCGGGCGGTTTCGGGTCCGCCGGTGAAGGCGACGTGCGCGACCTTCGGATGGCGGCCGAGGGCGGCGCCACAGGAGGCGCCGAAACCCGTGATGATGTTGACCACGCCGGCGGGAAAGCCTGCCTCGTGCACGAGCCGTGCAAATTCGAGAAGCGGCGCCGGCCCGTCTTCCGAGGCCTTGACCACCATCGTGCAGCCGGCCGCGAGCGCCGGGCCGATCTTCACCGCGGACAGGAAGAGCTGGCTGTTCCATGGCACGACCATCGCAACGACGCCGATCGGCTCGCGACGAAGCCAGACATCCATGTCGGGCTTGTCGATCGGCAGATAGGCACCTTCGATCTTGTCGGCGATGCCGGCATAGTAGCGATAGTATTCGGCGACATAAGCGATCTGCGCCGAGGTTTCGCGGATGATCTTGCCGGTGTCGCGTGTCTCCAGTTCAGCGAGCACGTGCGCGTTGGCAGCAACGAGGTCGGCCAGCTTGTAAAGCAGCTTGCCGCGTTGGGTGGCCGTCAGTTTCGGCCATGGGCCGTCGTAAAGCGCCCTGTCGGCCGCGTTTACGGCCCGATCGACATCGGCCTCACGCGCTTCGGGCATATCAGCCCAGACCGCGCCGGAGGCTGGATCGATGCTCGGATAGCTGGCCTCGCCATCTGAAAATTCGCCATCGATATAGTGCTGGAAACGTCGCATGGTCTTACTCCTGAAATGCCGGCATGACCTCGGTGATGAAGCGCTCGAGCGACGCCTTCTTGCGCTCGAAGCTCATGCCGGTGTCGATCCAGAAGGAATATTCGTCGTAGCCGAGCGCTTCATACGCCTTGAGCCGGGCGATGACGGTCTCAGCGTCGCCAACGACATTGTTGGTGCGCATGACCTGGTCCGACAGCATCGCGTTTGCTCTGATCTGTTCGTCCGGGATCCGTTCGATCAGACCCTGGGTAACCGGCTTCTCATTTTTGAACCAGGCGAAGAAATAATTGTAGTAGACGCTGAGTTCATGGGCGGCCTGGGCGACATCGTCCTCCGACGAGCCGACATAGGTATGGCGCAGCAACATGATCTTGGGCCGCTCGATCTCAGGGTTCTTGGCGCATGCATCGTTGAAGCGCTCCATCAACGACTGAACCTCGTCGTCGCCCTGCCAGAGGGGCGTCACCTGAACGTTGCAGCCGTTGGCGACGGCAAATTCGTGCGAGTTCGGATCGCGCGCCGCCACCCATATGGGCGGGTTCGGCTGCTGCATCGGTTTCGGCGCCGACGTGGTCGACGGGAACTTGAAGAATTCCCCGTCATGCGCGTAGTCGCCAGCCCATATGCCCTTGACCGCCGGGATGAGCTCGCGCATGCGCTGGCCAGCACCCCAGGCATCGAGACCGGGCAGCAGACGCTCGTATTCGAAAGAATAGGCCCCGCGCGCGATACCGATGTCGAGTCGTCCATCGCAGATGATGTCGGCCATGGCCGCCTCGCCGGCGAGTTTGATCGGATGCCAGAAGGGGGCAATCACCGTCCCCGTCCCAAGCCGTGCCCGCGATGTGCGGCGCGCCAGATCGGCAATGGTCACAAACGGGTTAGGCGCAATGGTGAAATCCATGCCATGGTGTTCGCCCGTCCAGATCGCGTGCATGCCGCCCTTGTCGGCGATCTCACAGAGCGCGACGAATTCCTCGTAGAGACTCTTATGGCTTTGATTGGCGTCGAGCCGTTCCATATGGACGAAGAGGGAGAACTTCATGCTTTTGCGTCCTTGGCTGGAATGGGGTGAACAGTGCCGCCGGTCTCGTCGCCGAAATAGACGCCGAAATTGCCGATCGAGCTTTCCATCGCAAAACGGTTGACGATATCGGCTGTCGAACTGGTCTTGAACTTTGCCGCAACCAATGCGTCAGGCTTCAGGAACCTGCCGACGGCAGGCTCGCCATCTCCGGCAACGGCGTGATAGACGATGTGCTGCTTGCCGTCGCTCTTGCCCTCATAAACCGAATAGAGAAAGCCGATGCTGACCTTCAGCCCGGTTGATGTCTCCAGGTATTTTTGCAGTGCCTCGGTCGGGCTGCCGTCATGGGCGTCGACACTTGGCAGGGAGAGCACATCCTCGCCGAGCAGCAGAACCTCCCCGCGGCGCTCGACAACGGCCGCAAGTTCCATATTGCCTTCGCTTGCCGCGGACACTGCCTTGCTTGCGAGCGTCGGCGTGAAATAACCGCCACGCGCATAGCCGAGACCGTTGCGGCCGCTATTGTCGAAAGCTTCGATGCGCCCCATCAAGATGACGTGGTCGCCAGCCTCGATGACCTCTTCCATGGCACATTCGAACCAGGCCGCCACGCTTGAGAATATCGGGCAGCCTGCCGATCCCCTCGCCCACTCGACCGCCGCGAATCTATCCTCGACCGGTCGCGCAAAGGTGTTCGACACGTCTTTCTGCGTTTCCGAAAGCACGTTGATTGCAAAATGCTGCGCTCCGGTCATGATGGCGAAATTGCGCGATGTCTTGGCAAGGCAGACGAGGAGAAGCGGTGGATTGAGCGAGACCGAGGTGAAGGAGTTCGCCGTGAAGCCGATCGGATTTCCATCCCCGTCACAGGCGGTGACGACAGTCACCCCGGTCGGAAAGGCCCCGAATGCATCTCGCAGTGCTCTTGGGTCGACAGTCTGGATTGTCATCGTTCATCCTCCCCGAACGACAGCCACTCAGCGAGCAGCGAATTGACGATATCAGGCGCGGTCAGGTTCACCATATGACGATGACCTTCGACGATGCGAGCGTAGCCCCGCGGCGCAAGCTCTGCCATTTGCGTTGCCATCAAGGGCGTCGAGTTCGGATCATCGGACCCCGTCAGAAACAGGGCCGGACCAGCCACGTCTTTCCAGCCGTCAGCGTAGGTCTCGTCTCCTCCCGCGAAGGCGGCGTAAGCGACGGCATATCCCTGGGGATCGACGAGGTTCAACCATTTTCGCGTCAATTCACGCGCAGTGATGCTGTCCGCGTCATCGCCGAACCAGCGGGCCAGAGGACCTTCCTTGTCGACGCCCGATACCGGAATGGCCGCGGCGCGCGAAAGCACGGCGGCCTTTGCTTCAGGGTCACGCTTGTAGACACCGTTGAGGTAGGCGACACGGCTGATACGCTCGCCAAAGGTCGCGGCCGCCCCTCCTGAAACCAGTGCGCCCATCGAGTGCCCGGCAACATTTGCCGTGTCGATTGCCATCTCGTCGAGAAAGCGTCCGAACCAGGTGACGAACTCCTCGAGCCGACTGCCCGCCGGCAGCTTTGCGCTCTCGCCATGTCCCGGCATATCGACAGCGATGACGCGATGGCCTGCAGACAGGAATGCGATCTGCGGAGCCCAGGCTTCGAGCCGCATGCCGACGCCGTGAATAAGAACCAGCGGCTCACCGCTGCCGGCCTCGTGATAGGCCGTTCCACTTGTCGTCTTCTTTCGGGGCAAGGCACCAGCGGCGTTTGTTGCTGCAGCGGTGCGTGTGGTCGATCCGGCTGTCAGCATCTCAGAGCCGCTCCCTCAAACGCCCGCAGGATTGGCAACGTCCTGCCCCAAGTCTTTCAGATCCTGGTAGCGGTCGCCGATGCGGTGATGCGGGCGCCCGCCTATCGAAGCACCGAGAGCCACGACGATCTCGTCGGCAGCAGGCGCGTCGGGGATCGACGTCTGGATGGTCAGGTAGTGCGAACGGCGGCCTTCATCGTTCTTGTCCATCAGCGGGATCATGATCGGCGCGTTGGCAGGACCGCGTGTGTTACAGAAGGCGAGATAGGACTTGGCGCCGACGGCCTGGCGATAAAAATTGCCGAAGCGCAGCGTGTGGATGAGCGCGGACCCGTGTTCGATCTCGCCGTCCAGGCCGACGACAGCGGATTTTCCATATCCTTCGACAGCATCGCCGGACCCGACCGCATCGATGATCATCTTGGTCAGCAACTCGCCGAGCACCGGAGCGCCTGCGTGAATTTCGGGCTTGAGGTCGTCGACAAAGCCGCGGCCCGCCCAGGGATTCTTCACGACCGCGAAGGCGGTAAACAGCTTCAGCGGAACCGCCGCGGCCTTGCCGCCTTCGATCAGCGTCGTTTCGATCTGCAGTCCCGTCTTGCGAATTTGAATGGCCATCAAGCACCTCATTTCTCAATATCGTATTATGGTATACCATAATATATGAGTGTCAAGTTGGTTCCTGGGAGAACGCGGTTCAGGCCGAGGCGGAGATCTTCAGTTTGGGCGTGCGCTCTCGACCCTTCGGAAAGCGCTTCTGGTCAGCGCGTTGTCAGCTGACAAACGACATGGCGGCGCCCCGCGGAGGCAGGCCGAGTCCAGAAGTCACGGTCGTCCCAGTTCATGGTACCGCCTTATATATTATTTAATATGGCATACCATCACATTGGACAAAGTTAGGTGTCAAGCGCGGAGTATGGATTGCGCTGAATTGCGCGGAACATCATCGCAAATGGAGTGACTTCGACAGCCGAGGTGAGCGCATTGCCAGGGCCTGCGGAGAAGCGGCAGGGGCCTGCTCGTGCCTAGTCGGCAGGCTTCTTGGCGGACAGCACCGCTTCGGCAATCGCGCTTGCCGCGGCGACGTGATCCATCGCGGCCCGGTAAGCCCCCTCGCCGTCACCAAGGCGGATGGCGTCGACGATCTTCGACATCTGCAGAGGCCCTTCGATGCCGCGCCTCTCCGTCTTGATTGTCATCGAGCGCAGGTGGTTTATGCGCACGGTGAGGAGATTGACGACACCCCAGGCAACGTTCCTGTCAACCATCGTAAACAGCGTATGATAGAAGGAAGAGGTGTTCGTCAGCACAGCTGACATGTCGTTGTCGCGGTAACTGTTGCGGATCCCAGCCAGCGATTCCTCCAGCGCGGCGACGATCTCGGGGCTGCGGCGCTCCGCGCACAGCCGCGCCGCCATGCCTTCCAGCGCGCCGCGGATCTCATAGATCTGTTTGGCTTCGTCGATGTCGAGCTGCGCGACGATCGGCCCCTTGTTCGGCAGATTGGCGACAAGCCCTTCCGATTCAAGATGTCTCAGAACCTCGCGCACGACTGTTCGGCTGACGCCGAGCTGGGCGCAGAGGTCACGCTCGACAAGGCGATCTCCGGGACGGAAATATCCGTTGACGATGGCTTCGCGGACCTTGTCGAGCGCCAATTCCCGCAAGGTCTTTGCAGGACGCTCGACTCTAATGGCGTCCTTCAGAGCACCGCTCATTCTGTACCTCAGTGTTGGACTTTGCACGCTCAACTTCCGCCGCGGCAGCCGAATGCAAGAATCGTATTATGGCGTACCAGATACTGTAGCTGGCGGCGCCCGGCAATTCAACAAGCGCTGTGCCGAGCTATAGCAGCGGGCGTCTTTTCAGACGCGCAAAAGAGGCTCTGCTGCCTACATGTCGCGAGCTAGCCTCTTGAAACGATCTCCTCGGCCACGGCCTTGGCCTGCACCCGGATATCCGGAACGGCGGTGATCTCCCAGAACTGCCCCGCCGTCAGGGCGCCGACCGCAAACAGTCGGGCAGGCGAGGACGGGGCTATCACCTTGGAAGCGGCATCCACCTGGATCCCGAGGCCGAGAGGATCGGGGGCGATCAACTCAAAGCGGCTCATCTCCTTCAAAAGCGGTGAATGGCTGATCCCGGCCCGCTCCATTCCTGTGCAGTTGACGAGCCAGTCCGCCCTGATCTCGGCGATCTCGCGCGTCGCTCTGACCCTGTAGCCGGCAGCGAGCCGCCCCTCCTCGGCCCCAAGCGATTTCAGGAAGCCCGCGTGGAAACGAACGGTTCCGTCTAAAACCAGCTTCTCAAACCTGTCGAACACGTCAGGCGCGACCCGGTGACGATGGATGTTCCACCAGGGAAGCGCATGCCTGAGGAAGCGTGCGCGCCCCTCGCTCGAAAGCCGTTGCCAGAGAGCCTGCGTTGCAGGCCTCAGACCGTCCATCACGGCTCGCCAGTCGGCAGCCGTCCTGCTCTTCGCCCGCAGGGTCTTCAATATGCCGCTGATCGTCTCGGGAAGCCTCTCGACGTCGATCGGCAGAGGCGCCGGCGGCTTCCACGCGTGTCCGAGCGGTGCGAGCCCGCGCCGCGAAAGCACATCGATCTTGCCGCTGTGGCCATGGGCGCGAAGCGCGAGGACCTGATCAATCATCGTCAGGCCGGATCCGAGGATGCACACCGCATCGGACGGTGCGACGCGCCTCAGCCAAGAAAGCCGCCACGGGTTCTCGATGATCCGCGATCGCAGCGATGGTGGGACGCCATCCGGAGCGACCGGCAGGGTCGCGTTCCCGACGCCGAGGCAGAGCACGACGTTCTTCCCGGCAATCTCGTCACCATTGCCGAGATGGAAGGCCAGCGTGCTGCTATAACGTTCAACGCATCCCGCCGCCTTGGCCTTGATGAAATCGACCCTGCAACGGCCCTCCCGCTTTCGAAGCAGCCGCGCAAGCGTATCGCGGACATAAAGACCGTAATCGCTGCGCGAGGCGAAATCGCCTGCCTGCAACCGGCGACCATGGCCTTTCAGCCAGTCGACAAAGTCGTCGGGTTGATGCGGCAGCAGGCTCATGCGGCCGGCAGGAACATTGAGGCGATGGAGATAGAGCTCCGTCCGGTACGCCGTCCCGCGGCCGAAACCAGGATCGTCGCCGACGACGGCGACCTTCGCCGAAGCGGGAAGCTGCTCGATGAGATTGCAGGTAACCGCTATCGCTGAAAAACCGGAACCGACCACGATAACATCATATGTCAAATGCATTCTCCCTGAAGCTCAGAACGTCATCGAGACATTTCGCCATTCAAGCCTCGTGTCGCTCGCCGGTCCTTGCGGATCGCACGAGCGGCAGAATCACGAAAACAATTATCTCTATAGTCTATAAATATAGTTTGTTATTTCTCCCGCTAGCCCCTCCCCAACGATTACGCTTTTGAGGGTGAGATCAAGGGCCGTGCGGCCCTGAACAAAGGGGCTCAAGATGAATTTCAAGAATTTGGTTACCGCAATCGCCGTCGGCGTCGGCACTCTAACAGCGGCGGTTGTCGCTGAAGCGGCGGACAAGAAAGTCGTCGTCGCCTATCAAACCGATGCTTTGCCGTCTTCCGTGGCGATCGCCAATGGCGAATTCGCCAAGGAGACGGGATATGACGTCGACTTCCGCAGGTTCAATTCGGGCGCCGAAATCTTTGCGGCGATTGCATCCGGCGATGTCCAGGTGGGCTATGTCGGCTCCAGCCCGTTTGCGGCTGCAGTATCACGCGGGCTCGAGGTCAAGGCCTTTTACCTCGCCTCCATCTCGGGCATCGACGAGGCTCTCGTCGTCCGTAACGGCTCCGGCATCGAAAGCCTGAATGATCTGAAGGGCAAGAAGCTTGCCGCTGCGCCGGTGTCCACGGACCACTATCAGCTGCTGGCGCTGATCAAATCGCTGGGCCTGACCGAAAAGGACGTTCAGGTCTTCGCAATCCCTCAGCCTGAGATCGTCGCAAGCTATAATCGCGGCGACATCGACGGCGGCTTCGTCTGGGATCCGGCACTCACCGAACTGAAGAAAAACGGGAAGGTCCTGGTGACCTCCAAAGAGGTGGCAGACAAGGGTGCGCCGACATTCTCCGCCTGGGTCGCGACCTCGACGTTTGCCGCCGACAACCCGGAATTTCTGAAGGGTTTCGCCTCGGTCATCAACAAATACTACGCATCCTTCGCATCGGACAAATCCGCCTGGGGTCCCGACAGCGACAACGCCAAGTCGCTTGCCAAGCTTCTCGGCGGAACAGCTGAACAGCAGGCCTCGGCCCTGAAGAACCTCACGCTTCTGACACCTGAGGTCCAGGCATCGGATGCATGGCTCGGCGGCGGCGAAAAGGCGGGTGCCGGCAAGATCCTCAAGGACACGGCATCGTTTCTGAAGGAACAGGGCAAGGTTTCCGATGTGCTGGCGAATTATGGCGCCTTCGTCACCGCAGATGCCCTCACCGGCGTCAGCAACTGATCCTCCCTGGCGCCGGCGCAGTCGTTGCGCCGGCGTCAAACTTGCGAGCGGCAATATGCTTAAAGTCGATCACGCCAGCGTTTTCTTCGCAGCCCGCGACGGGCGGACCGTTCACGCGCTCGATCGCGTTTCCTTCGATATTCCCGAACGGGGCTTCGTCGTCGCACTCGGCGCGTCGGGATGCGGCAAATCAACCCTTCTCAACGCGATTGCCGGTTTCCTTCCGCTTTCGGATGGCCGCATCACGCTCGATGGCCGCGCGGTCGAACAACCCGGCGCAGATCGCGGCGTCGTTTTTCAGAAAGACTCGCTGCTGCCCTGGAAATCCGTTGTCGACAATGTCGCGCTCGGTTTGAAATTCGCCGGGGTCAAGCGCAAGGAGCGCGAAGCGCGCGCGCTGGAGCTGCTCCGGCTCGTCGGCCTCGACGAATTCGCCGGCGCTTTTCCCTACGAGCTGTCTGGCGGCATGCGCCAGCGTGTCGGCATCGCGCGTGCTCTGGCGACAAATCCCGACATCCTGCTGATGGACGAGCCGTTCGGCGCGCTCGACAGCCTGACGCGCGAGCAGATGCAGGAACTGCTGGTTTCCATCTGGGATAAAACGGCAAAGAAGGTTTTCTTCATCACGCACTCGATCGAAGAGGCCTTGTTCCTGGGCACACAGGTCCTGGTCATGTCACCTCGACCGGGACGCGTCGTGGCACGCTTCGATCTGGATTTCGTTCGCCGCTTCGCCGAAACCGGCGACGCCCGATCGATCAAGGCGTCGCCGCAATTTGCCGAGCTGCGCGAGGAGATCCGCGCCATTCTGCACAGCACCGAAGACCTCAAGAGCGCCGCATGAGCGATATAGTGCAGGCCCCGCCGATTGCAGCGGGTAGAGAGGACCGCCAGGTCAAGCTGGTAAAAATGGCAAGCTTCGGAGCCGGTGAGAAATCGACGGTGGCCATCAGCATTGCCACGGCGCTGGCCATACTGCTGCTGTGGTGGCTCGTATCCGCGCTCGGTGTCGTTCCACACCTGTTCCTGCCGCGCCCGGACGAGGTGCTGACACAAATCGGCGCCATCTATCGCGACGGTTACGCCGGCGCGTCGCTCTCCGAGCATGTTTTTGCGAGCCTGTTCCGCATCGTGGTCGCAGCCCTCATCGCCGTCTCCGCCGGCATTCCGCTCGGCTTGCTCATGGGGCTGAACCGCTGGGCGAAAGGCGTGCTCGACGCGCCGATCGAGTTCTACTGGCCGCTTCCACCGCTCTCCTACCTGCCGCTGATGATCATCTGGCTCGGCATCGGCGAGACATCGAAAGTCACGCTGCTGGTGCTTGCGATGTTCGCACCGATCTGCCTTTCAGCCCAGGCCGGCGTTCGTTCGCTGCCGATCGAGCGCGTCAATGCCGCCCGTTCGCTGGGCGCGAGCCGGCTGCAGCTCTTTCTTGATATCGTCCTGCCATCCGCCCTGCCCGAGATCCTTACCGGCATTCGGATTGCGCTCGGTGTCGGCTGGGGTACGCTGGTTGCGGCTGAATTGATCGCGTCCACGCGCGGGATCGGTTTCATGATCATGTCGGCTTCACAGTTCCTGGCAACCGACGTCGTCTTCGTCGGCATCGGCATCATCGCGATCTGCGCGTTCACCTTCTCGGCCGCCATTCGTTTTCTGGAGGCGTTCTTCGTGCCCTGGAAGGGCAAGCTCTGACCAAACGGCGGCAGCGACGCCTGTTTCAATGGCCTCCTGCCGCCGCGTTCAGCCCGTGTATGGCAACAAGCTCGGCTGCGACCAGTTTCTGAAGCCGCCATAAATTGCGGTCCCGGATGCCGCGTTCCTCCAGATGTTTCACCGTCAGATACAGATATTCGGCGCAGGAGCCCATATGTCCGCAGGCTCTTGCGAGCACCTGCGCCACCGTCTCCAGCGGCAATTTGCGCGAAACACGCTCGCCCTTGGGACCAGCCCAAAAGACCAGCGCGCGCACCAGCCCATGCGCGGTCGCGACCGGGATCCAGCGAACCGACGCAGCATCGTCGATCGTGCCGACTTCACGACGGATCAACCGCCGAATCTGGCCAAGGAGATCATCATCGGCAAGCCTGAAGACGACGCCGTTACAACGTCCACCGCGGTCAAGTGCCATCATCAGACCCGGCTGGGCCCGCGTCCCCCGCCAGCGAGTCATCTGCAGGCAGAAGGAGCGATGCCACCCTCTTGTTGCGCCATGTTGCGATTCGACGGCATCGAAGTCCGGCTTCCATATCAATGACCCATAGGCGAAGATCCAAAGCGGAGCACCGGTAGACTCGTGGAGAAGCCGGTTGGCGAGCATCTCCACCTCCGCTTCGGTCAGCGGCTTTCGATGTGGCTCGGGGCCGACATCGATCGCGGGGCGAAGGCTCAGCGATACGAGCTCGTCCGTCAGCGCCATTCTTGATCCGGTCATCAAAAGTTTGCTTCCCCGGACCGTCACCAGCTTATGCTCCCGGATATCCGTCATGTGTCAATGCACCGTAAATCTGGCCGCATCGGCTTGGCGCCGCTGCAGGCTGCGTATCAGCATCGCGGCCTCCCTGACGATTGCCGAAAACGTCACATCATCGGCCTCTGCAATCCTTTCCGTCATCTCGCGGATGATCGTCGTCAGATGGAGGATCGAATGGCGATGCTGCGCATCTCCCGGTCCGATTTCGGCATCGGCCATGGCAAGCAGCGTCTGTACCAGCCGCTCCATGATTTGCCGGCGCCTGGTCCTCGGGTCAGCATTCGGATCTTCGCTAAGGCGCAACAGGTCGGCGACAATATCGGACATTCCACTCTGTCTCACATAGCAAAAGCCGGCGGCATCGAAACGACATGCCTTCGACCGCGCGTTTGCGTCTTCAAGCCCTCCAGCAATCGGTAACCGCTGCGCCAGCGACCAAAGCCGCTGGCGACATTGATGTGCCCGGCAAGGCCGATATTCCTGGTCTCGGCGTTCCACAAGCGGCCAAACAAGGTCAACCGATCGACCGTCATGTAGGCATCGTTCATGCTGCCGACGACGATACTTGGAAAAGGCAAAGGCGCCGTCGGCATGGCGCCAAACGAGATATGCCCCGGATGCAGGTTTTCCGTGACCGGCAGATCGCATGGAGCAACGAGCAATGCCCCTTTGACGCAACGTGCGGCACTTCGCCCGGCCAAGCGGGCGGCAAGCAGGCATCCGAGACTATGGGCAACCAGATAGGCCTCGCCGGCCTCTTCAAGCGCGCCTTCCAATCGCAGCAGCCAGTTGTCAAGGTTCGGATGATCCCAGTCGTCCTGAACGACGCAACGACTGCCTGGCTGATCCTGCAGCCAGTGCTGTTGCCAATGCCCTTCTCCCGAGCCGAAAAGCCCGGGAAGAATAAGTACATCGATCATCTGACGGCATCCTCTCTGAAGCTGCGCGCCGGTCTTTTTCCCGATCGGGGCAAACATCGGACACCCCTCATCAGATCCACCCGATCACCAGGGCAAACAGGAATGTGAAGGAGCTGACGATCGTGCAGATACCGGCCGCATGCCTGAAATACGACATGACGCTGCCTTCCGCTCTTCTCGCACCGTGCCGACGCAGGTCGGTCTCAACGACAATCGCCATCACGCCGTCCTCCTCAATACCAAAGGCCGGGCATGGTGCCCCAATAATGGAGTTCGTATTCGCGGGCGGACCGGTCGCGCTCGTCGTCCCGCGCGAACAATCCGTTTACAGGCTCCCGTTCAGCGGGCGACTTCAGGCCGAGGAACCGGCCGATTGCGCGCTTCAGCCAGAAGTGAAAATCAAGCTTCATGCGAACCTCCTGTCAGGGACTGCTGTTCTTCAGCTAGGAAATCAGCGAATGACGTTGTGCACTGGCGAGAAGAACGTGAAGCGATGCCGTCGGTCCGTAGAGCATCAGCAGGCGGTTCTCCTCGCGTTTGGCCAGACGATATCGTCGGGCGAATTCGAAGACGCTCCACAATTGATCGCCTGGCCCCGGCCTTTCCGTATCGGTGATCGCTGCTTCCTGAGATCGAGCCATGGTGACGATCCTTACTCGGCCGCCGCCAGGGCCGGGTTTGCGCCCGGAAAGAAAGCCGCCAATTCGCCGATCACTTCGTTGATGCGGGCCAAAAGCGCGTCGGATGAAACCGCATAGTCTGTGAAATCGCGATCGGACGCATAGACGGCTGTCGGCAAGGTATGAGCCATGAAAAAGCCAAACAGCGGCCGGAGCTGATGCTCGACCATCAACGCATGCCGGTCACCGCCGCCGGTCGCCGTGATGATGATCGGCTTGCCCCGAAGTTCGTGGGGGTCGATCAGGTCGATGAGGTGCTTGAAATGGCCGGGATAAGAGCCCTTGTAGGTCGGCGAGCCGATGATCAGGGCATCGGCCTGCACGATCTCGTCGACGACACGCCTGGCCTGCGCGTCGAGATCCTTGCGCCACAAGGCGCTGCCCAGCGACGGACCGACATCATGCAGATCATAGGTCTTGCTGGTAAATCCGTAGCGAATGCTCGCACGTTCGGCGATGTGCCGCACGAGTGCCAAAGTCTTCGATGGACGGTTGAAGCTGCCAGCGATGCCGACGAGTTTGAAACCTGACATGGTTTTTCCTCTCTTTGCGTTGCCTCAACTATTATCTACAAAATTGATAGATTAAAGGAACGTGCATCTCTCCTTCTTCGCCTGGTTGAAAAAACCGTTCGCCGCCGTTCCGGCACGCATAAGCTGCAAGTCGACCGCCATCGACATCTGCGACCTCGGGACGCTGCAATTCCAAGCCTAAGGCTTGTCGCCGCGAAGATGACGTTCGAGGAAGGGCAAATTGTCCTGCCCCCAATAGATCTCGCCGTCAAAGACATAGGTGGGAAAGCCGAAGACGCCGCTGTCGCGGGCATGCACGCGGTCCGCCGACCACTTGTTCTGGACATCGTCATCGGCTTGTCGCCTGAGGAGTGCTGCGCCATCGAGACCTGCTGATGTCACGATCGCCTCGCGCACGTCGGGCTTGCCGATATCCCTCGCCTCGCTCCAGAAGGCATGCTGCAGGGCGCGGGCAACGCCGATCCAATCCTGCCCGTCGAGATAGGCCGCAATCACGAAGAGGGACGCCGGCGTCGGATCGCTCAAATCAGGGCGATGTTCGAGCCGCAGTTCCTTGCCACGTACGCGCGCCCAGCGCTTGAGGTCCCGCGTCCAGTAGGCGCGCCGGATCTCCGGGCGGTTGCGCGAAAAGATACCACCATTTTCCTCGACCACCGTCGTCAGATAGGGCGTGATGACGACGTCGTTCTTCGCCGCAAGTTCGGCGAAGGCGTCGAAGCCGATGTAGGACCAGGGCGAGCCGATCGAAAAGAAGTACTCTACTGATTTGGTCACTGATGCATATTCCCTGCGAGGTGATTGTTCTGGCGTCGAATGGTCGACGGCATTTTCAGGAAGCGGATCTAACTTCGGATGGCGCTTTCCATCCGAGCTCCGGTGCGATCAGCGTCACGAAGTCGTGGAGAATCTGGCGATATTCCTCGTGCTCGAACTCGTAAGGGAGCTCCAGCCTCAACTCGCTGACCTCGGGCAGGATCGGATCGGCAAAAAGCTGCGCCAATATCTCGTCCGATGTACCGACGACATCACGGGCGAACAGAGTGCGCCGCTCGCCCTGCGGTGAAAGGGTTCGCTCATGACGGCCATCGGCATAGTCTCGATACCGGCGCCGCGTTGCCGCATCTGCGCTATCGAAAGGCACGATGACGCGGCCCAGCGCGACCCGGCGCTGCGTACCGGCGCCGCGATAGGTTTCGATCAGCCGCGATTGCGCGGTGAAGAAATCATCGGTCCCCTCGCCCGTTATCACATTGCCGGTCAACAGGTTGAAGCCATTGCGGCCGGCCCATTCGGCCGAGCGCTGTGACCCGCCGCCATACCAGATCCGGTCGATCAGGCCCTTGGCATAAGGCTGCAGCCGTGGCCGCTGCGGGCCGAAGGGCGTCTTGATCAAGGTCTGCTCGTCGCCGAGATAGCTGCCACGCAGATTGTCGGCAAAGCGCAGCACGCGGTCATGCGAGAAATCGTAACCCGTCCAATCGCCGTCGAAGACGAGCGGGGCGATCAGGTCTGCGTGCAACGGTCGTCCGGCGCTGACGCCGATATTCAGCCGCCCACGTGACAGAACATCGACGGTGGCGAGGTCTTCGGCCAGCCGATAAGGGCTTTCATAACCGATCGGGATGACCGCGGTTCCAAGCTCGATCCGACTGGTTCGCTGCGTCGCCGCCGCCAGGAAGGCGCTCGCCGAAGAGATTCCAGGCTCCAGGTGCCGCTGCCGGACCCAGGCGCTGTCGAAGCCCAGATTTTCGCCATATTGCAGCTGCTCAAGCGTCTGCTCCAATCCCGACAACGGATCTTCGTCGGGATAATTGCCGGGGGTGAGGAAGCCGATATGGCTGATGGATATGTTGAACACTCGTGCCATCCGATGATCAGTATTTCGGCAGGCCGGGCGGGTTGGTCTCGGATACCGGCAAGGCTTCCTCGGAGAGATGCCAGTGATCGAGGATTTTTGCGTAGGTGTCGTCTTTGATCAGGCCGTTGGTGGCGGCAGTCAGCGCATCGGCCAACCCACTTCCCTTGCGGGTGGTAATCGCGACATCCGAGCGATCCGGCCAGCCGGCGCTCAGCGTGCCGACGCGTTTGATGTTCTTGTCGCGCGCGGCGATGAAGACGAGCTGTGCATGCGGCTGGACGATGACATCGGCCCGGCCGGAACGCAGCGCGAGAAGGCTTGCCGCCTCGTCGTCGTAATATTGTAGCTCGATCGGCTTCAGGCCCACGGCGACATCCTCGTCGCTCCATTTCACCAGGATGCGCTCCTGATTGGTGCCTGCCCCGACGATGATCCTGAGGCCGGCCGCATCCTTGGGTTCCTTGATCGAGGTGACAGGACTGTCGGATTTCACGAAGAAACCGTGCAGACCCTGGCGGTAGGTGGAGAAATCGAACTTCTCCTTGCGCTGCTCGGTGACGCCGACATTGGAGATGACGGCATCATATTTGCCCGAGGTGAGGCCGAGCGGCCAGTCGATCCAGGCGACCGGCACGATCTCCAGCGTCAGCCCGAGGCTGTCGGCGATGGCATAGGCATAGTCGGGATCTGCTCCGACCACCGTCTTGGCGTCTGTCGCGTACGTGGCAAGCGGCGGGCCGCCGGGGCTGACGGCGATGGTGAACTTGCCTGGTGTGACGAACTTGAAATCCTTGGGGATTGCGGCAATCGCCGCATCGTTCCTGGCGGCATGAAGCCGGCCCGGCTGCTCTGGGCTGAGGTCGAAATCCTCGGCCGCATGGGCTGCGCCGAAGGAAAGGGCCGCCGCCATGGCGGCGATCAGCAGGGTCCGGAATGCCGGAAAGGCAATCATCGTCTTTAATCTCCAAACTGTCAGACAGGATGGCCGGCAGCAATGCCGCCGGCCCTATAGGAACTAATCAGGAGCCGCTCTTCGGCAGGCCCGGCGGGTTGGTCTGGGCTTTGTCGATCGCCTCCGGACCGAGGTTCCATGTATCGAGGATCTTCCGATAGGCGCCGCTGGCGATCAGGTCGTTGACCACATCGGTCAAGGGAGCAGCCAGGCCGCTGCCCTTGCGTGTGGTGACGGCAATTTCTGCCGTGATCGGCCAACCGCCGCTGACGGTGCCGACGAGCTTGGTCTTGCCGTTGATCCCTGCCGAATAGGCCTGCGTCGCGTTCACGCTGAAGACGGTGTCGGCTCTGCCGGACTGAACGGCGAGATCCTTGACCGCGTCGTCGTCATAATATTGCACCTCGATCGGCTTCAGGCCGGCGGCTACGTTCTGTCGGTCCCATTCCAGCAGGATCTTCTCCTGGTTGGTGCCGGCATCGGTGATGACCTTCAGGCCAGCAATATCCTTCGGCTGCTTGATCGAGGTGATCGGGCTGTCGGCCTTGACGTAGAAGCCAAGCTCGTCCTTGCGATAGGTCGAGAAATCGAATTTCTCCTTGCGCTCTTCCGTGACCGTCACGTTGGAGATCACCGCGTCGAACTTTCCGGAGGTCAGCCCCAACGGCCAATCGGCCCAGGCAACAGAAACCAATTCGAGCTTCAGGCCCAGGCTATCGGCAATGGCCTGCGCCAGATCGACATCGTAACCGATGACCGTCTTGGAATCGGAGGCATAATCATGCAGCGGCAGATTGCCGCTCGAGCTGATACCGACAGTGAAGACGCCGCTTTCGACGAACTTGAAGTCCTTGACTTCGGCGATGCGTTTCTCGTTCTTTTCCACCCGCAGCCGGTTCGGCTGCTCGGGGCTGAGATCGAACTTCTGCTGCGCCTGAGCGGAACCGAAACCGATCGCGGCAATGGTGACGGCTCCCGCTATCAGAAGCCTTGCCCTATCTTTAAATGTCATGCCCCTTCTCCATTTCATCTTTAGGTTGTGGTTATTGTTATTCGGCCGGAGCAACCCGTCGCGGCCCGGCATTTCGCCAGCGCTATCAGGCGCTAGAGAACCTTGGCGAGGAATTCCCGCGTACGGGGATGTTCCGCTTGTGCGAAGATGCGGGCCGGCGGGCCAGCCTCCAGGATGCGGCCGCTGTCCATGAAGACGACCGTGTCGGCGACTTCGCGGGCAAAACCGACCTCATGGGTGACGATGACGAGCGTCGTGCCGGTGCGGGCAAGTTCCTTGATGACGTCGAGCACTTCGCCGACGAGCTCGGGATCGAGCGCCGAGGTCGGCTCGTCGAAGAGCAGCACCTTCGGGCGGAGCGCCAGTGCGCGGGCGATCGCCACACGCTGCTGCTGGCCGCCGGAAAGCTGGCGCGGATAGGCGTTGATCTTGTCGCTGAGGCCGATGCGTGCCAGCAGCTCCTGCGCCAGCTGCACCGCTTCCTCGCGGCCGATGCCGCGAACCTGGATCGGTGCCTCGATGAGGTTTTCGAGCACGGTCAGATGCGGGAAGAGATTGAAGCTCTGGAAGACCATGCCGATATCGGCGCGGCGCTTGAGGATATCCTTCTCCTTGAGCTCGTAGAGCGTGTCGCCCTTCCTGCTGTAGCCGACGAAATCGCCGTCGACCGAGATGAAACCCTCATCGACACGCTCCAGATGGTTGATGGCGCGCAGAAGCGTCGACTTGCCGGAGCCGGACGGACCGAGGATGGCGGTCACGCTGCCTGCGGGAAGGCTGAGCTCGACATCATCGAGCACTTTCAGCGAGCCGAAGCTTTTGGAGATACCGTGGATGCGCACCGCGCCGCCTGCGGCCCGCAGCGTCGCAGCATCCTGGAAACCGATCTTGCGCACGGTGTCGGTCGCCGTATCGAGGACAGGCAGCGGACGGCGGAAACGCTCGAAAAATGCCTGGAAGGGCAACGGCGTCGGGTTGCGCACGGCGCCTTTGGAGAAGTAGCGTTCGATATAGCGCTGAGCGATCGACAGCACCGTCATGATGATCAGATACCAGACGGTCGCGACCATCAGCAGCGGAATGACTTCGAGATTGCGCCGATAAATCACCTGGACCGTATAGAAGAGCTCCGGCAGCGCCAGCACGTAGACCATGGAGGTGCTCTTCGCCAGTCCGATGAGTTCGTTGAAGCCGGTCGGCAGGATCGAGCGCATGGCCTGCGGCAGCACGATGCGGAAGGCCTGGCGGCGGCGCGGCAGACCGAGTGCTGCGGCGGCCTCCAACTGTCCGTGATCCACAGCGAGGATGCCGCCGCGCACGATCTCGGCGAAGAAGGCCGACTGGTTGAGCGTCAGGCCGAGAAGAGCGGCAGCAAAGGGCGTCAGCAACTGCACTGTGGGATAGTCGAGGAAGATAGTATCGGTGAAGGGAATGCCGATCTTGATCGTCTCATAGAGGTAGCCGAGATTGTTCAAGATCAGCAGCAGCACGATGACGGGGATCGAGCGCAGCAGCCAGATATAGCCCCAGGAGAGGCCGGAGAGCAGCGGCGACTTGGAAACGCGGGCAAGCGCCAGAGCCGTTCCGAGGATGGAGCCGGATATGGCGGCAAGCACGGTCAAAAGCAGCGTCCTGCCGAGACCGACGAGCACGGGTTCGGCAAAGAACCATTCGGCAAAGACGCCCCAACCCCAGCGCGGATTGGTGAAGATGGAATAGAGCACGGCGATGATGACGACGGCGGCAAAGATCGTACCCGCCAAGCGGCCCGGATGGCGGGCAGGCACGATGCGATAGCGGGAATAATCCTTCGATCCTGCCGTCCTGCTGCCGGGGTCGATGCCGGCGAAATCCGTCGTCAGTGCCATTGTGCTTCCCTTTTATGATTGTCGGTCTTTGCCGTTTTCAGAAATTTGCGCCGGCCACGCGGAGGTGCGGTTCCGCATCTTCGTGAGCAGGCTCAGCGAGATGGGTGATGTCCTTCTCGAAGGGCAGGCTCTTGTAGATCTCGGGATCGGCGGAGGTGTCGAAGAGAGCGGTGTAGCCGTAGTTCAGATAGAGGCCGACGGCTTCGGGCTGGCGAAAGCCGGTCGTCAGGTAGATGCGGGAATAGCCTTGGCGGGCGGCCTGGGCCTCCAGTTCCACCAGCACCTTGCGGGCAAGGCCCTGACGGCGCAGATCGGAGCGCGTCCAGATGCGTTTGAACTCGGCCGTGCGTTCGTCATAGTGCTTGAAGGCGCCGCCGCCGATGGTTTCGCCATCACGGATCAACAGGAGAAAATTGCCGTCAGGCGGCGCAAAGGCTTCAGGAGGATAACGGTTCAACTCGGCCGCAGCCCCTTCGGCATTAAAATAGTTGCCGTAGCGGCTGTCATATTCGTAGATCAATTCATCGATCAGCGGCTTGGCACGCGGGTCGAGAGGGCTGGTATAGAGAAACGTATCGCTCATATCGTTCATCACCCGTTGTCATCAGTGAGGAAGGTTTCGGCGAGCCGCACCCAGTAGCGGGCGGCCGGCGCGATGATCGCGTCGTTGAAATTGTAATGGGCACTGTGGAGAGGCGCGCTGTCGCCATTCCCGACGAAGAGATAACTGCCGGGATTTGCCTGCAGCATGAAGGCAAAATCCTCGCTCGCGGTTCTCGGCCGGAAATCCTTCTCGATCGCCGCGGCGCCGAGTGCGTCATAGGCGACGTCACGGGCAAAGGCGGTCTCCGCCGCATGGTTGATCAGTGCCGGAAAGCCGAGGCGGTAATTCACATCCGCCTCGGCGCCGAAGCTTTCCGCCTGGGCGCGGGCAAGGGCGGGAATGCGCTCTCGCAACAGC
Organism: Rhizobium sp. WYCCWR 11128; assembly: GCF_013416305.1. Lineage (NCBI taxonomy): Bacteria > Pseudomonadati > Pseudomonadota > Alphaproteobacteria > Hyphomicrobiales > Rhizobiaceae > Rhizobium > Rhizobium sp. WYCCWR 11128. Next base: position 190,037 of record NZ_JACCEZ010000008.1, read on the forward strand.
TGGCGGACCGTCTCGCTGAAGGCCCGCATGGTGAGCTTCATCTCGACGCTCTCAGGGATGACGTTCGAGGCGGAGCCGGCATGGATCGAGCCGACGGTCGCGACCGCCATGTCCTGCGGATCGACATTGCGCGAGACGACGCTCTGCAGCGCGGTGATGAAGGAGGCCGAAGCGAGTACCGGATCGACGGTCCGGTGGGGTTCGGCACCATGGCCGCCCTTGCCGATGATCTTGATGATTGCCTTGTCGACCGAAGCCATGGCCGGGCCGGCGACGAAACCGAATTGGCCCGTCGGCACACCCGGCCAATTGTGCAGCCCGAAGACCGCATCCACAGGAAAACGTTCGAACAGGCCTTCCGATATCATCTTGCGGGCGCCAGCGCCGATCTCCTCGGCGGGCTGGAAAATCAGCCGCAGCGTGCCGCTGAAATTGCCACTTTCGGCGAGATAACGCGCGGCGGCGAGCAGGATCGACGTATGCCCATCATGGCCGCAGGCATGCATGACGCCGGGATTGCTGCTGGCATAGGCAAGACCGGTCGCCTCCTCAATCGGCAGGGCATCCATGTCGGCGCGGATGCCGATCCGCTTTTTGCCCTTGCCACGCCTGAGGGTGGCGACGATGCCGGTTCCGGCAATGCCCGTCGCCACCTCATAGCCCCAGGAGGAAAGGTGGGATGCCACAAGCTTGCTGGTCCTGAGCTCCTGAAACGCGAGCTCCGGATATTGGTGCAGGTCGTGGCGAAGCGCGATGATCTCGTCGAGATAGGCGGCGATACCCTTCTCAACCGGATCGTTGCTGCGCGAGTTGTGAGCGATGATGTTCATGACGGTTCGTCGGCGCTTCAGGCGCCGACAGCCTTTCCGCGTTCGACCTGATCGGCGCCCGCCGCATACCGGCTTTCGCGGAAGGGCAGACCCAGATGGTCGCGCAGCGTCTCGCCCTTCAGGACCGGATCGAAATAGCCGCGCTCCGTCAGGATCGGCAGAACGTATCTGGAGAAATCGTCAAAGCCCTCGGCGATGACAGGGAAACCGAGGATGAAGCCGTCGGCGGCCCCATGGTCCACCCAGCGAATGATCTCGTCGGCGATATGATCGGCCGTGCCGATGAAGGCCGTACGCGGCGTTGCGGAATCAAGCGCGACCTGGCGGAGCGTCAGGCCCTTCTGCCGCGCCGTCTTCTTGATGCGGTCGGTGGTGGCGCGGAAATTGTTCCTGCCGATCTCGCCGAGTTCGGGGAACGGCTCGTCGAGCGGATAGACGCTGAAATCATGATGATCGAAGAAGCGGCCGAGATAGAGCAGTGCCTCCTCTGTCGTGACGAGGTTGCGGATCGCCTGGTACTTGGCTTCCGCCTCTTCCTGCGTCGCACCGACGATCGGTCCGATACCGGGATAAATACCGACTTCCGCGGCACTGCGGCCATGGGCGATCACGCTGTCCTTGAGCTGTCGGTAGAAGGCCTGCGCCTCCTCGAACGGCCCGCCATTGGTGAAGACGGCGTCGGCATGCTTGCCGGCGAGCCTGATGCCGGAATCCGAGGCGCCAGCCTGGAAAACGACTGGTTGGCCCTGCTTGGAACGGCCGATATTGAGCGGTCCCTCGACGCGGAAGAAGCGGCCCTTGTGGTTGAGGCGATGCATCTTCGTCTTGTCGACAAAGACGCCGGTCTCGCGATTGCGGACGAAGGCGTCGTCGTCCCAGGAATCCCACAGGCCCTTGATCGCATCGATATAGTCCTCGGCGATCTCGTAGCGCAGTTCGTGCTCGGGATGTTCGCGGCTGTAATTGCGGCCGGAACCCTCGAGCGGCGAGGTCACCGCATTCCACCCTGCCCTGCCGCCGCTGATGAGATCGATCGAGGCGAACTGGCGGGCGATGGTGAAGGGATCGCTATAAGAGGTCGAAACCGTGCCGACGAGGCCGATTTTCGAGGTCGAGGCGGCGAGCGCCGAGAGAATGGCGATCGGCTCGAACCGATTGAGGAAATGCGGAATGGACTGCTCGTTGATGTAGAGCCCGTCGGCAACGAAGGCGAAAGCGATGCCGGCCGCCTCCGCCTTGCGCGCGGTATTGACGAAGAACTCGAAATTGACGCTGGCATCGGCCGGTCCGCTTGGATGCTTCCACGCATTCATGTGACCCCCGGGACCCTGCAACATGATGCCGAACGTGACGTGTTTTTGAGCCATGGGATCAATCCTCCTTGAAAACGGTCAGGCGACGAGGGAAAGCCGCTCCTTGGCGAGCAGCTCGATGGAGGCCAGGCGCTCGGCAACCGAAAGCGCCGGCGTGTCGAGCACGAACTCCTTGACCCCATAGCGGCGGTGAAGTTCGTCCAGCTCCTTGCGGATCTGTTCCGCCGTGCCATGCAGCACGCTCGGAACCTTTTCCTCGATGCGGTAATCGGTGACGCCGGCCTGGCGGGCGAATTCGGCCGCCTGCTCCTCGCTGCCGACATTGACGGTTTGGCCGTTCGGCAGGAACACCTTGACGATGCGCAGCTTGCCGACGCGCTCGCGGGCATAGTCCTCGCTTTCGGCGGCGAAGGCTGCGAGCGCCAGGATCGGACGCTTGCCCCCGGACGCCCGCTCATAGGCCTCGAAGGTCCTGCGCAGATTGTCCGGATCGCCGTTCAAATGACCGGCGAAAACAAGTTCCCAGCCCTTCTCTGCAGCGAGCTCGGCGCTTTCGACGCTGGCGCCGAGCAGGAAACGCTCAGGCGCAGTCGGCGGGAAAGGCGTCGCCTGCGCCCCGTCGTAATTCGGGTCGGCGGCGAGATAGATGTTGAGATCGGAAAGCTGGCTCGCGAAATCCGGCTTCCTGGCCGGATCGACGGCAAGCTGCAGGGCGCGCGTCGAGAGCGGAAATCCGCCTGGCGCCTTGCCGACACCGAGATCGACGCGGCCGGGCGCAAGCGATGCCAGAAGATTGAAGGTCTCGGCAACTTTATAGGCGCTGTAGTGCTGCAGCATGACGCCGCCGGAGCCGATGCGGATCCTCGAGGTCCTGGCGAGAAGATAGGCTATCAGCGCCTCCGGCGCGGAGCTCGCCAGATTGGACATATTATGATGCTCGGCGACCCAGAAACGGTGATAACCAAGTTCCTCGGCCCGGGCGGCAATCTTTACCGTCGCCCGCAATGCATCCGCGGCCGTTAGACCCTGTTCGATCGGGCTTTTGTCGAGAAGACTGAGGAGGTAGGTCATGGCACCACGATCCGATCCTTGGTTGCAAAGTTTAGTCTATAAAATCAGTAGACAAACTGCATTATAAGAAATGACATTCTCTTTCGAACACGCTGAGTGAAAAAAACCGGCCGCACCCAAGATGGAAAATCGGATGCCGGGAATGTGCGCCGCCGGCATTGAAAGGCTTCTTTCAATCGACCACTTGATGGTCTATATTCTGGTCGAAAGGGAGTAACCGCATGAAGCTGTCAGAACAGGTCAAGCCGATCAGCTACCTCAAGGCGCATGCGCCGGAGATCATCCGGACGCTGAAGGATAACCCGCAGCCGGTCGTCATTACGCTTCACGGAGAGGCGAAAGCCATCCTTCAGGACGTCGGCCAATATGAAGAAACACAGGAGACACTGGCGCTCCTGAAGGTGCTGGCGCTCACCAACCGGCAAGTCGAGGAGGGCAAACTGCGCCCCGCTGCGGAATCCTTCGCACGCATCCGCAAACGTCTCGCGGACAGCCGATCCTGATGCCATATCGTGTACTTTTCGCTGAGGACGCGGAACGCGACATTGAGGATCTGTATCGCTTCATCGCTAGCCGCGACGGCGCCGAGACGGCAGAGCGCATCCTCACGGAAATCGAGAGTGCCTGCGCCGAGCTTGAAGAATTCCCCGCCCGCGGAAATATTCCGAAGGAGTTGGCGGGTATCGGAATTTCTGAATATCGGGAACTGCACCATAAGCCGTGGCGCATGATCTATCGGATCCTGGGCACGGATGTCGTCGTCTACTGCGTGGTAGACGGACGTCGCGACATGCAGAGTTTTCTGGAGCGAAGGCTTATCCGCGCTTAGCCATACGCTGCCCACACGGAGGTTGAACACTATCCAACCTTCCGCCCGGCCGGGGCGTTTGCCCGCAGAAGCGCCATCAGCATCGGGCCGATCGCGAATTCGCCCTTTTCGCTTCGCCGCGTCAGGCCACGAAGATAGCCACCGGCCGAATTAATGTGGCCGCCGCGCTCCAGGATGCATGCCATCACGGTCGCGGCGTTTTCCGGACCCATCACATTGGCCGCCTCCTCATAGGCCGACGGACTGACGCCCAGCATCGATCGAACGATGACGGCTGCGGCCATCAGATCGCGCCAGTTGCGGATCACGCCACCTGGCCCATAGGCAAGGATTTCCGGGCAGGCCTGCAGAACCAGGCCGAGTGGGAAGGATTTCAGTCCGCCACCATCATTGCGGACCTCCGGCCGTCGAGTTTGCTCTTCCTCACCCCTCCCCTTCTCTGGCGTCACGGCCCCTCGGTCATCGTCTTGCTCAGCTATCGCGCCCTGCTTCGTGTCGAAGCTTGGTTCAAGTTCAGAGATGGATTCGGGATTTGAATTCTGTATGTGACGCTCGATATAATCGGCATTGCCGCGCTGTTCTGCTGATTTAACCCGAATTTCCAGCCGGTTAAGAATATCCGTGCGCAGGGCCGTCAATTCATCCAGCAACAGTTCAAGCTGCGCTGTCGTCGGCGATCGCGGCAGGCCTTCGATCAGGTCCCGGAATTCGCGGTATAGGCCTTGCCAATCCCCAGAGATCTCTTCTTCGACGGCCGCTTCGATCAGTTTTGCAATGTCACGGCGGCAAAGGGTGATGCGTTCACGCAGACGCTGGACATGCAGCCGCTCAGCCATCACCTCGGCCGCGAGCTGTTCGATCTCCTCGGCGCGGGCAAGCAGCGGCGCCAGCGAGAAGCCGAAAGCCTCGTCGACCTCCCCTGCCCTGTCCCTGCGGACGTAACGCTTGCCGTTGGGGCTATCCTTGCGCACCAGAAGACCTGCCTCGACGAGCGCGGCAAGATGGCGCCGGACGGTCTGTTCGGCCATGCCATGCGTTCTGAGCGAAAGCTGGATATTAGACGGGAATACGATCAAGCCGTTTTCCTGGGCCAGCTCATTCTTCGGATAAAAGCTCAAAAGCGCGTTGAGCACGGCAAGCGCCCGATCGCCGATGCCAAGCAGCGGCTTTGCTTCGCACAGCGCGCGAAACAATTTCCACTTATCGACCGACTGATCCGGTTTGATCTCCCCTGCCATGACCTGGTTTGCGAGCATCCCAAGCGTCATCGACCGCCGCCCGAAGGGCGTCGTCACACTTCCGGTTTCCATATCTTCCACCTCAACGAGGCAAAAGAAATCCGCTCACCAAAACGGCGCCAAAAACTCTTGACAGCGATTCTCGGAAGTGCGATTCTCGGAGGTGTTCAAGACTACGAGGAAAGCTTCCGTGACGGTGACGTTCGGGGGCTTTTTTCTTTTGCGCGTTATCTCCTATCCGGATTGTCAGGTGACAACCGGTCTAACTGCCTCATTTTCCCTCATTTTCCCCTTCGAACTCGGCGGCGAGGCCTATCAACCGCTGAGCCAGGAATTCCGAAAACGCCGCCGATTTGACGGTGATGCGAAAGGTTTTGCCGGAGCGGGCCACCAAAGCAAGCGGCGCCCCCCCTTGGGTCCGGAGCGTCTGCTCGGCCCGCTGCGGTGCGCTCTTCTCCTCCAGTGCCTTCCAGATGGCATCGAAGCGGCTGTTGGTCTCCAACGTCTCGAAACCGGCGGCACTGATTGCGGCCCGCGCCTTCTTCTGTCCGCCCGTCTCTCTGAACTTCTCGGCAAACGCCAACCAGCGTGGACGACCGACCTTGGGGGCCGGCCCGATGGCGAGAATGATCTCGGGGTCGATCGTCTGAGCCACCTGCAGGAGCCTTGACGTTTCCGGCTTGTCTGTCGCCAGCGCCTTGGCAATCATGTCGCGGCTGAAGCCATGTTCATCCATGCGGCGTGCAAACAGTGCCCGCTCGATAAAACTCAAGTCGACACGGGGGCCATTTTCCTGACCCTGTGCGAGGATCAGCTCTTCATCCGTGAGCTTTCGAACGACGGCCTTAACAGGAACCCCGATCTCTGCTGCCGCCCGCAGGCGCCTGTGGCCATAGGCGGCCTGGTAGTGCCCGGCCCTTGCCGGGTCCGGTCGCACCAGGATCGGAACCTGCTGTCCGCTTTCCTGGATAGACTGCTTCAATCGCTCGAACTCGGCATCCTTGTCGACCGGGATACGGTCGCGGATGAAGGACATTTCGACGACAGCCGGATCGATCTCCAGCACCTTGTCGCCGGAGGCCAGTGATTCGCGCAGCGCCTTGGCGGCGGCTGCTTCCTCTCCCAGCCGTCCAAGCGACAGGTTCATCGCCTTGACCGCTCCCGATGGCCGATGCGGCTGTTGCACGCTCGGCACTTCCGGCCGTGTTGGCTCGACGGCACCGACCATGCTCTTCAGGATGTCGCGTCCTTTTGGGCTCATGTCCTGCTCCATGCACTGCGAATGAGTTGCTCGACTTCGGCATTGACGCTGTCGACGGATTCCACCCCCCGGTCATAGGTCTGGCGATGCATCGTCTCGCGTCCCGCCTCGTAGATTGTCTGCTTCGACAGGCCAGCATCCGAGACCGCTGTCGACTTGACCATCATCGAGGTCAGCACGCGCTCGCCGAACAGACTGCGCAGGAACGCGACGATCTGCGCCTGCGGTCCATCATTGGACTCATAGCGGGTGATCAGATAGCGCATCCAGTCGTAATCGAGATTGCCGCCTGCCTGCTTGACGACGGCCAGAAGGTCGGAGGTCATCGTCAGGAACTGGTTCATCGACGCCACATCGAGCATCTGCGGATGGACGGTAATGAGGACGGAAGTAGCGGCGCAGAGAGCAGACAATGTCAGGAAGCCGAGAGTCGGCGGGCAATCGATGATGACGACGTCGTAGCTCTGCTCTAGCGAATGCAGCGCATTGCCGACCCGCATGAAGAACATGTCCTTGTCGTCGCGGTTGGTGTCGGCGAGCGCCTTTGGAGTATCGTGCTCGAACTCGTGCAGTTCGAGATTGCCGGGAATGAGATCGAGCCCGGGAAAATAGGTCTGGCGGACGATGTCGGCTACGTCGCGTCGCGTTTCGTCATATTTGATGGCGCCGTAAAGCGTCTCGTTTTCGCCGACGTCGAATTCGGGCTGATATCCGAGCATCGCCGACATCGACGCCTGCGGATCGAGATCGACGGCAAGCACGCGGTAGCCGCGAAGAGCCAGGAACTGCGCTAGGTGGATTGATGTCGTCGTCTTGCCGGAGCCACCCTTGAAATTGGTGACGGCGATCACCTGGAGATGGTCGCCCGGCCGGCGCATCGGCAAATAAGAGGGTTTGGTGCGCCCGAGATGGTGGCGCATCGCATGAATTTCCTCAAGCGAGAACACCCGCCGACCGGCGGCCGTCTTTTCCGGATTGATGCTTTCCACCTGGGCGGCGAGGTGGCGAACATAGCTGTCGGTAACGCCGAGCAGCTTGGCAGTCTCGGTGCTGCTGAACCGCCGTAGCGATTTGCGGGCGTCGGGCGAAAACAACCGCTCGAACAGCACCTGCAATTGGCTGCTGAGCATCGTCGAGTCCTGCGCGATCGTCTCGTCGATCGAGACTCGACTCGCTCTCTTGGCTTTCTCAACAATCGCGGCCTTGGTCGGCATTCACGCAAATCCTGATAAATCGGGTCATTTTGCGCAAATGATCGTGAGTCTGCCGATTCCGTCAAGCGATTTCTTGGTTAGCCAATGGATAACAAACTGGATTCGATGAAAAAATCACGTGGAATTCCGGAATCTTAGCTCAATTGTCAGCTGACAATGGCGGTCGTGTCCGAATCCATCAAGGCCAGTCTTAAAGTATCGCGGCACATTTTCGAGGCGACTCAGCGTCGTTGCCGCTCATCATTTATAAGCGGACGAACGGTACAAGTTTTCGGTTTCCAGCCCACGGACGGGTTCATTGCCGGAAGGCTTGTCATTTGCGTCCTGGGCTTCAGGATCGCGGCGTGACGGAGCAAGGCCGAGCACTTGTTCGAGACGACCAGCATTGAGCGGAGCGCTTATTCCCTTGAAGTTCATGATCCATCTTTCGTCTGCGCATGGCTTGCGTGAAGCGCAGAGATAAGCGCAATTTGAACCCGCAGAGAACGGCCCGGCGGCGTTATCACCATCTTTTCCAACGTGAGGCGGGATAGGGGAGGGGAGGCCTCCGTCTTCCAAGCGCTGCCTCCAAATGCGGCAGCGACGCCAGACATCCCGGTTCGCTTCTGCGCGCAGAGATCAAAGAGGGCCTCGCAGAGACCAGCCCGACACGCGAAAGGCCGCATCCCCGCCGACACCGGCGAACTGGCGCTGTCTCGGATCATGCGTCATCGCCAGAATTGCGAAATGCCGGCTGCGGGTCCTACGACAGGCGAGGCTGCTGCGCGTTATCGGGGGAGGGGACGTCTAACCTGAATTCTCACGCCGATCTAAGTCGGCTGAATGCGGGGGCAGCTGACGTTAAGGGGTTGGGGGTTCGTTTGTCCGGAGATCCGATTAATGGCTAGGCCAGGCCTATGACACCAGTCAAATCGCATCCCGGCGGTTGAGCGCGAATAGGATTGCCGACATCCCGGGGCGTCATCAACCGAGGAGATCACAACAGGGCATGCTAGGCGAATCAGGTCTCCGCGGGTATGATCGACGTGCTGGTCAGGATCGTGCGTTGGTATCGCAGACGTGTTGCCGCTAGCCCGATCGGCCAGATCTCACTCCATGTTCCGCAGAGCGGCAAACCCTCCTAGCGGAACTTATTGGGGAGTTCGCTTCCGTCTACGGAATTCCTTCTTGTTTACCTGCTATTTACCATAATGCTCCTCGGCGCTGGCCGAGCCCGCATCGTGGTCGATAGCGCCATGTCAGCCGGCACCGCGCGGGGCAGGATTCTATCTAGCCTTCGTTGCCTCGCGATTCGTAAAATGCGCATTGCCCAACCCCGTGCCGATGGTCAGCACTGCCCATCTCGACACGTCGTTCATAAAAGGGATCTGCGACAATCCCTGCACGACGGCGTCGTTGTGCATCATCACGAATGTGCTGTCGTCACCGATCTCCGGAATGGCCTTCATCAGTGCGGCGGGAAGGTTGAAGCTGTCGCTCTCCCAGTTTCCGCCCGGCAGGTTCTGTCCGCCGCGTTCGATGGAGCCATCGGCTTTGATGATGCCGGGGCATGCGATCCCGATGATGGGTGCCGGCTTGAGATTGGCCTTCTCGGCCTTGCCGATCAGATCCCGCAACATCGCGGCCAACTTCTCGATGGTCGCAGTCCGGCTTGGCTCATCGTCGGCATGACGCCAAATGGCGGATTCCCAGACGCTTGCATCCGCAAAATTCGGCACATCGTCCTTTCCGAATTGAACGACGCCGGCGCGAACGTTCGTGCCGCCGATATCGACGGCCAGGATCGCCTCGTGACCTTTGAACATCCAGCGCGGCATCAGGTGGACCGCGCCGATCAGCCCGGCCTCATCGGGGTGGTGAACGATCGGCACGACTTCGACGTCGACGCCGGCCGCTTTGAGAATGACCATGGTCCTGGCGATCGCCAATTCGCCAAAGTGGCTCCGACGGAAGCCGCCGCCAACGACGATACGTTCTGTCTTTCCCCAGCGTTTGTCCTTCAGAAACTTTCCGATCACATCGGCAAAGTCTTGCGCAAAATCCTCGACTGCCCCCATGACCAACGCCGCCGCCTCCAAATCATCGCCCTTCAAAATAGCATCGATTTTTTTCTTGGAGAGTTTCTCCGTCGCGGTCTTGCCGATTGGGTCGTCTCCGACCTTGCGGATGCGTTTTCTCCAATCGTCGAGCTTCTGTTGGAACGTCTTTTTGTTTGCGTTGTCGCCAACGAAACCATCCTTGTCACGCAGTTCGTTGTTGTAGTCGTCGATCGTCACCAATGGCAGGTTTAGAGCGCCATGTGCCAGCGGGGCATTGACCTCATCACGGGGATCGGAACTGCTTTTGGCCATCAATGTACCTTCTACGGCGCGAGTGCTCGAACGGGCGGCGAGATACAACGCGGACTAGCCTCTGGATGTTCCGGAGTCTGAAAAGCCACCTTGTCCTTGTCGGCCGGCGACCTAGGTTCCATGGTTGCAGAGTTTGGAGAATGCCGTGCAGGACGACGACGCTACTCAGGAAATGCTTTCACTGGTCTTGGAAGAGCCGGATCACTGGGCGATGTTTCTCGATATCGACGGGACGCTGCTCAATCTTGCGCCCACGCCGGATGCGATCGAGGTCCCAGAGGCGCTTCCCGGACAACTTCATCGCCTGTCGAACAAGCTCGGCGGTGCCCTGGCGCTGGTCACAGGACGATCACTTGCCTATGCAGACGAGCTGTTCAAGCCCTTTGCATTTCCGACAGCAGGCCTGCACGGCGCGGAAATCAGGAACGCCGCTGGAATGCAGACGATCGAGGCGACACCTGAATTTCAGGCGCTGAAGCATGCGCTAACCGCGGAAGCCGAGCACTATCCTGGAGTCTTGATCGAGGATAAAGGTGCGGCCGTTGCCGCCCATTACCGGCTCGCGCCCGAGTATGAAAAGGTGCTCGAAGACCGCATGCACTACTATGCGGAGCTCGCCGGGCCGAACTGGGCATTGCAGCTTGGCAAGATGGTATTCGAACTGCGTCCGGCGCGGTCGAGCAAGGGCGATGCGCTGGAGCGGTTTTTCCAGTCCGACCCGTTCAAGAACCGCTCCCCGATTACCATCGGCGATGATCTGACCGACGAGTCGATGTTTGCGGTCGCCAATGCCCGCGGCGGCGTTTCCGTCCGTGTCGGTGCGATCGGCTCCCCGAGCTGCGCCACGAGCCGGCTGTCCTCCTCTGCGCTGGTTAGAAACGTCATTGCCGCCTTGGCCGCCTGAGGAACGCTCTTGAACGATGTGCAATGCGGATTGCTGTCGTCTTTACGCCGGCTGCGCAGCGTCAATTGTCAAAAAAGTATCGGTTTTAGCCGGGAATCGTGGTGGCGGGCGTGACAAGAGCCCACTACACTCCCTTCAACAATAAAGCCAAAAAGGGAATTTGGCTGGCGGGCCTGGAACCGTCCTCGGAGGAGGAGACAATGGAACCTGACTTGGAAGTCATTCAGATCAGGCCGGGCGAATCTTTCGCGACGAAGGCGCACGGTTATCCATACCATACGGTTCGCTGGCATTTTCACCCGGAATACGAACTTCATCTCGTCGTGGCGACGACAGGACGGTATTTCGTCGGCGACTTCATCGGCGAATTCGAGCCTGGTAATCTCGTTCTTGCTGGTCCCAATCTTCCCCACAACTGGATCAGCGATGTCCCGAAGGGCTCAAGCATTCCGCTTCGATGCCAGCTCATCCAGTTCAGCGAGGGCTTCATCAGCGATACGATGAAGGTGCTGGCCGAACTCGGCCCCTTCGAACCTGTTCTCGAAGCCTCCCGCCGCGGTGTGCTCTTCGGCGCCGATACCAGCCGGCAGGTTGCTCCTTTGATGAATGAGGTGCAGCAGGCCCACGGTGTGCGCCGCATCGAGCTCTTCATGATGATCATCGGCCTGCTCAGTCGGGCGCACGATGCCCAGCTCCTTGCCAGTCCGAGCTATCTGCCCGATCCGTCGGGCTACATGTCGGCCGGCATCAACAAGGCGCTCGCCTATATCAGAGAGAACCTGACAAAATCCTTCGACGAAGCCGATCTCGCGGCGATCGCCGAACAGTCGACCGGCGCCTTTTCGCGCGCATTCCGCCGTCATACCGGCATGTCGCTGGTACAGTATGTGAAACGCCTGCGCATCAATCTCGCCTGCCAGATCCTGATGAGCGATGAGCACGCATCGATCATCGATATCTGCTTCGAGGTCGGCTTCAACAATCTGTCCAACTTCAACCGGCAGTTTCTCGCGGAAAAAGGCATGACGCCTTCCCGTTTCCGACGGTTGTTGGGTGACAATATCAACGTGGCAAAGGCGGCCTAGAGGAGCCGAACGAGCACGATCCAAGGGACGAGGGAGGACAAGGAGGAGGAACAAAAACTGACACTGACTTGAACGCGGGCACGCGATGAGCGGCTCGCGATCGGAGATGCTTGTCCTCAAAAACGCCAAACCGTCGGGACAAGCGCGACCGTTCCTTCAGCCGAACGGCCACAGCAGAACAGTGCAATCACGAATCTACACAATTTTTTCAATGGGAGGAGATGGAAATGATGAAATTCTCAACAAAGGCGGTAGGCGCCGCGGTATTTGTCCTGTCCTTGCTGGGCGGTACTTCCGCCTTTGCGCAAACGGCCGTTGCGGATGCGACAGTGGCATTCCTCATGCCCGACCAGGGCTCGACCCGCTACGAAGAGCACGACCATCCGGGCTTTGTCGCGGAAATGAAGAAGCTTTGCGCGTCGTGCAAGGTTCTCTATCAGAACGCCGATGCCGATATCGCCAAACAGCAGCAACAGTTTAATTCGGCGATCACGCAAGGCGCCAAGGTCATCGTGCTGGACCCGGTGGATTCGGCGGCCGCCGCATCGCTCGTCCAGCTTGCACAGAGCCAGGGTGTCAAGGTCATTGCCTATGACCGTCCTATCCCGAAGGGCAAGGCCGATTTCTATGTCTCCTTCGACAACAAGGCGATCGGCAAGGCGATTGCGGAATCGCTTGTCCAGCATCTGAAGGCGCAGAAGGTGCCGACCGATGGCGGCGGCATTCTGCAGATCAACGGTTCACCGACCGATGCGGCTGCCGGGCTGATCAAGGACGGCATTCACGAGGGTCTGGCGAACGGCGGATACAAGACGCTTGCCGAATTCGACACACCGAACTGGCAGCCCGCGAACGCCCAGCAATGGGCGGGCGGCCAGATCACCCGCTTCGGCAAGCAGATCGTCGGCGTGGTCGCTGCCAATGACGGCACTGGCGGCGGCGCCATTGCAGCCTTCAAGGCTGCTGGTGTCGATCCCGTGCCACCAGTGACCGGCAATGATGCGACGATCGCTGCGCTGCAGCTAATCATATCAGGGGATCAGTACAATACGATCTCCAAGCCGAGCGAAATCGTCGCCGCTGCCGCTGCCAACGTCGCCGTGAAGCTCCTGGCCGGAGAAACGATCAAGGCCGAAATGACGCTCTACGACACGCCCGCACAGCTCTTCGTACCGGCTGTCGTTACCGCCGAAAACCTCAAGGCCGAGATCATCGACAAGAAGATCAACACCGCCGAGGAGCTGTGCACCGGCCGCTATGCCGACGGCTGCAAGAAGCTCGGCATCACCAAGTAATCGAGCCAAGGGAAAGTGCGGCCGGGCCACCGGTCGCGCTTCCGATTTTCGCTTTTTCGAAAGGCCAGGCAATGTCTGAAACCTCTCATACTCCTGACCCTTCCCGTCAGCCTGTCCTCAGTCTGCGTGGAATATCGAAGAACTTCGGAGCAGTGTCGGCGCTCACCGATATCGAACTCGATGTGTATGCCGGCGAGGTCGTGGCGCTCGTGGGCGATAACGGCGCCGGCAAATCGACGCTGGTCAAGATCCTGGCCGGCGTGCACCAGCCAAGCTCGGGCACGATCATCTTCGAGGACAAGCCGGTCAACTTGTCGAGCCCAAGTGCTGCGCTCGACCTCGGCATCGCAACCGTCTTCCAGGATTTGGCGCTTTGCGAAAATCTTGACGTCGTCGCCAATATCTTTCTCGGCAAGGAGCTCAATCCCTATCAGCTGGATGAGGTTGCAATGGAGATCGCCGCCTGGAAGCTCTTGAACGAGCTTTCGGCCCGCATTCCGAGCGTGCGCGAACCCGTCGCCTCACTCTCCGGCGGACAGCGCCAGACGGTAGCGATCGCCCGATCGCTGCTGCTCCAGCCGAAACTGATCATGCTCGACGAACCCACAGCAGCGCTCGGCGTCGCCCAGACCGCCGAGGTGCTAGACCTCATCGAGCGCGTGCGGGAACGCGGCCTCGCGGTCATCATGATCAGCCACAATATGGAGGATGTTCGGGCCGTCGCCGATCGTATTGTCGTCCTTCGGCTCGGCCGCAACAACGGCACCATGCTGCCCGACGCATCCAACGAACAGCTCGTCAGCGCCATCACCGGCGCATCCAACAATTCCGTCTCCCGCCGCGCGATGCGCCGCAAGGCGCAAAGCCAACAAAACGAGGAGGGCAGGCCATGATGAAGACCATCCAGAATGAACCGGCAGCACCTGCGCTCCTCGACCGACGTGACGAAAGAGTACACCATGACGATAGCCTTGCCGGCTCGATCCGCGCCTTTGGGGATCGCATCCGCTCCGGCGATCTCGGTTCACTGCCGGTCATTGTCGGCCTGGCGATCATCTGGACGGTGTTCCAGGCGCTCAATCCGGTGTTTCTCTCGAGCAGCAACCTCGTCAACATGCTGTTCGACTGCTCGACGGTCGGCGTCATCTCGCTGGGTATCGTCTGCATCCTGATGGTGGGTGAAATCGACCTTTCCGTCGGCTCCGTCAGCGGCTTCGCCTCGGCGCTGGTCGGCGTCTTCTGGGTCAACCAGGGCTGGCCGGTGGTTCTCGCGATCCTCGCCGCGATGATTGCCGGCGCCCTGATCGGCTCGCTCTACGCATTTCTCTTCAACCGCTTCGGCATGCCGAGCTTCGTGTCGACGCTGTCGGGGTTGCTCGCGGTTCTCGGCCTGCAGCTCTATATCCTCGGAGCGACCGGTTCGATCAATCTTCCCTATGGTTCCTGGCTCGTGAGTTTCGGCCAGATCATGGTCATGCCGGACCCGGTCGCCTATCTGCTGGTGGCGCTCGCCGGCATTGCCTTTTTCTTCGCCAGCTACCGCACCTCGGCGCGCCGGCGGGCGGCAGGCCTGTCGGCGAAATCGGCCCGTGGGCTGCTTCTGCGCGCCGTCATCATCACACTCGCCCTGGAGGCTGTCGCGTTCTATCTCAACCAGTCGCGCGGCATTCCGTGGATGTTCGGCCTTTTCGTCGGGCTCACCGCCGCCATGAATTATGCGCTGACGCGCACCAAATGGGGACGCTCCATGCATGCCGTCGGCGGCAACAGGGAAGCAGCGCGCCGCTCGGGCATCAACGTCTCGCGCATCTATACGAGCGCCTTCGTCATGTGCGCTCTGCTTGCGGCAACCGGCGGCGTTCTCTCCGCCGCACGGCTGGCGACGGCAAGTCAGCAGGCCGGCACGGGCGACGTCAATCTCAACGCCATCGCCGCAGCAGTCATCGGCGGCACGAGCCTGTTCGGCGGGCGCGGCAGCGCCTATTCAGCCCTTCTCGGCATCATCGTCATCCAGTCGATCGCCAGCGGGCTGACGCTTCTCGATCTGTCGTCATCGCTTCGATACATGATCACCGGCGCTGTCCTTGCCGTCGCCGTCATCGTCGACTCGCTGGCACGCCGATCGCGAATCTCGCACGGCCGGGCCTAAAGCAACCAGAAAGCAGAGGAAGAAAATGGGACAGGATCTGTCTGGAAAAGTCGCGGCCGTCACCGGAGCGGCGTCGGGTATCGGCCTTGAATGCGCCAAGACCATGCTTGCCGCGGGCGCTCGGGTCGTGCTGGTCGACCGAAATGAAGACGCCTTGAAGGAAATCTGCTCGAAACTCGACGCCAACGCCATTCCCTTGGTCATCGATCTCACCGATCCGAAAAGCGTCGAACGGATGATGCCTGAGATTCTGGAAAAAGCCGGCCAGCTGGACATCTTCCACGCCAATGCCGGCTCTTATATCGGCGGCGAGGTGCTGGGCGGCGACCCGGATGCCTGGGACCGGATGCTCAACCTGAACGTCAATGCCGCCTTCCGCTCGGTGCATGCCGTTCTGCCGCATATGGTCGAGCGCAAGACCGGGGACATCATCCTAACGAGTTCCGTTGCCGGCATGATCCCCGTCGTCTGGGAACCGATCTACACGGCCTCGAAACATGCCGTCCAGGCATTCGTCCATACACTGAGGCGGCAGGTGGCCAAGCATGGCTTGCGCGTCGGCGCCGTCGCCCCAGGCCCAGTCGTCACCGCCCTTCTCAGCGACTGGCCGCAGGAGAAGCTGGATGAGGCGCTCGCCGCGGGCGGCCTGATGGAGGCGAACGAAGTGGCCGAAGCCGTGCTTTTCATGCTGACGCGCCCACGCAACATTACGATCCGCGATCTCGTTATCCTGCCGCAGAGCGCCGACATCTGACGCAAGTGCGATCGCCTTCAACAACCGCCGAGAGGAAACGGACATGATCTTCGACAGATTTCGCCTGAACGGACAGGTGGCGCTGATCACCGGCGGCACGCGCGGCATCGGGCTTGCGATCGCCGAGGCGCTCGGCGAGGCGGGCGCCAAGATCATCATCACCGGACGAACCCGTAATTCAGCGGCGGAAGACCGGCTCTCCAAAGCCGGCGTCGATTGCGATTTCATCGCTGCCGACTTGATGAAGGAAATTGCTGCCGACGAACTCGTCACTGAGACCCTCTCACGGGCGGGGCGGCTCGACATCCTCGTCAACAATGCCGGCATCGCCATTCATGGCGACAGCGGCGAGTTCTCCGATGCCATCTGGCGGGAGATCATGACCGTCAATGTCGACACCGTCTTCCGCACTTGCCGCGCCGCACTCGCACCGATGCGGCGCCAGGGCGGCGGCGTCATCCTCAATATCGGCTCGATCTCGGGCATCGTTTCTAATATTCCGCAGAACCAGGTCGCCTATAACACCTCCAAGGCGGCGGTCCATATGATGACGAAGAGCCTCGCCAGCGAGGTCGCCGCCGAGAATATCCGCGTCAACGCCATCGCGCCGGGCTATATCGAAACCGATCTGTCGCGCGGCGGCATCGACAACCCCGACTGGTTCCCGACCTGGCGCAGCATGACCCCGATGGGACGCGTCGGGCAGCCGGAGGAGGTGGCGGGTGCTGCCCTGTTCCTCTGCTCGGCGGCGGCAAGTTATGTCACCGGCGAAGTGCTGGTTATCGACGGCGGTTATACGACGCGGTGAGACGCGAATACGAGATTGGGGGAGGGTGGCTCGCAGCCGCTTGGTCGGGGGAGGGAATTTCTCTCCCTCCTGCGTATATAATCGTGGAGTGGGCCTCGAAGACAAATTGCGGCCCCTCAGCCAGTTCCGCCGCACATCGCATCTGTGCGATCTCAGCCGGATAAGATTTGCACGGGCATGGTGATTTCGAACTCGGTGCCTGCGCCGGTCGTCTGCAGCAGGCGGATCGTACCGCCATGGGAGCTCAGCATGGCGCGGACGATACCGAGGCCCATGCCGGTGCCGCCCTGTTCGCGGCGGGTTGAGAAGAACGGCTGAAAGATGCGTTGGCGATTTGCCTCGGAGATACCGCTGCCGTCGTCACGGATAAGAATGACGGCTGTTCGGCCATCGGCCGATACTCTGAGTTCCAACAGCGTGGCGCCGTGCTGAAGAGCGTTTTCGGCAAGGTTGGCAAAGGCGATGCCGGCTGCTTCCTGGGGAAGAGCAACCGAAATTTCCGTATCGCCTGCGCCGGAAATATGGAGGGCGGGAAACTGCCCGCGCAGTGAGGATAAGATGTCGGTGACGCTGCTTCTGCCCTCGGCCACGGGCGTTTCCGCCTGCGCAAGCTCTCTCAACCGCTGCAACAATGCGTCGAGCCGGACTGCATCGGCGACGATGTTGTCGAGAAAGTGCAAACGCTGCGCCTTCGTCATCGGCCTTTCGGCATCATCGTCACGCAGAAGCTCCGCCGCCCCGCGGATCGCCGTCAGCGGCGATTTCAGTTCGTGGGAGACATGAGCGGCAAAGGAACGGACATATTCGGTGCGATCGACCAGTTTTCCGGCAAGATCGAGGAAGCTTTGCGACAGCAAAGCGATCTCGTACGTTCCATAGCTTTCCAGCGGCCGGATTGCTCCCTTGCCGCCGCGGGCGATCTCCTCCGTCCGGGCGATCAAAGCGTCGATAGGCCCGGTGATGGTGCGCGTCAGCACATAAGCAACGCCGAGCGTCAGCAGGAAGGCGACCGCGAGGGCGCCGATCTCCGCCGGTGCCATCCGGTTCGAACTCGCCTCCACGGCACGAAACCAGATGACGATCAGGATCGGCAGCGCCATGACCGCGAGAAGCACCACATAGACGATCAGCGCCAGCGTCGGCCGCCATTTCATCCTGACTTTCGGTGCCGGCATCAGCCCTTCCTCCCGCTTTCGATGCCGAGTTTGAAGCCGATCCCGTGAACGGTTGCAATGATCGCGGAACCGCCGGCCACCAGGAATTTGGCCCTAATGTTGCGGATATGGCTGTCGATCGTCCGGTCAGCGACATAGGTTCCGGCGCCATAGGCCGCCTCCATCAGCTGTTCGCGGCTGAAGACCATATCGGGGCGTGACAACAATGCGTCCAGGATTGCGAATTCGAGCGCTGTCATTGCGATGGTGCTCTCGCCAAACATGACCGTCCTACCACGCCGATCCAGGCTGAGTTCACCGGCGACAAGGGTGGCGTGGCGTCCAGGCCCCACTTCATTGCAGCTGCGCTTCAAAATCGCCTTGACCCTAGCCACGAGTTCGCGCGGGCTGAATGGTTTTGTGACATAATCGTCTCCGCCGATTTCGAGACCCAGCACCCTGTCGATCTCCTCGTCGCGCGCGGAAAGAAATAGGATCGGCAATCCCGAAGTCTTGCGGATCTGGCGGCAGACTTCCAGACCGTCCATATCGGGCATGCCGATATCGAGAATGATGAGATCGACGTTGCCACGGCGGAAGACGGCCATCGCCTCGACGCCGTTGCGGGCTGCCGTCGATGTGAGGCTGGCGCGCTCGAGGGCAAAGCAGATCACATCGCGGATGTGAGGTTCGTCGTCGACGACGAGAATGCGCGGCGCCATCATCGGTCCTGCGTTGGTTTGTCGTGCCTGTTGTTATCGTTCTCGTTCTATCTTGCAATGGCTGCGGGAGACAGAAGATAGGCCTCCAGTCGCGAAGAACGAAAACTCCAGCTCCGCCAGTCGCGCGGGCGATGCTCGAATTTCCAGAGGAGCGAGCCCCGGATGAGCTGGGCTTCGCTGATCTTGTCGGCCCTATATTCCGGCAGCGCGCGGATATGGAGATCGAGGGCCGGAATGGCGGAAGGGCCAAGCGTGGAGAGATAATAGATATCGAGCGGCGGGCCTTCGTGGCTGATCTCCTGACTGTGGGCGACGTTGAAGCGGGCGATGACATCAGGGAAATCGATGAAGGCGCTGATGTAGAGCACCGCAATCAGGGAAGCGAGGTTCGCGGCGATCAGCCACTCGTTGGATCGGTCGAGCAGAATGCGCAGCAGGATCAAGACAAGGCCGATAGCGACGAGGCCCATCCAGAGACCGGCGGCGACGCGCAGTTCCGTCAGCGAATAGGCCTCGACGTAAAGCCCGAGCCGCAGCATCGAGGACAGGCAGAGAAGGACATTCTGGACGATCCAGGCATGGACGAGGCCGCGGATCAGCGAACTTTGATCGCCGGGGCCGCCGCGCCGCATGGCGAGAAGAACGAAACCGGCGGCCAGAAGCGCCGTCGCAATCAGCGGATAGGCGCCGCGATGAGCATATTCGGCGTGGCTCATGTGATCGGGCAGATCTGCGCCGCCCCAGAGATAGACGAGATCGAGAAGCGTCTGCACCGCAAAGACCGCGTTGAAGAGGAGCAGCGACCGCAGCAGCGAGGCCTGGCCGAACGGTGCATTTCTGGTCGGCACGATGACGAACGCCCTGCTGGCTTGCGACCTCGCAGCGCGCCGCTTCAGGCGCGGCCGCAACATCGCCCAGACCACAGTAGCGATCATCATCCAGAAGCCGATCCGCCAAAGGTCGAGAAACTGCAGCAGAACGGCAAAACGGATACTGCGCAGCGCGATCTCGATCAGCGGGTTCGCAGCCGCAAAAAGGAACACGAAGATTGCGGCGAGAACGAGAGGCATGATCCAGAGACCGACGCCCTGCCAAACGACAGTGAAGGAGAAACGTTTGGCCGGCGTCTTAAGATATTTCCTAATATCGTCGGCAAGCCGCAAGGGAATGACAAGAGTGAAACGGAGAAACACCAGCGGCAGACCGATCAGACTGCGAGGCATAAGCCTGCCGCCGACGAGAGCAACCACTATCAGCGCGCTGAAGCAAAGGGCGATGCCGGTGAATGAGGGCGCTTCCAGCAGAGGTGCCGAGGCCAGAACCGAAAAACCAAACAGGAGAGCAGCCATTGACGGCGCTCGGATCTTCCCGGCCGAAAGTAGAATGCCGGTGCAGACGGCGAGTGCAAACAGGAAAAGATTTATCCCGGGCATCTCACCAAAGATCAGAAAATCAGACAGCGCCACCAGTGCAAACAGCGCGGTAATCCGGCCACTGCCACGCCTGATCGGCATTGCTTCTGTCAGCGTGTCGGTTGTGTCCATTGGTGCTCCTCTCGTAGATGCCGCTTTTCGATCACGATGAGCATGGTTGCTGGGGTCTCCTCGGAGGCGGTCCCTCGAGGCCAGCTCGCCTCCGTCAGCCACCATCCGTCATTGCGGAGGCGATCCGGCAAAGCCGGACGGCGTGGCGCGAGGGGGATGTCGTTCTTGCTCATGGCGGAAGAATGCCGCGCCGGATTGCAGATTTTGTGCAGAGAGTGAGCAGCAATTCAGGAAAATCACCCGGACCTATGAGGTCATGCAGCAGGCCTCTCCAGATCATCGCGTGAAGATAGCCTAGTAGAATTTACGATTGCCGCGGACGGCTCTTTCCATTCGTGCGGGACGGCGTCGCCGGCCTGTTTCCGGCGATCGGGATCGAGGCAATCAGCCTGGCGAGAGCCGCCTGGGATCGCACCCCCGTTTTGCCAAAGCATCGGCCGGTGTGGGTTTTTACCGTGTTGGACGAAATTCCAAGAACCCGGGCAATCTCGGGCAGATTCATTCCGCTGCCGATCAGTGCGGCGACCCGGGTTTCGGCTTCGGTCAGGCCAAAGATGTGTTGCAGTTGTTGCGCTTGCCGACGCGTCTTCGCTTCCGGATCGACGATATGAATGAGCACGCGCGCTCCACTATCAACCGCATCCCATATCGAAACCGCTGTCGGTGCAAGCGGCGTGATCATCACCAGATAGGGCGGCAAACCCGATGGCCGGGAGATCGACAATGCCCCGTCGAAAGGCGTGTCTTCGCCATCGGCTATCAGCAAAGCCTGACGAATGGCGTTCACTAGGCGGGTGGATGTCTTCGAAATATGGGCGGCAAGCGAGGGCGTCTCGGATCGGCTGAGAAAAATGCCGTCGGCCTGCTTGAGCAGTGCTTCGGCTGCCGCATTCAAGAGAAGGACCGCACCCCGACCATCGATCAGCACAGCCGCATCCGCGATTGCATCGATCAGCCGTTGCGGCAATTCGGGTGCGCGGGCGATCCGGTTTACCTGAAAGGAAAGATCGATCGCCCGCGCCATGTGCGGGCTCAGCCGCCCTAACCGTGCTGCCGCTTCCGCGGCGTGCTCGTCTTGCTGACGAGACAGGAACAGAGCGACACCGCCGATACCTCCCCGCTCGTGCAGGCTGGCATGCGGCAGGAAGAGCTGATTGAAGATGTTTTGAGGCTTGCAGATATCGGCGTAAAACGCGGAATGCCTTACGGCCTCTGCATCGATCAACCTATTGCCGACTGCAATCTCGCCCGGCTTTACCTTCTCGAATGCGCGGGCATAGGGGTTGCTCGTGTAATGCTGTAGATAGAGCGCATTCAAATCTTCGCGCATACGGCCGGGGATCAGAAAGCTGCCGCGGCCATCGGGCGCCTGATAGACAATATTTCCGGCGACGGCACCGACGTAATCAACGATCGCGCACAGCGTATCCGGCCATAGTTCTGAACGGACCGCCGCCTGATAGACAGCATCAACGATATCGACATGATCCATATCAGCGCCGCTCGTTTTCACGATGATGGTTCCGCCAAATGCAACGATCGCACCATTTCGATTACTGCCTAAATGTCTAAGGAGAGGCAAAATAGCGAGCGTCACCCGATCAGGCGATATCTTGCGCCGTCTCGTTCACCGAATGACTTGCCGGGATTTGTGAGAAGATCGTTGAAGAAATGGAGGAGGCCTCATCTGAACCTTGGCGCGCGCTTGGCATTGTGAAGCAATTCGGAGGCGGTCGCGAACGGCCCAAAGAGTTTGAGCAGCAGCGCTTGTTCCTCGGAATCTATGCGGTGACGAGCGCAGAACTCCGTCACGGACCAGACTTTCGTCAGATCGTCTGTTTCGACTTGCCTGGGTTCGATGTGTTCGGTCACGGCGTGTCCTCCGAATATCAAGACTACGCCACGCCGGCATTTATAAGAACTAGCTAAAAAGAATTATGCCGTTTTGCAGACCATCGGAATATGATTGGCTCCCCCCGGCGGACTTGCGTCAATCAGGCCGATATACGAAGACGCCCGCCGATTGCGCGGCGGGCGTCATGTCTCACTGATCTATGACTGCTGATCAAACGAGAGCGTCGGTGCCCGTGATGTTGAGCGTCAGAACGCCAGCATCCGTGTGGCCTTCGCCATCGGAGATCTTGTAATACTGGACGGTTTCCGTGACGGTCTGGCCAGCAGCCAGGTCATCCGTCAGCTCATAGGTGAATTCGCCATTCGGCTTGACGTGGAAGACGCCATAGTCGCCGACGATGTCGGTAACAGCGTCGGGGCCGCTCTTAGCGCTGACATTCGTGCCGTCGAACTGGCGGAGGAAGAGGTGACCATTGTCGCCGGCAATGTCGTTGTCCAGAACGTTGCCGCCGATGGCGTCGCCTTCGTTGAAGCTGTAGTGGTCGTCAACAGCGATCGGCTTTACCTGGGTGACGCCCTGGATGTTCAGGGTGAACAGGCCGACGTCGGTATGACCGCTGCCGTCGGAGATCTTGTAGGAAACCTTCTCCTGGAACGATTCGCCGTTGGCGAAACCGATCTTGGCAGCGTCGCTCAGGACATAGGTGTAGCTGCCGTCCGGCTTGACGAAGAAGGTGCCGTAATCGCCCTGGATTTGGGTAACCTGGCTGTTGCCGCTCTTGGCGCCTACGCTTGCGCCGTCGAAGGCGCGCAGGAACAGGTGGCCGTTGTCGGAGGAATCGTTGGAAAGCAGATTTCCGGAAATAACGTCGGTTTCTTGAAATGTTGCACTATCATCAGTTGCATGTATCGGCGAAGCCATTGCTCTCTCCTCAAATTGTTTATTAGCGGGTCAATTTCGACCTCAGCGAGCGGCTCCTTTAACAACCTATTAATACTACAAGTCAATGGCCTATTTAACAGAAGGTTAATTTCGATGGCGATCTTCGCGTTGCTTCCATTCTGGCGGAATAATGTCGCTCTCGCGCCAAATTGAAGAAAATTCGACAAAAACTATACCCGGCTAACTTGAATAAAATGGCACCGAGTATATCTGAAGGCGATTAGCGGTGCCCGCGCCATGCCATCCGGGCTATCCGTTGCAATTCTGCTCGCCGAGCCCTATGTTGCTGGATGTACCCGATCCAAGCGGAAATCCAAGCCGTTGCCGGCTGCTGCTTGAGACGCTTATGCATCGGCGCGCGCCTTAAGGCTGCGTGATGGGCAATCCCACAAACAATCGATAACGTCGGCCAAGGCCGGCAAAGGATTTCTTTTTGAACAACACACATACAGCCACCGCGGTTGCGGCGGCGAATCCGCGTGAGGATGACGAGGCTGTCCGCAATGTTCCCAGGAGCTGGAAGCCGTTTCCCTGCCTTCTCACCCGCCGCGAATTGCAGGCTCTGATCGCCGAGCAGCTCGGCTGAGCGGCGATCGGGCCACCATCCCAGACAAGGAGAACTCGAAATGCAGGTACTCGTCAGAGACAACAATGTCGATCAAGCGCTCAGAGTCTTGAAAAAGAAAATGCAGCGCGAAGGGCTGTTCCGCGAAATGAAGGAACGGCGCGCCTATGAGAAACCGTCCGAACGGCGCGTCAGGGAAAAGGCGCAGGCGATCAGCCGACATCGCAAGGCTGCACGCAAGCAGATGCAGCGTGAAGGCCTGCTGCCCGGTCCGAAGCGGGCGGTGGCCGCCCGCTAGCGGCTTTATCCTCACCAGCCTTCCCGGGCTTTGGTGGTTACATTCCTGAAAGGACAGACAATGGACGAACTCAATAGCCTCACCGTTTCGGAAGAACGCCTCGAGGATTGCCGCGATGTCGTGGAGCCGGATCTGCAGGATCTGATTCAACGTGCTCTGACATCGGGCTTTTCCCGGGAGGAAGTTCTCATCGCCGTCAGCGAACTGGTCGCCGAAGACTTTGCAACGGTCATGAGAACCCCAAGCGTCCATTGATCGACTGCGTGCCTCGATCATCTTGGGAATGGGCTCACTAGGCCCGCCGACTGGGAACATCGGCCGCGGCAGATGGTTACTTCGTCTCTTGTATAGATGGAGATGACGATGACCAATCAAGACGATGCGACACGGGTATGGGAATTGATCGACAAGATCGGGTTTTGCATGCTGACGACCCGCAGCGGCGACGAACTGCGAGCCCGCCCGATGTCCGCCTATACCGCGCAGCTCGAGAATGCGATCTATTTTCTGACCGATGTCAGCAGTCACAAGGACGATGAAATCACTCGCTGGCCAAACGTCTGCCTCGCCTTTGCCGACACCAAGGGACAGAAATACGTTTCCGTATCGGGGACGGCCGAGGTGCAAAACGACCGGGAGAGAATCAGGGAATTATGGGCGACGCCGGCAAAGGCGTGGTGGGACAATCCCGACGATCCTTCCATCCGCATCCTCAAGATGACGCCGGCTTCAGCCGAATATTGGGACAGCCCGGGCACGATCATCAGCTATATCAAGATGGCGGCCGCAGCGGTCTCGAACACCAAACCTGATATGGGCGACAATGCCGAGGTCAAGCTTTAGCGCATCGTCGGCCACTAACCCCCTTACAGCGCCGCATCTTTTAGACGCGCAAAGGATGCTGTAACACCCTGAATTGCTGCATCATTTTATCCTTCGATCCATTCCGGCTTAATGAATTATGCGGTAGCCGATGCCTTGACGAAATCGATGAACGCCCGGAGCGGCGCAGGCACCAGCCGTCGTCCGGGATAATAGAGGAACGGCCCGGAGAAGCGTTGCCACCACGGTTCGAGGAGGGGCTCGAGCACGCCACTGTCGATATGCGGGCGCAGCCAGTCCTCGAAGAGGCAGACGATCCCTGTTCCTGATATCGCTGCATCGACGGCCAGATCGGTCGCTCCGCCGACCCGCACGATCAGCGGCCCCGTCGGATCGACCCGCACGATCTCGCCATCGCGCTCGAACTCCCACGGCGCCGTCATCGCACCGCTCGAAAAGCGACCCAACAGACAGGCATGGCCGAGCAGCTCGCTCGGATGTTGCGGCCGGCCACGGCGATCGAGGTAGTCGGGGGAGGCTGCGATGGCAAAGCGCTGGACGCGTGGCCCGATCGGTATCGCGATCATATCCTGCTCCAACCGCTCGTCATAGCGGATGCCGGCGTCGCAGCCGGCCGCGATCACGTCGACAAAGCTCTCGTCGGTGACCACCTCCAGCCGAATATCGGGATAGGCGGCGAGGAACGGCGGAACGATGGCGGGCAGCACCAGCCGCGCCGCGCTGACCGGCACATTGAGGCGCAAGGCACCGGCCGGCCTGTCGCGAAATCCGTTGACGACGTCGAGGGCAGACTCCACCTCGCTCAAAGCAGGGCCAAGCCGCTCCAGCAGGCCCTTGCCTGCTTCGGTTGGGACGACGCTGCGTGTCGTCCGGTTGAGCAGCCTGACGCCGAGCTGGGCCTCCAGGCGGCGCACCGCTTCGCTGAGGAAGGAGGCGCTGCTGCCACTGACGCGCGCGCCCTCGCGGAAACCCCCGGCACGGGCCACGGCAACAAAGGCATTGAGATCGCCCAGATCTGCTTTCATTGTTCGCCACTCCGCACAGCCCGTGCGGATTATAGCCAATTTTCACGCGCGCCGACAATGCTTATCTTGGGCCTATCTTGGCGTCATCTCTTGAAAGGAATTAGATCATGTCAACTATCGATCAGTCCGGCACGTTCAACCTCGGCGGCCGTAGCGTGAAGCGGCTTGGCTATGGCGCCATGCAGCTTGCCGGGCCTGGCGTGTTTGGTCCGCCCAAGGATCATGGCGCGGCACTGGCCGTGCTGCGAGAGGCGGTCTCGAGCGGCGTAAACCACATCGACACCAGCGACTTCTATGGCCCGCACGTCACCAACCAGATCATTCGTGAAGCGCTGCATCCCTATCGCAACGATCTCACTATCGTCACCAAGATTGGCGCCCGGCGCGGCACGGACGGATCGTGGATGCCGGCCTTCTCGCGCGACGAGCTGACGAAGGCGGTACATGACAACCTCCGCAATCTCGGCCTCGATGTGCTTGATGTCGTCAATCTCAGGGTCATGTTCGACGTGCACGGCCCGGCCGAAGGGTCGATCGAAGCGCCACTGACGGTCCTTGCCGATCTCCAGCGGCAAGGCCTGGTCCGTCACATCGGGCTGAGCAACGTCACATCCAAACAGATCACTGAGGGGCGTGGGATCACCGAGATCGTCTGCGTGCAGAACCAGTACAATCTGACGCATCGGGCCGACGATGCCCTGATCGACGATCTTGCGCGCGACGGCATTGCCTATGTGCCGTTCTTCCCGCTCGGCGGGTTCAGCCCGCTGCAGTCCTCCACCCTGTCCGATGTCGCAGCACGCCTCAACGCGACGCCTATGCAGGTGGCGCTCGCCTGGCTGCTGCGTCGCGCGGAAAACATCCTGCTGATCCCCGGCACCTCTTCCGTCGGCCATCTCAGGGAGAACCTCGCCGCCGCCCAGCTCGTGCTGCCGGATGACGCCGTCTCGGAATTGAACCGCATGGCTGATGTCGCCGCCTGAAGGTCGCCAGCGATCCGAGGCTACGCCACGCTCTTGCGCGGCGTAGCGTAGCAGTTCCTAAATCGATTCCGATTTAGGGAATTGTGCGGCAGCCCGCCGCCCGTTGCAACTATGCCTTCAATAACGCTCCGGCACGAGCATTTCAGGTGGAACCGGCGCCCTGTTGTAATCGGCGTGACGGATGCGGTCCGGCAACTGGATCTCGGGTTTCGGAACATCCTCGTAAGGGATCTGCTCGAGAAGATGGGCAATGCAGTTCAACCGCGCCCGTTTCTTGTCCACGGCCTGAACCACCCACCAAGGCGCATCGGGGCTGTGCGTACGCTCCAGCATTTCTTCTTTGGCTTTGGTGTATTCCTCCCAATGGACACGGCTTTCCATATCCATCGGTGACAGCTTCCATTGCTTCAGCGGATCGTGGATACGCATCTTGAAGCGGAACTCCTGCTCCTCATCGGTGATCGAAAACCAGTATTTGATCAGCACGATGCCGGAACGGACCAGCATCCGCTCGAATTCAGGCACGGAGCGGAAGAACTCCTCGAGTTCTTCCTCGGTGCAGAACCCCATGACGCGCTCGACACCGGCACGATTGTACCAGCTTCGGTCGAAGAGCACCATTTCGCCGGCGGTCGGAAGATGCGGGACATAACGCTGGAAATACCATTGATGACGTTCCCGCTCGGTAGGGGCGGGCAGCGCGACCGTCCGGCAGACGCGCGGATTGAGCCGCTGGGTCACCCGCTTGATTGCGCCTCCCTTGCCGGCCGAATCTCGACCTTCGAACAGCACCACCACCTTCAGCTTCTTATGCTGAACCCAGTCCTGCAGCCGCACAAGTTCGTGCTGCAGCCGGAAGAGCTCGCGGAAGTAGGTCTTTCGCTCGAGCGTCTGCTCCGCCGGCTCCGACATTCCTTCGGCGACCAGATCGTCTAGCCGGTCTTCCTCCATCTGCATTTCCAGCTCTTCATCGAAGCTGTCGGCGATCTCGGCCTTTATGCGGCTGAGTTGGTCCTGATGTGTCTGAGACATGGATTTCCCTTCCTGCTTTCGTTGACAGGAGCATGTCAGTGCGAAGTTTATATGACGACCACTGATCGAAGGCTGAAACGGTTTACCCGGGTCCCTCGTTCCAAGCGCGGCTATAGCCGTCCTGTCCTGAATTGGTCGACAAGATTCCGACAGGCGCGGATCGTCAGGGCCATGACGGTGAGCGTCGTGCCGGCGATGCCGCTGCCGGGGAAGGCGCTGGCGTCGGTGACGATGAGGTTCGGGGCATCCCAGACCTGGTTGTAGGGGTTGAGCACAGAAGCTTGCCGGTTTTCGCCCATGCGCGCGCCGCCCGTCTCATGGATTGCGGCGCCCATGCACATGGTTTTGCGGAACCATTTGCGGAACATGAAGCGGCTGAAGGCATCGGCTTCGGGAAAGGCGCCCTTGCCCATTTCCTTGAGGCCGGTGGGCGAGCCGATGAATTCGAGGTCGCCGCCAATCTCCTTGATCATGGCGATCAACGTCTCCTCCTGCCTTCTGAGCAGCGCCTGCTCCTCCTCCTGCATGACGCAGCGGATATGCGGCACGGGAATATTCCAGGCATCCTTGCGCCTCAGATCGAGCGTGATGCGGTTGTCGGCATAGGGCAGCATGCGGCCGAAACCGAAGAAGGCGAGACGCGCATCGGTGTCCCCGGAGACCGGCGCGCGGCCGACGCTTCCCTGGTAGTCGAAATCGCCGCGGGCGGCGTCGCCCTCGCCGAAACGGGGAATGAAGATCCCGCCCGACGGATTGTAGAATGGGTCGGTCGGCGCGGAGTCGTCGGGCGCCCAGCCCTTCGCCTTGGAAAAAGACCCGAAGGCGAGGCACGGCAGCTGGTCCATGAAATAGCGACCGAGAGCGCCCGAGCTGTTGCCGAGCCCATCCGGATGTTTCGCCGAAGCCGAATTCAACAGCAGCCGCACGCTCTCTATCGGCGAGGCGGAAAGCACCACCGTCGCGGCGCGAGCCGTCGATACCGCACCCGTGTTGCGATCGATGTATTCCGCGCCGGTGGCGCGGCCGGTCTTCTCATCCGTGGTGATACGGCGAACGACGGCGTCGTAGAGGATGGTCAGCTCACCGGTCGCCTTTGCTTCTCGCAGCGGTCGCGGCATCCGGTCGGCGTCAGGCGCGATGTAACGCCAGGAGACGACGTGCCTTTCCGGCCAGCGGCTTTCGACCGCCTGCTTGAAGATCTGTTCGGCGGGCGTCAGGCTTGCCGGCTTCGCATAGACGCCGTCCGGCAGCGTGGCGACGTTGTCCTTATTGCCGTAGAGCCCGAGATAGGTCTCGACTTCGTCGTAGAAAGGCGCCAGTTCGTCATAGGAGACCGGCCAGTCCACGCCCTTTCCGGCGCGCGATCGGATCTTGAAGTCGTCGTCGGTCCAGCGCAGCAGCACCCGACCAAAACTGTGGAGCCGCCCGCCGCCCTGACGGCCGCGGATCCAGAGGAAAGGCTCGCCCTTCGGCGTCGTATAGGGGTTCTTGCGGTCGTTGACGAAGAAATGGCTGAAGCGCTCGGTGAAAAACGCCGCGCGCGCCTGGATCGGCTGGCCCTTGAGAGTGGCCCGCGCGCGCTCCCAGATGTTGATGCTGCTTGCCGGCGCCTTCTTGCGCGCGGGATCGAAATCCTTCGGCCCGACGGCGGGACCGGCCTCGAGCAGCAGCACCGATAATCCCTGCGCCGTCAGTTCCTTTACCGCAAAGGAACCCGCCGCGCCGGAGCCGATCACCAGCGCATCATAGACGATCTCAGACATTTCTTTTTCAAATCCTGTCCTGGAGCAATCCTCAAAACGGCGCGAAATGCACCCGGAATTGCGGGAAAACAAAGGGATGGTGCGTCACAGCCGCGATCCGTCAGCGCCGAAGAGGGACGCCTTGGCGATATCGAGCCCGGGAGCCAGAACATCGCCGGGCTCAAGGGTGACATCGCCCATGAGCCGGAGCGAAAGGCTCTGGTCCGCCCAGTCGAACCAGACAACCGCGTCCGAACCCATCGGCTCGACGACGGAAACGCGACCCGGAATGGTGGGCAGGCCGCTCGTGGCGCCATCGAGCACAAGGTGTTCCGGGCGAAAGCCGAGTGTTGCCGGTCCTTCCGCTGCGTCTTCTCTAAAGGAATAACCGGAGAGATCGACAGTGAGCTCCTTGCTCCGGAAGACCGGCGCGCCGTTGCCGCGCCCGATCCTGCCCTCGACGAAATTCATCGCCGGAGCGCCGATGAAGCCGGCGACGAAGAGATTGGCCGGACGGCGGTAGATCTCGGACGGCGAGGCGAGCTGCTGGATCACGCCGTCCCGCATGATGGCGATGCGGTCGGCCAGCGTCAGTGCCTCGACCTGGTCGTGGGTGACGTAGATCATGGTATTGCCGAGGCGCTGGTGCAGTTTCTTGATTTCGACGCGCAATTCATTGCGCAGCTTGGCATCGAGGTTCGACAGCGGTTCGTCGAACAGGAAGACATCCACTTCGCGTACCAGCGCCCGGCCGATGGCGACGCGCTGGCGCTGACCGCCGGAAAGCTCGGCAGGACGCCGGTCGAGTAGCTTGTCGAGCTGAAGGAGGGCGGCGGTGCGGGCGACACGGGCCTCGATCTCGGCCTTCGGCAGGCGTGCGACGCGAAGTCCGAAGGAGAGGTTCTTGCGGACCGACATACGCGGATAGAGCGCGTAGGACTGGAAAACCATGCCGATGCCACGGTCCTTCGGCTCCTCCCAGCTGACGTTCTTGCCCGAGATCCAGACCTCGCCTGATGTAATGTCCTGGAGACCGGCAATGGCATTCAGAAGCGTGGACTTGCCGCAGCCGGAAGGGCCGAGCAGCACCAGGAACTCCCGCGGCGCGATGTCGATCGACATCTTCTCGATCACCGTATGATCGCCATAGGCGATCTTCAGGTCCTTGACGGAGACGGCAGATTGCATGGAAGCATTACCCCTTGACTGCGCCGGCCGCGATGCCGCGCACGAACCAGCGACCGGACAGGAAATAGATGGCAAGCGGAACGATGGCGGTGAGGATCGTCGCCGCCATGTTCACGTTGTAGGTCCGCTCGCCCATCGTGGTGTTGACGATATTGTTGAGCTGCACGGTCATCGGCAGGTTGTCGCGGCCGGCAAAGACGAGACCGAGGAGGAAGTCGTTCCAGATGCCGGTGAATTGCAGCATGGAGACCACCACGACCATCGGCACGGCAATGGGCAGCATGATCTCGAAAAAGATGCGCCAGAAGCCCGCGCCGTCGACGCGCGCGGCCTTGCAGAGCTCCTCCGGCACGCTGACGAAATAATTGCGGAAGAGCAGCGTCACCAGCGGCAGGCCGAAGATGACATGCACGAGAATGATACCGGCCAGCGA
This sequence comes from Rhizobium sp. WYCCWR 11128, assembly GCF_013416305.1. Lineage (NCBI taxonomy): Bacteria > Pseudomonadati > Pseudomonadota > Alphaproteobacteria > Hyphomicrobiales > Rhizobiaceae > Rhizobium > Rhizobium sp. WYCCWR 11128. The sequence continues at coordinate 221,465 of NZ_JACCEZ010000008.1, forward strand.
ATTGTAGAGATCGATATTCGCCATCGCCCGGACCATTGGATAGAGGAAGATCTGGTAGGGGATGAGGCCGCCGGCCATCAGCAGGCCGAAAAGCAGGTTTGCCCCGCGCGGCCGCCAGAGCGACAGCGCATAGCCATTGACGGCGCCGATGAAGACCGAGAGCGCGACCGAGGGAAGGGTGATCGCCACCGAATTCCAGAAACCGCTGCGAATGCCGACGCAGACGGTTCCCATGCAGGCGCCCGACCAGGCGGTCACCCAGGCGGAGAAATCGAACGTCGTCGGCAAGGCAAAGATTTGCCCGAGCCGGATTTCGTCCATGGACTTCAGGGAGGTGACGACCATGGTATAGAGCGGCAGCAGGAAGAAAAGTGCGGCGATGAAAAGGAAGGCATAGAGGCCGATGCGCCCGGCGGTGATCTGTGCCGGCTTCGGGCCATTCGGATGAGGACGGGCCATCACGCAGCCCCCTTTGCTTTGTCACGCATGTGCATCGCATAGCGGAACGGGGCGACGGCGACGATCACCCCGAGGACAAGCACCGTCGCGCCTGCTGTGGCGAGGCCGAGGTTCTGGCGCCCGAACAGATTGTCCATGATGAATTTCGCCGGCACCTCCGTCGCATTGCCGGGGCCGCCATTGGTCATGGCGACGACGATGTCATAGGTCTTGATTACGCCCATGGCGAGCAGCATTCCGGCGGCGGCCAGCGCCGGCCCGAGCTGCGGCAGGATGATCGAGACATAGATCCGCCAGACGGGAATGCCGTCGATCCGCGCCGCCTTCCATTGCTCGGCTTCGATGCCACGCATGCCGGCAAGCGCAATGACCATGACAAGCCCCGCGCCCTGCCATACGCCGGCAAGCACCAGTGCATAGATCGCCATGTCGCGATTGACCACCCAGTCGAGGACGAAGCTTTCCCAGCCGAGCGAGCGCACGCTCGCCTGGATGCCGAGCGTCGGATTGAGCATCCACTGCCAGATCAGCCCGGTCACCACGAAGGACATGGCGTAGGGATAGAGGAATATGGTCCTGAAGGCGCTTTCGAAGCGGATCTTGCGGTCCAGCGCCGCCGCCAGGAGGAAGCCGAGCAGCAAACAGCCTGCGACGTAAAGGACACCGAAGATCAACACGTTTTGCAGCGATGCCAGCCATTTGGCGGAAGAGAAGAGCTTCGAATATTGCGCCAAGCCGACATAGGTCGAGGACGGAAAAAGCGTCGAATTGGTAAAGGACAGCCGGATCGACCAGGCCATGGTGCCGATGAAGACCACGACCGCAACGAACCATGTCGGCAGCAGCGCGATGGTGGCGGAAAGATTGGGCTTGCGTTTGACGGACATCGGCCAGCTCGTTGACGGAATGGAAAGCAGGGCTCGCGCCCCCGCGCGAGGCGGCGGCCGGCAGCTGTGGCGTCGGGTCAGACCGACGCCACAGGCACTATCCTACTCGAAGATGGCGAAGAAATTCTCGGCCGCAGCGCCCGCATCGTTCGAGCCGCCGCTCCAGTATTCGTCTACGAAGTCGTCGAGTGCGCCGACCTGCTGGGGCGTCAGCACGATCGCCTGGTCCGGTACGATTGCACCCGCAGCCATCAACTCGACACCCTTCTGGGCGCAGGCGTCCAGCTTCGACTTGTCGACGTCGGCGCGCATCGGAACCGAACCCTTCTTGAGGGCGAATTCGACCTGGACGGTTGGATCCATGACGACCTCGGCGAGCAGTTTCTGCGCCTTGTCGGTCGCGGCATTGCCGGTTTTGGGGAACCAGAGAGAGTCGGCGATATAGACCATGCCCTTTGACTCCGGCACGATCATGCAGCCATAATCCTTGCCCGGCTCCTTGCCGGCAACGGTGAATTCGCCCTTGGCCCAGTCGCCCATGAACTGCACGCCGGCTTTGGCAGTGATCAGCATGGCGGTCGCGTCATTCCAGTTGCGGCCGGCTGCACCCGCATCGACATAACCGCGCAGCTTGCCGAGGATTTCCAGGGTCTTCTTCACGCCCTCGACGGATGCCGGGCTCTTGTCCTTGTCGACATAGATCTTCAGGAAGCCGTCGATCCCGACCTGCGAGAGCAGGATCATGTTGAAGACCTTGGTTTGCTGCCAGGGCTGGCCACCCCAGGCGACCGGAACCATGCCGGCAGCCTTCAGCTTGTCGAGATCGGCAAAGAGCTCGTCCCAGGTCTTAGGCTCCTGCGCGATGCCGGCCTTCTCGAAGGCTTCCTTGGAATAGAAGAGCCAGCTTTCACCATGGGCGCCGGTCGGCGCAAGATAGACCTTGCCGTCATAGGAGATGAGATCGTGGATCGATTTCGGCAGGGCGTCGGCCCATTTGCCCGCAGCGGCCACGTCGTCGATCGGATTGAACAGGCCTTGGTTGATGAAATCGGCGGCGGCGAGACCGATGACGCCCTGCTTGGCGCCGGGCGCGTCACCGGCGACGATACGGTTCTGGAAGGCAGCATCGGCCGCGCCGAAGCCGGCAATCGAGGAATCCTTCCAGACGCCGCCGCGCTTTTCGAACTCGGTTTTAATGACATTGAGGGCTGCCGCTTCGCCGCCCGATGTCCAGGACGACATGATCTCGATCGTCGGTTTGTCCTCGGCATGCGCCGAGGCGAAAAGACCGGCAAATGCCACGCCGGCAAAAAAAAGCTTCATCATGGTCTTCATAGTTCCACCTCTTGAAAATGCCCTCTTTGCGGGGCGTTTGTTGTCTCGGGAGTGACTGTCAGCGATAGATCGGCAGGAGCGCCTGCCGGACGAGCGTGAGCCCGTTGGCAATGTCGCGGACGGGATCCGGCGCGGCATCGAGTTCGAGGATCGCCCAGCCTTCATAGGCCCGGTCGCGCAGCAGCCGGATCCAGGCCGGCCAGTCGACCCGTCCGAGGCCGAAGTCGCAGAAATAGGGCTGGTGGCGTTCATGGATGTGCTTGTCGATCGGGGTATCGGCGGGCATCGGACCGATCGCATCCTTCCAGTGGGCGATGATCATGCGCTCGTGATGGCGATCGACAAGCTGGACGGGATCGGAGCCGGCAACGATGATGTGCGCCGTGTCGGGGCACATATGCACATAGGCCGGGTCGGTCAAAAGCATCATCAGGTCGACATCGCGCGCGGCGGCAAAGATCGAGTGCGCCTCGGTGTGCAGCGCCAGCCGCACGCCCTTGGCATAGAGGGTCGCGCCGAGCCGGTTGAGGAAATCGGCGATCACCTTGGCGCGGTCGAAATCATGAAACTGCACCGGCTGGGTGCCGAGCGTCTGGCGCAACGGCGCGCCGATCACCATGATGTCGCTGCCGCAGGCTTTCAGGAAGTCGGCATAGCGTTCGGCCTTGTCGATCAGCGCGCTCTGGGCTTCGGGATCGGCAAAGTCGCCGGCCGCCTCGAGCTCTGCGAAGAAGCCGCTGCACAGCGTCAAGCCGCGTCTTGCCAGTTCGGCGGCGAAGGCGTCGATGGAACCATAGGTCTTGATCGCGTCCTGCCAGTTGAAGGGAGAAAAGGTCAGCTCGACGCCGGTAACGCCGGAGGCCTGGACGCTGTCGAGGATCTTGTCCCAGAAGGCGCGCGGATCGGCGCGTGCATGATCGACAATCGCTTCATGGCTGTCGACGCCCCAGAAGCCGGGATGGAAGAATGTCACGAGATCGATGCCGAAGCGCAGCCTTTCGCCAGTAGCCATAACCTATCCATTTCCCAAGGCATGGCCTACCCGCGTGCGGAAGGGTGTTCCGCATCCAATAAGCCATGGATTTTCAAAGCATTAAGGATTGGCAATCGTTTGCCATGACCAAATGATAATCAAGCTGGTTTTTTAAGCAAGCGATTTTTGGCAAACGTTTGCTATAAATCGTCGCCTGCCCTAAAGTTGCAAATCGAAGCATCCGGGAGAGAGAAATAAAAGTGAATAAAAACAAGGATGTGGCAGGAGAAGAGCAATCGGGTGCCTTGATGGCCGATGTTGCGCGGCTCGCCGGTGTGGCGATCTCAACGGTCAGCCGGGCGCTTGCCAATCCCGGGCGGGTCAACGAAAAGACGCGCACCAAGATCAATGCTGCAGCGAGGCAGCTCGGCTACACGCCGAATGCCATGGCGCGCGGTCTCCGGGTCGGCAAATCCAACATCGTCATGATCATCCTGCCGGGATCGCTCTATTACGGGGTCTCCCAGATCATTCCGCAGGTCCTGCAGAGCATCAACAAGTCGCTGATCCAGGGCGGCTACAACCTGATGATCGCCAACCTCGATCGCGACGAGATTTCCGAACGGCATATTCTCGACCTCGCCTTTGGCGGCAGCGTGCGTGGCGCCATCATCCTGTCGTCGAAGCTTCCTGAAGTGGATGGACGCTCACTTGGCGGTTCCGGCCTGCCGATCGTTTCGATGCTGCTCGACATGAGCGATGCCGGCCTGCAGAGCGTCGTGACCAACGACCGCGAGGCGGTGCGCGACGTCACGGCCGAACTCATCCGGCTGGGTCACCGGCGGTTCTTCTATCTGGCCGGGCCCGAAGGCAATTATCACGATGTCGAGCGTTACGGCGGCGTGCTCGAGGCGCTCGAGGCGGCGGGATTGTCCGAGGAACTGGTGCGTCGCTCGGGCGGTCATCTCGATTATCAACACGGCTTCGATATCGGAGTGCAGGCAGCGGACGATTTTGCGACATTGACGGAAAGGCCGACGGCAGTCATCGCCACCAGCGATGACATGGCTATCTCATTTGTCAGCCGTATCCAGCGTGCGGGCTTGAGCATTCCGGGTGATCTGTCCGTCGTCTCCTTCGACGGCTCGCCCGTCTGCGAATTCTCCTCCCCGCCGCTCTCGACAATCGAGCAGCCTGTGGAAGAGATGGGACGCGCGGCGGTCGATCTCCTGCTCGACGCCATTGACCAGCGGCAAAAAGCGGGGGAGGTCCGTACCGTCATCCGCAGCAAGCTTATTCTGCGGGAGAGCGTCGCTCCTCCAAAGACCTGACGGAGCCGGCAAGCCGTGATCGTTCTACTGCGCCACGACCGTCCGAGCTCAATCGCCGCAGCACGTCCACCAGGGTCGGGAGAACGATCCAGTAGCCCTTCGAAGGCGATAGTCACCAGATGGCCGAATCTGGAGGATGTTAATTGCCGGTTTGGCGTGCAAGAGAGATATTTTAGTTGTCATTAATATAATCGTCCGGCAACATTACTGGCCGGCTTCTAGAATTGAATAGTATTGCCACCAGCACGTTGGGGAGACGGGCATGTGCGCAGAACTTGTCGAGCGTCGACTGGCGGCTATTCTGGCTGCCGATGTAGTAGGCTACAGCCGTCTCCTGGAAGCCAACGAAGAGGAGACGCTCAACGCTCTTCGTCAGCATCGCCGCGAGCTCTTCGATCCCGCTGTCGCGACCCATGGCGGACATATAATCAAGCTGATGGGCGACGGTTTCCTGGTCGAGTTCGGGAGCGTGCTCAGTGCTGCACGATGCGCCGTCGAAATCCAGCGCGGCATGCTGGAGCGCAACATGGGGCTTCCAGCGGACAGGCACTTTGCGTTCCGAATAGGCTTGAATCTGGGCGATATCGTCTTCGATGCGGATGACTTTCATGGGGACGGCATTAATGTGGCGGTCCGGCTGCAAGCCCTTGCAGCCCCCGGCGGCATTGCCTGTTCGGCGGCAGTGCGCCACGAAGTCGCAAACAAGCTCGGTCTCGATTTCGCAGATCAAGGCGCCATGAACGTCAAGAACATTTCCCGTCCGGTCCATGTCTATTTTGCCGATTGGGGCAATGTCGCCTCCAGCGAGGAGGTTCCGCCCGCCGCAGGTGTCCACACACGGGCACCCGTCAACAAGCCATCCGTTGCAATCCTGCCATTCGCCAACATCAGCAACGATCCCGAGCAGGATTTTTTCAGCGACGGCATCACCGAAGATCTCATCACGGACCTATCGAATGTTTCAGGCCTATTCGTATTGAGCCGCAACACAGTTTTCACGTGGAAAGGCCGGAACGAAAACCTGCAGCGCATCGCCGGAGAACTCGGCGTTGCCTATATCGTGGAGGGCAGCGTCCGCAAGGCAGGCAATCATGTAAGGATCAATGCGGAATTGATCGAAGCAGCCAGCGACGGCCATGTCTGGGCGGCGCGTTACGACCGCGACCTCACCGACATCTTCGAAATGCAGGACGAGATCGTGAAGGCGATCGTCGAGCAGCTTAAGGTCAAGCTGCTTCCGGAGGAGAAGAAAGCTATCGAGCAGGCGCCGACAGGAAGCGTTGAAGCCTATACACATTTCCTCAGGGGGCGCGAATACTACCATATTGCCTCGCGCTCGAACCATTTGATGGCCAGGCAGAGTTTCGCCAGAGCCATCGAATTGGATCCGGGCTATGCCCGCGCCTATGCCGGCATCGCGGTTTGCGATGCGCGTCTACGGTCTCAGTTCGGCGCGGAAATCCCCGTGGAGGCCATTCTCGCGAACACGGCGACGGCGCTCGTTATCGATCCCAATCTGGCGGAGGCACATGCAGCCAGGGGGTTTGCGTTGGCGGTGGCCGGCAATCGCGCTGAGGCGGTTTCAGCATTCGAGCAGGCTTTGTCGCTGGACGCCAACTGCCACGAGGCGAACCGGTACTATGCCGAATTTTGCGTCACCGACGGTCAGTTCGAACTGGCGGCTACGCACTTTCAGCGCGCAATGGAAATCAAGCCTGCCGATTATGGTGCGCCGATCATGCTCGTGAACGTCTTTCGTTCGCTCGGGCAAATAGACAAGGCCCGCAGCTATGCGCGGATCGCGTTGAAAAGGGCGGAGGAGGAACTGCGGCTCCATCCGGAAAATGCCAATGTTGCCTGCCTGGGAGCGACGGCGCTGGCCTTTCTCGGGGTCCGCGACATGGCGCTGGAATGGTTGGCGCGCGCGCTGGCGACGGATCCCAACGACATAAACATCCAGTACAATGCCGCCTGCACCTATGCACTGCTTGGCGAAATCGACAGAGCGATAGATTTGCTTGAGGTCTGGATGCCTCAAGTCGGCATCGAGATGCGGCTGTGGTTCAAGAACGATTCCGACCTCGATTCCATTCGCAGTCACCCGCGCTATTCGAGGTTGGTTGAGCCGTCTGAATAACGCCCGGTACATTTGGCAAGCCGACCCTAATACTATTTCATTACTTGCTAAAATTCTCGCGAGCGCCGAAGGTCAACTTAAACTGGCAACCATAAAAGTCTTTTGAGGGGGAGCGGATGGGCGCCCGGTTCAGACTTTTTGTACAGCCTCCATTTGAAGATGATTGGTCCAGTCCCGAGATTGTCGAAGTGTCGTCTCCGCTGGGCAGCCTGACAGCTGGGCCGGCCGACGATCGGATGTTCGTTGTGGAGCCGGTTGGCAAGACCGGTCCTTACGGTGCGAACCGCGGACCGCTCGGAACGCCGTACATGTATCTGCCGCCCTGGACCGGGAAAATCCTCGAGCCGGCCAACCCCGATGGGTGCGGCAATTTCGACTATCTCCGACCTTCGATGGCTGGCTTTGAAGCCGCACATGTTTTTGGTTGCGTGCGATTCACACTGGATGTGTGGGAGCGCTATCTCGGTCAGCCGCTCACCTGGCATTTTCGCGATCATTATGACCGTCTGGAAATCTCGATCCTGCAGCGATGGGACAACGCTCAATACGGCTATGGTTTCCTCGAAGTTGGGAGCCAGTTCGAAAACGACGGGCGCGTCCTTCCGTTTAGCCTGGATTTTGACGTCATCGCTCATGAGGTGGGGCACGCAATCATCTTCAGCGTACTGGGCGTGCCGCGCCCGGGAACCGAGTACCCCGAATATCTTGGCTTCCAGGAGGCCTTCTCCGACTGCGTGTCGCTGATCGCGGCCATGCATTTTCCGTCCGTGATCGACAATGTTCTCACGGAGACACGCGGCAACCTTTACCGGGCAAATCGCCTAGCGCGCTTCTCGGAATTTTCGCCACATCGCCAGATACGGTCGGCAAACAACAAAAGGACGATGGCCGACTTCGCACATGGGTGGAAGGACGAGCATGAGCTCTCGCAACCGCTCACCGGCGCGATATTCGACATCCTCGTCGATATCTTCCATGAGAGCCTGGTGGTGCGCGGCTTGATCTCGCGTGCCGTCGAAGACCTCGCAGATATTGCCGAGTTCGATCCGGCTGCCGAGGCGCCCGTGCAGCATGCTTTCGACCGCGCCTTCGCGCGGAACTCAGATGGTTTTGTCGAAGCACTGCTCGACTCGCGCGATATCGTTGGGACGTATCTGGCGGAAACCTTGTGGGCTCTTGCTCCCGACTTTCTGGACTACGGCGATGTCGCGAGGACGATGCTTGCGATTGATCGTAATGAAAGTGCCGGCCAATTCGCACGGATCATCAGCAGAAACTTCAGGCGACGGGCGATCGGCGAGCTGCACGCCGGCGCGCATATTAAAGGTGGCGAGGATCACAGTCATGTCCTCTCTGCGCGCACGTTGTTGCCGATAGATTATCTGGAGTTTCCGAAGATGAACTATCGCGAGAAAGTTTTGCTGTCGAGATCAATGAACGGTCAATAATCAGTTAGATGGAGGGAGACGTGGCAGACAATGAAACCTTACTCGGCATATCAGCGATACATCTCTTCGGGCGCCCACTGAGTGATCTGATTCTCAGAGGCGGACCCATTTACCAGAATCTAAGCGTACCAATAGCAGGGAGAAATAATTTTCTGAGGGACCAGCTTGGTGCGACCGATGCGGTTCTGGCGCGGATCTTTGCTTTCTCCTTTGAGGGAGCATTCATTGAACTTGGTCGACCAGCCATCTTCGTTGTCCACGGTCCTGGGGCCGATCCAGACGATCCGCCCCCGAGGAACGTGGACGGTGATATCGAGTATGACAGATTGTATCGGTCGCCTGGTTCGAGTGCACGAACCGGCCTTGGTTCTCAATTCGGAGCTCTGGCTAAGGACATGAGGGTCTGGATTTATGACAAAGGTGATGTCTCAATGAGACTCGATGCCGAAACAGGAACCCTTGAGCAAATCCTGCTGTCGGCCGAGGTTTCTGCTGATCCCCGAGGGATGACGAGCGGCGCAATGTCCAGATCGGGCGGTGCCCTGTCCCGCTCTGGTGGTGTAATGTCCAGATCAGGCGGGTTCATCCCTCGCAGATCGGGCGATAACGACTAATCTAATATAAAGCGGACTAGGGAGGATAATATGCCCACCGTGAACCCTAAAGTTAAAATCGAGCGCCTCGAGCCAGCGACTGTAGTTGCTCCATTACTTGTTCGAACGCCATTTAAAATCATAGGCTCCGGCTTCAGCAATAAGATATATGTATATATATCTACCAAAGAAGACGGTAGTGATGATGTTTCAAACCCAAGTGCCAGCGACAAGAAAGAAACTTATAAAATCAAAATAGATACTGACGATTCTGCCACGAGCACAGATAGAGTTTTGTCGTTAATTGTTAAACCAGAGCTTGACGCTGGCCCGTTCGATGAAAAAACAGAGTTTTGGGTTGCTGTAAAACTGGATGATATGAATGGTAAGTTTGAAGGTGCGCGAAAAACTTTCAAACTTGTCTGACTTCGAGATCGCTTTGTCGATTGCGGGATAAGGTCCGCCGGCCTTAACCGCCGTCGTCCAGCGCTTCCGGCCCACCGACCTGCGACGGAGGGGCACGCGAGGTAACGCGTGGATCATGGCGTACGGCAGCCCCGCTTCCAAAAGCGCTTTGCTCTTCCATGGATTCTATTTCATCTCGCCGGTAAAATTATAAGTGATTTGCAGAAGCGTCCGACCGAGAAACGAGTGCGGTTGCGGGTTCGAATCCCATCAAGAGCGGATCTCGCCAAAACGATCTGTTCTCGCAGGGGATTCCAGCGGCCGCCGGTCGCCGTCGAGGGACTTCGCAAGTGTTCAGGAATTGTCCCCGCAAAGTGCGGATTGCACTCCATCAAAACTTCGTCTGACCCCATCAACCGACGCATCGTGCTACGAAAAATCACAACACCGAGCGACTTGAAATGTCAGGTCCGCGCGGTGGAATTTTGAAATTCCGAGCACGCATATGGACCTCTCGAAGATCAAGACGCTGATCGACTTTGTCGGACGATCGAACATTACCGAGCTGACCGTAACCGAAAAGGACATGACGGTTCGGATTTTCCGTACGTCTCCGGATCAGGAGGCTGCTGCCGAGCCCGCGCAAAAGCCAGGATCGACGACAAGCCTTGCCCAGGATGCCGGCGCCGATACGCCTTCGAGGCGTGAGAAAACCTATGCGGTGAAGGCGCCGGTCTTCGGCGTTCTGCATCGGACCCCGGCGCCTGGGGAACCGCCATTCGTCACGATCGGTGACAAGGTGGTGGAGGGGCAGACGCTTTTCATCATCGAGGCAATGAAGGTCTTCAACGCGATCGCCGCACCGCGGGCAGGGCGCATTACACACCTCACCGAAATCGACGACGGCGAGGTCGAGACCGGCGATCTGCTGGCGGAGATTGCCTAATGCCGGAAACACCTGAACAATCCGCGACCGGCCGCTTCGATACCGTCCTGATCGCCAACCGCGGCGAGATCGCAGCCCGGATCCAGCGCGCCTGCCGCGAGCTCGGCCTGAAGACGGTCGCCATCTGCTCCGAGGCGGACAGGGAAGCGCCTTACGGCAGCACCGCCGACAGCTTTCTCTGCATTGGTCCGTCGAGTGCTGCCAAGAGCTATCTCAATCAGGATGCCATCCTTCTGGCGGCGCGTCTCGCCGGTGCGGGCGCCATCCATCCGGGTTACGGTTTTCTATCGGAAAACGCCGCCTTCGCCGACGCCGCCGAAAAGGCGGGGCTGATCTTCATTGGTCCGACATCTTCCTCGATTGCGATCATGGGCGACAAGATCTCGGCAAAGCGGGCGATGATGGCAGCCGGCGTCCCCTGCGTTCCCGGTCCGGACACCGCGCTGCCCGATGACTCCGCCACGATCGAGCGTGTAGCGCTGGAAATCGGATACCCCGTCATCATCAAGGCGGCCGGGGGCGGCGGCGGACGCGGCATGCGTGTCGTGCCAAAGGCCGATTTGCTGCATGAAGCAATTGCGCTGACGCGGGAGGAGGCCCGCAAGGCCTTCGGCTCACCCTCGCTCTACATGGAGAAATTCTTAGAGCATCCGCGCCACATCGAGATACAGGTCATTTGCGACGATCACGGCAATGCCGTGTGGCTGGGCCACCGGGATTGCTCGATGCAGCGCCGCCATCAGAAAGTGGTGGAGGAAGCGCCGGCAGCGGGAATCGCGCCCGACATCATCCAGCCGGTCGGTCTGGCTTGCGTACAGGCCTGCCTTCAGATCGGCTACCGGGGCGTCGGAACCTTCGAATTCCTCTATGAGGATGGCGCTTTCTATTTCATCGAGATGAACACGCGACTTCAGGTCGAGCATCCCGTCACCGAGATGACCAGCGGTGTCGATATCGTCCAGGCGCAGATAAGGGCGGCTCAGGGTCACGTTCTCGATCTCATCCAAGGCGATGTGACATGCGATGGCCATTCCTTCGAATGCCGCATCAACGCCGAGGATCCGGAAACCTTCCTGCCGTCGGCGGGTGTTGTCACCCATTTGGCGTTGCCCGCTGGCCCGGGCATCCGCGTCGATACGCATATTCATGCCGGCTACAAGGTCTCGCCCTATTACGATTCTCTGATCGCCAAGCTGATCGTCCATGCGCCGACGCGGGCCGAAGCGATGGCAAGAATGCGCGAAGCGCTTGCCGGCACTGAGGTCGAGGGGATTTCCACCAATATCCCCTTCCTGCGCGCTCTGTTCGAGGATGGCACATTCGCGCGCGGCGAGACGGATATCCATTATCTCGAACAATGGCTGAAGCTGCGGAGGGCGGCATGAGCGCGATCGATTTCAGCGATCCGGCGACCATCGCATTGCTCACCGAGGCGTTGACGGCCGCGGGCGTGAACGGTCTTGAAATCTCCCGGCCGGGCGGACAGCTTCGTATCGTCGTCGCCGGAAAAGGCGGCGCCCGGATCAGCTCGACCGGAGCGATGCCGCGCACTCCCGGCTCCGCGTCCGCCGTCGTGAAGGCGCCGATGGCCGGCCGCTTCTGTGTCGAGCATCCGACCTCCGCCGCGCCGCAAAATCTGCCGCGCTCGGTATCCGACGCGGATATCGTCGGCTTTGTCGGGGTAGGGCATATCCTGCTTCCCCTTCGCGCCGGCCGTTCCGGCATTTTGACCAGGCTGCTCGCCGAGCCCGGTGCGCTGGTCGGCTTCGGTGACCCTCTGTTCGAAATCGAGCTCCAGTCATGATCGTCACGACGAACAGACATGCATCGCAACGCGAGATCGTTCCGGCCACCAAAAGCCTGGCGCGGGTTTCCTCGATCGGCGCCAGATCCTTCCTGCTCGAGGCGCCAGGCGACTTCGATCTCATCGCGCAGCGGCGGATCTGGGCTCTGTCCCAGACCGTGAAAGGTTGGGCGGACCTTGCGGAAAACATTCCGGGCATGACCAATCTGCTGGTGATCCTCAAGGAGACGCCCGAGGATCCTGATGCGGTGGTCGCTCGGCTGCTGGAGGCATGGGAGAATGCCCGCAGCATCGATCTCAAGGGCAAGACCATCGAGATCCCCGTCCATTATGGCGGCGAATATGCGACGGATCTTCCAGCCCTTTGCGATCTCTCGGGCTTGAGCGACCGCCAGGTCGTCCGCATCCATCATGAAGCGACTTACCGTGTCTTCGCCTTGGGCAGCGCTCCCGGTTTCGGTTATCTGCATGGTCTCGATCCGCGCATCTACATGCCGCGAAAGACCGTACCTTCGCTGAAGATGCCGAAGGGCTGCTTGACCATCGGCGGCATGCAGACTGGCGTCGCCATGCTCACAGGTCCGAATGGCTGGAATTCCATCGGCTTCGCGACACTTGAGATGTTCGACCCTACGTCGCCGACTCCCGCCATGATGGCGCCGGGAGATACGGTGCGGTTCCTGCCGGCAGGGATTGAGCTATGATCGAGATCATCGAAAGCGGCCCGTTCAACACAGTGCAGGATCTTGGCCGCCCCGGCTATCGCGACATCGGCGTATCGGCGAGCGGCGCCATGGATCCGCTTGCGGTCCGGATCGGCAACATTCTCGTCGGCAATGACGAAAATGCGGCCGCGATAGAGGTGCAGACCTTCCCGTTCAGTCTGCGTTTCGAGCGGCGCATGGTGTTTGCCGTTACCGGTGCAGACGGCAATCCTCATCTCAATGGATCGGAACTGCTTTCCTGGTGCGCCTACCTCGCGGAGCCCGGACAGGTTCTCGAACTGAAGCAGCCCCCGCGGCTGGCGCGCTCCTATATTTCGCTCGGAGGCGGGCTGGATATCCCCGTTGTCATGGGTTCGCAAAGCACGTCGCTTCGCGGCGGTTTCGGCGGCAATGCCGGCCGGCCTTTGGCGAAGGGCGATCGGATCGCGGTCGGCGAGGACGCAGAGTTGGTCATGCTTCCGGCCCCTGGTCTCGCCGTCGTCGAACCATCCGTGGCGCTGCGCGATGTCTTCCCGGCTGCTGTCGACGGCACGCTGCCGATCCGCGCCCTGCCTGCCGGCGAGCATGATCTTTTCGCCGGCGATGGCGAAGCCTTCTGGAGCCAGACCTGGAGGATTTCCTCCCGAAGCGACCGGACGGGCTACCGCTTATCAGGCGAGCCCATCACGCCGACTGCGTCCATCGAGATGCGCTCCCACGGTGTCGTGCCCGGCGTGATCCAGGTTCCGCCCGGCGGCGAACCGATCGTGCAGATGAGCGATGCCAACACCGCCGGCGGATATCCGAAGATCGCCGGCGTGATCGAGTGCGATCTCTGGCGGCTCGGCCAAGCCCGCATCGGCGCCCGCCTGAACTTCGTTCGCTCGACGCATGCCGAGGCGCGCAAGGTGGAACAGGCTGTCGCCGGCTATGTCGAGGACGTCAGGCAGACATCCCGGATGGTCAAGCGCGCCTTGAAGGCGATGGCCTAATGCGTGTCGCCGAAAAGGCCGTCAAAAGGAGGAACTGATGAAGATCGATCTGAATTCCGACATGGGCGAAGGATTCGGTCCCTACCGGCTGTGCGACGACGAAGCGATGATGAAACTTGTCTCGTCGGCCAACATCGCCTGCGGTTTCCATGGCGGCGACCCGGATACGATGGGACGCATGGTCCGGCTTGCGAAGCTGAACGGCGTCGGCATCGGCGCGCATCCCGGTTTGCCCGACCGGCCGGGTTTCGGCCGGCGCGAGATACCGTTTCCGGCCGATGAGCTTCGCCAGCAGATGCTCTATCAGCTCGGCGCATTGATGGCGATCGCCAAAGCCGAGGGTGTCACTGTCTCCCATATCAGCTTCCATGCGGCCATGGGCAATATGGTCAACCGCGATCCTGTGCTGGCCGATCTGATGATGGATGCGATCGCCACGGTCGATGCTGGTCTCGTCGTCTTCGTGACCCATGGCAGCGAGATTCAGCAGGCGGCCAAACGCGTAGGTTTGAAGACGCTGGCGCTTTTCCTTGCCGACCGGGCCTATGACGCCGAGGGCAGACTTGTCGCGCGCGGACTCGCCGGCGCCGTCATCAAGGACGAAGCCTCGGTGCGTGCGCGCGTGCGACAATTCCTCCTCGACGGAACCGTTAAGACGATCGACGGAGCTGTGATCGCGATGCCGGCCCGCTCCATTCTCGTCCACAGCGACACACCCGGCGCCCTGGAGCTTGCCGGCATCGTCCGTGGCGAGATCGAAGCCACGGGCGCGACGCTCGCTCCTGCCGCCGAACTCGCCGACTGATACAATCCCGATCGCCCGCGGGCGGTTTCCCGTTCCCATCTCTCATCGAAGGACCATGTCGATGTCCGTCATCGCTGACCGCCTGAAAAACGTCTCCATCTCCGCATCCGCCGCCATGACCCAGCGCGCCAGGGAACTGGCCGCCAAAGGCATCAAAGTTGTCAGCCTCTCGTCCGGCGAGCCGGATTTCCCCACTCCGGCGCACGCGATCGAGGCCGCTCATGCGGCCGCTCTTGCGGGCGATACGAAATATCCTCCGATGGACGGCACACCGGCGCTGAAGGCCGCCATCATCAAGAAGTTCAAGCGGGACAACAATCTCGACTATGATGCCAGCCAGATCGTCGTCTCGGGCGGCGGCAAGCAGGTGATCTTCAATGCCATGCTGGCAACCTGCAATCCGGGCGACGAGGTCATCATTCCCACGCCCTCCTGGGTCAGCTATGCGGATATCGTCAAATTCGCCGGTGGCGTCCCGGTCGCCGTCCCCTGCCACGAGCAGGCCGGCTTCAAGCTGTGTCCGGAAGATCTGGAGGCGGCGATCACGCCGCGCACCAAGTGGCTCTTCCTGAATTTCCCGAACAATCCGACCGGAGCCGCCTGCTCCCGGGCGGAGATGGCTGCCATCGCCGAGGTCATGCTGCGTCATCCCAATGTCTGGATCATGACCGACGATATCTATGAACACCTGGTCTATGACGACTTCCAGTTCTGCACGATCGCCGAAGTCGAGCCCAGGCTCTATGATCGCGTCCTGACGATGAACGGCGTCTCCAAGGCTTACGCTATGACAGGCTGGCGGCTCGGCTTTTGTGCCGGGCCGAAAGAGCTGATCTCTGCCGTCAGCAACGTCAACGGCCAGAATGGCGGCGGCATCGCGACGCTGACCCAGGCTGCGGCGACCGCGGCGCTCGATGGTCCTCAGGATCTCTTGAAGGAGCGTGCCGCGATCTACAAGGAAAGACGCGACTTCGTTCTCGACAGATTGTCTGAGGTGGAAGGGCTGCGCTGCCATAGGCCCGAAGGCGCCTTCTACATCTACCCCAATATCTCAGGGCTGATCGGCAAGACCAGCAAGGGCGGGCGAAAGATCGAGACCGACGTCGATTTCGTCATGGCGCTCGTCGACGAGCATCATGTCGCGACCGTGCAAGGGGCGGCTTACGGAATGAGCCCCTTCTTCCGCATTTCCTATGCGACCAGCATGGAAATGCTCGGCGAAGGCTGTGCGCGCATTGCCCAGTTCTGCAGGGATATGCGCTGATCGCCAACGCGTTTCAGCTTTTCAGCCGCGCCGTCAATTCAAGAAGGATGTCGCGGACGGCTAGAGCCGGTTCCGACAAGGGATTCTGGTCGGAAACGCACAGCGACAGGGTTTCTTCGATCCGCGGCGAGACGAGCCGGCAGATCAGCGGCTCGCTCGATTCCGATACGATGCGATCGGCGATGGCTTTCGGCATGATCGTCGCGCCGAGGCCGCTGCCCACCGCGCGGGCCAGCGTGCGGACGATTTCGACTTCCGCCACGACCTTCAGATTGGTGCGGGTGCGGGTGAAGGCGGTATCGACCGCGCGGCGGACGAAATTATAGGCCGGCGGCAACAGCAGCGGTATTCCGTCGAGCGCATTGACCGGAACGGGTTTCGCATCCGCTTCGATGGCAAAGTCGCGATGCGCGACAAGGAAAAACTCTTCGCTGAGGATCGGTTCGAACCGGACGCCCTTGATCGGTCCGGTTCCGTGGAGAAGCGCCATCTCCAGCCGGCCGTTCATGATCATCTGGCTATAGGTCTGGCCGACACTTTCGGTCAGGTGCAATAGAATACCGGGATGGCGTTTGCGGGTCTCCGCCAGCAGGTCGACCGACAGCGTGGCCGCACTGCTGAACGGCACGAGGCCGACGGACACACGCCCGGCAAGCGAATTGCCGGCTGCCGATGCATCGGCTTGCGCCTGCTCCATCTGCCGAAGGATGATCTGCGCATGGCGGTACACCGCATGCCCCGCATCGGTCATGCTGACGCCCTGCTGGCTGCGGATCAGCAGCTTGTGGCCGAAATGCTCCTCCAGCGCTGCAAGCTGCTGGCTGAGGGCCGGCTGGGCGATATGCAAAAGGTCCGCCGCTCGCGTGATGCTGCCGCTGTCGACGATCACGATGAAAGATTTGAGGCGTCTGATGTCCATGAGGATCGGGGTACCGTTCTGATGTGCACGGCTTACATGTTTGCAGACGCGCAATGCTTTTGCAACGCGACGCGGTCGCTGACAGCCCGAGGGACCGATACCGCGAGATGATGCCGACATCACCTGTTTCTCTTCTTCGGCAGCCGTCTCAGCTCCATAACCGTTGCTTATTGCTCCAGAGATAATCGGTCTTAGGCAAGGGGTTAAAGCTTCGCTACTGTCTCGATCAACAACAAGGGAACGACAATGCCATTCTCCGACTACAAGACCGCACTGGTGACCGGCGCATCTTCCGGTATCGGCGCAGCCGTGGTGGAGCGGTTCCGCCGGGAGAACATCGAGGTCCATGCGGTTGC
Organism: Rhizobium sp. WYCCWR 11128; assembly: GCF_013416305.1. Taxonomy (NCBI): domain Bacteria; kingdom Pseudomonadati; phylum Pseudomonadota; class Alphaproteobacteria; order Hyphomicrobiales; family Rhizobiaceae; genus Rhizobium; species Rhizobium sp. WYCCWR 11128. Next base: position 238,823 of record NZ_JACCEZ010000008.1, read on the forward strand.
CCGCAGTGCCGAAGCGCTGCAGCAGCTGGCCGCGCGGACGGGCTGCATCGCCCACGTCATCGACGTAACCGACCGTCAGGCCATGGCCGAGCTCACGCGTCGGGTGGAGTTCGATATTCTCGTCAACAATGCCGGTGTCGACCGGCCGAAGAAGTTCCTGGAAGCCGACGAGGGCGATATCGATCTCATTGTCGACGTCAATCTCCGGGCGGTCCTGCACATCTGCCGGCTGGTCGTGCCCGGTATGGTGGCGCGCGACCGCGGGCATGTCATCAACATTTCGTCGATCGCCGGCGCCTACAATTTCGGCGGCAACTCATCCTATCACGCCACCAAGGCAGGGGTGAGCATGCTGTCCAACCAGCTGCGCATCGACGCTTTCGGCAAGCGGGTACGGGTCACGGAAATCTGCCCCGGCCGGGTCGCCACTGACATTTTCAATCACGTGCACGGTGATGACCCCAGCATCCGCGAACGGTTCATCGACGGCTTCGAACTGCCGCAGGCGGCCGATATCGCCGACGCGATTGCCTTCGCCATAGCAGCCCCCGTCGCCGTCAACATCGGACACATGGAGATCACGCCGACGCTGCAGGTCATGGGCGGCCTGCAGACCGCAAAGCCCCAACCTGCGGCGAAGCCGGATCAATCCGGGGAGCCAAACCCGTGAGCGGCTTCGACCTTTCGGCAATCCTCGGAAATCCGGAATACACCGCCATGCTGCTGCATGGCATCGAGATGACCTTCATCATCTATGCCGGCTCGTGGTCTATGGCGATGGCGCTGGCACTTCTGCTGCTGGCTTTGCGTTTGTCACCCTTTCGTTTCGGCGATCCGTTAGTTGCCACTTACGTCTCTTACCACAGGAACGTCCCCACCCTGGTTCAGCTCATGCTGTGGTACTTCGGGATTTTCACCCTGATGCCAAGCGAAGTAGCCGAATGGCTGGCCGTCCATAATGCCGAGGCCATCTTCGCGGTGATCGGGCTCGGGCTTTGCCAGGCGGCCTATTTCAGCGAAGATCTTCGTTCCGGCGTGCGCTCAGTCAGCCCCGGCCAGATGCAGGCAGCCCGCGCGCTTGGCCACGGTTATATCTCGGCGATGCGTTTCGTCATCATGCCGCAGGGCGTGCGCAACGCCCTGCCGCCGCTCATCAATCATAGCGTCTCCCTGTTCAAGAACAGCAGTCTCGCCGTCGTCATCGGCGCCTCGGAACTGACCCATGCCGTCAAGGAAATCGAGAACCTCAGTTTCCGGACCTTCGAGATCTACCTGATCGGCACGGTTCTCTACCTTTTCTTCTCGCTCGTGATCATGAGCATCGGCGCCTATCTGTCGATGCGCACCGATCCTGCCAGGAGTGCGCGCGCATGATCCATGACATGATCGCCATCGTCCAAGACTACTGGCTTCTGCTCTTGATCGGCCAATATCCGAACGGACCGCTCGGCGGGCTCGCCAACACGCTGATCCTGTCGGCGCTCAGCATCGCTCTCGCCTTTCCGGTCAGCATCCTGTTCGCATTGGCGCGGCTCTCCAAGTCGCCGCTGCTGCGCTGGCCGGTCACCGCACTCGTCTATTTCACCCGGGGCGTGCCGCTCTTGATGCTCATCCTGTGGAGCTATTTCCTGGTTCCGCTCTTGACCGGCGCCGACGTGCCGAGCTTCGTCACCATGCTGACGACGCTCGTGGTCTATCAGAGCGCATTTCTGAGCGAAGTCGTGCGTGCCGGCATCGTCGCGCTCGGACCGGGCCAGATGGACGCCGGACGTGCGCTTGGTCACGGCTATTTAGGTGCGATGCGCTTCATCATCCTGCCGCAGGCACTCTACAACATGATCCCCAGCATCATCTCCACCTTCGTCTCGACGATCAAGGACACGACGCTCGGCTACGTGATCAATGTGCCGGACCTGACCTTTGCCGCAAGCCAGGTCAACAACCAGCTCCTGACGCAGCCTTTCCAGGTCTTCCTCATTCTGGCGATCGTCTACTTCGCCATCTGCTGGACGCTCACCTACTTCGCAAATCGCCTCGAGCGGAGCATCACGCGGCGGCGTGCGGGACTTTCCAACCTTCCTTCCGCCGCCTTGGTCGCGCCATCGAAAATCATATCGGAGCAGCCATGACCATGTCAGTTTCAGCACAGGAATTGCAGACGATCCGGCTTTCGCAAGTCTGCAAGAGCTACGGCGACTATCCGGTCCTGAAGGACATCGATGCGCAGGTGACACGCGGCGAAGTCGTGGTCATCTGCGGGCCGTCCGGTTCGGGAAAATCGACGCTGATCCGCACAATCAATCGCCTCGAGGAGATCAACAGCGGATCAATCACGCTCGACGGGCAAAACATTCACGCCGCCATGCGGGCGAAGGAACTCAACGCGTTGCGCAGCCGGATCGGCTTCGTATTTCAGAACTTCAACCTGTTTCCGCACCTTTCGGTGGTCGAAAACGTCTCGATGTCGCCGATCCGGGTGAAAGGCGTGGCGCCTGACGTTGCAGAGGACAAGGCCCTCAAGCTTCTCGATCGGGTCGGCCTTGCCGACAAGGCGCGGGCCTATCCCGGGCAACTCTCGGGCGGCCAGCAGCAACGGGTGGCAATCGCCCGCGCCCTTGCCATGGAACCGCCGGTGATGCTGTTCGACGAGCCGACCAGCGCGCTCGATCCTGAAATGGTCGGCGAAGTGCTGGCCGTCATGAAGAGCCTGGCATCCGAAGGCATGACCATGCTCTGCGTCACCCACGAAATGGGTTTCGCGCGCGACGTCGCGGATCGGGTCTGGTTCATCGATGCCGGCCAGATCCTCGAAATGGCGCCCCCCGAGGAATTCTTCAACAATCCACGCCATCCCCGGGCGCAGCGTTTCCTCGCTGATCTCAGGCATTGATACCAACCACCAAAAACAAAGGAGAACAGCAATGAACTGGAAATGCCTAACCCTCACCGTCGCATTTGCCGGCATGGCGGCCGCTGTGCCCGCAAAAGCCGATCAGCTCGACAACATCATCTCGGCGAAAACCCTGCGCTGCGCGACGTTCGCCGACGTTCCTCCCTTCGCATCACCCGATCCGAAGACCCGCGAAATGGCCGGTTTCGATGTCGATCTCTGCGGCGCGATCGCCAAGGAATTGGGCGTCAAGGCTGAGATCAAGCCGGTTTCGGTCGAGGCGCGCGTGCCCGAGGTCAAGCTCGGCCGGGTCGACATCACCGTTGCCAACCTTGCCTATACTCTGAGCCGTGCTGAGCAGATCCAGTTCAGCGATCCCTATTATCTCGCCAAGGAAATGCTGATCGTGCCGGCGGACGATGCCGGCAAGAAGAAGGCCGACTACGCAGGCCAGCGCATCGCTTCGACCAAGGGTTCGACCTCCGAGATGTCGATCAAGCTCAACAAATCCGACCCGCTGACCTTCCAGGATACCGCCTCGGCCTATCTCGCCGTTCAGCAGGGCAAGGCCCGCGGCATGGTGGCCAACACCATGACGACGACCAAGTTCGTCAATGAATCGAAGAGCAAGGGCAAGCCAATGCGGATGATCGAGGAGCCGATGCTGTATCAGCCGATCGGCATCGGCATGGCCAAGGATCAGCCGGCGCTGACCGCCAAGATCAACGAGATCCTTCGCAAGCTCGACACATCGGGCGAGATTAACAAGATCTGGGACAAGTGGCTCGGCCCGGATACCGAATACAAGATGACGCGCACCGACAAGGTCGTATCGCTCTCGGAGCTGAAGTTCGACCCGATCCCTTAAGACCTCGGTGTCTTCCGATGACGATATCCAAACGAAATCAGACGGCGGGACATGCCCGCCGTCAGCCAAAAATGGGAGGCATCCATGATCCATATTAAAGATATTGCCGAACGGCCAAGCAAAGCCGATATCGACGCCGTTTCCAAATTTTCGCCAGCGACGATCCATGAAGCCCAAGGGCGCCGCGGAGCGCTTTCCTCCCGTCTGAAGCCCGTCGACTACCGCATGAAACTCTGCGGTCCGGCCTTCACAGTGAAGTGCGCGCCGCGTGACAACATCATGCTGCAACTCGCCATCAATTACGCAAAGCCGGGCGATATCATCGTCGTATCGGCGGGCGAATACGAAGAGGCCGGATCCTTCGGGGACGTCCTCGCCAATGCCTGCCTGGCAAAGGGCATCGGCGGTCTCGTGACCGACACCGGTGTGCGCGATACGCTGCAACTGAGGGAGCTTGGCTTTCCGGTCTTCTCGCTCAGCGTCTGCATCAAGGGGACAGTGAAGGAAACCATCGCGGCGGTGAACGACACGATCATCGTCGGCGGCGAAATCATTCATCCCGGCGACATCATCGCCGGCGATGCCGACGGCCTGGTGATCGTGCGCCGCCAGGAAGCGCAGGAAGTCGCCAGGCTGTCACAGGCCCGCGAAGATGCCGAGGCCGGCTATATCGCGGCATATAAGCAGGGCAAATCGGTCATCGAGGTCAGCAATCTCGAACCGGTGCTGAAAGCCAAGGGCCTCGTCGTCGACATCTGACGCGACAGCGCAATGGCTATCAGCCCTGCCACTTTATAAGGCGGCTGGCCTTTTCGGCCAGCCGCCTTATGCAAACCGGGCGGTTCAAACGCTTTCGGGCGTAATCGTTTCGAAGGGAACCACGCGCTGAAGGATGGTTGTGCTGTCGCGGTGTTCCAGCGCGGCGATCATCGTGGCGATCAATTCGTCCGATATCTGATCGAGCGGATGGCACAATGCCGCCATGATCAGGCCTTCCGTCAAGCCCTTGCGCGTTTCCGGGCCGATGTCGCGGCAGACGACCCTGACCTTATCTCGCTTTTCGACAGGGGCTTCGCGAAGAGCGCGCAGCACACCGGAAATCCCCCCTCCGACAATGAAAATGCCTCTGAGGTCATCGAGTTCGGAGAGCAGCTGGCTGACGATCCGGTAGGCTTCCTGCGGCTCCTCATGTGTCGGTCTGCTGTCATCCACCTGAAGATGGGGTGCATGCTCGCGCATATAGGATCGAAAGCTCGCATCGGAGACATCTTGGCACTGATAACGATGATTGCCGATGAAGACGGCGATCCGGCCCGGCATCGGCGTGGTCTGAGCCAGAAACCATGCGGCGGTCCGCCCGAGTTTCCAGTTGTCGGTGCCGACGAAGCCGGCGCGATCCCGGGCGGACTGATCGGTTATGTATGCAACGACAGGCTTTCCCCTCTCCTTGAGGGATTGGATGGTCTGCCCGATCAACGGGTGGTCGCCAGCAATGACAGCAACTGCATCACAGCGTTTGCCAAGCGCTTCGAGACGATCGGCAATATTTTGTGGCTCGAGGACATCGACGAAATCGACCACAGCCACGACTTTCTCGTGCTGGCGTCTCGCGGCCGCCTCCGTGATCTTGGAGCCGAACAGCCGGTAGAGCTCACGGCTCGACTGCTGGAGAAGAAAGCCGAAACGATAATTCGGCTGGAGCCGCTGCCGGCGGTCCTCGATCACGCCGCGGCCATAAAATCCAATCTCTTCCGCGGCATTTTGCACCCTCTCGATCGTTTCCGCACGCACTGCGCCGGTACCTCCGAGGATGCGGTTGACCGTGGCGATGCTGACGCCGGACGCCTGGGCAAGATCGGCAATGGTCGGTCTCTTCATGATATATTTCATTCCATTTTTGGATGAAATGAAATGATACATTAATTTCATCAAAACGCAATAAGCATTCCATTTTCAGCGGTCGGTTGATACAAATATTCCAGCGAGTTGGGAGCCTTGCTTTGAGGAATTGTTACTCTCGACCGCCTTTTTGGGAGGAAATCACATGAGTTTTTCAATGCGCGCCGTACGCGGGCTGCTGGCTGGCGCTGTTTTCGTTCTTGGCGCTTCTTCTGTCATGGCAGCGAATATTGCTGTCGTCGGCGGCAAGACCGATGACGAATTCTGGAGCCGTATCAAGAAAGGCGTCGATGACGCCCGGCTCGTCGTCGAGAAGAACGGCGGCTCCGTCAGCTATCTGCAGCTGCAGACCTATGACAATCTCGGGCCTGACGCCGCCCAGCTCGTCCGCACGGCCATCAGCCAGGGCGTGACCGGCATCGTGGTGCCCGACTGGGTGCCCGAGGCCGAGGACGAGGCCATCAAGGCTGCCGTCGCCGCGGGCATCAAAGTCATTCTCATGAATGCCGGCAGCATCGACAAAGCTCGTGAGCTTGGCGCGATCAACTATGTCGGCTCGGATGAATACACGGCCGGCAAGGCAGGCGGCGAATATTTCGCGTCCAAGGGTGCGAAAAATGTCATTTGCGTCAATACGCTCCCGGGTGCGGCAAACCAGGAGGCCCGTTGCAAGGGCGTCATCGACGGCATCACCGGAAAGGGCGGCACTGGCAAGCAGCTGCCATTGCCGGCGACCAGCTTCGGCGATCAGACGGCAATCGCCGAGGCCGTCAAGGCGACACTGCTCCAGGACGACACCATCGACGGCGTCCTCAATGTCGGCGCTTCCGACGCCGATGCGGCTGCAAGCGGGATCGTTCAGGCGAACAAGGGCGGCAAGGTCGCGCATGGCACCTTCGACCTGAATGCCTCGGGGCTTGCCCGCATCAAGGATGGTTCGCAGACCTTTGCAATCGACCAGCAACCTTACCTGCAGTCGCTGCTGGGGGTCTCGCTTCTCGCCGCGCATATCGACTACGGCACCAACCTGCCGACCGCACCGGTGCTGACAGGCCCGGGCATCGTCGATGCGTCGAACATCGACGCCACCCTGGCCGGCGTCAAGGAAGGCGCTCGCTGATCGTTCGAAACGGGCTCCGGCCCGCGGGATATCCGCGGGTCGAAGTTTATCGAGCGTGCGGACCACCGCGTCCGCGCGCCTGGAGATTCACGCCCAAACTGGGATAGGCATATGAACAATCTTTCATTCGGCAACCTGTTGCGCCGTCCCGAGGCGGGTGCATTCCTCGGACTTGTCGGCGTCCTCCTGTTCTTCGTCGTATTCGGCAGCACCAAGTTCCTGGAGCCCGCCGGCGCCGCAAGCTGGCTCAACGTCGCCGCCAATCTCGGCATTATCGCTCTTCCCATCGGACTTTTGATGATCGCAGGCGATCTCGACATTTCGATTGGCGCGATGATCCCCGCCGGCTCCATGACGGTCGCGGTCCTCTCGGGCTACTACGATCTTCCCATATGGGTGGGAATGTTCGGTGCGCTTGCCTTCGGCCTCATCGTCGGGCTGGTCAACGGCTACCTCGTCGTGCACACGGCCGTGCCTTCGCTGATCGTAACGCTCGGCACCCTGTTTGCGGTACAGGGCCTGATGCTTGGCACCTCGGTTCTCGTAACCGGCACCACGAGCGTGGCGCTGACGGCCGACCCCTGGGCAAAGTTCCTGTTCGGGCAATTCCTGGGCGGATCGTTTCAGGTGATCATTCTGTGGTGGGTGGCCATCACCGCGATCTTCATCTTCTTCATTCATTTTTCGCCCTACGGGAACTGGATTTTCGCGATGGGCGGAGACAAGGTCAGTGCCCGTAATGCCGGCATTCCGACGACCCGTCTGACGATGGTCCTCTTCGTCCTCTCGGCGATGAGCGCCTCCTTCGTCGGCATGTGTCAGGCCATCCTGTTCAATTCCGCGCAGGTTTCGGGCGGAATGACATTCATCTTCAACTCGATCATCTCGGTCGTCGTCGGAGGTGTGCTGCTGACCGGAGGGTTCGGGTCGGTGATCGGGATCTTCTTCGGCACGATCACCTTCGCCGTCGTCAACCAAGGCATCTACTTCACGACCTTCGACCGCAATTGGTCGAGCCTGATCATCGGCGTGATGCTGCTCGTTGCCGTCCTCATGAACAATACGTTCCGCCAGATGGCGCTGACCTATTCACCCAAGAAGAAGAAGTGAGAGCTGAGACATGGCTGGCCCAATTCTTGAACTTGAAAACGTCAACAAGTCCTTCGGCCCGATCGATGTGCTCTACGACATCACATTGAGCGTTCATCCCGGTGAAGTGCTTTGCCTGCTGGGTGACAACGGTGCGGGAAAATCCACCCTGATCAAGACCTTTGCCGGTGTCTACAAGCCGACGAGCGGCGCGGTGAAGTTCGAAGGTCGGCCGATCGTCTTCCAGAATCCGCGCGAAGCCGCAGACCTCGGCATCGCAACGGTTCATCAGTTCGGCGGCACCTTTCCGCTGATGAGCATCGGCCGTTCGTTCTTCGTGGGGCGGGAGCTGACCAAGGGCTTCGGCCCGTTCAAAATCTACGACCGCAAAGCCGCAAATGAAATCGCGGTCAAGGCCGTGCGCGAGTTCGGCATCACCCGCATCGACGATGGCGATCGCCTGATCGGCGGTCTGTCGGGCGGGGAGCGGCAATCCCTGGCAATCGCCCGAGCCGTCCACTTCGGCGCCCGGGTGCTGATCCTCGACGAGCCAACCGCCGCTCTCGGCGTCAAGGAGGCGGCGCATGTGCTGCGTATCGTCCTGGAAGCGCGCCGTCGCGGCCTCGCCGTCATTTTCATCACTCACAACGTCATTCACGCCATGACGGTGGGAGACCACTTCGCGGTGCTCATCAAGGGTGCAAAGGCGGCCGATTTCCGCAAGGGCGAAAAGACGCGCGAAGAGATTACCGACCTGATGGCAGGAGGCGAGGCCATGGCCGAACTCGAAGCCGAGATCGAGGCGTACTCGACGGCGCATAGCGGACATCCCCCGCCGGTCTGATCGACCGCCGCCGCGGATGAACTCCAGAAACTCTAAAGAGCTCGCCTACCCCGGCGGGATGGCCCAGCACAATCATCGGACGGGTAACAGCCATGAAGATTGCAATCGATCCCTTTATGCATCGCCACCTCTCACTCGAAGAATTGCCCTCGAAAGTGGCTGAACTCGGATACGAGTGGATAGAGCTCAGCCCGCGGGCCGATTTCCTCGAGTGGTTCAAGGCGCCGCGCGTGTTTCCGGCCCGCGCCAAGGCATTCAAGAAAGCGCTTTCCGATGCCAATGTCGGCGTTGCCTCGATCCTGCCGATGTATCGGTGGGCCTCGAACGATGAAAATGAGCGGCAAGCTGCCGTCAAGCACTGGAAGCGCGCCATCGAGATCAGTGTCGAACTCGGCGTCGACACGATGAACTCGGAATTCGGCCGCGGCCCCCACCCGGACAAGGGTTCGTGCTACTGCTGCCATACCGGTTCCATGATCGAGGCCTGCGAAGACGCCTGGTGGCGCTCGATGGAAGAGTTGGTGCCGATCTTTGAAAAGGAAGGCATAAACCTGCACGTCGAACCGCATCCCGAGGATTGGTGCGAAACCCTGCAGCCGGCTCTCGATATCATCAGGACGGTCAACTCGAAGAACGTCAAGTTCCTCTATTGCGCGCCGCATACCTTCTATTTTGGCGATGATACCAAGGCGATGCTCCGGGAAGCAAAGGACGTGCTCGCCCATGTCCATGTCGGCGACACCTTCAATCACAAGGCCTCTTCGGGGCTCCGCTACATCCTCAACCCTCCGGGCACGCAGGCCAGGGTGCATCAGCACCTGAACATCGGCCAGGGCGAGGTTCCCTGGGAAGATTTCTTCAGCACGCTGGCGGAGATCGGGTTCGACGGCATCATGACCGCATGCGTTTTCGCCTGGGAGGACAAGGCCGACCACTCCGGCAAATTCATGCGCGCCGAAATGCAGCGCTTCGTCGACAAGTACTGGACCGCGAAATAACGCGCGATGCCCCTCTAGCGGTTCGCGATGCAGCCAAGCGATTGGCGCGAGCGACCGCGACCGGGGGTTCTGCCCGGAACGCTTAAACATCACAGACATCATTCCTGGAAGGACAGAAGATGATCAACGGAGAAAGATCCATCGAGCGCCCGCTACGCTGGGGCATGGTCGGCGGCGGCCGTACCGGGCAGGTGGGCTACAAGCATAGAACCGGCGCCCAGCGGGACGGCACCTACCGGCTCATCTGCGGAGCCTTCGATCTCGACGCCGAGCGCGGACGCGACTTCGGCGCGAAGATCGGCGTCGCTGCGGACAGATGCTATGGCGATTATAAAGAGCTGATCGCCAAGGAGGCCGGGCGTGAGGACGGAGTCGAGGTCGTCTCGATCGCCACGCCGAACTTCACCCACTACGATATCACCAAGGCATGCCTGGAAGCCGGTCTTCACGTGATCTGCGAAAAGCCGCTGTTCTTCACCGTCGCCGAATGCGACGAGGTCGCGAGGCTCGCCGAAGAGAAGGGCCTGATCGTCGGCGTCACCTACGGCTTCACCGGCCATCCGCTGGTTCATCAGATGGCGGCGATGGTCAAGAAGGGCATGCTCGGCGATATAAGAATCGTCGACATGCAATATAGCCACGGCTTCAACGCGGGCGACGATGTCGGCGCCGGCGAAGCGGTGAAATGGCGCACCAATCCCAAGACCGCCGGCCCGACCTTCGTTCTCGGCGATATCGGCACGCACCTCTACTATCTCTCCGAAGTCGTGCTGCCGCATCTCAAGATCGAAAAGCTGCTCTGCGACCGCAAGGCCTTCATTCCGACCCGCGCGCCGCTCGAAGACCATGCGACCGTTCTCATGCATTACGACAACGGCGCCCGCGGCCGTCTCTGGGTGTCGTCGGTCAATGCCGGCAATATGGGTTCGCAGCGCTACCGTTTCGTCGGTTCCAAGGCCTCGATCGAATGGTCCGATGCCCATCCCGACCAGCTGATTTACGAAGTGCAGGGCGAGCCGAACCGCACCCTGCACCACGGCATGCCCTACCTCGAAGAGGAAAGCCTCGCGGCCGACCGCATGGGCGCGCTGCACACCGAAGGCCTCGGCGACAGCTGGGCGAACATCTACCTCTGGATCGCCCAGGCGATCGACGCAAAACGCCGCGGCGACGAGGCCTTCCTCAGGGGCCATCATTATCCCGGCATCGAAGCCGGCACCGAAGGCGTGCGCTGGCTGGAAAACTGCGTCCGCTCGGCGGATGCAGGTTCGGCCTGGGTCGAGTTCAAGTGATCCACCAGGGGGCGCGTCGGATCTCCTCCATCCTCCTCCCAAGGCGCGTCCCCAATCCTCTCTTTAGAAAGACTACGAGATGAAACTTTCAATCTGCACCGATGTCATGGGCAACCTTTCTTTCACCGACATGCTCGATAAATGCATCAAACTCGGTGTCGAGGGCATCGAGATGACCGGCGGCGGCTGGTCGCGCGCGCCGCATTTCCGGGCCGACGAATTGCTTGCCGACAAGGGGCTCCTGAAAGCCAGGCTCAAGGAAATCGAAGCCCGCGGCCTGGAGATTGCCGCCCTCAATTGCTCGGCAAATCCGCTCGATCCGGGCGAGATGGGCAAGCGTCACCGCAAGGAGATGGAGCAGACGATCCGTCTTGCCGGCGAAATCGGCGTCAAGACGATCGTGACGATGTCCGGCCTGCCGGAAGCCGCCCCCGGCGACAGCGTGCCCAATTGGCTCGTCTATACCAAGAGCTGGCCCGACGAAATGCCGGAGCGTGACCGCTACCAGTGGGAAGACCGCGCCTTTCCCCTCTGGCACGACCTGGTGAAGCTCGCGAAGGAGGTCGGTGTCGAGAGATATGCGCTCGAAAACTTCTCGGCAATGCTGGTCTGGAACCCGGAAACCCTGTTCCGCCTGCGCAACGCGGTCGGCCCGTCCGTCGGCATGAACCTCGACCCCAGCCATCTGTTCTGGAAGGGCGCCGATCCGATCGCCTCCGCCCGTGCTCTGGGCGATGCCATCCATCATTGCCATGGCAAGGATACCCGCATCGAGCGCGGCCTCGCCGACGTCAACGGCTTGCTCGAGCTAAAGGACGTCACCGACGTCGCCAACCGCAGCTGGAACTATGTCGCCGTCGGTGCCGGCCATGACCTGCAATGGTGGAAGGAGTTCTTCTCCGTGGTGCGCATGGTCGGCTACAACGATTGGGTCAGCCTCGAGATGGAAGACTTCACCATGTCGACGGATGCCGGCATCCAGTCCTCCATCGATGCGCTGCAGGCAACAATCAGCCGCTGATGGACAGGCGCGGGCGATGTTCGCCCGCGCTCTCTCTTGCATTCGTAGCTTCCTGTGAAGAGGCCGACGATGCCCAACCCGATCACCATGACCGAATTTAATACTATTGCGAGGAAACCGACATGACCAAGACATTGGACGTGATCACCATCGGGCGAGCCGGCGTCGACCTCTATGGGGCACAGGTCGGAGGACGGCTGGAGGATATGGGATCCTTCGAAAAATATATCGGCGGCAGTCCGACGAACATTGCCTGCGGCACGGCGCGACTGGGCCTCAAATCGGCACTGATCTCCCGGGTGGGCGATGAGCATATGGGCCGGTTCATCCGCGAGGAGCTTGCCCGGCATGGCGTCGATGGCAGGGGCGTCGTGACGGATCCCGAACGGCTGACGGCACTCGTCATTCTCGGGATCCGGGACGAAGAACGTTTCCCGTTGATATTCTACCGGGAAAATTGCGCCGACATGGCGCTTTGCGAGAAGGATATAGACGAGGCTTTCGTTTCCAGCGCCCGTTCGGTGCTGGTGACGGGAACACACCTCTCCCATCCGCGCACGGAAGCGGCCGTGCTGAAGGCGCTCGGCTTTGCGCGCAAGCATGGCGCCAAGACGGCTCTCGACATCGACTATCGTCCAAATCTTTGGGGTGTGGCCGGCCATGGCGAGGGGGAAAGCCGCTATGTGGCAAGCGGGCAGGTGACCAAAAAGCTCCAGACGACGCTTCATCTGTTCGATCTGATCGTCGGGACAGAGGAAGAATTCCACATCGCCGGCGGGACGACGGATACCGTGGCGGCCCTGCGCGCCGTGCGCGCCGTGACTGCGGCAACGCTCGTCTGCAAACGCGGCGCCAAGGGAGCGGTCGCATTCGAAGATGCGATACCGGACAATCTGGACGAGGGCATTTCGGGCGAAGGTTTCCCGGTCGAAGTCTTCAACGTTCTCGGCGCCGGAGACGGCTTTTTCGCCGGACTGCTGAAAGGTTGGCTTGACGGCGAAGATTGGCCGACCGCGCTCCGATACGCCAATGCCTGCGGCGCTTTTGCCGTCTCCCGCCACGGCTGCACGCCGGCCTATCCGTCACTTCAGGAGCTGAATTTCTTCCTTAAGCGCGGCATGACGCGTCCTGACCTGCGCAATGATGCCGCGCTGGAGCAGATACACTGGTCGACCAACCGGCATGGCGACTGGTCCGAGATGCGCGTCTTCGCCTTCGATCACCGGATGCAGCTCGAAAATATGACGGGTTACACGCCGTCGAAGGGCGGAGCCTTCAAGGAGCTTTGCCTTCAGGCAGCCCTGAAAGTGCAGAAGGGGCGATCCGGCTACGGGATCCTCTGCGACGACCGTATCGGCCGGCGCGCGCTCCACGCCGCCTCCGGCACCGGTCTCTGGATCGGCAGACCCTGCGAATGGCCGGGGTCTCGGCCGCTTAGCCTGGAGCCGTCGCTCGGTCCCGATTGCGGAGGACTTTTGGAATGGGCGCGCGAGAACGTCGTCAAGGTGCTCTGCTTCTGCCACCCGGACGACGATGACGCGACCTGGGACCGGCAACTGGCGGAAGTGCGGCGGCTTTACGTGGCGTCGCGCCGCAACAGGCTGGAATTCCTGCTCGAGGTCATCCCCTCCAAGGTCGCCAGGGTCACCGCGGATACGACCGCGACACTGATCCGCCGCTTCTATGCCGAAGGCATTTATCCCGACTGGTGGAAGCTCGAGCCGCTGGACGAACCTGAAGCATGGGCGCGGGTCTGCGCCGCCATCGAGGAAAACGATCGCCATACAAGAGGGATTGTCGTCCTCGGCTTGGATGCGCCCGAGGATGCGTTGAAGGCAAGCTTCGAGGTTGCCGCGCGCTTCCCGCTCGTCAAGGGATTTGCCGTCGGCCGGACGATCTTCGGCTCGGTCGCCCGAGGCTGGTTCGAGGGCTCGATCAGTGATGAAGAGGCCGTCGAGGAAATGGCGAAACGATATTCCCGGCTTTGCACGGTCTGGGACGGCGCGCGGGCGCGCGTGCAGGAGGCAGCAGAATGACAACGATACGACAGACAGCCGCGCAGGCCATGATGAAATGGCTCTCGGTCCAGATGACCGAGGATGGCGAGCGCTTCATCGAAGGCGTCTGGGCGATCTTCGGTCACGGCAACGTCGCCGGCATCGGAGAGGCGCTGCATGGGATCGGCGACGCCCTTCCCACATGGCGGGGCCAGAACGAACAGACCATGGCGCATGCGGCGATCGCCTATGCGAAGACACTGAAGCGCCGGCGCGCCCAGGCCGTGACATCGTCGATCGGCCCGGGCGCCACCAATATGATCACGGCCTGCGCACTTGCCCATGTCAACAGATTGCCGGTTCTTTTCATACCCGGCGACGTGTTCGCCAATCGCCGCCCCGAGCCGGTGTTGCAGCAGATCGAGGATATGAATGACGGAACGGTCAGCGCCAATGACTGCTTCCGGCCGGTCTCGGCCTATTTCGACCGGATCGCCCGTCCCGAGCATCTCCTGACTTGCCTGCCCCGCGCCCTGGCCGTCATGACCGATCCCGGCAGCTGCGGCCCCGTTACGCTCGCCTTCTGCCAGGATGTGCAAGCAGAGCACTACGACTACCCGGAAGCCTTTTTCGAACCGAAGGCGTGGCGCATCCGCCGTCCCGAACCGGATCCGCGCGAGGTCGCAGATCTTGCCGATGCGCTCCGGGCTGCGCGCAAGCCAGTCATCATTTCCGGTGGCGGCGTCATCTATTCGCAGGCCGAGGCCGAACTCGCCGCATTCGCGGAGAAGCACCATATCCCGTTTGTCGAAACGCAAGCCGGGAAGGGCGCCAACAGCTGGGAGCACCCGCTGAATTTCGGGTCGCCGGGTGTGACCGGATCGGCGTCGGCCAATGCGCTTTGCGCCGAGGCGGACCTCGTGCTCGGCATCGGCACGCGCTTCCAGGATTTCACCACAGGCAGCTGGGCTCTCTTCCGCAATCCCTCGCGCCGGCTCGCTTCGATCAACCTTGCCGGATATGATGCAACCAAGCATTCGGCATTGCCCTGCGTCGGCGATGCCAGGGTCACGCTGGCGCGCCTGTCCGCCGCGCTCGAGGCGTATCGTGGGCCTGGCATCGACGCCGGGAGCAGGACCGGCTGGCACCAAACGGTCGAGCGCGTGACGGCGGCGCCGGAAGCGGACGGGCCTGGAAACCTGCCCACCGATGCGCAGGTCATCGGCGCCGTGCAGCGGGTGGCGACGGAAAAATCCGTGGTCATGTGCGCGGCCGGCACCATGCCGGGCGCATTGCAGGTGCTGTGGCAATCGGCCAAGGGCGGATACCACATGGAATATGGTTTCTCCTGCATGGGGTACGAAGTGGCGGGCGCCATGGGCATCAAGCTCGCCCGCCCCGACAAGGAGGTCATCTGCTTCGTCGGCGACGGCTCCTACATGATGGCCAATTCGGAACTCGCAACCGCCGTCATGCGGCGGGTGCCGTTCACCGTCGTGTTGACCGACAACCGCGGTTACGGCTGCATCAACCGTCTTCAGATCGAGTGCGGCGGCGCCGCGTTCAACAACATGTACAAGGACTGCAATGTCGACGTGCAGCCCGAGATCGATTTTGTCGCGCATGCCGCCTCGATGGGCGCGCATGCCGAAAAGATAGGGTCCATCGCCGAGCTTGAGACACGCATCGTGGCGGCGCGGGAACGGAACATTCCGAGCGTTCTGGTGATCGACACCGATGCGGTTCCCGGAACCGACGCCGGTGGCCATTGGTGGGACGTTGCCGTTCCGCAGGTCGGCGGGCCGGAGCGGCTCGAGCAGGCCCGCGCGCGTTACAACGAGAATGCTCACAATCAACGTGCGTTTGACTGAAGGACAGGTGCTCCCGGCGGGCGTCTGCGGACGCCCGCGCTCAAAGATCAGTCTGGACACTATTATGGACACGTGTTCTATAAAATGGACAGATTTGACGGGAGCACGCCATGCATCTTTCCATGTGGACTTACCCCTGGGATATCCAGGACCAAGGGCTCACAGCACTCACCGCCGACCTTAGCGATCGTGCGGGCCTGACGACGGTCAGCCTGGCGACCTCCTATCATGCCGGCCGGTTCCTGCAGCCGCGGAGCCCGCAGCAGAAGGCCTATTTCCCCGAGGATGGGACGGTCTACTTCCGGCCGGATGAAAGCCTGTGGCAGGACAAGTTGATCCGGCCGCTGATGGCTGGGAATGTCACTAAGCGCGGCGACATGCTGGAAGCGCTCACCAAGGGGCGCGAGGCGACAGGCCTCAAGGTCTCCTGCTGGACGGTCTGCCTGCACAATACCCGCCTCGGCATGCTGCATCCCGATCACGTGACGCGGAACGCCTTCGGCAATCCCAACTATTACAATCTTTGCCCCTCCAGCCCGGCGGCGCGGGACTATGCCGTTACCCTTGTCCGCGACATCACGACCAACTACCGGCCCGATATGGTGGAACTCGAGAGCCCGAACTTCATGGGATTCGCGCATGAATATCATCACGAAAAAGACGGCGTCGGCCTGAACGCCGAAGACGATTTCCTGCTGTCGCTCTGCTTCTGCGACCATTGCACGGCGCGCGCCGAGAAAGCCGGTGTGCCGGTCGAAGGCGCACGCCGGTCGGTCGCGCGCTTCATCGCCGAACTTTGTGAACGAGCTGTCCCGGAACGGCAATTCCCGGATTTCCCGGCAGCCGGCATCGACGCCTTTCGTGACCAGCCTGATTTGCATGCCTATCTCACTTGGCGCAGCGAACCGGTGACCAGCCTGATCGGCGAGATCAAGGCGGCAGCCGATCCGGCAAGTCGCATCGTGCTCATCGATTTGAAGGACGGCTGGCTCGGCGGCGTCGATCTCGCCGCCGCCGGCAAGCTCTGCGACGGGGCGATCCTCTGCTGCTACGACATGGAGCCGGATGCCGTCGGCGATGTCATCCGGACCGGCCGGGCGGCAATCGGACCGGGCAAGTTCCTCGGGGTGGGCCTGCGCGTCTTCTATCCGGAGGTTGGCGGGCCTGAGATCCTGGCGGCACGCACCAAGGCCGCCGTCGATGCCGGCGCTGACGGTGTGAACTTCTACAATTATGGCCTCATACCGGCAAAGCGCCTCGACTGGGTCAAGGCAGCAGTCGACGCAATCACTTGAACAGATCAGCGTCCCTCAGGATGCGATGGGTTCGGCGACCTGGATCAGGCAGTCGCCGGCCTGGCTGTCGCAGTGCAGCCTGTGGGAAATGACAATACCGCTCTCGGCAAAGCGCAGCTCTTCCTCCGGCTGCTCCAGGCGTTCCAGATCATGATACCATCCGGCAAGCTCACCGGCGGCAACAGTGGCGCCGAGTGCCACGGCCGGCTCGAACCAGCCTCTATTGTTCGCATAGATGCCCTGGCTGTGGCGGGATAGCGAAAGCAGCTGCAACGGCCCGGGCTCGGTGAGCGGCATGCGCGACAGGACCGGACGCTCAACGATGCCGAGTGTGACGAGCAGCCGGTCGATTGCCGCCGCCGTGAAGGCCATTGTCTCAGGCGTTACGGTGCCGCCGCCGCCGAACTCGCCGGAAAGACCGACGGTCCCGGCCCTTGCCGCAGCCCCCATCGATGTCGGCGCCGTCGGCCCGTTGTCGGCGATGAAGGCATGCGCCGCCCCCATGGCGCGCATCAGCGAAACGGACCGTTCGAAGCGGACGGTATCGGCCTGCCGCTCGATCAGCGTGCAGGGCAGGTGGGCCATGGAGGTGCCGCCCGAATGCAGGTCGAGCACGACGTCATGGCGAGGAAAGAGCTCGTGTTCGAGGAAGTGCGCGAGGCGAGCCGTTGGCGAGCCGGTGGGATCGCCCGGAAACGCCCGATTGAGATTGCCGCCGTCGAAGGGCGAGCAGCGCTTGGCCGCCATCACCGCCGGCAGGTTCGCCATCGGCAGGATGGTGACGGCGCCGCGGATGTCGGCGACATCAAGCAGCCGCATCAGCCGGCCGAGCTGGAGTTCGCCTTCATATTCGTCGCCATGGTTGCCGGCCATCAGCAGCAAAGACGGCCCCTCGCCATTTTTCAGGCGAAGGATCGGAATGCGGATCTGATAATAGGGCGACCGGTCTATCGAATAGGGAATGGCGAGGTGGCCGGCCTGCCGGCCCTCGCGCGAAAAGTCGATCGGATTGACGAGACCGCTATGCATGATGTCTCCAGTGCGGGCAGTTGCAATGCCGTCAAAGGGCGGCGATCGCGGTCATTTCGACACGCAGATCGGGATCGGCAAGACGAGCTTCGGTGCAGGCGCGGGCCGGCGGGTTTTCGATGTCGATCCAGCTGTCATAGACGCTGTTCATCGCCTCGAAATCAACGATCGCCGGCAGGAAGACATTGACGGCGATGAGGCGCGAGCGATCGATACCGGCTTCTTTTAAAAGGGCGTCGATCTTGCCGAGCACGTCGCGGGTCTGATCCTCGATGCCCGCCTTGCGATTTTCCGCGACCTGGCCGGCAATATAGACGAGGCCGCCGTAGCTGACGGCTTGGCTCATACGCGAACCTTTCTGATAACGCTGGATCATAAGCGGGTTTTCCTTTTCTTGCTTTTGGAGGGAGAGGTCAGCCGAAGCTGGTCAGATAGGCTGTTGTCACCGAATGGTCCGGATCGAGGCCGTAAAGGATGGCATGCCGGTCGAGGCAGGTGCAGGGATGCGAGATGCCGTACTCGATAACGTCGCCCACCATGACGTCGCTGCCATCGGCAAGGGCCACGAAGGCGTGCTGATCGTTGAGGCGAAAGACGTCGGCGCCCATGAGATCGGCGAGATACACCCCATTGCGATAGAGCGCCAGCGGCCGCGGCAGGCCTTGGTCCATCGCCACGTCGCGCATGCCCATGCCGCAGATCGCCAGCCGCGGCTCCGGCCGCGATAGCACCTCGGCCCAGACCCGCAGCGCCGGACGGAAACCTGCGGCCGCCGAAACCATCTCGCCGCCGATGCGCAAGCCGCCGCGTGCATCGAGGCCGGCAAGGCCGCGCTCGTAGATGCCGTGATCGTGGAAGAAGATTGCGCCGCTGCGCAGCACCAGCCGGCAGGCGGGATCGGCCGCAACGGCGGCTGAAAGCCTGGCAACCACAAGGTCGAAAAAGACCGAGCCGCCGGCCGTGACGAGGAGCGGTCGCTCGTCGCCGATGCGGGCGCGCAGCTTCGGCAGGAAATCGGATGTCACCGCCATCAACGAGTCGATGCGACGCATCGTCTCTTCCGCGTC
Source organism: Rhizobium sp. WYCCWR 11128 (assembly GCF_013416305.1). Taxonomy (NCBI): domain Bacteria; kingdom Pseudomonadati; phylum Pseudomonadota; class Alphaproteobacteria; order Hyphomicrobiales; family Rhizobiaceae; genus Rhizobium; species Rhizobium sp. WYCCWR 11128. The sequence continues at coordinate 258,103 of NZ_JACCEZ010000008.1, forward strand.
GGCGGTCGCCGCCGCTCCCTCATAGGCGGCGATGCCGGTCAGCCGGAAGGTCGGAGTCTCCACGGCAAGGATCGCCTCGAGAATTGCCTCGGCGGCGGCGGCGCTGCGGGCACCGGCGCGGCCGGCGCCGAACTCCACCAGCAGGCCGAGGGGCGGCAGATCGACACGCTCCTGCCATGCGGAGCGAAGAGCATCGACCAGCGCCATCGAATCCACGAAGACATGGAGTTCCGCATCGGGATAGTCGGCAAGCAGGGCCGCGAGCCGGCGGGCAGCGGCGGCCCCGCCGATCTCGTTGGCGAGGATCAGCCGGCGCTGTCCGGCCTTGAGCAGAACGGCCGCCTGACGGATATCGGCGACCGTCGTGCCCCAGGCGCCTGCTGCCAGAAGCGCCTCCGACAGCGCCGTCGACATCGGCGTCTTGGCGTGCGGCGCGATGTCGGCACCATGGCTCTTCACATAGATCATCATCAGTTCGGCATTGTCGGAGAAAGCCTGCCGGTCGAGCGAGATCAGCGGCAGGGCCATCCTGCCGTCATAGGGCTTCCATCCCTGCTTGCCGATTGCATCCAGCGGGAGCGGCGGATTGCCCGGCGGAAAGCCGCGCACCCGTTCGTCGATCAGCACGTTTTCCGTCGCGGTATGAAGATCAGACATGGCGACCCCTGCTGATGTCGGCCAAGTCGGCGATGCCGAGCCGGTATGTGTCATTGGCGGTGGCAAAGAACAGGGCGCGCTGCTCGTCGTAAGAGAGCTTTGAGGCGACCGCTCGGAAAACCTGGTAGACCTCGTCGAAAGAGGCATGCAGGCCCGCAACCGGAAAGTCGCTCGCGAACATGGCGCGGGCCGGGCCAAAACAATCGAGGCAATGCTCGATCACCGGCTGCAAGCTTTTGATCGTCCATTGGTTGTCGTAAGCGACGAGGTCGGAGATCTTCAGGCGCACGTTCGGCTCGTTGCCGAGCTCCCGCAGACCGCGGCGCCAGAGCGCCATGCCATCTGCCGTCCGATCGGCCGGGCTGCCGGCGTGGTTGAGCACGAAAAGCGTTTGCGGAAAAGCGCGCACCAGGTCGAGTGCCTCGCTCATCTGCCAGGGATAGAGCATCAGATCGAAGACCAGCCCGAGCCGCGTAGCGTGCGCTAGCCCCGCCCGCCAGGCGGGATCGCTCATGCGTTCTGCGCGCGGAGCAAAACTCTTCGCCGCGTCCGGATGCCAGCTGACGATATCGCGGATGCCGACGATATTGGGATTTTCCGCTTCCGCCTCGAGCAGGCGCATGGCGTCCGGCCCGTCGAGGGGCACGCGCGCGACATAACGGTGCGCCACGCCGGAGCTGCGGTCGAGACCATCCAGCCAGCGGCTCTCTTCCAGCGGATAGGCAACGGACCAGCCGGCCTCCACATGCACGGTTGCAACCACATTCTGGTGGGCAGCATCGGCGCGATAATCGTCGATGCCATAGTCGCGCAGGATCGTTGCGAGGCTTCCGAAAACCATCTCCTCGCCTGATGCCCGCGCCTTCTGCAGCCAGGGATGACGTTCCAGCTTAAGGTCCCAGAGGTGATGGTGCGGGTCGATCACCGGCCCGTCATAGAGCTCCGTCATCTGCGCGCCTCCCGGCCGGAAACGAGCAAAAGTGCGAGGATCAAGCTGCCGAACATGATCGACCGCCAGCCGGGGGATGCATTGACGACGGTGATCAGCGCCGTCGTCGTCACAAGCAGGATCGCCCCTGGAATGGTCCCGGCATAGGTGCCGCGGCCGCCGAGGATGGAGGTGCCGCCGAGCACCACGGCGGCGATCGAGGTCAGCAGATAGGGGTCGCCGATGCCGACATAACCTTGCCGGTTCATGCCGAGCACGAGAATGCCGGCGAGCCCTGCGAAAAAGCCCGACAGGGTATGGACGATCAGCGTGTTGCGCGTGACGCTGACGCCGGAAAGCCGGGCCGCCAGCGGGTTCGCCCCAAGCGCCAGGAAACGCGCGCCGATCGGCATGCGGTGGACGAGCAGCAGGACGACGATCGAGACGACGAGCCACAGAATGATGCCCGAGGGAATGCCGAGCGGCCGTGCCTGCCCGAGCAGAATCACCGCCGGGTTGCTGACGGTGACCGCGCTGCCGCCGGCGACGATGACGAGTAGCCCCTGCAGGAAGGTCGCCATGGCAAGCGTCATGATGATCGGCGGCACGCGAAGATAGGCAGCCCCGGCGCCGTTCATCAGGCCGATGCCGGTGGCGATGGCAAGGGCGGCCGCGATGCCGGCAAGGCCGGTCGGGTCCCAGGCGGGCGAAATAAGCGGCAGCAGGATCGCCGTGACTGTTATGACCGCGCCGACGGACAGATCGATGCCGCCCATCAGGATAACGAGCGTCTGGCCGGCGGCGGCAATGCCGATCACCGCGGCGAGTTCGAGCAGGTAGCGCAGGTGGCCATAGGCGCCGAAACCACGCAGCGAGACGCTTGCGACGATCCAGACGAGCGCGACCAGAAGGAAAGTCAGCAGCGGCGGGCTGCGGAACGCGGATCTGATCATGTTCATCGCCTTGCCCTCCATTGGCCGAGAAGTTCCGGCACGGCGACCGCGCCGACGATGATCAGCCCTTGCGCGACATATTGGGCAACCGGCGGGAAGCCCAGGAAGAACATGACGTTGATCATCACCGAGAGCAGCAGGCTGCCGCAGATCGCGCCGCGCATCGTGCCTTTGCCGCCGAGGAAACCCACGCCGCCGAGCACGGCGGCGGCGATCGAGTTCAGCGTGAAGGGTGTGCCGATCACGGGATCACCCGACCCGGTCTGCGCGGCGACGAAGAGACCGGTCAAGGCTGCAAGAAGACCGGACAGCGCGAAGGCTGCGACCTTCACCCGTTCGACCGGGACGCCGGAGCGGAATGCGCCGACCGGATTGTCGCCGGCCGCGTAGATGCCGAGGCCGAGCGGCGTTGCGAGAAAGGCCTTCCAGAGCAGGAGGATCACGATGAGCAGCAGGAAGGCGACGGGCGTGTGGCCGGCCAGCATCGTCGATAGCCAGTCGGGAATGAACCCGCCCGGCCGCGGCAGCAGGATGAGCGCGACCCCGCCGATGATGAAGGAGCCGGCGAGCGTGACGATAATTGCGGGAAGCCTCAGATAGGTGACGATGATGCCGATGACGGCGCCGATCGAAAGACCGGCGAGGGAGACCGCAAGAATGCCGCCCGGCACGCCGAGCACGCCTTCCATCGTCGTCGCGGCGATCACCGCTCCAAGACTGACGAGCGGGCCGATTGCCAGCGTGATGCCGCCGTTCAGCATGAGCAGCGCCTGCGCCATAGTGACGAGCGCGAGCGGGAACCAGTTCTGCGTGAACTTGGAGAAGCCGGTGATGGAAAGGATGCCGGGAAAGAGCAGCGCATAGAGGATGAGAAAGGCGGCAACGACCAGATAGAGGCCGGCAAGGCCGCGGTTGCGGCGGAGCTGGATCGAGCCGTAGAGCCGGGATGACGAACTTGTGCTCATGCCGCCTCTCCCTGCGTCGTGGTGGTGATGCCCATGGCCGCGCCGACGATCGCTCCTTCGCTGATTTCATCCTGCGACAGCGACGCTGCGACGCGTCCCTCGCGCAGAACCACGACACGGTCGCAGAGATGCACGAGCTCCGGCGTATCGGAACTGGCCAGAATGACGAGCCGCCCCTCGGCGGCAAAAGCGCGGAGCATGAGATAGATTTCTCGCTTGGTCTCAATGTCGACGCCGCGCGTCGGATCGTTGAGGAGCAGAACGGAGGGATCGAGCGGCAGCCATTTGGCGAGCGCCACCTTCTGCTGGTTGCCGCCGGAAAGCGCCTGCACCGCGCGGGCCGTGTCGCCCTTGATCGTCAGCCGGCGCGCGAGATCGGCGACGAGGCCGTTTTCCGCCGGCCGGTCGCGTAAGCCCTTGCGGGCGAGCCGTCCGAGCGAGGGCAGGATGAGATTGGATGCGATGGAGTGGGGCAGCACCAGCCCCTCATGCTTGCGGTCGGCTGGGACATAGACGATGCCGGCGGCATTCGCTTCGCCGACATCAGCGGGCAGGGCGGGTTTGCCGGATACCTCCGCCCGACCGGCCGAGGCTGGAATCGCGCCGTAAAGGCCGAGCAGCAGGTCTTCCTGCCCTTGTCCCACGAGCCCGCCGATGCCGACGATCTCGCCGGCACGGGCGGAGAAGCCGATGTCACGCACCATGCCGGCGGAAAAACCTTCGACGCTGATGCGCATCGCGCCGGGTGCCGTGACCGAGCGCGGCGGGAACAGGTCGCCGGTCTCGCGGCCGACCATCAGGCGCACCAGGCCCTCGCCGTCGATGCCGGACAGCGACTGGTCGGTGGTGACCAAGCCGTCCTTCAGCACCGTGACATGCGAGCAGAGCGCCTGCACCTCATTGAGGCGATGGGAAATATAGAGGAGTGCCGTGCCGCGGTCCCTCAGCGTCTCGATCAGGCGGGCAAGGATGCCGGCTTCGTGCGCCGAAAGCGACGAAGTCGGCTCGTCCAGGATCAGCACGCGTGGCTTGCGGAACAGCGCCTTGGCGATCTCCACCATCTGACGGCGGCCAAGCGCGAGGTCGGCGACCGGCATGTCGAGCGGCTCGGTGAGCCCCACCATGTCGCAAACGTCCCGAACGCCGCGATGAAGCGCTCTGTAATCGATGAGACCGAACCGGCGCGGAAAGGCGCCGAGCCCGATGTTTTCGGCAATCGAGAGACTGGCCGTCAGGCTCAGCTCCTGCTGAACAACGGCAATACCGGCCGCGCGCGCAGCCGCCGGGCTGAAACGCCCGACGGGCTTGCCGTCGACGAGGATGGAGCCGCAGTCCGGCTGGAGAGCGCCGGACAGGAGGTTGATCAGCGTGGACTTACCGGCGCCGTTTTCGCCGAGCAGGGCGTGAACCCTGCCCGGCAGAAGGGCGATATCGACGCCCTTCAAAACGGGATTGCCGAAAAATCCCCTGAACACCTGCCGGGCTTCCAGCAGGGGTCTTTCTTCCGTCATGACGGCTTTCCTCAACGCGGGGATTACTTGGTGGCAAGCAGCTTGTCGAAGAGCGCCTTGTCGTAGTCCGAGTAGATATAGCCGTCAGCCGGGAACTTGTCGGCGCGGGCGAGATAGCTGCCGATCGTGCTGTCGTCGATGACAGGCAGCGGCACCTTGACGAAGGCCGGAACGTCCTTGCCTTCCAGCGCCTGCACGGCGGTGTAAACGGAAAGCGCGCCGAGCCAGTTGGGCTGCATGGTCGCCCAGCCCTTCAGTCCCTTCTCCTTCCAGAGTTCCAGGAACTGCCTGGCGTTTTCGCCTGTCGTCGGCACCTGGTCGCGGCCCTGGCGCTCGAAGGCCAGCACCGAGCCAGCCGATAGTGCGCCGCCGAGCGACAGCACGCCGTCGATTTCGGGGTTGGCGAAGAGCAGGCTGGTCATCGCTTCCTGTGCCGGGGCGACGTTATATTCCGTGTTCGTCTCGGTGATCACCTGGAGACCGGGATTGGCATCGAGGACCGGCTGGGCGCCCTTGCGGCGGTCATCGCTCACCGAAATGCCGGCCGGGCCGTTCATGATGATGATCTTGCCCTTGCCGCCGAGCTGGCTGACCATCCACTTGGCAGCGGTCGCGCCCCATTCGTTGGAATCGGTGTTGATCTTCGCCGTCACCTTGTCGGTGTTAACAAGGCTGTCGAAGTTCACGACGGCGATGCCCTTGTCGCAGGCATCTGAAATGACGCGGTCGAGCGCGTTGGAGGAACCGGCGATCACGACGATGGCGTCGACATTGGCGTCGATCATCGACTGGATATGCTGGATCTGCGTCTGGGCGTTGCCCTGCGCGTCCGTGATCATCAGGTCCTTCACCAGGCCCGCCTTCTTCAGCTCCTCCACTTCAGCCGTGATGGTGCCTTCGGTCTGCTTCATCCAGGTCGGCACCGAATAGATGTTCGCCCAGCCAATCGTATAGGGCGCCTTCCTGTCACCCTTGATGCAATTGGCGGCGGCCGAGGCCGTACCGGCCGAAAAGACGAGGAGTGCCGCAGCTGCGGCAGCGCCCGCAAGAAGGCGGCGGCGCAGCGAAGCGGAAATGCCGTTTTCAAGATTCTTCATGTCGATCCCCTTTTTTGTGTGCGGCAGCGTTAACGGCTTGCCATCAATGTCCAATATATCGTACATGTGATCTATATACCGGACGAGGTGATCTTATGCCGATTTTTTTGCCTCGCAAGAGGGGTGCAAAAATTTCATTCGCGACGAATGACGGGATCGATTGACAGATGCGGCAGACGGCTTGAAAAGCTTGGCCGGACAAAAAGGGATCGATAGCAATGGATGCAGTTCAGGACGAAGCAGCCGGCAAACGCGCCCGAGGGCTCGACCGCGCTTTCGAGATCCTCGATTTCCTGCGCCAGAAACGGCAGGCCCTGAAGCCGAATGAAATCGCCGCGCAGATCGGTGCGCCGCGCTCATCGGTTTACGAGCTCGTCAACCTGCTGCTGCAGAATGGCATCCTGGAATTCACCGGCGGCGAGGGGCGTGTCTATCTCGGCCGCAAACTGTATTTCCTCGGCGCAGCCTATGAGAACCATTTCGACTTCACCCGCGAATGCGAGGCGGCGCTGGAACAGCTTGCCGACGAGACGCGGGAAACGGCGCAGTTCTGCATGCTGGATGGAAACAGATACACCGTCGTCCGCATGCGCGAAGGCGCGCGCCCCTTCCGCATTTCGACGGATGTCGGGCAGTCGGTGCCGATCCCGTGGACGGCGTCGGGCCGCCTGCTCGTCGCACACCTGTCGGATCAGGACATCCTGAACTTCATTCCGCCGCAGGATTTTCGCCTGCCGAACGGCGAATGGCTCGAGCCGCAAACCTTCATCGCCGAGGTACGCCAGGCCGAGCGTGAAGGTCTCTTCACCTTCAACAGCATCGTCGACAGCTTCACCCACTGTTTTGCCGTACCGGTGCGGGGCGAGGAAGGCCATGCAGCCGCAACGCTCTGCCTCGTCACGCCACGCGACGATGGCATCGCCAACCGCGACCGCTACCTCGACTGCCTGAAAAAGGCCGCCGCCGGCCTCGACCACGCTCCGACCCGGCCAAAACGAGGCTGATGCCTGAGCACATGGAGGCATTGATCTCAGGTGGCACGGACGTTCGTGCGCAAGCCGCCATTCCGTTGCATGCTCGTCAAGCCGGATCCTGCTCGCTCCGGCGGTGCTGCAGGCGGGCATAGGACGCTAAGAAGACCTATTCCTATTTGTCGTCTCAGCCGGCTCTTCGCCACGCCCGCAGATCCCACCTGCCGGTCCGCGCCCGCATACCCGGGATAGTCGCCCCGACCGTTGATTTCCGATTTCACGCCAAACCGAGAAATCTATTCACCCTTCCTCCGAAACTATGAAATTCAGTTTCTCTATAAATTCTATGGAGAACTTATTTTAGCAACCCAACAGCCAATTTAATACTTGGCCCTGGGGAAGACCGGGCTGTTGACGGAAACCGGAGAGGACGCGAAATGACACGGAAAATCAGGCTTGGAGCATTTCTTCCCGGTGGCGGACAGCATGTTGCGTCATGGCGGCATCCCGACCAGCCGGCCGACGGCGCGACCAGTTTCGAGTTTCACAAACGTCTTGCCCTCACAGCTGAGCGTGGCCTCTTCGATGCTTATTTCCTCGCCGACGGGCTGGCTGTCGGTTTCGGCGGTGCGCGTGAAGGCGGCAACGCCCGCGTGGCCGGCTTCGAACCCGTGACGTTGTTCTCGGCCCTTGCGCCTTTCACCACCCATCTCGGCTTTATCGCCACGTCCTCGACCACCTACGAAGAGCCTTACACAACCGCCCGCAAATTCGCCTCGCTGGATCTGATCTCGGAGGGCCGTGCCGGCTGGAATGTCGTCACCACGACGGGCGACCTAACGGCGCAGAACTTCAACCGCGATACGCAGCTTCCGCATGCAGACCGATATCGCCGCGCCGCCGAGCACGTCGATGTTGTCCGCAAACTCTGGGAAAGCTTCGAGGACGACGCCTTCATTCGGGACAAGCAATCCGGCGTGTTCTTCGATCCGGCGAAACTGCACGACACCGATCATCGCGGCGAACACTTCAGCGTGCGCGGTCCGCTCAACGTCTCCCGATCGCCGCAGGGGCATCCCGTCATCGTCCAGGCAGGGCAGTCCGAAGATGGACGCGGGCTCGCCGCAGCAACGGCCGAGGTCATCTTCACCGCCCATCAGCATATTGAAACTGCCCAGGAGTTCTATCGGGATATCAAGGCACGCGCCCGCGCTCTCGGCCGAAACCCCGATCATATCCTCGTCATGCCCGGCGTATCCGCTTTCGTCGGCAGGACCGAGGCGGAGGCACGCGAGAAATACGACCGACTGACCTCGCTCATCGTCGAAGAGGACGGGATCGGCCTCCTCAATGGCCTGACCGGCGGCACGCTCGACCTGCACGGCTATGACCTCGACGGGCCTCTGCCGCCGGCGCCGCCGACGGAAGGCATGAAGAGCCGACCGGCCCTCATCCGTCAGATCGCCGATGAAAACAACTTCACCATCCGCCAGCTCTATCAGTGGATCGCCTCCGCCCGCGGTCACTACACCATCGTCGGAACCCCCGAACAGATCGGCGATACGCTGCAGAAATGGTTCGAGAACGAAGCTGCCGACGGCTTCAACATTCTGCCGCCCTGGCTGCCGACGGCGCTCGACGATTTCGTCGATCTGGTCATCCCGGAACTGCAGCGCCGCGGCCTGTTCCGGACGGCCTATGAGGGCAAGACGCTTCGGGAAAACCTCGGCCTGCCTTTCCCGACCAATCGGTGGGCTGCAGGACAAGCAGCTCTCCAGGCAGCAGAGTGAGGAGCGGTCGATGTCCTATGAAATCAACCAGGTTCTTCCGCGAAGCTTCGGCCGCCTGAAGAGCAGCGAAAGCAATATTTCCACTCTCGCCTCGCATCTGCGCGGGGTGCTCGCATCGCTTTTGCCGCGCTACGGCCTTCTCATCGGCTTCCTCGTGTTCTGGCAGGTGTCGAGCACCAGAGGCTGGGTCAATCCCGCCATCTTCCCGCCCCTGGACGTTATCCTGTCCGCTCTTTGGACCAATCTTGCCAACGGCGCGCTGCTCGATGATATCGCCATCAGTCTGCAGCGATCCGGAACCGCCTTCGCTTTTGCCGTGGTGATCGGCATTCCGCTCGGCCTGTTCATGGGCCAGGTTCGTGCGGTCGAACAGGCGCTCGATCCGATCCTGCAGCTCTTCCGCCAGACCTCGGCGCTGGCGCTCTACCCGGTCTTCATCCTGCTGCTCGGCCTCGGCGAAACATCGAAGATCTTCGTGATCTTCTGGGCCACACTGTTTCCGGTGCTGCTCGCCACGATCGGCGGCGTCAAGGAAGTGGACAAGAAGCTCATCGAGATGGCGCGGACCTATGGCGCCGGACCGCTGACCATCTTCCGCCGCGTCATCCTGCCGGCGTCGGTACCGGCGATCTTTGTCGGCCTGCGTCTTTCGGCGACGACTGCGCTTCTGCTGTTGATTGCCGCCGAGATGATCGGCGCCAACAAGGGCATCGGCTTCCAGGTGATGAATGCCCAGTACAATTTCCAGATCCCGCTGATGTTTGCGGCGATCCTTCTGCTCGCCTTCCTCGGGCTTGCCGCCAATGCCTTGCTCGTTCTCTTGCAGCGCCGTCTCTGCCGCTGGTCTCAGCCGAGCCGCTGACCTGCTTTCCCGATTTTCCTCTTCCGAAAGGTCCCACCAGATGACATTCCATCCCCGCCACCTTCTCCTGCCGGCAGTGATCGCTCTCGGCCTAACCTCACCCGCCGCGGCGGCCGATACGGTGAAGCTGCGCTATCTCGCCAGCCAGGGTGGTCTTGCCGCCCATGAACTCGCTGCCGAACTCGGCTATTTCGACGGAACGGGCATCACGCTCGAAAATGTCGGCTACGCCCAGGGCGGCCCAGCCTCCTTGATCGCTCTGGCATCGGGTGATGTCGAGATCGGCAGCGCCGCAACTTCCGCCGTCCTGAATTCGATCATCGGCGGCAATGACTTCGTCGCGGCCTATCCCTCAAACGGCATCAATAACGAGGTGCAGTCGACCTTCTACGTGCTGGAGGACAGCCCGATCAAGAGTATCAAGGACATTGCCGGCAAGAGCATCGCGGTCAATACACTCGGCGCGCATCTCGACTACACCATCCGCGAAGCCTTGCATTCCGTCGGCCTGCCGGCGGACGCAGCCAATCAGCTTGTCGTTCCCGGGCCGCAGCTCGAGCAGGTGCTGCGCTCCAAGCAGGTCGATATTGCCGCCTTCGGCTACTGGCAGACGACCTTCGAGGGAGCTGCGCTGAAGAATGGCGGCCTGCGTCCGATTTTCGACGATACCGACGTGCTTGGAGACATCGCCGGGGGCTTCGTGGTCTTGCGCCGTGATTTCGCTCGCGAGCATCCTGAAGCTGCAAAGATATTCGTCGAGCAGTCGGCTCGTGCTCTCGATTACGCCCGCGAGCATCCGGAGGAAACCAAGAAGATCCTGGCCAAGGCGCTCAGCGAGCGTGGTGAGAACGCTGATATCGCACAGTACTTCCGAGGTTATGGGGTGCGCGCCGGCGGCCTGCCGGTCGAGCGCGACATCCAGTTCTGGATCGACGTCCTGGTTCGCGAAGGCAAGCTGAAGCAGGGCCAGCTGGCCGCCAAGGACATCCTCTTGACCGTCGACGCCAAGCCGGCAAGCAACTGAGGAATGATGATGAGCATCGCTGAGGACACGCGTCGCGGGGAGGTGACGATCCGTCACCTTTCCAAATCCTACAGGTTGAACGGGACACCTCTACAGGTTCTCAGGGATATCAACCTCCACGTCCGCTCCGGCGAAAGCCTCGCCATCGTCGGCGCCAGCGGCTCGGGCAAGACGACCCTGCTCAGAGTTCTGGCAGGTCTTGAGGATTCCGACACGGGAGAGGTTCTCGTCGATGGAAAGGCGGTGCGAGGCGTCGGCACAGAGCGCGCCGTCATCTTTCAGGAACCGCGCCTTCTGCCCTGGCTGACCGTGCTCGACAATGTCTCCTTCGGGCTGGAAACTAGCGGCCTGTCGCGTGAGCAGGCGAGGGGGCGGGCGCGCCATTATGTCAAGCTCGTCGGCCTGCAGCAGTTCGAGGCTGCCTATCCCCGGCAGCTGTCGGGCGGCATGGCCCAGCGCGTCGGCATCGCCCGGGCTCTGGCCGTCCAGCCCGAGATCCTGCTGCTCGACGAACCGCTCGGCGCGCTCGACGCGATGACCAAGATCGGCATGCAGCAGGAACTCGCACGGATCTGGCGCGATGAGGATGTGACGACCATTCTCGTTACCCATGATCTCGAGGAGGCGATCTACCTGGCCGACAGGATCCTGATCCTGCCACGGGAAAGGGGCGGCGAGCCGCGTCTGATCGAAATCGATCTGCCCCGTCCTCGCGACCGCAGCGCACCGGAATTCGTTCGACACCGCGAGGAGTTGCTGAACCTGTTCGGACTGCACTGAAGTCTTCAAGCATCAGCGCGCGCCGCATGAGACCTGATCCATGCGGCGCGCGGCAGTAGCAGTAGCGATGCGGAGGACGCCCGCGGACCGCTACCGCGACTTGCTCTTGGAGCCGGCGGTGAGATACGGACGCCGATCCAGTTCCGCCGACCTGTAGGAACTGCGCAGCCGCAGCAGATCCTTGCGGGCGATCAGGCCGCACAATTTCCCTGAGGTCGGATCGACGATCGGAATGCGTCCGTCGCCGGTCGACAGCATCAGATCGGCGATGAACGCGACCGTATCATCGGGATGCCCCACCGGAACGGAATCATCCGTCACGTTTTCCGCAAGCGTCTGACTGGCGAGGTTCGGATTCCCCTGCCAGAGCAAAGCGTCGGCTCTCGATACGACGCCGGCTAGCCTGCCTGCTGCATCGACCACCGGATAGATCCGGTGCGTTTTCTGCTGCGAGGCGAAGAAATCGCACGCTTCTCCCACAGTCATGGTGACGGGAAGCGTATCGACATCGCTGATCATGATCTCCCTTGCGCGCGACAGTTCGAACGGGTCGACGCCATATTCGCGGGTGATGTGCTGGCCGCGGCGGGCGATCTTCTCGGTGAGGATCGAGCGGCGCAGCAGCAGGACCGTGACGGCATAGGCCACCACGGTTGCCGCAAGCAGCGGAACGAGCGTGCTGACGTCACCAGTGATTTCCATCGCAAAGAAGGTTCCCGTCAGCGGCGCACGCATGGTTCCGCCCATCATCGCCGCCATTCCGAGCAGCGCCCAGAAGCCGGGATCGTTGCCCGGCATGACAAGGCCGACCAGCCATCCGAGAGCCCCGCCGAAGATGAGAAGTGGCGCGAGGACGCCACCGGAGGTGCCCGACGACAGGGCAAACAGCCAGATGATGGTCTTCACCAGCAGGATCGACATCACCGCCGGGGCGAGCAGCCGGTTGTTGAGCAGGCCATCGATGATGTCGTAGCCGACGCCCATTGCCCGCGGTTCGATCAGGCCGCCGAGACCGATGACGAGACCGCCGAGTGCCGGCCACCACATCCAGTGGATCGGCAAGGCTTCGAACAGGTCCTCGATCCGGTAGAGCAGCGTCGTCAGCAATCCCGATTGCAGACCGGAAATGATCCCCATCGCCGCGCAGGCAAAAATACCCCACCAGGGCAAGGCCACCTGGAAGTGGGTCGGGAACAGCGGGCCTACACCGAACAGCAGCGGACGCCAGCAGATCGACACGCAGGCGGCAACGGCGACCGGAATGAAGCTGCGCGGCTTCCATTCGAACAACAGCAGTTCGACCGCCAGCATGACCGCGGCGATCGGCGAACCGAAGATGGCCGTCATGCCGGCGGCCGCACCAGCGACGAGCAGCGTCTTCCGCTCGGCAGCGCTCATGTGAAAGAATTGCGCGAACAGCGATCCGATCGCACCGCCGGTCATGATGATCGGCCCCTCGGCGCCAAACGGGCCGCCGGTTCCGATAGAGATTGCCGACGACAGCGGCTTGAGGACCGCGACCTTCGGCGACATCCGGCTGCCACCGATCAGGATGGCCTCGATCGCCTCGGGAATGCCGTGGCCGCGGATCTTCTCCGACCCGAAACGGGCCATCAGTCCGATGACAAGTCCACCCAGCGGCGGAACCAGCACCACCCACAGCGAGCGTGGCATGGCAGCCAGAGAGGCGGGCTGGATGCCGATCTCCCCGAACCAGATGACATTCGTCACCAGCGCGATGAGGCTGACGAGACACCAGGCGGCAAACGCGCCGGCGGTGCCGACAATGATGGACATGCCGACCAGGAGGAGGACCCGCCTGTCGGTGGTGAAATCGCCGGCCTCGCGCCGGGAAAGACCGCCGGTGAAATCGTGCGGCCGGTTGTTTGGTGGATGCTGCGCCATGGAAGCCTCTGCTACGCCGGAATGGATACGCTTGAGGCGCGTCAATATATCGTGATACGATATAAATCAATGGGTGAAAGCATGAAGGCGAAAATGTCCCATGAAGATGCCTCACTTGACCGGCTGGCGACTGCCCATCTATTCGATGATGGCGGCATGGGCTGCCGACCCTGGCAGCCGTTGCGGCAGAGGAGAAGTGCTTTGAAGAAGACCGCGCCGCCGCTGAGGCAAGAGGATTACGAAGCTCTCGCCGACCTCCGATTCGCCCTTCGCCAGTTCATGGACTTCAGCGCCTCTGCCGCCCAGTCGGAAGGATTGCCCCCGCAGCAGCATCAGGCCCTTTTGGCGATCAAGGGACAACGCGGCGAAGCCATGACCATCGGCATGCTGGCCGAGCGGCTGATCATCGCGCCGCATACGGCGACCGAGCTTGTCGGGCGGCTGTCGGATGCCGGACTGGTCGAACGTCATGCCGATCCGGCCGACAGGCGCCGCCAGACGGTTCTCCTGACGGACAAGGCGGATGCGCTTCTGACGCGACTGAGCGCCGTCCACCTTTCGGAAATCAGGGAGATGGCCCCGAAGTTGATCGACCTTCTCCTTGAGCTCCAGAATACGGCGGCGAAAGCTGAATAGCATTGCGGCGGCGTAACCGCCTTGCCGCCTCAACCCAAAAGCGTCTTCTTGAGCCGATGGATATGGGCGGCGCCGATACCGCAGCAGCCGCCGATGATCGTCGCACCGGCCTCAGCCCAGGAGCAGGCATAGCGCGAATAGGCATCGTCATTCAGATCGTTGCGGGTCTCATGCAGGCCTTCATTGGCGGCTGCCTCGCCTTGCTCCCCTTCGAAGGCATTGGCATAGACGCCAATTTCGATGCGCGCGTCCATTTTCCGGAACACCCGCGCTGCCGTCTCCACCGCTGCCTGCATGACCTCAGGCTTGCTGCAATTGAACAAGAGGGCTTCGGCGCCCGATGAAGCCACCCAGGATGCCGCCTCCTCGACCCTTTCTTCGGAGCGCAGCTTCGGTTCGCCGCCCCTTATGGCTGCCTCGTCATCGGCCAAGGTGAACGAAATCCAGAACGGTTTGCCTGATGTCGCCACCGCCTTGCGGACAGCCTCTGCCTCGGCAATCAGGCTCAATGTCTCGCCGAGCCATATATCGACGAAGGGAGAAAGGTTTTCGACAAGCACATCGAGATAATCCTGCACCCGTGAAGGCTGAAAGTTCTGCGGCTCGTATGAGCCGAAGATCGGCGGCAGCGAGCCGGCAACCAGCACCTTGCGATCCGTGGCCGCATCGGCCGCCTCGCGCGCCAGGCGACCGGCGAGACGGATCAGCGCCGCTCCCTCCTTCCAGAACCGGTCCTCGCCGATATGAAAGGGCACGAGCGCATAGCTGTTTGTCGTAACGACCTCAGAGCCAGCGACGATGAATTCCTGGTGTACCCTACGGACGATATCCGGCGCATTGATCAACGCCAATGCCGACCATTCCGGTTGTTTCAGCTCGGCGCCCAGCCGCAACAGTTCGCGGCTCATGCCGCCATCGAGAATTCGCATCGTGCTCATGAAGAGGTCTCCATTCATACTGTCGCGCCGTCAGCGGCGGCGGGCTTTTGCATAACAAGGTGGGCGAGATGTACGTGGTTCGTGCGTGAAGGAACTCATGACCAGTCTCTTTTCCCGTCGGCCTAGCGGCGAACCGGCACCTGCGCTTCGAGACGTCGGAAGACGCGGGCGATGACGGCGGTCAGGGCGAGATAGAAGAAGGTGACGACCAGCAGCGGTTCATAGACGAGCAGCGTGTCCTGCCGAACCTTGTTGGCCACGGCATAGAGATCCATCACCGTCACCGTAAAGGCGAGCGGCGTCGCCTTGAGCTGCATGACGATCTCTCCTGCAATCGTCGGCAGGGCGATGCGAATGGCGCGCGGCAGCCAGATGCGACGGATCAGCATCCCGGGCGACAGGCCGAAGGCCCGGCCGGCTTCGAGCTCGCCCTTGGGAACGGCAAGCAGCGCGCCGCGCAACACCTCTGCCTCATAGGCTGCGTAGTTCAGGGTAAAACTGACGGCGGCGAAGAAGAAGCCCTCGCGCAGAATCGGCCAGAACAGGCTCTGGCGGATGCCGGGGACTATCGGCAGCAGCGAACCCACCCCGTAGTAAAGAAGCCACAGCTGTATCAGCAGCGGCGTACCGCGGAAGAAGGTGCAGTAGCCACGGGCGAGCAGCCGCGTCAGTCTGCCGCCGCTGACCTGCGCAAAGGCGAGGCCTATGGCGAGGACGAAGCCGAACACCACGGAGATCACCAGCAGGCAAACAGTCTGCCAGGCGCCGGTCAGAAGCAGCGGCCAGTAGGAAGAGATCCAGGTGAAATTCATGGGGCGCTTTCTTCAGGCAAGACGCGGCTGCCCCCGCCGTACCCGTCCCTCGATCAGTTTGAAGACGACGTTGGAAACAAGCGTGATGGCGAGATAGAGAAGGGCCGAAGCAAGGAAAAAGACGAAGTAATGCTTGGTGCTTGCCCCGGCAAGACGGGTGGCGAGCGCCAGTTCCTGGTAGCCGACGACTGCCACCAGCGCGCTGTCCTTGGTGACCGACATCCACAGATTGGCAAGACCCGGCAGCGCGTTTGGCAGGAGCGCCGGCAGCAGGACCCGGCGGAACCTCAGCACCGGCCCCATGCCGAAGGCCTTGGCGGCCTCGATCTGACCGACGGGAATGGCAAGGATCGCGCCTCGCAGCACCTCCGTCATGTAGGCACCCTGGACGAAACCGAGCACGGCGACGGCCGCGACGAAGCCGTTCACATTGACCGGCGGCAGCTCCAACGCGGCGAGCAGCCGGTTGAGGCCATCGGTGCCGGCATAATAGAGCCCGACGATCAGGATCAGCTCGGGAACGGCGCGGATCAGCGTGGTATAGAGATCGAGCAGCAGGCGCAGGATGCGATTGCCCGAAAGCTTTCCCAGCGCGCCGCCCGTGCCGAGCAGCAAGCCGATCGCGAAAGCGCAAGCCGAGATGGCAACCGTAGAGACCGCACCTGCCAAAAGAACGCCGCCCCATCCCGGAGGATAGGGAGACAGCAGGTCCAGAATACCTTGTTGCGTGGTCGCCATCGTTGCGGCTGCTTACTTTGCGCCGTAGATGTCGAAATCGAAGTATTTCTTATTGATGGCGTCATACTGGCCACTGGCACGGACGGCAGCGATCGCCGTGTTCAGCTTGGCCTTCAGCTCTGTGTCTTCCTTGCGCAGGCCGCCCGAAACGCCGGCGCCGAGAATCTCCTTGTCGTCGGCAACGTCGCCCATCTTGGCGCAGCAATCCTTGCCGCCTTCGCTTTTCAGGAAAGCGTCGAGCGCCAGTGAATCGCCGAAGACATAGTCGATACGGCCGGAGGCGAGATCCTGGAACGCTTCGTCGAGCGTTTGGTAGGTCTTTTCCTCGGCAGCCTCGGCGAAATACTTCTTGTAGTATTCCGACTGGATCGTCGACACCTGGATGCCGATGGTCTTGCCTTTCACGTCCTCGGCAGTGGCGCCCGGCTTCTGGTCCTTGGGGCCGATCAAGGTGCTCGGCGTGTTGTAATATTTATCGGTGAAGTCGATCACCTTCGAGCGTTCCGCGGTGTTCGACATCGACGACCAGATCACGTCGAACTTCTTGCTCTGGAGAGCCGGAATGAGACCATCCCAGGAAATTTCGACGATCGAGCATTTCTCTTTCATCTCCTCGCACACAGCGTTCATCAGGTCGATCTCCCATCCCTGCCATTGGCCGGAGGCATCCTTGGCGAAGAAGGGCGGATAGGATTCGTTCATGACACCGAAGCGGACCTCGGCCTGTGCGGTGACGGCAGAAAGCACGAGTGCCGCGCCGGCAAACAGTGTGGGGAGCAGTTTCATTCGCAGGATTCTCCTGGTTTGTGTTGGCGATGAGAGTTCGGAGTGCATCAATGGGCGCTGAGGCCGGTGAATTCCCGGCAGCGGGCGCTGACGGGCGCGCCGAATATCTGCTCCGGCGGACCTTCCTCCTCGATCCGTCCCTGATGCAGGAACAAAACACGGCTGGAGACATCGCGGGCGAAGCGCATTTCATGCGTGACTATCAGCATGGTCCGGCCTTCTTCCGCGAGATCACGGATGACTTTCAGAACCTCGCCGACCAGCTCCGGATCGAGCGCCGACGTCGGCTCGTCGAACAGCATGACGGCAGGGTCGACGCAGAGGGCTCTCGCAATCGCCGCGCGTTGCTGCTGACCGCCGGAGAGGAAAGCGGGATAGGCATCGCGCTTGTCGAAGAGCCCGACCTTGTGGAGGAGGGCCTCGGCCTTTTCGATGGCTTCGCGCCGCGAAATGCCCATGACGTGCACCGGCGCCTCGATGACGTTCTCCAGCACTGTACGATGAGCCCAGAGATTGAAACTCTGGAAGACCATCCCCAGTCCGATCCGTATCCGTTCGATCTGCCGCCAGTTGCGCGGCTGCAGCCGGCCGCCCCGCCCCATCTTCAGCGCGATTTCCTCGCCGTTCACGGCAATGCGGCCGCGATCCGGCGTTTCCAGGAAATTGATGCATCTGAGAAAGGTGCTCTTGCCGGAGCCCGACGAGCCGATGATCGAAATCACGTCAGACTTTTCGGCCTGCGTCGAGATACCCTTGAGAACCTGTTGCGAGCCGAAGCTTTTATGGAGATCATCGACACGAAGAGCAGGAAAGGGTTGATCTGGCATGCATGGTTCCGGGTGAATTGAGCTTGCGAAGGATAATGATAAAATAACGCGGTTTTTTCGCGCAGTTTTCATCTATTATGCATATTTTATGCAAAATATTCTTCTTCGCGCGGCAAGTACGGCAGAATGCGCGAATTGCTGCGGCGAGAATTAGGATTGGACAATGGAACAGCTGGATCGTTTTGACCGTGACATTCTCGATATCGTTCAGCGCGATTGCCAGCTGAAAGCCGAAACGATCGCCGAACGGATCGGACTGTCGGTCTCGGCCGTGCAGAGGCGGCTGAAGCGGCTGCGCGAGGAAGGCATCATCAAGGCAGAGGTGGCCGTCGTCGACCGCAAGGCGACGGGAACAGCAATGGTGTTCATCGTCGGGATGGAGATCGAGCGGGACAATTACGACGCGTTGGCGAAGTTCCGCCTCTGGGCGGAAAAGCAGGATCACATACAGCAGGTCTATTATGTCACCGGCGCAGTCGATCTGATCGCGATCGTCACCGCCCGCGACGTCGAGCATTATGACGACATCGCCGCGCTGATCATGGCTGACAATCCGCAGATCCGCCGCATGCACACGAATGTCGTGTTGCGGGACGTCAAGCTCGGTCTGTTCGTTCCGCTGGATTAGCGCGCACGCGATGCGCGCCGGCATTGGTTCCGGCTGTCACAGATCGGGCACCGACAAGCCGCTGGACTCGCATTTGACAAAGGGCATAATTCCCGGCGCAAATTCTCGGGAGGAATGATCGTTGACGTTACGACACCAGATCATCGCATTGGCGATCGTTCCGCTCGTCATTTCGATCCTTGCGATCACCACCTTCATCACCTGGCAATCGGCAAACCTCGCCAAGAACAGCATCGACACGTTCGAGCAGAACATGCTGAAGACCAAGGAAGCCGAGATCCTCAATCTGACCAACCTTGCCCTGTCCGCCATCCAGACGATCTATGACAATGCCGGTGCCGACGACGAAGCCGCCAAGCAAAAGGTGGCGGCGATCCTGACTTCGCTCGACTACGGCAAGGACGGATATTTCTTCGTCTACGATTACGACGGCAACAACATCGTCCATCCGCGCCAGAGTTTCCGCCATGGGCATAATTGGCTCGACCTCACCGATCCGGATGGCGACAAGGTCATTGCCGAACTGATCGCCACGGCAAGAGCGGGCGGGGGGCCTGCATCAGTACAAATGGCAGAAGCCATCGACCGGACAGATCGCCGACAAGCTCTCCTTCGTCGTCAGTCTCGACAAATGGCACTGGGTCGTCGGCACCGGCGTTTACCTGGACGACGTCTTTGCCCAAAGTGCCGCCGCCAACGCCGGAATGCGCGCCAACATAAGACGGACCTTCATCATCGTCGCGCTGATCGCCGTACCTTCGGTGCTTGTCGTTTTCACGACCTGCATGCTGCTGACGTTCCATGAGCGCCGCATGGCCGACAGCCGGCTCAAGGCGCTGACGCAGCGGGTCATCGATGCCCAGGAAGAAGAGCGCGCGCGGCTGGCCCGCGAGTTGCATGACGGCATTTCCCAGAATCTCGTCGGCGTGCGCTATGCGATGGATCTTGCCGGCCGCAAGGTCAGGACCAATGTCGACGATGCCGCACTGACCATCGATCGCGGTGTCGAGGCGCTGAACGGCGCCATCAAGGAAATCAGACGGCTGTCGCACGATCTGCGCCCGCGCGTGCTCGACGATCTCGGCCTGACGGCCGCGCTGGAGGCACTCTGCTATCACTTTGCCGAGCGGACGGGGATCGAGACGAAGATCGACGCCTCAAGCTTCACCGACACGCTGAAGGCCGAAGCCAATACCGCGCTTTATCGTGTCGCACAGGAAGCGTTCAACAATGTCGAACGCCACTCGAGCGCCTCCAAGCTTGCGGTCAAGCTCTGGAGCGACAACGGCCGCGCCCGCATGACGGTCACCGACAATGGCACTGGCTTCGACGGCGCCAAGGACGGCCTATCCGGCAGATCGGGTCTCGGCCTGCGCAATATGCAGGAGCGGATGGCTCACTTCCGCGGCCTGCTGCTGATCAACAGCAGCGAGGCCGGCACGACGCTGACGGCGATGATGCCGAAATCGGCCAATCTCCCCGCCGGCAAGCAGGCAGAAGCCGCATGACGGAACGCCCGAAAATCAGGGTGCTCTTGATCGACAACCATCCGCTGGTGCTGGACGGGTTGAAGGCCGTGCTCGAAACATTCGACCATATCGAAGTCGCCGGCACGGCCGGCCTCGCGCAAACGGGGCTCGAGATCGGCCGGCAGGTCCTGCCGCAGGTCGTGCTGATGGACATCAACATGCCGAAGCTGAGCGGCATCGATGCGATCGAATTGTTCAGGAACGAACTTCCCCAGGCGCGGGTCGTGATGCTCTCCATGCATAACAGCCGCGAGTATATTTCCTCCTCGGTCATGCATGGCGCTGCCGGTTACATCCTGAAGGACGTTTCGACCGACGAGATCGTCTCGGCCATCGAGACCGTGGCGGGCGGGGGGACATATTTCTCGTCCGGCGTCTTCGACGCGCTGATGGGCGAACGGGCAGAGGAGGGTAGCGACCCCCTGACCCCGCGCGAACGCGACATTCTCGGGCTGATCGTTGCCGGCAGAAGCAACAAGGAGATCGCCGAAACGCTCGGGATCACCTCCGCCACGGCGGAAACCCATCGCAAGAACCTCAAGAAGAAGCTCGGTATCGCCACCACAGCGGGCCTCATCCGCTATGCGCTCGATCACGGCATCGTCTCGAAAGTCGGGTAAATCGCGTCTACCCACTTCTGGGTAGGCCCCGGCATTTCAGCGCCGCGCCCATCTTGTGAGAACAAAACCACCGCCATAGGACTCCATCCACGGCTGGCCAAGTGCGAGCCGTTGGGAGGAATTCACATGCGTTACATCAGCTTCCGATCGGTCGGAAAACCTCGAGCGACCCGAGCCGGGCCTGCCGCGGCCGCCGGCTGACAGACCTGCCTTCCACGCCGACAACTGGAACATGGCGACCGCCGACGCGGCGCCTGAAAGGTATCCCGACATGGAAAAACCACGTAGCAAGGCAGCGCTCTGGCTGCTTGTCATTCCCTATCTAGGTCTGCTCTGGCCACCATTTTACAATGTCCGCGAGCCATCTCTTTTCGGCTTTCCCTTCTTCTATTGGTATCAGCTTCTCTGGGTGCCGATCACCGCAGCGCTGACCTGGATCGCCTATCGGAGCACTCGCCATGACGACTGACATCAACGGCACGGCGCTTGCCGTCTTCATCTTCTTTTTCGTGCTCGTTACCGTCATGGGCTTCGTCGCCAGTCGCTGGCGCAAGCCCGAGACACTGGCCCATATCGATGAATGGGGCCTCGGCGGACGCAACTTCGGCACCTGGATCACCTGGTTCCTGGTCGGCGGCGATTTCTATACCGCCTACACGGTGATCGCCGTCCCGGCGCTGGTCTACACGGTCGGCGCCTACGGCTTCTTCGCGCTGCCCTACACCATCGTCGTCTATCCCTTTGTCTTCATGGTCATGCCTGTGCTGTGGAAACGCGCCAAGGATTTCGGCTATGTGACGGCTGGCGACGTCGTCCACGGTCAGTACGGATCGCGCGGTCTCGAACTCGCCGTGGCGGCAACCGGAGTCATTGCCACCATGCCCTATATTGCCCTCCAGCTGGTCGGCATGACCGCGGTGCTGAAGGCCCTCGGGCTGCATGGCGAACTGCCGCTGGCGATCGCCTTCATCGTGCTGGCGCTCTACACTTATTCCGCGGGCCTGCGCGCGCCGGCGCTGATCGCCTTCGTCAAGGACATCATGATCTATATCGTCGTGATTGCGGCCGTCGCACTGATCCCGTCGAAACTCGGGGGTTACGCCAATGTCTTCGCCTCGGCCGATGCGGCCTTCCAGGCCAAGGGTTCCGGCAACCTGCTGCTCGGCGGCAATCAGTATGTCGCCTATGCAACACTCGCTTTGGGTTCGGCGCTCGCGGCTTTCATGTATCCGCATACGCTGACCGGCATCTTTGCCTCCAACAGCGGCAAGACGATCCGCAAGAATGCGATCATGTTGCCCGCCTATACGCTGCTGCTCGGCCTTCTGGCGCTGCTCGGCTATATGGGGCATGCCGCCAACCTGAAGCTCGACAGCGCCAATGACGTTGTTCCGACGCTGTTCAAGACGCTGTTTTCAGGCTGGTTCTCCGGCTTTGCCTTTGCGGCGATCGCCATCGGCGCGCTGGTTCCGGCAGCGGTGATGAGCATCGGCGCCGCCAATCTCTTCACCCGCAATTTCTGGAAAGCCTATGTCGATCCCAAGGTCAGTGACGCGGGCGAGGCGAAGGTCGCAAAGATCACCTCGCTCGTGGTGAAGGTTGGCGCGCTTCTCGTCATCATCTTCCTGCCGACACAATTCGCCCTCGACCTGCAGCTGCTCGGTGGCATCTGGATCCTGCAGACGCTTCCGGCCCTGGTCTTCGGCCTGTACACCAACTGGTTCCGTGCACCCGCTCTGCTTGCCGGCTGGTTCGTCGGCTTCGGCGGCGGCACTTTCCTCGTCTGGGATGCCGGTTGGAAGCCTCTGCATCTGATCAGCCTCGGCGGCGAACCCTTCACCGTCTATACGGGACTGCTGGCGCTTGCGGCCAACATCGCCGTTGCGGTCGTGGTCAACGCCTTGCTTCCGGCCAAGGCTCCGGCCCGGGCCTAGAGCATGATGCCGAAAAGTGTGAGCAGTTTTCGGACAACATCATGCTCACCTTCTTTGATCCGAAAATGCGAAGGGCAGCAAATGCTGCCCTTCGCAAGAATCATATGGCTTTGCTTTCCAGTGTCAGCCGGAAAGAGATCCGGGCGACTTAAAACTCTTCCCAATCGCCGGCCAATGCCGCATTCCCGTTCGTCTGGAACGACTTACCCACCTTGGCAATCATCTGACGCGCAGGCGAGGACGCCGGTTGAGCATGTGGCGCCGCGGCAGCGGGCTGCGATGTGCGCTTCGGTGCCACCACTCCGCCAATGTTGAACTGGCCCAGAAGCTGGAACAGCGCGTCGGCTTCCTTGGCAAGGTTATGAGCGGCCGCTGTCGCTTCTTCCACCATGGCGGCGTTCTGCTGCGTCCCCTGATCCATCCTGTTGACGGCGGTATTGATTTCTTTCAGTCCCGTCGCCTGCTCTTGCGAAGCGCCGACGATGGCCCCCACATTGCCGTCGACCTGCTGCACCTGCTCGGCAATCTCCTTCAGCGCCTTTCCGGTCTCGCCAACCAGGGCCACACCGCTTTTGACGTGGCCATTCGAAGCGTTGATCAGTTCCTTGATTTCTTTTGCCGCCTTGGCGGAACGTTGCGCCAACTCGCGCACTTCCTGAGCGACGACTGCAAAGCCCTTGCCTGCCTCACCGGCACGGGCGGCTTCGACGCCGGCATTCAGCGCCAGCAGATTGGTCTGGAACGCGATTTCATCGATGACGCCGATGATGCTGCCGATTTCGGTGGCGGAGGATTCGATCTTGCCCATGGCGTCGACCGCATCCCGAACGACGCTGCCCGAGCGCTCCGCACTCTCCTTCGTCTTGCGAACGAGCTGGCCGGCTTCCTGAGCCTTGTTGCTCGAGTCGGCAACGGTGGTCGTAATCTCTTCCAGAGCAGCGGCGGTTTCCTCGACGGAGGCTGCCTGCTGTTCGGTCCGCTTGGCGAGATCGTCCGAGGCGGAGCGGATCTCCTGTGCACCGCCCGCGATGGCGCTGGCGTTCTGGGCAACCTTCTGCATGGCGGCACGGAGCTTTTCGACTGCAGAATTGAAGTCGGCTCTGAGCTTTTCCAGAGACGGAATGAACGGAGTGCCGATCTGCTGTGTAAGATCGCCGTCAGCCAGCGCCTGCAGCGCATCGCCAAGCTGGCCGACAGCCTTGTCCGTCTGCTCGGCAAGGGTGCGGCGTTCATCTGCATCCTGCTCGAGCCGATGCCGCTCCGACACGGCTCTCTTCGCCTCTGCGTCGGCTTCCCGTTCGGCCTTTGCCGAAATTGCGTCGCGCAGCCCTGCCACCGCCCGTGCAAGCTTGCCGATCTCGTCGCCCCGCGCTTCGAGGCGGCGATCGCCGTCGAGATTGCCGTCGGCCATCGCTTTCAGCGAAAGCTGAAGTTTTGCCAGCGGGCCGACGATCGTGCGTGCGGTCACGGCGGCGGCAACGAGTGAAAGAACAGCCGCAATGCCAAGCGCGGTCAGGGCCAATGGCTTGAAGCCGCTTGCCGTGCTGCGCACCTCGCCGCCAATAGATTTGTTCAGCGCTTCCTGATAGTCGATGAATTTGTTGATGGCGCCAAGCCAGGCAACGAAGGCCGGCCGAGCCTGTTCGAGCAGGATCTTGCGGGCCGCCTCGCCGTCGCCCTTCTCCTGCAGCGCAATGATCTGGGCGACCAGAGGATTGGTCTTCGCCTGGATGTCTGCAATCTCACCGAGAATGGTCTTTTCCTGTTCCGTCGCGCCGGCCGGAGAAGCAACCATATCCGCCATGCGCTTTTCATTCTCGGCGTAAGAGGCCGCCAGCTTTTCGATCAATGCCTCGGCGGTCTTCCGTTCATCGGTCGATGTCACCAGAGTGACGTCGCGGATGGCGATCGCCCGATCATGCACGCTGCCACGATAGTTGATGGCAAACCGCTGCTTAACGCTGTTGACGTCGTTGATGGTTCCAAGCTTATCGTTGATCTGCGCAACTTTGTCCGTCGAATAGATGGTCAAGCCAACCATCAGCAAAAGGAGAACGCTGAAGCCAAGCGCCAGGCGGGCCACAACCCCGAAACTCATGATATTCTTCATATGCACTCTCCCCTCGCGGTGAGGTTTGTTGGAAGGATGTCTCGGCAGCCAGGATTGCTTGTCATATCTCGTTCGAATGCAGCGCCTCGGTGTCTCCGAGTGCATCCGACGGGTACCCCTGTGCCCGGAATCGCGCTCGAGATACGGGACATCCGTCAAAGCAATAAAAGCCGATTTCATGCGAAATTCGGGTGCCTGGCCCGCTATCATGGCGGAGGTGACGAACCTAAAGAACGTCGTCCCGATATCTAAAAAAAATTAGAGGAATATATTTTAGAGAGTGTAAACGGAGCCGACGGAGCTTGCTATATCGCCATATCTGGATAGCATTTGCGCTTTTCGGATGGACAATTCGACGAGCGCTCTCCCGATGGTTGCGAAATCACCAACCTCCCCCGCATAGCAAGGTTTTGCGGCTTGCCCGTGA
The DNA here is from genome assembly GCF_013416305.1 of Rhizobium sp. WYCCWR 11128. Classification (NCBI taxonomy): domain Bacteria; kingdom Pseudomonadati; phylum Pseudomonadota; class Alphaproteobacteria; order Hyphomicrobiales; family Rhizobiaceae; genus Rhizobium; species Rhizobium sp. WYCCWR 11128. The sequence continues at coordinate 283,531 of NZ_JACCEZ010000008.1, forward strand.
ACTGCGCGACGCTCTGAACGATCTCGGCAATCGGCATGAATTGCAGCTGCGGTACCGGAGCGCCGTTGCTCCGGCTTCAGCCGCGCAGCAGCGGAAGAAGCTGATCGCCCTGCCGCTTGATTTCGGAGAGATAGGGCGTGTCGGACAGCACGAAGTGGGTGATGCCGAGATCCTGATATTTGCGCAGCGAGCGGGCGACGTCTTCCGCCGATCCGACCAGCCAGGTGGTGCCGGCGCCGCCACCGCCGAACTTGCCCGGCGCGGTATAGAGGTTGTCGTCGAGGACGTCGCCGCGCTCATGCAGATCAAGCAGCCGCTGCTGGCCGACGGCGAGCGCGCGCTGGTGATCGTGCCAGCCGGTGCCCTTGCTTCTCGCCATCTCGGCGACCTTCGCCTCGGCGTCGGTCCAGGCCTGTTCGGTGGTGTCGCGGACCAGCGTCGTGATCCGCAGGCCGAATTCCAGCGGCGGGAGATCGCGGTCCAGTTCCCGGCTCAACGCCTTGAGCCGCGCGATCCGTTCCCGAACACCATCGAGCGGCTCGCCCCAGAAAAGTTGGACATCGGCCTCGGTCGCGGCCACCCGTTCGGCCGCCTCCGAGGCACCGCCGAAATAGAATTTGGGGTGCCGACGGTCGCCGCGAACCTGGATGCGCGGCACCACGGTGGATTCAGCGACGCGGAAGTTCTCGCCGGTGGATGTGACGTTTTCTTCGGTCCACAATCTGCGGACCAACCGCATGAACTCCTTGGTCCTGGCATAGCGGTGTGCCTGATCTCCCTCGCTATCGCCGTAAGCAGAGAGGTTGTCCTTGCCCGACACGATGTTGATCCGCACGCGGCCGCCGGTCAGATGGTCCAACGTCGCCGCCGCGGAAGCGAAGTTCGCCGGTCGCCAATAACCTGGACGGATCGCAATGAGCGGCTCGAAGGTGGTGGTCCGGGCGGCGAGCGAGGCCGCGACGGTGAACGTGTCGGGGCGGCCCCAACCGGTGCCGATGAGCGCGCCCTTCCAGCCATGCTCCTCCAGTGCCCTGGCGTGGCTGGTCAGCGTATCCAGGCTGTTGTGGTTCTCGACGGCGGAATCGCCGCGATGACCGGCTTTGACGTCGTTCGGAATATACCAGAGAAATTCGGAATTATTGCTCATGCGATGCTGCAGTTCTGTGTGTGATTGGAACAAAGCCAGGGGGAGGGAAGCCCCCTCAAGAGATCATACGGCCGCCTGCACCTGCTGCTGCCCCGCCTGAACCACAAAGCCATTCGGCGGGCGTTGGAGGCCAAGATTTTCCCGTAGCGTCGTCCCTTCATATTCGTGCCGGAACAGGCCGCGCTTGCGCAGGATCGGGACGACCTGATCGACGAAATCGGTAAGCGCGGTGGGCAGGATCGGCGGCATGATGTTGAAGGCGTCGGCAGCACCGTTCTCGAACCAGGTCTGCATCGCATCGGCAATCTGCTCGGGTGTTCCGACCACCGTCCGGTGGCCACGAGCGGTGGCGACCGCCAGATAGAACTGGCGCAGCGTCAGATTGTTGCGCGATACCAGATCCGAAACCAGCTTGAGGCGGCTCTTGTTGAGTTCGGTATTATCAGGCAGGGGAGGGGCGGGATCATCCAGCGAGTAGCCGGAAAGGTCGATGCCCTTGTAGTGGCGGGCAAGGATATTCCAGGCGATGGAGGGATGAACCAGCGATTGGATATGGTCGTAATTCGCCTGGGCTTCCGCTTCCGTCCCGCCGAGAACCGGGAATATGCCGGGACTGATCAGCAGTTCGTCCGGCCGGCGCCCGTAGCGGGCGAGCCGCCCTTTGACGTCGGAATAGAATTCCTGCGCATCCTCGAAGGTCTGGTTGGCGGTAAAGATCATCTCGGCCGTGCGGGCGGCAAGTTCGCGCCCCGGTTCCGATGCGCCGGCCTGCACGATCACAGGATAGCCCTGCACCGGGCGGCCGACGTTGAGCGGACCGGCCACCGAGAAGAACTTGCCCTTGTGATCGACGAGATGCACCTTGTCGAGGTCGAGATAGACCCCGCTTTCCTTGTCGCGGATGAAGGCGTCGTCCTCATAAGAATCCCACAGGCCCTTCACCAGGTCGACGAATTCCTCGGCCCGCTCATAACGATCGGCATGGGCAGGATGGCCTGCGATTGAAAAATTCTTCGAAACATCCGCACCTGTCGTGACGACGTTCCAGGCGGCGCGACCCTTGGAGATATAGTCCAGCGACGCGAACCTGCGGGCCAGCAGGTAGGGGTCCTCGTAGGTCGTCGATGCCGTGGCGACGAAGCCGATATGTTTGGTCACCTGGGAGAGGGCCGCCCAGAGGGTCAGCGGCTCGAAATGCGCGCCCTGGGCGGTGCGACGAAGCGCTTCGGGGTCCTTGGCGCGGTCCCATCCAGCCGGACTGTCGGCGACGAAGACGAGATCGAATTTGCCGCGTTCGGCGGTCTGGGCGAGCTCGCGGTAGTGATCGATATTGAGGCCGGCATCGGCCTGCGCCTCCGGATGGCGCCAGGCGGCGATATGATGGCCGGTCGCCATGATGAATGCGCCAAGCCGCATTTGCCTTTTCGATGTGCTCATTGGCTTATCCTCATCAAATTGAACTGTTGCTGATGTCAGGCGGCCTTGCGGCCCGGAAGCTCGACCCCGAGCCGGCTGAGGAGATGGATGCGGGTTTGAGCAAAGCTCGGATCGCCGTGGTCGCGCGGCGTCGGCAGATCGATCTTGAGATCCTCGATGAGGCGGCCTTCGTCGAGAACCAGTATCCGGTCGGCCAGCGAAATCGCCTCATCGACGTCGTGGGTGACGAGCAGCACGGCAGGACGGTGTCTTGCACACAACTCCCGCAGCAGATCGTGCATTTTCAGCCGGGTCAGCGCGTCGAGCGCGCCGAATGGCTCATCGGCGAGAAGCAGGGCCGGTTCGCGCACCAGCGAACGGGCAAGCGCGACCCTCTGCTGTTCCCCGCCCGAAAGCTGGTTCGGCCACGCCGTTTCCCGGCCGGCAAGTCCTACTTCCGCCAAGGCTTTCCGTCCGGCTTCCTGGCCGGAAGATCCACGTAGGCCGAGCGTGACGTTCTGGATGACGGTACGCCACGGCAGCAGGCGGGCGTCCTGGAAAACCACCGAAAGGCTCTCCGGCGTCTCCAGGGTGCCGGTTCCCTCGACACCATGATCGAGACCGGCAAGAGCCCTGAGGAACGTGCTTTTGCCGGAGCCGCTGCGGCCGAGCAGGGCGACGAACTCGCCTTCCTCGATGTCGAGATCGACGCCGTCGAGGATCGTCGTCGTCGCAAACCGCCGTGCGAGGTTTCGCACGTGGACGGCCTTGGTTGCGGGCTTCAGTTTGCCAGGGTGCGGCGCCATGAGAGGACCCTCCGTTCAAGCAGGCGGACGAGACCGTCCGAGACGAGACCCAGCAGCACATAGACCACCAGGCCGACGAGAATGACGTCGGTCTGTCCGTAATTGCGGGCAAGATCGATCATGTAACCGAGCCCGCTGGTGGCGTTGATCTGCTCGACCACGACGAGAGAAACCCAGCAGAGGGTGACGGCAAACCGCAGACCCAGAAGGAAACCCGGCAAAGCACCAGGCAGCACGACCTGAAGGATGAAGTCCTTCTGGCTCATCCGCAGGGTTTCGGCCAGTTCGACATAACGGCTGTCGATGCTGCGGAGCGCGTTGTGGGTGTGGATATAAATCGGCACGATCACGGCAAGCGCGATTGTCGTAACCTTCATGCTCTCGCCGATGCCGAACCACAGGATCAACAAAGGGATCAGGGCCAGCGTCGGTATCGCGCGCTTGATCTGTACCGGCCCGTCGATCAGGGCTTCGCCGATCCGGGAAAGGCCGGCGATCACCGCCAGGATCGTGCCGATCAGCAATCCGATGCTAAGGCCGAGCAGGGCGCGTGTCGCTGACGTCACGAAATTGTCCTGCAGGCGACCCTGCTCGATGAGCCTTACGAAAGCCTCAGCCACTGTCCACGGCGCCGACAGGATCCGCGGGTCGATCCATCCGAGCGCCGAGCCAACGACCCAGGTCAAGACGAGTAATGCCGGCCCGATCTGCAATCCGAAAGGGATCGCCGGTCCGGGGCCCAACCTGCGCCGGGCTCGGGGGCCAGCGGAGCCAGCCGGTTTTACGAGGCGAGAACCTGCCCGCACAATTCTACCGCCGGACGACCGCGACAGTTTCGCCCCATCTGCATCCCAAGTGGTTGCCATGCTTCAAATCTCCTCTCCGAAGGGGTGTCGAGCGTTACTGGCTCTTGGCCAAGGCTGCGGCGCCGAGCTTTTCGAAGCGATTGTCGAAAATCTGCTCCACATTGAAGCTCTTGTAGCCGAGCTCGTCTGCCAGCAGGTCGATGGTTTCCTGGTGGCGCTTCTTCACTTCGCTCCAATCGCTAGGAACGACCTGTTCGCCGGTCAACTTGACGAGATATTCCCCGTCCTCCTGGCTCAACCCCTGCTGACCGACGTAATATTCCTTGATCCAGAGATCCGGGTTCCGGTTCACCCATTCGGTGGCGCGTGCCCACAGGCCGACATATTCGGCGAGAGCTGCCGCCTTGGCGGGATCGTCCAGAACCCATTGCGGCGCATAAAGATGGCTCGGATCGTCGCGCAGGCCATGTTCCACGAGGGTCGCGCCATCAGGCCCGTATTGGGTGATATAGCGCCTGATGTAGACGCCGCCGAGCGGCGCGATGTCGACCTGCTTGCTCGCCAATGCCTTCGGGTAGACGTCACTGGTGCTCGGCAGTTCCACCAGGGTGACGTCACCGCTCTTCAGACCTGCCGCGTGCAGGGCGCGTAGAACAAGCGTGCCCTGTGCCTGACCCGGGCTGAAGGCGATGCGCTTGCCGCGGAAGTCCGCGAGCGTCTTGATGGCCGCGCCTGGCGCGATGCCGAAGCGGTAGATGGGATTGGCGATCGGGTCACGGCGTTCGCGATAGGCGATGTTGCGGACGGGCAGGTTGTTCCAGTTGGCGAAGATCGAGGGGATCTCGGCCACAGACCCGACATCGAGCGCATGGGCGCGGAAAGCTTCCGAAGTCTGCGGGCCGCCGCTGATATTGGCCCATTTGACCTCGAAACTGAGCTCCTTGCCGAGACCGGACACTTCGAGCGCTTTCTGGGTGACCGGATCGCCGATCGTCAGCACCGTGCCTGGCGGCACTTTGGAAAGCAGCGGAGCCTCTGTCTCGGCTGCCGCCGGACCGTGAATGGCACTGAGACCAAGCAGACTGAACAACGCAATTTTGAATGTCCTTGCCAATGTCATCGTCGATCTTCCCGTTTCGGATTGTTGTTTGCAGGAGCGATGCACGGTAAGATGGAACATAATCTACTAAATCGATAGACTATTTAGTTTAATGAAAGTGGCGCTGAGGGAAAATTGTCCTCAAAAGTCGGGCGACAGAAACGATCGCATCCGTCGCGTCCGAGGATGCTCGGCGCACCAGACGTGAAAAAGCGCCCGGGAGGCTCGTCCGCGGGCGCTTTCCGGGTCGTTGTTCAAACCCTTACTTTTGTTTTAGCCGGGCAGCGGACCGGAGCAGTCATCCAAGCCGTCGCGGACGTCGGGATCGACTGCCGTCAGGCGATATGCGGCGCGTATTCGTTGGCCGCGAATACGTGATGATGCACCTTGCCGGTAAAGAGCTGCAGGAGTTCGCCGGTCACCTCGCGGCTCTGCGACCGCACATCGGAGAGAAGTGCTGCGTTCACCGCGTCCATATCCGGATAACGAATGGCGAGCGCCATGGCATAAATCGGGGCGCCTGCGTCGCGCTCCATCCCGTCCAGCACCCGGATTTCCTCGGCGCCCGGAAATTTCGTCCAGAGAGGGACGAGCCGCTGCCGCACGAATTCGCGGAATTCCGCTTCTCTGCCGGGATGGATTTCGCCTTCAAACAAAGCATAACGAATGATCATAGGTTCTCTTTTCCAAAACTCGCCGGCGCTGGATCGATGTTGCAGTGATGTCAGGAAGTGAGGGCGTATCGATCGATACGCCCTCGGCTGGGAGGGTTATTTGCCCCAGATTTTCTTATATTGATCGCGATAGCCGTTATCGGGATCGAAGCTGTTCTTCGGTCCGCCGTCGAATTCGACATTCGCACTGGTCACCACATGCAGCGGCGACACATAGCCCGACCACGGAGCGCCCGCGAAGGCTCGGTTCAGTTCGTCGACGAGCTGCCAGCCCTGGAGGTTGAGCGGCTCGGCGACCGTGACGGCCTGGAATTGCTTGGCGCGGATACGCTGATAGGCGCTCTCCGAACCGTCACCGGCTGCCACGTTCACCGGTTTTCCATCGCCTGCAATGCCGGCCGAGGCGAGCGAAGGTCCCATGAAGTCGTAATAGAGGTCGTTGATCGCCAGCGAATGCGTCCACTTCGCGCCATACTTTTGCAGAAGCGATGTGGTGAGCTGCGGCATGCGCTGAGAGGTTTCGGCGATCGGTGTGTCGACATATTCGAGCACCGTACCGCCGAGATCCTCGATCTCCTTCTTCATGCGATCGGCCTTGGCAATCGCGATCGCATAGGTGGAGTCGGTAAAGATGATGACGCCCGGCTTGCCGCCGGCATCGGCAAAGGCCCAATCCGCCGCCGACTTCGACACTTCCATCGCATCGGTGGTCACGTTTGCGAAGACACCGACTTCGGGAACCGGACCGACCGCCGAGGCGGCGTGCCAGGAAACCATCGGAATGCCGGCAGCCTTGGCCGCTTCCATCGCCGGCTTCTGTTCGACCGCGTCAAAGCCGTTGATGATGATGCCATCCGGCTTCAGCGCCATGGCCTGGCCGAAAGCCGCGGTCCGCCCGCCGATCGAGCCGGCGCCGTCAAGCGCCTTCACCGTCCAGCCGAGCGCGCCTGCCGCTTCCTGAACGCCATTGACCACGCCGAGGATGCCACCGTTTTTCATATCGCCGGCAAGAATGACGATGTTCTTTCCGGCAGCGCCCTTGGGGCCGCTCGTCGGGCCATCCCAGGCGCTCACCTTGGAAGCATATTTTTCGACCACGGCTTTGGCGTCGGCCATCGAATCGGCCCATGCCGGCATGCTGAGCATAACGGCGACGGTTGCGACCGTTGCCTGCAATAATGTTCTGCGCTTCATGTTCACTCCTCCATTTTGTTTGTTGTGAAATGCCGGGATGAGCCGGCATCCTCATTTGGATGCGGGTGTGATCCTCCTCACAGCTCCGCGCTTGCGCTGGGCGTAGCCTGCTATGCCGATGGCAATCAGCAGGGTGACGCCGTTGAACAGCGGTTCGACGAAGAACGACCCGCCGAATTGCTGAATTCCTGATATTCCGACCGCCAGGATGATGACGCCGATCAAGGTGCCCCAGACGTTCACCCGTCCCGGCTTGATCGTCGTCGATCCCAGAAATGCGCCGACAAGCGCCGGCAGGAGATATTCGAGGCCGACGCTCGCCTGGCCGATCCGCAGCTTCGAGGCGAGCAGGACCCCGGTCAGAGCCGCGAGCAGCCCCGAGGTGACGAATGCGCCGATCACGAATTTGCGGACCGGAATGCCATTGAGGGCCGCCGCCTTCGGATTGGCGCCAATGGCGTAGAGATAGCGGCCGATCGGCAGGTATTCGAGCACGATCCACATGCAGATGGCGATCAGCAGCACGTAGAAGCCGGTGATCGGTAGGCCGAACAGCATCGTGCCGTTCAGCGCATAGAAACCATCAGGCAGGACGCCGACCACCTGCCGGCCGCCGGTGTGCCAGAGCGCAAGCGCGTATAGGACCGTTCCGGTGCCGAGCGTCGCGATGAAGCTGTCGATCTTCGCAACCTCGACCAGCAGCCCGTTGATGCAGCCGGTCAGAACGCCGAGCGCGAGCACGATGACGACCGCGACCGGCCAGGGCAGGCCGTAGGCCGTCTGCAGGCTGATAGCGAGAATGTGCCAGAGCACGATGCCATAGCCGACGGTCAGATCGATGCGACCCGATGCCATCGGGATCATCGCAGCCAGCGATAGAAGCGCGATGATCGCCTTGTCGGACACGATCGAGCGGACATTCAACACGGTCGGGAACGTATCCGGCAGAAGGATCGAGAAGATCACGATCAGGCCGACGGTCAGGATCACCAACCCGTAAACCGGGATCAGGCGTCCGATCTTCTGTCCTGTGGACAGACCGGCCATTTCGCTCTTGGTCGGCTCCAGGGCCGTGGATTCAATGGATTGCATGGCTGTTCTCCCGATGGCTCAAGCGGCTTCCGATGCGGATGCGGCCGTGATGACCGCCTCCGTCGTCAGAGCGCTTCCAGTCAGTTCACTGACGATTTTCCCGCGCGAGAAGACCAGCGCGCGGTGGCAGATATGGGCGATTTCCTCGAAGTCCGTCGACACCACGACAACCGCGAGACCGGCCTCGAGCGCCTGGGTGATCAGACGGTAGATCTCCGCACGCGCCCCGATGTCGACGCCGGCGGTCGGATCTTCGGCGACCAGCAGCTTGCGGCCGGTCGCCAGCCAGCGGCCGACGACCACTTTCTGCTGGTTGCCGCCCGACAGGGCCTCCACCGGCAGATCCGGGTCGTTCGGCCGCAGACCGACGGAATGGCCGATCTTATGGGCAAGGTCGGCTTCGCCGCGCGGCGACAGGAAGGACAAAAGCCCACGCCCGACGGCTCCCGGATTAAGATAGGTATTTTCCCGAATGGATAGCGAGAGCGCCACGGATTCCTCCGTCCGGTCACGGGCAATCAAGCCGATGCCCGACGCCATTGCCCCTCGTGGGCTGGAAAGGTCGGGGGCCTCGTCATGCAGCAGAACCGAGCCGTTGAAGGGCTCGCAACCAAACAGAGCGCGGCCGATCCGTTCCTGACCGGCGCCGCGCAATCCAGCCAGTCCCAGAAGCTCGCCCTCGCGGATATCGAAGGATATCGGGCCTGTGCCGGCGCAGACGAGATCGCGGACCTCGACGATCGCCTTGCCGGGCGTGATCGCCGTCTTGGAAAAAAGGCTGTCGCCGCTGCGGCCGATGATCATCGTCACCAGCTCCTCGGGGGTGGTCTCGCTGACGGGCTTCTGTCCCACCATGCATCCGTCGCGCAGAACGGCGACCCGATCGGCAATCCGGAAGATTTCGTCCAGCCTGTGGGAAACGTAGATCATGCCGACTCCCCGATCCTTCAACGGACGGATCGCATTGAACAGCCGATCGACTTCATCGGCGGGAAGGCTCGCCGTCGGCTCGTCGAGCACCAGCACGTCAGCTTCGACGGCAAGTGCACGGGCGATGGCGACAAGCGACTTTTCGGTGCGCGACAATGCCGAGACCCGCGTCGTGGGGTCAAAGTCGCAACCGACCAGTTTCAAGGCTTCCTTGGCACGCGCCTGCGTCCTGTTCCAATCGATCAGGCCGCGACGCATCGAGAAGCCCTGCGACAAGCCCATGTTCTCGCCGACCGTCATCCACTCGATCAAACCGAGATCCTGGTGGATGAAGGCAACCGGCTGCCGCTCGTTCGGCTTCGGGGGACGATGGTCGTAGCTCTGGCCGCGAAACAGGATGTCGCCGCTATCGGGCTTGTAGATGCCCGCAAGCGTCTTGATGAGCGTCGATTTGCCGGCGCCATTTTCTCCCAGCAGCGCGAGGATTTCTCCTTCGCGCAGGTCGATCGAGACGTCGCGCAGCGCCTGCGTGCCGCCGAAGCTCTTGGTGATCGACTGGAATTCCAGCAGTCTCTTGGCTTCCACTGTGGCTCCTCCCAAAGCTGCGGGTTTCATGGACGTATGTTATCGATAACATTTATGGATGGTCAAGCGGAAAGATGACGATCTCGAATTTCTCGGAGAGATTGACGTCAATCGGCCTGAAATCCATCGAGAAGGCGCATCATCTCGGCCGAGTCTTTTGGCCCAAGCCCGGCAGCGCAGAGCAGGCGGTGAATCTCGACCACCGAGCCAGTCATCGGCAATGGCGTCTTCGTCTTGAGCGCAAAGGCTTGAAGCGAATCCAGGTCCTTCAACATGTTGTCGATTCTGCCTGTCGGCGAGAAATCCCGGGCGGCGAATTTCGCCATGAATTCCTGCAATATGCGGCTGTCCGCCCTGCCGCCGGCAAGGGCGGCCGGAATGGCGGCCGGATCGACGCCGCCGGCTTCAGCGAGCTTGACCGCCTCTGCGACGGCCTGAAACAGGACCGCGCAAAACAATTGATTGATCAGCTTCGTGGTCTGCCCCGCGCCGGATACACCCATCAGCGTGTAATTGGCGGCAAGATGCCGCATCACCACGCGTGCCCGTTCGAAATCCTCAGCACTGCCGCCCCCCATGATCGTCAGGCGTCCGCTCAGCGCACCTGGCACGCCGCCGGAGAGCGGGCAATCCACCCATGCCATGCCGGTTTCTCGACGCAGCCGCATCGCCATGTCGGCCGTGTCGGCCGGGTCGATCGAGGACATATCGATCAGCACCTTGTCGGCATTCGCCGCCGCCGCAACGCCCTTTTCGCCGAAGACGACAGCGCGGACGATGTTTGCGTGATTGAGGCTGAGCACGCAAAACGCCGACCATGAGACCGCTTCCTCCACGGAGCCGGCCGCGCGCGCCCCCTTGGCCTGCAAAGCCGCAACTTTTTCGGTATCCAGGTCGAAGACCGATACCTTATGCCCGGTTTCGATCAATCGGGTGACGATCGCCGTTCCCATGATGCCGGCACCGATGACGGCGACATCTGCTCTGTAGTCATCCTGCATGATAATCTCCTCCCTTGACGGCCATGCCGCTCAGTCCCTTGCAAGCCAGTGCCACGATATCATCCAACGCATTGTCGATCGCCACCGTCACGACATTAGCTTCACCGGTCGGCGGCTCCAGCGTCTGCAACTGGCTGTCGAGCAAAGTCGCGGGCATGAAATGGCCCTGGCGGGCTTGCATCCGCGACAGCAACAGGTCGCGGGATCCTTCGAGGAAAACAAAGGCCAGACGCCCGTCCGCCGCCTGCCTCAGCTTGTCCCGATAGCTTCTCTTCAGCGCCGAACAGGAAATCACTAGCCCTCGCGATGCTTTTTGCGCGGTCCTTATTTCCTCCCCGATCCGGTCGAGCCAGGGCAGGCGGTCGTCGTCGGTCAGCGGTATACCCTGCGCCATCTTCTCGACATTGCCAGCGGGGTGGAGTTGGTCGCCCTCCAGAAACAGCATGCCGTTTCGAGCGGCGAGATGCTCTCCAACCGAAGATTTTCCGCAGCCGCTGACGCCCATGACGACGACGGCCAGAGGTGGCGCCCTTTTCTCGAAATCCATGGTCTCGTCTCTATCAGAGGCAGGTCGTGATGCCGCCGTCGACATAAAGCGTGTGCCCGTTGATGAAGGACGAGCCCTGGCCCGACAGGAAAACGGCGGCGCCGACCAGTTCCTCGACATTGCCCCAGCGTCCGGCCGGCGTCCGCTTCTCGAGCCAGGACGAGAACTCGGGATTGTCGACAAGCGCCTGATTGAGCGGCGTCTTGAAGTAGCCCGGCGCAATCGCGTTGATCTGCAGGCCGTACTTGGCCCAGTCGGCGCACATGCCGCGGGTCAGATTACGCACCGCGCCCTTGGTCGCGGTGTAGGGAGCAATGCCGGGGCGCGCCAGTTCGCTTTGAACGGAGGCGATGTTGATGATCTTGCCCTGTCCGCGGGCGATCATGGGTTTGGCCGCGGCCTGGCCGACATAAAATACGCTCGAAATATTGGTGGTCAGCAGCAGCTCCCATTTGTCCGCCGGGAAATCTTCCAGCGGCGTGCGAAACTGCATGCCGGCATTGTTGATCAGGATGTCGAGCGGCCCGATATCGGCTTCGATTGCGTCTATGCCTTCTTTGGCAGCATCCTTGCTGGTCACGTCGAAGATCGCCGCATGGGCAGACAGGCCTTGATCCTTGAGGCTCTCGACCGCGCGGTTGACGCTTTCGGGCGTGCGGCCGTTGATGATGACTTCGGCGCCATACTGCGCCAGGCCTTCGGCCAGGGCATAGCCGATCCCCTGGCTCGAGCCGGTGATCAGGGCACGCCGTCCGGTAAGATCGAACAAGTTCTTCATGCAAATAACTCCTCCGGTTCCGCCGCGGGTGACGGCTTCAACTGCCGCTGACGGTGAAACTCACTTGACATCCCTCTTCCGAATTATATGTTATCGATAACATAATCAACTGTCAAAATGCGGGATGGAAACGGAATGCCTAAAGAAGAAATCTTGATGACCGGAGCTTATCCGGAATGGGACATGGTGGATCTGGAGGCGAACTACCGCGTCCATCGCTTGTGGGAAGCGGCAGACCGACAGGAGCTGATATCAAGGGTCGGCAAGGATATCCGCGCCATAGCGACCCGTGGCGAACTCGGAGCCTCCGCAGAGTTGATGGCGCAATTGCCGAAACTGGAAATCGTCTCCTGTTATGGCGTCGGCACCGACGCCATCGACTTGTCCTATGCCCGCGCGAACGGCATTCGCGTCACCAACACGCCTGATGTGCTCACCGAAGATGTCGCCGATATCGCCATCGGACTGCTGCTTGCGACGGCAAGGCAGGTCCCGCAGGCAGATGTTCTCGTCCGCTCCGGCCAGTGGGGCAGTGTCGCCATGCCGCTGGTGACACGCGTCTCGGGCAAGAAGGTGGGGATCGCCGGCATGGGGCGGATCGGCAAGGCGATCGCCAAGAGGGCTGCCGCTTTCGGCTGCGACATCTCCTATTTCGCCCGCCATGATCACCAGGATGTTGCCTACACCTACGAGCCAGACCTGATCGCGCTTGCCGGTTGGGCCGATTTTCTGATCGTCATCGTCCCCGGTGGGGAGGCGACCATGAAGATCATCAACGCTGAAGTGCTTGAAGCACTCGGGCCAAACGGCATCTTGATCAATGTCTCGCGCGGAACGACCGTAGACGAAGAGGCGCTGATCGCAGCCCTTCAAAACCGCACGATTCAGGCTGCGGGCCTTGATGTCTTCCTGAACGAACCCCGGATCGATGCGCGTTTCCTGACCCTCCAAAATGTCGTGTTGCAGCCCCATCACGGCTCTGGCACTGTCGAGACCCGCAAGGCCATGGGCCAACTGGTCAGAGACAATCTCGCTGCGCATTTTGCAGGTAGCTTGCTTCCAACTCCCGTCGTGTGAGGGTCCCGATATGAAAGCCATCGTCATTCATGCCGCCAAGGATCTCAGGATCGAAGAGCGCGAGCCGGAGGTTGCCGGTGCCGGGCAGGTGGAGATTGCCATCGAAGCCGGCGGCATCTGCGGTTCCGACCTGCATTATTACAATCATGGCGGTTTCGGCACCGTTCGCCTGCGCGAACCAATGATCCTCGGCCATGAGATCGCCGGCACGGTCAAGGCGCTCGGTTCCGGCGTCGCCGACCTTACTGTGGGAGACCGTGTTGCGGTTTCTCCGAGCCGGCCGTGCAACCATTGCCAATATTGCCTGAAGGGGCAGCAAAACCACTGCCTCAACATGCGGTTTTACGGCAGCGCCATGCCGATGCCGCACATTCAGGGTGGCTTTCGCCAGCGGCTGGTGGCGGAGCGTTGGCAATGCCACAAGGTCGCGGACGGCATTTCCATTCACGAGGCCGCCTTTGCCGAACCCTTTGCGGTGACGCTGCATGCGGCAAACCGCGCCGGATCGCTGCTCGGCAAACGGGTGCTGGTCACCGGTTGTGGCCCCATTGGGATGTTGGCGATCGTCGCGGCGCGCGTCCTCGGCGCCCGTGAGATCGTCGCGACCGACGTGACCGACAGCGTTCTGGCGATTGCCCGCACCAGCGGCGCCGACCGAACGATCAATGTTGCCACGCATGCTTCCGACCTCGCGGCCTACAGTGCCGAAAAGGGATATTTCGATGTCATGTTCGAAGCGTCGGGAAATGAGCGGGCGGTGCGCGCCGGCTTGGAGACGCTTAAGCCCCGCGCTGTTCTCGTGCAGCTCGGCCTTGGCGGCGATGTTTCCATTCCGCAGAACATGATCGTTGCGAAGGAAATCGAGATGCGCGGCACATTCCGTTTTCACGAGGAATTTGCGCTCGCCGTTGAACTGATCAACGCGCGTCGCGTCGATCTGAAGCCACTGCTGACAGGTGTCTTTGGGATCGAAGAGGCCGTCGCCGCCTTCGAGCTGGCGGGCGATCGCAGCAAGTCCATGAAAGTCCAGATCGCCTTTTGACCGACTGTATAATTCCTTAAATCGGAATCGATTTGAGGATAAAATTATCCAGACATTCAAAACGTTACAGCGCCGCGCATCCGAAAAGACGCGCGGCGCTTTAGTCTCAAGCGGTCGGCGCGCCGTTTCGGTCCGTGCTTTCGCGCAAGACAACCTTGTAGCCGGTCAATGTGATCTCATCGCCGGTCGCCTCGCCGGTATGGAGGGTATCCAGCAGGCGGGCGGCCGCCTGGCGACCGATGCCATAACAGTCGACATTGATGGTGGTGATGCGCGGATGACAGATGGACGAGATCTCATAGTCGCCGAAACCGGCAACAGCGATGTCCCGCGGAACCTTCATTCCCCTGCGCGTGCATTCCATGATGGCGCCGAAGGCGGAAAGGTCGGAAACGCAGAGAACCACTTCCGTGTCCGGCCAGCGCTCCAGCAGGCTGACGATTGCCTGGCCACCCTGTTCCATGGTGATGGGCGGGACGCCGAAGGAAATCATCCGTCCCGGTCCCAGGCCGAGTTCTTCAACCGTCTTCTGGAAACCGCTACGCCGCTGGCTGCCGCGCGTATCGCGCGCCGTCGTTCCCCCGATATAGCCGAACTTCCGATATCCCTGACTGGCAAGCGTCCGCACCAGCAGGGCCATCGCCTCGCTGTTGGAAAAGCCGACGACCTGATTGATCGGATTTTCCGGAAGCTCCCAGGTCTCGACAACGGGAATGCCGGCTTTTGCCAGCATGCGCCGCGCGCGCGCCGTGTGCGAACCACCGGTCAGGATGATGCCTTCCGGGCGGCGGCGCAGCATCGCCTCGATCAGCTCTTCTTCCTTCTCCGCCGAATAGTCGGTATAGCCGAGAAGGAGCTGAAGGCCGGTATTCTGCAGCGCATCGGTCATGCCCCGTGCGGTGTCGGAAAAATTCGAATTGTTGATCGAGGGCACCAGCGCAGCGATGAAGCCGCTCCGCCTCGACGAGAGACTGCCGGCAGACAGGTCGAGCACATAGCCGAGTGCGTCGACGGCCTCCATGATGCGCTTCCGGGTCTCCTCGGAAACGCTCGCATCCTGGCGAAAGGCACGCGACACGGTCATGGCAGATACGCCGACATATTTGGCGACCTCCGCCATCGTCAGCTTTTGAGCCTCTCCCAGCTTGAGACGCTTGTCTTTCGGCTCATCCTCGTTTTTCACTGATCTCCGCTTTCACAAAGCTTCCGAATTGGGTAGTCCAAGACACAATAAAGTTATCGCTATCATCGTACAATCGATATTATTGCAGGAATGCACCATTCCAACGTCCAAAAATCAAGATTCCCTGGGCATTTTTTTCGCAAAGCTGGGCAGATCGGTATCTGTACCGAGCCCCCAAAACACGACAGTATGATATCGATAACAATTGATGATACGGAGGAGCACCATGTTCGGGCAAATTGACGGTACAGGGTTTGAGGTTCTCGACCCTCGCTTTGAAAGCTGCTTCGTCGGTCACGCTCGCGTTGAGCGACTTTGGACGGGTGGCCGCTGGCTGGAGGGACCGGCCTGGTTTGCCGCCGGGCGGTATCTGGTTTTCTCGGATATCCCCAACAACCGGATGATGCGCTACGACGACACCAGCGGGCATACATCAGTCTTCCGCTCGCCCAGCAACAATTCGAATGGCAACACCGTCGACAATCAGGGTCGGCTGATCACCTGCGAGCATCTGACGCGCCGTGTCACGCGCACGGATTTCGACGGCAGGATCACCGTTCTGGCCGATCGAATTGCAGGCAAACGCCTCAATTCTCCAAATGACGTCACCGTCAAATCCGATGGGACCGTCTGGTTTACCGACCCGAGCTACGGCATCCTTCACGACTACGAGGGCGACTATGGCGAAGCGGAAGTCGGCGGATGCCACGTCTATCGGCATGATCCGGCAAAAGGCACGACCGATCAGGTGACCTCCGATTTCGTCAAGCCGAACGGGCTGGCTTTCTCCCCGGATGAGACGGTGCTCTACATTGCCGACACCGGCGCAACGCACCTGCCCGGCGGTCCGCGTCATATCAGAAAGCTCGCGGTCTCGAATGAGGGAAGGCTGACCGATCTCGGCGTTTTCGCAGAATGTACTGCAGGTCTGTTCGATGGTTTTCGCGTCGATCGCAAGGGCAGGATATGGACGAGCGCCGGCGACGGTGTGCACGCCTACGATCCGGATGGTACCTTGATCGGCAAGATCCATATTCCTGAGGGCGTCTCCAACGTCACTTTCGGCGGCGAGAAACTGAACCGTCTCTTCATCACCGCGAGCACGTCTCTCTATGCTGTTTATCTCACGGCCAACGGATCGAGACTCGGATAATCGTTGAAGAGCCGAGGCCGCCCTTTTAGGACGGCCTCTCATTTTGTGCCTCTTGCCTCACCGTTGACTGAGGCCGTCCGCCAGCCGAACGAGGCTGAGGAAATCCGACCTGTAGCCGAAGGCATCCGTTCCTCGCGATGCCGCGGCGAGAGCGGCAATCGCCTGGTAGGAATAGGAATCGACGGCCGCGACATGGCTGAGTTTCTGGCCGAAGGCTGCAACGGCCACCGAGAAGCGGACATCTTGCGGCGCGGCATCGACGGTGGCGACTGCGTTGCTATCGTCGACAGGCGTGGTGATGAGGACGCTCTTGTCCTCGCCCGGCCGCTTGTAGCGCATCTTGACGAAGGCAAGTTCGCCGTGATGGGCGCTGTCGGCCGCCGCGGCGGCCGCCTTATTGGCTGCGCCATAGCGCAGGTCATCATTCATCACC
>NZ_JACCEZ010000009.1:0-256124 GCF_013416305.1 Rhizobium sp. WYCCWR 11128
CCTCTTCCACCGAGATCTCGTCGAACGGGTTCATCGACATCTTCACATTGGCAAGCTCGACACCCGTGCCATCCGGCTTCACCCGGATCTTCACGTTGTAGTCGACAACCCGTTTGACTGGCACGAGAATTTTCATGGGCAACCCCCCTTTATTTCTAAACTGCTGGCCGTTCGGCAAGTAATGCCCAGAAGGCGAAGAGCGGCGTGTCGAGCGACCTCATGGCATGCTTGATTTCGGGGACATTGTAGAAGGATCCGCCGATACCAGGCGAAAACCAGTTCCCTTCCCCCTGCTGGAACTCTCCCTCGGACAGTACGAGGTAGACCTCCTCTGGCGCATGAACGTGGTCGGGATAGCGCACCCGAGGCGCCATCAACGTCACGCCGATCCACAGATCGCTCCGCTCCTCCAATCCTCCCGGGCCGATAATCATCGCATTGGCATGCCCATCGACAAAATTGTCGCTGGCCGTGTGGTCATACTTGGTGCGCCGATGCCATTCAAGCATTGGCTCGATGCCTTTGAACCCCTCGATCAAACGCGTCAGCGAAGGATAGGACGTATCGAAGGAAAGCGCCACATCAAGCTGAGCACACACGGGCAACCGGCTTCCCGGCCCCGCACGCGCAGCCCCCGGGCGCTCCAGCGCTGCAAAAATCTGACGGACCGAGCGGCGGGCTTCCGGGGCCTTGGCGAACTGGTCGAAAGCCGCGAAAGTCGCATCCAGGAAGATCTGGAGGCTTTCCTTGCGTAAACTCATGTCATAACCTCCCGAGACGATCCGCCGGCAAGCGGCCCGCTCCTGCGATCAGATATCTTTCGCGATGCGCAACCCGTCATAGACGGCGGCATGCGTGTTGCGTGCGGCGACCGCATCCCCGATCCGGAACAGTTGGAACTTGCCGTCGGGATTGCGGATCACGGACTGGGGTTCTCCGGAAAGAAGCTGGTCGTGCGACATCTCGCCGAGATTGCTCGAGTTGGGCTTCAGCTCGAAATAGAGATCATCGAGCGGAATGGTCCCATGATTGACGACGATCTGGTCGAAGCTGTGCTGCCTGGCAATCCCGCCGTAATCGCTGCCGACATGGGCGACGAGCTGGTTGCCGCTCTTCTCGACGGCTTCCAGACGATAGGTGACGGTGAAGGTCACGTCATGTTTCTGCAGAGACCGCATATAGGGCACCAGGTTCATGGCCATGACCTCTGGCGCGAAGGACCGGTCCGGCGTCATGATCTCGACCTTGGCGCCTGCCTTAGCGAGAAACTCGGCTGCCTGAAGGCCGGCATGGTCGCCGGCATCGTCAAAGATCAGCACGTTGGTTCCAGGCTTCACGTCGCCGGAGATGATGTCCCATGACGAGACCACCAGCTCGTTGCCGCGGGCGAGAACCTCGGTATGCGGCAAGCCGCCGGTCGCGATGATGACGACATCGGGGTTCTCGGCCTCGATGGTATCGGCTTCCGCCCAAGTGTTGAAGTGGAAGGTGACGTCGTATTTCTCGCACTGGCTCATGCGCCAGTCGATGATGCTGATCATCTCCCTGCGGCGCTCGCTCTGGGCGGTGAGGCGGATCTGACCGCCGGGATTGCTCGCCGCTTCAAAAACCACGACCTGGTGACCGCGTTCTCCGGCGACGCGCGCCGCTTCCAGACCGGCTGGGCCGGCGCCGACGATGACGACCTTTTTCTTGGCCTCGGCCTTCGCCACGATATGCGGCATGGTCAGTTCGCGGCCGGTGGCGGCATTGTGGATACAGAAGGCCGCCCCGCCCTGGTAGATGCGATCGAGACAGTAATTGGCGCCGACGCAGGGACGAATATCGTCTTCCCGCTTTTCGATGATCTTACGGACGATGTGCGGATCGGTCATGTGGGCGCGGGTCATGCCGACCATGTCGACCTTGCCGGAGACGATCGCGTGGCGCGCGGTGGCGACGTCAGGGATTTTCGCCGCATGGAAGGTCGGGAAATTGGTTGCGGCGCGAATTTCGCCGGCGAAATCAAGATGCGGTGAATTCGCCATGCCCTGGATCGGGATCACGTCGGTCAGACCCGCATCGGTATCGATGTGGCCGCGGATCACGTTGAGGTAATCGATCAGGCCGCTTGCCTTCAGGCGCCTGGAGATTTCGATGCCATCGCCCTTGCCGGTGCCGCCGGGAAGACATTCGTCGGCGGTGTAGCGCACGCCCAGAATGAAGTCGTTCCCCACCCTTTGCCGGATCGCCTTGAACACATCGAGACAGAAGCGCAAACGGTTATCGAGCGAGCCGCCATAGGGACCGTCGAGTTCGTTGGTGAGCGGAGACGTGAACTGGTCGATCAGGTGGCCGTAGGCTTCCAGTTCGACACCATCCATGCCGCCCGCCTTCATGCGCTCGGCCGCGTCGGCGAAATCCTTTATGATGCGCTCGATGTCCCAATCTTCCATCTTTTTCGGAAAGGCGCGGTGGGACGCCTCGCGCTGATGCGATGGCGCCACGACCGGCAGCCAGTCGCCCTTGTCCCAGCGCGTGCGCCGGCCGAGATGGGTGAGCTGGATCATGATCGCCGCACCCTCTTCATGCACGGCGTCGGTCATTTCCCGGATCCAGGGCACGATCTCGTCCTTATAGGCGAGCAGGTTGTTGAAGACCGGCGGGCTGTCCCTGGAAACCGCGGCCGAGCCTGCCGTCATCGTCAAGGCCACGCCGCCCTTTGCCCGCTCCACCGTATAGGCGCGATACCTCTCCTTCGGCATGCCGTCTTCCGGATAGGCCGGCTCGTGGGAGGTCACGATGATACGGTTGCGTAGCGTCAAATGCTTGAGCTGATAGGGCTGAAGAAGGGGATCGTTCGACATGGGCCGTGGTTCCGGATTAAAAACGTCAGAGGAGACGCTAAGCACAATGTACATATGTGTCAATATTGAAAACATATGGGTCTCCGTTTTCGACACTCATGTACATTTTTCTTGTGCGCGGCTTGATAATTTGATAGGAGATAGCCCATGGATCAGGCTTTGAACGACACTGGCTGGCGCGGATCACAGGAGGGATGGCTGGAAGCAGCTTACCACTCGCTGCTCGATTCCGGCGTGGATTCGGTGAAAATTCTGCCGCTGGCGAAGAAGCTCAACCTCTCGCGCACGAGCTTCTACTGGTTCTTCAAGGACCGGGAGGAACTGCTGGCCGGGCTCGTGGCGCGGTGGCGCGACAAAAACACCGGCAACATCGTCAAGCAGTCCGAAGCCTATGCGGAATCGCTTGCCGAGGCGATGCTTAACGTCTTCGATTGCTGGCTCAACAATGATCTGTTCGACGCCAGGTTCGAGTTCGCCGTACGCAGCTGGGCACTGCAGTCCGACGAGATTCTCGCCGAGGTCCGGCAAGCCGACCAGCTTCGCCTGGAAGCCCTCAAGCGGATGTTTATCCGCTTCGGGCTACCAGAAGCGACATCAGATGTCCGAGCGCGAACAACTTACCTCGTGCAGATCGGATACATCTCCATGCAAGCCAGGGAGGAACTCGCCGTCCGCATGAAACGGATCCCCGAATATATCGCGATCTACACCGGCGAAGTGCCGCAGCAGAGGGAGCTCGATCGCTTCTTCTCGCGGCATGGCTACAGGCCGGGTTAGGGAGAGCCGGATGAGCGCTTCCCTGAGGATCGGTATCATTGGCGGCGGTGGCTGGCTTGGCGGAGCAATCGCCGGCTCGATCCTTGATGCCGGCCTGGTCGAACCTCGAAATCTCTCCCTTTCCTATCGCAGTGAGCAGCCGCGCCGTTTCCCGAATTCTTTCCTGACCACCGACAATCAGGCGCTTGCCGACCGCTCGGACGTGATCGTCCTTTCCGTCCGTCCTGATGACTGGCATGCTCTCGATGTCGATGCCGGCGGCAAGCTGGTCATCTCGGTCATGGCGGCCATCCGCCTGGACGCACTTTCCGAGCGCCACAACACCGGTCGCGTCATCCGCGCTTTGCCGAACGCCGCCGCCGAAGTGGCCAGGTCCTATACGCCATGGATTGGCGCGAGCGATGTCACCGAAGACGACCGGGCGCTCGTCCGTGCTATTTTCGAGGCATGCGGATCTGAGGACGAGGTCGCAAGGGAAAGCGACATTGATTATCTCACGGGTCTTTCCGGGTCCGGACCGGCTTTCCCCGCATTGCTCGCCGCCGCCATGATGCGCGACGCCATCGCAAATGGCCTGCCGGCGGAGATTGCGCGGCGCGCCGTCAACACGGTGATCACAGGCGCCGGCCGCCTGCTGGAGCGCCATGACGAATGTCCCGATGACGTCGTTCAAACCTTTGTCGGCTATCGCGGCACCACTGCGGCAGCCATCGAAGGCATGCGCGTTGCCGGGTTCGACGCTTCGGTTGCGGAGGGATTATCGGCGGCATTCAAGAAATCGGTGAGTATGGGAGACGCTTCCTGACAACCGTTGGAGTGGGTCCTGCGGCGCCCCGCTCAGCAAAACCGGCCGCTAAACAGAGGGAACGAGAATGAAAAAACTATTCGCATCGACATGTCTGACGTTCGGCCTGATCGGCGGGGCGTCTTTCGCCAGCGCCGCCGAATGCGGCACTGTCACCATCGCCAGCATGAACTGGCAGAGTGCAGAGGTTCTCTCCAACCTCGACAAGTTCATCCTGAACGAAGGTTATGGCTGTGAGGCCGAAATCACCGTCGGCGATACCGTCCCGACGATCACCTCGATGGCCGAAAAGGGCCAGCCGGACATCGCGCCCGAAGCCTGGATCGACCTGCTCCCCGACGTCGTCAAGAAGGGAACGGAAGAAGGCCGGATCGTTCAGGTCGGCTCTCCGCTGCCCGATGGCGGCGTCCAGGGCTGGTGGATTCCCAAATATCTGGCCGACGCCCATCCTGACATCAAGACCATCGGCGACGTGCTGAAGCATCCGGAACTCTTCCCCGCTCCTGAGGATGCGAAGAAGGGCGCCATCTATAACGGGCCGCAGGGCTGGGGCGGCACCGTGGTGACCACGCAGCTCTACAAGGCCTTCGAAGCCGACAAGGCCGGCTTCACCCTCGTCGATACCGGCTCGGCTGCCGGCCTCGATGGCTCGATCTCCAAGGCCTACGAACGCAAGGAAGGCTGGGCCGGCTACTACTGGGCGCCGACCGCGCTGCTCGGCAAGTATGAGATGGTCAAGCTGGAAGCCGGCGTTCCGAACGACGCCGCCGAATGGAAGCGCTGCAATACAGTCGCCGATTGCCCCGATCCGAAGCCGAATGCATGGCCGGTCGACAAGATCGTCACCCTCGTTGCAAAGCCTTTCTCGGAAAAGGTCGGCCCTGAAGTCATGGACTACCTGACGAAGCGCTCCTGGAGCAACGACACGGTCAACAAGCTCATGGCGTGGATGACCGACAACCAGGCGACCGGCGAGGACGGTGCCAAGCACTTCCTCAAAGAAAACAAGGACCTCTGGACCAAGTGGGTCTCGCCTGAGGCAGCCACGAAGATCGAAGCTGCTCTCTAGAACAGGATGATTTTAGGCCTGTTCGGCCTAAAATCTGAACCCTGTTCTAAGTTAAATAGTGAGAGCATGATGTCGTCCGAAAACCGCTCACACTTTTCGGCATCATGCTCTGACGCCGACTACTGCGGTGCGCTTAATGCGCACCGCCTCTCGCTGCCGATAAAATCAAAAAGACTGCCACGGCTCTTTGAAGAAAAAGGGGAACCGAATGGAATGGTTTTATAAATTCCCGCATATGGATGACGACGCCCTTCGCAATCTGAAGAAGGCGATCGATGACGGTTTTCGCACGTTTACCCGCACCTATGGCGACGCGATCGAAAGCCTCTTCTCGCCGCTGCAGCATTTCCTGATCGCCGCCGACCGCTTCATGACGCAGACGCCGTGGCCGATCATTACGGCAATCATCCTTGTTATCGCATGGTTTGCCAGCCGCAGCCTGAAGATCGTCCTCGGCTGTCTCGTCACACTGCTGTTGATCGGCTATTTCGACATGTGGGACGATACGATGCGGACGGTCTCGATGATCTTCGTCTGTACCGTACTCTCCATCGCCATCGGCATTCCGATGGGGATATTGATGGCGCGTTCCGACCGGCTGCAGCGCGTTATCAATCCGATCCTCGACGTCATGCAGACGATGCCGAGCTTCGTCTATCTGATCCCTGTCGTCATGCTGCTCGGCATCGGCAAGGTGCCGGGACTGATTGCCGTCGTCATCTACGCCATCCCGCCGATGATAAGGCTGACCGACCTCGGCATCCGCCTGGTCGACAAGGACGTGCTCGAGGCAGCCGATGCGTTCGGAACGTCGAGTTCGCAGAAGCTGTTCAAGGTCCAGCTGCCGCTGGCGCTTCCCACCATCATGGCCGGCATCAACCAGACCATCATGATGGCGCTCGCCATGGTCGTCGTCGCTTCGATGATCGGCGTGCAGGGTCTTGGCCAGCCGGTTCTGAAGGCGATCGCCAACCAGTACTTCACGCTGGGTATTTTCAACGGCCTTGCCATCGTCGGCATTGCCATCATCTTCGACCGGGTCAGCCAGGCGTATGGCAAACGGCTCCAGAAGCATCGGGAGATCGTCCATGGCTGATCAACGTTTCGGCGGCATCAAGATCCGCCATCTCTACAAGATCTTCGGTCCCAATCCCGGCGCTCATGTCGATGCTGTCCAAAAGGGATTATCGAAGACCGATCTCAACGAAAAGCACGGCCACGTGCTCGGCCTGAAAGATATCAATGTCGAGATACCCTCGGGCCGCATCCAGGTCATCATGGGCCTTTCGGGTTCGGGCAAATCGACGCTCATCCGCCACATCAACCGTCTGATCGATCCAACATCAGGCGAAGTGCTTGTCGACGGCGTCGATGTGGTGAAAATGAACGAGACCGAATTGCGGACGTTTCGCCGGCACCAGACGGCAATGGTGTTTCAGAAGTTCGCGCTTCTGCCGCACCGGAATGTTCTCGACAATACCATCTTCGGCCGCGAAGTGCAGGGCATGGAGCGCTCGAAAGCCGTCGATGTCGCCATGGGCTGGCTGGAGCGGGTCGGCCTGAAGGGCTTCGAGAGCAAATATCCCAACCAGCTATCGGGCGGCATGCAGCAGCGCGTCGGTCTGGCGCGAGCCCTCTCCAACGATGCGCCGGTTCTGCTGATGGACGAGGCCTATTCGGCGCTCGATCCATTGATCCGCACGGATATGCAGACGGTCCTTCTCGACATTCAGAAGGAGATCAAGAAGACCATCGTCTTCATCACCCACGATCTCGACGAAGCCCTTCGGCTGGGCGACCAGATTGCGATCCTGCGCGATGGCGAAGTCATCCAGCAGGGCACCAGCCAGGACATCGTTCTGCGTCCGGCCGACGCCTACATCGCCAACTTCGTCAAGGAGGTCAATCGAGGCAGGGTCATCCAGGTCGATGCCATCATGACATCCTTGCATTCCGGTGCGGTGCCAGGCGGATTGACGATCGCATCAGGCACGACCGTCGAAGACGCCGTCCGGATCCTGGCATCGGCGGCGCACGACGATGCCAGAGTGGTTTTACCATCCGGGGAAGCCTTGGGGCTTGTCACCTTCCGCCAGCTCGCGGGCGCGATGGTGAACTCGCAGGAGGTGGCTCCCCGACGCGACAGCGCGCTCTCGGTCGCACTTTGAAGCTCCCAATGCGGCCGTCTTTCCGTTTCGTTGGCGACGCCGATATCAGGCACGTCGCCATCTCTGGAACTGGGAAGTCGGCCGCCTGACGCCTGGGGATCCCGATGTCAAAACTCTTCCCGCGTCTGTTTTCGCTGATCGGCCTGGGCAGACGCGCGGCATTGGAGCTGTGATGGCCGGGCAGAAAATGAGAATGCCGATCGACGAGCTCCGCCACCTGGCGCTCGAAGCCTGCCTCGCCTGCGGCGGCAGCCCGGCCATGGCGAAGGCTCTCGTCGATGCAACGCTGTCGGCCGCCTGCTTCGGGCGCACTGAACTCGGTTTTCCGCATTTCGTCGATTATCTCACCAGCCTGCGCGACGGGCGGATCAACGGAGACGCCAAGCCCCGCTTCGACCATGTGCTGCCGGCCCTGATCCAGGCCGATGCGGACGGCGGCATAGCGCAGCTCGGGTTTGACCTCATTTACGACGACTTCGTAAAGCGTGTGAAAACCTTCGGCATTTCCGTCCTCACGCAAAGAAACAGCTATACCGCCGGGGAATTGGGATATTACGTCCGGCGCCTGGCTCAAGACGGGTTGATATCCATCGCCGCCGCCAACGGACCGGCCTTGATGGCCGCCGCCGAGGGCGGGGAGCCCGTCTACTGCACCAATCCGCTCGCTTTCGGCGTGCCTCTGCCGGAACCCTTGCCGCCCCTCGTCATCGACCAGGCGACGAGTGCCACGGCATTCATATCCCTTGCCGAGGCGGCAAAGGCGCAGTCGCCGATCGCTCAGGGCATGGCCATCGACGAGACCGGCGCAATCACCACCGATCCGGTCAAGGCGATGCTTGGCGCTCTCCTGCCCTTCGGCGGCTACAAGGGCGGCAATATCGCCCTTATCGTCGAGATGCTCGCCGCGGGTCTTTCCGGTGCGGCGTGGTCGCTTGATGCCGGCCACTTTCTTTCGGGCGAACACCCGGTGAATGCGGGAATGACCGTGATCGCGCTATTCCCCGCGGCCGTGGATGCAGGTTTCCCGGCGCGCGCCAAGGCCCAATTGGAACGGCTGCGCTCCAAGGGAGTCCGTATCCCCGGAGACAGAGCGATGCCCGCGAGCGCCGTGGAAACCGGTAGTCTTGACGTCGACATAGGCGTGTTGGAAACGATCCGTCGCTTGTGCCCTCAGTGAGAAAATCATTGCTCAGCCCAAAGCCGAATGCATCGCGCCCGGCGGCATCATGCGAAGTTCCCATCGTTGGTGCGAATTGAGAAATTGAAGATCTCTATCCACTTTCCGCAGCTCGTTGCGCAAGACAGGCGGCTTTCAAGCAAGTGCTTACCTATACATTTTGCGCAAGGTCAGTCCAGACTGCGTCACGAAAAGCCGGTTGGCCGACAATATCGGGACGTGACAATTGCTCCATAGCTGAGGAACAGTAAGATCAATCTCGACCAAGGCCATGATGGTTTACGGTCCCAAAGCCAAGCCCGTCCATCCATCACCCCCCGGATGGAAGGGATCATACATACGCACTCCATCCCGTGCGTATGCCTGCGTACCTGTCTGCCTGCCGAAGGTCCTCTTTAAGCGGTCCACTAAGACCCTTCGGCAGGCGACTGCGCGGCTCGCGAATTGGGGCGCGCTCTACAAGCTTCAGATGACGCGCATCTCGGCAAGATCGCCGCGGTTGAACCTGTGGCGTGGCGGATACAGCTGTAAAATCGCTCCTTCAGCGTAATCGTTTTATCAGCGGGTTGTCGTCATCGCCGGCAGCGTGACGTCTTGCCAATGGCCGCGGGTTCTGTCAGTTCCTGATCTGGATGGGAACTAATGCATTCAACGGGTTGGTCTTTTTGACATTTACCATGCCCGAATTCGGCCTGCATCAGCTGGCGCAAGCCGCTGATCTCGATGCCGGTATCACGCGGAGATCCACCTGCTCCGCTACAAGCTGCTGCACTCTATCCAACAATCGTCTAATATACGTCCAAGGCCGCTCATCCATGCCGTCTACAGGCTCTGATGAAGCGCCGCGGCGCAGGACGACCATCCATGACGACTGGCAAGGCTGGCAGAGGTACGCGCACCAATCCGACACTCTCGCCGGCCGCGCGTCGCGCTGGCACCTGCGAGCGGCGGAGAAGAGCATGTCGAAACAGCCAGATCGAACAATGGGAGCAGGATGACGGAAAATAGCACTGCGCCATTCTCATTTCGATTTAGCGGTTCGTCCTTCGATAATATGGTCGAAACGCTGGGGGGCGCTTTTGGCGCATTTGATGCAGAGCCTGTCGGCCGCGCCCAGGACTTCCATTGGGGATTGGATTTCTCGGTATGTGACAAAGCCGTCCTGCTCACGGGTTATCATGAGGCGGAGTTTCAGTTCAATATCGAGCCGACCGTCGATACGGCGGAGTATCTGTCGATCGTCGTGCCGCGCAGCGGCGGCATGGGGGTAACCTATGGATCGTCCCGCATCGCCGAGGCCGGGCAAGGAAAATTGCTTCTCTATAACAATTTCGAACCCAACAGCGTCATCATGCATGGGCAATCGAACGTCATCGACGAGTTGCTGATCAACTGGCCTGTCATCCTGCAGACGATCGGCCAGACTTTCGAGATGCCGTTCAGCGGGTCCCTCGATCTGCTGCCGGAACTGGATCTGTCCAAGCCGGAAGGCCGGTTGATCGGCAATCTCACGGAAACGATCATCTCAGGCATGCGCGACGATGGCCCCTTGCTGCAGTCGCCGATCGCCATGGCGCATATGACACAGGCGCTGGCCGATCTGGTCGTGCGCCTGGTGCCGCACCGGCTGTCGCATTTCCTTGAGAATCGCCCCGCCCTGATCGCTCCCCGGCATGTCCGCAGGGCGATCGAATTCATGCACGCCAATATCGATCAGCCGATTACCATGCCGAAAGTGGCCGAAGCCGCAGGCGTATCCAGCCGGGCGCTCGAAACCGGTTTTCGTGCGTTCAGGGGGACCTCCCCCGCCGCCTATCTGCTGACGCTTCGGCTGCGTGCCGCGCGCCAGGAATTGCTCGATCCCGAGAGCAAGGAGACCATGAAGGCCGTCTGCCTCAAATGGGGCTTCTTTCATTTCGGCCGGTTTTCGGCAGTCTATAAAACCACCTACGGAGAATACCCCTCCGACACCAGAAAGCGCGTGATGCGACGATAGCGGCCATGGCTTGCGGCGCAGGGGTGTTTACGCCTCGTCCCGCGGCGGCAACGTGTAATGCACTCTCATTGTCCTTAGATCCCGCTTCACGATCCGCAGCATCCCTTCGCGTTCCGCCAGGACGTTGAGTTCCCTGAGCACGAGAGAATGCGCAACCCCCAGCAGGCGCGCAAAGGCGCGGCTGTCACGCGCAATCCCCAGATCCGCGGCGACCAGGAGACCGGCCTGGATGGATGTCAGCTTGTTATCCCTGCCTTGCGCCGCAGCGACGAGAGCGAGAAAGCGATCGACGTCGGAGGCCTCTTCGCTCACGCGGCTTTTCGCTGGCGGAAGGACACCATGATGGATTTCGAGGTGGGCGTATCGCTTTCCGTACCTGCGCTGCCAAGCGGCACGAGCACGTTCAGTTCGGGATAGTAGCCCGCGATGCTTCCTCGCGGAATGTCATAGGGCACAAAGCGGAAATTCTCAGCGATGCGCTCGATACCGTCATCATGCTCGCCGACCACGTCGACCCGGTCACCGGCCTTGGCATTCATCGCCGTCAGGTCGGCCGGATGAATGAAGATGACCTGCCGCTCCCCGTAAACGCCGCGGTATCGGTCATCGAGACCGTAGACCGTCGTGTTGTATTGATCGTGCGATCGGAACGTCTGCAGGGCGAAGCGCCCCTCGCCCTTTCGCGCCCGCTGATGCACCGTCTCCTCCGGAAGCGCCTCCGAAGAGAAGGATGCCTTGCCTGCCGGCGTATCCCACTCCCGATGGGCCGCCGTGTTGCACAGGTGGAAACCGCGCGGCTTGCGCAGGCGCGCATTGTAGTTTTCGAAACCTGGAATGGTCGCCTCGATATGATCGCGGATACGGTCGTGGTCGTCGGCAAGCTCTGCCCAGTCGACCACGGCGGAGCCGACCGTCGCCTGTGCGATGCCGGCAATGATGCCGACTTCCGAGAGGAGATGCGGCGAAGCCGGGCGGTTGATGCCGGCGGAACCATGCACCATGCTCATCGAATCCTCGACGCTTATGAGCTGTGAGTTGCCCGCCGCATTCAGATCCATCTCGGTGCGCCCGAGGCACGGCAGGATGAAGGCCGTCTCGCCGGGCATGAGATGCGAATGATTGGGTTTGGTGGCGATGTGCACGGTCAGCTTCAGCCGCCGCAGCGCCTTTTCAACGAGTGCGCTGTCGGGCGTGGCGCGGGCGAAATTGCCGCCAAGCCCGATGAAGGCCTCCGCCGAACCATCGAGCATCGCGCCGATCGCGGCAAGGACATTGTGGCCATGTTCGCGGGGAACGGTGAATCGGAAATGCTTCTCCAGCGCATCGAGAAAATCGTCCGATGGCTTTTCGTTGATGCCGACCGTGCGGTCGCCCTGCACGTTGGAATGGCCGCGAACCGGGCACAGGCCGGCACCCGGCCGGCCGATATTGCCGCGCAGGAACATGAAGTTGGCGATCTCGCGGATCGTCGCCACGGAATGCAGATGCTGGGTCACGCCCATCGCCCAGGTGCAGATCACCCGCTCGGCGTTGACATAGACATCGGCCGCCCGTTCGATCTCCTGCCGGCTCAGTCCCGACTGGTCCTCAATGTCAGCCCAGCTGGTCACCTCGACCGCTGCCCGGTATTCTGCAAAACCCGCGCAGTGTTCGGCGAGAAATGCATGGTCGAGAACGGAGGGCAGGCCGGCGGCGACGGCGGCGTCTTCCGCAGCCAGGACGGCCTTTGCCATCCCGCGCACCGCGGCCATGTCGCCGCCGAGCTGTGGCTGCAGATAAAAGCTGGCGATATCGGTCGAACCGCCGCGCAGCATCTCGACCTTGTCCTGCGGATCGGAGAAGCGCTCCAGGCCGCGTTCGCGGATGGGATTGAAGACAACGACGCGCGCGCCGCGGATCGCCGCCCGGCGCAAGTCGCCGAGCATCCTCGGATGGTTGGTGCCCGGGTTCTGCCCGATCACGAAGATCGCATCGGCCTTTTCGAAATCCTCCAGCAGCACGGTACCCTTGCCCACACCGACAGCCTGACGCATGGCGATGCCGCTCGCCTCGTGGCACATGTTGGAGCAGTCGGGAAAATTGTTGGTGCCATAGACGCGCACGAACAGCTGGTACAGGAAGGCGGCCTCGTTGCTCGCCCGGCCCGACGTGTAGAATTCCGCCCGGTTGGGATTATCGAGGCCTGTCAGAATGCTGCCGATCTCGGCAAAGGCATCCTCCCATGCGACCGGCAGGTAACGGTCGCTCGCCGCATCGTAGCGCATCGGATGGGTCAGACGGCCGTTGAGTTCCAGTTCATAGTCCGTCAGCTGGCGAAGCTGCGACACCGTCCTTTCCGCGAAGAAGGCGGGCGTGGCCCGTTTCTCCGTCGCCTCCCAGGCGACTGCCTTCACGCCGTTCTCGCAGAACTCGAATGACGATCCGTGCTCCGGATCGCCCCAGGCGCAGCCCGGGCAATCGAATCCATCCGGCTGGTTCGCCTTCAGCATCGTCCGCGCCCCTGAAATCGGCATGCCGCTTTGAAGCAAACGCTTCCCGCAGCTCTTCAAAGCGCCCCAGCCGCCGGCTGCCGCCGATTTCTTACCAATGAATTTTGTGTCCATGCGCCCTGTATTGTCGAAGCGGGGAAAACATCAAGGGCGCACGCGCGATGGCTCGATAGGAAAAACCTATCAAGGATTCGTCTAACCGACGTCCTTGATGGCGTGCCGCTCCTCGGGCGAATGTGCCAGGATGCGATTGCGGCCTTGCGTCTTGGCGTCGTAGAGCGCGGCATCGGCCTCGCTCAGGAGGCGGTTCGGGTTGATCCTCAAGGTGGCTCCCGTCGCACAGGATATGCCGATGCTGGCGGTCACCCGGCCGAATTCGCTGCCGGTATGAACGATATTCTCCTGGCTTAGGAGACGCGCGAATTGCTCGGCAACGATCATCGCCCCTTTCGCACTGGTTGCAGGCAGCAGAACCACGAATTCCTCTCCGCCGTAGCGTGCGACGATGTCTGCCGGGCGGCTTACGGACTGGCGCAGGCACCTGCTGACGACACGCAGGCATTGGTCTCCGACGGGATGACCATAGGTGTCGTTATAGGCCTTGAAGCGGTCGATATCGACCATCAGAAGGCTGAACGGCGTGTTTTTCCTGGCGCTGCCTGCGGTCTCACGGGCGAAAGCCTCGTCGAAGGCCCGGCGGTTGACCATGCCGGTAAGTCCATCGGTCTCGGCGAGCGACTTCAGTTGCTCGGCCGACAGCCGGAGGGCGATTTCCGCCTGCTTGGTCGCCGTGATGTCCGAGACGACGGCCATCGCTGTGCCGTCTTCCGCTAACCTTGTCCGGATGCTGCGCCAGTCGCCGTTGTGAAGCTGAACCTCTTCGTCCTTGTTGCTGTGCAACGTAGCACTGACGGCCTTGATCCACTCTTCGCGGTCAGCGTCCGGGATACCGGTGCGCTCGCCGGTTTCGGCAACACGGCGAAGGATGTCGCTGATATGGGCGCCAACCACGCGGGCGTCTCCGGATAGCGGAAAGGCGGCGCGATACTGGTCGTTGCAAAAAACGAGAAAACCCTTGCTGTCGTACATGGCGATGCCATCGGACATGCCGGCCATCGCATGTGACAGCAGGTTCTTGCTCTTGCGCAATTCCCGCTCCAGGGCAGTCCGCTCCGTCACGTCACGCGTGACGCCGGCCAGGCCGATCACCCGTCCCTGCCTATCCTTCAGCGGCACCTTGGAGGCGAGCAGGTATCTGTCTTCGATACGCTCGACGGAGTCGATCAGGGGCACACCGGTGTCCATGACCTGCTGTTCGAGATAATAAAATTCTTCGGCGCGCGGCCGCGAGATAAGATTGAAATCCGACAATCCGGTCATCTCCGCCGTGGTTCTGAAACGAAAAAGGCGGATCATATTTTCATTGACGGTGATGAACCGGCTGTTTCGGTCCTTCACGTAGAGATAATCGGGCGACTGCGAAAATGCGGTTACCAGGATGCTTCGCTCCAGCTCCCATTGTTGCGTCTTCAACAGAACGAAACCACACAGCACCGTCGCCAGGCAGTTCAATACCGTCATCGGCAGACCGATGATGGCCAATACGCGGGCGTGCACCAGGGTGGGAAGCACCGCCATCAAGACAATAAGTGCGCCGCCGAGCGCGAGGCTCAGCAGCGCAACGTCCAAGAGCTCGGGAGATCTCTTCCGGATCCAGACGTTGGCAGCCAGGCCGATACCGGTCGCGACAGCAATTGCGATCAGACCGTCGATCATTGCGGCGCCGCCGACCCAGAAGCGGAAGACCATCGCCAGCGACGCCGCAAAGGCGGCCGCGATCGGTCCGCCAAACATGCCCGCCAAAGCAAGCGGCGAAAAGCGGATGTCGATATAAATGCCGGGATTGACTTCGACGGCCAGCAATATGGACCCGATGGAGGCGCCGCCGGCTATGATTCCGAAGGCGATTTTTTCTTGTATGACCGAGCGACGCTGAAATTGGATCGAGAAATGCGCCCAGAGCGAAATCGCCAGGCACACGAATGACAGGTTGCCACCGAATTGCGTCCAGATGCCATTCACTGCGTTGGATCCACCTTCCAATACATGTACCGAACCAATCATAGGGCAACACTGGTTTGAGCTTCGTTAAATCAAAGACCTATCAAGCCATATTCCTTCGCAGACGCGTCTCCCGGCCGGTCGGCAGCAATGCGACGACAGGAAAGCAGCCGTCCGCCCCGACGATCAGGTATGGGCACCCAGGCCCGCTGCCAGATTTGGCAACATCAATAGAAAAGTCATGCTTCAGCACCGCAGGAGACATCATGTCCGCAACGCCCTGCGGTTCAACGGCTAGCAGCCGAAGCATAAGGCATGTTTAACAACAGCATCCTCTGCGTCTGGACATGGAGCCTGATGACACAATCTAGCGTTATCCGGATAAGACTGCGCAATCGGGCCATTCGTTGCGAGCAGCCATCCCGTGCCGTCAGCAGCCGCGGCTGCCGACGGCATCGCCCGCCACTTCTCTTCTACTTGCAGATCGCCGCCGCCAAAAAGCCGCGCATCGCCTCGCCATAGGGCGGCCGCATCATGTATTCCGCTTCCACCATCCTGCTCTGGTGATATACGGCGCGCGGATGCGAGAAGGCGAGGAAGCCGAACTTGCCGTGATAGGCTCCCATGCCCGAATGGCCGACGCCGCCGAAGGGCAGTCCTTCCGCCGTGACGTGGCTCATACAGTCGTTGACCGTCACCCCGCCAGAGGTCGTATTGTCGAGGACGCGGGCCTCCTCCTGCTGATCCTGGCTGAAGTAATAGAGAGCGAGCGGGCGCGGCCTGGCATTGATACGATCGATGACGTCGGCGATATCGCGATAGGGAAGGACCGGCAGCACGGGTCCGAAGATTTCCTCCTGCAGCACGCGCATTTCTTCCGTGGGATCGAGGATCAGGGTCGGAGGCATGCGGTGCGCCGATTGCTGGGAGAAATTCTCTGCCGCCGGGTTGATCTCGACGACACGGGCGCCCTTGGCCCTGGCATCGTCGATCAGGCCCTGGATTCGGGCGAGATGGCGGGCATTGACGATCGAAGTGTAATCAGGATTTTCCTTCAGCGCCGGATACATCGCGCCGACCGCCGCGACCGCGTGCCCGGCAAAGGCCTCGACGCTTTCCTCGAGCACATAGACATGATCAGGCGCAAGGCAGATCTGGCCGGCATTCAGCGTCTTGACGGTCATGATGCGCCGCGCCGCGTCGGCGAGGTCGGCCGAGCGGCCGACGACGACGGGCGACTTGCCGCCGAGTTCAAGCGTCAGCGGCGTCAGGTTTTCCGCCGCCGCGCGCATGACATGATGGGCGACCGCGGTCCCGCCGGTGAAGATCAGATGGTCGAAGGCAAGCGATGTAAAGGCCGTGCCCGTCGCCGGTCCGCCCTGGACCACGGCGATTTCCGTTTCGTCGAAGGCGCCGGCGATGAGTTCCGCCATCAAGGCGGCCGAGGCCGGCGTCACCTCCGACGGCTTGATCATGGCGCGATTGCCGGCGGCGAGAATGCCGGCAAGCGGCGCAAGGGCGAGCTGATAGGGGAAATTCCACGGGCTGAGGATTCCGACAACCCCCTTCGGCTGATAGACCACCTCGGCCACCGCGTCCGGGAACAATGCCTCGTGCTGCTCGGGCCTCAGCCATTCGGCAAGATGGGCCTTGGCGTATTTGAGCGAACCGACGCAGGTAAAGACGTCGAGAAGCAGGCTCGCATCGACGCTGCGGCTGCCGAAATCGTCCGACAGGGCAGAGGCAATCGCATCCTTATGGTCGACAAGAAGGGCGATGACGCGGTCGATGCGATCGGTGCGGGTCACAATGCTCGGCGGCCCGTCCTTCAGGAAAGACGCCCTTTGCCGGTCAAGCAGCGCCTTCATCGTTTCGGGATTGGTATCGGTGACGATTGGGGTGACGGTGTTCATTGTTTCCTCCCTTGAACGGTGTCAGACGGCCGGCTGGCGCACGACCGGTTTCAGCACGATGCCCTTTTCCGAATCCTCCACCGCCTGGTTGATGTCGGCGAAATCGTAGAAGGTGATCAGCCTGTCGAAGGGGAAGCGGCCCTGCCGATGCAGGTCGATCAACAACGGGATCAGCACGTCGGGATTGGAATCACCCTCGACGATGCCGCGGACCCGGCGCCCGCCCGACAGGATATGGGTGAGGTCGAGCGTCAGCGTCGCGCCGTGGGGCGAGGCCCCGACGATGCCGCAAGTGCCGCGCGGCGCCAGCACCCGCACGCACTGGTCGATGACGGCGGGCACGCCGGAGGCATCGATCGAATAATCGACGCCGGCGCCGGTCAGCGCCATGATCGCGGCAACCGCGTCGCTCGTCTTGCCGTTGACGATGTCGGTCGCGCCGAGTTCCGCTGCAAGCGCCAGCCGCGTCTCGTTGACGTCGACGGCGATGATCCGTGAAGCACCGACGATCCGCGCCGCCATCACGGCGGCAAGACCGACGGAGCCCATGCCGAAAACCGCGAGCACTTTCCCCGGTTCGACCTTGAGCGCGTTCATGACTGCGCCGGCGCCGGTCTGGATGCCGCAGGCGAGCGGCCCGAGCAGCGCCAGATCGGCATCATCAGGCACTTTCACGATATTGCGTTCATGGCACAGCGCGTGGCTGGCGAAGGAGGATTGCCCGAAAATATTGCCGTGAACCCGCTCTCCCTCGCAGGAGAGCCCGCTCGAACCATCGGCGCGCGCACCGAAGAAGTTGCGCGGGAAGAATTCGTGGCAATAGGTCTCCTCGTGATCGTTGCAGCTCGGGCAATGACCGCAGGAATTGAAGGTCATGACCACGTGATCGCCGGGCTTGACCTTGGCAACGCCCGGCCCGACACGCTCGACGACGCCGGCGCCTTCATGGCCGAGCACGACCGGCTGCGGCACCGGCAGGTGCTGGTCACGCATGACGATATCGGTGTGGCAAACCCCTGTCGCCACGACGCGAACCAGGATTTCACCCTCGCGCGGCTCCTCCAGATCGAGCCTTTCCAGCGAAAACGGCGTATGGGGCGCACGCGCCACCGCAGCATGGATCTTCATTGCTTTCCTCCTCCCGATAATCGGCTCGTGAAACGCCCGGCGAGCCGGGCCTGTCCTCAGCGGCCGCGCTTATAGGCGCCGAGCCCCGGCTGATAGGTCTTGTCGTCGAGGAACTGTTTCAGCCCCTCGTCGCGCCCCTTGGTCTTGTCGAGAAGCAGCATCTGCTCCAGCTTGGCGTAGATGTAATCGTCGGCGAGATCCCATGGCAGGTTGCGCACCCGCTTGTAGGTGTCCTTGGCGGCCTTCAGCGTCACCGGGTTCTTTTCGAGCAGGCTGGCGCAGATCTTGCGGACCCGGCTTTCAAGCTCTGCCAGCGGCACCGCCTCGTTGACGAGACCCATTTCCGCGGCCTTGCGCCCGCCGAACAGTTCGCCGGTCATGATGTAATAGAGAGCGTCGCGATGGCGCATCACTTCGGCGACCGCGCGGGTGACGTTGCCGCCTGGCAGAATGCCCCAGTTGATCTCGGAGAGGCCGAAATTCGCCTCCTCGGCGGCGATGGCGAGATCGCAGGACACCAGCGGCGTGAAGGCGCCGCCGAAGCACCAGCCGTTGACCATGGCGATCGTCGGCTTTTCGAAATACATCAGCCGGCCCCACCAGTTGCCGGACTGGCGCCGCGCCTTCAGCGTGATGTCACGCGGCTTGTCGTCATTGTCGCGGAAATATTCCTTCAGATCCATGCCGGCCGACCAGGATTCGCCGGCGCCACGCAGGACGAGGACGCCGCAGCGCTCGTCGCCCTCGAGCTCGTCGAGCACTTCGAGCATCCTGATATTCAGGGCCGGGTTCATCGCATTGCGCTTTTCCGGACGATTGAGGGTCACGAAGGCGATGCCGCTGTCGAATTCGACCAGAATCGGCGATTTGTCTTCAGTCATGAGGTTACTCCATGGGTTTCGGCGTGATGCCGGGGGCCGCTTCACAGGGCCTGTCGTTGAAGGGTTTCGTCGGAATGGAACTGGCGCAGGACATGTTTCTGCACCTTGCCGGAGGCGGTGCGGGGAATGGTCTCGACGAAGAGGATACGCGCCGGGCGCTTGAAGGCGGCGAGCCTTGCCGCGCAATGGCCGGCGATCTCGTCGCCCGTTGCCACGGCACCCGGCCGCAGCACGACATAGGCGACGCCGCATTCGCCCCATCTGATGTCGGGAATGCCGACGACCGCGGCATCGAGAATATCGGGATGGCTTGCGAGCGCTGCTTCGATCTCGGCGGGATAAACATTCTCGCCGCCGCTGATGTACATGTCCTTCAGCCGGTCGACGATGCGATAGAAGCCGTTCGCTTCGCGGCGGCCGAGATCGCCGGTGCGGTACCAGCCGTCGGTGAAGGCGGCAGCGGTTTCCTGAGGCTTGTTCCAGTAGCCCGGCGTCACCGCCGGCCCGCGCAGCCAGAGTTCGCCGATCTCGCCTTCATCAACCTCGCGGCCGTCCTCGCCGACGATGCGAATGTCGAGCAGCGGCGCCGGAAGACCGACGCTGCCGGGATTGTCCTGCACGGCGCGCCGGTCGATCGGTATATGCAGCACCGTTCCGGCCTCGCTCATGCCGTAACCGTTGACCAGTGCAACGCAGTCGTCGAGATAGCTTTCGATCAGCGCCTGCGTCAGCGGTGCACCGCCGACGAAGAGCGCATGCAGGCCAACCAGGGCCGCAGCGCTATAGGCAGGGTCGTTGCGTAAGGCGAGCGCGATCTGCGGCACGGCGAAATAGTGAGTGATGGCACGCTGCCGGTCGGCAAGAGCTGCGAGCGTCCGCGCCGGCGTGAAGCGGTCGGAGATGACAAGCGTGCCGCCCAGCATCAACGTGGTTCGTGCGACGGCGATCAGACCGATCGTGTGGAAGAACGGCAGGTCGCACAGGGCGATGGATCCCGGCCCGATCTCGCCGACGACGGAAAAATTGATGGCCGCGAAAAAGGCGTTGCGGCGGGTGATGACGACGCCCTTCGGCTGTCCCGTCGTGCCCGAGGTGTAGAGAAGGACGCAGGGTCCATCGGCATCGGCGGGCACCGGAGCGACCGGAAGGCTCGCCTCGATCCGCGCGGCGAGCCCGGCTGGACCTTCGGCCGTCGATATCACCGTCATCTCAGGATCGGCGCCCGCTACGCTGGCCACGGTTGCCGCGAACTCCTCGTCGTGAACGAGCAGAGCCGGCGCGCAATCGGCGAGAATCGGCCGAAGCTCGGCGGCGTTGAGGCGCCAGTTGAGCGGTACGTAGATGGCGCCGGCACGCTGGCAGGCAAAGGCAAGAACGATCGAATCCACGGAATTGCGCGCCAGCATGGCGACACGCGCCCCGTCGCGGCGCGCTCCGAGTTCATCGCTCAGGAAGCCGGTGCAGCGGGCGATCCGCGCATCGAGCTCGGCATAAGTAAGCTGCCGGCCGGTGGCGATCTCGAACAGAGCCGGACGGTCCGGTGCGACGCGGCCACGGTAAAGGATCGGATCATCCGTCACCAGTCCGCAATCCGCCGACGAAGCCATCCCGGAAAAGGAATGCGCCATTTTCTCCTCCCATGCCCGCTGCTCCCCGCGGCAGGCATCAAATTTGTATGCAACACATACTAATATCTTTTCCCGGCAGGATGCAAGAGGCTGTTTAAAGCAAATCCGATCGCTCGAATGGCGCGCGGAAATCCGCAATACGTATATTGACTAACCTGCTGATTTTGATGGTTATGGCGCCTGGACGAGGCGAGAACGAACGATGGCCACAAAATCACCGCAGGACGATTTCGAGGGCGAAGATGCGCCCGCGACGCCGGGCCTCGACGTCGGCCGGCTTGGCGACCTGCTGGGGTTTCATCTGCGCATGGCGCATGTCGCGATCTATCGCGACTTCGCCGAAACCATGGAGGAACTGGCGCTGACGCAGAAGCAGCTGGCGGTGATGGAACTCGTCGCCGGCAATCCGGGCGCATCGCAGATCGACCTTGCCAATACGCTCGGCACCGACCGGGCGACGATGATGGCCCTCGTCAACCGGCTGGCAGCCCGCGACCTGATCGAGCGCCGCCCCTCCCCGGCCGACCGCCGCCGCCAGGAACTTCATCTGACGAAGGCGGGACACGCAATGCTCGCGCGGGCGCGTGCGCTGATCGATAGGCACGAGCAGCGTTTCATCGACCTGTTTTCGCGCGACGAACTGGATGCGCTGCTGACGGCGCTGAAGCGGATATACAAGGGGAACTGAAACCCGCCTTCGATTGGGAAGCAAGCAGCATCCAAGCCTTTAGATTTCTATTGGGTAACCCCCGTGTTATGATCCCCATCCTGGCGTCGTCCGCCGTGGGTTCTGCACACGGAGACTTGTCTGATGAGCGAAGTGGACGTACTTTTTGCCTCCCTGCGACAGGCGGCTGACCCGCCGACGGTCGAGTGCATCGAAAACGTCGTCATGCATGGCTCGGATCGCGAGCTCAATCGCATCAATGCGCTCGCTTTCGCCGGCAAGCACCATCTCGATGAAGAGAAAACCATCGCCGCGTTTCTCCATGCAGCCCGCATAGGCGCGTTCGAGATGACCTGGAATGTCCTTTGCCCAGGATGCGGCGGCGTCCTTGATAGCGGCGCAACCCTCAAAACCGTCGTCCACGAGACGTACCATTGCGCGCTCTGCGCGGCCGGATACGAGCCGACCCTCGACGAGATGGTCGAGGTCACGTTTACGGTCAGCCCGCGCGTGCGCAGGATTGCCGCCCACGACCCAGATCGGTTGCCGCCGCTCGAGTACTACCGGCAGATCTTCTTCAGCTCCGGCGTCGACCTGCCTGACGATCTCGAAGCGAGGTTTTCGCGCATCCAGCTGGAGATGATCGAGTTGGCTCCGGGCGAGAAGGCCTTCGTCTCCCTGCAACTGCCGGCGCAGTTCGTCATCATCTTCGATCCGGTGACACACTCGGCGCAGTTCATCGACGTGCAGGGCGAGCCCACCGACGAACGTCAAACCCTCTCGATGATCATCAGTCGGACGCATGCGCTGAACGAAACGCTGACCCTGCGCCCGGGCTCACTGCGGCTCACGCTTGAGAACCACACCGATCGCAGGGTGGTGCCGAATGTCTGCATCGCAGGAGACGAGCTGCACGACCTCTTGGGCCGCAGACGGCCTTTTCTGACAGCCAAGCGGCTGCTGACGAACCAGAGCTTTCGGGACATCTATCGGACCGACACGCTCGACGTCGACCAGCGCCTCAAGATCACCAGCCTGACTTTCCTCTTCACCGATTTGAGGGGATCGACCGCGCTTTACGAGCGCGTCGGAGATCTTGCCGCTTTCGATCTGGTGCGGGCGCATTTCCGGGTTCTTCACGAGATCGTCGCCACCGAGGCCGGAGCAGTCGTCAAGACGATAGGCGATGCCGTGATGGCCACCTTCCCGAGCCCGGACCGCGCCGTGGCGGCGGCACTCAAGATGCGGGAGGCCATGCTTCGGTTAAATGCCGAACACGGCAGCGACGATCTTCTCCTGAAGATCGGCATCCATGAGGGGCCGTGCCTCGCCGTCAACCTGAACGACCGGCAGGACTACTTCGGCCAAACCGTCAACATCGCCTCCCGCGTCCAGGGCCTTGCCGATCCCAATGTGATCATGACGACGGAGGCGATCGTCGAAGATGCCCAAGTTTCAGAGATCCTGCGCGACAGCGGCATCACATCGGCCTCCCGGATGGCGGAGCTTCAGGGCATCGGGCGCGAGGTGAGGATTTTTGCGCTGTCGTGAGATTGGTCTTCTCGTCGACGTCAAGCCAACTTGAGCGGTTTCCGCTAAGGCCCTTTGTGGACTTTCATTGGGCAATCATTCTTTGGCAGCTTCGCGCCTTCATTTCGGTCGTTGAGACCGCGTTGATCCTTACCTGGCTACGGTTCAGTGTCGGCCGTCAGAGTGGCGATGAATGGATGGGAAGGGGACTGTCTG
Organism: Rhizobium sp. WYCCWR 11128; assembly: GCF_013416305.1. Lineage (NCBI taxonomy): Bacteria > Pseudomonadati > Pseudomonadota > Alphaproteobacteria > Hyphomicrobiales > Rhizobiaceae > Rhizobium > Rhizobium sp. WYCCWR 11128. The sequence goes on from NZ_JACCEZ010000009.1 coordinate 23,352, forward strand.
CTTGCGGGAGAAGTTCGCCTGAAAGCGGACGTTTGTTGCTCAAGCCGCGGGAGCTTCCGGGCTAATGTGTGTTAAAGTCGTTGTACGGCGTCGCCAGCGCGATGCAGACATAGGCTTCCAATAGTGCCTGACGAATCTGGTCGGTTTCTTCGACAAAGCGGAAGTCCATGGCGCGGATGCGCGTCTTGGCTGCCGTAAAGGCGTCGGCATACTCGGGCAAGAGTATCTTGTCTGCCCGCCCCTCGCCTTTGCGATAGGTGGCTGTGTGGTTGACTGCTTCGGCCATCAGCTTCCAGGCGAAGGACGCCTGATTTTGCTTTGCCGACAAGCCGCAATGAAGCGCGTAGCGGTAGGCAATTCGGTTTGAGCGGCCGACGTAAAGGTGTCGTTCCCCCTCACTGAACAGGTAGATGCCGCTTTTCGCTGTCGTCTTGCGATTCGGTGGCGTACTCCTCAGCGGCTTCATGGCCATCAGGCGCTCGAAAGACGGATGTAGGCTTTGAACGACTGTGGCGAACTTCGGGTGCATGGTAACTCCGGCACAAAGCCCAGCATGTGCTGTGTATTAGCTATCATGTCATCCTGCGTGCCATATCTGGCTCCGAATGTCAGCATGCCGTTGTGCACGCATTCACAGAAGCTGCCGCATCTTTCGGGATTTCGTTATTTACCTCCGAATGACCGACACGAGGTCGGCTCCTGCCACGTCAACGATTCATCATGCAAAGGCTCTACTTGGTGGAGAGCGGTCGTTTCCTCTGTCCTTGCTGGGCTTCAGCTTCGTGGAAGCGCCGTTCGGAAAAGACTGCGGGTGAAATCGCACGTACCTCAAAAATCGACCGCATGAAATCAACATTCGTCACGTCTAAGTTGGAGCGCCATCTGTTCTAACAGATCCCGTGTCCACACGTTGAAAAGGCCACAAATTGAGAGAATTAGAAAGCGTGCCACCTGCTGGACATTGTACACCTCGTAAGGCCCCAGACGCTGTGTGTCTTTTCCAAAGGCATGTGCCGTCATGAAATTCCGCAAGTAACTGCAGGCGTGAATTGCGTCGGGAAGAGGGAATTCGATGTCTCGGACTATTTGCCCATCGCTATAGTCTGAAAATCGATCGCGTGCCGGCTGGATTGTAAGTTCGGTCTCATCTCCTCCCCTCACTACCCAATCGACGGTTCTCTCCGGATCGATGCCAACCTTTTCGAGCCGAGACTTGATGTCCTTCAAGACTGTCGGGTTCCACGTGTATTTGTCGTCCAACCATCGCGGCTTCTCCCGGCTGGAATTCACTTGCAGTTTCATCTCCTCGATAGCGGAGAAGGCAAGGTTTATGGCAATGGAACTACGGACATGATCCGAGAACTCGCCGGAATGTTTCTCAAAGATCTGCCCATACCGCGGGTGCGCCGACCAGGGCGTAATGGCTTCTGTTTCGTAGCTTTTTGAGAGTTTGTGGATCGCATAGACAATCCGGCTATCTGACCAAGCGTTGACCGCCATCGCAACGGCCACCGGCCTCTCCATCTTGAACGAAAAAACCTCAAAGAGCCCGTTAGTCTGGAAGATGTTTTTGAAGATGCTTGCCTGCTCGGACGCATCGTCCGGTATCTCGAAGCCCGAAGGGTTTCCGTATTTCTGATCCGGGAACCCTTCAACGACAACATTGGCGGCGCGGATGAGTCGGATGATGTTGTTAGCCTCGGTCCTTTCAGCCTCCACCACCAACAACTGCCCGTGAGTTTCGCCTTCCCCGAGAGAACCGAAATCCGCCAACGCCCTAGGTTGCGCAACTTCAGAATGCCCACTTTTATGAAACTTATAGCGTTTTGAAGGATCAGGAATGAAGCGAACGTTCCAACCGGTGCCCCGACAAAGGGACATCACCAACTTAGTTTGACTTGGTTCGAATACGAGAAAGCTACAGAACGACGGCACACACCAGCTCCAAGTTTCGATCCACTCGATGGTCAGCATAATGGTTGTTCAGCGAGGTCAGCAAGATCGCGCGGCGATACGGCACGCCAGTCTGAAACACCGGTAGAAACCAGTTTGCGATCCAAATGTCGGTTAACAGCTGAAGCGGCCCGGTAGCTCTCAGGATGATAACGCGACAACCTGCTGTTTTAGCGGGCTTGTGTCGGCCATTTATCGGGCCGATCTCGAGGAAAATGGCGTCCGTGTCCTTAATGATGCGGTCAACGACGCACTTGCACCTCGACACGATCAAGCCGAAGGCGCGGGATTCTAAATGACGGAGTGTCGCGGCTATACTGCCGCGCCCCCGCTTTAGCAAATCTATACGAACGGCACCGCGGCGAGGATGTTCTGGCCCTGGACGATGATGTTGCACCAGCGCCTGGCCCGCGTCACGGCATTGTAGAGCAGCCGGCGCTTGTGCTCGACATCACCGCCGACCTGATACGGCCATATGATGACAACGCCGTCGAACTCGCGGTTCTTGGCCTGTTGCACCGTCATTGCGGTGAAGGGATGCGCAGTGCCACCGCCATACTGCCTGTGCAACGCCACGTTTCGAGCGATCACGGCCTCGATCTCCGCACGGGTAAATTCCGTCCGCCCGACGGCATGGATTTGATTCTCCACCCACAGGATTGCAGCGCGCACGGGCCCCGACGGTGGCAGCGAGCGCAGCGCAACGCATGTCCCCACGGCGGTCGCGTTGGCAGCGAGTACAAGCCCGCCGAGGATGACCTGCGTCTCGTCTCGATCCGTACCCTCCCAATGGATCGAATACGGTCCATTTTGCTGCTGTCCACAGGGGCCTTGCCCGACACGCGCTACTACAGACTGCACAAATCCGCCTTGCAGCGCAGGCGTGATTACTGCGACGTTGCCCCCTTGGCGCCACGCGATGGCGTTGGCGAGCAAAGTCGCGGCCAGAGGAACGCTTAGGCCCGGCTGCAAAATGCGGAAGCCCTGTCCATTCACCGGCGCCTGGCCGTTCCGGATCGCCGTCGCGGCCGCCAGGAGGCCCCCAATATTCGTCCGACGCACCTGGACCAGCGTTTCGGGCTCTGCCGCACCCTGTAGCCAGGTCACCAGAGGATTCGGACGCAGCGCCTGGTCGAGGCATTGAAACTCATCTGCAGCGATCAATGCTTGGGTCGCGCCGGAAAGTGCGACCAACATCCGCAGTCGCTGCGGTCTCAGGTCCTGTCCCTCATCCACCAGCACGATCGGAAAGCTCGCGGCCGTCCACGCCCGGACCTGCGGCTGCTCAAGAAGCAGTCCGGCAGCATCGCAGACCGCATCGAACTCGCCTTCCGTGGCAGGCGCGATTCCGAGGACCGTTGCAAGGCCGCGCCAGCGCCGGTAGATGCGCCATGCGAAGGCGTCGACCGTGCGGCATTCCACCCGCCTCAAGAGGCCGGCAACGGTCCGAAGCCGATCCGACAAGCGGCGCCTCGCTCCATGCATGAAGGTCAGCGCAAGGACGCGCTGCCCCTCGATCAAAGGATAGGCAGCGAGCGTCTCAGCGAGCATCTCCATGAGACGATACGTCTTTCCGCATCCGGCAGCTCCCTCGACCGCCCGAACGTTCATGGTTGAAACACCCTGATCGTCGGATTAGCCGCATCTGCAGCAAACAGCGGGTTGATCTCTCCCTTCACGACATCCGTGATCGCGTTGAGCAGCGACCGCGCTCGCGCGCAGCAGGCTTCACTGGCGCCGATCGCGCCCGCGATGATCTCGTAGGCGGACGTGTCCTTCTTCAGCCCCCCGGCGGCGCGATTATCGCTCTTCAGGCGCGCGACCAGTTCTGCCACTGTGGTTGCCGGTTGGTCGATCTGGATCGCCGGAAGACAGGCATTCGCATCCGCATCGATGATCCAGCCAATGGTGTCCTCAAGCATCTCGCCATTCGCCCACCGAAGGATCACGCCCGAGTTCGGAGATCCGGCCGCCACAAGCGCCCCGGCGTATCCGACGCCCTCCGCATCCCCATCGACCATTGCTACGATGCGCGGGTGCAACGGTGCCATGGCCTCAACCGTCCTGACGACCGCACCATCATGCGTTGGGATCACGCCGACAAAAGCATCGAACCGGCACTCTTCGGCCGCCGCCCAGCTTTGATGCAGATCAACGGCACGAACCAGCAGCCCGAGCCACTCGTAGTCTGTGCGGCCTTCAGGGACCAAGACAAACTCATGCATGACGGCGGCGATCGTTTCAACGCGGTTGACCTGAAACAGCTTCCGGACGCTGTTCGGCGTCTCAGCAGGCAGCGTGGACGTCAGCAAAGGAACTGCTGTCAGAACGCCGCCGTCATTACGGAGAACCGCGACGCCCTTTGGGTCTGCGAGCGCCGCCACCATCGGTGAGTGCGTCGAAACGAACGTCTGTCGGGAAAGAGCCTGGATTCTATGAACCAGTCGGCGTTGTAGGGCCGGTGGTACGTGAAGCTCTGGCTCCTCAAGGGCCATCCAAAAGCCTTCATGGGCCCCAGCGCGCATCCGGCCGAACTGCAATAGCAGAAGCAGATGCTGGAGCGAAAGAAGGCCGCTCCCATGTCGCCTCGCCGGCAAGGGAAGACCGCCTCCCTGGTAAGCATAGTGCGAGACGACGGATTCAAGCAGACCGTCGCTGTCGGTAGCGGTCACGCGCAAATGGAGCGTGGGCGCCGTCCGGAAAAATCCGCGCAGTTCCTGATTCAGGCGGCTGACGATCGGCGCCAGGCGCTCGTCCTCCTCGAGTCGGGCTTCCGGGGCGCGCAATCTGTCCCGCTCGCTAAGGACGGACTCTGAGGGCTGGCCTTCGCCAGCCGCGATGACCCTACGAAACAACTCCGATCCGAACGACACCGTTCGGTCCCATGTACGAGCGGCCGGCACGAGGAAGAACCCGATGTCGCGGATCAGACGAGCGGAAAAGGCGGTGGCGCTCTCATCGGCAAAGACATCGCCCACCGCATCGTCATCATGGAAGTACCGGAGCGTTTCCACCTCAAGTGACGGCCTGTGAAATCGAGCGGCGAAAGCGACCTGGCAAGCGAGCTTCCACGATTGGTCTGCGCGCGTGGGCATCACCGCGCCATCGACCGGATTCCACCATTTGACGATCCCCCGATCGTCTCGAAACCAGTCCATATGCTGAGCCGGATCGTCGTCATCAAAGCCGATCACCGTCGCGACAAGGCGAATGCGATCCGCTGGCTGGGGATTGCTGCCGTAGAAGTCATGCTCGGTCAGTTGGCGGACCATTCGGTCACGCCCGAACAGGAGAGCTAATGCTTCGACGACCGTGGTCTTCCCGCAGTTATTTGAACCAACGAGGACGGTATGAGGTGAAAAGCGGACGACGCCTTCACGGATACCGCGAAAATTCTCGATCTCTAGTTTTGCGATTTGCACGAGTCTTCCCCCACATGCCTATAAAATATTTCCATGCTGTGCGATAGGCTTAGACGTGCATGCACCTGCCCTTAATGAGGAATAGCATATGACCGTCGAACGGACGCCGGTGTTCGTCCTCCCAAACGTGCCGCTCGACCAGGCGGTCGAATGCGGGATCGCGGCGATAGCGCCAGCTCACGACCTCGCGTCGGAGCCCTGAGGCGTGCCCCCGCGCGCAATAACCGCTATGGCGCATTGCACTGCTACGCCAGCTTGGGATTCCATGTCAGCATGGCAATTCCAGCTCTGACCAAAGAGCCCCGAATCTAAGGCCAATCGGCATAGCCCGAGGACAGCATGCTGTTTTCCGAGCCGGCCGAAGCGCGGGCGATTTCGCGGTAGCCGGCGGGGGAAAGGCCGGTCTTGCGCTTGAAGAAATGGCTGAAATAGGTCGGGTCGCGAAAGCCGAGGCTGTCGGAGATTTCCTGGATATTGCGGGCCGACCGCTCCAATCTGAGCTTTGCCTCCTGCACCACGCGCTCGTGCAGGAGCTGGATCGGCGAGCGGCCGAGCGCCCTTTGACAGGTGGAATGCAGCCGGTCGGCGGTGACGCCCAGTTCTGCGGCATAATCGCTGATCGGCCGGTGCTGGCGGAAACCGGCCTCGACCAGTTGCCGATATCTCTGCAGGATCGATCCCACTTCGCCCTGCCCGCGCTGTTCGCTTCTCTCGCCATCGGAGCCGCGCCACAGCGCCATCAGGATGAGCCTGATATAGGCGGATGCGACCATCCAGGAGGAGCGGGAGGGATCGCCCAGCTCCCGCACGAAGCCCGAAATCAGCGGGCTGATTTCAGTGACCGTCAAGGGATCCAATGCCTCGACCAGCTTGCGCTGTTCGGTGAAGATGCGCAGCGAATAGGATTCCACCTTGTCGCCGATCGCATCGACCATGATCTGCGGCGAAGCGCCGACCAGATGAGCCGCGGTTCCGGCTGATATCGACAGGTCGCATCGCGCCTGCGGCGGCAGGAAGGCAAGCAGCGGTCCGTGCAGCGGCCGATGTTCGCCATTGTCGAAGTGAAGTTCCCCATGCCCCTCGCCGAGCAGAAGGAAATGATGGAAATCGGCATAGAGACCTTTTTGAAAACGGATGCGCCGGTGCGACAGCGACGGAGCGTGCCACTCGCCCCTGGCATAATGATGAATCCCTCCGTCCGTTGCCAAGCTTCTCCTCCCATTCCTGCGCCAAACAATGGGGCAATCGCCGGATAAATACAATATTAACCCAATAAATCGCATTCCATCCGCGCCAGATCGGCGTAACCTTTTCTCCATCAGCCTTTGGGAGGAGGCACTTCAACAGATGCAGCAACGGTCAGGCAGCCCTCGTGGCGCCGCGTCCGCTCGTTTTCTCCCATGGCAACAATGCAAGCGTCATCACGTGGAACCAACACGTGGGGAATGGGTGGAACGGTGTTTTCGGAAAAGCTGATGATCAACAACGAGGCGATGGATGCTTCCGAAGGGGCCACCTTCGAACGCATCGATCCGTTGACCGGCGACGTCGCAACGATCGCCTCGGCAGGATCCGTTGTCGACATGACGCGGGCAGCCAATGCGGCAGCAGCCGCCTTTCCGGAATGGTCGCAGACCGGCCCGGGCGAACGGCGCAGACTTCTGAATGCCGCAGCCGACATCCTGGAGGCCCGCACATCCGAACTCGTTGCCGCCATGACCGGCGAAACCGGCGCCACCGCGCAATGGGCGGCGATCAATTGCGGGCTCGGCGCGGATATTCTTCGCGAGGCGGCGGCGATGACCACGCAGATATCCGGCGAGCTCATTCCTTCCGGCATTCCGGGAAGCCTCGCCATGGCGGTGCGCCAACCGGCAGGCGTCTGCGTCGGCATTGCCCCCTGGAATGCGCCTGTTATCCTCGGCACCCGCGCCGTCGCCATGCCGCTTGCCTGCGGAAATACGGTCATCCTGAAGGCTTCCGAACTCTGCCCGAAGACCCATGGCCTGATCGGCGACATCCTGCGGGACGCCGGCTTTCCGCGCGGCGTCGTCAATGTCGTTTCCAATGCGCCGAGCGATGCCGCCGCCGTCGTCGATGCGCTGATCGCCCATCCCGCCGTGCGCCGCATCAACTTCACCGGCTCCACCCGTGTCGGCAGGATCATTGCCGAATCCGCGGCAAGGCATCTCAAGCGCTGCCTGCTCGAACTCGGCGGCAAGGCGCCGTTCATCGTCCTTGCCGATGCCGATATCGACGAGGCCGTGCGTGCTGCCGCCTTCGGCGCCTTCATGAACCAGGGACAGATCTGCATGTCGACCGAGCGGATCATCCTGATGGACGAGATCGCCGACGGCTTCGTCGGCAAATTCCGGACGAAGGCGGCAACCCTCGTCGCCGGCAATCCCAAGGACGGCAACACGCCGCTCGGCACGCTGATCAACACTGAGGCCATCAGGCGCGTCAGGTCGCTCGTCGATGATGCCCTGCAAAAGGGCGCGGTGCTCGTCTGCGGCGGCCAGGCCAACGGCACGCTGATGGACGCGACCGTTATCGATCACGTGACGCCTGCCATGCGTATCTACCGCGAGGAAAGCTTTGGACCGGTCGCGGCGATCATCCGGGTCGGCAGCGTCGATGAGGCCGTGACGGTTGCCAACGACAACGAATACGGGCTATCGGCCGCCGTTTTCAGCGCCGACGTCAATGCCGCACTTGCCGTCGCCATGCGGCTTGAATCCGGCATCTGCCACATCAACGAAGCCACCGTTTCCGACGAGCCGCAAATGCCGTTCGGCGGCGTCAAATCAAGCGGCTACGGCCGCTTCGGCGGCAAGGCGGCGATCGATGAATTCACCGAGCTCAGATGGATCACCATGGCCTCGGGAAAACGGCACTACCCGATCTGAATTGAGATCGGCGGGATGAACACTGGGAACGGGCTGGGAGGCCCGCATCAAGAGGGAGGAATGAATTCATGAACGGCATTTTCCGCAACGGTAAATTCAACGCAGCGTCGCTGAGCCGCCGGTCCTTCATCGCATCGACCGTGGCGGGTGGTGCGGCGCTTGCGCTTTCCGGCCGCACCGCCTTCGCTGAGAGCGGCGATACGCTAAAGGTCGGCTTCATCAGCCCGCGCACCGGCCCTCTCGGCGGCTTCGGCGAGACGGACGGCTATGTGCTGGAACTGGCGCGCAAGGCGCTAGCGAACGGCCTGCAGGCGGGCGGCAAGACCTGGAAGGTTGATATTCTCGACCAGGACACCCAGTCCGATCCCTCGCGCGCCGGCCAGCTGGCGAAGGACCTGATCAACAACCAGGCGATCGACCTGATGCTCGCCGTCTCGACACCCGAAACCATCAATCCGGTGGCCGACGCCTGCGAAGCGGCCGGCATTCCGTGCCTATCGACGGTCATGCCCTGGGAAGCCTGGTATTTCGGCCGCGGCGCCAAGCCGGGCGCACCCTCGCCGTTCAAGTGGACCTATCATTTCGGCTTCGGCGTCGAAGAGTTCCACAAGGCCTATGTTTCGCAGTGGAACCTGATTGAGACCAACAAGAAGGTCGGCGTCATGTATCCCAACGACGCCGACGGCAATGCGATCCGCGCCCATCTGGCGCCGGCGCTCGCCAAGGAGGGATTCACCATCGTCGACCCCGGCGCCTATGAAACCGGAACCACCGACTTTACCGCGCAGATCGCTCTTTTCAGGCAGGAGGGCGTGGAGATCTTCAATTCGTTCCCGATACCGCCTGATTTTGCCGCCTTCTGGCGTCAGGCCGCACAGCAGGGCCTCACCCAGCAGATCAAGATCTGCCAGATCGCCAAGACGGGCCTGTTTCCGTCCGACATCGAGGCGCTCGGCGATCTCGGCCTGAACATCGGCAGCGCCGCCTACTGGCACAAGGCCTTCCCCTACAAATCCACGCTGACCGGCGTGTCCGGAACCGAACTCGCCGACGGCTATGAAACGGCCAGCGGCAAGCAATGGACGCAGCAGCTCGGCGCCAGCCTTGCGCTTCTCGACGCCGGCTTCGATGCGCTGAAGGCCAGCGCCGACGTCAAGAGCAAGGAGGCCGTCGCCAAGGCAATCAGCACACTGAAGACCACCACGATCGCCGGTAAGGTCGACTTCACCAGCGGCCCCGTCGCCAACGTCTCTCCCGGACCGATCATCGGCACGCAATGGGTGAAAGCGCCGGAGGGCTCGAAATTCGCGCTCGACTACGTCGTCACCGAAAACGCCACCGACCCCAATGTCCCGGTCGGCGCCAAGCTCACCGCTTACAATGGATAACCAAGTGCAGCGACAGGAAGCGCAAAGACGGCCGGGAGGAGCCTTTCTCTCGGCCAAGGGGATCCACAAGCGGTTCGGCGCGCTGGTGGTGCTGGAGAATCTGGATTTTTCCATGGGCGATGGCGAGGCGATCGGCATTGTCGGGCCGAACGGCGCGGGCAAGACGACCCTGCTCAGCGTGCTTGCCGGCGCCTTTCCGCCGAATGCGGGAAGCATCACCTTCGACGGCGTCGACGTCACGCGCCGGACGGCGGCGGAACGCTGCCGCTCCGGGCTCGTCCGGACCCATCAGATTCCCAAACCCTTCGGCGGCATGACAACCTTCGAAAATGTCTTCGTCGCCGCATCGCACGGCAATGCCGCAAGCCGCGATGAAGCCTATGAGCGCGTGGTGGATTCGCTTTCGCTCTGCGGCATGCTTGGCGTGGCCAACCGCTCCGCCGATACGCTCGGCCTGCTGGACCGCAAACGCCTGGAGCTTGCCCGAGCGCTTGCCACGCAGCCGAGACTGATGCTGCTCGACGAGATCGGCGGCGGCCTGACCGATGGCGAGGCGAGCGAGTTGGTGGAGACCATCCTGGAACTGCGCCGCCGCGGCATCGGCATCGTCTGGATCGAGCATATCGTTCATATCCTGCTGCAGGTGGCGGAGCGGCTGATCTGCATGGACGCCGGCAGGATCATCGCCGATGGCGAACCGAAAATGGTCATGAGCAATGCGGAGGTGGTCAAGGCCTATCTCGGAGGGACACCCGCATGAGCCTTCTCTCCATCCGTGACCTCGACGTCCGCCACGGCCTGCTGCAAGCGGTGCGCGGGGTCAGTTTCGATCTTGCCAGGGGTGAGGTGCTGGCGCTGGTCGGCGCAAATGGCGCCGGCAAGACGACGCTGCTCAGATCGATCGCCGGCGCCCATCTGCCATCCTCCGGCCGCGTCCTTCTTAACGACGAAGATCTGGCCGCCGTGCCCTCCCATAAGCGGATCGCCAAGGGCATCGCCCTGGTGCCGGAAGGCCGGCGCCTGTTTTCACAGATGACGGTGGAAGAGAACCTGCTTCTCGGAAAGAGCTCCGGCCGCAAGGGCGAGTGGAGTATCGATCGCGTCCTCGACGCTTTTCCAAACCTGAAACCCCGCCGTCACGCCAAGACCGGACACCTCTCGGGCGGGGAACAGCAGGCGACCGCCATCGGCCGGGCGCTGATGAGCAATCCCGACATTCTTCTCCTGGACGAGGTTTCGCTCGGGCTTTCGCCTCTGGTCGTCGATCGCGTCTACGCCCAGTTGCAGGCGCTGCTCACCTCGGGAACGACCATCGTGCTCGTCGAGCAGGATCTTGCCCGCGCCATGAGCGTCGCAAGCCGTGTCATCTGCATGCTGGAAGGACGCATCGTCCTCGACCGGCCGGCGGCGGCCGTCACGCGCGAACATGTCACCCAAGCCTATTTCGGATTGCACCGGGCAGCCGGCGAAAGGAGCGCATCGTGATCAACACCCTGCTCCAGGGCATTCTGCTCGGCGGTTACTACGCCGTCATCGCCTGCGGCCTGTCCTTCATGTTCTCCGTCATGCGGATCATCAATCTCGCGCATGGCAGTCTGGCGGTCGCCGCCGCTTACGGACTGTGGCTGCTGGCCGCCAAAGCCGGCATTCCGCCTTTCGCCGGCCTGCTGATCGTGCTGCCGGTCATGGCCGCCGTCGGCTGGCTGCTGCAGCGCTTCATTCTGGAACGCAGCGCCCGCGGCGGCACGCTGCTGCCCATTCTCACGACTTTCGGCCTGTCGATCGTCATCGACAACCTGCTGTTCGAGCAGTTCGGCGCCGACACCCGCTCGCTCGCGCCCTTCATCGGCAACCTGTCCTATGCATCCTGGCAACTGCCGGGCCACATCTTCGTCGGCAAGCTTGCCGTCCTGATGATGGTGACGGCAGTCCTTATTCTCGGCGGGCTGCAGTTCTTCCTGAGCCGCTTTGCCCTTGGTCGCGCGATCCGCGCCACGGCCGAAGATCCCGATACGGCAGGATTGGTCGGCATCGATGCCCGCAGGGTCAACGCCGTCGCTACCGCGATCACCATGGTCACGGTCGGCATCGCCGGCGCCTTTCTCGGGATGCGGGCAACCTTCAGCGCCTATTCCGGCGGCCCACAGCTTCTCTTCGCCTTCGAGGCGGCCGTCATCGGCGGCGCGGGATCGTTATGGGGCACACTTGCCGGCGGCATCGTTCTCGGCCTTGCCCAATCGCTCGGCGCGCAATTGCATCCGCAAGGCTTCCTGATCGGCGGCCATGCCGTGTTCTTGCTGGTGCTTTTCATTCGGCTGTCCCGGTTCGGCATGCCGGTTCTCGACAAACTTGGCGCCTCCCTGCGCGCCCGTCTCCGGAGCCCGACATGACCGTTCTCTCCAACGGAATATCGATAGAGCGTTGGACGAAGTCGTCGCGGGTGGCGCTTGGCTGCATGGCCGCGGTGCTTGCCCTGCTGATGTTTGCCCCAGCCGTCCTCGGCGCCGGCGCGATCGACCGGATGACGGCCCTGTTCATCTACGTGATCCTTGCCGCCATGTGGAATGCGCTTGCCGGTTTCGGCGGGCTCGTTTCGGTCGGCCAGCAGGTGTTCTTCGGCCTCGGCGCCTATTTCACCATCCGGCTTGCGGATGCGGGGCTCAATCCCTTCGTCGCGCTCTTTGCCGCCGCGATCTTGACCGGCGTCCTGTCGATCCCGCTTTCGCTGTTCATGCTGCGCCTGAAGGGCGGCGAGTTCGCGATCGGCATGTGGGTCGTCGCCACACTCGCCCACCTGCTCGTCAACCTCGACGGGCTGATCCAGGGAGAAACGGGAACCTCGCTGATCTCGCTCAACGTCTATGACAGCGGCACGCGGCGAGCGACGATCTACTGGCTCGCCTTGACGGCCATGGCCGCCCTGCTCGGCGCTCTCTTCATGCTGATGCGCAGCCGCGCGGGTGCCGCCATGCAGGCAATCCGCGACAATGAGGAGGCGGCGACCTCGGTCGGCGTGCGCGTGATCGCCACCAAGCGGCTGCTCTTCGTGCTTGCCGCCTTCGGCATCGCGGTCGCCGGAGGCCTGTGGCTGGCGACTGCCACGACCTTCCAGCCGAAGACCTATTTCAGCGTCCAGTGGACGGCCTACATGATCTTCATGGTGCTGGTCGGCGGGATCGGCAAGTTCGAAGGCGCGATCCTCGGCGCCATCCTGTTCTTCGTGATCGAGACCGTCTTCGGCGGAGCCGGCGTCTGGTACCTGATCGGCCTCGGCGCCACCGCCGTGATCTTCTCGCTCTACCTGCCGCGCGGCCTTTGGGGCGAAATCGAGCGCCGCTTCGATTTTCAACTTCTGCCGGTCGGCTACCGGCTGAAATTGCCCGGTCCGCATAAAATCAAATGGGAAGAATGAGCCGGCTTACATCCGGATTCTGTTGCGAAAGGTGACGTTCATGCTTTTTGGTAAAACAATCCTGGTGACCGGCGTGGCTTCCGGCATCGGCGCCCGCACGGCGGAACTGGCCGGCCAGATGGGTGCCGAGGTCATCGGCGTCGATGTGCGCGAGCCGGTGGGAGGAAGTGCCGCCTTCATCAAGGGCGATCTGTCCACGGCATCAGGCGTTGCCGAGATCGTCGCGCAGCTTCCGGTGCGCCTCGACGCGCTCGCCAATGTCGCCGGCCTTTCCGGCAGCACCGGTGTCGTCTCGACGCTCGCCGTCAATTTCTACGGGCTTCGCGCCCTGTCCGAAGCCGTGGCGCCCCGCCTACGCGAAGGCGGCGCCATCGTCAACGTCGCCTCGATCGCCGGCTACGGCTGGCGCGCCAATCTCGAGCGGGCAAAATCCTTGACCGCCATCGAAGGCTTTCCCGAAGTGGCGGCGGTTGTCGCCGAACACGGTCTCAAGGACGAGGAAGCCTACCCGCTCTCCAAGGAACTGCTGCTGCTCTGGACCATGCGTGCCGCCCACCAGCCATTGTTCAAAAACCGCGGTATCCGGGTCAATGCGGTCAGCCCCGGGCCGGTGGAAACGCCGATCCTCAAGCAGTTCCGCGCCGTGCTCGGCGACGCCAGGGTCGACAGCGACATCACCCGCGTCGGCCGCGCCGGCACTTCCGCCGATATTGCGCCTGCCGTGCTCTTCCTCTGCTCGGATGGCGCACGCTGGATCAACGGCACCAATCTTGCCGTCGACGGCGGCCTCGAAGCTTCCATCAACGCCGAAGTCCTCGGCTTCTAGTTCTTGTCCCAAGGAGACCTCCGATGAATATTTCCCTCCTCATAAACGGCGCAGACCGCGCGGCCTCCGGCGGCCGGACCTATGATCGCATCGATCCCTTCACCGAGAAGCTTGCAAGCCGCGCCGCCGCGGCAAGCCTGGACGACGTTGCCGCAGCCGTTAGTGCCGCCTCCGCTGCTTTCGGCGCCTGGTCGAAGACCGGCCCCGGCCAGCGCCGCGCGATCCTGATGAAGGCTGCCGATATCATGGATTCCAAAGTCGGCGAGTTTACCCGGCTGATGATCGAGGAGACCGGCGCCACCGCGCCCTGGGCCGGCTTCAATGTCATGCTCGCCGCCAACATCCTGCGCGAGGCCGGCGCCATGACGACGCAGATATCAGGCGAAATCATCCCTTCCGACAAAACCGGCACACTCGCCATGGGTGTTCGCCAGGCCGCGGGCGTCTGCCTGGCGATCGCTCCCTGGAACGCGCCCGTCATCCTCGCCACCCGCGCCATCGCCATGCCGATTGCTTGCGGCAATACCGTCGTCCTCAAGGCATCCGAACAATGCCCCGGCACCCACCGGCTGATTGCCACAGTGCTGACCGAAGCGGGCCTGCCGGCTGGCGTCATCAACGTCCTCACCAATGCACCGGAGGATGCGCCTGAGATCGTCACCGCGCTGATTGCCCATCCGGCCGTCAAGCGCGTGAACTTCACCGGGTCGACCAAGGTCGGCAAGATCATCGCAGAGACCTGCGGCAGGCATCTCAAGCCCGCCCTTCTTGAACTCGGCGGCAAAGCGCCGCTCGTTGTCCTCGACGACGCCGATATTGACGGCGCCGTCAATGCCGCTATTTTCGGGGCCTTCATGCATCAGGGGCAGATCTGCATGTCGACGGAGCGGATCATCGTCGACGAGACGATCGCCGATCAGTTCGTCGCCAAACTGGCCGCCCGCGCCAGCCAGCTTCCGGCCGGCGACCCGCGTGGCCACGTTGTCCTCGGCTCGCTGATCAGCCTCGACGCCGCGAAGAAAATGGAGGAGTTGATCGCCGATGCGACGACCAAGGGGGCAAAACTCGTGGCCGGCGGCAAGCGCTCCGGCACCGTGGTCGAGGCGACGCTGCTCGATCACGTCACGCCCGAGATGCGTGTCTACTCGGAAGAATCCTTCGGCCCGGTCAAACCGATCATTCGCGTCTCCGGCGAGGAAGAAGCCATCCGCATCGCCAACGACAGCGAATACGGCCTGTCCTCCGCCATCTTCAGCCGCAATGTCCAGCGGGCAATGGCGGTTGCGGCGCGGATCGAATCCGGCATCTGTCACATCAATGGCCCGACCGTGCACGACGAGGCGCAAATGCCCTTCGGCGGCGTCAAGGGCAGCGGCTATGGCCGCTTCGGCGGCAAGGCGGCGATTGCCGAATTCACCGATCTGCGCTGGATCACGGTCGAGGATTCCGCCCAGCACTATCCCTTCTGAGCAGGTTTTACAGTCATCACCGTGCCACGACGCCATTGCGGTCGTGGCACGGCTTTCAGCTCTCCAGCCATTGGGCGATGAGCTTGGCTGCCGCCCGCTTGCGGCCCACACGAATGTCGGCGGCGCCGGTGTCGAAATCCAGGCCGTTTTTCTCGCGCACCTGTCTCAACCATGTCGGAAAGGCATGAAGATTTCCGCACCCAAGAACGGGAAGGCCGAGATCGTTCCGGTAGCTCTTTTTCTCGCTTTCCGAGAACTCTCCGCGCTCGATGGTGCGCGCGTTCAGCTCCCACTGCCAGTCCGGATTCGGCCGGATCTGCAATCGCACGACGTTCCTGGCAATCAACGCATGGCCTTCGGTGCCACGCAGCGGGACCGCAATATGGATTTCCCAGTCCTCGTCATCGCCAAATGGCAGGCCCAGCTTTTGCGCAAGGGCGACGGATTCGGTGGCATTGCGGCGCCCAAGCTCAATGTCCTTGAGCTGCCGCGCCAGCAAGCGGAAACGCTCTTCATCCGGCTCGATATCCGGCAGAACTGTCTCGATATAGCGGTGCAACATCGCCAGTTGCTCGACGCGCCGCATCAGATCGTATTTGCCTTCGATCATGTCGGCAACAAGCTCGGCGCGGGTCGCCTTGTTGAGCAGGCAGATGAACACCATGCCCCAGAAGCTGAGATTGGTGACGTCGTAGAGGTCTTCGCCATAACGTCGGTCGTGGCGATAACCCAGGTGCTGGAAAACCTCGAGAATGCGCACCGCCTGATCGGCAAAGGGAACAAACTTTGCCTTTTTGTCGCGCTGGGCGGGCATCGTCGTATAATTGCCGACCTGCGCGATGAGCTTGAGCCGTGCCTTCAGCGCCTTGGCCGAAATCGTCTCGCCGCTGGGCAGGGCGCCGGTATCGTCGAAACCGAACACGAACAGCAGCTTCTGCCGCCGCGACATCGAGATGACGCCGCCAAAATCGAGAAACGGCAGCATCCGCCGGTAGGCCTCGAGCAGCAGCGGCATTTCCCTGTCTCCGACGGAGGGTGCGCCGCCAGCAACGCGCATGAAATGGAAATAGAAATCGATTTGCTCGCTCGAATCGAGCAGCCCGGGAACTTTGGTCGCCAGAGGCCCGATCCGATAATGGTTGGCCGGCCAGAATTTTCCCTGGCGCCGGTCGGCGAAGGCTTCGTTCTCGTCGGCGATGAATGTCCGCAGCAGCGTAGCGTCGGTGTCGGTCACGGTGTGTCCCTATCGATCAGACGGTCATGTCCGATCGTACGGACAGCCTCGAGATGTCCAAAGGGTCCTCGGCCACCCAAAACTTTTAGAGAAGTGGCTCATGTTGATTGAAACCTCACGCCGTGGCCTATAAATGCGCAACAGAATCGCAAAAGCGCTATCACTACGGGTATTTTTATAGCTTGTCTTTCTTTTTTGTTACAACATAATGTTGAGGGCGCGGAGAATCTCGCGCCGAAGCGCATATTTGCCAGGGACGGCACGTGATCGTGGCCCACCTGAAGCAGTTCGTCGACCAGCAGGTCGCCGGGCGAGGTTATGGTACCGGCAGCGAATACGTCCGCGAGTTGATCCGTCACGACAAAGATCGGCAGCATTTGCGTACTCTCCTGCTTGAGGGTGCTTCATCCGAGACGACCGAGCCGGTTGATGCCGCCTATTTCGATAACCTGCGAACCCGTGCCTCGCGGCAAAGCTCTAGGTGACCGCAAAGTCTATAGTTCCCCGCGAGTCGGCCCGCGGGGATGTCGAGAATGCCGTGGACTATTATGCTCGCGAGGCCGGCGCTCAAGTCGCGATTAGCTTCGTTGATGCGCTGCAGTCGACATTTGGTTTGATCGCAAGGCATCCTGCATCGGGTTCATTGCGCTACGAATGCAGGACGTCTGCAACCACCCCGTGGAGGCCGCCATTGCCGTTCGGACTTCTTCGATGTTGCCATACGGCCTGGCTGGTTCGCACCGTTCGACGGAGGAGCTGTTACCTACATGTGAGACGTAGCAGCTAATAGCCGGTCATTTCAAGATATCCGACACCTGACGCCGAGCCTGTGAAGTTAATCGGCCCCTCCCAATAAGGCATAGAGGTCGCCATCCAGGACTGCTCGTTCAGCGGCTTCGTCCTAATATCAAGTGACTTACCCGGCACGCGTATACGCCACTCTACCGGCATCCGGCGCCCATCGACCGTTGCCTCCCGCGTCGGCTCCAGGTGAACGTCGTCTTTCGACAAAGGCGTCGTCCGTCCGTCCGCGGATATCCAGTTCGCGGAGATGAACCCGTCCTCGTCATCACGAAGCCGAAAAGCCATCAGCTTATCGCCGGAATTCAGATGCAGTGAGAACCAGTCCCAGCCCGTCTGATTGGACGCAAGCGGCTGCGACGACCACTCCCGATCCAGCCAGGCTTTGCCGGTGACCTTGATCGGCGCTCCGAACGTCGTGATCGTTCCCGCCACCTCAAAGAAAGGCTGTGAGTAATAGTAGCTCGCCTGTCCGTTCGCCGACTTCACGGAGAAACCGTTGTCTCCCTGAAGAACGAGCGGGCCGTCGGCCTTGAGGTCCAGGGTGTAGCTGAAGTCCGGCCCGCCGGCGGAGACTGAAAGATTGCCAAAGGAGTCCGAGCCGGTTCGCTCGCTACCCTCCATCCGCCAGTCGTCTATCCAAGCCCGAAATGGTGCCGCGGCAACGCCCGCCTGCCCGACGCCTCCCCGCCCCAAGCGCTCTGCGACATACTGATGGTCCTGAGTGGTGATCGCTGCGTGCCCGATCCAGATCTGCGGATCCGCGAAACCTGCCTTGTCTCCCCGAGCCAGCGCAGAGCGAAAGAGCGTCCACTGCGCTCCATATTGCTTGCCATCCCCATCTTTAAGATTGGCGGTCACATACCACCACTCAATGCGATAATCAGGATGAGCGCCGTGATCGGCGGGGAAAGAAAGAACAGAGCCCCGCGCAGGGATCGCAAAACCTTGCGCATCCGATCCCAATCCGGCGAAGCCTTGCGCAAATGTCTGACCGCTTACGCAGATCATAGCCGCCGCTATCAGGACAGAGACCGACTTTCTACCGTTCATTGGCGAAAACCCTCAGCAGGTCCGCAGGATTGATCGAGGCCAAACGCCGAACCGGCACCAGCACCGACAGCAATGCAGCGACGAGAGCAATTGCACCCAGCCAAAGCCAATCCGTTGGAAACACCATCATTGGCAATCGCCAACCAAAGGCCTCCACGTTCACGATCGCAAGGAGGACCCATGCCAGGGCAAGACCGACGGGGATCGCAGCCACAAATGTTGCCAGCCAGAGTGCAAGTGTCCGGGCAACTTCATAGAGCGCCAGATCCCGTCGCCGCACACCCATTGCCCACACCGGAGCGAGCTGAGGAAGCCGAATTCCAGATAGCGTCAGGAGACTTGAGAACATCGCAAATCCTGCCACCGCAAGGGTGAGGACGTTCAACGCGCCCGTCACCTTGAATGTCTGATCGAAGATGGCTCTCGATTGCCGCTTAAGCGAAGCCTGGTCAACGATCGCGCTATCTGGCAGACCAAACTCCTCGACCAACTGGCGCTTGAGATCCTGGGCTCGCTCGGGAGTCACTCGGACACCGTAGCGAAGTTTCGAGACATCGGGGTAGTGGTCGACCAGGGTATTGATCCCGACGATCACTTGTCCATTCGGGTTCCCATAGTCCGAGTACACGCCGACCACGGTTGCGCTCCAGCCTCCAGGCATGAACAACGGCTGGCCGATCTTTGCTTCGCCGCGACGCCACATCTGTTCATTGATGAGAGCACCCTGCCCGGCGGCGATCTTATCCCAAACGTCATTGTCGGAAGCGATCAAGGGCCAGTGCTCCCGGTAGGTCGAATCGTCCGCGACACCAAAGATCTGGATCTGTTCACCAAGCACCTCGCCGTCGACACTCCAGATGGGCAAGAGCGCTCTCGAGCGTTGCGGAAGCCAGGCCCTAAGCCGTGCAGCTTCCGCCTCATCCTTGGCAGTAACGTAAAGCTCGGCGGCCAGGCGTTGATCGAGCCATCCGATGAACGTCAGCCGGAAACTGGATACCATCGTGCCAACGCCGATGTTCGCCGACAATGCCAGGAGCAGCGCCATCAAAGCCAGCGACAGGCCGGGAAGCTGTATGCGGGTGTCGGCCCAGAACCATTCCATGAGGGCGCTCCGTGCCAATTGCTGCGCTTTGGTCAGGATGACGGCAAGAAGTCCAGGCAGCATCAGAACTGTTCCAAGAAGCAGGCAGCCAAGTACCGCAAAACCCGCCGCCAGCCCGGACGCAGTAGTCGCCAGGATAGCCGCCAAGATCAGCAGAATTCCACCCGTTCCGGCTTGAAAGGCAAGCGATCTGGCTGACTCTCTTGCCCACGCTCGCGGCTGGGCGGCGTCCAAAATCGGCAGCTTCCAGACCCGCCACAGGCTCTGAGCTGACGAGACAGCGGTTCCTCCAAGAGCAATCGCCAGTCCAGCCAGCCACCACTCCGGCCGCATGGATAGCGAGCCTGACACATTGGCGCCGTAGAGGCCCCTGAGGGTCGCGGCGACACCCGGCATCAGGAGCCATGCAATGACGTAGCCGAGTATGACGCCGATCAAGCCGGATATCAGCGCCAGCATCGAAAGCTCGATCAGGAGCATAGTGGTCAATGCTCGAAGCGAGATACCAAGCGATCTGAGTGTACGAAAAGTGCCTCGACGCTGTTCGAAGGTCAGGCCCGTGGCCGAATACACGATGAAGAGCCCGACGATGAACGAAAGGAAGCCGAAGGCGGTCAAGTTGAGGTGGAAGCTATCTGTGAGGCGAGCGACGTCCGGTTGTTCAGCCGGTTCGCGGATCGTCAATCCCGCCTGATCGATTGCTTCGGCGGAAATCTTTTGATCGGCTGCGACCACCAGGCGGTCAATCTTCCCGTGCCTGTCGAGCAATCGATCAGCGACCGATATGTCGACGAAGGCAGCACCGTCGGGTACATTGCCAGCTATCTTGACGGTCATATCCGTGCTGCCGCGTAGACGCTCGGCAGTCGCGCTCGACACGAGCAACTGTCCGCGGGCTGAAAAGAAGCCGGATAGGTCTGGACTGCTGGCGACGGTCTCGTTCAGAGTGTCCCTTGGCATCGTCAGAGGTTCGATACCAACCAATCTGACCCTTGTGCTTCCGAAGCGGTAGTTGCCCTCGATCACGGGCGAAACATTCAGACCCGCTCGACGCAGGCTGCCATAGACCTCAGTCGCTATGCCGTCACCGTCCTTGGCGACGATCTGCCGGAGGTTGCCTTGCTCCAGAACCGAAGCCGCCCGGGCATAGTTCGCCCTCGCCTCGGCGTTAATAGCCTGAACGCCGGACCAGAGAGCCGTCGCAAGCGCAATCCCCATGACCAGCGTCAGAAGCTGGAGAGGTCTCCGACGCCAGTGTGACAGCAGGGCTGCAAATGCAACGAAATTCATTCGGCAATCTTCCCACCGCGGAGGACCACCGTTCGGTCCAGACGAGCTGCTAGCCTCATCGAGTGAGTGACGAGAAGCAGAGCTGATCCCACTGTTCGGGCCAGGCTGAGCATCAGATTGAGGACCGCATCGCCTGTCTGCTCATCCAGGTTGCCCGTTGGCTCGTCGGCAAGGATGAGAGGAGGTCGGGCCGCCAAGGTTCGCCCGATTGCAACGCGCTGCTGTTGCCCTCCGGAAAGCTGCTCGGGATATCGGGCAGTGTGTTCGCGCAGCCCCAACTTCTCGATCAACTGCTTTTCCCAAGCGTGATCGTACCGGTTTGCAAGCTTGGCGTGGAACGAGATGTTGGCTGCGACGCTCAGTGATGGGATGAGGTTAAACTGTTGAAAGATCAGGCCGACCCTCGTTCTCCGGTATCGGGCTCGTTCGTTTTCTGCAAATAGCGCCAGATCGCTGCCATCCATCACGACCGAGCCGCTATCGGCACGGTCGAGCCCGCCTGCCAGATGCAGCAATGTGCTTTTGCCGCTACCGGATTCTCCGGTTAGCGCAACACTTTCGCCCCCAGCGACTTCCAGGTCGATGCCCTTCAGGATCTCGATTGGTCCCTCGGCGGTGGAATAAGATTTTCTGACATCTGAGAGGGCAAGGATCATGTCGGTCCCTCGAGCACGGGCCTTGCAAAATGCAAGGACCCTTTGGTGACCTAGGAACTTTCGAGAGGGATCGCAAGATCCGTGCAACAGCGCAGACAAATCTCTTAAGCGGTCCTAACAACAAACGGTGCGGCCCTTTCATCGCCGGCGTCGGATCCGCCATATTAGTGTAGCGTCGGCCCGACCGGGTATTCGGGGTAACGGCAATGGAACGTCGTGATGAGGTTGACTGCGCGGGCTGCCACATCCTGCGTGAGCGTGATGTCGGTCGTCGCAAGATCGCCTGCTACCGACAGCAAAGCGGTGCCCACCGATCTCATCACCATTTCGAGGGCATCGTCACCTTGCTCGGCGGCCCACCTGGCATTCCGCTCAAGCGTGACAGCGAGCCGCTCGAGGATCGCTTGTCGCTCCGCCGCGGGGAGTTCATAAAAAAATGGGCCAACGACTGACATCTACCACCCCTCCTCAGCGCTTTGCATGATGGTCGCCGCAGTCGCCTCCGCCGCGCACAGAGACCGCCCGGCACCGGGCGACCTCTCGATGCGGCTCTTCGTGGTGTGGCGCAGGTAGCGTTTGCCGCTACGGGTATCGATAGAATTTCGTTTCAACGAAGTTGTCTCCTTTGATTGGAAAGGTGAAACGTTCGAGCTTCCGGAATCGTTGCGTACGGTCGCAGACGTTGCCTCTTTAGGCTGTTCTGGGTACGCGCGGAGACAGTCCTTCGTGTTCCATCGGCCGGCCGCATGAGAGAAGGAGCTTGCGCGCTCCGCGCCACCGGCTCAACCGCTCCGCGCGTCCCGATTGAAGATAAGGCTGAGGATGATGGCGGCGAGGAACTTGAGATCGGCTTTTTCGAACGCCAAGTTCAATTAGAAGAGTCCCTTCATGAACCGCGCAGATTCTTCCTTCGGGCCGAGGGCAAGCCTCTTCAAACAATGAACATACCAGGCGAAGGCGCGTCCGCGCCGGCGCCAGTTCGCGCACAGCTTGACCGGTTAAAAGGGCAGCCGCAGGAGGGTTAGCAAAGCGCCGCTCGGAACGAGCGGAACCCGGGACCGACTGCCCCCGGCAAGCTGTTCCGCATGAGGCGGCGCCCGCGCTGCCCCTCACCTCACCCTGCCCGGCCGCGGTCCCCCTCCTCGCCTCACCTGCCTGTTCGCGCCAATGACCGTGCGATATCGATCATGTCGTCGCGCGAGGCGGTCGTATGCTCCTTGTTCCAGGTGACCAGCCCGATCCTCAGTAGGGTCTGTTCCCTTGTCTATGGTCGATTAGAAGCCGGTGCGGCCAAGCAGACCGCCTGATCCTGGCGGCTGCGCCCTACGTGGCTGGTATCTTCATTAGCTCCGACAACCGGCTGGCATTCTTGATCGAATGTCCGTCGCGATCGTTGTTGAAGTAGACCCACACGGTCTTCGCCGAGCTTTGCCGAATGCGCTCGACCCACACGAGCAGTTCCGCATCGCTGTAATCGTGGCGATACCATTGCCTAGTCCCGTGGAACCGAACGTAAATGTCATCGGCAGTCCGAACAAGCTCATCCGGCAACCGGGGGCCGCTGCAAGAGCAGAAGATCGCCCCAGCGGCTGTAAAGGCTTCGAAGACCTCGTCAGTCCACCAACTCTTGTGGCGAAATTCGACAACGTTCCTGTGGCGCGGGTCGAGCTGCGATAAAATGGATTGCAGCATTTCCGAAGTGTAGTGCACGCTCGGCGGCAGCTGGAAGAGAAAGCAGCCCATCTGCGGGCCGAGAAGGCCGGCGATATAGCCGAAATCCTCGATCAGACTTTTCGTGTCCTCGAACCGCTTGATATGGGTTATCAGCTCGCAGACCTTGATCGTATAGACGAAGCCTGGGTCTGCCTGGCGGATCCAGGTCTTCACCGCTCCGATTGTCGGCCACGAATAAAATGGAGCGTTGAGCTCTACCGTTTCGAAGTGATCCTGATAGATTCGGAAATATTGGTTCGACGGGATATCCGCAGGATAGAACTGCCCCTTCCAATGCCAATAGTACCAACCCGAACACCCGATATGGATGCGGCCAGCCAGTCGATCCTCGGTCGGGTTGTTGGCCTGCGAGTCGCCAATCCGGACCTGATGCATTTTGGCGGACCGATCGACATTGGCATCGCGCTGCCTTTGCCGGCGTTCAGCGCGGCGTGCCCGGCGGGCTGCGATTTCTTCGGCATTGCGCTCCGCCAATCGGTTCCCTCCGTCCCGCCGTCAACTTTACCTGCAACGTCACACATGTTGCCCTGGTTTACTGTTCGGCGATCACCATGTTGACATGGCCAAGGTGGGTCTCGAGGCTCGGAAGTGTCTCCTTGGCGAAGCCGACCTGCGAAATCTCTCCCTTCAGTTCGGCTGCAAACTGTCAGGGCTGCTGTTTGTTCCACCATAGCAGCGGTCAGCAAAGCCATAATAACCAGGGCGCGAAATCTATGTCATCGACGTCGACGGGCCGCGAGGACAATTCACGTGGCACCCAAGGCGGTTCGCATGACCAGCACGTGAAGGCTGGCAGCAAAGCCATAAGAATAGCCACTGAGGCTAAACATCATTCTGGGCTGGCCCGCGCACCGGCGCAGGCTTTTCATTTGGGCGCAACTGCGTAAGGGCGAGGCGATGGAGTTCTACGATCGGCACCCCCCGCTTTCATACTATAACAGTGGGTATCTGGGTTTAAGCTCCTCCTTCGTTCCGACAGGGCCACGCGTTATCGCAAGACAAAGCTCTTGTTCAAGTTCAGCGCTCTTGTGGGACTTCGAGATCAAAATCGAGTGCTTAGCCAACTCGTGAGTGCAATTGTTACGCGATTTCTAAGCGCGGAGGATACCAGCTTCGATCGCCGCTTCCTGAAAGGCACGCGCTGCCGCGGCATGCTCCGCTTCTCCGCTTCTCCGCTTCTCCGCTGAGCGACTTCATGCAGGCGCGTTTTGCAATGGCGAACGACGTCCCGCCTTTTTCGGGCCAGCAGGTCATGAGGGTCTCAAGGGCCTCGCGGCTGTTTTGGACGCTTTTGAAGTGATCGCCGCCCGCGACGGCGATCTCGATAGGTGTTTGCCACATTTCCGTCGGCATCGATGCCTCCTGCCCATGAATCTGATGTACAAATGCCCCAGTGCGAACGGCGTTCCAACGCTAGGACCTTGGTCCGATAGGTGCAGTTGATCAATGCGGGTCATGATCGAGCGGGATTATCAAGATGAAGCGCGCATCCCCTCGATAGCGGATATGCCGACCACGCCCACCGGTGCCGAACTTTTGCAACAACACCGGGTGAAGGAGGGGCGGAAATATCCGCTGCGACCATTCAGGTCGCATAGCGAAGCGAGAGATCGGTTCCCTATCCCAGATAACTGCAGCGAGACCTCCTTTCGATCTTTGAAAAAATTCGACCTTAGATAACACCGCCGAGACCGATTGTTCTCGGATCCGACGACAGTAGGAACTTTCATGTCGCCGCCGTGTTGTCGTAACGGCGCTGGCAGATCTGCCGCGTAACGATACCTAACCATGGGAGCTGACCGATGAGTGATACGGAGCAACCGGACCAGCAGACGCCTCCTACCCCGGGGAGCCCGGCTCCCGCCGCGACACCAACCTCAACCGGGCCGATCTCGTCCACACCGGATGAGCCGGCGGTAGAAGCGTCGGCAGACAGCGCGCCAGCGCTATCAGCCGACAGCCAGACCCTGCAGGAGCGTCCAAAAACCAAAGGCGTGGCCGATATTGTCTTCCTCGTCGACGTTAGCGGCAGCATGGACCCCTGCATCGACGCGCTGCGGAGAAATATCGAAGCCTTTATCGACTCCTTAAGCCACGGTGACCCGAACAACGCCGCCCCTGTCAAAGATTGGCGCGGGAAGGTTGTCGGCTACCGTGACATTGAGGCCGCCCAAGCCGAAGGCCTGCCATGGATCGTCGACAATGACTTCGTGCGCGATGCCAGCGCGCTCAAGGCGCAGCTTGGCACGCTACAGGCAAACGGCGGTGGGGACGAGCCGGAGTCGCTTCTCGATGCTCTTTATAAGCTTGCCTCTATGGAGGCTGTGCCGAAGGGTTCGCAGACAGAGGATCCGGCGAAATGGCGCTATAGAAGCGATGCGGCGCGTGTTGTCATCGTCTTCACCGATGCTTCATTCAAGGAGACCATGAGCATTGCGGAGGCAAAGGGCGGCTCGTTGCAGGACGTAGCTAACCTTATCATGGCCAACCGAATTATTCTCAGCCTCTTTGCCCCGAATTTCGAGGGCTACGATCGGCTGAGCCAGATCGACAAGTCGGAATGGGAAGTGGTGGAATACGAAGGGCTGAACCCGCAGGAGGCGCTCCAGAAATTTACCTCCGACCCGGTTAACTTCCGTAACACCCTGAAGCAGCTGGCCGCCAGTGTATCCCGGTCGGCAGCGACCGTAGCGCTTTAGCCCGGCTGACCCGAAAGCCATGGCCAAGAAGCTGAAAATCGGCGACCGGATCCGGCAGTATCGCGTCACGAAAGTCTTCGGACCGGGAATGATGGCTATTTCCTATGGAGCTGAGAATTCCACCGGTGAGAAGGTTTTTCTCAAGCAATACAAGTCCCCTGCTCCGACGGTTGTCTGGTATGGGGCTTTCGTTGCTTATCAGAACGAGCTCGGAGCACGCGTCCGGAATGGCCGCGCTGCTCAATTTGCGGTGCGCCAGGTCGATGCATTCGAAGAGATCTGGGGCGGGCCTTGCTACTTTCAGGCATTCGAGTTCGTCGAGAATGGTGCCGACTTGCAGCAAATGCTCGATGAGGAGCGGGAGCAGCATCGTCGCACCAAGCTGGCCGCGACTCGTGATGCCACGGTTTGGGCACGTCACCTCACGTGGTCAAAGGTGTTCATGACCGGTATCGCGGCACTGCACGAATCCAAGGTCGTTCACGCAGATCTCAAGCCGGCGAACGCATATTTGATCACTGACCCGTCGATCAGCTCCGGCTACCAGCTTAAGCTGATCGATATGGACTTCTCCCTGTTGGCTGACCGCCGCGCGCCCTGGCACGGGCATCAGGGATATGTTGGCACTGACAACTATCGATCCCCCGAACATATGACGCGCGGCGCTATTCCGGGACTGGCTTCGGATATTTTTACCTGCGGGCTAATGCTTTACGAACTTCTCGCCGGCCATCATCCATACTGGACCGAGGACCAGGCTGATTATGCAAAGCTTGTGCAGAGCTATGCCGCCAAACCTCCGGCACTTGCCGGGTTGATGCCGGCACCGGCGAACAATGCCGAGGTCAGTGCCGTCCTCCACCGATGCCTGTGTCCAGATCCCGCTGCGAGACCGACGGCTGCGGAAGTTCGGGCAATTTTGAGTGGACGCGGCGCAGGCTCTGCCGTCTCCGAACAGAAAGCTGCTGCATCGACAACAGAAGGCATCGCTCCTCCAGCTTCCGCAGAGTTGATCATTTCCGAGAGGATCGAGCTGCTTGGTGCGGACGGACGTTCGCTCCAGATCGGGGTGATGACGGAACTTGGAAAACCCCTGTTGCGGCAGTTCGGGCCGGAAAGCGAGTTCTGGGATAATCGCCAATGTGTCCTGGAACGAAATCCCACACGGCAATGGGTGATATCTCCCGTGGATGGTGCGACCAACGAAACACTCGTGAACGGCCTGACCCTCACAGCTCCTCGTCCGCTCAGGCAAGGTGATCGAATTGCGGTCGGCCGCCAGGCCAAAGGCATCGCCAAGATGCCCCTTACGGTGCGGGCGCTCAACAAATGAACTCGGCCGGCGGACGTGAAGTGCCCGAGCCCGATCCTCCCTGCGAGCAGCCGGCGATAGCGGAGGCGCATCCGGTGATCACAGATGTGCCCAAGGATGAACTGGGGGCGCCGGGTCTTTCCAGGCCCGCCGCAGATGTTCCAGCTGTAGGCTCCGAACCTACACCTGCGGTTGCTGCGCCATTGGACGAAGAGCCTGCGTCCAGGACGGAAAGCCTACCGTCTGACCAGGCTCTTTCGAAGGTGACGGCCTTTGCTCCATTAGAAATCGTGGATGTGAATGACCTCGATTGGAAAGCTGTCCTCAACCGGGCCAGCCCGTCTTCCATCCGCTCCGAAATTCGGTCGACGGTTGAAAGTATGGAGGGTCTGCTTGACCGGGCCGACGGGCCAGGCATGTTGTTCGACAAATTCCGCGCCGATCCCACCGACAAAGTCATCAAGATTTCTGACTTCGATACCGAAATCCCGTTGTGGATCATCGGCGACTTGCACGGTGACCTTCTGGCGCTCGAGGCTGCACTTGGGGCAACGCGACAGCCGGACCTGCAGCCCGGAGAAGGCCCACCTCGGATCCTGTTTCTTGGCGATCTTTTCGATGACGAGGGTTTTGGCCTCGAAATCCTTCTCCGCGTATTTGAACTGATCGTAGACGCGCCCGACCGCGTGTGCGTCATCGCCGGCAATCACGACGAAGCACTGTCTTACGATGGCGTACGATTTGCCTCGAGCGTGACGCCAGCGGACTTTGCCGACTTCCTCAACTCTAACCTAACCCACGAATGGATCGAGCGGGCCGGTAAGCTTGCCGTGCGCCTGTTTACGAACGCTCCGCGCGCACTCTTCTTTCCCGACGGATTGCTTGCCGCCCACGGAGGCTTTCCGCTGGTTGACTTGCATCCCGCCCTCGCTGAATCGGGGGAATGGAACAACCCGATGTGCCTGTCTGATTTTGTATGGACAAGGGCCCATCCGAAAGCCCGCAGGAAGCTGCCAAACCGTTTCTCCCGCGGGAGCCAGTTCGGCTACGAGGACTTCTCTGCTTTTTGCTCTTTGAGTGCTGGTCTCGGACGGCCCGTCACACATATGGTACGCGGCCACGATCACGTGGACGAGAGGTATGCGAGCTTCCCCGCCTATCGGGCTAATCCACTGCTCACGACCGTCGCACTTTCGCGTCGGTTGAGCCGCGAGGCATTCGGCCCCTACGAGCGGGTTCCCACCATGGCGCGATATGTCGAAGGAGCCCTGCCGAGCGTGTATCGGTTGCACATTCCCGCGCAAATGATCCGTGCCTGTTATCCTCAGCCGGCCGCCGACAGCATCGACTATCACCCGAGCCAGGAGCCTCAACCATGACAGGCGTCATCCTGCGTTGTCCAAACTGCGGCACCTCCACTGCGACTTCCGGTGAGTGCGAGGCCTGCCACGAGGCACGAGTCCGCTTCTACTGTACGAACCATAACCCGGGGCATTGGTTAGATGCACCCGCATGTCCGCAATGTGGCGCAAAGTTTGGCGATCCGCTACGTCCGGCGACACCGTCGGTCCCCCCTCCCGTTCGCCCACGTCCGCCGGTCCCTTTTCGCAAAGCAGCGCCCCGCGCGGAACCACCACCGCTGGATGCAAGTCCCGGGCCATGGGGCCGGAAAGAGCGACGGAGGTCTGCCCACCCTGAGGGGGAGACCGACGGCGCCTCAGCGGGCGACATCCGCACGGCAAAAATGCTTGAGATGCTTCGAGCCCTCTCCCGCGCCGGTCGTATCACTCGAAGGTCAACCTATCCTGTTCCGGAAGCGCCACCTGCAAGGGCAGCAGCGGCGGGGTGCCTGATGCGCTTTATGCTCCTCGTGATGTTCCTGTTCATCATCTTGCCGCTGATATTTTCCCTGATAGGAGGCTCTCTACTTGGCGTACTCGACGGCTATTACTTCTAAGGATCGACGACCACGCCACGCTCCAAGCGGCTGAGGCCGGACGTCCGCGCCATCCGATCTATTTTTTGTACCTTATACGTGCCGCTCCACAAACTAGCATGCCGCAGCCGTGCGGATGGCTAACACGATCTCGCCAATCCTGCTCCAGGCCGCCAGGGGAGCAGGAGCTGAGCGTCATAGATGCGATACCAACGAAGGCTCGAATTCGCCCCGTGCCGGAAGCAACACTAACCATCGCCTCAGCTAATGCGGAAGGACACTTGCGACGAGTTTCTTGTTGCGCGTGTCCTGCATCTGGTGATCGGACGCCCGTTCAGCGCGCCGACGATTTTTGTGTTGCAGTCTGACCCTGACCTGCCTGACGACCTTGCCGAACAAGTCCAGCGGCATATCGACGTATTGGAGCTGCAGCGACGTTACGGACCATTCATTCGCGACGAAATATGCCAAATGCTTCAGCTCTCGCATGAGGCGCGCGCATCCGGAGGCGGCATTCGCGCCAATATCGTCTTCCAAGCCTTGATCATCAATGCACATGGATCTAATGAGCTGCGTCAGTGGTCCTAGGAGTTTAAAATGCAAGTTCTGGTACGTGACAACAACGTTGAGCAAGCGCTCCGTTTTTTGAAAAAGAAGTTGCAGCGCGAGGGCGTTTTCCGGGAGGCCCGACTTCGGGAGCGTTTTGAAAAGCCCTCCGAAAAACGTGCGCGTGAAAAGGCCGAGGGTATCAGGCGCGTCCGTAAACTCGCTCGCAAAAAGCTTGAGCGGGAAAGTGGTATTTCGGCTCCCAAGAAGGCGAGAGCTTCTGGTCGCTAGTAGTGATCGAATGACGCATGTTTCGTCTGTCGAGGAAAGGACTTTCTCGTGTCTGAGATGTTCCTTTCCTGCAGGCCGTGCCGGTAAGTACAGTGTCCAATGGGAAGTTGCTCACCGCGCCTTGATAAAGGTGTCAGGGGCGTCTTCGATCAGTTTCAGCTGGAGCGTGATGCGTGGGCCGGCTGGCTGAACTCCTCCGTTCCGGCTCAGTCGCTGATCCGCCCGCTGTCATGATGGTCGAACAGGTTAGCTGATCGGCGGGGTGGCGGCCCGACGTGGGCAGTGGCTCTTTGGCAATGCCGCGCCTGGTCGGGCTTCTGCGCTGCTGTACCGGTGGCGCCTCGGAGCGGAACGCGTCGGCTTCGCCGTGGTTCGTCTGGACGATGACGGCATGGGGAACGCGCAGCTTCACCGCATAGCGATGGCCCGGACGGGCTTGGGCCATGGATCAACATTCTTGCGTCAGATTTGCCACATGGTCTTCGCTCTCCACCATGTCGGACGGTTTTGGCTCGACCTGCTGCCCTCTAATGTGCATGCGAAAGATGTCTATAGAAGAATTGGCTTCATCCAGGAAGGCACAATGCGCCAGGCGCTTCGGTTGAAGGATGGAAGCCGTGAAGATTTGGTCCTGATGTCACTGCTACGCGAAGAGTGGAGTGAGTTCGACGGTTGAACCAGCGGAGCTTGCGACATTAGTGCCCTGGGCCTCACGAGCCAGATAAGCTCTGTCCAGCTCCGACAATATCGCTTGCAACAACATTGCCCGAAGCCCTGCCGCGCACGTACGCAGTACCTGACAAAATCCGTCCGTCAACAAGTTGACCATCTGTGAGCCTTTCAAGGTGGGTGAGCGTGCAAGCAGTTTGAGCCGTTCATACTCTCCGGCTAGTTTGATCGCGCCGGCGGCAATCGGGACGGCTCCCGCTCTCTACCGGATCAAGCCGGCCTCCACGAAACGTAGAAATGCCTGCGTATGCTGCAGGCAGTTGACATCTGTTGCCGGCGTCCGACCCAGCTGTTCCAGTTCGTGCAGAATGCGACCGAGGGTGAGGGTTCGGCGTTCATGATGATCGCGCCTCCACTGGGGTTCGATAGAGGATGACCCGACCGGTCGGTACGATCTGTGAGAGGAAATCAAAGTCGCGGACGTTGCCAGTCAGCACGCTCGCACCCAGCTGCCGTGCCTGCAAGAAAACCATGGCGTCATTGACGAAGCCGCGCTCATGTCCTTCCCCCTTTGGCAGGTTGCTCAAGCGAAAGAGCAGACCCGCCAACACGCCGGCATGTCCCCGGATGGCTGCACCTGGAGCGTGAAGTCGGTGTTCCGGAATGTCTTCGACCGTCGCCGCGATCGTTTCGAGCACCGCCTTTGTAGAGGCGTGCTTGGGGTCCAGTCGGCCGAAGGCATGGGTCAGCTCAGACAGGCAGACCGCCGAATGGTGGCATAGGCGATACGTAATCAGCCTATCGACCTCCACCGGCGAGCGCCCTTGAAGCACATCCAGATAGACGCTGGTATCCAGGAACAGAGGCCCTCCGATTGCCGGTTCGTCGGCAACCCAAGGAAGATCTTCGTCGGGCCTGCGCTCGAGCGACCCGACGTGCTTCTGGGGCTTTAGTGATCGGAGGGCTTCAGAGAGATCAAATCCCAAGATCGATATCCGTCGGGATGCGGCCCTTGCGGCCCACCAGACGCGGCAAATCATCATGGGAATGACGACGGGGAGATTGATGGATTCTCTGGGGCCGTCGGCTGGGCGGCGCAGATCCTCAAATGAAGGGCTCGACCGAAAACACAGCCATGGGTACTGAGCGCCGGTGACGAGCAAGGAGTAAAGATGCCGGAGCAGGAACCCCCTGTCCCGACTATCGGCGTGCCTATTGCACGGTTTGCTTGCCGGCTCGATGAAGACCGCCATATAACGCGCGATGACGTATGATTCGAAGATTTTCGTCGGCCTGAGGCCAACGAGCAAAAAATCAGCTCCGCTCCGCGAGCCTTACCAGTCGAAATGCCAGTGGGACGGTTGCGAAAGCGGCGGCGCCAATCGCGCGCCCGTTGGGCGAGATGCGGAGGGTTTGTACCTGTTGTTCTGCCCGCAACATGCGAGGGAATACAACAAGGGATATAATTTCGCGAGCAATCTGTCTGATCCGGTGACCGCCCGCTATCAGAGGGAAGCAGCAAACGGCAGCCGTAAGACGTGGGGGACCCGCCTTGATCAGGCGACAGAGATGCCGCTTCCTTCGACCGTTCGCTCCGGTACGGCAAAAGCCCTTAACGCACGCAAGATTGCTGCACGACATCAAGCTACGAAAGCTGATCTCCAGCGGCGTAAGCTCAAGGTATTGGAAGCAAAAGCCTTCGAAACGCTCGGTCTTTCGCAGGACGCGACGCCTGAGGAAATTAGACGACGCTACAAACTGATGCTCAAGATGCACCATCCGGACGCTAACCGAGGAGATCGAAACTCCGAAGATGAACTCCGGGCGGCAATCGACGCCCATAAGATCCTTAAGTTGAACGGGTTCTGCTAGATCTGAGACACGCTCTCTGCTGTCTATGATGAGTGTGAGCTGGAGGTTTTTGACAGATCGATGCAAAGCAACTCGGCAGCTGCCGTGCCGACGCTGCCGATCCCGCTGCTCGCCAAATTCCCGGTCATCGGCGAAGCGCTGTTCAACAGCCCCGTCATCACCTATCTCGCCATCATCCTGGTCGGGGTGATGGTCTATATCTACCGTTCCACCCATCTCGGATCGGCATTGCAGGCGGCCGGCGACAAGCCGGCGGCGCTGGATGCCGCCGGTGTCGACGTGGTGCGGACCCGCTCGGTCGCCGTGCTGTGCACGGCCTGTTCGCCGGCCTCGGCGGCGCTTTCATCGCCATTGTCGGCGCCGGCATCTTCGTGCCGTTCAAGACCCATGGTAACGGTTTCATCGGCATCGTGCTGGCCATGCTGGCCCGCGAGCGACCGGTCTGGGTTCTGTTCGGTGCGCGGCTGTTCGGCGCCTGCCTGTCGATGACCACGGCCCTGCAGGTGGCGGGTGTCGACATCCCCACCGACATCATCCAGATGACCCCGTTTGCCATGGTCATGCTGGTGCTGATCGTCGCCGGCCGCCGAGCCAATCTGCCGCTGGCGCTCGGCGCAAGCTACGTTCGCGGAGAGCGATGAGTCTCCCCGGCACTGTGCCGCTAGACGTGATGGCCGCGCGCGGCCATGGGTGATCTCAGCGGTTTCGGCAAAGGCACTGCGATATCGGCACGGTCTTTTGTGGGTTTCATCGCAACGCAGCTCATACTATTCCAGCCGGGCGAGCGCGCAGACTTGTGATGGGGATGGCGCTGCAACCCGGCCTGGATCAGTTGTTCAGGCGCTGGAGCCTGAACACCGCCGTCGGTATAGGCCCGCCAGGCATATTTTGAGGCGGCGGGTGACGATCACGCGGAACGGCGCCGGAACCACATCCAGCCGCTCAGGCACATCCTCGCCGATGCAATGCAAGCATCCGCCGCGAGCGCAGATCAGGCTTCCGGGCTCGCCCGGCTTGATCTAGCCGCACCCATATCATTTTTCGCAGAGCCGTCGTCCGCCGGAATATGGCTGATAGGTGCAGTCGGACGGCCGGAAGGAGCGGTAAGTGCGCGAGCAGGCGGCAATGTTACAGGATTGCGGTGCGCCTTGGCCATCGGTTGCTGCTTCTGTCGATCGCACCCCATTCAGCGTTGGTTCGGCCGTCGCCTGGCGGATGAAGTCACGCCAAATATGGGCTGGCAGGGCGCCGCCCGTCACCCCCTTCATCGGCGCGTCATCGTCATTGCCAACCCAGACACCGACGACGAGCGATTCCGTGAAACCGACGAACCAGGCATCACGATTGTTCTGGCTGGTACCCGTCTTGCCGGCTGCAAACGTGCCCGGGTCTGCTCCACGCCCCGTACCGCGCTCGACCACCAACTGCAGGAGCCCGAGGAGATCGGACTGGTAGGGAGAAAGATCGACACTTGGCTTTGATTGTGAGCCAACCCGAAACGTCTTCGTCTGCCCTGCCGCTTGAAAGTCGGCGATGCCCCAGGGTTTAACAGGTGCCCTGCCGAGTTGAACGGACGCATAGGCGCTGGTGAGGTTAAGCAGATTTACTTCGGATGTCCCGAGCGCCAAAGACGGCGTATTGGCAAGTGGCGCATCGATGCCGAGTTCGCGCGCTGCGGCGATCACATTGTCTAGGCCAACTTCTTCGGCTAGCGCCACTGAAGCGGCATTGAGCGATCGCGCGAACGCCTCGGCAAGCGTTACCCAACCACTATAGTTGCCACTGGAATTTTCTGGCGACCAACCGTCGACGTCAATTGGCGCATCCAGAACCCGGTCAGACAAAGTTAGCCCGGCCTTCAATGCTGCGTAATAGACGAACAGCTTAAATGTTGACCCCGGCTGGCGCATCGCAGTGACGGCGCGGTTGAACTGGCTTGCCTTGTAGTCGCGCCCGCCAACCATGGCCACGACCGCGCCGTCCGGCGTCATCGCCACCAACGCGGCCTGCGATGCTCCGACTGTCTTTCCTTCACCGTCCAGGGCTCTTTTCACGACTCTTTCGGCGATCTGCTGCAACTGCGGTACCAGCGTGGTGCGCACCGTCGTCGAACCTGGCGAGGAGCCGGCGATTTCGCTCGCTTGCGGCGAAATCCAGTCGGCAAACCAACTTCCCGAGCGCGGCGTCGGCGTCGTTGGATGTAGCTTGGCAAAGCTCCCCTTGGCCTCCGCCGCCTCTGGCGCGGTGATCTTGTCGTTCGTCGCCATTGCGTCGAGAACGACCATGGTGCGCTGCCGGGCGCCTTCGAAATTGTCGATGGGATTCCATTGGCTCGGTGCCCGCAGCAACCCCGCCAGCATAGCGGACTCCGGCAGGTTAAGGTCGCCGATATCCTTGTTGAAATAAATCCGCGCGGCGGCAGGCATGCCGGTAGCGCCCGCACCAAGATAGACACTATTGAGATAGCGCGTCAGGATTTCCCGCTTGCCGAGCTTCCACTCCAGCCAGACGGCAATGACCACCTCCTGTATCTTTCGTTTTATTGTTCGATCGCTGTCGAGGTACTGCAGCTTGATGAGTTGCTGGGTGATCGTGCTGCCACCCTCCACCACCGAACCAGCCTCCAAGTTCCGGAGAAGCGCCCTCCCTATCCCTCTGAGATCGACGCCGAAATGATCCATGAACCGCCTGTCCTCAATCGAAAGGACGGCATCGATTAGATGGGGCTGGAACTGGTCGTATCGCGCATGTGACTCTTGATAAGGCCCTTGCCTTACCAGCGGCGCGCCGTCAGCGGTTTCCAGCACCACGATGGGCTTTAACGTTCCCTCACGGATCTCGCCCCAGGGCACGTCTTTTAGCGCCCACACCAGAACGCTTCCTACGAGGAGGCAGACAAGAAAGGCCGATCCCATAGCGAATTTCCACCAGCCCGCCAGAAGCGACCGTCGAAGGCGACTTTCACGTGGCTCGACAAGCCGATTGCGAATACCACGTCCGGCTTTGGCGAGAGCAGTGGTCAGCCATTTGGTTGGAGCTGATGTGGCTCCCAACCGCATCGACCTCCTTAGCTTCGTTCTCAAAAACAAAGCCATCGTCTTGGTCTTCGCCAACGCAGAACTTGCCTGTAAATCTTGGCGCAGCGCATGCAACAGATTGCTCGCGGCCTGCCGAGTTTGGCCGAAGGATCCGTGGGCCTGCGGGTTGTCGGCTTGGGTGGTCCCCGTGGAATCCGTCGCGGCGATTTGGCTTGCCAAATCTGTTTTCTGGACGCGACCCGAGCTCGAGTCGCTGACGCTTTCACCTGAGGCTTCGGGAGGACTAGGCATCGGTTACCGCTAAAATGCAAACGCAGCATGACCTTTATAGCCGGGCGATGCGGTGTGTTCCACCGCAAAAGGCGCCCAAGGCAGAAGTCCTTGAGCGGATGTAAGATGGCGTGGAG
This sequence comes from Rhizobium sp. WYCCWR 11128, assembly GCF_013416305.1. NCBI lineage: Bacteria > Pseudomonadati > Pseudomonadota > Alphaproteobacteria > Hyphomicrobiales > Rhizobiaceae > Rhizobium > Rhizobium sp. WYCCWR 11128. Next base: position 59,371 of record NZ_JACCEZ010000009.1, read on the forward strand.
ATCGACTCGAAAAACGTCACCGCCGTTCAGGTCGGCGACAACAAGGACGAGCGACTGCAGCAGTGCACCGTCTGATTGCCATCTAGGATGCCGGCGGCGCAAGACGCCGCCGGGACATGCCTGTTAAACCTGGATGATGTAGACGATCGTTAGCGCATCGGGATCGACGATGACGATCCGGCCATCAGCAAGGATGAAGAAGCGGTAGCCTTCATACTGCGGAACGATCTTCACGATGCGTGGCGGCAGCGGTTCGAGACGAACCTTCTTCGGGATCGTCGTTCCGACGGAGACCGTGAAATTCACTTCCTTCACCGGCGCAACATGGACCTCCTTCACCACTGTGCGAATTTCGGTCTGCTGCTCGACGGAAATGTTGACGTTGGTCTTGGTGTTGGACGTCTGATTGTTCGTCGTGGTGTTGTTGTTGACGTTGGTTTGGGAAGAGCTTTTGTTCGTCGTCGAAGAGTTCTGATCGGTCGACTGTTTCGACGCATCGCCGCTTTGCGTGGTGGCGGCGTTGCCCGAGCCCTCTGCAGGCTTGGCATTTTGCGTGCTGCTCTTCGTGCCTGAGGTGGCCGAGCCGCTTGTATCGGTGCTGCCGGACTTGGCGGCGGGCTTCTGTTCGGTCGTGGTGGCGCCGCCGGCGTCTTGCGATCCGGACTTGGTTTCCGTCGAAGACTTGCCGGATGCACTTCCCTTTGTCGAAGAATTATCGTTCGAAGGCTGTTCGGCGCTCTTTTTCATGTCCGAACCCTGACCGGGTTTCTGCTGCGATGACTGGCCCTTGCCTTGCGGACAGGCTCCCGAAGCGTCTGGCGTGCAGTCGGTGCCGGTTCCGGTGGCGCTGGAGCCGGCCTTCGAGCCGGCGTCAGTGCCCGTCTGCGAACCGGGTTGGGCCTGGCCGCCGCTCTTGGTGTCCTGCTGGGCCGCCGCGGGCAGTGTTGCAAGCGGCGAGACGCTTAGTGACAGCGCTGCTACCAGCATGGTGAGATGGTTGCTTTTCATGATCAATCTCCGAGATTTCGGGCACGCGATGCCGCCACGCATTTTCATGCGTCGGATGCGTGCCCTGACTGTTGTAAAGGGCGGATGAAGCCGCCGATGGTCACTGAATGACCTGGATCACCTTCCGGGAGGAAGGTTCGACGATCACACGCTGATCGTTGACGATCGCGTATGCATATTTCGGGTCGTCGGGAATTGGTGTGACGACCACGGTCTCCGGCAGGGGCTGCCCGACGACGACCTTCTCCTTCACCACGACGCGCGTAGTCGGGGCAGGAGCCTGCTGGACATAGGTCACCACCTGCTGCGGCGGCGGATCGATAACGCTACCTGCCACGCCGCCGACGATGCCGCCGACAGCAGCACCGACCGGGCCGCCGACAATCGCACCCGTTGCAGCACCGCCTACTGCTCCTGTTACCGTCGAAGACTGCGCATAGGCAGAAGTCGATGCCAACAGGATGCTTGCGGCGATTCCTACTACTTTGATATTCATCTGTTTTCCTCCTTGGATGCGGATGGTTCCGCTGGGGAGCCAAACCGAAAGATCGAGGAAGTGTTCCAGACGTCGGACTTCAGGCCGGGGCCGGTCCGACCTTGGTCCTAGCGTAGGATCTGCCTGCCTACTGAGTGGGAATACGGCTGAGCATCCGGTCCTGGACGTTCTCCCAGCCAACGATCATCGCAGCAAGCGAGATAGCTTTGTCCCGGTCTGCGGCCTTGGTTATAAAGCCTTCGAGCAGGACGACAGGGCCGAGCATCCTGATCTCGATGGCACTGCTGTCGATATCCGGATCGGCGGAAAGGGCTGCTTCGATTGTGGCGATCGTGGATGCCGAACTATGGCCTTGCGAGCAGCGCTCTTCGTGATTGTAGTTATCGGGGCCGAACTTCATATTCTCCTCCTGTCCCGCCCCTCCACGGACCTTCACATTACCTCGCATAACATATGAGCAGCGTGTCCTGACGCCGCCAGCCGGACTTAAGTCCGGCTTTCCCTCGGCACGATCCGGCTTAGATTCTCCTGATCCTTGTTGAAAGGACGTCAGGGAGGTTCCAGCAACGTTGCCGACTCCAGTCAGAACCTCCCTGATGACGCTTCAATTTATCGACCAGTGTCGAGCATCCGAGCTCCGCAACGGATGCGGAATGCTTCGCATACGGTTAGAGGCGATGGATAGGAATGCAGGCGGCCGGTAATAGGGGAGTGCGCGAAAGCGAGGACTTCGCTCCTCTAATGCTTGTGACAAGCGGCAAAGGCTAGGAGCCCTGGCGCCATCTGATTGCCGCTTCCGTCCGATTGCTGGCGCCAAGCTTGGACAGTATTTCGGTCATGTGATGCTTGATCGTTTTCTCCTGCAGGTTCAGCCGCCGCCCGATATGCTTGTTGGAAAGTCCTTCGGCTACCAGCCCCCATACTGGGGTGTCCGCTTCCCTTCCTTTCCTGTGCGGTCCGTCCTTTCCAGAACTTGCCCCGGTTGGTACGGGCGACGGCCAACAGATATCGCTCATGGGCGATCGAGGAGAGCGCAAGGAGCCGATGTCTTCCACCGGCCTGATGAAGCCGAGATTGATCTGGCCGCTTTCCAGGCCGCGGATGATTTCGCCGGTATTGCCGTGTGCGGTATGGATGCGGATATCTGGGTACTTTCGGGCGATCTTTGCCAGAAACGCTGGCAGCACACCGGTGGTCGTCGATCCTGATCTGCCTTATGCGGCAAAAAGCCGGAAACCGGGATCGACAGCCCCCGGCGCGCCGGTCCGCTCCTTGAACCAGCGATCGCCGCAGTGCCGCTTTGGGGCCAGATGTGAACGCCTTGTAGGATTCGAACTGGCGATCCGGTCATTCACGTGCAGCGCTACGCCCCAAATACGTCCGAGACGACATCGCCTCTTATACCCGAAGGCACTTAGCAGCCCAGCGAAGACCACAGAAACTAGAGGGTGCTCGTCCGCTATGGCGATCTTTCTGAGGTGGCAACCGCTTACACGCAAGCGCGGAGCATCACGCTAGAAGGTAGTCCTCGCGAAGTCAGTCGAGACCGAGTGCTTCAGCAATCAGCAAGAATAGCACAGTCAGATTGGAGCTATCGTATGGCATCTTCTGTGGCCAGCGCGACCGAAAGCAAATGCTCGTCGCCATTCGGCAAGCCGGAAAGCAGCAGACCGACAGGCATGCCGGCATCGCCCACGCCACAGGGGATCGAGACACTGCAGCCGTCGAGGAAGTTGCCGATCAGCGTGTTGCGCAACGTCTTGGCATTGGTTTTCACGAAAAGCTCGTCGTTGATCAAAAGCGGTGCGGTCAGGGGCGCGACATGCGGCAAGGTCGGCGACACGACCAGTTCGCCCGGTCCGATGCTTGACGCAAATTCCGCCATCAGATGCTCACGGGTGGCCAATGTCTCGATATAGCCTGTCGTAGTGATCTTCTCGCCCAGCCGCGTGCGAGCAACCACGCGAGGGTCCATTCCCTCGGCCTCCGGTCCAGCCAAACGCTCCCGGTGCAGCACGAAGGCTTCCGCCGTCACCAGCGGGCCGTATTTCGCCATCAGCTCAAAGATTGCGGCATAGGCCGGAAACGCCTGCCGCCGAATTTTTGCCCCGGACTTTTCCAGCAGCTTCAAGGCCGCCTCGAAGGCCGACACCACGCCCGCTTCCGCATCATCGAAAACGATGGTTTCGGGAACGACGAGCGAAAGACCCTCGACCGAGCTACGGCGAACATCGGGTGCGCCGAGGCCGCGCATCGCCGCATCGATCCACACCGCATCCTGCACGGTATGGCAGAGCGGCCCGAGCGAATCGAGGCTTTTCGACAGCGGGAAAACACCTCGCATGGAATAGCGGCCGCGGGTTGCCTTGTAGCCGACGATGCCGTTGAAGGCTGCCGGGATGCGAACCGATCCGCCCGTGTCCGTCCCGATCGAAACCGGGACCAGTCCGGATGCCACCGCAACGCCGGAGCCGGACGAAGAACCGCCGGGCAACCGTGCACCATCGGTCGAGGCCGGGTTCTGCGGCGTTCCGTAGTGAGGATTTATGCCGAGCCCTGAAAAGGCAAACTCGCTCATATTGACACGGCCGATGCTGACCATGCCGGCCCCGGCAAGCGCCGTAACGACATCGGCGTCCCGAGTTGCGGGTACCGATGTCTTGAGCACGGTGGAGCCGGCCGTTGTTGCAAGCCCCTCGATATCGAAAAGATCCTTCCAGGCAACCGGAATGCCGTCGAGCAGGCCAAGCGAACGACCATCCCTGATGCGCTTGGACGAAGCTGCGGCTTCAGCCCTCGCCCGCTGTTCCAGCAGGTTGACGAAGATCGACTGGTCCTTGCAGCTGTTAATGGCGACAAATGTTTCCTCAGCGAGCGCCACCGGATCAAGCGCGCCGTTCTGGATCAGCACGGAAAGCTGGGCGACTGTTTTTCCACCGTGAGACGGCATCATGCATTCCCCTTCTACCGCCCGACAAGCTGCATCCACCGGCGGACGAGATAATTGTGTTCATCCATCGTCGTGTTCCAAACGGCGATGCAGTTTGCCCTTTGCCAGTATGACCCGCCGGCCCTTATGCTGCCCTTGCGAATTCGCACCGATCCATCCGGGCCGGGAAGATCGGTGGCGGCGGGGAGCCCCCCGTACCAGTAATCCCACTCTGCCGGCATCATGAACTGCCGGGAACGTTGCGGCGTCGAGATGTAATAACCCTGACGCGCGACGACGGCACCGGGCCAGCCTGATATCCACCAGTTCAGATATTCGTAGGCGACATCGAGCATCCGGCCACTCAGATCTTTTGACAGGCACAGACCGCCATGCCAGGCTCGGTAGCCCTCGACGGGGACCGCCTGCTCGACGGGAATGCCCTGCCCATTCAGAATGTTAATCCCCGTCGACCACATGCTCTGTACATCGGTTTCACCATCGACCATCAACCGAGCGGCATCCTCTGCCGTTCGCCAGAACTCCCGGAAGAAACCGTCCTTCTTGCGTGCTTCCAGTAGATCGATCAGCCGGTCGATTTCGGCCACCGTCATATTGCCGATATTGTTGAACGACATCAGTCCTGCCGCCTGCGCGGCCAGCGCAGCATCGAAAATGCCGATGGCCGGCTCATCGACCAAGGAGACGCGGCCCGCCCATTTCTCGTTCAGCAGCGACGCCCAGGAATTCATCTCGACGGTATGCTTCACCACGTCAGTACGGTAGGCGAAACTGTCGAAATTGTGCGTCGTCGGCAACATCGAAATGCGCGGCGATGGCGTATCGCCAAGCGCGAGGTTCGGCTGTACGAACAGCTTCTTGGCCGGTACATCGCCCTGTCCCAGCCGCGCGTTAGGCCCGATATGCCCGGTCTTGGTGAGATCGTTGATCTCGGACCACAGCTTGATCCGGCTGGTATCGATCGGCTGCACGGCGCGCCAGTACCAGACGATATCCAGATTGTGGAAACACTGGTCGTAAATGTCGTAGCTTCCAGGCTCCTGCGCCGCCTTGTGCTGCGTCGTCAGGAAGTCGTTGTTATCGAAGGTGACGTCGATGCCGAGATCCTGCTCGGCCTGCAGACGTAGTTCCTCCAGCAGGGAGATTGCCGTGCCGAGCACGCGCAGCTTCGGCCGGCCCTGAAGATGAAGCGCAGGCGTGGCAGGTGGTTGCGGGTTTGGATGATGCTTGTTCATCAAGAGGTCTGGACGTCCTGTCGTGCTGACGGTGCTCCCCCCGCCAGGGAGGGCTCCGGTCCTGCGAGGGTGAAGGCCTCGAAGGACCGTTTCAGCAGACTGGCATCGAGTCCGTCAACAATAAAGACGATATGCGAGCGGCGATCGTCCGAGGGCCAGGCAGCCATATGCGTGGGCGGGTGAACAAGATGCTGCACGCCATGGATGGCCACGGGCCGGGCCTCGCCCTCAAGATTGAGGATGCCCTTCACCCGCAACACCCGTTCGCCGTGCCGGTGGAGTAACATGGTCAGCCAGACGCCGAACGCAGTCCAGTCTATGGCCCCCTCGACGCTCATGACGAAGGAGGTGACGGCCGCCTGATGGGTGCCGCCGTCGGCCGTCTCCAGCATGGCCGGTGTTTCGCAATAAAAGCCGCTCGGCGATTGAGCGATGCTGCCACGTGTGGCAACAGCCTCGTCAAACAGCCCCGCGACATCCAGCTCCTTATCCGCCGTTGATAGCAGAGCGGCATCGGGGTTGATCCGCCGCAGCCGCTCCCGAAGAAGGTCCAGACCGTCTTCATCGGCAATGTCCGTCTTCGTCAACACCAGCCGGTCGGCGATCGCCGCTTGCCGGTTGGATTCGATATAGGTATCGAGCTGGCGCATGCCGTTCACGGCATCGACCGTCGCGATGACGTTGCCCAGCCGGAAGTGATGCCGCAACACCGGGTCGGCCTTCAACGTCGACAGCACGGGAAAGGGATCGGCAAGGCCGGTGCTTTCGATCACCACGCGCTTGAAATTCGGAATGAGCCCACGCTCGCGCCTGGAATGCAGGTCGCGCAGCGCATCGGCCAGTTCACCGCGAACGGTGCAGCAGAGGCATCCCGATTGCAGCAACACCATCGTCTCGTCGATCCGCTCAAGCAGATAATGATCGAGGCCGACTTCGCCGAACTCGTTGATGAGCACGGCCGTCTCTGCCAGCGCCGGGTCGGTCAGCAGCCGCTTCAGCAGCGTCGTCTTGCCCGAGCCGAGAAAGCCGGTGAGCAGGTTGACAGGAGTAAAGGCCGGGCTATTCGCCATCGCGCGCCGCCTCCATCCGCCCGATGATATCGATATTCAGGGGATCGCAGATCCGGCCTGAAAGCCGCTCGGCAGCCGGCCAGAGATGGCCGAGATCTTCGATGATCTCGCTTTTGCCGGTACGCGTCGACAACACAAAGGACGCCCCCTGCCAGTCCGACAGCGTCATGCCGAAACCCGCCAGCACCCGGTTTGCCACCCGCACCCGGTTGGCACGCTCGCGCCGCCGGTCGATCCGCTCGACATTGCGCGTGAAAACGCCGGGCCGCGCCACCGCATCGGCCCAGTGTTCATTTCCTCCGAGAACCCCGCACAGCGAGCACATAGTATTTCCTTGAATATGTGAAAGGAGCCGACATCGCCCGCTCCTCGTCTTGCCGTTTACTTCTTGCGCGGAAAGCGCTTGGCGAAATCGTCGGCGATCTCGTTCATGGTAACGAACTTGACGCCCGGATGCTTGCTCATATGCGCAAAAAGCCGCTCCAGCATCATCAGCACCTGCGGACGGCCGGCGACATCCGGATGGATGGTGATCGGGAAGACGGCATAATCCATTTCGCGATAGACCCAGTCGAACTGGTCGCGCCACATCTGCTCGATATCGTGCGGATTGACGAAACCGTGGCTGTTCGGTGCCTTCTTGATGAACATCATCGGCGGCAAGTCGTCGAGATACCAGGAAGCGGGAATTTCGATCAGGTCGGTTTCCTGGCCGCGCTTCAGCGGGACCATCCAGTCGGACGGCTTCTTCGAATAGTCGATCTTGGTCCAGCTGTCGCCGACACGCACGTAGTAGGGCGTGAAGTCGTTGTGCATCAGCGAGTGGTCGTACTTGATGCCGCGCTCAAGAAGCAATTCATTGGTGACGTTGGAAAACTCCCACCACGGCGCGACATAGCCGGTCGGCCGCTTGCCGGAAAGCTTGGTGACGAGATCGATGCACTTGTCGAGAATTTCGGTTTCCTGCTCGCGGGTCATCGCGATCGGGTTTTCATGGGTATAGCCATGAATGCCGATCTCGTGGCCGGCATCAGCCACCGCCTGCATCTGCTCCGGAAAGGTCTCGATCGAGTGACCGGGGATGAACCAGGTCGTCTTGATACCGAAACGCTCGAACAGCTTCAGCAGGCGTGGGCTGCCCACCTCGCCGGCAAAAAGCCCGCGCGAAATATCGTCCGGCGAATCCTCGCCGCCATACGATCCGAGCCAGCCTGCAACGGCATCAACGTCAACGCCGAAGCTGCAAAAGATTTCCTTCGCCATGGGTTATGTCTCCTTGTGGTTTCTTGTCAGAAAGTGTCGTTTCAGTGGACCGGAATGACGGTGGCTTCCGCCGGGTTCCAGGATAGAAGAACGCCGGAGCCGACCGGAAAGGCCTCGGGCTGATATTTGTCGATGTGCGCCTCGAGCGCGACGGAGCGCCCGTCCGGCAGACTGGCCGTCAGGTGCGAGACGTGGCCGACCACGTCGAACCGCTCGATCCGCGCATCGACGACATTGCCGCCGATCTTGCCGACAAGACGCTCGCGCAACTGTGCATCGGCCGCATGTACTTCGATCGCCTCGGCGGGAATGACCAGATTGACCTTGGTCTTGCCGGGCACTGTGCCATTGGCGCGCCCCGACAGCATGCCGACAGGCGTGGACACGGCGGTGTTTTCCCCGTCGGCGCCCTGCACCTCGCCCTGAAAGATTGTGTTGCGGCCGATGAACTGAGCCACGAACGGCGTGTTCGGCCTTGTATAGAGCTGATGCGGCGGGCTGATCTGCTCGATGCGGCCCTGATTCATGACGACGATGCGGTCGGACAGCGCCAGTGCTTCCGACTGCGCGTGAGTGACGAAGATGAAGGTGATGCCCAGTGTCTTCTGTAGCAATTTCAATTCGTTCTGGATCGCCTTGCGCAGATTGGCGTCGAGCGCGCCGAGCGGCTCATCGAGCAACAGTATATCCGGCTCCACGACGAGGCCGCGTGCAAGCGCGATGCGCTGGCGCTGGCCACCCGACAACTTGTCCGGCTTGCGATCGGCGATATCCTCCAGGCCGAGTGTCGCAAGGATGCGATCGACCTTGGCATCACGCTCCGCCCTTGCCAGGCCCTTGACCTCCAGACCGTAGCCGACATTGCGGCGCACGGTCATGTGCGGAAACAACGCATAACTCTGGAAGATCATCGAGGTCGGCCGCCCCTGCGGCGACACGTCGTTCATCCGCACGCCCTTGATCATCATGTCGCCGGAGGAAATCCCCTCGAAGCCGGCGATCATACGTAGCGTCGTCGTCTTGCCGCAGCCGGACGGTCCGAGAAACGCGATAAACTCGCCCTTGGTGACCGAAAGGTTGAAGTCGATGACGGCCGGTGTGCCGTTGTCGTAGACCTTGCCAACATTTCTGAGTTCGAGGTCGTAGATCATGGGTGTCGCTCCGGACGGTCTGGGATACGTCTGATTGTGTACCCTCCCCTTGAGAGGGGGAGGGTAGAAAGAAGCTTATGCGCTCAGGAACTCATCCCACTTCTGGATGAGGTGGTCGTATTCATCCGGCCACTGGTGCCAATAGGCGACATTGGCCGCGCGCTCCTCAAGCGAACCACCGTCCCGAAGATCGCCTTCCTTGATGCCGCGCTCTTCCGCGCCGACCCAGGGCTTGCCCTCATACCAGAAGGCATATTTCTCCGGTGCCATGACATCCTTGATGTTCGTCGATGGCGAATAGTAGCCCTGCTCGGAAACCGCGATGCCGGGCTCCCCGGAAAGCCAGTAGTCGGCGTAGGCGATAACGGCTTCCTTGTTGGTCGTACCGGCGATCATCGTTGGGCCGATCGCCCAGCCGCGATAACCTTCCTTCGGCACCGCGTACTTGCAGGGCTTGCCCTGCGCCTTGACGGCCATGACCGCCGGCTGCCAGGCGTCGCAGACGACCATTTCGCCCGATGCCATCAAGTTGACGAGCTCGCCGAAATCACCCCACAGCGCGCGGAACTGACCTTCCTTCTTCTTCGAAATCAGGAACGCAGCCGCCTCGTCGATTTCAGCCGCCGTGGCATTGCCGGGATTTTTTACGTTGGAAAGGCCGAGGGTGTTCATCGCCATGATGGCTTGGCCGAAAGCGATCAGCGGGTCGGTGTTGAGGCCGGACTTGCCCTTCCACTTCGGATCGAAGATCGCCGCCCAGGTGTTGGCTTCCTCGGCGCTGACGACGTCGGGATTGTAGCCGATCGAATCGTAGTTATAGACGGCAGGCACCATGTTGAGCGTGGTCTGCGCCTCGTCGGCCCAGATCTGGCCGGTGATCTGCGATTTCACGTCCCACTTGTCGCTCGGCTTGGTGAACACCTCGCGAATGTTCGCCCAGTTCTTCAACGATGCGGCCGGGATCACTTCGACATTGTCGGTCATGACGATCGACGGCAGACGCTCGGCGATGATTTCCCAGCAATCATAGTCCTTCGAACCGGACAGGATCTTGGTCTGCGCATCCGGGAAGGTCGCTGCCGTTCCAGAGGTGCCGCCGACGCCGGACGCCTTCTTGAATTCTTCAAGAATGCGTTCCTGAACCGTGACCGAAAGGCCGATAGTGCGCAGCTGCTGGCCGGCAAGGTCGGCCGCCTGCGCATAGGCTGCGCGCGACGACAGCAGATGCGTGCCGCCGCCCATGGCAAGCGCCATGACGCCTGCGGACCGCTTCAGAAGGGAGCGGCGATTGATTTCCATGTTGGACATGTCTCTTCTCCAGTTGATTGTTATTCCCCGGAACCCCGTTTGATCGCGGCCCCTTCCTCAGTCTCCGCAGGCCGCTGGCGGCGATAACAGCCACCGCTCAAGCCTCAACGGTTCAGTAGCGCCCCACGAGGAGGCCTCCATCCACGACCAGCACCTGGCCGGTCATGTATCTCGCGTCGTTCGACGCCAGAAATGCGATGACGTCCGCGATATCGTCAGGCGTGCCGAGCCGCCCCATCGGGATGAATTCGGCAGCCTTTTCAGCCCCAGCCGGACCCAGAGAATTTTCTTCGGACAGAAGCTGCGCCGTTCGGATGTATCCGGGCGCGATGCCGTTGACCCGCACGCCGTCTCGCGCCAATTCCACGGCCAGACCGCGCACGAGGCCGATGACGCCGGACTTGGCCGCCGAATAATGCACATGCTCGTCCCAGCCATAGGCGATGCCCATGATCGAGGAAAGCGCGACGATGCTGCCGGATTTGCGCGAACGCATGCCGGGAGCCGCCGCCCGCGCCAGCCGGAAAATGCCCTTGAGATCGATGTCGAAGGTCAGGTCCCACTTTTCGTCGGTGAGATTTGCCAGCGGCGTGCGGTGTGCGATTCCCGCATTGGCGACGACCACATCGATACCGCCGTGGCGGGTTTCTATGTCTGCCACCAGCGCCTCGGTGGCCTCGGTCGATCGCACGTCGTAAAGCTGGAATTCCGCCGATCCGCCAGCCGACAGAATGGCCTGCGCTGTCTCCATTCCCTGCTTTTCCAGAATGTCGGTGACGATGACGTGGTCGCCACGCGCGGCAAGCGCCTTGGCCGTCGCCTGCCCGATGCCGATCCCGGCGCCGGTGACGATGGCAATACGTTTCGATGGTCCAGTCATGGTTTTGTCCCTCTCACAGCATCACATCGCCGGAATTCGGCCCGAGCGTCTGGCCGACGAACAGGCTCGCTGCCGACGATGCGAGGAAGGCGACCGTTTCGGCCACCTCCTCAGGCTCGCCGAAACGCCCAAGCGGCAGTTGGGCCTTCTTGGCGGTGCGCCAGTCGTCGGACAGCGCCATCACCAGCGGCGTGTTGATCGGCCCCGGCGCCACGGCGTTCACCCGCACGCCGCGCTTGGAAACCTCGCGGGCCAGCGCCTTGGTCATGCCGATGATGGCCGCCTTGGCGCTGGAATAATGCACAAGCTCGACGCCGCCGATCTGGCCGAGTTGCGAGGCGACATTGACGACGCCCCCCTCGCCGCGGTCCAGCATCGCCGGTAGCACCGCCTTGGTCATCAGGAAGGTGCCGCGCACATGCACGGCGAACATCCGGTCGAAATCCTTGACCTCGAGATTTTCGAACAGCGCCTGATGGGCGATGCCGGCATTGTTGACGAGGAGATGCGTCTCGCCATGCGCCGTCACCGCAGCGGCGTGGATGGCAGCCACGTCGTCTTCGGATGACACGTCCCCGGCAATGGCGGCAGCCGTTCCGCCTGCCGCCTGAATTTCACCGGCGACCGCATCGGCCCGGACCAGCGACAGATCGTTGACCATCACCGCGTAGCCCTCGGCTGCCAGCTTGTGGGCGATGGCCCGGCCGATACCGGAGCCGGCACCCGTGACGATCGCGGAGCGCTTTTGCGTCACCATCACGCCTCCTCCTGGATTGCCGTCTGCTTGGCGCGGCGCACGGACAGCGTCATCAGCACGGCGTAGGTGCCCAGCAGCGCAAAGGAGAACAGTGTGGTCAGCACCCCGAAGGCGAAGACATTCGGATGCACTTCCACCGAGAAAGTGCCGTAGATGGCCAGCGGCAACGTCAGGTCACGGCCCGAGGCAAACAGCGTGCGCGAGAACTCGTCGTAAGACAGCGTGAAGGCGAACAGCATGGCCGACAGCACGCCCGGAAAGATCAGCGGAAAGGTGATCTTGCGGAAGGTCCGCGCCGGCGAGACCCCGAGCGACCAGGCCGCCTCTTCGACGCTGGGATCGAAGCGGTTGAAAATGGCCAGCATAACCAGAAAGGCGAAGGGGAAAGTATAGACGACGTGCAGCACGAAGGCCGTGCCCCACCAATGGCGGTCGATGCCGAGCGAGTTGGCAACCAGCGCCATGCCGAGGCCGACGAGCACGCCGGGCACCATCATGCCGAGCACGATCAGATAGAACACAAAGCCCGAGCCCTTGAACTTGCGACGGAACGCCTGCGCCGCCGAAACACCGAGAACCGTCGAGACGATCATCGTCATCACCGCCAGCCCCATCGACCGGACGAGCGCCTGCTCGATCGGCAACGGTGCGATGCGCGAGGGCGGCGTCAGACCGAAGAGATGCTTGTACCAGTAGGTCGACCATTCGATGATTGGAAACTGCGGTCCGCCTTCCGGCCCTGTCTGGAACGACAGGATCGCCAGAACCACGAGCGGCCCGTACAGGAAGACGAGGAAGAGCGCGGTATAGGTGCCGAGACCGAATTTGATGCCGGTTGCGTTCATGATCAGAGCTCCTTCCTGAGATCGACGATCCTGAGCAAGGCAGCGACCACGGCGCCCATGAGGATCGTCAGCACCACGCCTGCCACCGCCGCGAAGGCCCATTTGAGCGACCCGACCTGGGTAACGATGATGTTGCCGAGCAGGTTGACCTTGCGGCCCGAAAGTGCGGCCGAGGTGGCGAATTCGCCAAGAACCATAACCGAGACGAAGATGCCGCCGACGACCACGCCCGGCATGGACAGCGGCAGGATGATGGTGCGGAAGATGCGGCCGAAGCTGGCTCCCAGATCCTGTGCAGCCTCGATCACCGAAGGATCGATACGGCCGAGCATGAAAGCGATCGGACCGACCATGAAGACGCAGTAGATCTGCGTCATGCCGATGATGACCGACAGTTCGGAAAATAGCAGGATCTCGATCGGCTGCTGGACGACACCGATCTTCATCAGGATCAGGTTGATCGCACCTTCCTTGCCGAGCATCGGCCGCCAAGCCAAGACGCGGATAAGGAACGAGGTCCAGAAGGGAATGACGCAGAGGACCAGAAGAACGGTCTGGATCGTCTTGTTCCTGACGAACAGACCGACGAAAAGGGCGGCCGGATAGCCGACCAGCACCGTCGAGAATAGCACGATCAGCCAGATGCGCACCGTCGTCCAGAGCGCACCCAGATAGGTCTCGCTGCTGAAGAAGGTGATCCAGCTCCTCAGCGTCAGGGTCGGTTCGATCTTGAAGGTCGTCTGCGTCCAGAACGAGACATAGACCATCATCAGGATCGGCAGCACCAGAAACAGCACCATCCAGATCACGCCGGGCGCCAGCAGCCAGAACGCGGGGCCGGAGAACTTCCGTTTGCTGGTCGTTTCGACCTGCGCTTCATCGCCAACCGCGACCATCGTCATCTCTCATTCTCCAGAATAGGCAAGGGCGTTTGCGACCGGACTTTTCAGGCAGGGCGTTTTCAGGCAAAGACAAGAGCGTCCTCCCGCTTCCAGACCAGCGCGTAGCGGCCTTTCTCGACATAGGTTTGCGGTGCGGAGCGGCTGAGGTGCGATTCCACCTCGAACACTCGGCCGTCATCGAGCGCGAAGAAAGAATTGATTGCCGCCCCGGAATATTCGCTGGCGACGAAAATGCCCTCCAGACGAACCTCTCCCTGAAGGATCGGCGCATTCTGCTCGCGGATATCGACCCGGTCGTAGCGGATCGCATAGGCAGGCTGCGATGCCGGCTGGCGAAAGCCCCCCAGCGCAAATCGTCCGGTCGGACTGACGAAAACATCACCTGCAACACTGCCGGAAAACAGATTGTAGCAATTGAGAAAGCGCGCGACGGCAGACGATGCCGGGCGGTTGTAGAGGAGATCGGAGTGAGCGGACTGGGCGATGTGCCCACGGTCGAGCACCAGCACCGTATCGCCCATGGCGAGCGCCTCGCTTTCGCTACCGGTGACATGCAGGAAGGTGACGCCGCAGCGCTCGCGGATAGCACGCAGTTCGGTGCGCATCCGGGAGCGCAGATTGGCGTCGAGCGCGCCGAGCGGCTCGTCGAGCAGAACCATCTTCGGCTCGGTCACCAGCGTGCGGGCCAGAGCGACGCGCTGGCGCTGGCCACCGGAAATCTGCGTCACGGCCCGGTCTTCAAGGCCCGTCAGTCCGACCAGCGAAATGATGTCGCGCACCCTGGCCTTGACGCTGGCGGCATCGGTGACCGGGTTAAGCTCGCGGTTGACAAGGCCGAAGGCGATGTTTTCCGAGACCGAAAGATGCGGAAACAGGGCGAAATTCTGGAAGACGAAACCGATACCGCGATTGTGCGGCGCGATGCCGTCAATCCGCTTGCCGCCGAACAGGATCGCGCCCTGTTCCGGCTCCTCGAAACCGGCAATCACCCGCAGAAGCGTGGTCTTGCCGGACCCGCTCGGGCCGAGAAGCGAGATATAGGCATCATCGGGCAAGGCCAGTTCGACCCTGTCCAACGCCTTGAGGTCGCCGTAGGATTTCGAGACGTTCATGAGTTGAAGAGCTGCCGACATCGCTATCCTGCCAGTTTCAAAGGCAAGGAACATTCTTCCGGCAAAGCTTCGCCCATACCCGAACCGCTGATAGGTCCCGGCAGGCAAGCAAAAGCCGTTCGCGCAAACATCACACGCGCGTCAAGAGATGTTCCTTGGCGTTTTTAAGAAAGTTCCACCTGTTACGCTTCTTGCGAGCGCCTGCATTGCAAAAACTATGACATGAATGATTTTTGTATTCAATAGGCTTTTTACAAAATCAAGACATGTCGGCTCGGCGCACCCGAAGACACAGGGGCACCCTTCGAAAGCCAGCACAGCTTTTTCGTGCCGCAGACGATCTACGCAAGTCCAAACACACTTTGCACCTCATAAGAGAACTATTCCCAACAAAACTGGCAATAAACCGGAGCAGCTGATCAAGCAGCAGAATGCGGGTGCCTTATCAGGTCGACCTCAGCCCGAGGTCGCTACCCATTCATTCACTCTCTCGACAAAATGAATTTTATCGTGACATTGTATTCAATAATCATTTTATTTTTGCCCTGTCCTTACTCCCTGCAAATGCGTAAAACTGAATTTAGGACATCGGCCAGAGGGAAAGCGCCGGATTTCATGACCGAAGATCGAACCAGATCGACCGCACAGAAGCGATACGAAATCGCCGAGGATATTCTGCGCAGTAACATTATCGACGGTGTTCTGCCGGAGGGTCTGGTGCTGCTCGAAGGTCCCATTGCGGACATCCTGCAAATTTCCCGCGCGCCCGTTCAACGTGCGCTGCAAACTCTTGAAACCGAGGGGCTTCTGCATCGCTTCAGCGGCCGGGGCTATCTCGTCGGAGCGCCGAATCGAGGCATCGAGCCCAACCGCACTGATATCAAGGCGCTTGGACTGCACATTACGAGCCATGCCGACGAGGCACTCCAGAGCCGATCGTCCTGGGAGCGCATCTACAATACCGTCGAGGCGGATGTGGCCGGATGCGTCGTGTTCGGCCAGTACCGCATCGTCGAGATCGAGCTTGCAAACCATTTCAACGTCAGCCGCACCGTCGTGCGCGACGTGCTGACCCGGCTGCGCGAGCGCGGGCTCGTGCGCAAGAACCAAAGTTCGCATTGGATCGCCGGCCCGCTGACGGCCCAGATCGTCAAGGATCACTTCGTTCTGCGGCGCATGCTGGAGCCACAGGCTATCGTTGTCGGTGCAGGGCATATCGACCACGCCGTCCTGACCGATCTGTTTACCCGCCTCTCCACGCTGGAGCAGCAACAGCCGAAAGATTATCTCGGTGCGGTCGAGGCCATCCAGTCCAGCTTCATCGAAACCTGCGTTCTGGCGACTCCGAACGAACGGCTGAAGGATCTGATCCGCAACAATCTTCTGCCGGTGACGGCGACCGAGCGCCTGCTTCGCCGCCTTGGCCTTCCCGGCGATCCGGCGATCATCACCGAGCTTCGGCTGATCGCCGAGCTGCTGATGCGTGGCGCGGCGACGGCCGCTGCCGCTATGATGGAGAGCCACCTCGATGCCTCCGTCAACCGCACGATCGCCCAGATGAAGATCGTTGCGATCATTCCAGGCCCGAGCGTCACGGCCGATTATCTGACGCGGGTGATGGAATAGCGGCTGCGCCGACTTGCCTTTCCCGCTGCCACAGTCGCCATGTCGCAAAGCCCGCATCGGATCGCCCCTTCCTAGGCCAATGCCGTGCGAAGGCTGGTCAACAGGGCTTGCCGGTCCGCCCGCGCCTTAAGCGCCTCGTCCATCGTCACCTTGACGAAGCGGGTGGGCGTATGAGGCTGGAGCTGGCCGATAAGATCCATGTCGGCGGAGATGACCGTTCCAACCATGAAGTAGCCGCCACCCGAGACGGCGTCCCGGTGCAGGATGATCGGTTCGGTGCCGCCCGGGACCTGAATGGAGCCATAGGGATAGCAGCTGTCGACGATGTTCGACGGATCGGAACCCGCGCCAAAGGGTTGCTCGCGCTCAACGAAATCGAGCTTGCGTCCGCCCTTGAAGCGATAACCCATGCGGTCGGCCTCGTTGGCGACCTTCCATTCGTCGGCGAAGAAGTTTTGCTGCGATTCTTCCGTGACGCGGTGCCAGTAGAGGCCCGGCAAAACGCGAAGCTCCGCCAGCATGCCCGGCTTACGGCGCAAATCCTCGGTGACGGTCCGACCCTCGGTCGCAAGACTAGCAGTGCTGACCGGAAGTTCGTCGCCGGCTGCGATCGCCCGGCCCTTGTAGCCGCCGAGCGCGCCGATCGGATAGGTCGAGCGGCTGCCAAGTGCTTCCGGCACATCGATGCCGCCCGAGACAGCGATGCAGATACGTGCGCCGGATTTGAGGTAGTCGAAGGTCAGGGTCTGCCCGGCCTTGACCTTGAAGGCGGTCCAGCCGGGTTGCGCGACGCCGTCGACCTTGGCCGGCATCTCGGCGCCGGTGACGGCAACCAGTGCATCCTCGGTGAATTCAAGCTTCGGACCGATGAAGACGGCTTCAAGCCCGGCAGCACCCTCGTCATTGCCAACGAGCAGGTTTGCCGCCCGCATCGCATAACGGTCCATCGCACCGCCGACGGGTATGCCGAGGTGGAAATAGCCGGGCCGGCCGAGATCCTGGACGGTGGTGGCGAGACCATGGTGGAGAACCTTAATGGCCATTGAGCATGCCCTCCAGCGTGGCGTTGTAGCCGTCGATGTCCTTCTGGAACTCCCTGAGATCGAAGCTAACCTCGCGGATCGGCGGAGCAAACCGGCCCTTGTCGACATCCTCGACCGCCTGGTCGTAGGCATCGCGGCCGATCGGCTTGAACTTGACGATGTCGCCGGGGCGGAAGAACACCATGAAGTCTCGGAGATAGCTGGTGGTCTGGGTCGGATCGAAGATCGGCATCGGAGTGATGCCGAACATCTGGTAGCCGCCGGCACCGCGTACCGAGTAGATGCATCCGAAGCAACCGCCATGGCCGACGGTCAGTCTCGGGGTATCGGTGCGCGGGCGAAGGTATTTCGGAACCTGGATCTGCCTTTGGCGCTCGACCATCTGGTACATGAACGGCAGCCCGGCGACGAAACCAACCATGGAGACGAACCAGGGCGAACCCGAATGGGCGGCGACGAAATCATCGACCGAACCGAAATTGTTGATGCGGGCGGCGTAGTCGAGATCGGTACCCGCAGGATCCTGGTGGCGCTCGCGGAAGCGCATGAGCGTTTCGTGCGTCCAGGGATCATTGTAGAACACCGGAATTTCGACGATGCGGGTCCTGATCACCGGTTCGGCCTTGCTGGCGGCTCCTTCGATCGACTTTACCTCCCGCAGGATATCGTCGGGGTGGATGATGTCGGGATTGAACTTGATCTGGAACGATGCGTTGGCCGGGCAGATTTCGGTCACCCCCTTGATGCCACTTTCGCGAACCCCGGTTGCCATCGACAGGCTGGTGAAGAATGCTTCGAGCGACATCTCCTCACTGCATTCGATGAACAGATGCTCATCGCCCCCGAACGTATATCGTATGCTCATCAGGCAACCTCCGCGGTCTTGCCGGAAAGACCGGCGAATTCGGTTTCAAGCCATGTTTCGAGGAAGCGAGTGTGGAACGCGCCGCGCCGGACGCTCTCGTCGCTGGCAAGCGCCAGATGCAGCGGCACCGTCGTTGGAATGCCGGTAATCGTCAGGCCTTCGAGCGCGCTCTTCAGCCGCTCAAGGCATGCGTCGCGGCTTTCGGCCCAGACGATCAGCTTGCCGACGAGCGAATCGTAGAACGGAGGGATGGAATAACCTTCGTAGAGCATAGTGTCGAAGCGGATGGCTTCGCCCTCAGGAACTTTCAGCGTCTCGATCCGCCCTGGTGCCGGCATGAAATTGCGGGACGGATCCTCGGCATTGATGCGGCATTCGATGGCGTGGCCGCGCGCGACGATATCCTTCTGTGCGATCGACAGCTTGGCGCCGCCGCAAACCTTGATCATCTCCTGCACGAGGTCGATGCCGGTGATCATCTCGGTCACCGGATGCTCCACCTGGATACGGGTGTTGACCTCGATGAAGTAGAATTCGCGGGCGATCTCGTCGTAGAGATATTCGACAGTGCCCGCGCCGCGATAGCCGACCTCCCTGGCAAGCGCCACCGCGCTGGCGCACAGCTTTTCACGCACGTCCGCTGGCAGCAGGAAGGACGGCGCTTCTTCCCAGACCTTCTGGCGGCGGCGCTGCAGCGAGCATTCGCGCTCGAAGCAATGAACGAAATTCTCGCCGTCACCAAGGATCTGCACTTCGACATGACGCGCCTTGGTGATGACCTTCTCGAGATAAAGCCCGCCATCGCCGAAGGCGGCAGCGGCCTCCGCCGAGGCCTGCGGGAAATGCCTTTCCAGGTCCGCCATGTTGTCGGCGATGCGAATGCCGCGCCCGCCGCCACCGGCAGCCGCCTTGATCATGATCGGGAAGCCGGTCTTGTCCGCGATGGCGCGGGCCTCATCGAGGCTGGCGATTCGTCCGGCACTGCCGGGAACGGTCGGCACGCCGGCGCGGGCGGCCACCGCGCGAGCGGCGACCTTGTCGCCAAGCAGGCGGATCGCATCACCCTTGGGACCGATGAAGATCAGGCCCGCAGCTTCGACCGCGTCGGCGAAATCGGCATTTTCGGAGAGGAAGCCATAACCCGGATGCACTGCATCGACGCCCGTCGCCGTGGCGGCAGAAACAACGGCATTGATATTGAGGTAGGATTTGGCGGCGGATGGCGGGCCGATGTTGACGGCCTCGTCGGCAAGCTTCACGGCCAACATATCGGCGTCCGCGACGCTATGAACCTGTACGGTGCGGATGCCGAGCGCCTTTGCCGCCTTGATGATACGCACCGCGATCTCGCCGCGGTTAGCAACGAGGAGCGAGCGGATGGTCATGCTTCCACCTCTGCGATCACCTGACCTGCCATCACCGGCTCTTCATTGTCGACGAGGAAGCGGATGGCCGTGCCGTCGATGCCTGCCGGGATTTCCTGGAATGTCTTCATCACCTCGATCATGCCGATGGTGTCGGCACTTGCGACCGCGTCGCCGTCCGCCTTGAACGGGGCCGCGTCCGGCGCCGGCGTCCGGTAGAACGTGCCCGGCAAGGGCGATCTGATTTCGAGCTTGCTCATGTCTCTCTCCGCTTAAAGTCTCAGTGGCCTGCGATTTCCGAAACCGGCGCGATGCGGATGCCTTCGGCATTCAGCGCCGCGCGCATCTGGCGCACGATATCGAGCGCGCCAAGCGTATCGGAATGGAAGCAGATGGATTCAAAGGCGATGTCGACATCGCTGCCGGTGACCGTCCTGACCTTGCCTTCCCTGCAGGCGCGCACGACCTTTCGGGCGATCGCGGCGGGATCCGGACGCCCGGCATCGCGGGTAAAGACGATTGAGCCGGTGTCGTCGTAGTCGCGGTCCGCGTAGAACTCGCGCACGACCGGCTGGCCGGCTTCCTTTGCGACCCGGTAGGTTTCCGAACCGCCCATGCAGAAGATGTAGGCATTGGGCTCGACGGTGCGCATGTATTGCACGAAGATCTGCGAGAGTTCGGCATTGACAGCCATTTCCATATAGAGAGCGCCGTGCGGCTTCACATGCTGCAGGCGGGCGCCGTGGCGACGGGCGAACTCCCGCAGCGCGCCGACCTGATAGACCATGTCGTTGACCAGTTCCTTGGCCGTTCCGGCAATCTTGCGGCGGCCGAAACCCTGAAGATCGTTATAGCCTGGATGCGCGCCGATACCGACGCCATGTTCCGTTGCGAGACGAACCGTCTGGTCCATGAGGTTGGGATCGCCGGCGTGAAAACCGGCGGCAATATTAGCCGAGCTGATCAGCCCCATCAGCGTTGTGTCATCGGTATCGCCGACGCGCCACCGGCCGAAGGCTTCGCCCATGTCGCAATTGATGTCTACTGCATCGATCAACGTAGTGTTCCTCGCCTGCCTGCAATGGGGCCACGTTTCCGTCTGCCGCTTTTTTGACAAAATCAGGCTAGGACGAATTAATTCATTTGAAAAATTCAATTTTCATATGCTTACTATCTGAAAATCAGAATACAATGCTCAAATTCGGTGCGCCCGCGAAACACGTAATTTCAATCAGTTGAGACAAGTGCGCGCCGTTGCGTGCGGATATATGCTTCCTTTTTGGGTAGGCTCTTCTGATTTTCCGATGGCACGTTTTAGTTTATTGAATAGGAAGGCATCGTCATGGCGCTCAGTCTCCGGCAGCTTCGTTATTTTGTCGCGACCGCGGAACTCGGCCAGATTTCGCAGGCTGCGGTAGATCTTTCCATTTCGCAGTCCGCCGTGACGACGGCGATCAAGGAACTGGAGCAGACCGTCGGCGCCAGCCTGTTCATCCGTGCCCCACACGGCATGGACCTGACGGCAGCGGGGCGCCAGTTCCTGTCGCATGCCTATGACATCCTGAAAAAGGTGGATGAGGCAACGCACCTGAACGTCGTCAACAACGAAGTCGAGGGTACCCTGACGGTGGCGGCAACCTATACCGTCATCGGCTATTTTCTGCCCCTGCACATCGAACGGCTGCGGCGCCTCTTCCCCAAGCTCGATATCCAGCTCTTCGAATTGACACGGGAATCAATCGAGGAAGGTCTTCTGACCAACCGCTATGATATGTCGGTGCTACTCACCTCCAACATCCTCAACCCATCGCTTGTGACGGAAAAGGTGTTGAGTTCGACCCGCCGCCTGTGGGTGCCGGCGCAGCATCACCTGCTACAGGCAGATTCAGTGGGTTTGGAGGAAATCGCCGAGGAACCTTACATCATGCTGACCGTCGACGAGGCGGCCCATTCGTCGCTGAAATACTGGAGCGCCTCGCCCTACCAGCCCCAGGTGATCCTGCGCACGTCATCCGTCGAGGCGGTGCGATCCCTCGTCGCCAACGGCCAAGGCGTGGCAATCCTCTCCGACATGGTGCACCGGCCTTGGTCACTGGAAGGACGGCGGATCGAAACCATCAATGTGCGCGATCCGGTGCCGGCCATGGATGTTGGTCTTGCATGGCGTAAGAACATCGAACTTTCACCGCCGATGCTCGCCTTCCGATCCTATTTCCAGCAGGCATTCCACCTGCCAGGGAATGCGCGCTAAGACTATAGGTTTGTATTGCTCGCCTTGATGCCAGTCGAACCGGTGACGCCTCGCGATTTGCGGCGCGCCGACCGAACTGTCGCGACTGGGGCCTGGTTCTGACCCGTGGTGTCGGCGGTGGCGCTCGAAGGAAGGGCCCTGCGGTTGCCGTTCTTCGTCGAGAAGCTCGCCGCCAGCTTCCTGTCGGTGCTGGATTCGGAAGCAGGGTCGGTTCGCTGCTTGGTACCAGCATCACGTTGGCGGCCATCCCTGGCATGGCGCGTTATTTCGCGGGCGTAGTGCAGGCACCGATGACTGCCTTCGTCATCATCCTGGAAATGACCGGCGACCACCAGGCCGTTATCCCGATCATGGCAGTGTCGATGATCAGCTGCTTTGCCATTGGATCCTTGCGGTCGAGCAATACGGAACGGTCAAAGTCAGGCAGGCCGTTCCTACAAGCATTCTCTGCAAGGTGAGGCGCCCCGCAGCCACGGCCCCGCCGCGTGTCGATCCGGAGGTCCGGATACAACTGGCGAAAGAAGTGCCAACGTCCAGGCGCGTGGTTCCTCATTCGATGATCCTCTTGCGGAAAGCGGCGGCGATCAACGCAGTGTCCTTATAAACGTTGAACTCGTCCTTTAAGCGACCGATGTGCGTGCGCACCGTATAGGCGGAACAACCCAGGATTATCGCAATTTCCTGGGCGCTTTTTCCCTCGCACATGAGCGTTAGTACTTCCTTTTCACGCGGCGTTACTCGAGGCTCCATAAAACCACATATGGTGCTGCCGTTGCCAATTTGACAGCCGGGAATGAAGATGAGGAGCGTAAAGTTTGCGGCATTGCAATAGTTGATAATGCAGCGCAATATAACTGTCACACTCTGTGCAGTGAGAGGCGCCGTGCGAATGAGGATTTGCATATATAAGTCGGATAGAGCACCTGACCTTACCCTCTTGCTGCGAGAGGGCTTACCCGTACCCCTTGATACAAAGATAGACAAATGGACCAAAATTAAGGTCGTCACTGACAGGGAGATGAGCGCAGACCTTTTGGTTCAAATTGGAGGTCCGGGGTATTTGGTAGTTCGCCTTGGCACGATTGTACGACATTAGGCAATTGCACAGCCGTTGCGGCCGCGTTACCAAGATGCCATCGTCGCATCGCGGGTCTTTGTCTACCGAAACACGCACCCTCGCGCTTGTGAGCCGAGAAGCCGCTTGCTGAGAAAGTCTGGCGCTATTGCGAGACGCAGGACATCAGCGGCAAGACGGTGACCGGCAAAATCAAATATTCGGACGTCACCCGGCGCGAAGCGCGGACGACGGCCACCACACTGTGCCAGAGTGGCATGCTCATGCGATTATCGCGCGCCTAAGAAATGCGCTGGAATTCGAGTCAGGTTTTCCGCCGATCATCTGAAAAATCCACCGGATCAAACGGCCTTGAGATACTCGACCCAGCGCGGATCCTGCATGGCCACGCGAGCGCGCATGTGTTTCCAGGCGCCATATTTGTAGAAATCAAAATCGAGCGCCGAGACAACATTCTGGACCATGGCCCAAGTCGACCATTTCACATCGGCAAGCGCCCGATGCACGGCAAGACGGGCTTTCATTCGCGGATCGAAGCGGCCGAAATATTCCTCTATGACCTCTGCCTCCACGGCATCGGAGAAGAACATCTCGCCGCACCAAATGCCGATATCGTAGCAACGGTCGTTATTGGAGGCATATTCGTAGTCGATGAGCATCAGCGACTTGTCGTCGGCGACCATAAAATTACCCGCCATAGGATCGTTAAAGCAAGCAACGAGATCAATGCCGGAAGCTTCGAGAGCTGCGCGCGCGAGCCGGTATTGCTTGTAAAGCCAGGCAAAATCGATCGGAAAGGCACCGCCCAATTCGCGCACCTGCTCGATATGCTCGTCGATCATGTCAAAGACCGTCTTGGTCAGCGGCAAGCGGCCTGAATCGTTGAAGGTGCGGTAGAGCCCGACGACGGCTTTGCGCACTGTCGGATCCTGGAAATCGCGGTTGGTGCAGGCACGCCGACCTTCGATATAGTCGGCGATCTCGACACCCCTGTCAGCGAGATACTCATAAATCTTCGGGCCAATGCCGAGGTCCTGCGCCCGGCGGCTGGCGTCCAGCGCCGCCTTGCGGTCGATGAACATCTCGGTGCCGCGGCCGGGCACCTTGACGAAGAAATGGCCCTGTTCGCCAGCGACCCTGACCCGCCAGTTCGAATTGCTGATACCGCCGT
The DNA here is from genome assembly GCF_013416305.1 of Rhizobium sp. WYCCWR 11128. Classification (NCBI taxonomy): domain Bacteria; kingdom Pseudomonadati; phylum Pseudomonadota; class Alphaproteobacteria; order Hyphomicrobiales; family Rhizobiaceae; genus Rhizobium; species Rhizobium sp. WYCCWR 11128. The sequence continues at coordinate 83,743 of NZ_JACCEZ010000009.1, forward strand.
GCACCGGACGGTAATGGAGTTCACGTTCAGACCACGGCTCAATTTCGCGCAGCAGGGATTCGATTTCCGCTTCCGCCTCGTTTGTCGCTTCCCCCAATCGTTTTTCCATGGTTTGATCCCTCAGAGTGTGCGGAGCATGAATTCGAAACGCGGATTGTGAAGCTCCATTCGGCAGCGCAACAGGCGCCATTGTGCATATTTCAGGAATTCGATACCGCCGCGCGGCGAAACCCTGTCCATCAGCATGCCCCACATGCCCCAGAAGAGATCGTCAGCAATGCCGTAAAGGCGGCAGCGGTTGAGCGACGTCTGGCGAAATTGTCCCTCGAAGATTTCGAGCGCCGGCTGCATTTCGCTGTCGAACTGGAAGGCCTCGTTGAGCAGGATGCCGATGTCGTAGAACGGATCGACATTGCGGGCCTCGTCGAAATCGACCAGTTGCACTCTACCATCCGGCGCGATCATGATGTTGGAGGCAAGACCGTCGGCATGGGCTGGTTTTTCATCGAAGCCGGTAGCGATGATCGCCGCTTCGATATCTCCGACGCATTCGCGCATCCACCATCCGTCTGCGGCAACCTCTGCGATGCCTGCATCGGCAAGCGCTTTTTCGACGACGCGGATGCGGTCGAACACTGTCCACGTTTCGCCAAGCGGCCTGCTGCCATGCAGGGCGCTCTTGGCGGCGATGACACTTTCCAGAACATCGCGCTTGCGCAGGTCGTCCATTCTGGCGGTATGCCAGGCTTCCGACAGGCGGTCGAAAACGACCGCCGACATTTCCGGGTTGTGCCAAAGGGGCGCCGGCGTCAGGCCCAGGGTTGAAGCCTGACGCGCGGCGCTAACGGACCTCTCCAGATCGATGAAATCCGACTGGTCCGTATGGAGAATTTTCAGGAAATAGGTGGCGGGCGCATCTCCCCTGGCAACGAACCAGCTCTGGCTGTCGACGGCGCGGTGCGTCGGCGAGGCGACACCCGCAATGCCCGGCGCATAACGCATGTCGGCGTTCGCCCAGCCCGAAACGGCGCGGATGGCGGCTTCAGCCTCCTTCTCATCCACTGTGGATGCTTGCCCGAGTGCCTTCATGCTCCCAATCCTTCAGTCGATGGTTTTCAGGATGTTGCCGTTGAGGCAGAATTTCCACAGCATGGCGCTGAGGATTTCCGCGCCCAGCAACCGGTCTTCCGGCGTGGTGAACTCCGTTGGGTGGTGGATGACGCCGCCGACGCTCGGCACGGCGATGACAACGGCCGGGGAAACGGCCGTCATGCTGACCGCGTCATGTCCGCCGATGGTGTCGAGCAACAAGGTTTCAAGGCCGAAGCCGGCAGCAGTATCCTGGGCCAGGGCAACCAGTCGCTCGTCCATGTTCCCGGCGCGGCGGCGGTCGATCGAGCGGACCTCGAAGCCGACATCCGCTTTCTTGGCGCAGAGGTCAGCTTTCTCGTTGAGCTGGGCTTCCGCCCAGGCAAGCACATCGGGCTTGGCAGAGCGCAATTCGATGAACATCACCGCCTCGCCGGGCACGACGTTGGGAGAATTCGGATAGACCTCGAGACGACCGCAGGAGGTGTGCAGGTCGATCCCGGCTTGGTCGGCAAAACCCTTCAACTCGGCGATCAGGTAGGCCGCGGCCAGGAGCGCGTCATGGCGCTCGGCCATCGGCGTCGGGCCGGTGTGCGCCTGGCGGCCGATGAAGGCGAGCCGGTATTTGACGTTGCCCCAGAAACGGTTGAAGATGGCAAAGCGCATGCCGTTCTTTTCCAGCTCGGCCGAACCCTCGATATGCAGCTCGATCAGCGCATCGGGAATAACCGGGCCGAAGGTGCCGGCATAACCGATGTCATCAAGAGCGTGATTGACGGAAATGCCGTCGCCATCCTTGCGGGCGAGCGCGAAATCGAGTGTCAGTTCGCCGGCATTGACGCCGCTGCCGAGAAGGCTCGGCTGGAAGCGGGCGCCCTCCTCGTTGGTCCAGTTGACGATGCAGAAATTGACTTTCGGCGTGACCCCAGCCGCGGCAACCTGCTTGCGTATGGCTTCGATCGCCGCGCAGGCGGCAATCACGCCGTAGGCGCCATCGAAGCGGCCGCCGTTCGGCTGGCTGTCGAGGTGCGACCCGCTCATGACCAGAGGTGCATCCGGCCCGGCCCAATCGAGGAAGCCGTACATGTTGCCCATCGGGTCGATCTCCAGGCGCAGGCCCGAATTCTTCAGCCAGTTCGCCAGCCAGTCACGTGCCGCCTTGTCTTCCCGTGACAGGGTCAGCCGCGTCATCGCACCACCCGGCCCGCCGCCGAAGACGGAGACTTCCTCCATCATCCGGTGCAGGGCTTCGGCATCGACCTCAGGCAGGGATCCCGGCTCGTTGCGGGTTTCAAGCATAAATCACCTTCACTTGCGCCTCTTCCAACTTTTCAAGGAAATCTGCCCGCGGAGGCGCATCGGTGATGAGCAGATCAACGTCACGAAAATTATAGGTGCAGAAATTACCCTGGCGGCCGAACTTGCTGCTGTCGGCGAGCATCACCACCTGCTTGGCATGGCGGCGCAACGCCCGGCGCACCAGCGCCTCGTCCTCGCCGAGGTCCATGAAACCGAGATTGACATCGACCGTCACCGCGCTGACGAAGGCGATATCGAAGAGATGTTCGCGGATCACATTGAGCGTATCGGTGCCGAGAAACGCCCGGTAGCTCGGCCGCAGAACGCCGCCGACCGCGACCACGTTATTGGATTCCACCCCCGACAAGGTCTGGATGATATCCAGCGAGTTGGTGTAGATATTGATCAGCGGCCGATCGACTAGATAGCGCGACAGCGCCAGCATCGTCGTGCCGCTGTCGAGGAAGATCTTGGTATGGTCGCGCAGCTCCCTGGCAGCGAGGGTTGCTATTTTTGCCTTTTCACGGGCATTGACGCGCATGCGTTGCGAGATCGGCTGATCGGCATCCCGACGCGGCGTCACGCCGCCGCCATAGATGCAGCGCAGGTGCCCTTCCATCTCCAGCTGCTTCAGGTCGCGGCGCACGGTTTCCGGGCTGACGGAAAATTCCGTCGCCAGTTCCTTGACCGTGACCCGGCCATGCTTGGCCAGCTCTTCGAGAATGTGTTGCAGACGTGCCTGGGGATGGTCGGTCATGAGGGCTTTCCCGGTCACAAGCCCATGGGCAAGTCTGTCGAACAGGCGTGTCCCGCCGCAGTTGCTGTTTCTTTCATCCTCTGATCCCCCGGGGTTTCGATGCAATTTGCGGTTTCAAGCTGCGGCATGGGAAAGCGTGTTTTCCACCAAAAAGCAAGCAGCCAGATCCTTGTTGCCGCGGGCGGTCAGGACCGGGCTTTGCTTGTGACAGCGGCCGAATGCGTTCGGGCAGCGGCTGGCGAAACTGCAACCGGGCGGCAGGTCGATCGGGCTTGGCGGCTCTCCTTCCAGCAGACACTCTTCCGGCTTGTAGCGGCGCTCCTCCAGCGTCGGCACGGCGCTGAGCAAGGCCTTGGTGTAGGGATGGCCTGGATCGAAGAACAGCCGGCCGTTGTCGGCGATCTCGACGACTTCGCCGAGATACATGACCGCAACGCGATTGCAGACACGCCGTACCATCGCCAGATCGTGAGAAATGTAGACATAGGTCAGGCCGTGCTGGGCCTGCAACTGCTCGAACAGCTTCAGCAATTTGAACTGCTCGGTCTGGTCAAGCGACGACAGCGTCTCGTCCATGATCAACACCTTCGGCTCCAGCACCATGGCGCGGGCGACGTTGACGCGCTGGCGCTGGCCGGCACTCAAACCCAGCGGAAGCTCATCGTAGAGCGTACCGGGCAGGCCGACCTCACGCATCACGGAGAGCACGCGGTCACGCAACTCCGCGCCCCTTACGATGCCGTGCGTCTTCAGCGGCTCCTCGATGATGGCGCCGATGGCGGTGCGTGGCGGCAGCGAATTGAAGGGATCCTGCAGCACCAGCTGAAAATCGCGCCGGAATTTCAAAAGCCCCTTGCCGGAAAGCCTGGTGATATCCTGTCCGTCGCAGAGGACCTGGCCGCTATCGGGCCGTTCCAGCCGGCTGAGCAAGCGCATGAGAGTGGACTTGCCGCAGCCGGATTCGCCAACGATGCCGAAGTTCTCGCCCGGAAAGACGTCGAAGGTGACGTTGCGCACGGCACGCACGGTGCTGTAGCTGGCAAAGGTGCCGCGCTTACGCACCCGGTAGGAACGCGTGGCATCGCGAATGCTGATGATCGGCTCGCGGGTCTCAGCCGACAGGTCGATGGTAACAGCTTCGCTCGTCCAAATCTTCGGGATCTGGCTGATCAGCTCGCGGGTATAGGGATGCTCCGGCGTGTTGACGAGTGCCTTCGTTGCCTGCCGCTCCACGACCTTGCCTTCGGCCAGCACCAGGATCTGATCGGCAGCGTCGCTCACCAGCGGCAGCGACGAGGATATGAAGACGATCGCCGTGTCGAAACGCGTGGTCAACTCCCGCATCAGGCGCAGCACCTGGGCGGCGACCGTAACATCAAGCGGCTGGGTCACATTGTCGGCGACGAGGAAAGCCGGATTGCTGACCAGCGCATCGACGATCAGGGCGCGCTGCATCATGCCGCCGCTGAATTGCGATGGATATTCGTGATAACGCATCTGCGGCGAAGGGATGCGCACCGCGCCAAGCAGATCGATGACCCGCTTCCTGGCTTCCTCATGCGCAATCTCCGGTGCGACCGCGCGCAGTTTCTCGACGATCTGCTGGCCGACCGGCAGGGTCGGATCGAGAGCCCCCGCCGGATTAGCGCCGACATAGGCGATCTCACGGCGCAGCGTGCGCAGCTTCTGTGCCGGCAGATCGAGGATGTTCTGGGATTTGTAGACCACCGATCCGGAGGTGACTTTCAGCGGCGGATCGATCCAGTTGACGAGTGCACGCGAGAGCACGGTCTTGCCGGCACCACTCGCGCCGATGATTCCGAGAATTTCGCGCGGGGCCAGATCGAAGTCGATATCGGAAATGATCGGACGCATGCTAGCGCCCGTTTCCAGGCCAACGCTCAGATCGCGAACCTGCAGAAGCGGTGTGCCAGTCACGATTTGCCTCCATAGATACGATTGCGAGCCCGTTCGAGCGATGCGCCCATCAGGTTGATGCTGGTCAGGCACAGACACAGGAACACGCCCGGCATGGTGGCGATCCACCAGGCATTGAGCAGATACTTGCGGCCGTCGGCGATGATGTTGCCGAAGGTCGGCGTCGGCGGCTGAACGCCCAACCCGATGAAGCCGAGGATGGATTCGAAGATCATCATCCGGGCGACATCGAGCACCGACACGAAGATGATCGGCGGCAGTACCAAGGGCGCCAGCAGGCGCACCATGATGCGGAAATCGGACGCACCATAGATTTCGGCGGCGCGCACATATTCCCGCTTGCGCTCGGTCATCACGACGCTGCGGGTGACGCGGGCATAGACCGGCCAGCTCGACAGGCCGAGGACGAGGATGATCGCCGGGATCGTCGGACGCGAGACGCCAAGCACGGTGATCGCCAGGATGATCATCGGGATCGACAGCTGGGCATCGGTCAGGCGCATGATCGCCATGTCGACGCGGCCGCCATAGTAGCCGGCGATCGTGCCGAGCGAACAGCCGATAATCAGCATGACGAGAACGGTGGAAAGCCCGATCAACAACGAGTAACGCAGGCCGACAAGGCTGCGCACCAGCATGTCGCGGCCGATCTGGTCAGTGCCGAGCGGCGCCGTCCAGCTCCATTTGTCGCCCATGAACGGCGGCGCATGCAGGCGCGTGGCGACACTCATCTTCGTGGGGTCGATGCCGCTCAGTTGCGGATAAAGCAGGGCCGCCAGAACTAAAACGATGAAAATCGCAGCGCCGACACGGAATTCGTTGGAGGCAAGGGCAATCCGCCAGATACGCCGCGCCACCGAAGCTCCGCGTTGTGTTGCCGGAACCGGGTTTGCCGGCATGTCTGTCTCTGTCACGCTCATCAATATTCCAACCTTGGATCGATCATGGTGGCAATCAGGTCGACTGCGATGTTGATGAAGACGAAGATCGCGCTGGTGACGATGGCGATCCCCTGGATCAGCGGGAAATCTCGCTGCAGCACGGCGTTGATGGTCAAAAGTCCAAGGCCCGGATAGTCGAAGATGAATTCGACGACGAGGACGCCGCCCAGCAGGCCGCTGATCTGGATGCCGATCAGGTTGAGCAGCGGAACGGAGGCATTCCGCAGCGCATGGGCGACGATGATGCGGCTTCGGCTAAGGCCACGGACATTGCCGACTGCAATGAAGGGCTCCATCATCACGGTAGCCACCGATCCGGTCAGCGTCCGGATCAGCACCGGCGCCAGTTCGACGGCAAGAACGATCGCCGGCAGGATGGTATAGGCAAAGCCGGAGTAGCCGATCGCCGGCAGCCAACCGAGCTTGACCGACAGAAGCATGGCAAGGACGATGCCGAGCCAGAAGTTCGGCAGCGATATGAAGATCGAGGAAATGTAGAAGGCGACGCGATCCGGCCATCGTCCGGGCGCCAGTCCGCCGGGAATGCCGACGATAAAGGAGAAGACCAGGGCGAAAAATATTGCCAGTCCGCCGAGTTGCAGCGTCATCGGCAGGGTGTCGCCGATCAGGGTTAGCACTTCGGCGCGCTCGCCGCGGGTGGAATCGCCGAAACTGGAACCGCCGGTGGAAGCACCGCTTGCAGGCCGCACGAAGGATTGCCCGAGATCCCCCCTGACGACGCCGCTCATGTAGCGGCCGAACTGCACGAGGATAGGATCACGCAGGCCCATGTCCTTGGCGATCTGCTCGATCAGCGCTTCCGGCGCCATGCCGCCGGCCATCAGCCGGACCGGATCGCCGGGAACCACACGCAGCAGCGTGAAGATAAGCAGCGTCACCAGAAAGACGATCAGCGCACCTTGCGCCAGCCGTCGAACCAGAAAACTGAGAATGAACATGTCATATCCTGGCAGCAATCGGAGCGATCCGCCCTGAGCGGCGACGGTCGCGGTCGTTTGTTGACATCATGAGCGAAACGAAAATCTCCGCGGCGCCGGCCTCCGGTGCCGCGGAAAACGCAAGCCAGCGTCAGCCGAACGCAGCCTTCGAGGCGTCCATGGACCCGTCAGGATAGATGAAGAGACCGGCCAGCGACTTGTCCATCGCGTGGATCATCACCGAAGTGAACAGTGACAGGGCCGGCACTTTTTCGGCAAGCATGGGCATGGTTTCGGTCTGCAGGATTTTCTTGCGCTCATCGAGCGACGGGGCACTGCGCTCCTTGTCGAGTGTCGCGTCGAGTTCCTTGTCGACGATGCCGGTGATGCGCTTCGAGGTCGAATGGAAATGCGTGCGCAGCACGAGGTCGGGTTCGGGCGAACCGGTGGACCAGCCGCAATCGACCATATGGCCGGGGCCGCCGCCCGGACGATCGTAGAGGCGTTCGTTCCAGGCGGCGATTTCCAGAACGGAGAGCGACACCTGAAAACCTTGTTCCTGCAGCATGGCGGTGATGACCTCGCCGTACTCCTTGGTCTTCGGGTAGAAGCCGACGGAGGTGATGTATTCCAGCGGCGGCAGACCCTCGCCCTTCGGGAAGCCGGCCTCGGCCAGCAGCGCCTGGCATTTTTCCGGGCTGTATTCCGGGTAGTTCGGCAGGTCGATATAGCCGAACTTCACCGGCGACACGTAATTGGACGACGCATGACCGGCCGAGCCCAGAATTTCGACGATCATCGAGCGGTCGATCGCGTGGCAGGCCGCCTTGCGGATGAGCGGGTTGTCGAACGGCGCCTTCGAGCAGCGGAACCAGAGATATTTGTTCTCGACCGAGACGACGCTGCTGATGGCGATCTTGTCGTTGCCCTCGAGCGAGGTCACCTGTTCCGGTTCCAGACGTTCGACGATCGAGGCCTGGCCATTGAGCAGGGACAACATGCGTGTCGTGCTGTCGCCGACGAAATTGAAGCTGATGCCGGGGATCTTCGGCGCGCCGAGGAAGTAGTCCGGATAGGCTTCGAGGATCGTGGCATTGCCTTCCTGCTTGACGAATTTGAACGGGCCAGTTCCGTTCAGGCGCTGCGTCAGCGGCCCAGTCGGGCCACCGGCGACATCGGTCGCCGACATGATCGGCAGGTACGAGGCGAGGAAGATGAACAGATGGGCCGGATATCCGCCCTTGGAGGTATCAACGATGACGGTGTAGTCGTCAGGGGTGGTGATAACAAGCGTATCGGTCGGGCCGGGATAGAATTGAGCCGGGCGGTCGGGGCCGGAGCCGTATTCGAAGGTCGCCTTGACGTCTTCGGCCTTGAAGGGTTTGCCGTCGTGGAATTTCACGCCCTCGCGCAGCTTGATCTCGAGCTTGTTGGGATCGAGAAGCTTGATGCTGGTCGCCAGTTCATAGACCACTTCGTCGGGCTTTTCGACCGTCATCGGAGTCCGCGTCAGGAAGCCCATGACGAAGCCTTCGATATTCTTCTGCGACAATGTCGTGTGGCCGGTCGGGTCCCAGTTGCCCGTAATATTTTCGGCCGACAGGAATACCACCGTCTTGCCGGATTGAGCAAAGGCCGAAGTGAACAGGAAATCCGGGTTGATCTGCAGGAGACCGGCACCGGCGCCAGCCGCACCGAGCCCGGCGAGGAAATTGCGTCTGCTGATGTCATTCATAAGCTGTTTCCCTTTTTTGTGGTTTTATGTGGCTTTCTTATTATTCCACGATATCGGGCATTTTTTCCTTTTTCAATGGGCTCTCGTAAATTAGAAAACCGCAATGCCATACTCTCGTCGCAAGCCGACTCCGACGACTTGTATTCTGTTGATTATAAGTGCATTTTCGGAAAATTCGATCGCTGCGGCGCTAGCGAAGATCTCAAGAATGGTGAATTTTTCAGCATTTATCTATTGCGCAGGCAGAATAAGCGGATCAGATATTTCTATAAATATCACAAAATCACATTTTGGCGCCTAAAAAATACGCAGGGAAAGGCAACGCGCAAATCTCGCCATCTCCACCGACAACAGTTGCTCCTTTTGCGGCCATTCCCACATAGGCGTGTTCGATTTCGACCGTGACGACATAGACATGGCGATTCATATCGGCCAGCCCGATTGGCCCGGTGCGGAAAGCATATTTCTTATGAACGAGATGGTAGCACCGATCGCGTCCCCGTCTTTTCTCAGTTCACATCCCATCGTGAGGGCCGAAGATCTGCTTCGCCTGCCGCTGCTGCAGATGGCGTCCCGTCCCGGGGCCTGGAGCCATTTTTTTGAAAGCCTCCAAGTCAACGGCACCCCATCGCAGGCCATGCGGTTCGAACAGTTCAGCAACGTGGCCCAAGCCTGCATTGCCGGACTGGGGCTCGCGTTGATGCCGCTTTTCCTCATCGACTCCGAGCTCGCAAATGGCCAGCTCGTTCAAGCCTTTCCACATCAGGTCAAAAGCACCAGCGCCTATTATGCGGTCGCGCCACTGAGCAGGAAGGACTTCCGCCCTGTCGGGCGTTCCGCGCATGGCTGCTGGACGAGGTCGCCGCGTTGCCAGGAAGGCGAATCGGCAGATGGCGGCGGTTGATGAAGCCACAGCTGAGACACCTTCGACAAATCGGCGACATAATCGTTGATCGATGCCTCGGATGGGTCCGCAATGGGCGCCGATAGCGGGAGAGCATTTAAAAGCTCTTGAAAAGATTTGAACCCGAAACCCAGTCCTCTACCTTCGGCATCATTGAAATTTCCGGCTCTTGATCTTCAGCGAAGGATTGGGATTGTTGCCTGTACACCTGAACCTGCCCGTGCGCCTGAGGGATGTCGGAATTCCAAAGAACGGACTGCCTCTGCTGGCGGACAATATAGGACGCTATGTTGAAACCCCTTTTGATCGTCCGGATAGAGGCATGCTACGATGCTGACGTATCGCGTGTCGAAGAAGCCTTAGCAAACAACGATCTTTCCCTTCGAACTGCCGCGGTGAGTAAGTCGACAGTCTTGCGAATTCGGGCATGACGCCGAAGGTCCTCATGAACCGACAGCCAGTAGCTGCGGCGCAAGAGGAACGACGGCTGCAGGACCGGGACAAGCAGGTGTTTTCCTGCAGCAAGATAGGCCGGCAGAACGCCCATTGCCATGCCGCTTTCAATCATGGCGCATTGGGCAATGATGCTCGTACTCGTGAACCGCATCGCCGGCTTCAGATCCGCAATGTCGAGATAGGCAAGCTCCCTCGTGTGGAGAAGCCCCGCGATGTAGCCGCAGAGCGTGTGGCCGGTCAAATCGTCCAGCGTCTGGGGAAAGCCGTTTCGCCGGAGATAGTCACGGGTGGCGTAAAAGCCCAACTCATAATCGGTCAGCTTGCGTGTCGCCAGGCTGCCTTCTTCCGGGCGATCGAGCGAAATAGCGATGTCGGCTTCCCGCGAAGAAAGCGAATAGGTCTGAGGTAAAGCAACAAGCTCGATGTCAAGGTTCGGATAGTCTTGCATGATGGCTGCAATGCGTCCGCCGAGGTAACCTACTCCGAGCCCCTCCGGTGCACCGATCCGCACGCGGCCCGTCATGCCGGTTGTCGTCTCGGCACCGAGCCCGCCGATCTCCTGGAGGACGATCGATTCCAGCTTGACCGCCGAGCGTCTGAGATCTTCGCCGGCCGACGTGATGCGCAACCGCCGCCCGGCCCGTTCGAATAGCTGAACCCCAAGGCTCTCCTCGAGCTTGGCTAGACGGCGGCTGATAGTTGAGTGGTCAAGCGCCAGGGCCTTTGCCGCATCGATAACCCGGCCAGTGCGAGCGACGTGCAGAAATACCCTGATATTGTCCCAATCCATCTTTCCAGAACTCCTTTTTGCACATCGTATGTGCTTCTCCGCGCCTTGTCTTCAGTGGCGTCGCCGATAAACCCGTTTTGGATATCGATCGTAAGGCGGAGAAAAGCGATGGAGGGAGATTATGATTACATTGTCGTGGGGGCAGGGACGGCAGGGTGTATCCTTGCGAACAGGCTGTCTGAAAGCCCAAGGAACCGCGTGCTGCTCCTTGAGGCCGGCAGCAAGGACAACTGGATCTGGTTTCATATTCCCGTCGGTTATCTTTTCACCATCGGCAATCCCCGCTCCGACTGGATGTTCAAGACGGAGGCCGAAGCCGGCCTGAACGGCCGTTCGCTGTCCTACCCGCGCGGCAAAGTCATCGGCGGCTCCTCCGCGATCAACGCAATGATCGCCATCCATGGTCAGGCGGCGGACTATGATGGATGGGCGAGCCTTGGTCTTGCGGGCTGGGGCTGGCAGGACGTTCTGCCCCATTTCCGGCAGATGGAAGATCACTTTATGGGGGAAAGCGCGCATCATGGCATAGGCGGCGGCTGGCGCGTCGAGGCCCCGCGTCTTTCCTGGCCGATCCTCGACGCCGTTCGGGAGGCTGCAGCGGAACTCGGCGTCGCCAAGATCGCGGATTTCAACACGGGTGACAATGAAGGATCCGGCTATTTTCACGTCAATCAGAAACGTGGTCGTCGGTGGTCTTCGGCAAGGGGTTTTCTGAAGCCGGTCTTAGCGCGGGCGAACCTGCGGCTTGAAACAGGCGTTCTGGTGGACAGGCTGGTCATCGAAGACGGTCGGGCAACGGGGGTGCGCTATATCCGCGACGGCGTCTTAAGAACGGCGACGGCAAGAGGCGAAGTCGTGCTGAGTGCCGGCGCCATCGGCTCCGTCCAGCTATTGCACCGGTCGGGCATCGGGCCGGCTGAATGGCTTTCTGCCGCGGGCATCGAACCGGCTCTCGCGCGGCCCGGCGTCGGGCGCAATCTCCAGGATCATCTGCAGCAACGCGCCGTCTACAGGATCAGCGGCGCCCGTACGCTTAATGAAACCTATCACTCGCTTCTGCGCCGTGGCCTGATGGGGATCGACTACGCCCTGCGTCGCCGTGGACCGCTAACCATGGCGCCGTCCCAACTCGGTCTGTTCATGCGCTCTGATCGGTCGCACGATCGCGCCAACATCCAGTTTCACGTCCAGCCCCTGTCTTTGGACAGGTTCGGCGAACCGTTGCATCGTTTTCCCGCGATCACCGTCAGCGCCTGCAATCTGAGGCCAACGTCGCGCGGCGAGGTGCGGCTGCGCTCAGCCGATCCCCACGCACCGCCGCTCATCGCCCCGCGCTATCTGACGACAGCGGAAGACAGGCGGGTGGCAGCGGACGCTATCCGCGCGACGCGGCGGCTGATGGCACAGCCCGCGCTGAGACCGTACCAGCCGGAGGAAGTTCTGCCGGGCATTGCCGTCGGCGACGACGACGCATCGCTTGCGAAGGCCGCCGGCGATATCGGCACCACCATCTTCCATCCGGTCGGGACCGCGAAGATGGGTCGCGCGGACGATCCGCTGTCCGTCGTCGATGCACGCCTGCGCCTCCACGGGGTAGCGGGCCTTCGCGTGATCGATGCGTCGATCATGCCGACGATCACCTCTGGCAATACCAATACGCCGACGGCGATGATCGCGATGAAAGGTGCTGCGATGGTCCTTGAGGATGCAAGCCGATAACCATGCACGGCCTTTCGTTCCGCTATTGTCACCGGACACGGAAACTGACATCATGGATCGGCTGGCTTCAATGAGCCGCTGATATTCCATGAGCAGGGTAGCTCTCGACCGGAAACGGGCGGGAGCTTTTTTATTTTTTGGTGGGCGATGATGCATTCAGAAAGTTGGCGGGTCGGTGTGCTGTTCTCCGAAACGGGTGTGACGGGAGCCGTGGAAACAACCCAGAGGGCCGCGACCTTGCTGGCGATCGACGAAATCAACGCGGCCGGCGGCGTGCTCGGCAGGACGATCGAGCCCGTCGTGTACGATCCGCAATCGACGCCCAATCTCTACAAGGAACTTGCAGTCAAGCTTTGCGACGAAGATCGGGTCCGGGTCGTTTTCGGTTGCCATATGTCGAGCACCCGCAAAGCTGTTCTGCCCGTCATCGAGGCCCGTGATGCACTGCTGTTTTACCCGACGCTCTACGAGGGATTCGAATACTCCCGTCACTGCATCTATACAGGTGCTGCCCCCAACCAGAACTCCGTCCAGCTCGTCGACTTCCTGACCGAGCACTATGGAAAGCGGGTTTTCCTGGTGGGTTCGAACTACGTCTATCCTTATGAATCCAACCGGACGATCAGCGACCTGTTTCTTCAGCTGGGCGGACAGGTGCTGGACGAGATGTATGTTCCCCTGAACCTCAAAACCGAGGACGTTGCCAAGATCATCCGGCACATTCGCGCGGTACAGCCGGATGTCATTTATTCGACGATTGTCGGCGACGGTATCATTCCCTTCTACACGGCGTTCAAGCAGGCCGGGTTCGATGCGGCGACAATGCCGATCGCGAGCCAATCGACCAGCGAGGCGGACGTGATCCGTATGCGGCCGGATGTGGCCGAGGGGCATATCACCGCAGCCCCCTTCTTCGCCTCTCTGGATACGCCCCGCGCCCGCGCTTTCGTCTCGGCTTACCAACAGCGATACGGCCTGCAGATGCTTCCGACCGCACCGGCCGAAGCGGCTTATTTCCAGGTTTATCTCTATGCGGCGGCTTTGCAGCGCGCCGGTGGCGACGGACTTGAGCAGCTTCTGCCGGCTCTCTATGATGTCGAGTACGATGCACCGCAGGGTGCGGTGAAGATAGACCGGACGACAAACCACACGCATCTGTGGCCAAGAGTGGCAAGGGTGAACCCCCAGGGCGGCTACGACATCGTCTACGATCCGTCGCTCCGGGTGGCGCCAGACCCGTTCATGCGAGAATATCGCCCGGACTTGACGCAGACTTTCCCGCATCGTGTTCAGGTTTGAGAGGGAGCGACGATGTCTTTCGCCCTTCTCAGAGATTTACGGGACCTCAAGGTTCTGGTCATCCACCCCCGGACATCCGAAGGAGAGTTTCTCGTCGATCACCTGCGCCGTATCGGTTGTACGGTCAGTTGCCTTTGGCCGGTGCCTGCCGAGTTGCCGCACGGCACAGATGTCGTCTTCCTCGCGATGGAAGATGAGGCGCGACCGGAAATCGAACGCCTGCTGAAGTCTTTCCCCAATCCTGCTCCGACCATGCTTGCCATCGTCGGTTACGAAAACCCCTCGACCTTGCAGATCGTCCTGGAAAGTGGGGCGCTTGCCATTGTCGAGAGACCGATCAAACCGTTCGGCCTGCTGACCAATCTCGCCATCGCCCGCAACCTCTGGCTGGAGCGCCAAAAGCTCGTCAAGGAAGCACGCAAATACAAGCGCAAGGTACTGGGAGACCAGAAACTTGCCCGGGCCAAAGCCATTCTGATGGCCAATCGCGGCACAAGCGAGAATGAGGCGTATCGCGAAATGCGCGAGCAGGCGATGGCTCGGCGCGTGCCGATCGATGAAATTGCCAATTCGATTATCAACGCCGAACAGCTCTTGCGCCCGTCGCAAAAACATGATTAGTTTTTCACGTGTTTCCAACAAAACACCTCCGGCACATCCCTTCGTTTGACGAAGCCATGTGTCGCTGTTGCACGCGGCGCAGCCGTGGTGCGGTGATGGCAAGGATGCCCGCAGGCTGTGACAGGCTTGGCGGGTTTTTTGTTGTCTGCTGACAGTGACGTCAGTTCTCTACTTATTTCCGGCATGAAAGCCTCGCCGTTTGGCGGGCCGTGCCGCCGCGTGCGCCAATCAAAAAAAGGGGAACCAAGATGGTGTTCAACAGACGTGAATTTCTGAAAACCGCAGCGACCGCTTCCGCGGCACTCGCCCTGCCGGCTCTGGGCAGCCGGGCCTTTGCAGCCGATGCCATCAAGGTCGGCGCTCTCTATTCGCAGACGGGCGGGCTTTCTGTCGCCGAGAAGCTTCTGGCAAACGGCGTCATGATGGCCGTGGCCGAAATCAACGCGACCGGCGGTGTTCTCGGTCGCCCAGTCGAGGTGGTCGTCGAAGACGGTGCTTCCGATCCGAAAACCTTCAGCGAGAAGGCTTCGAAACTGATCCTCAAGGACAAGATTTCGACCGTGTTCGGTTGCCACACATCGGCCAGCCGCAAGGCCGTGCTGCCGATCTTCGAGCGACGCGGCGCGATGCTGTTCTACCAGACGCATTACGAAGGCTTCGAGTGCTCGCGCAACGTCGTCTATTCCGGCGCCGTTCCGAACCAGCAGCTCTCCAACTACATTCCCTGGATCGTCGAGAAACTGGGCAAGAAGAAATTCTTCATCGTCGGCTCGAACTATGTCTATCCGCGCGAAATGGCCAAGGTTTCCAAGAAGCTGATCGAGGCGGCCGGCGCCGAATGGGTGGCGGATGAATATCTGGAACTCGGCCATTCGGAATGGGCCGTCATGGTCAGCAAGATCAAGGAGTCGGGCGCCGACGTGGTTCTGTCCAACGTGGTCGGCGACTCCATCATCGCCTTCTACCGAGAGTTCAAGAACCAAGGGCTCTCGCAGGAGGTTCTGCCGATCTGCGCGACGGTCACCTCCGAAATCGAGATCGCGGCGATGGGCGCCGAATATGCGGCCGGAAGCTACACCTCCTTCCCCTATTTCATGTCGATCGACACGCCGGCGAACAAGAGCTTCATCGACCGCTTCAGGACCTTCGTCAACGATCCGAAAGCCGTCACCTACCATTCTCTCGAAGCAGCCTATTTCCAGGTCTTTCTGTGGAAGCAGGCCGTCGAAAAGTCCGGCGATCTTTCGGCTGACGCGATCAGGGCCGGCATTCGCGGCCAAACCTACGAAGCACCCGGCGGCAAGGTGACCACCGACCCCGACAACCTGCATTGCTGGCTGACGCCGCGCATCGGGCAATGGCAGGCGGACGGTCAGAGCAAGGTGGTGAATGCCTACCCGGCGCCGATCAAGCCTCTGCCCTATTCGGCCTATGGCGAGACGGAGAGCAATCTGTTCTGCACCAGCAACGGTCTCGACGCCGCAAAGCTCAAGGGCTGACCCCTCCCCGCGTCGTCCCGCCATCCATGGATGGCGGGATCATGTCTCGAAGGCCGGCCCTCTCTTCCTCCGCGAGCTGTCATCCTGCCGTCAGGATGGGGAAGGCGCAGGAGAGTTCGGCCCGGCCTTCTCACGAACGGTGGCGCTATGCTCGACATTCTGTTTATCGGCCTCAGTCTCGGCTCGATCCTTCTTTTGGTGGCGCTCGGCCTTGCCATCACCTACGGCGCCATGGGCGTCATCAACATGGCTCATGGAGAGATGGTCATGATCGGCGCCTATGTCGCCGTCCTCTCCGGCATCTGGCTGAAGGCAAGCCTTCTGCTCGCCATCCCGCTGGCCTTCGTCGTGACGGCCCTGCTCGGTCTGCTGATAGAGCGGCTGGTCGTCCGGCGGCTTTATGGCCGTCTGCTGGACACGCTTCTCGCCACCTGGGGGATCGCCATCCTCCTGCAGCAGGCCGTGCGCCTCGAATTCGGCCTGTCCTTTTTCGGCATTCATGTCGAAGGTCTTGGGGCCGGCCTGCAGAACGTCGCGGTGCCTGCCTACCTGCAGGGCACGTTCAGGCTTGCCGGCGCTGACATCAACGCCTACCGCACCTTCATCATCGCCGTTACCGCCGCGCTGACACTGGCGACATGGTTCATTCTCTACCGGACGGCGGGCGGCATGCAGGTTCGCGCCATCATCCGGAACCCGAATATGGCCGCAGCCTGCGGAATCGACGTGAAACGCGTCAACGCCATGACATTTGCTTTCGGTTCCGGCCTTGCCGGCGTCGCCGGCGTCATGATGTCCGGCTTCAAGACGGTCTTTCCCGACATGGGCACGACGATGGTCGTCGACGGCTTCATGGTCGTCGTCACCGGCGGGGTCGGCAGCCTTTTCGGCACCATCCTGTCGTCAGGGCTGCTCGGCGAAATCAATGCGCTGGTCGCCATCGGTACGAACGACATCCTGGCACGTGCGGTCGTGTTCGGGGTCGTCATTCTCGTCATTCTCGTCAAGCCCAGCGGGCTGTTCTCGTTCAAGGGGCGCTGACATGAGCATCGAACGGAAATTCCAGGTCGCCGCCTATGTGCTCTTCATCGCGGTGATTTTTGCAGCGCCCGTTTTTGGCGACGAATTCTGGCTGAACCGCATTTCGAAATACTTGGTCTACGGCATGCTGGGCGTCGCCATCGCCCTCACATGGGGATATGCCGGTATTCTCAATCTCGGCCAGGGGCTATTTTTCGGTCTCGGCGCATACATGCTGGCCATGTCGCTGAAGCTGTCGAGCCTGACCAGTCTCCAACAGGGCTCCGACAAACCGGTTCCTGACTTCATGCTCTGGAATGCCGAGCCCGGCGCGCCGACGGAGCTTTGCTGCATCAATAAGGGCTCCTTCCTCTGGCTTCCGTTTCAAAGCCAGTCGGTGGGTCTCGTGCTCGGCATCGTGCTTCCGGTGGTGATTGCCGGAGCACTCGGCATGCTGGTTTTCCGCAAGCGCATTTCCGGCGTTTTCGTCTCGATCATCACGCTGGCGCTCGTTCTGCTTGTCCGTCTCGTCATGGTCGATGCGCAACCGGTGACAAACGGCTTCAACGGCCTGACGGATCTTGGTTGGCTGACGATCGGTGGCATCGAATTCGATCCCTATAGCCGGGCGACCTATTATCTGTGTGCCGCATGCCTGTCGCTGACGCTCATCGGTGCCCGCCTCATCGTTGAAACCCGCGCGGGCATGATCCTGCAGGCGATCCGCGACGATCATGTGCGTGCCCGGTATCTCGGCTTCGACGTCTCGCTCTACCAGGTGTTCTTCTTTGTCATTTCGGCGGGAATCGCCGGCGTTGCCGGCATGCTCTACGTGGTCGTCGCGGAGTTCGCCTCTCCGACCTTCATGGATCTGTCCTTCTCCGTGACGATGGTGGTCTGGGCTGCCGTCGGCGGCCGCTCCTCCCTGCTTGGCGCCTGCGTCGGCGCGATCCTGATCAACATGATCGAGGCGGAGGTCAGCGAGACCGAAGCGCTGGTCGAGGCATGGAAGGCGATCATCGGTCTCATCTTCGTGCTGGTCGTTCTGTTCATGCCGCGCGGCCTTGGCGGCGTTGCGCATGATGTGCTGCGATGGTTCGTCCGTCGGCGCAAACCAGGCAAGGCGTTTCCGGCATTGCCGCAGCAAAGCGAGGCATTGTGATATGAGCGCCATCGCATTGACCATCGACGGTCTTAGCGTCGACTTCGGCGGTTTCCGAGCCGTCAACAATGTCAGCATCACCGTTTTCGACGGCGAGTTGCGTGTGCTGCTTGGCGCAAACGGCGCGGGTAAGACGACCTTG
Organism: Rhizobium sp. WYCCWR 11128; assembly: GCF_013416305.1. Taxonomy (NCBI): domain Bacteria; kingdom Pseudomonadati; phylum Pseudomonadota; class Alphaproteobacteria; order Hyphomicrobiales; family Rhizobiaceae; genus Rhizobium; species Rhizobium sp. WYCCWR 11128. Next base: position 102,052 of record NZ_JACCEZ010000009.1, read on the forward strand.
ATGGATCTGGTCAGCGGCAAGACCCACAGCACGCAGGGCAAGGTGTTCGTCTACGACACCGACATCACCAACTGGCCCGAACACCGCATCGCACGCGCCGGCATAGGCCGGAAATTCCAGATCCCCAGCGTCTTTCGCGAGCTTACCGTGCGACAGAATCTGGAGGTCGCCAATTGCCGCAACCCTTCGGTGCTTGCCAATCTTCGCTTCGGCTTTTCGCGCGCCGAGGCGAGCCGAGTGAACGACGTTCTGGCACTCATCGGCCTCGATGCCGAGCACGGCATGACGGCCGCCTATTTGAGCCACGGCCAGACGCAGTGGCTGGAGCTCGGCATGCTCATCGTTCAGGATCCCAAGGTGGTTCTGCTCGACGAGCCGACAGCCGGCATGACCCAGGCTGAAACCCGCAAGACGGCGCAGATCATCAACAATCTCAAAGGTCGCCATACGATTCTCGTTGTCGAACACGACATGGGGTTCGTCCGCGAAATCGCCGAGCGCATCACCGTTCTCCATCTCGGAGAGGTTCTGGCGGAAGGAAGCGTCGAAGATATCGAGCGCAATCCGAAAGTCCGTGAAGCCTATCTCGGTTCGAAAGGAATATCCTGATGCTGTCGTTGAAAGACGTGCACAGCTTTTACGGCCGCAGCCATATCCTGCACGGCATCACGCTCAATGTTCCGGCCGGCAAGGTGACAAGCATTCTCGGCCGCAACGGCACTGGCAAGACGACCCTGTTGAAAACCCTGATGGCACTGACCGACCGCATGACTGGCGAGATGCGTCTGCAGGGAAAGGACATGGCCGCATCCCCAACGCATGAAAGGGCAAGGGCCGGTATTGCCTACGTCCCTCAGGGCAGGGAGATCATTCCCGATTTTACTATCCGCGAGAACATCCTGATGGGCGCCTTTGCCCGCACCGATGGCAAACGCGAGATTCCTGCGCTGGTGCCAGAGCTTTTTCCATACCTGATGGCCAATCTCGATCGGCCGGGCGGCGTGCTTTCGGGCGGCCAGCAGCAGCAGCTCGCCATCGCCCGCGCGCTGGCCGCAGATCCGAAAGTGCTACTTCTCGATGAACCGAACGAAGGTATCCAACCCTCCATCGTCGAGGAGATCGAAAAGATCATCATCCGGCTCAATCGCGAGATCGGCATGACGATCATCCTCGTCGAGCAAAACGTCGCATTTGCGCGGCACGCCTCTCACCAGTTCGCAATGCTGGAGAAGGGAGGCGTGGTCGCGGCCGGCGCCATCGACAGGCTCTCCGACGCGCTTGTTCACCGGCATATGGCTGTCTGAAACAGACCGATATCCTTTCATAGAGACAATGGGAACGACAATGACATCGACACAAAGCTATACCGCGGCCACCATCCAATTCGAACCGACCATGTTCGAAAAGGCGCGCAATATCAGCCGGCTGGCAACCCTTTGCGAAGAGGCAGCGGAGGCAGGTGCGCGCCTGATCGTCACGCCCGAAATGGGCACGACCGGCTATTGCTGGTTCGACAGGGCCGAGGTGAAACCGTTCGTCGAGACTATCCCCGGAGCGACCACGGATGTTTTCCAGGCCATTGCCAGCAAACACCGCTGCTATATCGTCGTTGGCATGCCGGAAGTCGACCCGGCAAGTGATCTTTACTACAATACCGCCGTCCTGATCGGTCCAGACGGCGTCGTTGGCCGGCATCGCAAATCGCATCCCTATATCGCGGAGCCGAAATGGGCTGCCAACGGCGACATCGTCCACGAGGTATTCGAAACAGAGATCGGCCGGATCTCGATGCTGGTCTGCATGGATCTGCACTTCTTCGAGACGGCGCGCCTGGAGGCTCTCGCGGGAGCCGACATCATCTGCCATATTTCCAACTGGCTGCAGGAGCGCACGCCGGCACCCTATTGGATCAACCGCGCCTTTGAAAACGCCTGCTATGTCATCGAAAGCAACCGTTGGGGGTTGGAGAGAACCGTGCAGTTTTCCGGCGGAAGCTGCGTGATCGATCCCGACGGCACGGTCGCCGCCTCTATCGATACGGGCGACGGGATCGCCTATGGCACTATCGATCTCGCTCTTGCCCGCCGCCGCGAGGTCCTGTGCGAACCGGTTTTCGACTCTCGCCGGCCCGAACTCTACATGAACATGATGACCAACAGCTTCACCTGGAACCCGGGCGATTACTTCCGTCTCTACGGATACCAGCCGATACCGCGCGGACGCACATCGCGCGCCGCTGTCGCCCAGTTCGCCCCGTCCTCTGTCATCGCAGACAATATTGCCCGCATCACTCAACTGGCAGCCGAGGCGAAGGCGACGACAGCGCCGGACATTCTGGTTTTCCCCGAGCTGTCGCTGACCGGACTAGGGGGCCCTGAAACGCGGGCGGAGCCGCTCTCAGGCCCGACGGTATCCGCCTTCGTTCGTCTGGCAATGAAGCTTGGTTTCTATCTTGTCGCCGGATTTGCCGAGGCGGACGGAGACAAGGTCTATAACAGCGCGGTCCTTGCAGGACCCGAGGGTCTTGTGGGCAGCTACCGCAAGACGCATCTCGGCATTGCCGACAGCTGGGCGACGGCCGGCGACGAATGGAAAGTCTACGATCTTGCCATCGGCCGCGTCGGCCTGGCGGTCGGCCACGACGCGCTCTATCCGGAAGCCATCCGTTCGCTCGCGCTCATGGGATGCGACGTGGTCGCTTGCCCATCAGCCATAGCCGGCACTTTCACCGGCAGCCACAACGGCACGAAAATTCCGCATAACTATCCGATCCCCAAGGGCGCCGATCCCTACCACTGGCATGCGTTGCGCGTGCGCGGTGGCGAGAACAACGTTTATTTCGCCTTCGCCAATGTGCTGGATGCAGCGCGGGGATACCTGGGCAAGAGTGCTGTGTTCGGGCCGGATTCCTTTGCCTTTCCACGCCAGGAATCGGCAATCCTGGACGAGGACGGGATTGCGGCGGCAGCCGTCGACACCACCAATCTCGATACGCCGTATCCGACGAACATCGTCCGGCGAAAGGATCTTGTTGTCATGCGCCAGCCGCATCACTATCAGCCGCTGGTCAAATGGCATCAGTGAGAGACAGGCAGATGTCCACATTCACATTCGCAACCGTCCCGCAGATCATCGCGGGGCCAGGCTGCATCGCCAGACTTTCAGAGCTGACGAAAACGCGGCTTGGGCCGCGTGTTCTGGTGATTTCGGACGATGGGGTCTTCAAGGCGGGGCTGGTGCAGCCGGCCCTGGCGAGCCTTTCGGCAGGTGGCGCTGAAACATCCATCTTTACAGGCGTTGTGGCTGATCCGCCGGAAGCCATTATTCACGCGGCTGTGGCGCGGGCGATCGAGTTTGGCGCGACCGGTGTATTGGGCATCGGCGGCGGCTCGTCGCTCGATGTCGCGAAACTCGTGGCTCTTCTGGCCAAAAGCGGAGAAGCGCTCGGCAATATCTACGGGGTTGGAAACGTGACCGGGCAGCGCTTGCCGCTGGTGCTCGTGCCGACAACGGCAGGCACCGGATCAGAAGTCACACCGATTTCCATCGTCACCACGGGCGCATACCAGAAAAAGGGCGTCGTATCGCAGGTCCTGCTACCTGATACGGCCTTTCTCGACGCGGAGTTGACCCTCGGCCTTCCACCGGCCGTGACCGCTGCAACGGGGATCGACGCCATGGTGCACGCCATCGAGGCTTTTACCTCCGCGAGTACGAACAACAATCCGGTTTCCCGTGCCCTTGCCAAGGAGGCTCTTCGGCTTCTCGGGGCAAATATCGAGATTGCGGTCATGAACGGAAGCGATCTGGCCGCCCGACAGGCGATGCTGCTCGGCGCAATGCTGGCGGGTCAGGCCTTTGCCAATTCGCCGGTCGCTGCCGTCCATGCTCTCGCCTATCCGATCGGTGGCCGCTATCACGTTCCGCACGGCCTTTCCAACAGTCTTGTTTTACCGCATGTGCTGCGCTTCAATGCGATCACGTGTGGTGATGCCTATGCGGAACTGGCACCTTGTCTCTTTCCTCACCTTGAGCCTGCCAGTCAGGCCGAACGGCTTTCCGGTTTCATCGAAGGACTGGCATTGATCCCTGTGCGCCTGAACCTGCCCGTACGCCTGCGCGATGTCGGAATTCCCAAGGACGGGCTTCCTCTACTAGCGGAAAGTGCGATGGAACAGACTCGCTTGCTGGTCAACAATCCGCGCACGGTGTCGCTGTCGGATGCCGCCAGGATCTACGAAGTCGCTTGGTAAAAACGTGCCGGACGCCAGGGTCGCTCCATATGTGACAACGCCGATTGCCGGCAGAAGCAGACATTCGCGCCGTCCCCGACGCAGTTTGCGAAAGGGGAGCGTTGATCATACCAGCGTTGCCAGAAGTCCAGCGCAGGTCAGTGATGCAGCAGCTGATCCGCGACGCCCTACTCAATGCGTCAAGTGATTGATAAGCAAATTTATGGAACTATGGCTGTAGATCAGAACCAACGCGAAATGGAGTCGCGTCAGCTTTCCGCAGGAATGCCCCCGGCCGCGATGATGGCCTCGGGCGTGTCGACGTCGATCTGCGCCGCGTCGCCAATCTCGACCTCAATCACCGGCAGCCCGGAGGCTTTGATCAAATAGCGGGCGCCGACATCGCCCTTCAGCCGCAGAACCGCATTGTTCAGCGACCGCGGCAGGATAACGGGATTTCCGCGCTTGCCCTGCGAGACGGCACGAACGATCGATGCACCCTTGCCATCTTGAAAGGCCGTAATCAACCGGTTGAGATCGCTGCTGGTCACACCCGGCATGTCCGCGAGCATGACGAGGACACCGTCGGCACCATTCGCCTCGGCAGAGGCAAAGCCTATCACCAGGGAGCTTGCCATCCCGGACGCGTAATCCCGATTTGCGACGATGTTCAATGGGAGATCGGAGAGTGCCTTGCGGATGTCGTCCTGGCGGTGGCCGACGACCACAATGACGGATTCGGCATGACTATTGCTCGCAGCGAACGCCGAACGGCGGACGAGCGGCATCCGGTCAAACTCGGCCAGCAGTTTGGGGGCGCCGTTCGGGCCTATGCGCGTCGCCATACCGGCAGCCAGAAGTACGATCGCCACTATTGGCTTTATATCTTCAGTCGCGATGGATTGTCCCAGCATCCAGGCGGCCTGGTCTTCTCCCACATCATCCGAGTTCATGCGCGCATCCGTCACGTGGCGAAGCTCAGCCTGCTTTAGCCGCGCGAGGTCGCAGTCTTTCAGAACATGGCCTTTCGAAAAAGTGCCTTCCGGCAACCTCAGCGGATGAGCAAGCACACGCCCGTTAGCGTCGTCGGTGGATAACTGACCGAATTTCATGGTCCTCCATCCCCAGATAACGAAAGAGGGCGCGACCGAAGTGCTTGAATGACTTCGCCCAATATCGCCACGGCGATCTCGGCCGGATTGGAAGCCCCGATATCGAGCCCGATCGGAGCATGAATGGCTGAAAGCGCATCGGGGGTGAAACCTTCCAACGCAAGCCTGTCGGTCCTCGCAGCATGCGTCTTTCTGCTACCCAGCGCACCGATGTAGAAGCAGCCCGTCCGCAACGCCTCGGCTAGCGGAAGATCATCGATCTTCGGATCATGGGTGAGTGCAACCAAGGCCGTGTAACGGTCGAGCGGATCGAGCAGAAAAGCATCGGCAGGCCAGTCGGTGGAGAGCGGCACACCGGGGAAGCGTTCGCTAGTCGCAAAGGCCGTGCGCGGATCAATGATGCGCACATCGAAACCGGCAAGCCCTGCTATCTGCGTCAGATACTGGCCAATGTGCACGGCTCCGATAATGGCGATACGCGGCGCAGGTAAATAGACGTTCAGAAACCCTCTGCCTTCGGTTGCATCGAACGCCATCGAGCGGCCGGAGCGAAAGGCGTCTTCGATCAAATCTGCGATCGGCCCGTCAAGCGGATCACCCTTTAGAACAATGCGTTCGGTATGACTGTCAAGATCAGCCAGCAGAATCGCAGCGATCCGTTTGCGGCGCGCAGCGTTTAGGCGTTGCAGGCTCGCAAGCTGCATCAGTCGAGCCTTTCGACATAAACGCGGATACGCCCGCCACAGGACAGTCCAAGGCGCCAGGCGGTCTCGTCCGTGACGCCGAACTCTAGCATCTGCGCCGTGCCACCGACAATCACATCGAGCGCGGCCGTGACGACCGCACCTTCGACACAGCCGCCGGAAACCGAGCCTTCGAAATTGCCGTCTGCGTCGACGACCAGATGGCTGCCAACCGGACGTGGAGCCGAGCCCCAGGTTTCGATGACCGTTGCGATGGCAACGGCGCGACTTTCATCTATCCATGTCTCGGCCGTCAATAGTGGATCGTTTGGATGTGATGCAGTTGTCATTCGAGCGAATCTTCCACGTAAGTGTCGTTCAAGCTTGCGAAGACCTGGGCGATATCCGTCTCCCTGACGCTATCGCCGACGTACCAGCTCAGGGTGTCATACAAGCCGAGGAAGGAGCCCTTTGTCTTCGCGAGAAGCGCCGTGGCTTCCGCACTGGAGATCGAAAGCGTGGCGACAAAGAAGTCAACCAGAGCGGCCTCGGCCTTCGGATGGGCAAATACCAGCGCCGCTGGAGAGTTGGGCAAAAGCACGGGCAGTACTGGACGTTCCGGCCGGCATGGTAAAATGGCCTCCAGAAGGATATCACGTGATGATGCACCCACTTCTATGACGAAAGCCTCCGCGTCCAGCACCCATGCGGAGCGGACGGCGTCGAAGTACTGGAAGTCCCGTTCAACGAGGGTAAGGGGCACCATCTTCGCCTCGCCGGGCTCCAGATACAGTTTGCAGAAGGCTTTGAGTTCCCGGATCGGCCGTTTTAAGCCGGGTTTTACCGGACGAACGTAGAGCTGAACGATCTCTTTGGCCGCGACAGACCCGGTGTTGCGGATAGTAACGCTCGCGGTACAGGCCACGCCCGGAGCGACTTCCTGTATGTCGATCCAGAGATTCTCATAGCTGAAGGTCGTGTAGCTGAGACCGTGCCCGAAGGGAAACGCCGGGGCGATTGCCTTGAGATCGTAGAAGCGATAGCCGACGAAAACACCCTCGCTATATAGATGGCGCCCATGCTCACCGGGATAGGTGTGCCAGCCCGGAATGTCATGCATCTGCACGGGCATGCTGGCAGAGAGTTTGCCGCAGGGGTTCTGCTCGCCAAACACAACGCGGGCAATCGCTTCGCCGCCGCCCTGCCCGGCGTAGAACGCGGCGAGCACGGCATCGACATCCTCGAGCCACGGCATTTCGACGGTATCCGGCATCGAGAGCACGACGATAACCTTGCAACCGGATGCAGCCAGCGCATGAAGGAGGGCGTCGTGGCTGGCGGCCAGCTTCAGTGTGTCGCGGTCGTTGCCCTCGCCGTGCCGGCTCTTCTCGTTTTCCGCAAACACCACTGTGAAATCGGCAGAAGACGCCGCCTCGACGGTCGCCTCGATCAACGCCTGCATATTGACCTCTGCGGCAGAGGAGAATGGCAGATGCTGCACCTCGAAGTTAGTGCCTGCCCGCGCGGCAATCTGAACGAAGGGGCTGTCGACGCGATAGGGATTGGTCGTGGCCGAACCGGAACCTTGGATCACGGGGATGGTAGCGCCGTCACCAACGACGAGGAGTCGGCCGGTGCTATTCGGATCAAGCGGCAATGTCCGGCCTTCGTTGCGCAGCAAGACGATCGATTCCGCTGCAATCTCCCGCGACAGAGCGTGGTGCCGGTCGAGATCGGCGACCGTGTCGCGCCGCTCCTGCGTCTTGCATTTGCGCACGAACGCCAGAACCCTAGCGCAGGCGGCATCGACCACCTCGGGCGCCACATCACCAGCCTCGATCGCCGCCCGCAGGCGGGCCTTGCGTGGCCGGCTTTCCGGCATGTCGAGATCAGTCCCGGCAGCGACCGCCGCACCACGGTCCTTGATCGCGTGCCAATCGGAGACGACAAGCCCGTCATAGCCCCATTCCTCACGCAATACGGTGCCGAGCAACCAGTGATTTTCTGCTGCCTGGATGCCGTTCAGCCGGTTATAAGCGCTCATCACCGTCCACGGCGCACTCTTTCCGATCACCCGTTCGAAGCCCGCCAGATAGATTTCGCGAAGAGCCCGTTCGTCGACATCGGAGCTGGTCGCTGTCCGTTCAATCTCGGAATTGTTGCAGGCAAAATGCTTCAACGAGGCGCCGACGCCATTGTCCTGTAGGCCCGAGATGACGGCTGCGGCAATGTCCCCGCTGATGAGGGGGTCCTCGGAGTAGTATTCATAAGCGCGGCCGGCAAGCGGCGTGCGGCGGATATTAATGCCTGGCCCAAGCAGGAGATGAACGCCAAAATCCTGGCATTCCACCGCCAGCGCCTCACCCATGCGGTAGGCCAGATCGACGTCCCAGGAACAGCCAAGCAGATTGCCGTTTGGAAAGCAGGTTGCAGGACGTGTCGTGCCGAACATGCCGCCTGATGCATCGGCCTGTTGGCCGACAACCGCCAGAAACGCCTGGAGGCTGTCTTCGTCATTGTCGCCGGCGTCGATCTGGGTTGTGGAGTAGCGAACGCCATGGGCACCATCGGTCATGACAATCGATGGAATACCGAGCCGTTCGATCGATGCGGTCTTCCACAGCCCGCGTCCGCTCAGAAGATCGACCTTTTCGGCAACCGTCATCTGGCCGACAAGCGACTTGATTTCGTCTTCGCTGGGCTGAAACATGGTATTCTCTCGATGTGTAGAAACAGTCGTGGTCTCTTCTCAACAGATCTTCTGCAGGAGTTCCATCAGCATCATCCGCTCGGCAAGCGTCAGCGTGCTCAGCGTTTCCTGCGAGATCTGCAGCGCGACCGACAGGTTGCGGGCCACTGTCACCTCGCCTTCCGGCGTCAGCGTCAGCACCAGCCGGCGCGCGTCGGTGGCGTCGGGGGCGGTGTGAACGAGGCCACGCTTCACCAGTCGATCGACGACGCCCTTGATGGTCGCCATATCCATGGCGGTCTCGCGGCCGAGATTGCCCTGCGAACAGGGCTGCAGGTCCTTCAGCCTGACGAGCGCCGCCCATTGGGTGGTGGTCAGCTTCTCAGCCATCAGGCTCGCAAAGATCGCCACGTGCCGCTGGTTGGCCTGGCGCAGATAGAAGCCGATCTGCTCGCCAAGCGCATACTGTGCCTGCTGGCCGGGCGCCTCGGTCGCTGCGGTCTTTTGTCGGCCGCCTTTGTCTTTGAACGGAACGTCCATCGGATCTCTCAAATCTGCCTGTTCATCGTGGTGACCGGCAATGGCGCTGCCGAATTTACTCTCGCCATAATTTCAGAATGGCTTCTGTCGTTAGAATTTCAATCTGCTCCGAAAGCCTTGGCGCCAGGATCTCGATGACCATGGCGTGCGCCTTCAAGTCGCCGCTTGCCAGTGCGTCCTCGGCGAGGATGACCCGGTAGCCGGCGTCGACCGCATCAAGAACGCTGGCGTAGACGCAGACGTCGGTCTCGACCCCCGAGAAAATCAGGGTGTCCGTTGCCGATCCTTGCAAACGCGCAGTAAACCCGGGCGAGCCAAAGACCGAGTAGGTCTCCTTGTCGACGATGGAGCCTGGAGCGGCGATCGCTGTAAGCGGCGCGACCAGATCCAGCATGGCGATATCGAGCTCATCCAGCGTCACTGATGACCAGCGACGATAGTAGGTCTTCCAGCGGCCCAAGGCACCTTCGGCATTTTGGGGCACCATGAAGCGAGCAAAGACAGTCTCAGCGGGCCGCGCTTTGCTCAGCGCCACCACATTGGGAAGGATGCCTTCGATCGCTGGCGTATACCACGCCGTTTGCTCAGCGAAGAGGCGTTGCATGTCGATGACGACATGCAACGCATTCCTGGAGAGTGGCGCGGGTGCCATCATCAGTCGGCCACCGGGACGGTGTGTTCCGCGGCCCAGGTCAGGGTGATGGTGTCGCCATCGCTCAGGACTTTGCCATCGCGGTTCTGTGCAAACAGCTTCAGCGGCAGACCGTCTGCGGTTTCCAGCAAATAGGACAGCACGGGACCTGCATAGATGACGGTGGTAATGCGTGCCGTCAGGCTGTTGCCATCCGTCGGACCCGATGCGATCGACATCTTCTCGGGGCGCACGGCGAGCGTGACGTTCGAACCGCTTGCGGGCAACGTGCCGGTAGTCTGAACTACCGTCCCATCGGCGAGACGCACGGCGCCGTTGTCCACGGTGCCTGTGAGGAAGTTGGAATCGCCGAGGAATTCGGCGGCAAAGCGCGTCAGCGGTCGCTCATAGACGGTTTCCGGCTCGCCGATCTGGACGATGCGGCCCTTGTCGAGGATCGCTACCTTATCGGACAGCGTCAGCGCCTCTTCCTGGTCGTGGGTGACGAAGATCGTCGTCAGGCCGCTTTCGCGCTGGATGCGCAACAGTTCGACCTGCATTTCCTGGCGCAGTCGCCGATCGAGCGCCGACAGCGGCTCGTCGAGGAGCAGCACGCTCGGCTTGATGACCATGGCGCGGGCAAGCGCAACGCGCTGCTGCTGGCCCCCGGACAACTGCTTGGGCATGCGATCGGCAAAGCCAGGCAGATGCACCATTTCCAGCGCACGGTCGACTTCCTTGCGGGCGGCGGCGCCCTTGATGCCCCGGCGTTCGAGACCGAAGGCGACGTTCTGGGCAATCGTCATATGCGGGAACAGCGCGTAGGACTGGAACATCATGCCGATGTTACGGCCCCAGACCGGAATGTCGGTGACATCATTGTTGCCGATCGTGACGACGCCCTGGTCGGGCTTGATAAAGCCCGCGATGATGCGCAGCAGTGTGGTCTTGCCGGAGCCGGATGGGCCGAGAAGGCTGGTGAAAGAGCCTTCAGGGAACTCGGTGGTGATATCGGACAGGACCGGTGTGGTGCCGTAGGTCTTGGCGACGGAATTGACTTTAACGTTTGTCACTTGTGTCTCCGGGCTTGGCGAAGCGCGCAAAAATCAGGATGATCGTCATCGAGCCGAGCAGAAGCACGGTGGAGATCGCGTTGATTTCAGGGGTGAAGCCCTTGCGGATCGAGGAGTAGATCTGCACCGGCAGGGTGGTGTATCCGGGCGTTGCGAGGAAGTAGGAAATCACGAACTGGTCGAGCGACACGGCGAAGGCGAAGAGCGCGGCGCCAAGGATGCTCGGATAAAGCAGCGGTAGCGTCACCGAGAAGAAGGCGTGAACCGGTGTCGAACCAAGGCTCATCGCGGCTTCTTCAAGGTCGGCGCGGATTGTCTTGAAGCCCGTGCCGACGACCAGAACAACGTAGGGGATGGCGAGTGCCACATGGCCGATCAACAGGGCATGCATGCCGCGCCCGATTCCGGTCCAATAAAAGAAGATCAGCATGGCCGTGCCGGTGATCAGCCAGGGAATGGCAATCGGCGGCAGCAGCATCAGTTGCAGGAGACTTCTGCCGCGAAAGGTCCGGCGCGACAGCGCAACGGACGCCATGGTACCTAAAGCCGTCGCCAGAACCGCGGTGATACTCGCGATCACCAGGCTGTTCAGACCCGCCGTCAGAAGGATGCTGTTGTCCCAGAGCGCGTCGTACCATTGCAGCGAGAAATGGAATGGCAGCTCGTAAAGTGGCGAAGCGTTGAACCCCATCGCCATCATCACGAGAATGGGCGTGTAGAGGAAGATGAGGATAGCGATGAGATAGATTGGACCGAGCGTTTTCATGATCCCTTCCTCAAGCGACCGTCCCGCGGCGCAGGACACCGGAGAAGGTTGCGAAAATTGCGAGCACGACAGCCAGCAGCGTAAAGGACAGCGATGCGCCCAAAGGCCAGTTGAAGGCCTGGGTGAACTGATCCTCGATCACCGTTCCCATGGTCACGCCGACACGACCGCCCAGAATGCGCGGTTCCATGAATGAACCGATGACCGGAATGAAGATCAAAACGGCGCCGGAGATCAGCCCGGGAGCCGCAAGCGGCATCAAAATCTTGAACAGGATGGTCCACCAGCGCGCGCCGAGGCTTGAAGCAGCCTCAATGATCGCGTCGTCGATGGCCACCAGCGCTATGTAGCAGGTCAGGATCATGTACGGCAGGTAGCCGTGAACAAGACCAACCACCACGGCATAGCGCGTGTAGAGAAAGCCGATGGAACCCGCGTCCGGAGCAATCATATGCAGCAGACTGTCGAGAAAGCCGTTTTCGCGCAGCACCATGGTCCACGAAAAGACGCGCACAAGACCGTTGGTCCAGAATGGCAGGAGAATGAGGATCAACAACATCTCGCGCGTCTTGCCGAAGGTCGAGCGGACCAGTGCCACGGCCGCCAGGAAACCAAGCACCGCGCAGAACAGCGTCGTCCAGAAGCCGATCAGCAGCGACGTGATACCGATCCCGACCAGATAGGGTTGATCGATGAACGCGCGGTACTGCTTCAGCGTAAAGACGATCGGGGCCTTGCCCATCGGTGTCGCCGACATGAAGCTGAACACGAACATGGTCAGCAGCGGCAGAAAGACGGCAAGTGTCAGCCATCCATAGGTCGGCAGCAGCAGCGCCGTCGTCGAAACCCATGGCGGGAGCGGGCGCCGGCTGCGCGGACCCGAAGGTCCGCGCTCTGACGCTGATATCAGACGATCATTCTGCATAGAAGGCTTTCACTTCCTGCCAGACATTGTTGAAGGCTTCGCGCCGGTCGTCGGGAATGCCCGAGACAAAGGACGTCGTCTTCAAATATTCGGTCTTGTGTACCAGGCGGGTGAGATCGTCGGCAGGAAGTGCTGAAAGGGCTGCCGAATTCGACGAGGCGGGCGCCCCGATCTTGGTTGCCCATTCGACATAGAATGTCGGATCGATCATCCAGTTGACGAAGGCAAGAGCACCTTCTGGATTCGGAGCCGATGTCGGAACACCGAGACCATCGACCCAACCGACGCCACCTTCCTTAGGCACTACGAACTGAACCGGAAGTTTGGAAACGCGCTTGGAGCGAACCGAACCGCCCGACCAGAACAGCGACAGGTCGAACTCCTTGGCGGCAAACGACTTGTTCCACTGGTCTTCTGTCGACCACAGCAACTTGACGTTCGGCTTGATCGACTTCAGCGCGGCCGTAACAGCAGCCAGATCCTTGGGATCGTTGATGTCCTGCCCGCTCATTAGTGCGCCGACACCGACATTGATGATGGCGTCGTCGTCCATGGCAACGCGGCCCTTATAGGCCGGATCGGCGAGGGCAGCGTAGCTGTCGGGAACCGTCATGCCCTCGCGGATGGCAAGCGAGGTCATGCCCCAGACCCACGGAACGGCATAGCCCTTGCCGTCCTTGCTGAAGTTCGGGTTGGCGCGCAGGGTCTCGTCGACTGTTGACGCGTTTGGAACCTTGCTGAAATCGATCGGCTGCAGCAGGTCTTCGGCAACCGCCTGGGCGCAACGCGCAGCGTTGAGGATAACAAGATCATAAGCACCCGGATTGGTGCGCATCTTGGTCAGCATTTCCGATTCCGAGCTGTAGTAGTCGTGAACGACTGTGATGCCGGTCTTTTCCGTGAAAGCCTTCAGCGACCAGGCTTCGTCGGTGCCGTAGCCCTGCCAGTTGAGGACCGTGATGGATCCGGCCGAAATGGCTTTGCGCGGCAAGGTGGAGATGCTGACGCCAGCAATCAGTGCTGCGGACATCAACTTCATTGTGTTGCGTCTGGTGAGTTCAGTCATTGTGGCACCCCTCTTGAAGATACACAGTTATGGACCATCATGACCCGCGGTCATCGACCTCAACGGATCGGCTAGCTTGAAAACAAACAACGTGCCAAAGCGCTTAATCGTTTGTATGCATACTAAAAACAGATGAGCATTGTCCGTGGGGCGCTGACGTCTCGGCGAAATGAAGCGCGCGCTGCGACGCAGCGGCACACCACTTCTGTAAGAACAGCGCATCACTTCACTGAGCGGCCGGCATGAATCCACGGATCTCCTGCAAGCTGTTCGTTCAACCCTCTGACTTTAGCATCAGTCTTTTATTTTATTTGTATACAAACTATCTGTTAGGAATCGAGACCTGTCAAGCACTGCCTTGCTTTAGTGAGCGCTTGACGATGAAAAATAGACGTCGAGCCGGCGATCCTCCGCGTGTTCAGCAATCATGACGCGTATTCCGTCGCCGCCCGACAAATAGTTGATGTCCTGCCCGTTGATACGGGCGGCAAGAACATCGCCCAATGCCAAGCCTGGCAACTCGATGAAACCAGCCTCGGAGACCGGAGCAATCGTGCAGGCCATCCGCCCGGCGGCAAAGACGATGCGCGACAGCGTAGTGTGCAGATCTGTCTTCAGCGCTGCGCGCCCGTTCAATGTCATCACCAGTGTTCCTGACTTGACGGTCAGCCCGAGCGCTCCAGACGGCGAGACCACCGGCCCGAGCACCAAATCCTGGCCGGTGTTGCACATCGTCCACCCCGTCCAGGGATCGAAGTCGACGATCTCGGCGGTCGCCATCAGCGGCAGCATGGCGGCCCAGATGTAGAACGGATCGGTATCGCCCTGATCCATTGCTTCGCCGGTCACCGCGTTGTAATTTTCGGCGGCGATGCGATCGTCGCGCCAGTTCTTCATGAACAGATCGTAGCCCTGGCTGGCGAGCTTGCTGGCTTCGGCAACAAAGCCATAGCGGCGCAGGCCGAGCCAGACCATGTAGTTCACGTTCGGCCAGATGCGTCCGCGCCAATAGACATTTTCGGCGAAGGCAGGATCGTCGCGTGTTGCATTCGGAAGCACATAGTCGCCGCCGAAGGTGCTCTCGTCGCTAAGATGTTGGAGCAGCCGAGCCGCCTGCGCGGGCGTCGCCGCACCGCAAAGCAGCGGATAGAAGCTGGTTGGGGATAACGACCGCACGAAGCCACCGCGGCGCTGGCGATTGGCGAAGATGCCACGGCTTTCGTCCCATAACGTTTGCGAGATGAGCGTACGGCTACGCTCGGCAAGGGCGGCGAATTCGCGCGCATCGTCATGTTTGCCGAGCACGGCCGCCATTTTCGACAGCATTTCGGCGTCGAGAGCCGCGGCACAGTTCAGACCCAGATCGAAGGTCGACAGCGTACGGGTGATGGGATCGTAGACCGCTTCGTCATGGGTCGCGGAGTTGTCCATGCCGGTTTCGTTGCGCGCGCCAAAGGCTGTGCCCTTATAGAGGCCCTCGCCAACATCCGATGTTCCGCACGAGAGCAGACCGAAGCGGTCGGGATCGCGATTTTCCTGCCACCAACGCCGATTGCGCACCACCGCATCGTAGCTTGCCTGGATCATCGAACGTTCGCCGGTGCGCTGGTAGAGCTGCCAGACAACGAGCGCGCCAAACGGCAGTTGGCTGCGATCGACCCATGCATCGTTGGAGGTGACAATGCAAGCGATGTTGCCCTGCGGCGTCGCACCCGCCATTGCCGTTGCCATGTTTTCGCGCGCCAGATCGGCGTCGAACACGCCCGCAAGAAGGGCGGCGAAAATCTGGTCGTTGAACCAGACGGCGAATTTCCCGAGGTTCCAGATGCGGGTGACCGCGGTGTAGGAACGCGCGTTGGTTTCGTCCCAGATGGTGTTCCAGGCAACGACGTCACGCATCGCGTCGAGCGCGCCCTCGAACACACCGGTCTGCGCATTGGCGATCTCTGCCGGCGCGCCGGCGGCAAGGCAGGCCTGCGCCTTGGCAATCGCAAGCTCCGCGCTGTCGGCGACGGCTGCAGCATAGGCCCCCTTGCGCATCATCTCGAGATTGAAGCGCAAGGCGATCACCGGTGCCTCGTTCTGGCGGGTGGCGGTGTAGAAGTAGCCGTTTTCCTCGAAGTCCGCCCGCAGCGCGTCAATCGTGTCGTGACCGGTCACGTGCACCGGCGCCTCGGCTGTCGCGACCGCCACGAATCGCGTGCCAACCTTCAGCAGCGTGATGTTGCGGCCCGTATCATGGATCGCCACTTCGCCGCCCTCGGACGAGATCGCCAGCGTCAACCAGAAGCGCAGCCCCCACTCGGCCGACACCTTGCCGTTCCAGCTGCCGCGTATGGCGAAGGGATCGGTCTTCGTCGTCGAAAAGGCGACCGTCGTACCGCTGTGGTCGGTCTCCAGCTCGATCAGCGAGCCGTCGATGGCGTGACGGCCAAGGCGAACCGTGTCGCGCCGCGGCTCGATCGCGGAAGTCTTCTTGCTGCGGGTCGAGTACAGCACCGGCGTGATCCGCACGCCGAGCGGCAGGAAGACCATTTCAGCCGGCCGACTGGACCAACTGTTCCAGGCGCGCATCAGGGGAATCGTCGAATGTTGTGGCATGATTCTGGGCTTCCGGTCAGGTTTTAAGCGGGATGAGTGTCGGAGCTGCGGTCAACCCGCTCTTGTCGAGGCTCTCGCCGAGATAGGGTGTATTGTTGTAGTAGCGATTTGCCGCCGTGTTCGCGACGCGAAGTTCCAGCGAATGGACACCGGGGATCAGCCGCCCCAAAGCAAAACGGTAGGGCCGCCAGCCCCGCCGATCGATCTGCCGGCCATCGAGTTGGGCGACAACCACGGTTGCGACCTCCGGCAATTCGAGAAACCACTCCGCCTCGTCGCCGATCTCAAGCGCCAGCCGGTAGATACCCGTGCCTGAGAAATCGGCAAATCCCTGCGTCTCCCATCCGCTCTCGACCGAGATCGGCACGAATGCCGCATCGGCGCCTCGCGCGAAACTCCAGCCGACGACAAGCGATACGGCGCGCGCGGCATCGAGCGGCGGCTGGGCCGTGAGACGGCCCTCTCTTGCTATCCGCTGCGCCGTCTCGCGCAGCCGCATGCAGCGCACTTCCTGCGGGTCGAGCCTGACCGTCAGGCGGCTGAAGGCAGCGACATCCTCCACCTTGCCGGTCGTGGCGGACCAGATCTCGGAGTCGACGCCATCACCGAAGGAAATCTCGCTCACCAGCGGCGTTGCGCCATCGTTGAAGAGAACAATCCGCCACCAGCCATCGGCTTCATGCCCGACCCATTGCCGAGGACGATCCGGCGAATGGCAGACCACAGCCGGACCTGATAGCGGCAGCAACGACAGGAGCGCAGTGATATCTCGCCTCTCAGGCATGTGATCGATGTGCGTGGAAGCTATCGGGCTCAGCGGATCGTCGCCATCGCAAACGGTAGACAAGCGATCTCCTGACGACCAGACAACTCCGCCAGCAGCCTTGAAGGCGTCTAGCTCGCGCAACGTCTTTGCCGTCTCGAACACCGTGACCGATGGCAGGACAACAGCATCGAAGGAGAGACCGGATGCCAGCAGGCGGCCGTGCTCGATCCTTGCCGTCGCGAGATCGGCTTCGCTGACGAACATGAAGTCGCAGCCTTCAGCCAGAAGCCCTCCGCACCATGCACCGATGTGGGTGGCGTGGTTGTGACGTGGGCCTTCTGCAAAGGCGGTATGAAGCGGATAGAGGATCGCAACCGGCGTGCGCGGGGTGGCCGGTTCGATGAAGGCAGAAATGCGCGCGGTCTCCTGCGCGAACAGATCATGGTAGCTCCACCACGGCTCGAAATTGATGCCCGGTCCAAAATCGAAACGCGGATTGGCAAAGGGTGTCGGATCGTCGTCATGACCGTCAGTTTGGTATACGCCGTGCCACAGAAACTGCCGGGTGCCGAGGCAATAGAGCCGGATTGCCTGCGCCCTGATCGTCTCCAGCGTCAACTCCCATTGCCCCGCAGCGCGCACCGGCGTTCGCTCGGCACTGGCATATGTTTCGACGACGCAACGGCTGCGGCCATTCGATCGGGCAACGGAATCGCCTAGCTTCGGCGCAAGCTGAGCAACGAAGTTGTTGGAATCGACTGCCGTTTCATGCCTCAAAGCGTCGATGCCGAAGAAATCCACCGCAAGCGCCACCCTGGGGTCGATGCTGGTGAAGCCGCCGTTCAGCGACCACGAACTGATATGCGGCAGGATCTCGTGCCCGGTGAGCACAATCCCCCTGCCCTCGGCCCATCTGCGCAAAGTGCCGGAAAAGGCCTCGTTCATCAGCGCCGAATAGACGGCATAGAACCGCGCCCGTAACCGCAAGGTCCCAGGCCCGACGTCGCGCAGCAATGCCAGCAGCGTTTTGGCGAAAGGTTCCAAAGTGCCGCACGAAACGGCGTCCGGCAGGCTTGGCGCGAACAGCAGGCTGTTGCCGAGGCAACCGGAGATCTGATCCCATTTGTAAAAACCCGCCGCCGGTTGGTCGTAGAACACGAAGCCGACGGGATCGGGCACGAGATCGCCAAGCGTCTCGACCAGCGGATCAAGCCCGACCTCGATGAACCGCTCCGCGGCCTCCGGCAGGAGGTAGTTGATCAGCCGCGAAGTGGTCGACCGGGCGCTGACGAAGACCGTCAGCATCTGGCCGTCCTCGGCCGCGCCGTCGAAAGCGTAGGTGCAGGACACGCCGTCGCTGTCGACGATGGATGTCCGCGCCGTAACATCGACGATCTGATCGAGGCCGTCGATGCCGGCCGACGAATGCAGCAACGCCGCTTCAACCGTCCACTCACACCATTCGACCACGCTTCCTTCATACTGCCACTCGACGATATCGGCGCCCATTGTCCGGGTGAACGGCGGGTGGATGCCGCTGATCTGCCCTCGCCCATGCCCTGATGACGACCAGAACAGGTGACGCTCGCGCAAGTCGTCGCGGCCCGCGACAGTTCGGCCGCCGGCATGGCCGCTGATCCAGTTGTAATCGTCGTAGATTCCAAGCTTCAGCCCCAGCTTGCCGGCGATCTCGGCCGCGACGCGATAGGCGTCCAGATAGGCCGGCGACAGGTAATCATCGCGCGACATCGCAAGCCGGGCCTGGATCAGGATCGTGCCGATCCCCTTCAGCTTGAAATCGCTCAGCTGGTCGTGGCAAACCTCCTGCGTCGGGATCGAATGCCAGAACCAGTAAGCCGACGGGCGAAACGCGGCTGTCGGGTTCTCGAACAAGTCGCGGGGGTCGATATCCTGTCCGGTTCGGATCTGGTCCAAATCGTCTGCTCCCTAGTGGCTTGCTGCCGTCACCCGTTGCATGGCTTTCGTCGTTTCCGTCCAGGCCGGCTTGTCGGGCGCGAAACGCGCTCTCAGATAATCGGCGAGGTCTTTGATCTGGTTCTCGTTCAGTGTCTGGCGGAACGCGGGCATCGACATCACCTCGGGGGCTTCCCGGCCGGTGGTCTGCGCAAGGATCGCCGGCGCCTCGACACCGTTCAGGATCGCCTGGATGAGATTATCGGGCGTCGCGGCATGCAGATTGCTGTTGAGGGCCAGCGACGACAAAATCGAATTGCCGGTATGACAAGTAGCGCAGGCACCATTGAAAATACGCTCGCCCTTCGGCGAAATCCGCGCGGCGGAAGCCTTGGCCGCTTCACTCGCGGCAACGGCCGCCTCGCTCTGTGCCTTGGTCCCGGCGGGCCCCTCGTTGAGGCTTGCGAGATAGGTCGCCATGGCCCGGATATCGTTATCCGGCAGCGGCTGCATCACCTCGACGACATGCGCCATCGGGCCGGCGGCACTGCTATGATCGCGCGAGTGTCCGGTGCGCAGATAGTCGTAGAAGGCATCGGCCGTCCAGCCGACCGGGCCCTTGGCGAACGCATTCAGGGCCGGCGCCTCCCAGCCGTCGGCAAAGCCGCCGGAAAGCCGGGCGCTGCCGCTTTTCTCCGCGCCGAGCAAATTGCGGTCCGTGTGGCAGGCCGAACAGTGCCCCAGGGTCTCGACGAGATAGGCGCCCCTGTTCCACTGCGCATCGCGGGTCTCGACATATTTGAACGGCTCCGCTTTCAGGAACAGCGCGTTCCAGCCCGCCATCATCGCGCGGATGCTGTAGGGAAATTTGAGCTTCGTCTCCGGCGTCTTTCCGGCGACCGGCGCCTGCATCATCATGTAGGCGTAGAGCGCTTGAAGATCGGCATCCTCGGCGCCCGCGAACGAGGTGTAGGGATGGGCGGGATAGAGGTGATGGCCATCACGGCTCACGCCCTGGCGCATGGCGCGCTCGAAGGCCGGGTAGGACCAGGCGCCGATGCCGCTTTGCGCGTCCGGGGTGATGTTGGTGGCATAGACGGCGCCGAACGGCGTGTCGAAGCGCAGTCCGCCGGCGAAGGGTGTGCCGTCATTGCCGACATGACAGACATTGCAGGCGCCGGCCGCAGCCGCCAGCCGGCCGCGCTCGATGGTGGCGGCGCTGTAGACGTTCGCGTCCGGGCGCTGGATGGTGCCGATCGCCGGGCGCCATGGCGAGGCCATCGTGACGATGCCGGACAGAGCCGCGACCGCACCGACGGCGGACAGACCGATGTTCCACCAGTTCCGCTTCTTGACGGGCGGGGCGGCCGGCGTTTCGTCCGTCTTGCCGTTCAGCGCGGCCAGCACCAGTTCCGGCGTCAGCGGCAGCTCACGGAAGCGAATACCGGTAGCGTCGTAGACGGCGTTGGCAATGGCCGAGGCGCTGGGAACGGAGGCGGACTCTCCGACGCCGAGCGGCGGTTCGTCCTGCCGCGGCACCATTAACACGTCGATATCAGGCACCTCGGGAAAGGTGATCAGCGGATAGCCACCCCACTCCTTCGACTGCACGGCGGTCGACGAGAATTCGACCTTTTCCTTCAGCACCCGGCTGGTGGATTGAATGATATTGCCGTGGATCTGGTGGCGGACACCATCCGGATTGATCATCATCCCGGAATCCTGCGCGCACGTCACCTTGGTGACCGCGATCTCGCCAGTCTTCTTATTGACCGCGACATCGGCGACCCAGGCGGCCCAGGCGGCGGCTTTGCCCGGAAACGGCCCATGGATGTAGACGGCATAGGCGAACCCTCGCCCATAGAGCAGGTCGCCCTCGCCGCCGAGCGTGCCCCATGTCGTATGCGGTACCCAGTTTGCCCGTTCGGCCAGCGCACGCACTAGATCGACCGCGCGCGGATCGTGGAGGTAGCGAAGCCTGTACTCGACCGGATCGACGCCGGCCGCGGCTGCCAGTTCATCGACATAGCATTCGTGCGCAAACGTGTTGGGCATCGCCGACACGCCGCGGAACCAAGAGGCGCGCGCGATCGGCGGCATATCGTGCACGGTGACGCGGAGGTTCCCGTAGGCATAGGGCGGGATGGCCGTGCGATCGCCCATCTGCATGACGTCGGAGACTGGCGGCACCTTGCCGGTGAGGATCAAGGGAAGGGTCGGCGCCAGATTGGAGGGGTAGCGGGTTTCGAAATCATAGGCGGACGGACCGCCCTCCAGATCGAGCCCGCCGCGCACGTCCATGATCTGGGCGGCGCCCTTCGGCTCCCAGGCATGCTCCTGTTCGCGCGTCAGCTGGACACGGACAGGCGCCTTGACGGCGCGCGACAGCAGGGCGGCATCCGCAGTGACGTCATCGGCGCAATTGCGGCCATAGCAGCCGGCGGCTTCCAGCCGCTCGACCCGGATCAGCTCTTCCGGTATGTCGAGAAGCAGCGCCAGATCGCGCCGCATCGGGAACGGGTTCTGCGTCCCCGACCAGACCGTCAGCCCGCCTTCGTTGTAGTCGGCCACCGCGCAGGACGGCCCAATCGAGCCGTGCATCTGGTAGGGCCAGACATAGGTGCGGTTCATCGCCTGGGCGCTGCTGGCCAGTGCCATATCGACATTGCCGAGATCGGCAAGCTTGCGCGCGGTCGACGGATTGGCGCGCAGCGCCTTTTCCGGCGCGTTGAGATCCGGCCACTCGGGCGGCGCGCGCCACACGACCTTCAGGCTCTTCGCCGCCTCGATGGCGATTTCCTCGCGTGTCGCGACCACGCCGACGAAATCGCCGATGGCGACGACGCCGACAAGCCCGCGAATATGCGCGACCGATGCCTCGTCGATCGAAATCAGGCTGTTTCCGACATGGTCGCCGTGATCGAAACCGGCATAGGGCGGCCGCACGACGCGGCCATGCAGCATGCCCGGCACGCGGACATCATGCACGTAGGTCCAGCGCCCCGTCGCCTTCTCGGGAATATCGACGCGCGGACGCGACGAACCGACCAGCTTGTAGTCTGAGGCCGGTTTCAGGGCCGCATGCTTGTCGGTCGACAGCCTGGCATGGCTGCCGGCGACGATGTCGCCGAAGCTCAGTTGCCAGTTCTCGCCACCGTCGGAACGGATGATGCCGTCTTCCAGCCTCAGTCGCTCAAGCGGCACGCCGACCTTCTCGGCTGCCTTGGCCAGCAGATGATGGCGGGCGGTGGCGGCGGCCTGCCGCAGCGGCACCGCGGTGATCTGGATCGTTTCGCTGGCGATGGTCGCGCCCTGGTCGGGTGCGGCGGAGGTGGTGCCAAGCACCATGTCCACATGCTCGAACGGCACGCTGAGTTCCTCGGCGACGATTTGCGCCAGGGAAGTTCGGATGCCTGTCCCGAGATCGACGTGGCCGTTGAACGCGGTCACTCGGCTATCGGCGCCCACCGCGATATAGAGTTCGGCCGCATCGCCGAGCAGTGCATCGTTGACGATCAGCAGCGTGTCGGCGGCCGACATATAGGCCGATTTCGGCATTTGGCGGTGGTCGGTCACGGGGAGACCTCCTTCGCGGCTTTTGGCGAGACACCGTCCGGCATGGATCGGCGCGCTCGCTCGACCTTGGCATAGGCGACGGCCCGCCTGGCCGCGGCGAGTATTTCCATATGCGTTCCGCAACGGCAGAGGTGATGGCGCAGCGCCTCGCGAATCGTGTCCTCGTCGGGATCGGTGTTGCGATTGAGCAGGGCTGCGGTGGCGATGATCATGCCGTTCAGGCAATATCCGCATTGAGCAGCGGCCTCGTCGATAAAGGCCGCCTGGACCGGATGCAGATGCTCGGGCGTGCCGAGACCCTCGAGCGTGGTGACACGGCGCTTGCCGACCGCACCGAGCGGCACCGTGCACGAGCGAACGGCGCGACCATCGACAAGTACAGCGCAGGCACCGCATTCGCCGAGCCCGCAACCGTATTTCGGACCATTCAGGGAGAGGTCGTTTCTGAGGATATAAAGAAGTGGTGTTTCCGGGCTTGCTTCGACGCTCTCGACGGCGTCGTTCACATTCAAACTGAAGCAAACTGGCAGTGTCAAAGCAGGCCCTCCGCACCGGAGAACCAAACACAGACCACGCCTTTTTCCATCGGCCGAACCGCTACGCAGCAGACATCGCGCGGACGCCCACAAACCATAACGATGCGACAGTCACCGACTCTTCGCATCTATTGCCCCTTTTATTTTATTAAGAAGCGTATACGCTTTATAGTGACGAATGACAAGTCGGATTTCGCCGTTGCGATTTTGCTAGAATATTCAATTGCCGGGCGAATTGCCGCGCAATTTTGATGAAAATCAAAGCCTCGCTATTGCTATTTAGAGCGTATGCGCTAGAATTTTGCGAAGCCTCCAATCGTGGGAACAATGCGTCGAAAGACAGCTAGGAAGGGTCGCTATGTCTAACGGAAAAGAAAAGATCGCGATTATCGGCGCCGGCCTCGGTGGCGCCGTCGCGGGTGCGCTACTCCAGCACGCGGGTTTTGACGTCAACGTCTATGAACAAGCGCCGAGCTTCTCGCGCCTGGGCGCCGGCATCCATATGGGGCCGAACGTCCTGAAGATTTTCGAACGCATCGGCGTCGACAAGAAGGTCATCAGCATCAGCAGCACGCCGAGCCATTGGTTTAGCCGCGACGGCATTACCGGCGAATATACCGCGCGGGTTCCGCTCGAGGGCTACGGCCAGACCTATTGCACTGTTCACCGCGGCGACCTGCAGGCCATTCAGTGCGATGCGCTGCAGCCGGGCACCTTGCATTTCGGCAAGAAGCTGGCTCGCCTCGACGACAGCGGCACCGATGTGCTGATCGAATTCGAAGATGGAACCTCGGTGCGCGCCGATATCGTGATCGGCGCCGACGGCATCAATTCGCGCGTTCGCGAAACGCTGCTCGGCGAAGAAAAGCCGAATTACAGCGGCTGGGTCGGCCATCGCGCCCTGATCTCGTCCGACAAGCTGAAGAAATACGACCTGACCTTCGAGGATTGCGTCAAGTGGTGGGGTCCGGACCGTCACATGATGGTCTACTACACGACGGCCAGCCGCGACGAATATTACTATGTCACCGGCGTTCCGCATCCGGCCTGGGAATTCGATTCGGCCTTCGTCGACAGCAGCCGCGACGAGATGGCGGCGGCGTTCGAGGGCTATCATCCGATCATCCAGGCGCTGATCGAAAGCACCGATGGGGTGACGAAATGGCCGCTGTTCAACCGCAACCCGCTCCCGCTTTGGAGCAAGGGCCGCCTAGTGCTGCTCGGCGATGCCTGCCATCCGATGAAGCCGCACATGGCGCAGGGTGCCGCGATGGCTATCGAAGACGCCGCCATGCTGACCCGCTGCCTGCAGGAAACCGGCATCAACGATTTCCGCACCGCTTTCGGACTGTATGAGACTAACCGCCGCGACCGCGCGACGCGTGTCCAGAGCGTTTCGAACGCCAACACCTTCCTGCTCAAGCAGGAGGATCCCGCGTGGGTCTATGGCTACGACATCTATGCCGAGCCGCTGAAGAGCGAGACCGCAGCATGAGCGGCGGTGCGTTGTACGGGGCAAACGTCTTCGCCAACGGCATTCGGCAACACTATCTGCGCTACGGCGGAAACGGCCCTGCCGTCATCCTGATCCCCGGCATAACCAGCCCGGCGATCACCTGGGGATTTGTCGCCGAGCGGCTCGCCGAACGCTACGACGTCTACGTGATCGACGTGCGCGGCCGGGGGCTGTCTTCGACCGGTCCAAATCTCGAATACGGGCTCGACACGATGGCAGCTGACGTCGTCGGCTTCGCCTCAGCGCTCGGACTTTCCGCTCCGGCACTGCTTGGCCACTCGATGGGTGCACGCATTGCAATCCGCGCCGCCGTTTCGGCACCTAGGGCGTTCTCGCGGCTTGCGCTGATCGATCCGCCTGTGTCTGGCCCCGGACGTCGCGCCTACCCGAGCAAGCTGCCCTGGTATGTCGACAGCATCCGCCTGGCGCTGAAGGGCATCGATGCGGAAGACATGAAGGCGTTTTGCCCGACATGGACCGACGAACAGCTGAAGCTGCGCGCCGAATGGCTGCACACCTGCTACGAGCCCGCCATCGTCACCGCCTTCGAGGACTTCCACAAGGACGACATCTTCTCCGATCTCCCGAAGCTCAACCAGCCAGCCATGCTTATGGTCGCCGGTCGCGGAGGCGTAATCGAGCCGGTGGATGAGGACGAAATCCAGGCACTTTATCCAGCGGTGGAAATCGTGCGCGTGCCCAATGCCGGGCACATGATCCCATGGGATGATTTCGACGGTTTCTTTGCCGCGCTTGGAGATTTTCTCTCCCGTTATTGAAACGGCGACGGGTCGACGATCCGCCGCCGTTTGTTTGGCACCCGCTTTTGCAACGCAGAGGATTCCACCCGTGCAGAAATATTACCGTATCGGCCAGATCGTTCCGAGCTCCAACACAACGATGGAGACCGAAATTCCCGCCATGTTGACGGCGCGCCAGTCCATCCGCCCCGAGCGCTTCACCTTCCACTCCAGCCGCATGCGGATGAAGAAAGTGGTCAAGGAAGAACTGGCCGCGATGGACGCCGAATCCGACCGGTGCGCCGTCGAGCTTTCCGACGCCCGCGTCGATGTTCTGGGATATGCTTGCCTTGTTGCCATCATGGCGATGGGCCTCGGCTATCACCGCCAGTCGGAGAAGCGTCTAACGGGTCGCACTCAGGAAAACAACGCGAACATTCCCGTCGTTACCAGTGCCGGTGCGTTGATCGAGGGCCTGAAGGTGATGAAGGCAAACAAGATCGCCGTCGTCGCACCCTATATGAAACCGTTGACCGAACTCGTGGTGAATTACATCCGGGAAGAGGGTTTCGAGGTCATGGATTGGCAGGCCCTTGAAATTCCCGACAATCTCGATGTCGCCCGCCACGATCCAGAAAATCTCCCGGCCATTGTCCAGACACTCGATCTGTCGAACGTCGATGTCATCGTGCTGTCGGCCTGCGTGCAGATGCCGTCGCTGCCGGTGATTGCCAAGGTCGAGGCCATGACCGGGAAGCCGGTTCTGACCGCCGCTGTGGCGACAACTTACTGTATGCTCAAGAAGCTCGGTCTGGAAGCAGTCGTGCCGGGCGCCGGCGCACTTCTGTCCGGCGCATACTGAAGAGAGACCAATCATGCAGAGCGCAGAAAGCAATTATCAAGGCGTCTGGGGTAACCGCATCGGCTTCGGCCAGCGCCCTGCCCTGCTCGTCATCGATTTCCTGAAGGGGTACACCACCGAGGGCGCGCCTCTCTACGCCCCGGGCGTGGTTGACGCGGTCGCGCAGACGCCGGCGCTCATCCAGGCCGCCCGCGACGCCGGCATCCCGGTCATCCATACGCGCATCCTCTATCTTGCGGAAAACTGCGCTGACGGCGGCATGTGGGTGAAGAAATCGCCCGTCATGAAGGGAATGGTCGAAGGCAATGTGCTGGCCGAGTTCTGCGGCGGCGTCGAGCCTGCCAATGGCGAGCTCGTTATCGTCAAGCAGTATGCCAGCGCTTTCTTCGGCACCAGCCTTGCCTCGCAGCTGCATGCGCAGGGCATCGACACCGTGATCATGGCCGGCTGCTCGACCAGCGGCTGTATCCGCGCCACCGCCGTCGACGCGGTCCAGCATGGATTCCGTGGCATCGTCGTGCGCGAATGCGTCGGAGACCGGCACCCGGATCCGCACAATGCCAACCTCTTCGATATCGACAGCAAATATGGCGATGTCGTTTCGAGGGAGGAGGCGATCGCCGAAATCGCCAAGGTCAAGTCCGACTGTCCGTAACTGGACGAAACACCCAAGCCTTCAAGCAAAGATAAGGGAACGAGCATGGATCAATTCAGCTTCACGGAAATCTGCCTGCATCAGTTGAAGATGTCGGGCGTCCACGAGGGCGAAAAACTCATTGTCCTTACCCAGGGCAACGAGCGCCTCGATTACGCCGACGCCTTCATGGCGGCGGGCATGCGTCTTGGCGCCAAGATGTATCACATGCGTTTGCCGCCGGTGCCGCCGGCAGGTGCGTGGGCGGTCGGCCAGACAGGCCTCGCCGCCATGCCGGAAGCGGTAGAGGCCCTGAAGGCCGCCGACATGCTGATCGATTGCATCTTCCTGCTCTTCAGCCCGGAACAGATGGCGATCCAGGCGGCCGGCACGCGCATCCTGACTGCCGTCGAACCGCCGGAGATTCTCGCGCGCATGCTGCCGACAAAGGAACTGCGCGAGCGCGTCGAATTTGCCGGAGACCTGCTGTCCAAAGCGAAGGTGATGCGGATCACCTCTGCGCATGGCACAGATGTCACCTACAAGCTCAATACCTATCCCACCGTCACGGAATATGCGTGCACGGACGAGCCTGGCCGCTGGGATCACTGGCCGTCGGGCTTTGTATTCACCGGTGGTGATGACGACGGCGTTGATGGTACAATCGTCGTTGCTCCCGGCGATATCCTGCTGCCGCAGAACATCTACGTGCGCGACCCGATCATCTATACGATCGAAAACGGTTGGGTCACCGATATCCGCGGTGGCCTCGATTCCGAGCTGGTCAAATCCTACATGGCGGGTTTCAACGACCCGCGTGGCATGGGCATGAGCCATGTCGGCTGGGGCCTTAATCAGAACGCCAAGTGGCATCGAATGGTGCCCGGCGAATTCCCGGGCGGCATGGGCATGGAGGCACGCTCCTTCTACGGCAACGTGATGTTCTCCACTGGCCCCAACAACGAGCTCGGCGGCCCGAACGATACCGCCTGCCATCTGGATATGCCGATGCGCGGTTGCTCGCTGTTCCTCGACGATGAACCGATGGTTCTTGATGGCGACATCGCCGTCAAGGAAATGAAGCACAACTTCAAATAACTGAGATTACCAAGCCGCTCCGCGTGAAATCGCGCGGAGCGGATGCGGCTCGACACGCCTTGACCGGCGCAACCTGCTGTGGTGTTTCCTGCATTCCCGCCAAAGACGCCGAACCGATGGGCCGCTCCGACGATGACCGCAAAAGACACCGAACAGTTGCCCGAAGCGCTTGCGCCTCAGAATGGCTATCATGTCACGGAGCAAGTTGGACATCTGCTGCGCAAAGCCTATCAGCGTCATCTGTCGATTTTCCAGACCAATGCCAGCGATCCAGACCTGACATCGGTGCAGTTCGTGACGCTGTGCGCGCTGCATGACCTTGGTCCGAGTTCGCAGGTCGAACTCGTCAAGGCGACCTCCGTCGACCAGGCGACCATCCGTGGCATTGTCGAGCGGCTGAAGGCCCGCGGACTGATCGATCTTTCCAAGGACGAGGCCGACGGCCGCAAGGTGGTGATCTCGCTGCTGCCCAAGGGCGAGGCCCTGCTCGAGGAGATGTATCCCCGGGCACATCTCATCAGCGAAGAGACTGTTTCACGCCTCAATCCGGCAGAACGCATTGCTCTGTTGTACCTCCTGCGCAAAATCGCTGATGACGAGTGTGCAGAACTGTAGGTTGCGGATAGGATTCAACAGGAAACTCCTCAGATGGCACCATTACGGAGAAATCTGCAATTGAAAGGGGCAGGTGGTCGCCTACGTTGCCTGACAGCCGCATCGACTGGGATTGTGCGGTCCAGGTGTGAGCGCATGTCTGAAGGGGAGTGTCTTAGCGGCTGAATAATGTCATGGGCGCGGTTATGAAGAGGTAGAGATCATCGACATTCTCGATGCCCTAATGGTCGGTTTTTACTATCAGCCGCGCTTACCGGTAAAGCTATTCGCCTTGAAGGACCTGAACCGGCGATTTAGTACAAAGAGGTGATTTTTCAGGCGGATAAGCCCGTTTGGGGGCGGGGTCCTCACTAAAAGCTTCCCCGCCTTGTCACCTTGGCGTCGCGACCGCAACTCACTCCATTACGGCCATGAACGCCGGGACCTGCTGTTCAAAGAACTTCGAGAACGAGGCGATACGGGGCGGCAGCACCTGATACGGGGGGTAGTACAGGGTCAACCATAAGTCTGGCGGCGCCCAGTCCCGCAGGACGTGGACCAGCCGTCCGGTCCGCAGATGCTCGGCCACATGGAACTTGGGCAGCATGGCGACCCCGACGCCGTCGGCCGCCATGCTCGCCAGCACCTCTCCGCTATTGGCGCTGAATGCCCGGCCCGCAGAAATCGTGGCGCTACCACTGCCGTCCGACAGCGTCCAGGTCTCCCGCTTGCTGTCACCGCTATAGGCCAGGCAATCGTCGGGAATGAGCTCGTTCGGATGTTTCATGTCGAAAAACCGGCTGCCCGGCGCTGCGACGAGGATACGGCGCACGACGCTGATCTTGCGCCAGATCGTGAACTTGTCCGAGGGTGCCGCGGAAATGCGGATCGCCAGATCATAGTCGTCGTCAATAATGTTCACGAGCCCATCCGCGAGCGAGATCTCGAAGCTGATCTTCGGGTAGCGTTCCTTAAAGGCCGACAGGATGGGCGGCAAGGCCTGCTGGCCGAACCAGGTCGGCGCGCTGATCCGCAGGCGGCCATGATCCGCCTTGTGGGTATTCATCACGTCCTTGCGCGCATTGTCCAGTGCCTGCACCGCCGGCTGGATCTGGGCCGCGAAGATCGCGCCGTCGGTGGTCAGCGACACCTGGCGCGTGGTCCGCACGAAGAGTTGCACGCCAAGGTCTTCTTCCAGGGCGGCGATCGCCCGGGTGACGGCTGCCGGGGTCATGTCGAGTTCGCGCGCAACCTGCGCGAAGTTCCGCTTTTCGGCGGCCAGCAGAAAGGTTCGAAGCAGCTTGTAGTCGTTCATCGATTATTACATCCATCGCAATTCATTGACAATTATTATTGCAATTCCGACCGATGATCAACGGGCGTAGGTTTCAATCACACCAGACAAACCAACCCAGTCGCGGAAGGGCGAAACATCATGATCAAGGATATCAAGGGACTGCATCACATCACGTCGATGGCATCGGATGCCCGCCAGAACAACGCGTTCTTCACGGACACGCTTGGCCTGCGCCGCGTCAAGAAGACCGTGAATTTCGACGACCCCAACGTCTACCACCTCTACTACGGTGATGAAGCAGGCACTCCCGGCTCCGTCATGACCTACTTTCCTTTTCCCGACGTGATGCGCGGCCGTCCCGGCGTCGGCGAAGTCAGCGAAACCCAGTTCGCTATTCCCAAGGGCTCGCTCTCCTTCTGGCAGGATCGCCTGTCGGCAAAGGGAGTCGGCAACCTGCAGGCCGACACTGCCTTCGGTGCCGACCGCCTACTGTTCAAGGGGCCGGACGGTGAGGGGTTTGCTTTGATCGAAGCGGAAGACGATGGCCGCAGGGCCTGGAGCGGTGCCGGCATCGACGAAAGCGTCGGTATCCGCGGTTTTACCGGCGCGAAGTTTCGCCTGCATGATACCGCTGCTACGTCCGAACTGCTCGGTTTCATGGGCTACCAGCGCGCCGAGACGGATGGCGATGTCACCCGCTTCATCATTCCCGGCGGTAATGGTGCCGATACGATCGACCTCGAGCTTCTTCCGAAAACGCCTTTCGCAAGGCAGGGCGCGGGTTCGGTGCATCATATCGCTTTCGCCGTCGAGAACCGCGCAAAGCAGCTCGAAGTCCGCAAGGCCCTGATGGATACGGGATACCAGGTGACACCAGTCATCGACCGTGATTACTTCTGGGCTATCTACTTCCGCACACCCGGCGGAGTCCTGTTCGAAATCGCCACGAACGAACCCGGTTTCGACCGCGACGAAGACACGGCACACCTTGGCGAGGTTTTGAAACTGCCGGCTCGCTACGAGCCCTATCGTGACCAGATCGAAGCCGGCCTGGCACCGCTGGCTGCCTGACGTCGCTTTCCAACAATAAGGCGGCATAACTTTCAAGACGTGCCGCCCTCCCTGCCCCATTACCTACCTGCAACCCAATCTAAGGAAGACACGAGATGTCCAGCAAGCTTCAGGTTCTCACCCCGCAGAACAGCCAGATCATCTTCATCGACCAGCAGCCGCAGATGGCCTTCGGTGTTCAGTCGATCGACCGCCAGGTCTTGAAGAACAACGTCGTCGGTCTTGCCAAGGCGGCCAGGGTCTTCAACATCCCGACCACGATCACCACCGTCGAGACCGACAGTTTCTCGGGCAATACCTTCCCGGAGCTGCTCGCCGTCGTCCCCGACAATGATATCCTCGAGCGCACGTCGATGAATTCCTGGGACGACCAGAACGTCCGCGACGCGCTGGCCAAGCATGCCGCAGACGGCCGCAAGAAGGTCGTCGTCGCCGGCCTGTGGACCGAAGTTTGCAACACGACCTTCGCGCTCTCCTGCATGAACGACACCGACTACGAAATCTACATGGTCGCCGATGCTTCCGGCGGTACCTCCGTCGATGCGCACAAATATGCGATGGACCGCATGGTGCAGGCGGGTGTCGTTCCCGTCACCTGGCAGCAGGTCCTCCTGGAATGGCAGCGCGACTGGGCCCGCAAGGAAACCTACGACGCGGTCACGTCGCTAGTGAAGGAGCACTCCGGCGCCTACGGCATGGGCATCGATTATGCTGTTACGCATGTCCACGGCGGCGCCGAACGCGTCAAGCACGGCAAGCGGATCGGCCCGAACCCGGCCTCTATCTGATCTGAAACAGCCCCGCCCTGATCCACTTGGCGGGGCGATCTTTTTGGAAAAGGAACGCCCGGATGAAAATTTACCTTCTATCGCTGGCAGTCGGCCTTCTCGTCGGCGTCATCTACGGACTACTCAACGTCCGCTCCCCGGCTCCGCCCGTCATCGCTCTCATCGGCTTGCTAGGTATTCTCGTCGGCGAACAGATCGTGCCGCTGGCAAAAAATCTCTGGAGCCGCGAGCCCGCTGCCGTTTCCTGGCTTCATCAGGTCAAGCCGCACATGTTTGGTCACCTTCCGAAGGGTGGGCTTAATGTAGCGAAGGCGATCTCCACAGGCGACGATCTGACATTGGGGAAAAGCTGATGACGACACGGCGCAAATTCCTGGGCGCAGCATCAAGCCTCGCCTTTTCAAATCTGTTTACACCGGCCAATGCCGCCGATCCCATCAAGACCGGAGCTGCTTCCATGCACGCCGATATCGTTTTTCACAACGGACTGATCACGACGCTTGATCGCGCAAATCCGAACGCCACCGCTGTCGCCGTGAAAGACGGCCTGTTCCTCGAGGTGGGAACCGACAGCGAGGTGATGACGCTCGCCGGACCGGATACGAAGATCATCGACCTGAAAGGCAAGCGCATGCTGCCGGGTCTGATCGACAACCACACCCACGTCGTGCGCGGCGGCCTCAACTTCAACATGGAACTCCGCTGGGATGGCGTTCGCTCACTCGCCGACGCGATGGACATGCTGAAGCGGCAGGTCGCGATCACGCCGGCTCCGCAATGGGTTCGCGTAGTCGGTGGTTTCACCGAGCATCAGTTTGCCGAGAAGCGCCTGCCGACGATCGACGAGATCAACGCGATCGCGCCCGATACCCCGGTCTTTCTGCTCCATCTCTATGACCGGGCGCTCTTGAACGGCGCAGCACTCCGCGCCGTCGGCTATACCAGAGACACACCGAACCCGCCGGGCGGCGAGATCACCCGCGATGCCAACGGCAATCCGACGGGCCTTCTGCTCGCCAAACCGAATGCGGGCATTCTCTATTCGACCCTTTCCAAGGGACCGAAACTTCCGTTCGAATACCAGGTCAATTCCACCCGCCATTTCATGCGCGAACTCAACCGGCTGGGCATTACCGGCGTGATCGATGCGGGCGGCGGTTTCCAGAACTACCCGGACGATTACGCGGTCATCCAGAAGCTTTCGGATGAGGACCAGCTGACGGTACGCCTCGCCTACAATCTGTTCACCCAGAAGCCGAGGGAAGAGAAGCAGGACTTCCTCAACTGGACGCAGTCGGTGAAATACAAGCAGGGTAATGATTACTTCCGTCACAACGGCGCTGGCGAAATGCTCGTCTTCTCCGCCGCCGACTTCGAGGATTTCCGCCAACCGCGGCCCGAAATGGCGCCGGAAATGGAAGGCGAGCTCGAGGAAGTGGTTCGCGTGCTCGCTGAAAACCGTTGGCCCTGGCGCATGCATGCCACCTATGACGAGACCATCTCCCGTTCGCTCGACGTTTTCGAGAAGGTCAATAAGGACATCCCGCTCGAAGGTCTCAACTGGTTCTTCGACCATGCCGAGACGATCTCGGATCGTTCGATCGACCGGATCGCGGCGCTCGGCGGCGGCATCGCTACCCAGCACCGCATGGCCTATCAGGGCGAATATTTCGTCGAGCGCTATGGTCATGGCATCGCCGAGGCCACGCCGCCGATCAAGCGCATGCTTGAGAAGGGCGTCAACGTCTCGGCAGGGACCGACGCGACGCGTGTCGCCTCCTACAATCCATGGGTTTCCCTTGCCTGGATGGTGACCGGGAAGACGGTCGGCGGCATGCAGCTCTATCCGCGCGCCAACTGCCTCGACCGCGAGGTGGCGCTGCGCATGTGGACGGAGAAGGTCACCTGGTTCTCCAACGAGGAAGGCAAGAAGGGTCGGATCGAAAAGGGCCAGTTCGCCGACGTCGTCGTGCCGGACAAGGACTTCTTCACCTGCGCCGAAGACGAGATCTCGTACCTCACCTCGCAGTTGACCATGGTTGGCGGCAAGATCGTCTACGGTGCAGGCGACTTCTCGGCGCTCGACGAAAACAACGTCCCGCCTGCCATGCCGGATTGGTCACCCGTTCGCACGTTCGGCGGCTATGCGGCCTGGGGTGAACCGCAGGGTGCCGGCATGAATTCCCTGCGCCGGACCGCGATCTTCTCCTGCGGCTGCGCCAGTTCCTGCAACGTCCACGGCCACGACCACGCCGGTGCCTGGACGTCGAAACTGCCGATCGCCGATCTCAAGGGTTTCTTCGGCGCACTCGGCTGCGCCTGCTGGGCTGTGTGACTTTTCAACATAATCGATGGGCAGCGTTCAGATTGCTGCCCACGGAACATTGTTGCGAATATCGCAAGAGAATCTAAATTTTTGATGCAATTGTTGGCGGCAATCTTTGCGGCCAATATCGCTCCATCTGATGGAAACAACGCCGCCGCATGGACGAAGCGGCCAACATTGCAGGAGCCGACATGACTGATCACTCCCTCTCTTCCAACAGCTGGCGCCCGCGTATTGCCGGGGTCGTTGCCGCACCCGTAACCCGAACCTTTGCGCTCCTTGCCCTGTGCGCGGCCTATATCCAGGGGCCGCTGACCAAGCTTTTCGATTTCCAGAGTGCGATCGGCGAGATGGAGCATTTCGGTCTTCATCCGGCTGCCTTCTTCGGGGTCGCCGTGATCGTGTTCGAACTGGCGGCCTCGGCCATGGTGGTGTCGGGGATCCTTCGCTGGGCCGGAGCGCTGGCGCTCGCCGGGTTCACGCTCTTTGCCACCCTAATCGCCCTTCGTTTCTGGGAGCTGTCCCCAGGCATGGACCGCATGATGGCAACCAACGCCTTCTTCGAGCATCTCGGGCTCGCTGGCGCTTTCATTATTGTCGCCGCAAGTGATCTGACCAAGGGAGCTGGCAAATGAGCACTACCAAATCCTCCGGGGGCAGCTTTGCTCCCCTTGCCCAGCCAGTCTTCGCAGTTCTTTGGGCTGCAACCGTCCTCGGAAATACCGGCAGCTTTATGCGCGATGTCGCCAGTTCCTGGCTCATGACCGATCTATCGGCCTCGCCGGCCGCAGTCGCGCTGGTACAGGCGGCGGGAACCCTGCCGATCTTCCTCCTGGCAATACCTGCGGGCGTGCTCACCGATATTCTCGATCGTCGCAAGTTCCTGATCGCCGTGCAGATCTTGCTCGCGTCAGTCAGCGTAAGCCTCATGATCCTGGCAAATACCGGCATGCTTTCGGTCAGTGCGCTGATCGGCCTGACGTTTCTTGGCGGCATCGGCGCCGCGTTAATGGGGCCGACCTGGCAGGCGATCGTGCCGGAACTGGTGAAAAGAGAGGACGTCAAGAGCGCCGTCGCGCTCAACTCGCTCGGCATCAATATCGCCCGTTCGATCGGGCCAGCTGCCGGCGGCCTACTCCTTGCTGCCTTCGGCGCGGGCGTCACCTATGGCGCGGATGTTGCGAGCTATCTCGTCGTCATCGCGGCGCTCGTCTGGTGGCCCCGGGCAAAGAACGCCAATGATGCGCTGGCTGAAGGCTTCTTCGGCGCGTTCCGTGCAGGCCTGCGCTACACCCGCGCCAGCAAGCCCTTGCATGTCGTGCTTTTGCGCGCGGCGATCTTCTTTGCCTTCGCCAGTGCCATCTGGGCACTCCTGCCGCTCGTCGCCCGACAATTGCTCGGCGGTGACGCAGGCTTCTACGGTATCCTGCTTGGCGCCGTCGGCGCCGGCGCGATCGGCGGCGCATTGCTCATGCCTAAACTGCGCGAACGCTTTAATGCCGATGGCCTGCTTCTTGGTGCCGCTATTATCACAGCACTCGTCATGGGCGCTTTGTCGCTCGCGCCGCCGAAATGGGTCGCCATCATTGTTCTGCTCTTTCTCGGAGGCGCTTGGATCACGGCCCTGACCACACTGAATGGCGCAGCGCAGGCCGTGCTTCCGAACTGGGTCCGCGGTCGCGGCCTGGCGGTCTATCTCACCGTCTTCAATGGCGCGATGACGGCAGGTAGCCTTGGCTGGGGCGCCGTTGGTGAAGCTGCCGGGGTGCCGGGGGCGCTGCTGATCGGCGCGGTGGGACTGCTCGTTGCGGGCTTCATCATGCATCGCTTAAAGCTGCCGGCAGGCGACGCGGATATGGTGCCGTCCAACCACTGGCCAGAACCCTTGGTCGCCGAGCCTGTCGCCCATGACCGTGGACCTGTTCTGATCATCATAGAATACCACGTCGAAAAACATCATCGCACAGCCTTCCTGCATGCGCTGGATGACATGTCCCACGAGCGGCGGCGGGACGGCGCCTACGGATGGGGGGTGACGGAAGACTCCGCCGATCCGCAAAAGATTGTCGAATGGTTCATGGTCGAATCCTGGGCCGAGCATCTTCGCCAGCACAAGCGGGTTTCAAATGCCGATGCTGACCTACAAGGCCAGGTCCTCGCCTATCACTCAGGAACGGACAAGCCGGTCGTACGGCATTTCCTGACAATCAACCGGCCGGGGGCGGCCTAGCAACGCGGGAGAGCGGCATCCTCCACTACCCTCGAATCATAGCCGTTAAAGGATCACGGTACGCGAAAATGACCGAGAACTTCCCCTCCATCACCCGCCGCAGCGCATTGCTTTCCGGAGCTGCCGCCGCAGCCGCCATGGTACTTCCCGCATCGTTTGGCCTGGCGGCCAACGCTGCTTCGACCACCACCTCAGCCAAAGGAGATAATACAATGGGCTACATCACCACCAAGGACGGCGTCGAAATCTTCTACAAGGATTGGGGTCCGAAGGATGCCCAGCCGATCGTCTTTCACCATGGCTGGCCGCTCTCCTCGGACGATTGGGATGCGCAGATGCTGTTCTTCCTGGCAAAGGGCTTCCGCGTCGTCGCCCACGACCGTCGTGGTCACGGTCGTTCGGCACAGGTTTCTGAAGGTCACGACATGGACCACTATGCCGCCGATGCCTTCGCCGTGGCCGAAGCGCTCGACCTGAAGAACGCCGTTCATATCGGCCATTCAACCGGCGGCGGGGAAGTTGCTCGCTATGTGGCAAAATACGGCCAGCCGGCCGGCCGCGTCGCCAAGGCCGTTCTGGTTTCAGCCGTTCCGCCGCTCATGCTCAAGACCGAGACAAATCCGGGCGGCTTGCCGATGGAAGTGTTCGATGGAATCCGCCAGGGGGTGGCTGAGAACCGCGCGCAGCTCTTCGTCGATTTTCCCACTGGTCCGTTCTATGGTTTCAACCGCCCTGACGCCAAGGTCTATCCGGGCGTTATCCAGAATTGGTGGCGGCAGGGCATGATGGGCAGTGCCAAGGCCCATTACGATGGGATCAAGGCCTTTTCCGAGACCGATCAGACGGAAGACCTGAAGGCAATCATTGTTCCGACGCTCGTTATGCACGGCGACGACGACCAGGTCGTGCCCATCGACAACGCGGGCAGGCTGTCCGTGAAACTGGTCCAGAACGGCACACTGAAAGTCTACAAGGGTTATCCGCACGGCATGCTGACAACCCACGCTGACGTCCTGAACGCCGACCTCTTGGCATTTATCCAAGCTTGATTGGATCGTCCGGGTGTGGCTGTCTTCGCCGCACCCGGATCCGGCCGAACAAACCCGACGAAGCTGGCTGTCACTCAGGACAGTCCTGAGCGTTCTGTTCCGAAGCTGAGCTCAAAGCCCCGCGGCGCTGCTTGACGGCTTTTTTGTTAGTGTCGATTACGCAAGCGCCAGTCCGCAGGAGGCACTCCGGCGGCCTTCATGAAGGCTGCGACGAATTCATTTTCGTCCGGAAACCCGCACTCTGCAGCGATCCGAGCAATAGTTTCACCGGTTCTGCTCAGTTGCGATTGGGCTCTGCTCATTCGATATGACGCAATCCAGTCCGAAACAGACTGCCCGGTCGTGCTCAAAAATCCGGAACAGAGCTCATCGACTGAAAACCCGCACGCTTCGGCGATCTCATCGACCGGTGTGCCGCCCGATAGGTTCGCAGCTATGTACGCCTTAATGCGCTTTTCCTGCAGCGGAGACAGCTGACCGGTGCCCGACAGGTGCTGGATGGGGGACCGTCCGTAACGATGCGCAAGATGGGCACTTAACGCCAATCCGATATGAGGAAGCAGTGTGTCTCTGACCTCGTCCGGCATGTCGAACATCGGCATCAGCGCACCGCCGATGTTGCGGACCACCTGATCGTTAATCCCGCGGCAGGTCGTGAGGTCATCAATACGCGGCTCGCCTGCTTCCTCAGCGAGCTCGATAAAAAGCGCGCTTGGGATATGAAACGCGAGTGCTTCGAAGCGGCCACGAACCGAAATTGCGGCGCCATTCCTCAGACTGATGAGACACATAGAACCTCTGGAATAGGTCTTCAGGGGCGTCCGTGCTCCGTCCGGCAGGATGTCGCAATGATCAACGTCAACGAGATAGAGCATGACCAGAAAAGCGTCATCAGCTGGCAGGAAGATTGTATGTTCGCCATTGTCATAGGAGTGCTCGAGATGGACGACAGCGAGCTTGGCTTCGCAAAGAGGCCTGATTACCAGCGTCCTTACGGCATTAATCCCAAAACACGCCGCAATTCTCTCACTGACCGTCAACGCTTCACTCACATGTGTCTCGATCATCCTGGCTGGGAACTGTATAGCCGTCCCGACGAGATGCTGCGCTTCAAAGTTTCCTACACAGATTTCAAACGGCAATATTGAACAAAAGGATCCTCGCGGGGCCGATTTAACAAATTGTCGTGAGGCAACTTAGCGTGGGAAAGCTACCAAGCCGGCATGTCCCGTGTTCGAGTGTCTAAAAATGAAAGAAGTGCGTCGTGGTCCAAGTTCTCCCCCTCCGCCACCAATCTTCCACTGGAAACGCGACCGACGGGTTCGGGTGCTCGTTGAAGCAGTTGTCGATCAACCAAAGCCTACCTGGTTCAGACATCGATATCTTTCGGAAGGCG
Source organism: Rhizobium sp. WYCCWR 11128 (assembly GCF_013416305.1). Lineage (NCBI taxonomy): Bacteria > Pseudomonadati > Pseudomonadota > Alphaproteobacteria > Hyphomicrobiales > Rhizobiaceae > Rhizobium > Rhizobium sp. WYCCWR 11128. Next base: position 140,763 of record NZ_JACCEZ010000009.1, read on the forward strand.
ACAGTCAACACTCAACTCGATCAGGTCATGACGCCGGCAAACGATCGGGGGTTTGTCGTCGGGGTTTCCTCTCTCGGTGGCCACACGCGGCGCATCTTCCACAAACATCATGCGACCACCCACGAATTTACCGAGAACTCGATCTATATTCGCGATTTCTCGGACGCCTACAAGGCGGATCTCCGCGGTCCTTTCGATTTCGTGTTGTTTGAAATTTCACCTGCGTCCCTCGGCAAGATTGCCGATGATGCTGAAATGCCCGGCGTGACGTCGCTGTCAGTTGAAACCGCGTCAAAAGATATTGTGCTTGCCAATCTCGCTCGGGCGCTGATCCCGGCACTCGAAAAGCCAGACGAAGCCAACGCGCTGTTCGTCGAGCAAATGACAACGGCCATCGGAACCTACCTGGTCCAGCGTTATGGCGGCCGGCCAACGGTAGCCTCTGATAGGTCGGGTAGCCTTTCGCGGACGCATGAGGATCTGGCGAAAGGTTTGCTTCTTGAGAACCTCGACGGCAACGTGTCAATTTCCGAAGTCGCGCAGATGTGCAATCTGTCGCGCGGCTATTTCATTCGCGCTTTTCGTGAGACGACCGGTATGACGCCCTATCAATGGGTTCTTCGTGAGCGAATAGACCGCGCCCGCAACCTCCTACGGACCTCAAAGACTCCACTCGCCGAAGTGGCCATCGCCTGCGGCTTCGCGGACCAAAGCCATTTCACGCGCGTCTTTGCAAGTATCGTCGGCACCACCCCTGGCAATTGGCGGCGCAACACCTGATCCAGACGAGCCCTCTTGGAGATTTTCGAACCGGAAGCTCTTGACCCGATTCGAACCTGAGACACACCAAATCCCACAGTTCCATCCGAGGTGCGCTAAATTGATTCACTTGCCCAATCTTCATGCGCGTGGCGAATTCGTATTACAAAAATTGTCTCATCATCTTCGATCCGATAAACGATTAGATGAGCTTTGAAGGGATGAATTCTAACGGGCGGATCAATCTCATCCCGTTCGCGCGCGATGCGCGGATTGACAGCTATCAGATCAAATAATGCGAAAAGTTCATCGTGGTATCGGTTTGCCTGGCCTGCCCCGAACATGCGGACACCATGTTCGGCGATCGCAATAATGTCCTCTTCCGCTTCGGCAGAAAGCTTAAAACTCATGACTTGCTGGCACGAGCCATCGCTTCAGCAAAGAGTTCATCCTTTGATCGGATGCCGACACCACTTTGGAGCCCGGCCTCGACGAAGCTTTGCATGGCGGCGATCTTGTCGTTTCGCGTCTGGTCGCGTCGGATCAGGTCGCGCACGTAGTCGCTAGCATTCGAATATCGCCCGGTCCTGGCCTGGGCCTCCACCCAATCCTTCATCGGGCCTGGAAGAGATACGTTCATCGTGGCCATTGATAACCTCCATTTGAAGGCAACATAACCGATTTTGGCAAAGTTTGTCAAAGGCTAGAACGCCTTTGATGAGATGCGGACCACTTCATCTCGATAGCATAACCTTCAACGACTTAGCGACGCGTCGAGGCATATGGCGATTTACGGAACCAAGCACTTTTCCGCTATGGCACGTCACTATGCGGCTGCAGCAGGATCGCGCCTTTCCGTAGCAAATCTCAGCCGGGGCGCGAACGACGCCGGAGCGTAGCACCATAATGTAACAACATGATCACCCGCCGTCATGAGGGCACAAGCGCCCCTCTGTGGCGGAACGAAGCACGTAGCAGCACGGATGCGATTTGCACGAACAGTCCGTGCACGAGCTTGGACATTGAACGCGAGCGCCGCTTCCTCACTTCGTTTTGTTCAACTCGACAAGATCTCCGGACACCTTGATAGTGATCGTCGCCCGCGGGACTCCGCCAGGGCCCAGAAGGCTGCCTCGAACTCCCCTCGACGCCGGGCTGGACAAGGCCCTTCTTAAGGCCGTCGTGTAGCCGTGGCCCTCGGCACGGAAGGCCATAGTTAATCATCTCGCCTTCGGCCGTCCAGCTGTAGGGCGCCATGCGCGTTTGATAACCTGCGGAACTAAACAACGCCTGTCGTCTACATCGCCCCAACCTCTAGGTACTGAGAGATTCGAGCATGTGGTTTCGGAAGTCCCATCGGACATGTCTGATTCCGTGGACTTTGGATTCCGATCGGCACATCGTTGCCAATCCGGTATCAAAACGGGGAGAGGGCCGCAGGTCAACGACCTTGCGTTAACGGGAATAGACAAAATTTGGCCTCGCCACAGCGTTTTCGACTATAGCATAGGTCTCTTCAAGCCCCATAGTCGCAGCAATTCTGCTGGAGCCGAAATCTCTGCGGCAAAGACGTAAGGGTCTTCAGATCGTCTCGACTTCGTAGCGTCCCGCATTTTGATTGGAAGCCCGTGCCCCATGTTCCTGACCGAATAGAAGGCCAGCTTCAGACCGTCTGCGGCCCGCCACGATTGCAATCTGCCCCACGGTTTTTCCTCCGCACGTCCGCTGCTTTCGTCGATGCCCTGGACTTCGAGCCACTGTGCTATGCATGCGCTCGCGTTGACCGGGTTCACAGTCCTATCGTCCATGCCCTGCCAGATCGTTACCGCGGGCCACGTCTTGACCTCGGAAGAGATCTTCGTAACGGCTCGGCCCCAGCCGCCTGACGGCGGCGTCACGCCCGACTTCATTGCTCGTAACGCGGACATCGCATCTCGGGCCGATCCGACGGGCATGCCGGCAATAATCGCGGCGCCTGCGAACAATGGGGGATAGTTGGCAACGAGCGCGGCCGTCATCGCCCCGCCTGCAGACAGTCCTGCGATAAAGATCCTCGAGCGGTCGATGCGATGTTTTTCGCAAGTATGTTCGATCATCTGCTTGATGGAGAGCATCTCTCCACGGTCTCTGGCGACGGCGCTTGGGCGGAACCAGTTGAAGCATCGTTGCGAATTATTGGCGCTTCTCTGCTCAGGATAAAGGAGAACGAAGCCGCGGTCTTTTGCGAGTTTGGAGAAGCCAGCGGCACTATCCAGGCTTTCGGGTGTTTGTCGGCAGCCATGAAGCACGACCACAAGTGCGGGGTTTTTCGGCAGCCGCGCTGTCGGCACGAAGGTTTTCATGATTAGGCGGCCGGGATTGGTTCCAAATGCGGTCGTCTCGACCAGAGTCGGTTTCCCGGCACGGAGTGTCGGCGTCGCGCGTTTCGCCTTGTTTCGCGGCGCCTTGAGGGCCTTCTCGATCAGCCTGCTGAATTTCTTCTGGGATTTGAGGACCCGGGCTAGCGATTTGCCGAAACCGACTTTCATACGCCCACGCACTCGAGCTGCGACAACAGCATCCGCAAGCCCGGCTGCGCTGCTTCCCGCAGCGCGGTTTCCAAGGGGAACCATCGCGTCTTTCGGACATCCTTCTCCGGAAACTTGTCCGCGATCTTCGACACCTGGAGGAGATGCACGGCCACGTGGTACCGGTTGGAACTCGTGTCCTTCCGGTAAGAAAACGTACCGAACACGGTCTTGTCGACGACGCCTGCGACCCCGGCCTCCTCGAACGCCTCTCTCAGCGCCGCGGCGCTGCTGACCTCACCACCTTCGACGTGCCCCTTCGGAATGCCCCATCGACCGTTCCGTCGGCTGCCTACAAAAAGGATTTCAACTCCACCGTTTTCGTTCCGACGGTAGCACAGAGCACCAGCCTGTGCGACATCGCGACCAGACATGGTTTTCGTAAATTCGGTCTGGGCGTTTTCGTTGAGCATCGTCCGCCTCCGGTTTCGAAGCCCGCGCAAGCTAGCTGGGCGACGTTCGAGAGTCCAGTTTGCTTCATCACCTCGTGACGCGTCCGAACTATGACAGGACCTCCAGCGTTGATGAGCGTCCAATCAGAATGGAGCCTGCCTTGCCAACAGAAATCGAAATCAAGCTCGACCTCTCTAACGAAGCCCTTGAGAGCCTTTTGGGTTCCGATCTTCTCGGAGAGCCTGACGACGCACTGCAGCAGTCATCGACCTACTTCGAGACGGATGATCGTCGGCTGTCGCAGAAGGGGTTCTCTCTGCGCATCCGCTCTACCGGCTCTTCCCACGTCCAGACTGTGAAGGCATCCGGGCCGGCGAAATCGCTGTTTGTCCGTTCGGAATGGGAGACTCCCATTGAAGGCAAGGAACCCGTCCTCGACCATACGAGCCCTCTCATGAGAGAGTTCGGACCGGAACTTGAGGTGGAAGCCGCTTTCACCTTGTTCATTGAGCGCCGCATCTGGAACATCGAGTTGAACGGCTCTCGGCTGGAGGTGGTCGTCGATCGGGGAGACGTAGTGTCTGGCAACAGGCGCTCGCCTGTTCAGGAAATCGAGGTCGAACTGAAGGACGGGGATCCGAAAGACCTGTTCGTCTTCATTCGCAAGATCGACGCGATCGCACCTTTCCGGTTCGGCATTCAGTCCAAGTCCGAACGGGGTCTCGCGCTTCTGGACAGGCTGCAATTCATGTTCAAGGCAGAGCGCCTCGATCTCGAGCGAAACATCAAGGCATCTGCCGCCTTTCGAGAGATCGCCACGTCCTGCTTTCGGCAGTTCCGTCTCAACGAAGAGATCCTTCTCCAGCGACGAAATTCCGAAGCCCTTCATCAGGCGCGGGTAGCCCTGCGGCGTCTCCGCTCTGCGTTCTCCCTGTTCAGGCCGCTCCTGATGGGCGACGAGCCGAAAAGGATCCAAGAGGAACTTCGCTGGCTCGCTGGCGTCCTGGGCGAAGCGCGTAATCTCGACGTCCTGCTGATGAAAGCGAAGGACTCCGACCTTAGGGCCAAGCTCAAGGATGCCCGCAACAAGGCCTACGGCGACGCTGTCGAGGCTCTAGAATCGGCGAGAGGGCGCGCTCTGATGCTCGATTTCAACGAGTGGCTTCAATGTGACACCGATCGCGCCGGCGGCGGTGGCGCAACTTCTGAGGACCCGCCAGCTTCGGAGTTTGCCGCGAAGGCCCTCGAGAAGATGCGTAAGAAGCTAAAAAAGCATGGCAGTGCGCTGGCTGAGACCGACGACGAGCATCGTCACCAGGTTCGCAAGGACGCGAAAAAGCTTCGCTACGCGGCCGAGTTCTTCGGATCGCTGTTCGACGACAAGCGCGGCGCCCGTCGGTACCGGAAATTCATCGTAGCGATGGAGGCGCTGCAGGACCATCTTGGAGCACTAAACGATCTGGCAACCGGACCGGACGTGCTTGAGCAGCATGGACTGGCCGACCACCCTGCTCGAGATTCTGTCGTTTCCCACGAGGACAAGAATACGTTGATCCGCATGGCGCAGTCCTCAGTAGATGAGGTCATCGACACGAAGCGCTTCTGGCGCTGACATGAGGACGCCATGAACCTTAAGCGAAGGAACCTCGGTCTAGCAGGCACGGTCGAGAACGTCGATGAACATCGAGCAGACACGATGAATGAGATTGACGTCTATCCGAAGCCGATCCAGCAGTATGGTGCATTGTGTTTCCGAAACACACCCAAGGGGCCACAGGTGCTTCTCATCACGACGCGGGAGACGAGACGTTGGATGATCCCGAAGGGCTGGCCGATATCAGGTTTGAAGCCGCGCAAGGTGGCAGAACGTGAGGCCTGGGAGGAAGCTGGCGTGATCGGGAGGGCGAAGAAGAAGCCCTTCGGCGAGTTCCTCTATGACAAGCTGATGCAGGACGGAAGTGGAGCGCGACCGGTCGTTGCCGTCTTCCTACTGGAGGTCCGCCGTAGCCGAAAGCGCTTTCCAGAAATGGCGGAGCGAGATTCCGTGTGGCTGACGCCGTTTGAGGCCGCCCGCCGCGTAGAGGAGCCGGACCTTGAGCGCCTGCTGCTGAAGTTCGGACGAATGGTCGAGCGCGGGGGACGACTTCCCTAGCTCGACGGTCGCGGATTTTCGATCTCGGGAATTCCGGTTCCGCCTTTCGTCAGCCACGAGTTCCTGGAATGTGAACTTGTCTCTACTTCTCCAAGCTAGCTTCGACCTTCTTGCGGCTGTTGCCGACTTTTTAACAGTCTCCTTGACCTTCGACTTCGAGACCCGCTCTTTTTCCACCTCGTACCGAACCTCGTGATCCTGTCCTCCTTATAAGTTCTCGAAGGCGATCTGATAGCAAGAGGCAGGCGCACGTCATCGCAAGCCTTCTCTTCGGCGCAATCCCCGATCTATCCGCAAATTTGGAGATTGGTGTTAGTGTTGACTCTGGAGATCACTCAGCCGAAAACAGGCCGTGGCTAAAGAGGAATACTGATGGCTGACGAGAACAACATAGGACCGGCTGCTGTAATTGAGACGACGGACGCGGACGCAAAAACACCTGCTGCCAAGAAGCAGAAGCCGCCACAGAGCCAGAAGACAACCGTCGAACCGGCGCAATCTGCATCAAATGCAACTGCCGCAAAGTCGCAGGCCTCTAAGCGAAGGTCGTACAGCGAGCAAGAAAAAACCGGCAAGCTCAAGCTGATCGAGACGCAAGTCACCGAGGGCAAAAGCACCCTCAAGGACGCGATCAAGAAGGTCGGCATTTCCGAACAAACCTACTATAATTGGAAACGGACTGGGATGCCCGTAGTTCAAAGGAACGAGAAGCCTGTTCCGGCCGGTGATGAGCTGGCGGATCTTGTGCAGCTCGAAAAAGAGAACCAGAGGCTTCGCAAGCTTCTGGCGGAAAAATTGCGTTCGGAAAACTCGCAGCTGCGCAAGAGGCTCGGACTGAGCTAAGAATCGGCCACCCAGGCGGTCATTTTTTCCATTGGATCCGAACGGTTTCCACCCCAATCCCGGTATTTAAGGCCAACGACTGCGCGAAATTCTTCCGCTGGCCCGCTCCTCAAAAAGCCCGTGTACTCCGTACGGTATTGTTGGTGCGAAGTATCGTCGCTATCTCGCGCGGTGGCTAGTTGAAGCGCGCTGCAAGGCAATATATGGGTCCGGGGGCGGGAACGCAGTGGCGCCGGTTGGTGCTGGCTGCACGCGATTTACTTGAGGTTGAAACCGGATGAAAACGCCACAACGGAAATTCATTGTCGAATTCAAATCGGGTCGACGAGCGACGAAGGGGCAAACAAACTCAATTTGGGGTGACACTGATCTCAAGGCTTTTAATCGAGAAGTGGAAGATAAGGCGCCACATCCGTTCAATTCAAATGCGGCACATGGTCTGCCTGACGAAGGCGGAGACATGGCACCTGATGCGATGAATTCGGGTTCCGCGCGCGAACACCAAGGCGAGGCCAATCTTGCAGAAGCTTTGATAGCATCGAGCGACGGCGCAAAGGTCGACGTGCCAAAGCAACATGCGACTACCATTCCGACTGCCAAAGTTGTTGCGCAGGTGCAGGAGAGCCAGACGGTTTTCCAGCCCGAGAGAATATCAAACGGCACTCTTCGAAAGCGTGTTAGGCGCGGCCCCGTTTCGACGGGGAAGAGCAAGCCCCGAAGCACGAAATCCGTGACTGCTCGGGTTGCGGTTTCCTTCGAGGAAGTAACTGCCCTCGATGCAGAAAACAAGCGGCTCAAGAGGCTACTGGCAGAACAGCTTCTTGCACAGAACTTGCAGCTCACGAAGATGCTTGAGCGCTTTGATGTCGCGTAAAACTGCCCCGGAAAATGGCTGTCGCGCCAGATCCGAGCCTGATCGGCAATGAGGGTCGAGTGCTCGCCTGATGAGGGCACACCCTGCCGCGTCATCGACGATGTCTCTTAGGCGGCTCCGCCTCAAACGTACACGGTCCGCTTTTGCGTAAGACCTCGACAGGGTTTCCAGGAAAACCCTCGCAATGCGTCGACAGAGGATTGATTCGCGAGTCCGTTTGTGAATTCGCGCACTAACGCGCGATGATAGCCGTGGGGCTATCATGTAGAGCCGCCGTCGCGGGGGGCTTCCGTCTGGATTTCGTCGAGCCTTCGCGCGAACAGGCACCGCGTGCTGCGAGTGGTTTGTCGCAGATCGAATTTCAATAGTCATCTCGGCTGTGCCGCCGGTTCTCGGGACCTCGTTCATCGGTCACACAATCTTCAATTCCAAATTTTAAAGCATGCTCATATATTGCGGCAGGGATTGCAGCGTCAGTACCTTGAGGGGTCGAGCACAATGTGCTGGAATACATCGTCGGCATTTGCGCCGGTCGGGCTAGCTCTGCACGGTCCGGCAACGCACAAGATCGTACGCACGCTCGGCGACGCAGCGCATATCCTGATTAAGGATTGGCCATCCGATGAGGGCGAAGAATATGTCGCCGCCGTAAAAGCCTGTGTCGATGCAATTAGCGGGCAGATTGCTCCGGAACAATTCCGGGAAGCGCTTTTGCGTGCGGCCGATGAAGCGGGTATCGCTGCTCTAACTGTCGTTCGCCGATGACCACCAGTAGGAAAGCGGCGGCACAGTCTCAGCTGCCGTTGTTTTGCTGAGGGTCGAGCCCCCGGATCTAAGCAGCGAATGCCGCCAACGACAGTTTATATCTAAGGAGACGGATTGAAGCGGAGGATCGTCTCAGAAGCTGGCGTCAATGTCGACCTCCGCTTGTCCGCCAACCGGTTCGTCCAAGCCCCGCCAGGAGCAGGCTCACGATCGGTCGAATCGCTCGAGCATCTTTTCAAGCTGGACATTCTGCAAATGCAGCTTTTGCGCTAACTGACCTCTTAGTTGCCTGATCTCCTCGTCCACGCTTGCCACCTCATCGAAGAAGCTTTCACGAGAAGACGAGGATTGAGCACCTTGATCGCTATTTGCGACGTCAGTGCTCTCCGAACCCCTATCGGTTCGGGTTTTCTTCGCGCGTCCTTGCCGCCCTGAGGGTGGTGTTCGCGGAGACATTTTGCTTGTCTTGCCTTCCGGCGCAAACCTATGCGCATCAGTACCGGATCGACTGACCGCATAATCTGCCGGCGTCTGGACCTCTTCAACATCGACTGGCGGCGAGACTGCTCGGGCGACGCCGGGATCGCCGTCGGCTTCATTTGAAGTCGTCCTCGCCACGAGATCAACAGTTGCGTTCTCATCGTGGTCCCGACGACCCGATGCTTCCGTTGCGTCTGACGAAAGCGCCGACGTTTGCCCCGCGCCGCTTTCGCTCGCTTCGGTATCGGCACCAACGCCACTCTCTCGTGCTTCCACCGGCCGTCTTCGCGACGTCAACTGAGCAAGGAATTTCCATGGTGATTTCATAATGCTTCAACCTCGAGCAATCTGCACCACGACGTTGCCGCAGCTTTAGATCCGGGCTCGTGACGTGAGCCCGGCGAATTTCTCTGCTACCGAAGATGTAGTGGCTGAGGTCGATCTCGCAACCGCCTCCGCTATTTATGGTCGATCAATCGAGCGCGAGCCGCTTGCGCAGGTCGGCATTTTCCGCGCGAAGCTTATCTGCCAGGGTTTTGCGGAGCCTTTTATTCTCTTCTTCGAGCTGAATAAGATCTGCCATCTCATCCATAGACGAAACAGGCGCGCTCACGGTCGGCTCGGTTTGTTTCGGCGCCCTCTTCCTTCCGGTTTGCTTGACGGCGTCCTTCCCAGTGCTCTTGCTCGTGACTTGCGTTTCCCCCGCCGTCAGCTTCGCTTCCCCGGTTTGCTCGCCACGCGTCCTGCGACCGCTCGGCACCTTTGCCGTCTTCGCAAGAGATGCGGCTGCCGTTGCTTCGGCGGCTGCCTTCTGGCGTCGCGGTGCGCGCTGCTTTTTAGGCGCCGGCACTTTCGCCGTCACATCCGTCTCTGCAACCTCGGACTTGAGCCCCGTATCGTTCTCGTCAGCCATCAATCGTCTCCCTCTAACGGCAAGAGTTCTTTTCGGCTGAGTGAAAGGGGGAGTCAACATGAACGCTAAAGATAGCTCGCCGTTCTGAAACGCAGCTCTACTGCTCATATATATATATATATATATAAAGATCGGCGAAGAAGCGGAAGCACTCTCGCTCGCCTTGAAACGGTTCGAACCGCCGGCACGCCTTTATGATCTAAGTAGCCTTCTGATTTATCTGAGATACTGTGGCGTAACGCCCTACTATGGAAACCATTGAAACTCGATCTCCTTCTCTTGTCGATTAGTCGGGCCGCCACTCGCCGACCTGGATGGCACCGGTTGCGGTTAGTTCGGTGCATACGAAATGTGAAAGCTCATCGCGCCTGATTACGGCGGCGCTCAGCCGGCCAGTCCGATATGCTCCGGTATCCAAAGCTATGCGATTCGAGTAAACTTCGGGTCGCAGCGACTTCGTGATCGTGTGACCGTGCAAAACCACATGGCCAAAGACGTCCATGTGGTCGAGGAAGCCCGCCCTGATCCAGCGCAAGTCGTATTCGCTTTGATTTGCAAGCTGAACACCGGGACGTATTCCAGCGTGAACAAAGCAGAAGCGCCCGATCTCCTTGAATGTCAGCGCGTTTTCCAGCAAGTCCGCATGGTGGGGGAAGACGCGGCGGATATCTGCGGCGATGTTCTCGAAATCAGGCACCGGGCGATTGGAATATGCGCTCACCGTTGCGACGCCTCCCCAGTCCATCCAGTTGACGGCGTCCTCATGGGTGAGAGCGCCACGAAGGAGTTCACGCAGGTAAAAATCATGGTTGCCAAGGATCAGACGAGAACCCGGATAAAGGTCGAGTGTCGAATAGACCTGATCGAGTACCTTTGGACTGTAAGGGCCGCGGTCGATCAGATCGCCTAGGAAGATCACGACCGGCTTGGATTGATGATCACTCGAGGCAGCCGCGATGTATCCAAGCATGACCTCAAGAAGATCGGCGCGTCCATGGACGTCGGCAATGGCATAGATGTCGGACGGTAAGCTCTCGGTTGTAGTCACTATTTCTTCCTGCAAGTAAACATAGTGTGCGACGGTTTCCCTGGTGCTTGCAAGATATCGAGACTTGGAGCGGCGGGGACGGGACCAGGGCCAAGCCTTGGTGGTGGCAGCTCCTATAGGCCATGTCGGCCATGACGCGCCATCAAAAGTGAATGTTGGCGTGAAATTTCCGACCTGTCTTAGCCTGATTTGGAATGTCGTGACAGGATCACGTCACGCGCTAATGCGGCCTACGCCAGCACTGGCTTATCTCACTCACGTTCCGCTTGTTCTGTCCGTCGCTGTGGCAGAGCCGAAGATAGTTTTTGCCCTGATCCGATCGCCACCAGGGCGTCTCTTCGCCCCACGAGAAGGCGCTCATCCCCTGATCTTTGGTTAGCGAGTTACGGGGTGAATTGTTGCGGGGCGAGAAATGCCCCTGTTCACGTCGCCAACGCCTGCTGCCTCCGCCGCAGTCTGGGCCATAGGATCATCCAGCTCACCAAAGCAAGGTTGACGCAGTTCCAAAGGAAGCCATGCAGGAAAGCCAGGCGGTAAGAGCCGGTGGCATCGAAAATGTAACCAGCGGCTAAGCCCCCACAAGCCATGCCAAGTACGGTCGCCATCAACACCAGGCTAATACGGATACCTGCCTCACGTGGCGGCAAATATTTACGAATAATCACGGCATACATCGGAACTATGCCGCCTTGGAATAGCCCGAACAGGCCGGAGATCACGTAGAGCGACGACTTGCTGCTGAAAAACAGATATAGCAGCAGCGCTGCCGCCTGCATTGAGGAACCGAGGATCAACATCGGCCCGGCACCGATCCGATCGGCGACCGCCCCGGACGCCAATCGGCTGACCACACCCAGTCCAAGCATCAAGGCGATGATCTGCGTGCCCACCGCCACACCGTAGCCGAGATCCCCGCAATAGGCGACGATATGGACCTGCGGCATCGACATTGCCATGCAGCACGCAAAGCCCGCGACGACGAGAACGGCCTGCAGCGCATTTGAGCTCAGACCCAGTTCGTTGCGTGCTGCTTCGGTTGCGGCCTCGGCCTGGACATAGGTTCCGGTCTGTAGACGCCGCTTCAACAGCAGACCGATGGGCACCATCACCAGTGGGATGAAAATGCCGATTCCGACATGGGTTGCACGCCAGCCCTGGGTCGTCTGAAAATACTCGATAGCCATCGGCCAAACCGCCCCGGAAAGATAGCTGCCCGAGGCCGCAAAGGCGACTGCGAGGGCACGGTGCTTGCTAAACCAAAGAGAGAGGTCGGATATCAGCGGCGCGAAGCCGGCAGCTGATCCAAGGCCGATTACAGCTGAACAGGCGGCGAATTGCCAGATATTGGTGGTAAGGGCGGCCATGATGTAGCCAATGCAAAGCAGGAACGCCCCGATCAGCACCGGCACAACGATGCCGACCCGATCGGCCAGGCGACCCATCACCACCCCGCCAAAGGCAAAGCCAAGCATCGTGCAGGTATAAGGAAGCGAGGCACCGCCACGCACCGTGTCGAACTCGACTTGCAGGGTTGGAAGAAGCACCACGACGGACCAATTGCCGACGCAGGCAACGGTGCCGAGAATGAGCGTGAGTACCAGCCGCCGCCAGGCATATCCAGAGTCGACGTCGCCAGAACCAGCCCCACCTGCCGCAGCCATCTTCTTTTCAAACATGGCCACGGCGAGAACTCCTCAGGGTCCGATTATGAACTGAACGCTCTCGCCTAATGCCAAGTGCATCCGTCTCGTATGACGAGCTTCGGCGCTTTGAATACCTGTTTGATGGGCCCTTCCTCAAGCCCCCGCCATCATCACTTTTAATCTCGCCGCAATCGTCGCAATCTCCGGTGGCGAGGCATCGGGCCGCTTAAGCTCCGCGTCGAGCAGTACCGGCACGCTCGCCCCTTCCGGTAGCGCCGCCAACGCCATCCCGCGCTGACCATCGAGCCAATAAGGCTCTTCCTTCCGACCAAAGTGCGACAACGTCAGGAGCGGCTTGCCCTTGCGGTCGGCGCCGTATTGGAACTGCACATACTTGCCGGTCAAGACCGGGTTGATTTGGGCCACTTTGACTTCCCGAAGATCCAGCCTGGTTTCCCGCCGCGCCAACCGGCGACTGCGATCGCTTTTGAAGCCCCCTGCAAAGAGGACAATCCCGCCTGCCGCGACCCCTAGCACGATGGCACTGTCCACGAGCGTGCGGTTCCACAGCATGTCCAGCCAGTCCTAGCGACAACGCCGCTCGCTGCGCGATGTATTTCAGGCCGAGTCGCTCGGTCGCGAGCTTGCAGCCCGCATCCCAGTCTTACCAGTATTCATTGGCAAGAGTGGAGAACGTATTCAATATAGTTATAGAATCGCTGGAAGCCATTGCAGTTTTTCCTATTACAAACGGCGCCGCAAGCGATGATGCTGCAACAATTGCGGAATATTTCAGCACAGATCTACGGCTCAAGCCGCGATGATCATGGCTACGCATATTATCATCCTCCCGTGATCGCTCTCCATCCGAGCGATTAATGCGATTTCATCTTAAAAACTTGGCGTAGAATGGAAACGGCATATTTATCCATTTTGGATTTCTAGTTCCGCCGTTCCGTTGTATTCGTGAGATCTCTCGCACGACGACGACATGAGCTGCTTGCGATGCAACCCCGATGCCGAGCGGAGTAGCTTCGGCTATCGTCGCATTCGTAACTCGGTCTCGGAGCCCAGGAGTATAAGATTCCATCGACGATCACTGGAATGCTGGCGCCTCGCCACGATAGGCGCGGGCAAGCAGGCTGGTGAGGGCATCCTTTTCCAGCGCCCGCGGGTTCCAGTAAGGGTTTGCCATTGCTTGTTCGACGGCTGCTTCGACACCGTCCTTGGGCATGCCGAGGGATTGCAGCGACATGGTCGCACCGAGCCCGGATGCGAGATCGTAGAGGCCGGCAGCGGCATCTTCGGAGCCGAGCGCCCTGCTTATCCGTTTCATCGTGTCAGGTGTTGCTGTACTGTTATAAGCGACCGCGTGCGGCAGCACGGCGGTATGCATCGGCGCGTGCGGCAGGTTGAACATGCCGCCCAACGTGTGACAAAGCTTATGATGCAGCGCCATGCCGACGGAACCGAGGCAGACACCACACAACCACGCGCCGTACAGAGCATCGGCGCGGGCACTTTTGTCCTGGGGATCGTTTCGAACGAGCGGCAGAGCACGCGCAAGGGCGGCGATGCCCGCTTCCGCCATCATCGAGATGATCGGGTTGGCCTCCCGAGCATAAAGCGCTTCCACGGCATGGGCGACGGCATTGATGCCGCTCGTCACCGACAGCGAGACCGGCAGCGTCAGAGTCAGGTCGACGTCGTAGATGATCACTTCGGGAAGAATGCGGGGATCCGATTTCGTGACCTTGCGGCCGTTCTCGGTCTCACCAAGGATCGGCGTCGCCTCCGATCCGGCATAGGTCGTGGGAACCACGATCTGCGGCAGATCGGTGCGGAAGGCTATCGCCTTGCCGAGGCCGGTCGTCGACCCGCCGCCAATCGAAACCACGGCGTCGGCTTGCAGCTTTTCGACGACCTGCATTGCCTCGGCGGTGACTTCAATGGGCGTATGCATCGTCGCCTTCGGATAAAGTCCGGCAACGCGAGAGCCCAGATGCCGCGCAATATCGTCGGCCTGCGCGGCTTGTTCCGGCGTAGAGAGAACCAATGTGCGACGAACGCCCAGCCTTTCGGCCTCTTCTGCAAGCCGAGAAATCGTTCCATTGCCGAAGATGACGCGACCGGGATTTGCGTTGTAGACGAAATTCTCCAATTCGCCCTCCTATCGTGTCTGCGCTGACGGCACGAGCACGAAATCGAAATCCGAACGCCAGAGCGTGTTCCCATGCTCGACGCGCTCGAACGGTGCCACAAGCGTCTTTTTGACCCCGAAGACGGTGTCTGATTCAAGGTAGGGGTCGCCGCCGACGAAAGTGTGTGTCACGAGCTTTTGAAAGCCATCGGCGCGGACCATGTAATGCATGTGCGCCGGCCGGAACGGATGTCGCCCAAGGGCCGCGAGCATCTTGCCGACCGGCCCATCATCGGGGATCGGGTACGAGACCGGCTTGATGCCGACGAAGTTGTAGGCTCCGTCCGGGCCGGTGAGGAATACGCCGCGGTTGTTCCATTTTGGTTGGAGATCGGGCTGCTGAACGTCGTAATAGCCTTGGGCGTTGTCGGACCAGACATCAATGCGCGCTCCCTCGACGGGATTGCCATCGAGATCGAGGACGCGCCCGATGAAGAGACAGCTTTCGCCCTTGCGATCTAGGCAGATCTGGTCGCCCATCTGGCGTACCGGGGCGCCCTCCACATGGAAGGGTCCGAACACCGTGTTTTCGGTCGCCCCTTCTGGCCGTCTGTTGTTGACGGCATCAACCAGCATCGAAAGGCCGAGCGTATCAGAAAGGAGGATGAATTCCTGACGCTCCTGCCTACAGATCTGGCCAGTACGGGTCAGAAAATCGACACCGAATTCCCACTCCTCCTGGGTGAGTTCGATCTCACGCGCAAAATTATGGAGATGCTTGACGAGACAGGCCATCACTGCGGCAAGGCGCGGGTTGATATCCTTTCCCATTCTGGCGTTGACGGTCTCGATCGAGTTTTCTTCCGTGAAATAGTCAGTCGATGATATCGTTTTGCGCATGGTCTCAGTCATCAATTCCTCCTTCAACTTCACGGGATGATCCGATCCGCCCGCAGGCGGTCGAAGGCATCGGTGAAGGATTGGGTCGTGTCCTGGTAATCCATGAAGCCGAGTTTCCGGCTCCGGCCCATGTCGTTGAAAGTCTCGACCTGCCGTCCGAGGTCGGCGTCCGAATGCCAGAACGACGCGACGCGCGACAGCGCGTTGGGCTGAAGGCGGTACTTCCTGACCATCTCGTCCCAGATCGCCTCCGCATCCGCCATCTGGCTTTCGAGTGGATTGGGCACACCGGGATAGGCCGCTGCCTCGATATCGAAATAGGCGGCAATTCGCGGCCAGAGCCACTTCCAGCGAAAGACCTCGCCATTGACGACGTTGAAGGCCAGATTGGCGGCCGCTTTTGTCGTTGCGGCCCATTGCAGGTGTCTCGCAAGCAGGCGTGCATCGGTGACATCGGTCGCGGCCTGCCATTGTTGTGGCGAGCCGGGGAAAATGAAAGGCCTGCCGGTCTCCCTGCAGATCGATGCATAGACGGCGAGTGTCGCGGCCATGTTCATCGCATTGCCGACAGCATAGCCGATCAGCGTATGCGGCCGATGGATGGACCAGGTGAAGCCGTCGCGCGCCGCAGCGGCGAAAACCTCGTCTTCCTGTACATAATAGAAATTCTCGCCGGGCAGACGTTCCTGCTCCTCGCGGAACGGCGTTTCCGGCTGCGTCTTCGCATAGGATTCGAACGGCCCGAGATAGTGCTTGGTGCCGGTGGTCAGGACGACATGCTCGACGCTGCCGCCTTGCAAACCGTCAAGCACGTTGCGGACGATCGCACCGTTCACTCTGCAGTTTTCGACCTCCGTTTCCTGGCGTGCCCATGCGGTGATGAAGACGTGGCTCGGTCTTGTCCCGACCAGCGCACCGCGGACCGAGTCCGCATCGACCAGATCGCATTGCAAGGTTTCGACGCCGGCGATCGGGCTGACGGACCGCGACAGGCCGGAAACGCTCCAGCCGCCTTCCGCCAGCAGATACTGCGCAAGATTACTTCCGGTGATGCCGGTCGCCCCGACAATCAGTGCATGCTTACTCATTGGCTCAACCATTCAACAGGGTAATCTTGATGCTCTTCGTCGGATCCTGTCCGAATGCAAACGCCTGAACGGCGTCCGTGAGGGCAAAGTCGTGGGTCTGGATCGGCGACAGGTCGAGACCGGTCTTTTCGAGAAAGCGAATTGCTGCGGGCCAAACGCCGGGCGATCCGATGCATCCGCGCACCGTCAGGTTCTTCATCTGGATCTGGCCGATGACGACAGGAACCTTGCGACCGATATTGATGCCCACCATCGACATTCGTCCGTCTTCCCGGGCGTAGTCGAAAGCGGCGGCGAGAGACGCGTCATGGCCGGAAGCCTCGATGACGAGATCCGCGCCTGCGCCGCCGGTCAATTCCCGGATTTTGTCGGCTGCTCCGCCGTCGGACGGATCGATGGCGAACGCGGCGCCGAGCCGGATAGCAACATCCCGCCGCGACGCGAGCGGATCGACAACGATGACGCGTGCGCCCATGCCGATGGCAGCAGCCGCCGAGACCAGTCCGATCGTTCCTCCGCCCGAGACGACGACGGTTTCGCTGGCATTCGTACCGCCCGAGCGGAGCACGGCGTAGAAGCCGCAGGTGAATGGTTCGATCAGCGCCGCCTTCTTGTCATCGACAGCATCGGGAAGCTTGTGCAGCCATTCCGGATTTACCGCGAAATACTCACGATCGGCACCGCTCATCGAGAAGCCGAAATGGTGCAGCCGTTCAGGCGTCCGCACGACGCATTCGCCGACGACGCGATCTCCCTTTCTGAAGCCCGTGACGTTGCGTCCGACCTCGACGATTTCACCGCTCCATTCGTGACCGGGGGTCACGGGGTACGAGATCGGGATGATGTAGCGGCCAGCAAGCAACTCGTAATCGGAATGGCAGATGCCGACAGCCCGTGTCTGGACCAGCACCTCATTCGGCGAGATTTCAGGCACGGCCGCATTGACGATGACCGGCTTTTCCGGGGCCTCGAAAACAAGAGCCTTCATCATGTCCTCCTCAGACTGTTTCGACGGCACCCGTCCCGGCAGAGCGGACGATTGCCTCGAGCAAAGCGATGTTGTTGATCATGTCTTCGCCGGTGATCGGATAATCCGCCTTGCCGCGGACGGCGCGCGCGAAGGCGCGAAGATTGTCGCGCACAGGCTCGGCCGGAGGAACCTCGCGCACCGTGATCGGCTTATCCTTCCAGCCTTCTGTGACGATCCAGCCATCGGGGGCCTCGACATGCGCCTTGTCGCGCACCTCGATCCAGCCGAGGGTACCGTAGATGGCGAAACGGGAGACGAAGGGCGTCGCCAGCGTTGCCGATACATAGGCAGATCCGCCATTCACGAAGCCGATATGGGCGCTCATCGTATCGCCCTGCGGGATTTTGGAAGCCAGATTCTCGCAGATCACCCGTACGTCCCTTGCCGGGCCCATCAGCTTGACGGACAGATCCGTCAGATGGATGCCGGTCGCGGTCATCCCGCCTGCCGGCGCCTGATCGGCCTTGAGCCGCCAGTTCGACGGATCGAGGCCGAGGAATTTGTCGTGGCTGAAATTGGCTTCGATCTGCAGCAGCCTGCCGAGCTTCCCCTCAGCAGCGAACTGAAGGATCTCCGCGATCGGCGGCTCGAAGCGGCGTTCGTGACCCATGCCGAGAACCAGGCCGGCGTTCCGGCACAGGCCGACCGACTTTTCAGCACCTTGGCGGGTCAAGGCGAGTGGCTTTTCGCAGAAGACATGCTTGCCTGCGGCCACGACCTGCTCGATCTGCTCCTGGTGCAGTGCGTGCGGCGTCGCAAGAACGACGGCTTCGATCGTGTCGTCGGCCAGCGTTTCTGCGAGATCATGCGAAAACTGCAGCCCGAGTTCGGCCGCAAAGGCTTTGGCCTCGGGGCTTGGATCGACCGCGCGGACGAAATGCATTTCGGCGCCGCCGGCATTGACGAGGCTCGCCATCTTCTTGCCCCACCAGCCGAGGCCGACGATCGCGGCAATGACCGGCTTTTCTTCGACCACGGTCATCGATTGTCCACCCGCTTGCTGAAGGGATGGATATTAACGGTCTTCCAGACGCCCGCCTTGGTGAATGGGTCTGCGCTGTTGAAGGCGACAACCTCTTCCTTGCTGTCGGCTTCGAACAGGAATAGCGAGCCGATCATCGTTTTGTTGTCATCTGCAAGCAACGGACCTGATATGACCGTTTTCGTCTTTGCACTCGACAGATAGGCTTTGTGCGCGTCGTAGTTCGCAAGGCGCTTGTCGACCGCGCCCTCGTGGTCGAGGCAATGAACGATGTAATGCATTGTAGTGTCCTTTCAGAAAATCAGGCGATCGAGTAGCCGCCGTCGACCATCAGCACATGGCCGGTTATGCCGCTGGCGGCGTCGGAGAGGAGGAAGGCGACGGCGGAGGCAATTTCCTCCGGCTTGATGAGCCGGCCCACAGGCGTGTCGTCCAGCCATTGCTTCATCACCGCCGGCTGGGTGCGTCCGACCTCCGCCAGCATGACGGTGTCGGTATAGCCGGGGCCGACAGCATTGACGCGAACGCCCGAGCGCGCCCATTCCGCCGCAAGAACCTTGCACATATGGGCCACACCGGCTTTCGACACGTCGTAGCCGACATGCAATTCGGGACGAACGGCCTTCATGCCGGCAATCGAAGCCGTCATCACCACCGCCCCCTGCCCGCTGGCAATCATGGCGCGTCCGAAGGCCTGGACCGTCCAGAAAACGCCGTCGAGATTGACGGACATGACCGTCCGCCAGTCGGCCTCGCTGTGCTCCAGCGCCGGCCGCTCGTAGGACATGCCCGCATTTGCGAAGATCCCGTCGAGCTTGCCGAATTTATCGGCGACGGTCGCAGCCGCCGCCTCCACGGAATTCTTGTCGGCGACGTTGAAGGTGATGCATTCCGCCTTGCCGCCCGCCGCGCGAACGGCATCGCGGGTCTTCTCGACCGAAGCGGCACGATCGGCGGCAATGACCGTCGCGCCGAGAGACGCGAGGTAGAGGCACGTGGCGCTGCCTATTCCGCCTGCGGCCCCGGTGACCAGGATAGTCCGGCCGCTGATGTCCATGGGGTTTCTCATGGGTCAGGCCTTCATGTTGACGAGAATTTTCATATGCGAAGCCGCAGGATCGAGAAGTGCCTCGAAGCCCTTCTCGACGACGTCTTCGGGGCGGATCTGTGCGGTGACGATCTTCTCGACCGGGAAAATTCCAGAGCCGATCATTGCCGCAATTCGCGGCCAGATCTGCACCGGATAGCACCAGGTTGCCTCGACGGTGATGTCCTTGAGGGCCCAGAGCATCGCGTCGATCGCCGCCGGCTTGACGTGCAAGCCTACCTGAACGACCGTTCCCTGCCGCCGCACTGCCTTTGCGCAGAGGTTGAGCGAGGCTTCGGCACCGACGCATTCGAGCGCCACGTCGACGCCGACGCCTTCGTCGGTGTGTTCGCGGAAGAGCTTCTCGGTGTCCGTTTCGCGCGGATCGAAAACGATCGCCTCAGGGACCAACTGCTTGGCGAGAGCCCGGCGGTTCGGATTGAGTTCCGAGACGAAAATGGTGGTCGCGCCGGCCGCCTTGGTGGCGAGCAAAACGAGCGCACCGATCGGTCCGACGCCGGAGACGAGTACCGTGCTTCCGGCCTCCACACCGCCCCGGTCGACGCCGTAGAGCGCGACGGCGGCAGGTTCGATCATCGCAGCCTGGACATCTGACACGCTGTCGGGAACGGGGAATACATTGTAGCCGTTGACGACAGCGCGTTCGCCCATGCCGCCCCAATCCCAGGAGAGGCCGACGCAGGCCATCTTTTCGCTGAGATGAAAGAGGCCGCGGCGACCGTAATAATCGTCACGCGGGGAGATCAGGGGCTGGATCGAGACACGTGAACCGGGTGACACATGCGTGACGTTCTTGCCCACCTCGATGACACGTGCGGAAAACTCATGCCCGAGGATCTGCGGCAGCGTCGCGCCGGAATAGACATGCGGCGTTGCCGGGGTAACGATCGGACCGGCGATATACTCGTGCAGATCCGTGCCGCAGATGCCGCAGACCAGCGGCTCGATGAGGACCATATCGTCCCCCAGCGGCCCGCTCGGCGCCGGAACGTCCTCGACGCGGATGTCCTTCTTTGTGTAGTATCGTACGGCCTTCATGGGTATGTCCTTCTGATTATTGCGCAGTGTAACCGCCGTCGCAGACAAGGCTGCTGCCGGTCACGAAACGGGCTTCGTCGGATGCGAGGAAAAGTACGCAGTTGGCGACGTCGACGGGCTCGCCAAGCGTGAGAGGATGCTTCGATTTCATCATATCGAGATAGTGGTCGGGACCACCCGGATAGGTCTCACCCGCCTTCATGAACAATGGCGTCTTGGTGGAACCGGGATGAACGGCGTTGATCCGGATGCCGAAGGGGGCGTAGCAGATGGCATCCGTCTTGGTCATTGCCAGCACCGCACCCTTGGTGGCGTGATAGGGCGGCAGGTCGTCGTTTCCGATCAGTCCGTAGATCGACGAGAAATTCACGATGGAACCTCCCTTCGCCGCCATCATCGGCTTGACCGCATGCTTGGTGCAGAGAAAAACGCCGCGCACATTGATCGCGAAGATCCGGTCCCATTCATCGACGGTCACGTCATGCGCAAGTTTGTTGACGCCAGTGACGGCGGCATTGTTGACCAGAATGTCAAGCTTCCCCCAGGCCTTGACGACCTGCTCGATTGCCGGTGCCACCTCATCCTCTTTCGAGACGTCGACCTTGTAGAAGGCTGCCTCTACGCCTGCCTTCCGGATGGTCTCCGCGACATGCGCTCCCTGCTCCGCGACAACGTCGAAGATGGCGACCTTGGCGCCTTCCTCGGCGAACCGGTGGCAGGTTGCCTCGCCGATGCCGGTGCTTCCACCGGTGACGATAGCGATCTTATCCCTCAAACGCGACATCGGCTATCCTCCCCTCAGATCAGAACCATACCGCCATCGACCATGACGGTCTGGCCGGTAATGTAGTCCGAGGCATCGGACGCCAGAAACGTCGTAACGCCGGTGATATCCTTCGGCACGGAAACGCGTCCGAGTAGGATCGACTGCGAGAACTCGTTGATCGCCTGCTCCGGCTTGGAGGTCAGGCCGTGCTCCATGAACTCCCGGTCGAGCTGCTCCCAGAGTTCGGTCGCAACCACGCCAGGGCCGAAGCAGTTGACGGTGATCCGGTGCTCGGCAAGTGCACGCGCTGCCGCCTGCGTAATGGCGACGACGGCGAATTTCGATGCGCAATAATGCGCAAAGAGCGGGTAGCCCTGCTTGCCGGCGATCGACGCCGTGTTGATGATCTTGCCGCCTCCGCCCTGTGCAATCATCTGCCTTGCAGCCTCCTGCGTGCAGATCAGAACGCCAAGGCCGTTGATTTTCATGATCCGGTTGAAGTCATCTTCCGTGACATCCAGGAACGGGCAGGTCTGGCTGATGCCGGCATTGTTGAACATGACGTCTAGCCGCCCATAGTGGCGAACCGTTTCCGCAATCAGTGCCTTCACGCTCGCACGCTCGGAGACATCGACGCTGCTGGCGAACGCCTCGCCACCGGCGTCCTTGATCCTGGCGGCAACGGCAACGGCAGCATCCTTGTTGATATCCGCGATCACGACGCTTGCGCCCTTTGCCGCCAGGTCCGCAGCAATGCCGGCGCCGATTCCACGGCCGGAGCCGGTGACGATCACAACCTTCTTTACTTCCGACTGGCTCACGAAATTCTCCCTTTTGTTTCAGCGAACGGTGCGAACGTAGAGGCTCGCGGCGACGATGATCACGACGCCCTTGACGATGATCTGCAATTGAACCGGCATGCCGACCATCACGACGGCGTTCGACAACACCACAAGGATCGCGGCTCCGGCGAGTGCGCCCAGAACCGAACCCCGTCCACCGGAGAGCGCGACGCCGCCCATCACAGCAGCAACGATCGAGTCCAGCTCGAACCCCTTGCCGACGAAATTGTCGACGACGCCGACGAAGCCCGAAAGCGCCAGCCCGGCGACGGCCGCCAGGATGCCACAGATGATGTAGCAGAGGATGATGATGCGATCGGCGGAGATGCCGACGAGGCGTGCAGCGATCGGATTGCCGCCGGTGATATAGACGCGCCGGCCGAAGGCGGCGCGGTGCAGAAGGACTGCGAAGACCGCGGCGACGACCAGCATGACGATCAGATTGTACGGAATGCCCCAGACGGTACCCGCGCCGAGCGCCCGGAAGACAGGCGGCACGTTGCCAGACGGCGCACCCTGCGTCCAGGCGAAGCGCAATCCCTGCAGGACGATCATGGTTGCGAGCGTCGCCAGAAAGGGCGACACATTGCGCTTCGTCACCAGGAGGCCATTGGCCAATCCCGTTGCGGCTCCCATAAGCACGCAGGCCGCGACGATCATCGGCGCGTCGCCGTTCTGCCCGTTGAAACTCGTGGCAATGACCGCGGCCGTTGCCATCACCGAGGCGACGGACAGGTCGAGGCCGCGCACCAGGATAACGAAGGCCTGGCCGATAACCACGATCCCGAGCGGAGCAAGCTGCATCAGCATGTTGGAAACGTTGGCGCCGCTGATGAAAGCGGGGCTTGCGATCGTCGCTGCAGCTATCGCAAGAACGAGGAAAATGAAGATGCCGTACGACTTCGCTGCGGCAAGAATGGTGAAGCTTGGAGCAGAACGCGTCATAGCAACACCCTTGTTGGCATTGGCGACATTCATCACGCGACCCTCCGTTTTTCAACGTAGACAGATACCGCCGCGATAATCACCAGGCCCTGGGCGACCAGTTGGTAGTGCGTGGAGACATCGAGGAAATTGAGTAGATTGTTGAGCAGCGAGACCAGATAGACGCCCAGAAGCGTGCCCATCACGCCCCCTCGCCCACCCGCCAGCATGGTGCCGCCGACCACCACGGGCGTAATCGATCCAAGCGTGTAGTTTGCACCTGTATAGGGCTGCCCCACCCCGAAGCGGCTCACGAGATAGACGGCGGTCAAGGCGGCAAACAGGCCGGACAGCGTGTAGACGCCGATAATCACGCCCGTCTTCGGCAGGCCCATGAGGACCGACGCATGGGGATCGTCGCCGACAGCATAGACGTAGCGCCCGCTTCTGGTGTTGCGCAGCAGAAGTGCCGTGACGACAAACAGAAAGAGGACGAACGTGGCTCCAACCGACAGGCCGCCCGCAAGCCGCCCATAGGCAAAATAATCGAAATTCAAAGGCACCTTGCCGATCGGACCAAGGCCGTAGAGAAGCGCGATCCCCTGAAGCACCGCGCCGGTCCCGAGAGTGACTATCAGCGGGTGCACCCCGGTCAGGACGATGACGCCGCCGTTCACTGCGCCGATGACCGCTCCGAGCACGAGGACGCCAGCGACGACAGGAATGACCATGTTCGGGTCACCGTTGATCAGGCCCGAGGTCAGCATCGATGCCAGGCTGATGATCGAGCCGACGGAAAGATCGATGCCACCGGTCAGCACCGTCAGAGTCTGGCCGAGGCTCACCAAGGCGAGTCCGGTCGATTGTTCGTAGACGTTGAGAATGTTGTTCGAGGTCGCAAAGCGATCGGAAACCGCGAGGCCGATCAGGAACAGCAGGACAAGCAGGCCGACGACGACGGCGAGGCCGGCGCGCGAACCGCTGAAAAATCGGGATCTGGTGGAAGCGATGGCGCTCATGACAATATCCTCAAGCCGCCGCGTGATGGGTCGCGAGGCCGATGACGGCCTCTTCGTTGATCTCGTGGGCGAGAAGCTCGCCGGTGATTGTGCCTTCGCGCATGACGATGACGCGATCAGACATGCCGACGATCTCGGGAAGTTCCGAGGAGATCATCAGGATCGCTATCCCGCGATTGGCGAGATCGTGCATGATCCGGTAGATTTCGGCCTTTGCGCCGACATCGACGCCACGGGTCGGTTCGTCGAGGATCAGCACTTTCGTGCTGGTCCGGGCCCAGCGGGCGACGATGACCTTCTGCTGATTGCCGCCGGACATCAGAGACACGGCCGTCGAGGGACCGCGACAAGCAATCTTGTAGTTCTCGATTTCCGCGCGGGCGATATCGTTCTCGAGCTTGCTATCGATCAGGCCCAAGCGCGTCACGCTCGGCAATGTCGAGGCGGTGACGTTCGCCGCGATGTCGAGAAGCATCGCCAGCCCCTGTCCCTTCCGGTCCTCGGTCACCAGGCCGATGCCTGCACCGATCGCCCGTGCCGGCGTCATGGAAGCGATCTCCCGACCCTCGATGAGAATCCGGCCCTCCGATTTCTGCAAGGCGCCAAATATCCCGAAGGCGAGTTCGGACCGTCCCGAACCGACCATGCCGGCAAGCCCGGTGATCTCTCCGGCCCTGAGCGCGATCGATGCGGCCCTGACGCGGCCGGGAATGCTAAGGTCCTGGGTTTCCAGCACCACCGGGCGTTCGGCAGCCGGCCGGCGCGACGGAAAGAGTTCGGAAAGGGACCGTCCAACCATGAGAGCAATCAGTTGGTCGCGATTGACCGCCGCGATATCGCGTGTTCCCACATATTTGCCGTCCTTGAGAACCGTCACCCGGTCACAAAGCGCGAAGATTTCCTCGAGGCGATGGGAGATGTAGATGATGGCAACGCCGGCATCGCGAAGTCCTCGAAGACGCCCGAACAGGACCTCGACCTCATGTCCGGATATGACTGCAGTCGGCTCGTCCAGAATGAGCAGCTTGACGTCATGGACGAGCGCCTTGGCAATCTCGACCATCTGCTGGTCGGCCACCGAAAGGTCCTTGACCAGGGCCTTCGGGTCGATTTGAAGTCCGAACCTCGCAAGGAGCTCCAATGCGTCATTGGCCGTCCTGCGGTGGTCGATCAGACCGAACCGGTTTCTGCGCTCGTGGCCGATAAAAATGTTCTCGGCGACCGTCAGATGCGGGAAGAGCACGAATTCCTGGTAGATGACGTGAATGCCGCGTTCTTTCGCGTCACGCGGCTTTGCCCAGCGCACATCATTTCCGTCAAACCGGATCACCCCGCTGTCGGGCTGGTGAACGCCGGCGATGATACGGGTGAGCGTCGATTTTCCCGCACCATTCTCGCCGACAAGCGCATGGATCTCTCCTGCACGAACGTCGAGCCGCATATCCGTCAGCGCATGAACGCCTGGGAACGATTTGGATATTCCGTCGAGTGACAACATCGCCTGATCCTCGCGAGTCTTTGAAAAAACGGTGGGGCATTCACGCCCCGCCGAGTTCCTGGGAGGTTATTGCGGGTAGTCGATCTTGAATGTCGTCGGGTTGTAGTCGGGACCCATTCCGCCGGTGACCAGCATGTCGGCCGGCGAGTTCGGAAGCACCATGTCCTTGATGTGAAGATCGGGACGGATCGAGGGGGTCTCATCGCCATCGGTCGTGGCGATCTGTGCGTTGATCTCGTAGGTGCAGGGAACCTGAGCGCCGGCAAGCACCTTGAGCGCAACATCGATCGCGGTGCCGCCCATGGCCGGGGGATAGCCCACTTCGAGCATCGGAACCTTGTATTTCAAAGCCATCTGCAGCGGTCCGTTGACATCAGATGTGGTGTGCGGCGGGATTTCGCCCGGCTTGAAGCCTGCCTCGAGGAAGGCCTCGATGGAGCCTGGCGTCTGCAGGCCATGGGTCGAAAGCACGGCGTTGATGTCCTTGCCGTATTTCGAGATGACGGCCTGCATGACCTGCTTACCCTTCACGGGGCTCCAATCGGAGTAAACAGTGTCAAGAATCTTGATGTCCGGATACTGGTTCAGAACCTGCATGGCCGCCTTGACGCGCAGTTCGTTCGGGCTCGATCCCGCCTGACCGCCAAGGATGACGATGTTACCCTTGCCATGAAGCTTTTCGACGATCCATTGCGCGAAGAGACGGCCCATCATCGCATCCGATGCGGTGACAAAGGTGACGAAGTTGTCGGATGACACCCGCCGGTCGACCATCACGACGGGAATGCCGCGCTCCATGGCGCGGGACACGGCCGGATCGACCGCCTGTTCGGTATTGGCGCTGACGACAAGGAGATCGGCGCCGCGCGAAATGAGGTCCTGGATGTCGGAAACCTGTTTTGCGTCGTCATGACCCGCGTCGGTGATCAGCAGTTGCTTGATCTGGTCCTTGTGCTCGAAAGCGGCCTTTTCCATGGAATGCAGCATGACAACGCGCCAGCTGTCGCCAAGCCCGGCATTCGAAAACCCGATCACATAGGGACCGTCCTTCTTGTATTGCGATGTATCCTTGAAGCAGACATCAAGCGACGGGTTGAAAAGGAAGGTTCGCGGAACCCCGGCATAGGTGTCTGCGAGTGTCGGAGCCGTGCTCGACAGCAAAGCCAGTGAAGTAAACATACCGATAATTTTGGTTTTCATGGTCGATCCTCCTCGTGTAACTTGGTCAAACCGCATGACAACAAAGTATTGTTTCCGGAACGGCCAGCGCCTCCGGGTATGTCTCTCTGTTGACGGCCTATATTCCTCCCATAGGAACCGCCGTGCGATCCGATGTGAAAGCTAAGGGATGAACCGCATCTTTCACAAACCTATAATTATCCGAAATGGATATTTTAAGTCGCGCATTCTATTTCTGCCTCGCCATACTAAACCTGTGGGAGGAGTGACGCGCGTTCTGCATCTGCGGAAAACGGCGTGTTTGCACGCACCTCCTCGACAACAGCAGCATTGGTGACTTCACGCCGGGGCAATTTCCGGCAAGGAAGGGAGGTTTAAGATGGGTGAAACATTAAGGGTTGGATGGGCAGGCATCGGCAAGATGGGGGCCCCCATGAGCCGACGCGTGCTGGAAGCCGGCTACGCGCTATCGGTATTCGAACCATTACCGGAAAATCGCGCAACGATCGTCGCGGAAGGCGCCAATGTCGCTCATTCGCTGGAGGACCTGGCAGCCGCATCCGATATCGTGGTGCTGACAATTCCGAACGACGCCATTCTTCGCGATCTGGTTCTGTCGAAGGGCGCTCTGGCGGATGTTATGAAGCCCGGTCAGATCCTGATGGAAATGAGCACCGTCTCTCCCGAGATTTCCGCCGAGGTGAGCGCAGCACTCCGCGCCCGCGGTATCGCCTATCTTCGCGCGCCGGTATCCGGTAGCACGATGACAGCCTCGTCGGGGAATCTCTCGGTGATGGTTTCGGGACCGGACAGCGCCTATCGCAAGGTCGAACCGGTGCTGGCGTGTTTTTCCTCGAAGCAATTTTATCTCGGCGACGGAGAAGAGGCCCGTTATTTGAAGCTCGTTCTCAATGCGTTGGTCGGCGCAACTGCCGCCCTGCTGGGCGAAGCGTTGACGCTCGGCCTGAAAGGCAACCTTTCCGTCGAGACGATGCTGAGCGTCATTTGCGAAAGTGCCGTAGCGTCGCCGCTGATAGCTTACAAGCGCGACCTGTTGGTCAGCCGCAACTTCGATCCGGCCTTCTCGGTCTCGCAAATGATGAAGGATTTCGACCTCATCCTCGGTGCGGCGAAGTCGGACCATGTTCCGATGTACCTGGCGTCCATGATCCGGCAGCAGTACGAAGCCGCTTATGCGGACGGGCTCTCTGAAAAGGACTTCTTCGTGTTGTTCGAACAGTCCGAGAGGCTGGCTGGTCTTTCGCCACGCGAAGACAAGCCGCAAAACCTCACAGCAATCTGAGTGCACTCGTCAATCTTGCGTTTTCCTGTTTAAACTCTTTCTGAATGGATGCGCGACGGTGGGGAGGCCGACGTGAACGAATACGAGATGCTGCGCGTGATCGACTTTCTCGAAAAAACGCGACGTCCCTTCAGAGAGGTGGTGGAGATCTCCGACGACGATGCGGTGTGGAGAATCGTCACCTATCTCATCAAGTCGCATATCCTCAGTCAAACCGTTTCCATCTCGACGCTCGGCCAGGAATCGGGCCTGCCCTATGCTACGTCAATGCGGCTGATAAACCGGATGATCGAGGCGGGTTACATCCAACGCATCGCCAAGGGATCGACGGGCAAGAGCTTCGCGCTGCAGCCGAGCGACGGTCTACTGCGCTCCTTCCAGACCTATGCGCGCAAGACGAAGTCGCTGCTTGCTCAAACGCTTGGCCTGCGCGTGGGAGAAGAGGAAGATGAGTATTATTTCGGGGGAACGCCGCTCGGATCCCAGATCATTCCCCCGATGCGCCTGGTCCAGAAGAGGGCGGAGTCGCAGATCGAATTGCGGTTCCTGCTGAACGACGACAACTACTTCTCAGCGATGCGCAACATGTGGGCGGATTTCCGCAACAACCTTGCATCCCGCAAGAACTTCGATCTCCTCCCCCTGCCGGAACTGTACCGGCGTGCCCGCGAGAATGGTAGCAAGCCGGTCTCCGACTACGATGTTATCGCCCTCAACATGCCATGGCTCGGCGAATTCGCAGAGAGCGGCATCGTCCGCCCCATCGATACTTACATTCAAAAGACGGGCATCAATCCCCTCGACTTTCACCCGTCCATCTGGTCCACCGCTACCTGGGAAGGAAAGGACTACGGTGTGCCGGGCTACTGTACCATCGAAATCCTGGCAGCCCGCAGGGATCTCTTCAGCGATGCCGACCTGCCATTTCCAAAGACGTTCGACGAGGTGATTGCCGCCGGTCGGCGGTTTCACGCACCTGAGAATGGAATGTTCGGGGCCGTCTGGGACGGTGCGCGGGGCATGCCGATCGCGTCGAGCTTTCTCTTCTTCCTGGGGGCATGCGGTCAACCGGCAATCTCGCTAAGGAAGACCAGGTCGGGCTTCACGTTGGATGGCGTCGATCCGGACGAACTGAGCTGTACGATCGTATCGGACGCAGGTTTTGCCGCTCTGGACTTCATGCGGCGGCTGCTGGAGATATCGCCGCCCAACATACTCGAAATGGCCTGGGACCAAACGCTCGAGATATTCTTCAAAGGGCGCGCCAGCCTCGGCTATTTCTGGACGATGCGCACTGCCCGCTTCGAATATGACGTTCAATCTGTCGTAAAGCGCCGCGTCGAGTACCTGCCCCAGCCGTCGGGGCCGGGCGGCACAAGGGTTTCGCCAATAGGCGGCTTTCTCTTCTGTATTCCGACAAACCTCCCCGAAGAACGCGTTGAGCTTGCCGCCGACGCCATCGCCTGGATGGCCTCGCGCGAGGCGATGAAGGCGCATGTGAAGAACGGATTCCCGGTGGCGCCACGCTTTTCGGTCAGCGCCGATCCGGAAGCGGCGGCAAGCTCGCCGATTGTGCGGTTTGTCGACCAACTGGCCAAGAAGAACCTGCTGCATACCTGGCAGCGTCCCAATATCCCCCAATACACCACAATCGAGAAGGTTCTTGGTACGGAGATCCATGACGCTCTGCTTGGAAAAAAATCCCCACGAGCCGCTCTCGAGAGTGCGGCCGCGCTGGTGGAGTCCAGCTTGAAATCCAGGCACAAAAAGTGGGCCAGGCACCAGGTGCTTTAGACAAAACCTGGCTTCCTGATTTCACACCTGTAGCAAGGCGGATGGAATCAGGTACACCTCGCTGCCGCCCACCCATAGCAGCATGATTGCCATTGAAGGATGATCGGAGCCTGAGCAAACGCGCCACCGCGGCTGCGCACTTTTGGCATGGCCCTCGGTGGGGTTTATGCCGTCAAGCCAAGCTGCGTGTGGTTACGTCAACCGGCACCCGCCGTTGACGTCGAGAGTTGCGCCGATGAAGTAGCTTGAATCGTCTGTTGATAGGAAATGGATGGCAGCTGCTATTTCTGCGGTTTCGGCTGGTCGACCCATGGGTATCTTGCTCCACTCTATCGCGCGCATCTCGTCTGTTGAAATACCTCTCTTCTCGGCTTCAACGGCAAGCGCATTGAAGTGCATCGGCGTGTTGATATTGCCCGGTGCGACACAATTGACCCTGATATCAGGCGCGAGTTCCGCCGCCACACTCTGCGTCAGTGAAATCAATGCTGCCTTTGACGCGCAGTAAGGGCTGAAATACGCATGCCCCTCCCTCCCCCAGAAACTCGAGACGGTGGCAATGGATGCGTTGCCTGATTTGCGTAACAAAGGCACGCAGACGCTGATGAACTTCACGTTTGCCCGCAGATTCACATTATGGACTTTGTCCCAAACCGACATGTCCATGTGTTCGATGCCGACGGCATCGTGGTTGATTGCGGCGATGAGCCCGAGGAAACGCAAGGGGATCCCGGTTTGGGCAGCCAGTCTGGCGACGGAAACGATTTCTTCATCGTTTGTGAGGTCCATCTGGACGCCAAAATATTCGCCTATGAACTCTCTCGACAATGTATCGGCCAGAGCCTTTACGTCGTCGGTCCGATCGCAGAGCACGATCGACCAGCCGGATTCGGCAAATCGTCGGGCCGTGGCGCGGCCGACTTCCCCTGCTGCGCCCGTTAGAATGCAAAGTTTTCCGTCCTTCACGATGCTCTCCCTTGAATTTGCGGCCGCCGTCCTCGCGTCCCGCCGAACCCGGCTATGAGCTCAACTGATCGCAACGTTGAACGGCCGCATTGCCTGTCCGCCCAATCGCTACTTGATGATCCCGAGTTTGCTGCGATCAGTCGTCAGTGCGACGGCAAACAGAGCCGTCAGACCGAAGACGATATTTTGCGCGGTCGGCGCCACGCCGACGATGACGGTCAGGATCCGCAGCCAGGACGTGATCAGCCCGCCCACGACAGCCGGCATCAATCCGCCCACGCCACCCGATATGGCGGTGCCCCCAAGCACGACGCCGACGATCGATAGCAGCAGCAGATTGCCCGCCAGCGTCGGTGAACTGAACGTTGTAATCGAGACCAGGAACAGACCGGCAATCGCAGCGCATCCAGCAGATATGGCAAAGATGATCGTTCGCACCGCAACTGCATTGACGGCCGACATCATCGCCGTTTTTTCACCGGTGCCCAGCGCATAGATATCACGCCCCAGGCGGAGGTAACGCAGCATGAGCCCTAACACCACGACGATGAGGATCAGCGCAATGACGCTATTCGGGATGCCGCCGGTGCTGCCTGCAAGATAGGTCACAAGGATGTCGCTGTCCGGCACCGGCTCGGCGGTTGCGTTCGACAGGAGAAGCGACAGGCCGGAGAGCATGCTGAGCGTGCCGAGCGTGACGATGAATGACGGTAGTTGCAACCAGGCATGGATAAAGCCCTGTATGGCGCCGAACACCATCGCAATGACAACGACGACAACGGATGTCCACGGACCCAGGATCGGATTGAGCGCGACGACCAGAACGCCGGTCAGCGAGGCTACGCCGGCAACGGAAAGATCAATACTCCCGGCCAATATCGGCAAAGTGCCGCCGATGACGAGGGCGACGATCGGAGCTGCATCCGAAAGGAATCCGATCAGGGAATCCGGTTCCAGGACGCCGGGCGCTATGATGGCACTAATAGCCACCAGTGCGATCAGCACGCCCAATGGTCCGAAAGTTCTCCAGACCGTCGATCGATCGGCACCCAGGGTGCGGATAATGGAATTGTCTAGCGCTGTTCCCATGTTCCTGCCGTCCGTATAGCTATTGTTCGAGTTGCTCGGGCGATCGCCATCCAAAAAGGCGGTCAGACCATGGCTGCGACGATTTCCTCTTCCCTCGGCATCTCTTCAGCGGCCAGATCGAAGCGGGCCGTGATTTCGCCATCGCGCATGACGACGACGCGATCGGAGAGTTCCAGAAGCTCGGAGATCGTGTCTCCGACAAAGATGATCGCAAGGCCCTTGCGCGCCTGCTCGCGGATCACGTCAAACAGGTCGTCTCTGGCGCCGGGATCGAGCCCTCTGCTCGGATGATCAAGGAGCAAGACCTTCAGCTCCTTGGCCATCAACCATTTTGCCAACACGGTCTTTTGCTGATTGCCGCCGCTCAGGCTGGAGATCGGCGCGAAGGGTGTGTCCATCTTGACCTTCAGGCGCTGCATCCAGTGGAGTGCAGCCGGCCGCTCCTTGGAGCGACGCAGTACGAGGGAACGCAGACCATATTCAAGACCGAAGGTCAGGACAGCATTTTCCATGATCGACCGGCTGGGCAACATGCCCTCGCTTCGCCGATCCGCTGGGAGATATCCGATGCCGGAGCGGACGGCTGCCCGCGGCGACGTGGGCGTCAGTGCCTTGCCACCGAGCTCGATCGCACCGGTCTCGATGCTCTCTGCGCCGAACAGGGCTCGGCAAACCTCCTCGGCGCCGGATCCGAGAACGCCGGCAATGCCGAGGATCTCACCGGGGCGAAGGTCGAAACTGACATTACGGAAGTGTGACCCACAACCGAGACGGTCGATCTTCAGGACCGGCGGGGCATCGATCGGCTTGCGATCGGTTCTGACGTCGACGACGCGCCGCCGGCCGATCATCAATTCATAGAGTTCGCTACGGTCAACGGCGTCGCTCTTGCGTTCCGCAACCTTGCGGCCGTCGGTCATGACGATGATGCGGTCGCTGATTTCCAGCACCTCCTCAAGACGGTGCGAGACGAAAACGATCGTCGCATTGCCTCGGAGACGGTTTATCTGCTTGAAAAGCAGCTTGATTTCATCGGGCGTCAGCACCGATGTCGGCTCGTCGAACAGGATGATCGGCGGCCGATCGATCAATTCCTCGATGGCCAGCACCTTGGCAAACTCGACCTGCTGCCGTTCGGCAAAGCGCAGGTCCTCGACCAGAGCCTGCGTGGGCAGGTCGACCGAAATCTTGTGAAGCTGCGCGCGAGCCGCCTTGTTCAGGGCCGACCAACGATAGAGGCCGTTTCGCTTGGCCGGGTGCGGCTTGTCGAGGAAAATGTTTTCCGCGACGGTCAGGTTGGGGATCAGCGACTGTTCCTGATGCACCATCCCGATGCCGTAGCTGCCGGCTCTCTGGGCTGAATCCAGCACGATCGGTCTGCCATCGAGGATCAGCTGTCCCTGATCGGGCAGGGTCAGGCCCGCCAGAATCTTCAGGAGGGTCGACTTTCCAGAGCCGTTCTGGCCGATTAGGCCGAGAACCTGCCCATTGGGGATTTCCAGATCCAGGCCCTCGATCGCCACGACATTGCCGTAGGTCTTGCGAATGCCTTTGAGAACGAGCGAGCCGGTCATTTCACCACCCTCATTTTCCGGCGGCGATGCCAGCCGCCTGCGGCAACCGCGACGACGATGACGGCGCCGCTGATGATGTTGCGCGTGTATGGACCTGCCCCGATCTGGATGAGGCCATTGTTAAGTACTTCGAGGATCAGGGCTCCAAGCGCCGACTGCACGGCGCCGCCGCGCCCGCCCGTCAACACGGTTCCACCCAGAACCGCCGCGCTGATGGCGGGAAACAACAGGCCGCTGCCGATGTTGGCATTGCCTGTGCTGAGCTGCGCCGAGAGCAGTACGCCACACATGCCGGCCAGCAGGCCGCAAATGGCAAAAGCAATGACCTTGAAGCGCCGGACGCGCAGGCCGGAGGCCAGAAGCAATCCTTCATCGCCGCCGATCGCATAGATCATGCGGCCGAAGGTCGCGAAATTCAGGATGAGTTCGCTGACCGCGATGACCGCCAGGGCGATATAGACCACCAGGCTGATATCGAAGATCCGGAACCTGGCCAGATCGAGAATGAACGGATCGTTGATCTGCGGCACGCGGGCGGGGAAAAGCAAAGCTGCAATGCCCAAGCCGATAAACCAGGTGCCCAACGTCACGATCAACGACGGCATCTTCAGGACTGCATTCAGCACGGCATTGAAGAGCCCGAATCCCAGGCCGGCCGCAAGCGCGATGAGCAATCCCATGACGCCGTAATCATTGCCGTTGACGCCGTTTGCGACGAGCAGGGCAACGATCATACTGGTCGCCGCCATGATCCCTTCCAATGAAAGATCGATGGAGCCCATAATGACGACGAAGCTGATGGCAGCGGCGAGTATTGCGGGTACCGCCGCTGCCTCCACAACAGATTTGAGGTTGTCGATGGTGAAGAAGCTACCGCTGATCAGCTGAAAGCCCACGGACAGCACGATGAGCGCTGCGATCGGTGCAGCGATCTGGGCCAGTGGCAACTTGGTTTTAAGTTCGCCAAGAAGCGTCAACGACTGGCTGCCCGTTCTGGAGCTCATTCTGGTAGCGGCCTCCATCGACCTATCCTCCAATTACTTGTTGTCGTTTGCGCCTTCTGGAATCTGACCTGCCGAGTCCTTCCAGAAGTCCTTCTTGATGTCGGCGTAAGT
Organism: Rhizobium sp. WYCCWR 11128; assembly: GCF_013416305.1. Taxonomy (NCBI): domain Bacteria; kingdom Pseudomonadati; phylum Pseudomonadota; class Alphaproteobacteria; order Hyphomicrobiales; family Rhizobiaceae; genus Rhizobium; species Rhizobium sp. WYCCWR 11128. The sequence goes on from NZ_JACCEZ010000009.1 coordinate 175,555, forward strand.
GTATTTCGGCGCGTTCTTCTTCATCTCCAGGTACTTGTCGACGTTGTCCTTGGTGACAACATCCTGCTTGATGTAGAAGTCGCGCTGGGCATGCGTGAGCTTTTCCGGATCGATGTCACCGATGGCGGCGGCATAGGCGAGCGACATGGAAACGGCGCCCTGCAGAACCGGATCGTTCCAGACGGTGGCAAGCATGTCACCGCTCTTGACCATTTCCAGGCCGATATTCGAACCGTCGGAACCGGTCACCAGAACCTTGCCGTTCAGTCCCTTTTCCTTGAGCGCAGCGACGGCGCCGCGGCCCATCGCGTCGTTGGAGGCGAAGATGCCCTGCAACTGGTCGCCATAGCGAGCCATCCAGGTACGGGTGATGTTCTGCGCCTTGGTCTCCTGCCACTCACCCACTTGCGTGTCGACGAGCTCGAGCCCCGGGCATTCCTTGAGGGCCTTCTTTAATCCGGCGATGCGCTGAAACGCCGGCGGCGTCGACGGGACGCCCTGGATGGCGGCGATCTTTCCCTTGCCGTTCAACGCCTTGCAGAGCGCCATGCCCTGATAGTAACCCGACATGACACCGTCGAAGGATGTGTGTGCGACCCAGTACTTCGGATCGGTATCCCAGGGGTGGATGTTTTCTGGCCGGTTCCAGATCGTGACGACATGGACCTTTGCCTTGGCGGAGCGGTTGACGACCGCCTTGACGAACGCGTTTGAAGAAGGGTCGGTCGCGAGTGCGCACTGGTTGCAGCCTGTAGCGTAGGTAGCACCGAGCTGGGCGAGCAGCTGGTCCCCCTGGTAGTTGCTGGTCAGAACGACCGGCTCCTTGCCGAGGGAGTCACCGATATCCTTTACGCCCTGCATGTATTCGGACCAGTATTCGGAAGCGGTCTCGTCGATGCCGATGATAAGCTTGCCGCCCTTGGCCTCTTCAGCCCCGGCGTGGCCGAGCGAAAGTGCCACCATTGCCCAGGCGCCGACTGTCGTCAGAAGCCAGCGCGCGGATATGCGAGCTTTTTGATGCGATCTCATGTCATTCTCCTCCTCTTGTTAAACTCTGTCCACCGGTGGCTGCGTCCTCAGCGGTGATCGGCCACTGCCTCATAGGCTTCGATAAGAAGCTTCGAATTGTCCGGGTGCGCCTCGAGTTTGCCGGCCTCAATGTCGAACGCGACGTCCATGACGCGTTGATTGATCGGTGATGTCCGCCCATGGGCGCGCAGGATGTCGACCACCCAGCCATTGACCTCCTGAACCTCGGCCTTTCGGCCCTTGCGCCAGTCCTGCAGTGACGTGGTCAGCGTGTCCTCGCGAGAAAATGTCTTCAAAACCTCCTCGAAGATCTGGTCGACATAGCGCTCGGGATGGTTGGTCGTGACCGGCGGCATGCCGATGATCGGTACGATCTTCGAGCCATCGGCCAGAGCTGCTTGCATCGCCTCATATCCGGCGGCGCGCATGATTTCGAGCATGCCGGGCGCGCGGGCGGCGTCGGCCAGTGGCAGGTTGATGATCGCCGAGGGGATCAGCTCGGCCGCGTTGACCACGAGTTTCATCCACTTGGCGGAGCGAATATCGTCAGTAACCTCGACGGTGCCCGAGTTGCGCAGCAGTTCGGCTACGGCTTCGACGCGCGGCTGCGTCTTCGGATCGAGCGCGCCAAGGGCAAACCAGGATTCGTCGTGATCGTTCTGGCGGTTGGTGACACCCGGTACGAACATGTTCGAGGCGATCTCGATGACGGCGCCAATGGTGCGCTCGCGACCGACGATGCCGGCAATGTCCTCATGGGTCATGCCGTTCTGAAGGCCGACGACCAGACCATCGGGCGCCAGGACCGGCTCGATCAGCTGACACGCCCACTTGGTGTCGTAGGCTTTGACCACCAGAAAGACGATGTCGAAGGGCTCTTTGACCTCGGCGACCTGGCATAGATGCAGTGCGGGAACCTTGGCGTTGATGGTCCGGGTCGGCAGGTTGACGGTAATGCCATTCTCACGAATAGCATTCACATGATCGGGCCATTGCTCGATGAATGTGACATCAAGGCCGGCCAGAGCAAAATCGGCTCCAATGGACGCACCTTGTGCGCCTGTTCCGAGAAAAGCGATCCTCGGGCCGCCCCTTCTATCCCAACTCATATGGCATCTCCTTCTGACAGTGGTATGCGCGATTACAGGCGCATGATTTGAGAACACCTCTCCCGGCCGGCGGACCGTCCCAGGTTGCGCGTCGGCGAACTGACGCAATACTTCAGAGCCTCACGCGACGAGCAGCGAACTGTTCGAATGCTGGGGCGGCAGTTTCCCTGCCTCGATTGCGCGGGCAGCTTCCACAACCCGCTTGTTGACCGGCGCCATCTGGCCCGCTTTTTCGAGGGTCCGCACGACGTGCCCGTTGAGATCCAGAACCTCCCCGCGACGGCCCTTGCGCCAATCCTGCAGGACTGTCGTCAGCGTGTCGGCCATCATGAAAGTCTTCTGGACCTCGTCGAATATCTGGTCGACATAGCGCTCGGGGTCGTTGACGTTTGACGGCTGCATGCCGAGGATCGGCACCATCTTCGCGCCATCGGCAATCGCCGCGCGCATCGCCTCGTAACCGGCAGCCCGCATGACCTCGGCTATGCCAGGAACCTTCATCGCCTCGGCGAACGGCAGGTTCAGGATCGCCGAAGGCACCAGCTGGGCAGCATTGACGATCAGCTTCATCCATTTGGCCGAGCGGATGTCGTCTGTGACCTCAACCCTGCCGCTGTGGCGCAGCAGTTCTGCAATTTTCTCTACTCGACCCTGATTTGCCGGATCGAGCGCGCCGAGCGCGAACCAGGAGGTGTCGTGGTCGTTCTGGCGATTGGTCACGCCGGGCGTGAACATGTTCGACGCCATGTCGAACACGGCGCCAACGCAGCGATCCTCGCCAACTACGGACGCGATCGCGTCCTGCGTCATTCCGTTCTGCACGCCAACGACAAGGCCGTCAGTAGCCACGACCGGCTCTATCAGCTGGCACGTCCACCGGGTGTCATATGCCTTGACCACCAGGAAAACAATATCGAAGCGCTCGCGCAGTTCCGCCACTTGGCATAGATGCAATGTGCGAACGTTTGCATTGATCGACCGGCGTGGCATGTTGATCGTTATTCCGTGTGCCCGCATTGCCGCGACGTGCTCCGGCCACTGATCGATGAACGTTACATCCAGCCCGGCCAATGCGAAATCAGCGCCAATCGATGCGCCTTGAGCGCCAGTGCCGACGAACGCAATTTTCAAATCATGCGCCTCATCCCAAGCCACTGTGCGTCTCCTCCGCCTCTCATTGGCGTTTCATCAATCCGCCAGATCCTGCAGCACCGATACCGTCCCCAAATATCCATGTCAAGAGCAAACGTTTGCTCAATTACACCTTACATTTTTGAGGAGCCGCAGGTTTCTTTCGATAATTTCCTCATAACGCTGGGAAGTATCGCTACAAAATTTGGGCAACCGTTTGCATTTTCAATAGAAGTGATTAGCTTGTAGCCGGTGGGGATCATTGCACCGGAAAACAAATTAGCGCTGGCAAAATCCCTGCACGGCTACGATCGCAAGCCCGGTTGAAGACGTGTGGGGCATTTGCGATGCAGCCCGCGATGGTGCCCTCAGCCACCCGCCAGGCGAAATCGAGATAACGTGCGAAGCCAGTTGTTTGCGCATGCCATTGCGAGGTCGATCGACAACTTCCCGACGTGCGCCGCCTTGTGCGCAAAGGTTTGATCACCTACCCTTGCGCGCTTATAACGGACCATTTGCACATGATTGGACGGGAATATGACTGGTAACTCTGACACTGATCAGAAGAAGCGCTCTCGCGTCACGATCGTCGACGTTGCAAACAGCGCCGGCGTGCATATTTCGACTGCCTCGCGTGCGTTGAACCCGACGTCCCGTCATCGCATTTCGAGCAAGGTCGTAAAGAAAATCGAGAAGGTCGCCCAGCAGCTCGGCTACAGGCCCAATACGCTGGCCTCAAGTCTGCGCACTCAGAAATCCGGCACGATCGGCCTTGTCGTTCCGAGTCTCAGCGACCCTTTGTTCGCGCCCATCATTGCATCGATCGAAGAGCGTGTTGCGAACGACGGGTATATAACCTTTGTCGCAAGCTCAGACTATAAACCGGACAAATTGGTCTCGATCATCGAGCGCATGGGCGGCCAATACGTCGCCGGTCTCATCGTGGCGAGTTTTGAGCTGAACGACCCGTCGGTCGAGCTGTGCCTGAAATCGGGGATACCGACCGTGGCGGTCCTTCGCGATCCGCGGCACAGCCTAATTTCGTCGGTGGCGATGGACGATACCGCAGGTGTCCAGGCGTTAGTGGAGCACGTGCTAGAGCTCGGTCACAGGGATGTCGTGTACATTACCCCGCCATTGGCGGCATCAACGGCACAGAACAGGCTTGCAGGTTTCAAAGCCGGCGCCCGACTGGAAAAAGCGGCCGGTTGCCGATTTGATGTGATCGAAGCGCGAGCCTATGACGTCGCGGAAGGTGAGCGCATCATGCGGCAGATGCTGGCCGCGGGACTGAAGAGCACCGCAGTCCTGGCCTTTAACGACCTTCTCGCGGTCGGGTGCCTGATCGCCCTGAAATCTGCAGGGATTGCCTGCCCGGAACAGATTTCACTTACCGGTATCAATGATCTTCGGTTCATGGATTTGCTGTCACCGCCGTTGACGAGCCTGCATACGGCTGGCCGCGATCTTGGCTTTGAAAGCGCCGAGCTGCTCATGAGCCTGATAAGCAATCATAGTCAACCGGTGAAACGCGTTCTACTCACGCCGCATGTGGTCGTACGCGGCACGACGGGCCTGGCGCCAGCACCGGACAGAGCCGATCGTCTCACGCCGATTCGAACGGATCATGATGCCGTCGAATGAGCTGAGCCCCTCAGCAGTGCGATCGTTAAGCTATCGCGCCTTCCCGCAGTTCGTGGCTTGACGTTGCGAATTATCTCCTGCCGGAAATCATTGCCATGAAACGAATTTTGGGCTCGATCTCGAAGAACTCGTCTCCACGGGCGACGAATTCTTTCAGGTAGGGCATCTCCATGTGCTCTTCCCACGCCTGGCGATTTTTCCAGATCTCGTAGAATGTAAATTCCATGGGATTGTCGTTGTCCTGATGCAGATCATAGTCGACACACCCATCTTCTGAGCGGGTTTTCTCGATCAGCAAAAGCATCGCGGTCTTTGCCTCGTCGACCTTCTCAGGCCAAGTGACCAGATGCGCAATCACCGTAAGCTGCTGCGACATAGTTGCCCTTCCCTGGCTTATGTCCAATCCTGCCGCTCCGATGCGGTCTCGGCCGCCAATCGCAGGCCAGGATCCTTGAAATTGGGGATGATATCAGCGAGAGCCTGAACCGCGTCTGCCGAGGAGCATTTGCTTCTCAGCGGACGACTTAGCCGTCGGACGTATATCGCTCGCATCATAAGTGCAGTGAACGGCGCCGCATTCCGCGAGCCACGCCCAGAGCCTTTTCCAATCGAATGTGCCCATTTTTTCCTCCGAAATTGATGGATAACGCGGATGATCCCCAATCCGCTGGCATCCTCCATGCCTGCTTTCAGTCGACGTGATTGTGAGCGGGGTGAAGACGTTTTTCGAGAACGATTTTATCCGGTTCGGATATTTTTCCGCATGACGGCATTACAGCTGATGATTGGCGGGGCGGACTTTTGCTCACCTTGAAAGGAATCGAACCTCTCCCTCGTCTGACTTCCCCATTGGCGCCCACCATGTCACCTTCAAATCTACTTCGATCACCTTGTCCATGTCATTCCTCATGACACCGGCTCCCACCTTTGCGCGCATGCAACGAGATCATGACGACGCGCTCGACGCCCTCGAGTCCTGCGCCGCCCATCGCAACATTCATCATGTCGCCTTCCACTTCCACGCCAGGCATGCGGTTGAGCCCCGCCCGCACCGCGCTGTCGCGCTGCGAACAAGAGCGCGAACTGCAGCCCCGCGCGTACGAATTCCGCAACTGTCGTTCAGCCGTTCAAGCCTGCTGCGCCGGTAATCAACTGCATCTTGCCTCCTGGTCGGATTGCCCGGGAACACCCCGTCGATGGTGAGACGATGCGATGGTCGGCAAGGATTCAGTGACGGCTGCTTTTTTCTCCGAACCAGGTTCCTGCAGTCGACGTGCCTGGCTTCCGCCGACCAGAATCCATGGGCCTGTTTCCCGAGACTGCGGACGGCGCGGTCGATCCTCGCGCTGTAGAGGCGGCGCTCCTCAAGATGCACGAATTGCTAACGGTACTCCACACGCGAGTGGGTGAAACAGGGTATCTCGCTGCCGGCCACTTCACGTTCGCCGATGCGCAGCTGACCTCCACGCTTGCCGCCCTCCGGCTGTTTCTGAGGGTCTGCCGCGCGCTCGCCGCGAACCCGCAACTGACGACATATATGCTGCAGCACGCCGAGCGCTCCAGCGTAGTATCGACAGCCCCCTGGAGCAGCGGGACGAAGGTTACTCTCGCAATCATCTGACCTCATCGATGCGGCAACTTCCTGGCGGCTAAGGAGCGCGCCGAGGGTCACCCGTACCCCTGCTTGCCGAGCAGGGCGCCGCAAAGACAGCGGAGAACGGATTGGCGCATCCGCTCCGCCCGGCTCATGGACACGAACTGGTGAATGACGGAGGCCGCGGAACCCATCCCGGATACCCTCTTGTCAGACGCCTCAAAGGTCTCGCGGAATTGCGCGGGGTGATGACGGCGATTGCGCGAAATTGATTCCGCGTCGCGAACTCTAGCATTTTATGCGCGTCGAATTCCGTCCAAAGCCCGTTCATACAAATATCTATTGCATTACGGTCGTAAGTTAATATTATGACCGTAATGCAACCGAATAGGGGCCTTGCTCAAGACTTGGCGAGACGTCCTATCACTTGAAGTTACGTGAGGATTCCCATGCACAAGGAAGTTACGTCAGACCAGACCAGGGATGCCGATGGATTGGCCTCCATAGGTGTTGCACAAGCTGCCCGCGCGATCAGTGACGGCGACTTCGCGGCGGAGTCATACGCCGAAGCACTTCTCGATCGTGCCCGGAAGCAATCGGATCTCAAGGCTTTCATTACGATCGACGAACAGGCTGTACTGACTGCCGCCCGCGAAGCCGACAAGGCCCGATCCGCTGGCGTATCTGGCCCCCTGCTCGGCGTTCCTCTAGGTGTCAAGGACAGCTATTTGACAAGCGGCCTGCGCACGACACTTGGGGTCAGCAATCTGAAAGATTACGTGCCCTCACGGGACGCCGAGGTGGTAAGCGCGATTAAGGAAGCCGGCGCGATCGTTTTCGGAAAGAACAACCTTGTCGAGATGTCCTTCGGGTTGACGGGAGACAACAGTCCGTATGGCCAGGTAAAAAATCCTCGCGCTCCTAATCGCGTCAGTGGTGGGTCCTCAAGCGGGTCCGCGGCGGCCGTCGCCGCTGGCATCGTGCCCGCCGCTTTCGGAGGTGACACCATCGGTTCCATCCGGGTGCCGGCGTCGTTATGCGGTGTCGTCGGTTTCAAGCCGACGACGGGGCGTTGGCCGCGAACTGGTGTCGCACCGATTTCCCACGTTCTCGATACGACAGGCGTGTTCGCCCGTACTGTCGAAGACTGCGAGCTCATCGATCAGGTCGTCACGAAGGATCCTGCACCGATGGCCACCGAATTGGGTGACCTGAAGGGCGTGAAGTTCGCCTATGCGCCCAAGCAATATCTCGACCTCATCGATCCCGAGGTCGAGGGACGTTTCAAAAACGTCATTCACAGACTACGCGATGCCGGCGCCGAAATCGTCGAAACTGATTTCGGAGAGGAATTCTCAGCGCTTGCCGACACGACAACCTGGAGCATCTTCTTCCGTGAGACGATGGGTGCGATTTCCGCGTTTCTCAAAGAGAACGGTATTCCCACCTCCTTCGAGGAAATTTACCGGGACCTCAAGCCGGGTCTGAAGGAAGCGTGGCAGCACCATGTTCTGCCAAGTGGATCCAAATGGCTTTCTGAAGATGGCTATAACGCCGTATTGGCAAATGATCGGCCGAAACTTCAGCGCTTATTCAGCGATGCATTTGCGACAAGCGGGGCTGAGGTGTTTCTCCTCCCGACGACACCTTGCACCGCACCCGAGATCGGTAAGGAAAACCAGTTTCTGATCGCAGGTCAGGAAGTGACCTTCGCTTCCTTGGCGAAGAACACCATCCCGGCAAGTGGCGCCGGGCTTCCGGGGATCAGCCTCCCGATGGGCAACGCGGGCAACGGCCTTCCGATCGGCCTTGAAATCGATGCTCGCTTTGGCGGGGATCGCAGGTTGCTGTCAGTCGCCCGTCGTGTGGAGGCGCTCGCCATCTCGTCTCTCTGAAGACCAGCAGCACAAGACGAACAGATCACGAAGCCCAACGTAGAAGGACCATGAGAATGGCAAGCAAATCAGTCGACATCCAGAAGATTGAAGTAGAACACGTTACAATCCACTCCAGCAAAGTCTTCGACGCCGTTAAGTCGAATTTGGAAAGCATGCTTCCCAGGATCGACGACGGGATCTTTACGCTCCTTCGTTATCGGGAAACGACCCGAGCGCTTCGTGAACTGGAGGCGCTCCCGCCGCTATCGATTTTCGGATTTCGAGATCACGGCGCTGCGGTTCAAGTAGCCGGTCTTCAGCGTCAGGCGATACAATACGACATCGGCAATCCGCTTACCGCGACAAAAATGACCCGGCACCGCATCTCTGCCGGCCTCTATGCACCTATTCGCGTGCTCCTTCGCGAGGACAGCGACGGTGTCGCATTTGAGTACGATCGGCCGATCTCCACCTTCGGCCAGTTCGGGGACCCAGAAGTCCACGAAGTCGCGAGAAATCTTGATAAGGATCTGCAAGCCGCGCTCGAAACTGCAGCATCGTAGCCTGTCGGCACCCGCTGCTTTAAACGCGAGAACAATGTAATGCAGAGGCCTAACCAATTTACGGAACTCATAGATGCGCTTTGAAAAGGGTCACAAGGAGAACACGCGACGTCGGATCATCGACGTCGCGTCCAAGCGTTTTCGCAGGGAAGGTGTGGCGGCATCGGGCCTGGCAGGAATCATGTCGGAGTCCGGCCTGACAAACGGGGCATTCTATCCGCATTTCGATTCAAAAGAGACGCTCGTGAAGGAGGCCGTTGTCAGCGCTCTGAATGAACAGCTCGCAAATTTGGAGCAGGCCCGAACCGCAAGCCTTGGAATTGAAGATGTCATTCGCGACTATTTGAACGTTGCCCATCTGCAAGGTAGCGAAGATGGCTGCCCGTCGGCCGCACTCTTGCCTGAAATCGGGCGGCAACCCGAGTCGGCTCGGAAGGCTTATGAGGATGGATTGGCGCGTTACATCGAAGCGCTCGCGTCGTATCTTGCAGCCTCGCCATTGTCCTCACCATCCGAGCGCGCAATGGCGATCTTCAGCTTAATGGTGGGCACACTCCAGATAGCGCGAGCTGTTTCCGATCCATCGAGGGCGGCGGAGATCATTGAAGGTGGAGTCCAAGCTGCACTGACCTTGGCAAAGACATAGCCAGAGTGCGACGCGAGAGACCAGCTGTATGTGGAAGCGTTGCTCTTGAAGGGATTGAAACTGACGACCTGTAATACGATTTCCCATCAGTAGGAATTGTGTCGCCGCGGCTTCAGACTTAGGCCCGAGGGGAAAGACGGATTTCCGAGCGTCCGCTGCCATACGCCCAACACGGAAACAAGGTTGTTTGCCGAAGGGCCGTTTTTGTAAAACGTGGAGCTGGATTCAATGACCGGAATGAGGGCGCAGAAGCGAATCCGAGGCGCAGGAATGCGCAGCTCGTGTTTTATTGAGCACTCCCTGGACCCACCGCCTCCAGGGAGTACACGTCGAGACAATCATTGAGGAAGACGCGCCGGTCAAAGTCCGCCGCGAATATCCTCCTTCTCGCACCGTCCTCACGGGAGAACGCGGATGACCGTCTTTCCCGCGCGCCGCTCCGTCGAATTGAAGGTGGCGACCGCATTGCCCAGACTTGAAACCTTGCCGATGTTCGTCCGCAGCCTCCCGTCCCGGGCCCGACTAACGATCTCGGATAGCTGGGCACGATCAGCCTCAACGACGAAATCAACCGCCAGGCCATCCGCAGGTCGAATATCCGTCGGGCCGACGGCTGTCACAAGCGTTCCCCCGGCCCGGATCAGCGCTGCGGACCGCCCCTGAACATCGCCCCCAATGACATCGAATAGCAGATCGACGCCGCCGACGTCTTCCAGGGTGTCGTTTTCAAGATCGACGAATTCATTTGCACCAAAGTCGAGAGCCCTCTGGCGGTCAGCGGCGCGTCCGGTGCCGATGACATAGGCGCCGGCTTCCCGCGCAAGCTGCGTCACGATCGAGCCGACGGCGCCAGCCGCGCCGTGTGCGAGCACGGTCTGTCCCGCCTGAAGGCGGCCGTGCTGAAACAGTCCCTGCCATGCGGTCAGGCCAGATATCGGCAGGCTGGCGCCCACTGTGAAGTCGACGTTGCCGGGCAATGGCGCGAGATTGCGGGACTCCACCGCGACGTACTCAGCGAGTGTGCCGTCGCGAAACCAGTCAGTCAGGCCGAACACCCGCTGACCGATCGACAGTCCCGTGGTGCCATAGCCGAGCGCAGTGATCACACCGGCGAGCTCATGGCCGAGGATCGATGGCGTTCGAATAAAGACCGGGTTTAAGTGGCTAATTTCGGCCAGGAAGGGCGAAGTGAGCGCCCAATCCCAGGCCATGCCGACCCAGACGTCGGAAGGCTGGATCGGCATCGTGGGCGACTTCTTCAACAACGGAACATGTCCCCGCATGACGTTCAAAAACGCCCGCACGACCTCCTGATCCAGCGCTGAATGCGAATTCTTGATACGCACGATCATCGCTGGGTTATCCATTTCCAGCCTTGCGGAAATGTCCCACGCCAGCCTCGCCGGTCTGGTCTTCGGCACAAGAAAGAGCAGAACTTGCCCCCAAAGCGCTGATCTCCGTGCTTGAATAGCGCACGCTGTTGAACGAAACGCTGGAGAGGTCGCGGATGGCGCCGGGCGTGTTTCCGCTTCCGGCTTCACTCACGCATGCGATCCCGCAGCCTGAATGAGATGATATGTCATTCCACGGCTATCCATAATTCGCAGGCATATACAATTTGCGCAGAAAACACTGCGCCGACAGCTCACCGCCTCTCGGAAAATACAGGAATTAACAAAGGCTTAAGCACTTCGGATACTTCTTGCACATTAGTATGACTTATTTGACGGTGGTCTTTTTGCGCTCGGGTCTTTCATATTCACTTGCTCGGGTCTTCAAAACCCTTCGCGGTCTCGGACGGGACAGGGGCGGCAATGTCGCGATCGTCGTTGCCCTCACCCTGGTGCCGATGATCGTCGCAGTCGGCGCGAGCTTTGACTACATTCGTACCTACAATGTCCGTCAGAGGATGCAGAGCGACCTGGACACGGCCCTGATCGCCGCAGTCAAAGAGATCGATACCGACGACACCGACGCCCTCAAGGAAAAGGTTGCAGACTGGTTCCACGCGCAGGTGGAAAACAGCTATGCGCTTGGCGACATCGACATCGATACATCAAACCATAAGATCACGGCGACGGCCAGCGGCACGGTTCCGACGACGCTGATGAAGATCGCCAACATCGACACCGTCGACGTCAGCGTGGCAAGCGCCGTCAAGGGGCCGGCCACCTCCTATCTTAACGTCTATATCGTCATCGACACATCCCCGTCGATGCTTCTGGCGGCAACAACGGCCGGCCAGTCGGCCATGTATTCCGGCATCGGATGCCAGTTCGCCTGCCACACGGGCGATGCGCACACTATCGGCAAGACGAAATACGCCAACAATTACGAATACAGCACGGCCAAGAACATAAAGCTGCGCGCCGATGTTGCCGGTGACGCCGTCAGAGACGTGCTCGACATGATTGACGACTCCGACAGCAATCATCAACGCATCAAGGTCGGATTATATAGCCTCGGCGATACCCTCACGGAAGTTCTGACCCCGACGCTCAGCACCGACACGGCGCGCAATCGCCTCGCGGACGCAAGTTACGGCCTCACCAGCGCGACCTCGAAGGCAGCCACCTATTTTGACGTCTCCCTGGCGACGCTCAAACAGAAAGTCGGCACCGGAGGGGACGGAACATCCTCGGGCTCGCCGCTCAAGCTGGTTCTCCTGCTGACGGACGGCGTCCAATCGCAGCGCGAATGGGTGACCGACAAGGTGACATGGAAGAACGGGCAGGCGACGTATGGGGCATACTGGAACAAGGTGGCGCCGCTTAATCCGGATTGGTGCGCCTACGTCAAAAACCAGTCCGCCACCATGGCGGTTCTCTACACCGAATACCTGCCGATCACCTCGGACTGGGGTTACAACGCAACCGTCGGCTCGACCATGGCAAGCGCCAGCTGGAAGAGCACCTACGGTGGCACCATGCAAAGCGGCGTGTCGACCAGCATCACGAGACGCGACTACATCCCCTATGCGCTTTCCGACTGCGCATCCTCCAAGAGCTTGTTCATATCCGCGTCGTCGTCGACCGAGATCACCGCAGGTCTGTCGGCGCTTTTCACCCAATATCTCGCATCCGTCCGGCTGACCCAATGAGGCGAGGGAAACACTTCGCATCGCTGCGCCGCCTGCTTGGCGATCGCAAAGGGGTCGCTGCGATCGAATTTGCGATCCTGGCTCTGCCGCTCTTCATCATGATATTCGGCATTATCGAAGTGTCGCTGATGTTCTTCGTCAACTCGGCGCTGGACGCTTCGGTGCACAAGATCTCCCGGATGATCCGCACCGGCGAGGTTGCGTCCTCCAACATCACGCTGGCCGATTTCAAGGCCAGAATCTGCAACGACATGCTGCTGTCGTTCAGCTGCTCCAGCGGTCTGCTGGTCAAGGTGATCGTGCTTTCCGACCTCTCGTCCGCCGCCAGCACCGACCCCATCGACGCCAGCGGCAATCTCACTGTGACCGAGACCTATGATATCGGCAAGGGCAGCGACTACATCCTGGTTCAGACATTTCTGCCATGGACAGCCGTCGTCAATTTCTTCAGCCTGTCGAGCGCCAAGCTTTCGGACGGCCGCTACCTGCTCGGATCTTCCGTTCTGTTCCGCAACGAGCCTTTCTGACATGATCATAAAACGGAGCCTGTCCTTCTTCCGCTTTACCCGGTCCCGCGCCCGTCATCTCATGCGCGACCGGTCGGCGGCTTCGGGTGTGGAATTCGCGCTCGTGTTGCCGATCCTGGTGATGCTCCTGTTCGGCACCGTCGATCTCGGCCATGCACTCACAGTCAGCCGGAAGATAGATGAGATCGCCTCTTCCACAGGCGACATGATTTCACAGCAGGGCTCCTGGACGAAATCCGATGTCGCCAAGCTTCTCTCCGGCGCCAGCTTCATCCTGCAGCCCTATGACACGACAGGGCTGACGATCACGCTGGCGGTGGACGATATCGCCAAGAGCGGCAGCGCGACGGTCAACTGGTCTGCAGCGCTCAACACCTCCGCACTTACCTCCGGCTCGGCGAGCACAATCGAGGTCCCTTCGGAGATCCAGGATGACGGCGTGCAGGTGGTGCTGACCCGGGTGCAGTACACATTGACGACGCCGGTCTCGGCGTTCTTTTCAAACTTCACCGGGCAGAATGGCTACAGCTTCGATCGCCATTACTTCAATCGCCCGAGGGTCGGCGACAAGATCACCTACAACTGAGGCGGAAATCGAAGCCCTGCGGGGCGACAGCCCAGGCTCACTTGGGCAGCCTGACGATGCCGTATGGGTTGAACTTGAACTCATCCACTTCGTAAGTCGAATCGAAGGAGAGGCTTGCGTGGCGACCCTTGAGCGTCGGTTCAAGGCCCCGCCCTGCGATCTCGTCGGCCACCGCATCCATGATGGCGACGATCTGCCTTTCGTTGCCGGCCGTTTCAGGCACATAGACCTCCGGCAATCCGACGAGATGGAAACCGACGCTCTCCAGGTATTCCGGAACCGATAGCGGCCGCTTCGCAAAGGCCAGTCGGCCGATGCGCTGCTCAGCCAGTGGGTCGGCGGCCTTTACCGCCTCGGCGCCTTGGCGGATCAGCTCTCTCCATCGGTCGAGGCCATGGGCAATGCCAGCGCTCTCGCCCTTTACCGCAACCGCTCCCGCATCGATCAATCGCTCGACGAGGCGCAGCGCCAGCATCGAAACCTTCACCGTCTCCGCCTGTGGCATGCTCGGCCCGAGGACATAGAGGACCGACTGATGATCGGCGACGGCTTCCTCGTCTGCTGGGCTCCATGCATCGGCTTCGACCCGATCCCAGCACACGGCGAACGACTGGACCATCCGGTCATCAGGCTCGGACTGAGAATAGTCCTCGTCGATGCTGAAACCCGTCGCGAAGTCACGGATCGCCTGCAATGCCGCTTCGGACAAGGGGCTGAGGTCACGTTCCTTGCCGAGGAAACAAAGGACATGCCGGGGCGTCACCGACGATTCCTCCGCCTCGTTTTGGCTGGACGTTTCCTCGCCGGTTTCCGTGGCCGATGACGGTTTCCAGCCGATCATCGCCCCGATGGACCCCAAGAGCGCGCGACGCAGGAGATTCAAGATCGATGCCTTCCGTTCGGTCGAATGTTCGCAGCCTCCTCGCCTTGTAACCGGACGAAATCCGAAACAAAAGCAGGATTAAGCGTCCGACAGTCCGGTATGCCATCACCGAGCCCGCCCGGCTCGTTCAAGCCACGGCTTGCGCGCCGGTAATTTCCACGAGCGAGCCGCACATGAAGGCCGCTTCGTCCGATGCAAGGAAAGCAACGAGCGCTGCCACCTCCTCCGGCCTGCCGATACGGCCGTAAGGCACGAGTTTGTCGAGATCGGCGATCGTCCGGCCGGCGCGGGTGACGCCGGCTTCGAGCATCGGCGTGTGGATTTCACCGGGGCAGACGGCGTTGACCCTGACCTTGTCGGGCGCATAGTCGCGGGCGAGGTTCTGGGTGAAGGCGGCGACCGCCGCCTTCGTCGTGTTGTAGGCGATGTGGTTCGGCGCGGGGTAAAGCCCCCATTGCGAGGCCGTGTTGACGATCGCGCCGCCACCGGCATTGATCATTTGCGGCAGGGCCGCACGGCAGAGATGGAACATCGAATCCAGGTTGACCGCGAAGCTCGTCTGCCAGTCTTCATCCGAGAGGGACAGCAGGTTTCCGCGCCGGTTTATGCCCGCATTGTTGACCAGCACGTCCAGCCGGCCCTTGATCGCAAAGGCTTTCTCGATGAGGTCGACGCATTCCGATTTACGCGATATATCGGCTCCGATGGCGGTTGCCGATCCGCCCGCCGCCTCGATGAGCGAAGCGACTTCGCCTGCCGCCTGGGCATTGGCATCAGCCACCACCACCAGGGCGCCTTCGTCGGCCAACCTCTTCGATATGGCCGACCCTATACCGCCGCCGCCGCCCGTGACCACCGCGACCTTACCCACAAATCTTTTCATATCGAACCTCCCTACCTGATGTAACTGCCGCCGTTGATGTCGAACGTCGCCCCATTGACCGAGGCCTGCGAAGGGCGAAGTAGGAAGGCCACCAGCTCGGCGATCTCCGCCGTCTCGGCCATCTCGCCGATCGGGATATCGCCGACCGCCGCATCCTTTCCGTGCCTCACAACGAAATCCTCGGCCATGTCGGTGCGCACCCATCCGGGCGCGACAGAGACCGCGACGATCCCATCGCGCCCGAAGCTGCGCGCGATCGACTTTGTGAGATTGATCAGCGCCGCCTTGGTCGCTCCGTAAGGCATGGCGTCGGCCGCATAGCCGCGCTGTCCCGCGCGGCTTGCCATGTTGACGATCCGCCCGCCGCCATGGTGCTTGAAATGCGCGAGGGCTTCCTTGCAGAGATCGGCGGCTGCGAAGAGATTCACCTGGAACTCGGTCTGCCAGGCGATCCGCCAATCGGCGGGATCGGCTTCGATCGAGATCTCGCTGCGGATGCCGGCATTGTTGACGACGGCATGGATCCGCCCCGCCGCCGCGAGCGCGTCGCGCCACAACGCGAAGGCGCCGTCCGGACTGGAGAGGTCGGCCTGGACGATCAGGCCGTTTCCACCCAGCTTGCCGAGAAGGGCTTGCGCCCTCTCTCTGTCGCGCCCGTAATGGATCACGGGCCGCGCGCCTTCGGCAGACAGGCGCTCGACGATGGCGGCGCCGATCCCGCCCGATGCTCCTGTGACGAGGACCGTCTGACCGGTGAGGGGTTGAACGAGAGACATCTGGAGCTCCTAACCGAGAAGGCCGACCTGGGGACCCCAGGTGTCGGACAGAGCAAATCCTGCGGCGAAGGGATCGTCGTCGGAAATGCGCAGCTGCTCCCGGCCATAGACGAAGGCGCGGCCGGTTATTCTCGGCAGCACGGCGCGGCGGCCGCCCACCTCGGTCTCGCCGATCGCCTCCGCCAGGAATTCCCCGCCGATGATCGACCGCGACGTTCTGCGGTCTCTGACCGCAACCTCACCGCGGGCGTAGAGCGTCGCCAGGTTCGCCGAACTGCCGGTTCCGCAGGGCGAGCGGTCGACGCGGCCGGGCTGCAGCGTCGTGCAGGTCCGCACTGCCCCATCGGCCTCCTGTCCACGGAACATCACGTAGGCAATCTCATCGACGCCTGTCAGGACGGGATGGGCGACCGAGACCTGCCCTGACAGAAGCGACTTGAGCTCGATACCGGCTTCTGCGAGCAGCCGGGCATTGGCGGGCGCAATATCGAGGCCGAGTTGTTCGACATCCACGAGCGCGTAATAGACGCCGCCGAAGGCGACGTCGACTTTAATGCGGCCCCATTTCGGCGTCTCCACCTCCTTGTCCAGCACTTCGGCGAAGCTCGGCACATTGTCGAGGCTGACGGACAGGCACTGTCCGTCGCGGCAGACGACGCGTGCGACAACGAGACCGGCAGGCGTGTCCAGGCGGACGACTGTCTCCGGCTCCGACATCGGCACCCGCCCGCTCTCGAGAAGTGCTGTGACCACGCAGATGCAGTTGCTTCCGGACATCGGGTGGGCACGGTCGGCCTGGAGGACGATGAAGCCGGCATCCGCATCGCTGCGGGTCGGCGCGACCAGCAGGTTCACCGACATGGCGACGTTGGCGCGCGGCTCGAAGGTCACGAAGCGGCGCAGACTGTCGTCGACCGTGTTGATGTGGTTCATTTTGTCGAGCATCGTCGCGCCCGGTATCTCCGGCGCTCCTGCCACGATGACCTTGCCGACCTCGCCCTGGCAGTGGACCTGCAGCAGATCCAGCGTCCGGTTCCAGTTCATTCGGCCGCCTCCGGCTTGATGTACCAGCCCCAGGGGTCTTCGCTGGTGAAGCGGGTGATCTGCTTGGTCTCGAGATAGTTGTCGAGGCCCCAGCGTCCGAGTTCGCGGCCGATGCCGGATTCCTTGTAGCCGCCCCACGGTGCTTCCGTGAACGTCGGTTGCGAGCAGTTGATCCAGACGATTCCTGCGCGGAAGGCGGCGGCAACCCGCTCGGCGCGAGCATCGTCCTTCGACATCACAGCCGCGGCTAGGCCGAAGCGCGAGTCGTTTGCGAGCTCCACGGCTTCCTCTTCGATCTTGAAGGAGCGCACGCAGACCACCGGCCCGAATATCTCCTCCTTCCACGCGTCGCTGTCGAGCGGCACGTCGGTTAGCACCGTCGGCCTGAGATAGAACCCTCTGTCGAATCCTTCCGGGCGCGTGCCGCCGCAGGCGACAGTGGCGCCGGCCTTCCGGGCGCCTTCGATCGCCGCGACGACCTGGTCATATTGGCGTTTCGAGACGAGCGGGCCGAGAAGGGTTCCCTCGTCGAGACCATTGCCGATCTTGGTCCTGTTCGTCTCTTCCACCAGCCGTTCGAGCAGACGGCCATAGATTGCTTCGTGCACGAGAACGCGAGATGTGGCAGAGCAGACCTGGCCCTGGTTCCAGAAGATGCCGAACATGATCCACTCGACGGCCTTGTCGATATCGGCGTCCTCGAAGACGACGAAGGGCGATTTGCCGCCGAGCTCCAGGCTGACGCGCTTGATGTCGCGGGCAGCCGCAGCCATGATTTTCGAGCCGACCGGTCCGGAGCCGGTAAAGGCGAGCTTGTCGACCTGCCTGTGGTCGATGATCGCCTGCCCGGCGATCGAGCCAGCGCCCGTCACGATATTGAGGACGCCGGCAGGCAGGCCGGCTTCGTCGGCGACCGCCGCCAGCTCGAGCGCCGTCAGCGATGTCAATTCGGCGGGCTTGAGCACCACGGTGCAGCCGGCGGCAAGCGCCGGGGCAACCTTCCATGCCGCCATCAAAAGCGGATAGTTCCAGGGAATGATCGCGCCAGCCACCCCGATCGGCTCGCGAACCGCCTTGGACGTGAACCGCGCATCGGGAAGCGCGATCGCCTCCTCGGGATTGTTGTCGAGCTGTTCAGCCAGCCCCGCATAGAAGTCGAAGCAGCCCGCCGCGTCGGCGACGTCCCAGTCGGCCTCCGGAAACGGCTTGCCGTTGTCGAGGACTTCTAGGCGGGCGATTTCGGCCTGACGGGCGCGGATGCCGTCCGCGATGGCGCGGAGATATCCGGCGCGCTGGGCTCCCGTCAGCTTCGGCCAGCCATCCTTGTCGAAGGCGCGGCGCGCGGCCTTCACGGCGAGGTCGACGTCTTCGGCCGTTGCGGCGGCGATCCTGTGGATTACCTCCTCGGTCGCCGGATTGATCACCTCGCAGGTTCCGCCCTTGGCCGGTTTCACCCATTGCCCATCGATGTAGAGTTCGCTTCGCATAGTCACTCCCTTCGCCTTGCGCCGACGCCGCTCAGAAACGGTCGACGCGATAGGGTTTCATGTCTACGGGCGGTTCGACGCCCGTGATGAGATCGGCCATCAGGCGGCCGGTCGTCGCCGCATAGGTGAGGCCGAGATGTCCGTGGCCGGTCGCGTACCAGACGTTGCGGCGTTTGGCGGAAGACCCCATGACCGGCACGGTGTCGGGCAGCGCCGGGCGATGCCCCATCCACTCCGTTGCCTGCCGGACCTTCAGATCCGGCAATGCCTCCTGAGCCCTCTTCACCAGGATCTCCGCACGCCGATAGTCCGGTGGCGCGTCGAGACCGGCCATCTCTACCGTGCCGCCGACGCGGATGCCGCCTGCCGTCGGGGTGACCATGAAGGCGCGCGCCGGCCAGATGATCGAATGACGCATCGAGATGCCGGGCTCCATGATCTGCGTGTGATAGCCGCGTTCGGTTTCAAGCGGGATATGTTCCCGCAGCAGGGCAGAAAGCCGGGCGGTGAAGGCGCCGGCCGCAAGCACCACCTTGTCGGCAACAACGGTACGCCCGTCCGCCAATCGAAGCGCGGAGACGCCGGCGTCGCCCTGCTCGAAATCGACGACGTCCCCCTGAACGATCCTGCCGCCGAGCGCTTCGAACCTCTCCGACAGGGCGACGACAAGCCTGTAGGGATCGGCAATCGACCGGTTGTCGGGAAAGAGGACCGCCTTGCCGATCTTCGTCGTCAAAACAGGCTCGAGGTCCCGGATGGCGTTGCCGCCAAGGATTTCGTGCCTGAAGCCGAAGCGCTCCAGGATTTCCATATGCTCCCGATCGGCTTTGAACTCGGCGTCATCGGTATAGAGGCTGAGACATCCCTCGGCTGTCAGCATGTGTCCGAGGCCGGTTTCCTTCAGGAGCGCGTCCAGGTCTTCGTAGACGCGTCGGCACAGCACGGCGCCGGCTGCCTCCAGTTCCCGCAGCTTCGAGGGACGGCTCGCAGCCAGGAACCGCAGGAACCAGGGCACCAGTTTCGGCAGATAGCCGGGACGGATGCGGACCGGACCCTCCGGATCGAGCAGCCATTTCGGCATCTGCGCCCAGATGCCGGGACGCGAGGCCGGCATGAATTCGGTGACGGCGATGCTCGCCATATTGCCATAGGAAGCGCCGCGGCCCGGCGCCGCCTTGTCGAGCAAGGTGACGGCTTTTCCCCGGCGCTGCAGTTCATAGGCGATTGTGGTGCCGATAATGCCGGCGCCGACGACCACGATGGATGACACGGCCAACCTCGCAATTTCAGTGGTTTCGGGGCGGCTTGGCCGCCCCATAACTGTTACCAGTCGAGGCCTGTTACCAGTTGAGGATCGGCTGCATCGCCGCCTTGAATTCGGCCTTCTCCTCCGCCGTCAGTTCGCCGAGCGGCGCGCGGCAGGTACCGACCGGCGTGCCCTGGAGCTCGCAGCCATATTTAATCTTCTGGACGAACTTGCCGCTCTCGAGGATGTTCAGCGCTCTGTAGAGAACCGTCATCATCTCGCGGGCCTTTTCGAGGTCGCCGGAACGGAACGTCCGGTCGAGGTCGCAGCACGCTTTCGCCATGCAGTTGGCCGGACCGCAGATCCATGAATCCGCCCCCCAGAACATGAAGTCCAGCGCGATATCGTCGGAACCCGAGACGAGATCGATACGGCCCTTGTAGCGCGAATGGATATCGACAGCGCGCTGCAGAACCCCCGAGCTCTCCTTGATGCCGATCACCCGGCGATCGTCGGCGAGCGCATCCATCAAGTCGAACGAGATCTCGATGCCGTCCTTCGGGGGATAGTTGTAGAGGATGAGATTGACATCAGAGGCGTCGAGCACGGCGCGGTAATGCGCGAGCAGTTCGTCCTGCGTCGGACGCGTGTAGAAGGGTGTGGCGAGCAGAACGGTGTCATAGCCGATCTCCCTGGCGCGCGCCGTGTTCTCGATCACCTCGCGGGTGGCAGGCGCGTTGGTGCCGGCAATCAGTATCTCGCCGTCATTGGCGAAGTCCTTGACGAACTTGAGCACCTCGTCGCGCTCCTCGTTCGAGAGGGAGAAGTATTCGCCGGTCGAACCCATCGGCACCCAGCCCGTGACGCCGGCCGCACGCAGCGCCGTCAGGTGCTTTTCGAACGCCTTGAAGTCGATCTTGTTGTTCGTGTCGAAGGGAGTGATGAGCGCGGGCATGACGCCGGAAAGTTTCATGGGGAATTCTCCTGTCTGGGAACGACTATCTTCAGATTGCAAGCTTCTTCAGGATCCGGCCTTCCACGAGCGAGACGGCCCGCGTCAGAGGAAAGGCGATCGCGAAGTAGATGAGGGCAACGACCGTCAGCACTTCGACGGGACGGGCAGTGTTGTTGGAGATGTTCTGACCGACGAACATCAGATCCGCCATGCCGACGGCGGAAACCAGGGCGCTCTCCTTGAAGAGGCTGACGCAGTTCGACAGCAGCGTCGGGATTGCGCGCAGCACGGCCTGCGGCAGCACGACGTTCATCACCTGGCTCCTGCGCGGCAGGCCGAGGGCGACACAGGCGTCCAGTTGTTCCTGGCCGATGGATTTGAGGCTGGCCCGGAACGTCTCGCTGGTGATCGCCCCCATATAGAGCGTCAGCGCGATGACACCCGACGCCAGGTTCGAGAGCTCGACGCCGAGCAGCAGCGGCAGGCAGAAGAAGATCCAGAAGAGCTGGATAAGTACCGGCGTGCCGCGGAAGAACTCGACATATATGCTGGAGATTGCGCGAAGCGCGAGATTGCGCGACGTTCTGAGAAGACCGACGAGAAAGCCGAGAGAGCATCCGAGCACGATGCAGATGACAGTCAGCTTGAGCGTCATCCACAGGCCGAGCAGAAGTGCGTGTTCGAAACGCAGCAGGATGGAGAAGTCGAGCGTCATTCTGGCCTCCTAGCTGACAAGGATCTGGCGGCGGCGTTCGAGCAGGCCGACGATCTGGGTTATCGGGAAGGACACGGCGAAATAGATGAGAGCGACGACCGTAAAGGTTTCGATCGGGCGGTAGGTCTCGGTGGCCAGCGTCTTGCCCTGGTACATCAGGTCCTGGATAGCGACGATCGCGACCAGCGCGCTCTGCTGGAAGATGACGATACCGTTGGTTAGAAGTACCGGGATCGATGCGCGGAACGCCGTCGGGAAGACGATGTAGAGCACCCGCTGCAGCGGATTGAGACCGAGCGCGATACCGGCGTCGAGCTGTTCGCGCGGAACCGCCTGGATGGACGCCCGGTAGGCCTCAGCGTTGAACGCCATCAGATTGAGCCCAAGCGCCAGGATGCCCATTGTCACCGGGTCGAGGAAGACGTCGAACAGCATCGGCACGCAATAGAATATCCAGACGATCTGAACGATCGCCGGCGTGCAGCGGAAGAATTCGACGAACAGCATGAACGGCAGCCGCACGACCCGGTAGGGGCTCATGATCAGAAGGGCGAGCGCGAAGCCGAAGACGATGCCGATGACGTTTGCCGCAGCCGTCAGTTCCAGCGAAACCCACAGCCCCTGCAGAAGCGGAGCGATAGATACTGCATTGAAGTCGAACGTGTAGTTCACGATGCCCTCCTTGCCGCTTGATATGGCCTACTGCTTGATATGAAAGACGCGGTCGATGAATTCCTTCGTCCGCTCCTCGCGGGGGGCGCCGAGCACCTGCTCGGGAGGGCCGTCCTCGACGACCACGCCGCCAGCGCAGAAGATGACGCGAGAGGCGATGTTCTTGGCGAACCACATGTCATGCGTCACGATCATCATCGGCATGTCCTGGGCGGCGAGCTGCAGGATGACATGCTCCACCTCGCTGACGAGTTCCGGGTCCAGCGCCGAAGTGACCTCATCGAAAAGCATCAGCTTCGGGTCGAGCATCAGCGCGCGGGCGATGGCGACACGCTGCTTCTGGCCGCCGGAAAGCTGGGCCGGATAGGCATTGGATTTGGCGCCGAGGCCGAACCGCTCGAGCAGCGCCTGGGCTCGGGCCGTGGCCTTTGCCTTGGCTTCTCCACGCACCTTGCAGGGAGCGAGAACCAGATTCTGTATGACGTTCAGATGCGGAAACAGCGTGTAGTGCTGAAAGACCATGCCGATCGAACGGCGGACATTGGTGTCGATCTGGGTCTTCCTGCCCGCGCTTTCGGAAGAAATATAGGGTTTCCCATCGAAACTGACCGACCCGCTGTCGATCTGCTCCAGGCCCATCATCACCCTCAGCAGCGTGCTCTTGCCGCCGCCGCTCGGACCAATGACGACGACGCGTTCGCCGGGCTTCATTTCGATGTCGATGCCTCTCAGCACCTGAATGGCGCCGTTGCCGTAGCTTTTGTGAAGCGCCTGCATTTTCACGAGGGGAAGGCTGAAGGACGTGGTCATGCCAATCTCCGATGATCGAAGCTGGAAGGGCCGGCGCGAACCTCGCACCGGCCGGTGAGATTACTTCGCGCCCTTGAGCACGTCGTCGACC
This sequence comes from Rhizobium sp. WYCCWR 11128, assembly GCF_013416305.1. Taxonomy (NCBI): domain Bacteria; kingdom Pseudomonadati; phylum Pseudomonadota; class Alphaproteobacteria; order Hyphomicrobiales; family Rhizobiaceae; genus Rhizobium; species Rhizobium sp. WYCCWR 11128. Next base: position 198,923 of record NZ_JACCEZ010000009.1, read on the forward strand.
GCCTTCTTGATCAGCTCGTCGACGTGGCCGGTCGCGACCTTCTCTTCGAGGAAGATATCGACCACCTCGACGTCAGCAGCCGAAAGATTGTGCGGCAGACCGAAAGCGACCCCCTGCTTGGCGAGGGCCGGCGTCGGGTTGAGCGCCACTGCCCATTCCGGGTTCGACTGGGTGAAGAGCTGGTTGGTGTCGGAGGCGTCGACCAGGATGTCGGCGCGCTTCGAGGTGACCGCCAGGCGAGTCTCGTCGTTACCGGGAAGGCGCATGACCGTAGCGTTCTTCACCGCAGCGGAAATTGCCTTGTCCTGCGCCGTGCCGGACATGACGGCGAGCGTCACGCCCGCCTTGTCGATATCGGCGACCGAAGCGGCGCCGGCTGCAATTTTCGGATTGTTTTTGTTGTAAGCGAGCGAGATCTGGTACTCCATCGCCGGGATCGAGAACTGCACGGCCATGGCGCGGGCCGGCGTCCGGTTCAGCGCCAGCGACAGATCCCATTTGCCGGCCTGCAGGCCGGCAACGATGTTGTCCCAGGTCGTATCGACGAATTCGGGCTTCACCTTCAGGACATCGGCAAATTCCTTGCAGAGATCAGCGAAGAAGCCGGAATATTCTCCGGTCGCCGGATCGCGCATGACATAGGGCGGAGCAACCGCTGCGCCGCAGCGCAACACGCCCGCCTTCTGCACACCCTGCCAATATCCCTCAGCGGTCTCAGCCTGTGCGGCGGTGGCGGAAAGACCTCCCATGAGAGCGAGCGCGGGCAGCGCCCGCAAGGCGGACGTTATCAACTTCGAAAGCATCGGCATTCCTCTTTTGCTATGCGCGAAGCGCGCGGTTCCACTCGTCGGCTGTAGCCGTTTCTGTTATTTTCCTTGTCGGCTGCGTGTCGACTGAGAAAGATATGTCAACAGCGTGTCGACAAAGTCAAGCGGAAAAATTACATTGCCGACACGCGGCTTTTCTGGCCCAATGGGACCCGCGTCGAGAGAAAGGGACCTAAGTGTCTGATGAATCGGAAGTGAAACGAATCCGCGGGACCGGCTGGAAAAGCGTCTACGAGACGCTCCGTAACGAGATCCTGTCGCTCGCTCTACCGCCCGGTCAGCTTCTCGATGAGATGACGCTCGCCGAACGCTTCGACATGTCGCGCTCGCCGGTGCGCGAAGCCCTGATCCGGCTCGGCGCCGACGAGCTGGTCGTCACGCTCTCGAACCGGAGCACGATCGTAGCGCCGATCGAAGTGGCGACGTTTCCCAAATATGTGGAGGCGCTCGACATCGCGCAGCGCATGAATACGCGGCTTGCCGCCGCGCTCAGGACCGAAGCTGACCTTAAGATCATCGCCAAGCGGCTGAAGTCGTTCGAAGCGGCGGTCAAAACCGGCAATCACCTCGCCATGTCGGAAGCCAACAAGGAATTTCACATGGCAATCGCCCATGCCGGGAAAAACCAGTATCTGGCCTCATTCTACGAGAAGCTGCTGTCGCAGGGGCAGCGGATGCTCCACCTGCATTTCGAATATTTGGAGCGCACCCACGAGGGCTACCTCCTGACCGACGAGCACACGCTCATGCTCAATGCCGTCAGGGATAAGAACGTGGAGCTCGCCGACGAACTCGCCCACGCTCATACGCGCCAGTTCCAGGACAATTTCATCAACTTCATGCGCGAGAACTATACGACGGATGTCGCGTTAGGCCCGCTGCGGGCTGCGGAGTAGTCAAATGAAAATCGACAGTATCGGCTTCGTCGGCACCGGCGCGATTACCGAAGCGATGGTTCGCGGGCTTCTCACTGAGCCGGCCTATGCCTCCGAGATTCACGTGTCTCCACGAAGCGCTCACATCGCCGCGACGCTGGCAGACGAATTTGCCACTGTCAGAATTGCCAAGGACAATCAGGACGTCGTCGATCGCAGCGACATGGTATTCCTGGCGATACGGCCGCAGGTCGCCGAGGAGGTCGTGCGCGCGCTATCGTTCAGGGATGGCCTAATGGTCGTCAGCCTCGTTGCGGCGACGGAGCGCCAGGCCCTCTCCGGTTGGATCGGCGCCGACGTGCATCTCGTGCAGGCGATCCCCCTGCCCTTCGTCGCCGGCCGGCAAGGCGTCACCGCCGTCTATCCGCCTGATACCACTGTCGCCGCGCTTTTCGATGCGCTTGGAACGGCTGTCCAATGCCAGTCGAGGAAGGAATATGATCTTCTCGCAGCAGCGAGCGCAATGATGTCGACCTATTTCGGCATCATGGAGCAGGTTGCCGTCTGGCTGGAAAGAAGCGGCCTCGAAAAGGCGAAGGGACAGGCCTACATTGCCCCGCTCTTTGCAAGCCTCGCGCAGAAAGCGAACAGCCCCGGCAACGAACCGTTCAGCGCGCTGAGCCGCGAATTCGCGACCAAGGGCGGACTGAACGAGCAGGTTTTCTCCGACTTCGAGAAGAAGGGCGGCGTTGCCGCGCTGACCGCCGCACTCGACGGCGTGCTTGCCCGCATCGAGGGCAAGAACTAGAGCCTTTCCGGGTTAGATTGCAGCATTCTGCCGGAGCAGGTTTTCGTCAGGGCAAAGGCGATTGGCGAAGGGCATACCCCAAGATACGTCCGAGCCGATCGCCTTTGATCCTGGCGGAAAGTTGCCCGGCCCTTCGGGTTGGCTGAAACGGGCCGGCTGATCGACCGGCCGGCTTGGCCGTAGAGCCGGGCTACGACACGCGCCATCCGGTCGACCATCCGACTCCGTTTGAGCCAACAGAATGCTTCAATCTAACCCGGAAAGGCTCTAGAAAGTCGGCGGCGTGCAGGCGCTGATGACCTCGCAGGGCACCGGTCCGACGCAGCGGAAACGGTGCGGGCGCCGGCTTTCGAAATAGTAGGCGTCACCCGCTCCAAGGATCCGCCGCTCGTCATCGACCGTCACCTCGAGCCTTCCCGAGAGCACGATCCCGCCCTCCTCCCCCTCGTGAACAAGGGGAACTTTTCCTGTGTCCGCGCCCGGCTGGTAACATTCCTTGAGGATCTGTAGGCTGCGGCCGAACAGGTTTTCGCCAACCTGCCTGTAGGAAATGGCGCCCTTGCCGATCTCCACCAGTTCCTCGGCCGCATAGAAGGCCTTCCTTGGGCGCTCGGGCTCGAAGGCGAAGAATTCCGCCAGACCGATGGGAATGCCGTCCAGGATTCGCTTCAAGGCCCCGACCGACGGGTTGGAGGCGTTCGATTCGATGAGCGAGATCGTCGAATTGGGCACGCCGGTGCGCTTGGCGAGCTCGCGCTGGGAAAGCTTATGGGCGATACGGAGATGGCGAAGGCGGCTGCCGATGTCGACTGACATGATACGGTTCGTTTGTGTTGTCCAGAATATCCAAAATTATACCTTTCCATTTGTTGAATTTCAATAACTTGCACCAACAAAGAAAAGGACTTGTTTGAAAAGGAGAAATTGTCATTCTCGGCGCCATTCCCAAAGGAGGCCAGGATGGACCAGCTCAGCAAAACGAACGCACCCGTACTTGAAAATTTCTGGATGCCGTTCACCGCGAACCGGCAATTCAAGGCCACGCCGCGGCTTCTCGCAGCCGCGGAGGGAATGTACTACACCGACGTCGATGGAAATCAGGTGCTTGACGGCACGGCCGGGCTCTGGTGCTGCAACGCCGGCCACGGCCGCAAGAAGATCGCCCACGCCGTCGAGCGGCAGCTTGCAACGCTCGACTACGCGCCGACTTTTCAGATGGGGCATCCGATCGCCTTCGACTTCGCTGCGAAATTGGCTGCGAACGCGCCGGGTGGTCCAGAAGCCAAGCTCGACAGGATCTTCTTCACCGGCTCGGGCTCGGAATCGGTCGATACGGCGCTGAAGATCGCCATCGCCTATCAGCGGGCGATCGGCCAGGGCACCCGCACGCGGATCATCGGGCGCGAGAAGGGATATCACGGCGTCGGGTTCGGCGGCATTTCCGTCGGCGGTCTCGTCAACAACAGGCGGGTCTTCCCGCAAATACCGGCCGACCACATGCGCCACACGCTCGACATTGAGCGCAATGCGTTTTCGAAGGGCCTTCCCGCCCACGGCGTCGAATTAGCGGACGATCTCGAGCGGCTGGTACAGCTGCACGGCGCCGAGACCATCGCCGCCGTCATCGTCGAGCCGATGTCGGGATCGGCGGGCGTGGTGCTGCCTGCGAAGGGTTATCTGGAGAAGCTGCGCGCAACCGCCGACAAGCATGGAATCCTCCTGATCTTCGACGAGGTCATCACCGGATTCGGCCGTCTCGGCACTCCTTTCGCGACCGACTACTTCGGCGTTGTGCCCGACCTGATCACCACGGCAAAAGGCATCACCAACGGCACGATCCCGATGGGCGCGGTCTTTGCCAGCCGCAAGGTCTATGACGGCCTGATGGTCGGACCTGATAACGTGATCGAACTCTTTCATGGCTACACCTATTCCGGCCATCCGGTCGCCTGCGCGGCCGGGCTCGCGACGCTCGAGATCTACGAGGAGGAAGGGCTGCTGACCCGCGCATCCGAGCTCGCCGAATACTGGCAGGAGGCTCTCCATTCGCTGCGAGGCTCGCCCAACGTGGTGGACATCCGCAATCTCGGACTGGTCGGCGCAGTCGAACTGGCTTCTCGTGACGGCGCGCCGGGAACCCGCGCCTACGATATCTTCGTCGACTGCTTCAACAAGGGCCTGCTGATCCGGGTGACCGGCGACATTATCGCCCTCTCCCCGCCGCTCATTATCGAGAAAAGCCAGATCGACACGATCGTTTCGATCCTCGGTGATGCCCTGAAGCGCGCGGCATAGATCCGCATCCCGCCTGCTGCTCCCGTCGGCGATCGGACGTCTGGTCCATCGTCGACGGAACCATCCGGCACACCGAGACGAAGCTCAGCGTTTCAAGGTCTGTGACGGCAACTGGCCGAAGCGTTTCCTGTATTCTGCTGCAAACCGCCCCAGATGCGTAAATCCCCATCTGAGCGCGACGTCGGCGATGCCCTGCTTCGCGTCAGACTCGAGCAAATCGCGATGGGCGGCAACCATCCGAAGGTCATGCAGGTAGGCCATTGGGGTCGTACCCCTGAACTGCCGAAAACCCTGTTGCAAAGTACGAACGCTTACCTTGGCTGCCATCGCGATATCGTTGAGCGAAATCGGCTCAGCGATGTGTTCCTCCATGAAGTCGATGGCCCATTTCACATGGCGTGGGGCCGGCGCCGGAGCAGGGAGCGCAAGCTCGTTCGAATAACGATTGGGGCAGGTCTCCAGAAGCAGATAGATCGCCGCGTCGCAGAGCGAGCTGGCGGCCAGCGGCGACCGCTGCAGCGGTCCGTTCCCGCTGAGGCCGCGATGGAGGCCCGAGACAAGTTGCTGGAATACAAGCCCGGGACCGGTCGTCAGATCGATGTGAGGATGAAAATCGACGTCGCCGCTGATCGTTCTCTCGAACATATGCGTCAGGTGGCTGGTGATCTTCGCCTGATCGACGAACAGGCCGAAATGACGGCGGGGCCCAAACAGGCGAGCACCCGCGGCACGACCTGCCTCAAGGATCGTGCCACGCGCGGGAACGGAATAGATTTGCTCTCGCATGCCTTCGAAGGATGCGTTCCCTGCCATCGGCAGAAAAACGATCATCCTGTCGCTGGGCGCCTCCCGCCTGATCAGGATTGTGCCTTCGTAGGTACAGTCGGCTACCGTTACCTCTTCTCCCACGGAGACGAAATTGCAGTGATATGCAATCGGCATATTGCCTTCCGCCGCAACCTTGATCGGGGAGGTTGGCGTCGACAATATTTCCGAGAGTTCATCCGGGTCCGTTCCGCTGTGCGCCGTTTCCCGAAACAACATGCTCTGCACTGCCATCTGTGGGGTGAGGCTGCCATCGTTATGTATATGAGAATTAACGGACATTCGTGACCTCGAAAGACGAGGAACACAAGTGATAATGGATTTGCGCGATCATGTTCATCCCTCTTTTTTTGTGTTGCCCCGGGGCGGTTTCAGCCGTAGCGGCTGATGGCGAGATCCCTCACGTCGATTTCCGGCTGGCGGCCGCCGACGAGATCGCCGATGAGCCGCGCCGAACCGGTGCTCATCGTCCAGCCGAGCGTGCCGTGACCGGTATTGAGGAAGAGACCTGCGACCTTTGTCGGGCCGATGACCGGCGTGCCATCGGGCGTCATCGGACGCAGGCCGGACCAGAAGGAGGCCTTGGAAATATCGCCGCCGGGGAAAAGATCGGTGACCGAATATTCCAGCGTGCTGCGGCGGGCCAGGCCGAGATCATTGGTGTAGCCTGATATTTCAGCCATGCCGCCGACACGGATGCGATCGCCGAGCCGGGTGATCGCGATCTTGTAGGTCTCGTCCATGACGGTCGATTCCGGCGCGCGTGACGCATCGGCAATCGGGATGGTGAGCGAATAGCCCTTGACGGGATAGACCGGCAGCCTGATGCCGAGCGGCGCGAGCAGCAGCGGCGAATAGCTGCCGAGCGCGACCACCACCGCCTCCGCGCTCATCCGCTCACGATCGGTGATGACCCCGCGCACCCGGCCGGCCTCGACATCCAGCGCCTTGATCGTCGTCCCGTAAGCGAAACGGACGCCGAGCGCCTCGGCTTTGGCCGCCAGCGCATTGGTGAACTTGAAGCAGTCGCCGGTTTCGTCCTTCGGCGTCAATAGACCGCCGACAATCTTGTCGCGCACATGCTTCAGCGCTGGTTCGAAGCGGATGCAGCCGTCCCTGTCCAGCACCTCATAGGGAATACCGTCGGCAGCCAGCGCCTTGACATCCTTTGCCGAGGCCTCGAGCTGCTGCTGGGTGCGGAACAGCTGCAGGGTCCCCTGCATGCGTTCATCATAGGCGATGCCGGTCTCGGCGCGAAGCTCGGCCAGCGCGATGCGGCTGTAATCGGCGAGGCGCAGCATGCGGCTCTTGTTGATCGCGTAACGCTCGGAGGTGCAGTTCGACAGCATCCTGGCCATCCAGGAGAGCATGGCCATGTCGAGTTTCGGGCGCAGGATGAGCGGCGCATGTTTCATGAACAGCCACTTCATGGCCTTCATGGGAATGCCGGGCGCTGCCCATGGCGAGCAATAGCCGAAGGAGACTTCGCCGGCATTGGCAAAGCTGGTCTCCAGCGCCGGACCCGGCTGCCGGTCGACGACCGTGACCTCATGGCCGGCCTTGGCGAGCTGATAAGCGGATGTGACGCCGACGATGCCGGCTCCTAGAACGATGACTTTCATGATGTTCCCAATGATGGAGCCGCCGGCTCTTAGCGATATTGCCTGTCGTAACGATCGCCCAGGCCGGTTAGGATTTCGTAAGAAATCGTGCCGGCGTCGCGTGCGATGTCCTCGAGCGTCTGATGGCGACCAAGCACTTCGACGAGACTGCCAAAGGTCAGCGCGCCTTCGGGCAGTGCTGACACGTCGACGGTCGCGCTGTCCATCGACACGCGGCCGACGATCGGCAGGCGGATGCCCTTGAAATAGACGGCGCCGCGGTCGCTGAGGCATCGCGGCAGGCCATCTGCATAGCCGGCTGCAATGGTGGCGAGACGTGTTTCCCGCTGCGTGATATGCGCGCCGCCATAGCCGACCTTCGCACCCGCCGGCACGGTGCGCGTCTGCACGACGGCGACATCGAGGCTGACGACCGGTTCCATCGGGTTCTTCTGGCCGGCGTTCGGAGCGCCGCCATAGAGCGCGATGCCGGGGCGGGCGAGCACGCCGTGATAGGCGTCGCCCAGGAAAACGCCGCCGGAATTGGCGAAGGAAATATCGAAGCCGGGAAATTGGTCGGCGATGCGGGACATCTCGGCAAACTGCTCGCTGTTCTGTTCGCTGTCCATGTCATCGGCCGAGGCCAGATGGCTCATGATGAACAGGATTTCGACATTGCTGCCGTCGCGAAGAGCCGCCGCCAGCTCTCTTCGCTCTTCCCGCGGAAAACCGAGCCGCGACATCCCGGTGTCGAATTGCAGGACAGCAGGCAGGCAGCGCTTCAGAATGCGCGCAGCCGCTGACCACTGCCGCCACTGCGCCAGCGAATTGAGAACCGGGACAATGCCCATCTCGGCGCAGGCGATCTCGTTACCCGGCTGCAAACCGTTCAGCACGAAAATCTGGGCGTCCTGCGCAAGGGCCGGTCTGAGCCTCACGGCCTCGACAAATTGGGCGACGAAGAAATGCCTGCAACCTTCGCCGTAGAGCGTTCTTCCGACCCGATCAGCGCCAAGGCCATAGGCGTCGGCCTTGACGACGGCGCCGGCGCGGACCGGCGCCAGCATCGATACGAGCTTGCGATAGTTACGGCCGAGGGCGGCAAGATCGATCGTCAGATAGCCGGTGGCTCCCTGCGTGGTCGTCGCAATGCGTGTTCGGGAAACCAAAATATCGCTATCCATATCCACCCCTTTTCGATCTCACGGAGTTTATGAAATAATGAGCGAAATTGCCGATCATTCAGTAGTTGATTATTGCATGATCCGCCTGCTATCCGCATAATCGATAAAAATTTGGAATGATCTACTATGCCTGCTCTCGACGCGATCGATCGCAATATCCTGAGACTGCTGCGCCTTGATGCCCGCATGAGCAATGCCAAGCTCGCCGCCGAGATCGGCCTCTCTCCCTCGGCCTGCCTCAGACGCATCAAGATCATGGAAAAATCGGGCGTGATCCGTGGCTATACGGTGCTGGTCGACACCGGAAATGCGGATGAGATGATCGCCGTGATCATCAACATCACTCTCGAACGACAAACAGAGGACTATCTCGACCGCCTCGAGGCGGCGGTCCGCCGGCATCCCGAGATCCGGGAATGTTTTCTGATGACGGGTGGTTCGGACTACCTGCTGCGCGTGGAGGTCGCCAATGCCGGCGAGTTCGAGCGGATCCACAAAGAGATCCTGTCGACCTTGCCCGGCGTCCTCAGGATTCATTCCAGCTTCTCGATCCGTAATGTTCTGGCGACGCGCACGAGGGGCAGACGCTGAATCACGATCACCAAGCTTATATCAATTCGAGCGCCGTGGCCTTGGCGACCGCTTCGCTGGTCGTGGCGACGGTCAGTTTCCGGCGCGCCGAGGCGAGATAAAGCTGCACTGCGCTTACCGAAATGCACAGGCGAGCGCAAATCTGCTTCGCCAGCAGGCCATTGGCGGTCATCTGCAAACATTGCAGTTCGCGGCGCGACAATTGCGGAAAATCCGCAATTTTTCGCATGCCCGACAGAACCATCGCCCTGTCGTGGAGATGGTGGGCGAGAAACTGGAGGTCGCGCATGCTGTCCATGCGGAACTGTCGCCAGTAGGCGTCGGGATGATTGGAGGTGACCGTAAACAGCGATCGCTCCCCGTGAGGTCCTCGCACCGGCAGGGTAACGCCTTGCCGGCCGATACCGAAGGCCATTGCCTCCTTGAAGAAGCCATATGCCCGGCCTGAATCCCATTTTGACGCGGACCATTCCACGGGCAGAAAGCCGCGCCGGCCGAGGCGTACGACGGGATCGATGCTGAAATAATCCCGGGCAAGATATTGTTTCACCCACTCGGGCGGATAGGTCAGCATAAGCAGCGGATTGTTGGCTGCCGCCCCCGAGGAGCGGGTCACATGCAGAACCATGTGCGATATTGCATAGATGTGGCGGACCTCATCCAGCGTTGCTTCCAGATCATGCAATGTCGGCGATGCAGAGATCCGGTCAAGACAGTCGAAAAAACGAGAACTGCTCAGCATGAGATGGACTCGTGATTGTGTGTTTCCCTGACTACTCGCACCGGTAACATTTCTCGGTTGCCGCGAACAGATTATTCTAAAGCAACTATAGCGCGATGTGAAGAATGAGTTAAGGCTTGCTACGACATATCCCACTGCGGGGCAGCGAGATGGCGACTGCGCTTACCGCATTCTGCCATCGACAAGGGCTTTGGCAGGATTGGAAGGCGCTTGCTCCAGAAGCCGAGACAGGTTGACCCGAAGTGTCCGACAATTGTCTGCCGTCACGTCCCATAAGCCGACGTAGAGGTTGCCGATCTCGGGCCGGGATCGGGCAAGCGGCGTCGGTCTCCAGCCGATCCTGCGGTACACACCGATCATCGCGACGTCATAGACAGCGACGATACTTTCGATACCGGTGTCGAGGGCGAGATCGCAAAGCCCTGAGAGCAGCTCCGTGGCGACTGCGCGCGACGAATATTGATCGATGTGACCGGCAAGCGGATGAACGCAAAAGCGAGTACATTCCCAGGTCGTCGGGCTATCGACGTCGATGGGCTGATCGAAGAAATGCCGGAACTCGCTTTTGAGCATCGTCGCCCCCGTGGTCGGCAACAGGCGCAACGAACCCGTCAGTGTGCCTGAAGGCCGTTGCGTCACGAGATAGACGGGATCTTCCGCCTCGTCATATCGGTCCCTTTCCCACTGGTCCTTGACATCGACCTGCCATCCCAGTCGATCGCGAAAAACGGCGGCGCGCGCCCGAAACATTTCATCGAAAGCATGCCGATCGGTCTCAAGCATGTCTCTGGTGAGTATCCGCAACATATCTGGCCCTCCTGGTGCATTGACGTTTCACAACGGGAGGTCGATCCGAAGCAATCTGGATATTTCCCCAGATTGACCGGTGTTTCGCTTTGACATTCATTTTCGGACGAAATTTCTGATGTTTGACCGATCAAAGGTCGCTGTGGCTGCCAATTCAACGCAACCAAAGGAAGAACGCTCATGACCTACGATCCGGCGCGCGGCAAACGTATTCGGGAAGCAATATCTCGGGGCAAGATCCGGAAAGTGCACGCTCTTGCAGCCGAATTGAATGTATCCGTCGCTGCCGTCTCACGCTGGCAAAATGGCGGCCATACGTCCCTGGAAAGCGCCTGCGCGCTCGCGCGCCTGCTGGATGTTTCCCTCGACTGGTTGCTCTTAGGGCGAGGGACCATGGACGGGCATAGGAACAGCGCAATCTCCGCGACGGAATTGCTGTGGGTTATGGCGCTGCGCGGCCGGTCTGCGGCCGCCCAGTCCAATCTCATCGGGCTGCTCGAATCCATCCCTCCGGAGCACGCGTTACGCTAAGCACAATTTCGCGCGGTTTTTTCACCTTGCACTCAACAGCTTTAGGTTGCTCTAATGGATGGTATAAACGATCTTTCTAGTTAGGGTTTCAATGACAGCGTCGGCAGGAAGGCTGCCCACCTGCCCTCGCCGCGGCGAAACCCTTGTTTCACTCTCAACGCAGAAGGGTTGTTGACCATGCCTACATTGCTGACCATCAATGTGAAAAACTACGAGCCCCAGACGCAAGAATTCTACTTCTTCCAACAGCCGGCCATTTATACCGGTGGCGGGCAAGTCTATTCGAACAGCCTTTTTTCGCAATCGCTCGCCAACTACGATGCCTCGGGCTCGATCCTGACCTTCCAGGTCAACCTGCAATATTACGCCGGCATCCAGCAGGCGAACACGCCGCCGGCGATCGGCGCCGCTTCCGGCTACGCATCGGCCAGCCGCGCCATCGACCTCGCTCCAAAGTCGGGCGGCAGCGGTTCGCCGGCCGACTGGACGACCGCAACCGTCAACCCGCTTGGTCTTTCCGCACCGGCCTATGGGGAAGGCGTGCAATCTGGCGCCTTCCGCATCACCACACCGAGCTTTACCTCGCCGCCTTATTTCAATGTCGGCTCCGCGGTCGACGTCAATGGCGGCATCGTGCTCTCCAACTTCGTGCAGGCAAATCCGTTCAGCAATACCGATTGCCAGCCGATCCTGAAATATTATGTCCAGACCGGCTCCTATACGCCGGGCAGCGTCATGGATTTCACACAGTCGAGCGTGAACGCGGCGATCTCCGATTTCACCGGCGGCTACACCGTCTGCAACGTCACCCTGAACGCTAACGGCACCTGGAGCGTGCAGCGCCAGTAAGCCTCGTCCCGGGGATGCGGGTGAGAACAGTCCCCTCTTCACCCGCAACCTAGGTCATCCGCGCGATTGCTGCCGCCCGCCCGGGCGACGGATAGGCTGGATCTAAGACGGGAGTGTCGCACGCCATGACCAGTTCGTCCTACCAGATCATCGTTCGGAACCTGTCGCAAACCACGCAGTATTTTTATGTCTTTCAGAAGCAGGCTACCTTTCCGTCTTTGACGAGCCCTTCCATTTTCACCAGCAGCCTCGGCTGCCAAAATGTTGGCAATTACACAAGTTCGGGAGCGCAGATCAATTTCGGTCTGGACCGCCAGGTCTACGCAGGCGCTCTTAGCACCATGCAAGCGGTGCCGCCCTCGCAGCTTATCGCGCTTATCGCGCTCAATACCGCGACGCGATCCGTGGTCAGCAGTACCACGGCGGCCCGACCGGTTGCGCTCACTACAGCCAGCGGCTCACCGGACAATTGCACGACATTGACGCTCAACCCGCTGGGACTTTCCGTGCCCGCCAATCAAGCCGGCGTTGCGATCGGAGCGTTCGCCATGAACGTGCCGTCCTATACGCCGCTGCCGCTTCCGGAACTTTATTGCGGCGTCGCCACGCTGAACAACGATCAAGCGATCATTCTGTCGAGCTTCGTCGCTCCTGCCCCCAACGCCATCATGAGCTGCACACCGACGCAGATCTTTTTCGTGAAGACGGGCTACCAGCCGGTCGGAAGCACCGTGGCTTATGACGAGAGCAACGCGGCCTGCTGCGACTTCACCACCGGCTACGCCACCTACACGGTGACTTACAACGCCAACGGAACGTTTTCGGCGACAGGAGGACCATAGATCCAGAAATTCAGATCATCACCGACGCTTGAACAAATCCCTCACCCTGCAATCAAAGGAGCATAGCCATGTTACGCATCAGGTTGAAATTCGCTGGCCAAACAGCACGTCTCGGTAAGATCGCTGCCGGGCTTGCCATTGCCACCGTCTCTATCCTCGCAACCGCGTTACCCGCCGCCGCACAGCTCGTCTTTTCGTCCGATTGCCGGAACCATCAGCCCATCGTGGTCGCACCACCGCAGAATGCGATCCTGTTCACCAAGCAGCCAGTGCCCCATCCGAATGGAACAGCCTCGGTATTCGCGATCAACGGATTGGACACCTACGTCATTCCGGCCGGGGCCAACTCCTGCATCGTCGCAGCTCCCCATGCCAATGACAATTACTGCTTCATTGCCCGCAACGACAACACGATCGACGGCGTCGGTTTCGCCCCCATTCAAAATCCGGGCGGCCTGACCGCCTGCCAGTAAGGGGTGAATTTCCTACGCCAAACAATTCTCTCTCCGTCTGCTCCAGGGTTTAAGGCGGGGAGAGGAATAGTGACGGATCTTCCGCACCAAGCCCTTAAAAGTATTTGCGACGGAGGGTCAAAGTGGAAACCCGCCCCGCCTGCTATCGCGCCAGCGTCTGCCTGATGCCGGCAATCCCGCCACGCAGGAAGGGATCAGTGTGGATGTAGAAGAACTGCACCCCCTTCTCAAGCCAATGAGGCAGTTCATCGGCGGTGGCCAGCGTGCCTGCAACCTTGCCTGCCGCGCGGATCTTGTCGACCGCGACCGCGACCTTATCCATGACCACTTCAGGACGCGGCTCGCCGAAAGGCGGGGCCGGCGGATAACCCATATTCTGCGAGAGATCGCCAGGTCCGATGAAGAAGACGTCGATGCCATCGACCTTCAGCATCTCGTCGAGATTGTCGATGGCATCCACCGTCTCGATCATCGCCACCACCAGGCGTTTGTCGAAGTCGGACGGAAGAGCGTAACGGACGGCATCGACGACGGCGCGCGCCTGCTCGGCCGTGTCCACCATCGGCACCATGATGCCGTCAGCTCCCGCATTCAGATACCTGATGATGATCGGGCGTTCGTGCGAATGTGGCCGGACGATCGCCGCTCCGCCGACAGAACGGACAATCTGTGCAGTCATGCGCACATCGTCGAAACTCCAGGTTCCGTGTTCGCAGTCGACGAAGACGGAATCGGCGCCGAGTTCCACCAACCGGGCTGCGAGGCCCGACGACGCGTGGTGCGGCGTATACATGGTGATCGCCTCGCCGGCCAACAGCCTGGCGCGCAATTTGGCTCCGTTCATCAATATCCTCCCGGTTCTATTTTTTCGGCATATCCGGCGTATTGGCCGGCGCTCCGACCCAACGCGCAATTTCGATGTCGGCCGACGTGTCCCGCATGAATGTCGGGCAGATGTGAAGTTCGGGGATCACAGCGCTCTTGCTCAGGCTGGCGCAGAGGACGATCGCACGGGCGACGTCATGAGGATCCATCATGACGGCACGTTCCTCCTCCAGAGGCGGCCGCGCGCGATTGTCCATGATCGGCGTATTCGTCTCGCCGGGCAGGATCGTCGTCGCCCGGATCCCCTGATTGCGATAGGTGTTGTGCAGGAAGCTCATGAAATTCTTCACGCCGGCCTTGGCCGCACCATAGGCCGCTCCGCCGAGCAGGTTGGGGTTGATCACCGCGAGCGACGAGACCGTGATGATCGTCCCCTCGCCGCTTGCGATCATGTCCGGAAGGACCGCCTGGGTCAGGTTGAAGACGGCCGTCAGATTGACGTTGATGGTGGAGGTCCACTCGGCCTCGCTCAGAAAACGCGCGTTCAGCACCTTGCTTGCGCTGCCGGCATTGTTCACCAGGATGTCGACGGGTCCGACGCTGTCCTTGATCCACTTCACAGCCGCAAAGATCTCTTCACGCGTCTCGATGTCGAGCGCGCGCGCGATGGCCTTTCCCCCAGCCTTTTCGATCAAGGCCGCCACCTCGCGCAGCGGTTCGATCCGCCGCCCGGTCAGCACGACGGTGGCGCCGTCTTTTGCCATCAGCACGGCGGTCTCGCGACCGATCCCGGAGCCAGCTCCCGTCACGAGAGCGATTTTTCCTTCAAGAAGTCCCATGTCTTTCCCCTATTCGGCCGCAGCAGCGATCGGGCCAGAATAGCCGTAAATTTCCTTCGCAGCCTTCGCCGTAATTAGGTTTTCGGAAAGATCCTGCTCGATGAGTGCGCGCGAACGATCGCTCGCAGCTCCCCAACCGCCGCCGCCAGGAGTCTCGACCTCGAGGCGCTGGCCTGTCTTCAGGACCACCTTGCCCTTCGGGAACTGAGGCTTGCCGTCCTTCATGACCTTTCCAGCCGATCCGCTCTGGCCTTCGACGACACCGAAGCAAGGATGGCGGACACGCTCGGACGCGAGGTAGATGTTCATCGGGTTCTTGCCGAGGTTCCGCAGCACGACACGCTGGCCGAGACCGCCGCGATGCTTGCCTGCTCCGCCCGAGTCCGCGATCAGTTCCTTCCGCTCGGTCAGCACGGGAACGGCAACCTCGAACATCTCGATGGCCGTTACCTTGCAGTTCGAGGGGAAACTCAGCGTGTCCAGACCGTCGAGCTCCGCGCGCGCGCCCTGCCCGCCGTGGAAATTCTGGACCGAGCCATATTGCGTGCCGTCATTGCGCTGGCCGACGCAATTGGCAGCCCAGATCGGAGCACCGCCGCTGTCGCCCATGACCTTGTCGGGCACCACGCCTTCGAGCGCCTTGAAGATCAGCGAAGGAATGACGTGCCCGATCAGGTTTCGCGAATTGCCCGCCGTCCAATGCTGCGGATTGAGGATGCAGCCGAGCGGAGCCTCGTCGGTGATCGGGACGATGCAGCCCTCGTTATTCGGAGTCTCAGGGTCGAGCAGGCACTTCAGAGCATAGACGGAATGGGCATAACGGTAATTCGTCCGGCAATTGATCGAGTGCAGAACCTGGTCGGAGGTGCCGGTGTAATCGACATGGATCGAGTCGTCCTTGATGATAACCGAAGCCTTCAGCGTCACGTCTACATCGTAGCCGTCGAGCAGAACCTCGGCGGCGTAGCTGCCGTTCGGCCATTCGCGGATCGCCTTGCGGGTCTGCGCTTCGGAGCGAGAATGGATGGCGGTCGCCAGGCCTTCGACGTCGTCGAGACCGTACTCATCCAGGAATTTGACGAGTTCGCGGCCCATGACGTTGTTGGCGGCGATCATCGACTCGAGATCGCCCCGCACTTCGGTCGGAAGGCGGACCGACGCTTCGATGATGTCGAAGACGTCCTGGTTCGGAACGCCGGCCTTCAGCAGCTTGACGATCGGGAAGCGGATGCCTTCCTCATAGATGTCGCTCGCTTCGGAATGCAAAGGCGCCCCGCCGATATCGGGAAGATGGGCGATGGAGCCGGCATAGGCGACGACCTTGCCGTTCTTGAAGATCGGCGTGATCATCGTGACATCGGGAAGATGGCCGGTGCCGATCTCCGGATCGTTGGTCGCCAGCACATCGCCCTCTTCGAGCCTGTCTGCCGGGAACTTCGGCAGGAAATAATTCTGGGCCGCGGCCGGGAGCGAGGTGATGAAGACCGGGATCGACCAGGTGCATTGCGCCAGCGCCCGTCCCTTGCTGTCCAGCAGGACGGTGACGTAGTCGTGGTTCTCGCGGACGATCGGCGAGAATGCCGTCTTGCCGAGGACGTTGTCAGCCTGGTCTGCAATGAAGATCAGGCGGTTCCACATGACCTGAAGGTTGATCGGGTCGTTGAAATCGGTGGCGGGTTTCGACATCTGAGTACCCCTTAGTGAATATTGATCACGAGGTTGCCATGGGCATCCACATGGAAGACGCCGCTTGGCCCGACGACCGCAGTCGATTCCCGCTGCTCGACGATTGCCGGACCCTTGACCTCTTCGCCGACAGGAAGCTTGTAATGGTCGTAGACCGCAGTTTCGGTAAAGCCGCCAATCTCCTGGAAGTAGACCTGACGGCTGCCCTTCTTCGCCTCGGCAACGACGGTCTCGTGCGGGCGCGTGACCTGATCCTTTTCGCCGCCGGCGCGCAGGCGCCAGGTGATGACCTCCAGCGGCGCGGCAACGGTACGGCCGAACAGTTCACGGTACAGCTTGAAGAAATTGCCGCGGAGCTCACTGAGGAATTCCTCCTTCGGCAGGGTCCGGTCAGGCAGAACCACGGTGATCTCATGGCCCTGGCCGACATGGCGCATGTCGACGGTGTGACGGTTGCTGATGGTATCTTTCGGCACGCCCGCCGCCGACACGACTTCGGCACCTTGGGCGGAGAGTTCGTCCAGCAGACGGTTCATGGCGTCCATATTCCAGGCGTCGAGTGCCATCGGATGGCTTGCGGACAGATCGACCGCCACCGGAGCGATCAACAGGCCGATCGCCGAGCTCACGCCTGCACCGGTCGGGCAGATGATACGGGAAATGCCGAGCTTGCGGGCGATGCCATAAGCGTGGACCGGACCGGCGCCGCCGAACGCGACCATGGGCAGCGAACGAGGATCGACGCCGAGATCGGTCGCATGCATGGCGGCCGCCTTGCTCATGGATTCGTTGACGAGGTCATGGATGCCCCATGCGCAGCGCTCGACCGAAACATCGAGCGAGGCGGCAAGTTTGTCCATCGCCTCGTGAGCGGCCTCTCTGGATACCTTGAACGAGCCGCCGACGAAGGATTCGGTGCCCATATATCCGAGCAGGATGTCGGCATCCGTGACGGTCGGCTGGGTGCCGCCACGCTGATAGGCGGCCGGGCCGGGCAGCGCGCCTGCGGAGTGGGGGCCGACGTCGAGCAGGCCGAGAGGGTTCTTAGCGGCGATCGAACCGCCACCCGCACCGATCTCGATCATCTGGATCGACTGGATCTTCAGCGGGAAACCGGATCCCTTGCGGAAACGATGAAAATGAGCGACCTCGAGATCGGTGCCGACATTCGGCTCACCATTCGGGATCAGGCAAAGCTTCGCGGTCGTGCCGCCCATGTCGAAGGACAGGACGCTCGCCTCACCGGCCGTGCGGCCGAACTCGGCAGCGGCCACGGCGCCGGCCGCTGGGCCTGACTCGATCAGGCGCACCGGCAGTTCTGCGGCACGCCGGCTCGGCACCAGCCCGCCCGAGGACGTCATCCAGAGGACCTGGCGATCGATGCCCCTCGCAGCGAACTCACGCTGGAGATGAGCGACGTGGCCGGCCATCTGCGGCCTGGTATAGGCGTTGACAACAGTCGTCGACGCGCGGTCGAACTCACGCATCTCAGGGCAGACTTCCGACGAGAGCGAGGCGAAGATATCAGGGTCTTCCTCGCGCAACAGCGCTGCGACGCGCTGCTCGTGCTGCGGATATTTGTAGGCATGGAGAAGGCAGACGGCGACGGAGCGGATGCCCTTCTCCTTCAGGCGGCCGGCGATTTCGCGCACCGTCTCTTCCTCGAGCTCGGTCATGACAGAACCGTCGGCTGCGATACGCTCCTTGGCGCCGAAGCTGTTTGCACGGGTAACCAGCGGGTCGGGATATTTGATGTTCAGGTCGTAGAGGTCGTAGCGTCCTTCGTTGCGGATACGTAGCATGTCCTGAAAGCCGTCGGTGGTGACGAACCCGGTCTCGACACCCTTGCGCTCGAGAACCGCATTGGTGACGACGGTGGTGGCGCCCAGCACCTGAAGGTCATCGACGGCGATGGTGCCAGCGAATTTTTCCAGCAATTCGGACACACCCTGCACGACTGCTTCTGCAGGGTTCTTCGGCGTGCTCAGGACCTTGTGAAGGTGAAGGTCGCCCTTGTCGTCCAGGAGCGCAAAGTCGGTAAATGTACCGCCCGTGTCGAAAGCCAGTTTTGCCATGTTGTCCTCGAAGCGACTGTTCGGCGCGGCAGGCGCCGCAATGCGGATCCGATGCCCGGACCCGGTGTCTGCTTGGAGGTTATGGGAATGCCCGCCGCGTTGGCTAACACAACTACAGTCTGCCGCTATAGGGTTTGCTTATGGCGGAGCGGAGATACGCCGTCGGACTGCCGTTGCGAGGATCGGCGCCGGCTAAGCCGGCCTGATTCCGGGATGATGACTGCTCATGAGCTTGCCCACGACATCGAGGAGAACCGACCGTGCAGCGATGGCCGGTTCCGACAGGGGCAGATGATCGGCGACGCAGAGGGACACGGTCGCATCGATCACCGGCTTCGTCAGCGCCCTTACCTGCGCGCCTGAAAAGATCGCTGTCTCCGTGACAACCGAAGCCGGCAGAATGGTCGATCCAAGCCCGTCGAGAACCGCCGCGCTGAGAGCCGGAACGGATTCGATTTCCGAGACGACATCAGGGCTGGCTCTGGCTCTCGCCAGGGCATCGTCGATCAACCGCCTGAGCAGATGTGCCTTGCTGGGAAGAAGCAGCGGGATGTCCTGGAGGGCAGAAAGGGGAAGCGGCGCGCTGCTATCCCCGGGGAGTTCGATGCCCGGCGGCGAGACCAGGAACATTTCCTCGCGAAACAATGGCTGCAGGGTGACGCCCTTGATCGGGGCAGCGGCATAGATCAGCGCCATATCCATCTTGCCCGTCATGATCAGTTCGCTCAGGATCTGCCCGAAACTGTCATTGATGTGGACGACGATGTGGGGATGCCTCGCCTTCATCTCCTTGAGGATCGGCAGCGACAAGGCGCTTGACGAGGAATAGGTCGCAAGCCCGATCGAGACGCGGCCGGCCACCGACTTGGCGGACTGATCGATGTCGACCTGCGCCTGCTCGATCTGCTTCAACATCAATTGCGCGTGCCGATAGAGGATCAGCCCCGCCTCGGTCGGCGTAATGCCGACATTGCTGCGGATGAGGAGCTTGTGTTTGAAATGCGCCTCGAGAGCGGCAATCTGCTGCGACAGCGCCGGCTGGGCCGTCCGCAGAAGGCTTGCCGCTCGCGATACGCTGCCCGTATCGACGATCTTGACGAAGCTCTTCAGTTTTCGGAAATCGACGCTCATGGCCACCGGCTTCTTGTTTCACGAAAAAACGTAAAGCCTGCGGCCCGTGGGGCGCAAGTCCCACCGGCCTCTTTGCAGTCAATACAGGTCGGCAACGGCCCGTTCGATGCGATCGCATGCTTGCGTGATCACCTCCATCGACGTCGCGATCGAGAGGCGGAAATGCGGCGATATCCCGTAGGCGGCACCCTGCAGCGCCGCGACCCCGACGCCATCCAGCAGATAGAGCACGAAATCGAGGTCTGTCTCGATTGTCTTGCCTTCGGGGGTCTTCCGGCCGATGACACCGGCGCAGTTCGGAAACAGATAGAAAGCGCCGTCAGGTACGAGACAGGAGAGGCCGGGCACGGCATTGAGCCGTGAGCACGCATAATCGCGGCGCTCCTTGTAGACCTTCACGCTTTCCGAAACGAATGACTGGTCAGAAGACAGCGCATAGGCGGCTGCGGCCTGACTGACCGACGACGGGCAGGACGACATCTGCGATTGCAGCTTGTTGATGGCCGCAATCAGGGCGGCCGGACCCGCCGCGTAGCCGATACGCCATCCGGTCATGGCGTAGGACTTTGAGACGCCGTTGGTGAGCAGAACACGCTCCTTCAGTTCCGGGACGGCAGCAACCAGCGTCGTCATCGGCTCGTCCTTGAACCAGATCTGGTCGTAGATATCGTCGGAGAGCACGAAGACGTGGGGATGGCGCAGCAGCACCTTGCCGAGGGCTTCGAGTTCGCTCCTGTCATATGCCGCGCCCGTCGGATTGGACGGCGCGTTGAGGATCAGCCACAAGGTCCTCGGCGTGATCGCCTTTTCCAAAGCCTCCGGCGTGAGCTTGAAGCCTGCTTCCTGCGGGCATTCGATGATGACCGGCTTGCCTTCGTTGGCAATGACCATATCGGGATAGGAAACCCAGTATGGTGCGGGAATGATCACCTCTGCATCGTTTTCCACGCTCGCCATCAGCGCCAGGAACAGAATCTGCTTGGCGCCGCCGCCCACGCAGATTTCGTTGTCCGCGTAGCTGAGGCCGAGCCGGCGCTGGAAATCGCCGATGATTGCCTTGCGCAGCGCCGGCGTGCCGTTGACGGCGGTATATTTCGTTTCGCCCCTGTCGATGGCTGCGTGCGCCGCGGCCTTGATGTTATCTGGCGTGTCGAAGTCCGGCTCGCCGACGGTCAGATCGACGATGTCGCGACCCGCCGCCTTCAGTTCGCGAGCACGGGCTGCCGCAGCCGTGCTCGGCGAAACTTTGATTCTGGACACACGCGATGCAGGCACGAAAGTGCTCATTGGGATTTCCTCGTTTCTGGAGAGACGGATTGGCTCAGTGAACGGCTTCGGTTTCGCCGCGCATTTTCCCGGTCAGGAACAGTTCGCCGAGCTCGTCATGGGTGATGTCTTTCGGCAAGCCGTCCCAGATGACCTTGCCAAGTCTCAGGATGACCGCGCGCTCCGCCACTTCCATGGCCTTCTTGGTGTTCTGCTCGACGAGCAGGATCGTCATGCCGTCCGCGTGAAGTCGAAGAAGCTCGTCGAACACGATACCGATCGCGGCCGGCGACAGGCCGACCGACGGCTCGTCGACCAAAAGCACCTTCGGCCGCTGCAGCACCGCCATCGCCACTTCGAGCAGTTGCTGCTCGCCGCCGGACATATTGCCGGCAAGCGTCGCACGGCGTTTCTTGAGGATCGGAAAGAGGTCGTAGACGTAATCGCGGTCGGCCTTCACCTTGGCGTCGCGGAGGGTATAGGCCGCCATCTGAAGATTTTCGTCGACGCTCATGACGGGGAAATTGCAGCGCCCCTGAGGCACGAAGGAAATCCCTTCGCCCAGAATGGCCCGCGACTTGCTGCCGGCAATATTCTTGCCGCGCCAGTCGATATTTCCCTGCTTGATCGTGGTCATGCCGTAGAGGGTCTTGAGAAGAGTGGACTTGCCCGCTCCGTTCGGCCCCATGAGCGCCACGAACTGTCCGGCGGGCACGTCTAAATCGATGCCGTTCAGAATATCCAGATTGCCGTAACCTGCGCGCAGGTCGCGGATCAAAAGTTGCGAGTTACCCTCCAAGATAGGCCTCCCTGACGCGCTGATCCTGAATGATGTCGCCCGGCAAGCCTTCGACGAGCTTGGCTCCCTGGTCGAGCACGATGACGCGCTGGCAGATGCTCGTAACGACATCGATATTATGCTCGATCACCAGGAAGCTCACGCCGAGCGACTTGTTGGCATAGAGGATGGTGTCGACGACGCGTTCGATGATCTTCGGATTGATGCCGGCCATCGGCTCATCCAGCAGGATGAGCTTTGGTTCGGGCATCAGCATGGACGCGAACTGGATAAGCTTCTGCTGTCCGCCCGACAGATTGCCCGCCGGCTGGTGGCGCACATCCCAGAGACCCGCCATCTTGATCAGGTCGCGGGCTCTCTCCCTGAGACCATCGATGCGCTGGCGGGACATCTTTCCGAGGCCGAAGGTCGATGCAATGGACGGGAAGGTGAACATTTGACCGGCGATGACCAGGTTCTCCTCGACATCGAGCGACTTGAAGGTGACGGTCTTCTGGAAAGATCGCAGCATACGGCCTTCCCTGGCGATGCGGTTCAGGGACCAGCCGGTGATGTCCTGTCCGTCAAGGACGACCGTGCCGGCGTCCGGCTTCGCAAGGCCTGTGCTGCAATCGAAGAAGGTCGATTTGCCGGAACCGTTCGGCCCGATCAGGCCTGCGATCTCACCTCGGTCGATGTGAATACTGACATCGTTGACGGCCTTGACCGCGCCGTAGGACTTGCTGAGATTCCTGATTTCGAGAAGCGGAAGATGACTGGTCATTTCGCGCCTCCGATCGCATTCCAGAAGCGATTGATCAGCGGCGCGCAGCCCTTCTTGAACCAGAAGACGAGGACGAGAAGGCAGACGCCATAGGCGATCATGCGCAGTTCGGGGGTAATGCGCAGCGCCTCCGTCAGCCCGACGAAGAGCAGGCTTCCGAAGACAGTGCCGGAAATCATCCCGGCCCCGCCTCCGAGCACGATGATCAGCATCGTGGTCGAATAGTACATCTGGAAGGTCAGCGGGCTGACGACTGTCAGGTAATAGGCGTAGAGGCAGCCGCCAACCCCGGCAAACACGGCGCTGATCATAAAGACGATCAGCTTGTAGTGCCAGGTGGGAACGCCGAGAGATTCGGCAAGCGTTTCGTTCTCACGGATCGCCACCATGTTGCGCCCGGCGGGCGAGCGGACGATTGCCCAGACAGCGAGGGTGGCGAGGGTCCCGATGATCAGGGCAAGATAGTAGAAGTTCGTCGTGCCGGACACCGTGAAAGAAAGCGGGCCCAGTTCGAAATAGGGTTTTGGAATGCTCGATAGACCCATGTCGCCGCGCGTCAGCGAGATCCAGTTCTTGGCGATGGCCTGACCGATGATCACGAAACCGAGCGTACACATCACGAAGGACGTCGAGCGCAGACGCAAGGCGGGAATGCCGAGCGGAAGAGCAAGGGCTCCTGAGACGGCGCCTGCAGCGATGAGATTGACGTAGAAGGGCGTTCCGTAGGTGACGGCGAGAAGTCCTGCCGTATAGGCGCCGATGCCGAAAAACGCGGCCTGGGCCAATGACAGAAGACCGGTATACCCTACAAGCAGATTGAGCCCATGTGCCGGAAGCATGAAAATCAGGGCGATGATCAGGGAATGGGTGATGTAGCGACTGCCGATGAACGGCGCGGCGAGTGCTAGGACGACCAGGACTGCGGCGAGCGGTATGCGAAGGTCGCGTCTGCGTGCCTGTTGAGCGGTTTCCGTCAGAGACATGTCGAGTCCTCGGTCGTTCGAGAAAGGTCGGCGGGCGCAGCTGCTAGAAGCGCGCCTGCGTCGAAAAGAGCCCATGCGGTCGCCACATCAGCATCAGGATCAGCGTAGCGAAGCCGACAGTGTCGCGGAATTGCAGGCCGACATACGTCGCG
This sequence comes from Rhizobium sp. WYCCWR 11128, assembly GCF_013416305.1. Classification (NCBI taxonomy): domain Bacteria; kingdom Pseudomonadati; phylum Pseudomonadota; class Alphaproteobacteria; order Hyphomicrobiales; family Rhizobiaceae; genus Rhizobium; species Rhizobium sp. WYCCWR 11128. Next base: position 222,692 of record NZ_JACCEZ010000009.1, read on the forward strand.
ACCAGGCTCTCGGCCACGCCAAGGATCATCGCCGCGACGAAAGTGCCGCGCACATTCCCCAAACCGCCCATGATAATGATCGGCAGCGTCTTGAACGTGATCAGTTCGCCCATGCCGCCATAAACACTGACATTGACCGGCGCCGTCAGAACACCTGAAAGTGCCGCGAGGGCCGCCCCCAGCATGAAGGTTCGAAGCACCACCTGCGGTACATCGATGCCGACGACGCTGCAGCATTCGACGTTCTGGGAAACGGCGCGCATCGCCATTCCGAGGCGGGTGTAGCTGACCATCAGCTCAAGGCCGATGAACACCAACAGGCAGACGACGAGAATGAGAATGCGCTGCTGGGCCAGACTGAAGCCCAGGATGGAAACCGGTTCGATATAACCTCCGGCGAAGAATTTGTAGCCTCCGCCGAAGACGAGAATGATGGTGTTCTGCAGGATCAGCGCGATGCCGAGGGTGGCGAGCACGCCCGACTCCGCGGGCGCGCCGACCATCCGGCGCATGACGAGTTGCCCGACCACATAGGCGACGGCGATTGTCGCAAGAACTCCCACGACAATCGACGCTTCATAGGACAAGCCGAGATAGTCGATCGAAAACCACGCCCCGAACGTGCCGAGCATGTAGTACTCGCCGTGAGCAAAATTGATGGCTCTCAGCACCCCAAAAATCATGGTCATGCCGACGGCGACGATGGCGTAAACGGAACCAGTAACGATTCCATTCACAGATTGCTCAACTATGGTCGAGAGCATGGGCGTACTCCTCCCGGCAGATTAGTTGGCAGGATATTGAATGTCCGCCGTATATGCACCCTTGATGCTCGGCTTGCCGTTCTCGATCTGCAGCAGGATCATCGGCAGGCGGGCCTGGTTGTGGTCGTCGAAGGTAACCTCGCCAACCGGGCTCTTATATTTGATCTTCGAGAGTGCGTCGCGAACCTTCACCTTATCAGCGCTGCCGGCCTGCTTGATCGCCGCGGCGAGGAGATTGACGGTATCCCAGTGAACATAGGCGTGGTTATTCGGGGCTTCGTTGTAGGTGGCCGTGAACTTCTCGACGAAAGCCTTGCTTTCGGGCGAGTCAAACTGCGGCAGCCATGCGGCGGCTTCGACGGCGCCTTCGAGCGCCGACGGGGCTGATTTGATGGTCTTTTCCGTGTTGAACTCGCCATTGCCGATCAGCGTGACCTTGCCGGCTATTCCGAGTTCGATCATCTGGCGGGCGATGATTGGCGTCGTATCGGCGAGGCCGTACATGATGATCGCCTGGGCGCCATTGTCGCGGATCTTGGCGAGAACGCTGCGGAAGTCGACTTCGCCTTCCTTGTAGTAGTCTTCGCTGAGGATCTCTCCCTTGAAGTCAGGCAGGTACTTCTTCGTGAAGGTGATCGCCGAGCGGCCATAGTCGCTGTCGACGGAGAGCACTGCAAACTTGGTAAAACCGCGCTGCTCTGCGGCATATTTAGCGACGATCAGCGCCCGGTTCTCATCTGTCGGATAGTTGCGATAGGTCCACTTGAAGCCACCGACACCGGCCTGATAGGTGATCTTCGGATTGGATGACGCCGCATTCAAGAGAAGCACTTCGGCATCTTCCGCGACGGGCTGGATGGCGAGCGTCACCGAGCTGGAAACATCGCCGATGATGAAGTCGACGCCATCCTGGTCAATCAGACGACGGGCGGCCGAGACGCCTTCGACCGGCGTGCCCTGGCTGTCGGCGTTGAGGAGTTCGATTTTCATCCCGTCGATGCCGCCGGCATCATTGATGTCTTTGACGGCGAGTTCGGCTCCGTGCATCGAAAATGCGCCGTAGCGCGCATTCGGGCCGCTCATCGGCGCAACAAGTCCGAGCTTGATCGTCCCGTCCGCTGCCAACGCGATAGCCGGCAGGCCGGAGACGGTCACTGCCAGCGAAAGGACTGCTGTAGAAATGAAAAGCGCTCTGCGGCTTACGGTAAGTTTCATGTTCCCACTCCATGTTCTCGGGTGCAAACGCTTGGGCATATGGCCCAGCGTACTCCTGACCGCTTTCCGCGGTTCTTATCGCGTCAGCCCAGCGCTGACACCGTCACAGTAGGTTCAGGGAAGCGTCGCTGGCCAACACAACTCCACTCTGCCGCTATAGCGTTTATTTATAGCGAACCGATCGATTCGGCATTGCCGGAACGGCTCGCCGTCCGGCCGGATGAGCCGTCGGGTGATATAATGGTGATGTCGTCACTCGTCACTCGGATCCTGCACTCCACTCGCGATAGGCGAGGTGGATCTTTGCTCCGATCGTCGTGAAAGGCTGCGGCGGCAATGCCGTCGGGGCAGCTAGGCGCGCGTAGACGCGGCCGAGTTCGGAATCATGTCCGAGCACCAGTTCCGCGGCCGCGATCCCTGATGCCGTCGAGTTCGACGCTCCAAGACCGTTGCAGCCGCATGCCGCGAATACGCCACGCTCGATCTCGCCGAATGCCGGAACATGATTGCGCGTGAGCGCCATCGCACCGGCCCAGCGATACTGCATCCCGACGCCGCCAAGGGTGGGAAAGCGTTTGGAGAACTTGCCGTCGTGGAGGCGGCCGGCCCGCTGGATCGCAGCGTCGCTGACTGCGAGGCTTGGATTATAGCTGTAGCGCGAGCGCACCAGGATTCGGTCGCCGGCGCCGGTGCTGATGCGGCGGACGGTCGTTCCCATCGGCAGGGCGGGAGTGGCGGCCCACTTCCGCTCTCCGCTGAGGCGCGAGGGGTCGAACGCCTCGGTGAGGGAGGCGTAGGTGAAGACGTGGAGCAGGCGTCCCGGGAAGAAGCCGAAGCTCTCCACATGTCCATTGTTTGCCATGATGATCTTCGCCGCCTGCACGGAACCCTGCGGCGTCCTGACCAGCCAACCCGTACCGGAGCGCTCGAACGAGAGCGCCGGCGTCCGCTCGTAAAGGGTGACAGGCTCCTTCAGGCAGTCGGCGACCGCGCGAATGTAGGCGGCGGGCTGCACGATGACAGTGCCGGGCATGAACAGACCGGAGGTGTAAACCGGCGATCCCGTTACCGCCCCGATCTCGCTGGTCTTCAGAAGCCGATGGTCTTCGCCCATGTTCGTCAGCTGCTGCGCATAGTCATCGAGGTGCTTGTCGCCTTCCGCGCTGATGGCGACGCTGTATCGGCCACAGGGATCGAACACCTCCTTGCCCCAGCCGTTTTCGGTCGCCATCTCGGTCGCCAGACCGATGGCCGAGCGCTGAATGAGCACGGATTGCCTGAACCTGGCCTCCGACTCTCCGCTGAAATCGTCGGACGAGACCTCGTGCGGCAGGTCGATGATGAAGCCCGAATTCGCGCCCGTAGGCCCCTCGCCGACGACGCCCGCTTCAAGGACCGCGACCCGCGCGGTCGGGTCCAGGCGTGAGATGCGCCGGGCCGCGGAAAGGCCGGCGAAACCACCGCCGATGATCGCGACGTCGGCAATGACACGTCCGGTCAGCATCGGCCGTGTCGTGCGTGGCGCAAGCATGGCCACCCAGCCCGAAACGCCTGCGCGTTTCGGAAGCCTGGATGCAACGAAGAGGTTCCTTGCGGCCTGGGTCACGTCAGATCGCTTCCCGCTCCATGAGCGTTTCGAGGGAGCGGCGAATGGCCGGAAGCTTTTCTGGGGCAAGCCCGCGCAGCGGTTTTCGCGGAACGCCGGCGCCGTAGCCCACCAGATCTGCCGCCGCATAGACGGACTGCACGTAATCGCCTTCCCAGATCAGCCCCATCGACGGCTCCAAGATTTTCCAGAGCGCGCGAACCTCGTCCCACTTGTACTCAGCGGCGGCCTCGACGAGGGCAACGCAGGTTTTCGGAGCGAAGTTTGCCCCACCCCAGATCAGGCCGTCGCATCCGGCATAGAGCGCATAGGGAACGAGAGGGTCGGCGCCGTTCATGACGAAACGGCCGGTGCGGATAAGTGCTGCCTGCTTTCCAAGATCGCCGCTGCTGTCCTTGACGGCACAGATGCCGGGGATTTCGCTCAGCTTGTCGAGAAGTTCGGGCGTAACAGCGACGCCGACCGCCTGGGGAACGTTGTAGCCGATCACCGGCAGGCCGGCCTTCGCAACCTCACTGTAGAAATCGACGATGCCCTGGTCGTCGGTCGGTCCTTCGAAGAAGGGCGGAAGAACCATGACGCCTTCGGCGCCCGCGTCTCGCGCGCGGATGGTACGCTCGACGACGTCTTCCACGAGGAGAGCGGAGGTCTGCGCAATCACCTTTGCCCGTCCGTTGACGATCCGCGCTCCGCGCCGGATCAGCTCCTCGGATTCCTCCTTGGAAAGGTAGACGTGCATGCCGGTGCCGGAGCTGAACAGAAAGCTCCTGACGCCTGCTGAGAGATAGCGCTCAACATTGTATTCGAGCCTTGCGTAGTCGATGCGTCCGGCATCGTCGAACGGCGTGGTGATGGCAAGGTTCAATCCTGCAAATTGGAAATCAGACATTCGTTTTGTGTCCCGCGTTAGGCCGTCGAAGGGTCAAGCCAAATGGTCCTAGAGGGTCGGCGTCTCCAGACCCTCTGGGGCCGCGTACATGGCCATGTTTCGTCGTGAAAGCTCGAGGTGAAGCCGCGCCAGTTCTCCGGCTGCGTCGGGATTGCGTTTCCCGATCGCGTCGATCATCTCGTCATGCTGTTGTGTGGCGAGCTCGAGCTCTTCCTGCATGCGAGGCGTGTTCGGGTGCTTGTAGAAGACCTTGCCGATGCGCGCATGGTCGATCTGCAGTCGCCGCAGGCTCGGAACCAGATAGACGTTGTGCGCCATCTCGCCGATCTGTCGGTGGAACTGGTCGTTGTAGAAGATGCGCCCCACGACGTCGCAATTGTCGACGGCCTTTCGAAATGATTGCTGCATCTGCTTAAGCACGTCGAGCTGCCCGCGCGTTCCATTCTCGGCCGCCAGCTTGCTGGCGGTGATGTAGATCATCGGTGCAAGGAGGAAGAAGTCATGCAGCGACTGGTGGCTCAGGGAACTGACGCGCGCAGCACGGTTGGCTTCCAGCTCGATATAACCTTCGCCAGCCATCTGCCGCATCAGCTCGCGAACCGGCGGGCGGGATAGCCCGAACTCCTCGCTCAGCGCCACTTCGTCCAACACCGCACCCGGCGACAGCTCCATCGTCAGGATGCGTCTGCGGAGCGCAAGACCCAGGTTGGCCTTGCGGTCGGGGTTGCCGATTTCGGAGAGAATGTCATCGTCCATCTCATAATCCTTTTGGAAGACATTATGTAGACATAAGATAGACGTCAAGAATTTCTTGAGAATCCGGAATCGAATCCGCTCGCCCAGTCAGCGAGAAAACAGGTTCGGGTCAGGAAAAGTTACTGCCTTCACCCGCAGCGAATGCTGCGTCGGCAAGGCGACCGGCAAACCGGAGACCTCGATTGCTCATCGACCCATCCGGCAACAGCTATGAGGTCGGCGACGCGCTCTAAAAGGTCAGTTGCACCTTGCAGGCCGCGGAGCGGTCGCCGGCGAGCGTGAAGGCTGCGGTGGCTTCTTCGAGCGGCAGGCTGTGGCTGATGATCGGCCGCACATCGATCTTGCGGCTGGAGATCAGCTCGACGGCAGTACCGAACTCCTCGTGGAAGCGCTGCGTTCCGTGGAGTTGAAGCTCCTTGCCGACGATGGCGTTGAGAGGGATCGGGACGTCTCCTGTGACGCCGACCTGCACGATCGTTCCGCGCGGCCTGATGGCGGCAATCGCGCCGCGGATTGCCGGGGCGGCGGCCGAGCATTCGAAGACGAGATCGAAATAGCCCTTTCCCGCCTCATATTCCGCAAGCGCAGCGACATCCTTCGAAACATTGATCGTGCGGCTGGCGCCCATCGCTTTGGCCCGGTCCAGCGCCGCATCCGCGAGATCGGTCACCACGATCTCGCTTGCGCCATGATAGGAGGCGACGGCAACCACCAGGGCGCCGATCGGGCCGGCTCCGGTGACCAGCACGCGTTTGCCTGTGATATGTCCCGCGCGCGATGCCGCGTGCAGGCAGACGGAGAGCGGCTCGCTGCAGGCCGCTTCTGCGGCAGTTGTCGCAACTCCGACCGCAAAGCACTGCTTGGCCGGCACCACCAGCCATTCCCGGAACATGCCCTGCTCATGCGGCAGGCGCATCGCACTGCCCATGAAGCGCATTTCCAGGCAGTGGATCGGCATGTTTTTCTGGCAATATTCGCAATGCCCGCAGGGCTGGCTGGGATTGACCGCCACCAGCGTCCCGGCATTCAGATCGACGCCCTCGCCTGTTTGGCTGACGGTCCCCGAGGCCTCGTGGCCGGGTATGATCGGCTCGCGAACCCGGACCGGGCCGAAGCCGCCATCCTGATAATAATGCAGGTCGGAGCCGCAAATCCCTGCGGCCGCCATTTTGAGAAGCACCTCGCCGGGACCAGGGGTCGCAACCGCGGCGGTCTCGATCCTGAGATCACCCTTTTGGTAAAGCCGTGCCACACGTGTCCGCATCTTCCGCTCCTATCTCAGCAGTCCAAGCTGCTGCGGCAGCCAGAGCGATATAGCGGGCACAAAGGTGATCAGGATCAGCGCCAGGAAGAGCGGCACCAGCCAGGGCAGGATCGCCATGGTCGTGCGTTCGACAGAGAGTTTCGCGACCCGCGACAGCACGAAAAGCACCATGCCGAGCGGCGGGTGCAACAGGCCGATCATCAGGTTCAGCGTCATGATGAGACCGAACTGGACCGGATCGATCCCGAATTTCAGGACGATCGGCAGAAGGATCGGCACGAGGATGGTGATAGCCGCGATCGTATCCAGGAAGCAGCCGACGAAGAGCATCAGCAGGTTCACGAGGATCAGGAAAACCCATTTATTGTCGGTGATCGACAGGATCGCATCGGACAGCAGCTGGGCCGCCTGGCTCACCGTCAGCAGCCAGGCGAAGACCGATGCCGCGGTGACGATGAAGAGAACCGATGCCGTCGTCTCGATCGTATCGAAACTTGCCTTGGCGAGCGTCGACGGCGTCATCGTGCGGTAGCGCACCAGGCCGAGGAACAGAGACCAGAGGACGGCTGCGACAGCCGCCTCCGTCGGCGTGAACCAGCCCATCGTCATGCCGCCGATCAGAATGACGGGCGTCATCAGCGCCATGACGGCGGAGAAGCGGAAATACCAGTCGAGGGCAAGAAGCAGGGCAAGGGCGATGCCGGCTGCGGCATTCATCGATACACCGGCACGCATCATCAAGTAGATGGCCAGTGGCACCGCCAGGACGACGACGATTTCCATCCCCGCCGACAGCAACTGCCTGACATCGAACGGCGCGTCCGAGCCCCAGCGCTTCTTATAAGCAAAGGCGGCGACAGTGATCATCATCAGCAGCGTCATGACGATGCCGGGCAGGATCCCCGCCATGAAAAGAGCGCCGATCGAGACGTTCGCCATCATGCCGTAGATCACGAACGGCAGCGATGGCGGGAAGATCGGGCCGAGCGTTGCCGAAGCCGCCGTCACGCCGACCGCGGCCTCGACCGGATAACCGTGATCCTTCATTGCCTTGATCTCGATCGTGCCGATACCCGCTGCATCGGCGAGCGCAGTGCCCGACATGCCGGAGAAGATGACCGAACCGATGATGTTGACTTGCGCGAGACCGCCCTTCATCCAGCCGACGAGAGCGACGGCAAAGGAATAGATGCGGCCGGTGACACCAGCTGAGTTCATCAGGTTGCCCGCGAGGATAAAGAACGGCACGGCGAGCAGCGGGAAGCTTTCGACGCCGGCGATCATGCGCTGGGCGACGATGATGTCGGGGGCGACGCCGTAAAGGACGATGTAAAGCACGGATGCGACAGCCATCGAAATGGCGACGGGCACCCCGATCAGCATCAACACCAGGAACGAACCAAGAAGCAGCAGCATCGGATCAACCCTCGACGGTCTGGAATTCTTCGGGGCGCTCCAGAACGGAGTAGCCGCGGCGCATGTTGGCGATGAAGACGATGACCGCGCGGATCAGCATCAGCACGAAGGCGACGAGAACGCTGTAGAAGACGATGTTGCGCGGCAGGTCGATGGTGACCATCTGCTCGTCCGCCACGATGTCGACATAGCGCCACATCAGGTGGCAGCCATAGGCGAAAAAGCCGATGCGGACGATATCGACGAAAGTGGCGAGTACGCGCGCCAGACCTGCAGGCATATAGTGATAGAACACATCCACCTGGATATGCCGCGAGGTGCGCACGCACATGACGGAACCGAGAAAGACGACACCGATCAGGCAGTTGATCGCAATCTCCTCGGTCCATGCGTAGCTGTCGTTCAGCACATAGCGCGTGAAGAACTGCAGGAAGACGCAACCCGCCATCAGCCAGAAGACGATCAGCGTGATCCAGTCTTCGATGGCATAATCCGAGACGTTTGCGGTCGGCGCGTGGCCTTCGAACTCGTGACCGATTTCTTCGGCCGTGATTTGCGTATGGATTTCTTGCGACATGATCGGCCTAGTTCCAGTTGGGGAAGAAGGGCGCGGCGTGTGGGGCGCGTGCCCTTCGTGTCGACATCGTCTTGCGCTCGGCGGCGCCTGCCCCTCATCCGGCTGCCGCCACCTTCTCCCCGTAAACGGGGCGAAGGGGATATGCCGCGACCTCTCCGTCCGACGCACGTCTCGCGGGGCATGTCCCCTCTCCCCGCGAGCGGGGAGAGGGTTAGGGTGAGGGGCAACCGTAGTTGCCAGGCTTTACTGGATCGCGCGGATTGCTTCCCAATCGGCTTTCTCGTAGCCGAAATCCTCGAACTTGACGTTTTCCATCACGGTCTTTTCGAAATCGGCCTTGTCGACCTCGGCGACGTTAAGACCCTTTTCCTTGAAGGTCGCAATGAGGCTGTTTTCCTTGCCGGCGATCGTCTTGCTCGTGCGCTCGGCGGCCTCCTGCATGACCTCGCCGAAGATCTTCTTGTCCTCGTCGGAAAGGCTCGCCCACCGCGTCTTCGAGACCACCGTGTTGAGGTGATCGACGATGTGGCCGGTGAGGATGATGTTCTTCTGGACTTCGTAGAACTTCTTCGCCTCGATCGTCGTCAGCGGGTTTTCCTGTGCCTCGACCGTGCCGTTCTGCAAAGCGAGATAGACTTCGGCAAAGGCGATCGGCGTCGTGTTGGCACCGCAGGCGCGCGGCATGGCGAGATAGGCCGGAACGTCAGGCACGCGGATCTTCAAGCCCTGCATATCGGCGCATTTGGCAATCGGCTTGTTTGATGTCGTGTGGCGCGTGCCGTAATAGCTGACGGCGGCGATGTGGTTGCCGGTCTTGTCTTCATAGCCTTTGGCAAGGCGCTTGAAGACATCGCTCTTGGTATAGGCGATCAGGTGATCGGGACCGCGGAAGATATAGGGGAAGTAAGTCACGCCGATCGGCTTGTAGTCGCGCGCCGCAAAGCTCGATCCCGAGATGATGATGTCGACCGTCCCGAGCTTGAGGCCCTGGTTGATGTCGGCTTCCTTGCCGAGCTGCGATGCCGGATAGACCTCGATCTTGTAGCGCCCGTCGGTGCGTTTGTTGATCTCTTCCGCAGCCCATACGGAATCCGTGTGAAAGGGCTCTGACGTTTCATAGACATGCGCCCATTTCAGCACTGTCTGGGCCTGCGCGATCGCGCTGCTCGCCATGATCGCGGCCGCGGTGCAAAGTATCGTTGCCAGTCTGCTTTTCATTGCTCTCTCCTCCCGAGCTTGGGTTAAGTCTTGGTCGTGTCTTTCGACGGCCGCTTGTTGCGTCCGCGCTCCTCTTCCCCCGAAAACTCCTCCCCGAAGCTCTCGGAAAACCTCTTCTGCGACATTGTGAGATGGGCGCGCATGGCCGCCTTGGCGCCAGCGGCATCGCCGGCGGCGATCGCGTCGCGAATAGCGCGATGCTCGTCCAGGGCGCTGCGCCATGTCGTTGGCCCCTCGAAGTGGCTGGCGAGCCTTGCGAAATAAGGGGTCATGCGCATGTCGAACATCTCGCCCGTGACGCGGATCAATGTCGCATTCCCAATGATGGCGGCAATGCCGGTATGGAAGGCGCGATCGGCATCGAGCACTGCGATTGCATCGTTGACCACGCCACCCATGCGCGTCAGAGCTTCATCCAGCAGAGCGATATCTTCCGGTTTGGCGCGACCGGCCGCTTCTTCGGCGATGGCGCATTCGATGAGCGCGCGCGCCTGCAGCAGTTCGAACGGCCCCTCCACCGGCTCTCGCTCGGCCCCAGTGACGGTCGCAGCATGCTGGCGCACCACATAGATGCCGGATCCCATGCGGATGTTGACGAGGCCTTCGACCTCCAGGACGATCAGCGCCTCGCGGACGGTCGGGCGGGAGACCGAAAGTTGCTCCGCAAGGTCGCGCTCGGCCGGCAGCCGCTGGCCGACGGCAAGCTCGCCGCTCGCGATCATCAACCGAATCTGATCCGCGACCTGCCGATATAGGCGGCGTGATTCAACAGGCGAAAACATCGTGGCCTCCCTAGGCGAGCTTCTCCTCAAGCGCGCAGCTGGTCAACTGGCCTGACCAATTCAGGCATAGATATCACCGGAGGAGTTGTGCGTCAATCCGCCGCATAAACTCAAAACGAGAGTTCGCAGCATAGGCCGAGCAGGCATGCAAAAAAACCCGCTGAGGCGGGGTTCTTCGCGAAGGGAATAATCAGTTGTTATGCGCGGCGCAGGCCTCATCCATCGGCGTAGCGTTGCTTGTGCCGCCCTGCGTCTGAAGATTGTCGGAGTTGTTGACCGGATTGGGGCATTTGGGCCTGTCGGCTTTCATTGTGCCGGTAGTCGTGGAGCCGGTCGTGGTGGTATCGGTCGCCATCGGCTTTTTGGCCTTCATATCGCCGCTTGCACCGCTACCCTGATCGGCCTGGTTTTTATCGATCGTGGCGCCGGCTGGTGCCGGATTGGACTGGGCGAAAGCAGACGTGGCCATGCCGATGGCGAGAAGCGAAGCTGCTATGAGTTTCATACGCATCCTGATGTCCTCCTTGGGATCTTTGCGTGATCAGGCAGAACCTCGCCGACACCTCATTGTTCCGCATTTTCTGCTTACAAACATCCCATAGGCTCTGGAGCCCGGTCGCGACCAAGGATCAAGGGTGAGGCAGAGTCAGGAAGTGAGTGATGGCCAGGCGTGCCGGCCAGTGGCGACCGAGATCGTGAAGGTTACTTCGCGTAAAGCGCACGCGAGCGCTCGAGATGCTTGAGGAGTGCCGTTTCCGAGCCATCGACGTCGTTTGCGGCCAGGCGGTCGACGATTTCGTCGTGTTCGGCGAGCGTGAATTTTTCCTTGCCGGTCCAGATCAGCATCTCGGTATGATATTCCTTCAGCCAGGCAAGCATGGCTTCGCTGACGGCGATGTAGATCGGGTTGCCTGATATCTGCGCGATGCGGGTGTGAAACTCCATGTCCGCGTCGATGAACTCTTCGGCCCGCCCAAGCGACATTCGCTGGCGTTCGATAACGTTCCTGAGGTCGGCGATGTCATTTGCGGAGGCGCGCTGCGCGGCCTCGCGCGCCATGCCCCGCTCGAAGAAGATGCGCGCGCTCTTCAAATATTCCAGCGAGTCCGACGATTGCGACAGCATGATCTTGGCGGTGAGATCGACCTGGCGGAATATCGATTTTGCCGTCAGCCGGAGGACCTTCGCCCGCTCGCCATGCGAAATGCTGACCAGACCTTTGTTGGCAAGGGATTGCATGGCCTCCCTGATCGCCGGCCGGCCGACGCCGAAGCGTTCCATCAGCACCCGCTCGGAGGGCATTTCGTCGCCGGGCTGAAGCTCGCCGGAGGTAATCATTCGTTCAAGTCGATCAAACACTTCGTCAGAGAGTTTCCGGCGGACGATTTGTTCGAGGGGCTGGGTCATCACATCTCGCTGGCTCAAAATGTTTTCTCCTAACAGTTTCCGTGTCGAGAACAAAGCTGTCGGCGAAAATTTGCGGATCCGAAGATTCTACTTTTCATCAGTTGGAATACTCATTATACCAGATCACGAGTTGACGCCATGGCAATCTGCGTGGCGAGAGGAGCAACCGCCAGTTTCATGATGATCACCCTGACCTATCGTATTGAAACACCCGGCAGCGTCGAGGCGATGGCGGAAAAGGTCGCGAGCGACCAGTCGACCGGAACCTTCGTGCCCGTCCCCGGCGAGACCGAAGAGCTGAAATCGCGTGTCGCCGCCCGCGTGTTGGCGATCCGTCCGCTCGAAGGCGCCAGTCATCCGACCTGGCCCGAGGTCGCTCCCGGCACGCTGCTTCATCGCGCCGATGTCGACATCGCCTTTCCACTGGACGCGATCGGGACAGACCTTGCGGCATTGATGACCATTGCGATCGGTGGCGTCTATTCCATCAAGGGCATGACCGGCATCCGCATCGTCGACATGACGCTGCCCGACGCCTTCAAAAGCGCGCATCCCGGACCGCAGTTCGGCATCCCTGGAAGCCGCCGCCTCACCGGCGTCGAAGGCCGGCCCATCATCGGAACGATCGTCAAGCCGGCGCTTGGCCTCAGACCGCACGAAACGGCTGAACTCGTCGGCGAGCTGATCTCATCCGGCGTCGACTTCATCAAGGATGACGAAAAACTGATGAGCCCGGCCTATTCGCCGCTCAAGGACCGCGTTGCGGCGATCATGCCGCGCATTCTCGATCACGAGCAGAAGACCGGCAAGAAGGTCATGTATGCCTTCGGCATCTCACATGCCGACCCCGACGAGATGATGCGCAACCACGACATCGTGGCTGCGGCCGGCGGCAACTGCGCCGTCGTCAATATCAACTCGATCGGCTTCGGCGGCATGAGCTTTCTGCGCAAGCGCTCCAATCTGGTGCTGCACGCGCATCGAAACGGTTGGGATGTGCTGACGCGCGATCCGGGCGCCGGCATGGACTTCAAGGTCTACCAGCAATTCTGGCGGCTGCTCGGGGTCGATCAGTTTCAGATCAACGGTATCAGGGTCAAGTATTGGGAACCGGACGACAGCTTCGTCTCGTCCTTCAAGGCCGTCAGCACGCCGCTGTTTGATGCCTCCGATTGCCCGCTTCCGGTTGCCGGTTCGGGCCAGTGGGGAGGACAGGCCCCCGAGACCTATCAGCGGACCGGCCGGACCGTCGATCTTCTCTATCTCTGCGGCGGCGGCATCGTCAGCCATCCCGGCGGCCCGGCGGCCGGCGTTCGGGCCGTGCAGCAGGCCTGGCAGGCCGCGGTCGCAGACATCCCGTTGGAGACCTACGCAAAAGATCATCCGGAGCTCGCCGCTTCGATTGCAAAATTCAGCGACGGCAAGGGCGCATGACCACGATGGATGGACCTCTCGTCAGCTATTACGGGGATGACTTCACCGGTTCCACCGATGTCATGGAGGCGCTGGCCTCGAACGGTGTTTCGACCGTGCTCTTCCTCGACGTTCCCACGCCGGAACTGCTTGCGCGCTTTAACGATTGCCGCGCAATCGGCATTGCCGGAACAAGCCGCAGCGAGACCCCTGCATGGATGCAAGAACACCTTGCGCGCGCTTTCGAGTGGCTGAATTCGCTTGGCGCTGACATCTGCCACTACAAGGTCTGCTCGACCTTCGATTCCAGCCCCGAAATCGGCAATATCGGCAAAGCGATCGAAATCGGCCGATCGGTGTTCGGGCAATCCGTCGTTCCCGTCATCGTCGGCGCGCCGCAATTGAAGCGCTACACGGCATTCGGCAATCTCTTTGCCGCTTACCAGGGCCGGATCTTTCGCATCGACCGCCATCCCGTCATGAGCCGCCATCCGGTCACCCCGATGGACGAGGCGGACCTTGCGGTGCACCTGTCGAAGCAGACCCGCCTCCCCGTCCTGCTCGCCGATCTTATCGCCATCACCGCGACGGACGCAGATACGCGGATCGACGAACTGGCGTCGGGTTCGGAAGGGATCCTGCTCATCGATGTCGATTCCGACGCGACGCAGGAGGCCGCGGGCCGACAACTGCTTCGCGTCACCGGCCGTTCCGGAAGTTTTGTCGCCGGCTCGTCGGGCGTCGAATATGCCCTGCTCAGCGCATGGCGGCGGAGCGGTTTCATCGGCGCGAGCGGTGCCGAGTTTCCTGATGTCGGCCCGGTCGATCGCCTCGCCGTCGTGTCGGGCAGCGTATCGCCGACGACCGAGCGCCAGATCCGGACGGCTGTCGAGAACGGCTTCGAAAGCATCGCGCTCGATCCGCTGGCACTGGTTTCGGAGCACGGCGAAGGCGCGGTGGATTCGGCGGTCGGGGCCGGCATCCAGAAGCTCAGGCAAGGCAAGAGCGTCATCCTCTATACCGCGCTTGGCCCGTCCGCAGACCGCGGCGCCGACATCGACAGGCTACCGGGTGCTCGTCACCGGCTCGGGAGCGCGCTCGGCACGATCTTGCGCCGCCTGATCGAGAGCGAAGGACTTTCACGTGCGGTCGTCGCCGGCGGCGACACATCCAGTCACGCACTGAGACAGTTGAAGATCGACGCGCTGACGACGCTTCTTCCGCTGCCCCAGACGCCGGGTTCTCCGCTTTGCCTTGCGCATGGCGACTATCAGCCGACCAACGGCCTGCAGATCGCGCTCAAAGGCGGTCAGGTCGGGACGGACGGCTATTTCACGCAGATCCGCGATGGAAGGAAACACTGATGGTTTCCCCGATCCGGCTTGGCGCAGAAAAACGTGTGGATCATATGAATTAAGTGATATGGTGATTGACTCATCATACCAGTATATGATCCTATCCAGAAACGGAAAAGGTGAGGAAAACATGACTAAGATTGCCCTCTTCGGCGCAGGCGGGAAAATGGGATACCGGCTCGCCAAAAATCTCAAAGGCTCGCGTTTCCAAGTGCGCCATGTCGAGGTGAGCGACGCAGGCAAGGTCCGTTTGAAGAATGATCTCGGTGTCGATTGCGTACCAGTCGATGTCGGGCTCGACGGCGCCGACGTGGTGATCCTGGCCGTGCCGGACACGGCGATCGGCAAAGTCGCGGCAGGCATCGTTGACAAGCTCGCATCAGGCACCATGGTGATCGCGCTGGACGCTGCGGCTCCCTTTGCCGGCCACCTGCCGAAGCGTGACGATCTCACCTATTTCGTCACCCATCCCTGCCATCCGCCGATCTTCAACGACGAGACGGACATGCAGGCGAAGAAGGACCACTTCGGCGGCCTCTTCGCCAAGCAGCATATCGTCTCGGCGCTCATGCAGGGTCCGGAAAGCGCCTACGCGCTCGGTGAGGAGATCGCCAAGCTGATCTGGGCCCCGGTCATGCGCTCGCACCGGGTCACGGTCGATCAGCTTGCCATGCTTGAACCGGGTTTGTCGGAAACCGTCTGCGCATCGCTGCTCGTCGTCATGCGGCAGGCCATGGATGAATGCGTGGCACGCGGCGTGCCGGAACAGGCCGCCCGCGACTTCCTGCTCGGCCATATGAACGTGCTCGGCGCGGTCATCTTTAAGGAAGTCGACGGCGTGTTTTCGGATGCCTGCAACAAGGCGATCGAGTTCGGCATCCCGGCGCTGATGCGCGACGACTGGAAAAAGGTATTCGAACCGCAGGAGATCGCCGAAAGCATCCGGCGCATCACCTGAACCGGCTTGGGGAGGCAAACCCTCCCCTCAACCGCCCCAGGGAGAAGGGGCTTTAGTCACAACAGGGAGGAAAATATGAAACTGACGCGCAGACTGACACTTGCAGCTTTTGCTGGCGCACTGGCGCTTGGAACGGCTCTTCCGGCCTTTTCGGCCGATCTCATCGCCATCATCACGCCGGCGCACGACAACCCCTTCTTCAAGGCCGAAGCCGTCGGCGCCGAAGCCAAGGCGAAAGAGCTCGGCTACGAGACGTTGCTCATGACGCATGACGACGACGCCAACAAGCAGTCCGAAATGATCGACACGGCGATCGGGCGCGGCGCCAAGGCGATCATCCTCGACAATGCCGGAGCCGATGCCTCCGTCGCCGCCGTCAAGAAGGCGAAGGATGCAGGCATCCCTTCCTTCCTGATCGACCGCGAAATCAACGCGACCGGCGTTGCCGTCGCCCAGATCGTCTCGAACAACTATCAGGGCGCCCAGCTCGGGGCGCAGGAATTCGTCAAGCTGATGGGCGAGAAGGGCAATTACGTCGAACTGGTGGGCAAGGAGTCCGACACCAATGCCGGCATCCGCTCGCAAGGCTATCATGACGTCATCGACGACTATCCGGATCTGAAGTCCGTTGCCAAGCAGTCGGCCAACTGGAGCCAGACGGAAGCCTATTCGAAGATGGAAACCATCCTCCAGGCAAATCCCGACATCAAGGGCGTCATTTCAGGCAATGACACCATGGCCATGGGCGCGATCGCTGCGCTGCAGGCCGCCGGCCGCAAGGACGTGATTGTCGTCGGCTTCGATGGCTCCAACGACGTGCGCGACTCCATCAAGTCGGGCGGCATCAAGGCAACGGTCCTGCAGCCCGCCTATGCGCAGGCCCAGTTGGCAGTGGAACAGGCAGATGCCTACATCAAGAACAAGACGACGCCAAAGGAAGAGAAGCAGTTGATGGATTGCGTTCTCATCAATGCCGACAATGCCGGCAAGCTCGAAACCTTCGCCCTGACGAACTGATCAGCCGCGAATTGCGGAGGGCGCAGCGCTGCGCCCTCCGTAATGCATTTTGCAAGACGTCGAGGTTTAAAGCATGTTGAGAGTGAAGGGCGCCCTGCTCGCTGCCGTCGTGGCGGCCGCCTTGCCCGGTTGCAAGATCATCAAGACGCCGACGGCTGAGGAAAAGGCGGCGGCAGCGGCCAAGACCGCCTTCGATCCGAATGCCAAGGTCGAGGCAATCTGGCAGTCCGAGGCGGTGCCTTATTTCGAAAAGCGCGCCGGCGACCTCAAGGACGTCATGCAATTGGCCGCCTCCAGCCCCGACGCCGCAGGCGAGAAATACGGTAATCCCCGCAAGCAGAGCAGCTCGCCATGGACCTATGCGGTGAAGATCACCGGCAAGGTTGTCGCGGCCGATACAGGCTCGCGCGCGGCAACGCTCGATGTCGACGCCGATGGCGACGGCAAGGCCGACGCCAAGGTCCAGATCGGCCCGGCGCTGCGCGGCACGGCGCTGCGCGACACGTTGGAGTTCGTCAATTTCAACGAATTCAAGAACCAGATCGAATGGGCGCAGTTCGGCAAAGCCTTCAACGAGAAGGCCAATACCACCTTTCTCTCCGCCATCCCGCGTGAGGGCCTCGCCGGCAAGACGGTGACCGCGATCGGCGCTTTTCCGCTGCCGAAAAGCGGCGAGCTGCCGCTCGTCACGCCCTCGGAACTGAAGGTCGGCCCATGACCACGGGAGAGGCACAAAAGGACGACATCATCCTGCGCCTCGACGAGGTGTCGAAGGTCTATTCTGGCATCGTCGCCGTCAAGCGCGCCAATCTCGAGCTTCGCCGCGGCGCAGTGAACGTCCTTGTCGGCGAAAACGGTGCAGGCAAGTCGACGCTGATGAAGATCATCGCCGGTGTCGAACGTCCAACGCTCGGCCGCATCATTCTGGACGGCAAGCCCATATCCTTCGACAGCCCGGCGCACGCGCAGGCGCACGGCATCGGCATGATCTTCCAGGAACTCAATCTCTTCGCCAACATGTCGGTCGCTGAGAATATCTTCACCACGCGTGAGATCACACGCGGCATCCTCGGCATCGATCACAAGGCACAAGTGCAAAAGGCCAATGCGTTTTTGAAGCGTCTCGATGCCGGCATCGAGGCCGGCACGATGGTCGAGGATTTGCCGATCGGCCAGCAGCAGCTCGTCGAGATCGCCAAGGCGATGTCGTTGAATGCCCGGATCCTGATCATGGACGAGCCGACGTCGGCGCTTTCGGCAGCCGAAGTCGAGATCCTGTTCAAGGTGATCGCGGAACTGAAGGCCCAGGGTGTGGCAATCGTCTATATCTCGCACCGGCTCGAAGAGCTGATGCGGATCGGCGATTACATCACGGTGCTGCGTGACGGCCAGGTCACCGGCGAGGCGATGGTCCGCGACATCGACACGCGCTGGATCGTGCGCTCCATGATCGGCTCGGATGCCAAGGATTTTGCAAAATCCGTGGACCACGCCGTCGGAGCCGAGGTCTTTCGCGCCGAAAACATCAGTCTGCCGCGGCCGACGGGTGGGCTTTCTGTCAACGATGTCTCGCTGTCGGTCAGGGCAGGTGAAATCCTCGGCATCTACGGCCTGATGGGGGCCGGGCGCAGCGAATTCTTCGAATGCGTGATCGGGCGGCACACACACTCGACCGGCAAGATCTTCATCGACGGCAAGCATGTTCGCGCCCGCGACACCACGCGGCGCATCCGCCGTGGCCTTGCGCTCATTCCGGAAGATCGGCAGCGGGAAGGTCTGGTCCAGGTGCTCTCGATCGCCTCCAACCTGACGCTGGCGAGTCTTGGCCGCTTCACCCGGCTCTTCCATATCGACAGGGGTGCGGAGAAGAGTGCCATTCGCGATGCAATCCGCGATCTTTCGATCAAGGCGCCGAACCCGGATTTCGAGGTGACCTCGATGTCGGGCGGCAACCAGCAGAAGGTCGTCATCGGTAAGGCGTTGATGACCAATCCGAAGGTGCTTCTGATGGACGAGCCGAGCCGTGGCATCGATGTCGGTGCCAAGGCCGACGTCTTTCGCACCATGCGGCGGCTGGCGGCAAACGGGCTCGCCATTCTGTTTTCGACTTCCGACCTCGAAGAGGTCATGGCGCTTTCCGATCGCATCGCGGTCTTGAGCAACGGCCAGCTGATCGCCGTCTTCGACCGCAACGAGGCCACGGAAGAAGCCATTATCGCGGCTTCGGCCAAGGGACACGGACATCAAGGGAAACTCGCGTCATGATGGCGGCTACATCAACCACTCTTGCGCCGAAGGGCGCCAACGGCTCAGCGCTTCTGACGCTGATGAAGCTCAGGACGTTCATCGCGCTATTCGCGGTCATCATCTTCTTTGCGATCTTCGCCCCGAACTTCACCTCGACGGCGAACATGATCCTGATGTCGAAGCATGTGGCGCTGAACGCCTTCCTGGCGATGGGCATGACCTTCGTCATCATCACCGGCGGCATCGATCTCTCGGTCGGATCGATCGTCGGGCTTTGCGGCATGGTCGCCGGCGGCCTGATCCTTTACGGCATCGAATTGCCGATCGGCTACACGATCTTTTTTAATCTCTTCGAGATCGTGCTGATCACCTTGTCGATCGGCTTGCTTATCGGTCTGATCAACGGCCTGCTGATCACCAAGCTCAACGTCGCGCCCTTCATTGCCACACTCGGCACGCTCTATATCGCCCGCGGCCTCGCTTTGCTGTCGTCGGACGGCCAGACGTTTCCGAACCTTGTCGGCCGGCCTGAATATGCCACGACCGGCTTCGATTTCTTCGGCGCGGGGCGCATCCTCGGTCTGCCGGTATCGATCTGGATTCTGATCGTGCTTGCGCTGCTGGCCGCCTATGTCGCCCGCTCGACGCCGATCGGCCGTCACATCTTCGCCGTCGGCGGCAATGAGCGGGCCGCGCGCATGTCCGGTATCCGGGTCGATGTCGTGAAGATCTTCGTCTACATGTTCTCCGGACTTTGCGCCGCCATCGTCGGCGTCATCATCTCCTCCGAACTGATGGCAGCCCATCCGGCGACCGGTGAAAGTTTCGAACTCAATGCGATTGCCGCAGCCGTGCTTGGCGGCACCTCGATGTCGGGCGGACGCGGCACGATCGGCGGCACGATCATCGGCGCCTTCGTCATCGGCATCCTCTCCGACGGATTGGTGATGATGGGTGTTTCCTCCTTCTGGCAGATGGTCATCAAGGGCCTCGTCATCATCATTGCTGTCGTCGTCGACCAGGCCCAGCGCCGCCTGCAGCAGCGCGTTACCCTCATGCAGATGGCAAAGGCAGGTTGAGATGACGGAATTGAAAGGGGCTTTGATCGGTTGCGGTTTCTTTGCGGTCAACCAGATGCACGCCTGGAATGACGTTCGGGGTGCCGGCGTCGTCGCGATCTGCGACCGCGACCCGGAACGGCTGAAGATCGTCGGCGATCAGTTCGGCATCGATCGCCGCTATAGCGATGCCGAGGCGTTGTTCGCCGATGGCGGTTTTGATTTCGTCGATATTGCCACGACTGTCCAAAGCCACCGCACCCTCGTCGAAATGGCGGCTCGGAACAAGGTGCCGGCCATCTGCCAGAAGCCGTTCGCCAAAACCTTGTCGGACGCGAAGGCGATGGTCGAGGCGTGTCGCAATGCCGGCATACCGCTGATGGTGCACGAGAACTTTCGCTGGCAGACGCCGATCCAGGCGGTGCGGAAGGCGCTCGAGGAGGATGGCATCGGCACGCCCTTCTGGGGGCGCTTCTCCTTCCGTTCGGCCTACGACGTCTTTTCCGGCCAGCCCTATCTGGCCGAGGGCGAGCGGTTCATCATTGAAGACCTCGGCATCCATACGCTCGACATCGCCCGCTATATCCTTGGCGACGTTCGATCGCTCACGGCCCGCACCAAGCGGGTCAATCCAGCCATCAAGGGCGAGGATGTAGCAACGATTCTGCTCGATCATGAAAACGGCGCCACATCGGTCGTCGACGTCAGCTACGCCACCAGGCTTTCCAGGGAGCCATTCCCCGAGACCTTGATCGAGCTCGACGGTTCTGAGGGCACGATCCGTCTGACCCAGGGTTACCGCCTGGAAATCACCAACGCCAGGGGCACCATCACCACTGACGTATCGCCGAAGCTGCTGTCATGGGCCTCGCGGCCCTGGCACAATATCCAGGAGAGCGTCTACGCGATCCAGCAGCATTGGGTCGATCAGTTGGAGCGCGGCGCGGAGCACTCGACATCAGGGGCCGACAATCTGAAGACTTTCGCGCTCGTCGAGGCCGCTTATGACAGTGCGGTCAGGGGACAGACGATCGATGTCGGAGCGATGCTGCGATGACGGTCGATGCGTTCCAGCTCTACGGCACTCGCCTCGTCGAAACGCCGCCGGTTCGGCTGAGAGCCGGAAAACTGGAAGCCGATCTCACCAATGGCAACCTCCGCACCATCCGCTACGATGGGACCGAGGTGCTGCGAGCGATTTCATACCTCGTTCGCGACCGGGACTGGGGCACCTACAGCCCTGAAATTGTTGATCTCCGGATCGAGCAGAGTGACGATCGTTTCGCGGTCGCCTATCGGGCCCGCTGCGAAGGACCGGATGATACGAGGCTTGCCATTGACGTTCGCATCACCGGAAGCGCGGACCGGCTCGACTTCGAGGCCGAAGCCATCACGGAGACCGGCTTCGAGACCAATCGCTGCGGCTTCTGCATCCTGCATCCGATTGTCGGCGTGGCGGGCTCGCCGGCAACGGTCGAGCATGTCGGCGGGCAGATCGTGGCAACGCAGTTTCCCGATGTCATCGAGCCCTGGCAGCCTTTCAAGGACATGCGCGCCATCACCCACGCGGTCATGCCTGACGTTCAGGCGGAATGCCGGATGGAGGGCGACACTTTTGAAATGGAAGATCAGAGGAACTGGTCGGACGCATCCTACAAGACCTATGTCAGACCGCTCGCCCTTCCCTGGCCTTACCAGATTCCTGCCAATCGGCCGCTCCGGCAGAAAACGTCGCTTGTTATCAGGGATATCGGCGGCTCGACACGGCATTCTCCTGGCGTGTCGAGCGGCGCCATAAAACTCGAGCTCGGCGCGCGCACCGGCACCGTGCCTGATATCGGCGTGATCATTACGCCCGAGGAGGCCGATGCGACCCTCTCGGCAAAGTCCGTCCTGACGGAGATCGCTCCCCAGGAAATCCTCTTCCATTTCGACCCCGGCGCCGGGCATGGCGTCGACGCGTTCAGGCGGTTTGCTGCGATCGCCACAGTCCATCGCGGCCGCTCGACGCTGGAGATCGCCCTTCCCTGCAAATCGGTCCCGGCGAGCGAGACCTCCGAGATTGCCCGTCAGATGCAGCTCGCGGAATTCAGGCCGGATGCCATCATGATCTCGCCATCCGTCGACCGGCAGTCGACGCCGCCCGGCAGCACATGGCCGGATTGCCCACCCTTGGATGAAGTCTATACAGCTGCCCGCGCCGCCTTTCCCGGCATTCGCATCGGCGGCGGCATGCTGAGCTACTTCACCGAACTCAACCGGAAGCGCGTCCCCGATGGACAGCTCGACTTCGTCAGCCACTGCACCAACCCGATCGTGCATGCTGCCGACGATCTCAGCATCATGCAGACATTGGAAGCGCTGCCCTTCATCACGCGGTCGGTGCGTGCGATCTACGGCGACAAACCCTGCCGGATCGGCCCGTCGACCATCCCGATGCGGCAGAACCCCTATGGCAGCCGCACGATGGACAATCCTGTGAGCGCACGCATCCCGATGGCCAATCGTGACCCGCGCCATAATGGACGCTTCGGACAGGCCTTCGCGTTCGGTTATGCAATACGAGTGCTGGATGCCGATCTGGAATGCCTGACGTTATCAGCCTTGACCGGTCCGTTCGGCCTGATCGCTGGTCCGGGGGAACCGATCGAACCGGGCGGGCGTCGTCCGCTGTTCGATACCGTGCGGACACTGTGTCAATTGGCTGGTGCAACCTGGCGGGAATGCGTCTCCTCCTCTCCCTCCGAGGTCCTGTCTTTCGTTGCAAGGGATACTACAGGCGCCAGGCTTTACGTCGTCAATCTGACGAGCGAAGAACGAAAGGTCGATTGCGGCGCATGCGGGCCGACCGGGAAGGACTCAAGCGGGGATCTGCTGCTTGACCCATTGGCTGTCGCCGTCTTGCCGCTGGAACACCACGCGCTGGCGGATTGACCTCCAGCAGAGCAGCTGCATCTATGCGATCGGAACTCGCTC
Organism: Rhizobium sp. WYCCWR 11128; assembly: GCF_013416305.1. Classification (NCBI taxonomy): domain Bacteria; kingdom Pseudomonadati; phylum Pseudomonadota; class Alphaproteobacteria; order Hyphomicrobiales; family Rhizobiaceae; genus Rhizobium; species Rhizobium sp. WYCCWR 11128. Next base: position 245,610 of record NZ_JACCEZ010000009.1, read on the forward strand.
TTGGGAGGATCGATGTGAAGACGAAGAAGCTTATCAATTCAGGCGCAGATGCCGTCGATGAGATGCTGCAGGGGATCCTGGCGGCGCATCCACGCCATCTCTGCGCGGTAGAAGACATGCCCCGCGCGATCATTGCCAGAAACGGACCACGGCGGGGCAAGGTCGGGCTGGTCATCGGTGGTGGATCCGGGCACGAACCGACATTTCTGGGGTTTGTCGGCAAGGGGCTGGCGGACGCGGCCGCAATCGGCAACGTCTTCGCCTCGCCGCCGCCCGATCCGATCGTCGCCTGCGCCATGGCGGTCGACGGCGGCGCCGGTGTCCTGTTCATGTATGGCAATTATGCCGGCGACGTGATGAACTTCGACATGGCTGCCGAGATGCTTGCGCTTGACGAGATCGAGGTACGCACGGTGCTCACCACGGATGACGTGGCGTCTGCCCCTGCCGATCAGAGGGACAAGCGACGAGGCGTGGCGGGCAACGTCTTCATCTTCAAGGCTGCCGGCGCGGCCTGCGATCTTCTCTATTCCTTTGACGATGTCGAGCGTGTCGCCCGCCATGCCAATGCGCGAACCTATACGATGGGTGTCGCGCTTTCGCCCTGTTCGCTGCCCCAGACCCTCCGACCAAACTTCCTGATCGGCGAAGGCGAGATGGAGATCGGAATGGGTATCCATGGGGAGCCTGGCGTGGCGCGCGAGCCGCTGAGGCCGGCCGACGCGGTGACCGACGAACTCATGGACAGCATTCTTCGCGAAATGAAAGCAGACCGGGGCGATCGTGTCGCCGTGCTCGTCAATTCGCTGGGTTCAACCCCGATGATGGAACTCTACATCATGATGCGGCGCGTGAAGTCCCGGCTCGACGATGCCGGGCTCATCCTCCATACGTCGCTCGTTGGGAATTACTGCACCTCGCTCGAAATGGCCGGCGCGTCGATCACGGTCATGCATCTTGACGACGAGCTTCAGCGATTGATCGACCACCCCTGTGATTGCGCGATGTTTGCGAGGTAATCGATGACGTTTACGACCGAAGACCTGCAGCGCATGTTTGCCGGGATTGCCAAGGATATTGCAGCAGAGAGCGACTATCTCTGCGCGTTGGACGGCGCCATCGGCGATGGAGATCACGGCCTTGCCATGGATGCAGGCTGCCAGGCCGCGGCGAAAGTGGTCGGCGAACTTGACGCCGGAATTGCCCCGACAACCGCATTCAACGTAGCGGCTAAGGCATTCCTGAATGCGGTCGGCGCTTCGTCCGGCCCGCTCTACGCCACGGCCTTCATGCGCGCCGGAGCAGCCGCCAAAGACAAGCAGACATTGAGCGACGACGATTTCCTGCGTGTCTTTGCAGCAATGGCGCAGGGAATCCAGGAACGCGGAAAGGCCGAACCCGGTGAAAAGACGATGGTTGACGCCTGGAGGCCTGCGGCCGACGCAGCACTCGATGCCTGGCAGTCGGGAAAGCCCCTCCCCCAATGCTTCGAGGCGGCCGAGCGGGCAGCGCGCACGGGCTGCGAAGCGACCAGCAGCATGACGGCGGCCAAGGGACGGGCTTCGCGATTGGGGGACCGTGTGATCGGGCACATCGATCCCGGCGCCGCCTCGGCCGTCATCATCATCGCCGCGATGGCCAAATTTGCTCAGTACCATGATGGTTAGCTCATCATACCAGTTGACATGTCAATGACTATCTGCAACAAGGGGCCCGGCTTTACAAGAGGAGGACGGTAATGCTGACCCTTTCTGCGAAATTGAAGACCGCGAGCATCGTTGCGATCGCCGTGGCGTCACTATCGGCCACGCCGGTTCTTGCTGAAGACATCACGCTCTGGACCCTCAACTTCGACAACAATGCCGCCAATACGGCCCTGAAGAAGGTGGCGACGGACTTCGAAGCGGCAAACCCCGGGACGCATGTCGAGATCGTTCAGCGCGCCGTCGACGAGCACAAGACCGCCTTGCGCGTCGCTGCTGGCTCCGACAAGGGACCCGACATTTATTTCAGCTGGGCGGGCCTCGGCCTCGGCGGCGAATATGTGAAGGCCGGTCTGTCCCTGCCCCTCGACAAGTATTATGCCGAGTATAAGTGGAGCGACGAATTGTTGCCCTCGGCAGCGGCTTTTGCCGACCTCTATCCCGGCGGCAAACACGGCGTTCCCTTCACCTTCAAGGGTGAGGCCGTCTATTACAACAAAAAGCTTTTCGAACAGGCCGGCATCAAGGAAGAGCCGAAGACCTACGAGGAATTCCTTGCCGCGGCCGATAAGCTCAAGGCCGCTGGCATCCCCGCCTTCACCTTCGGCGGCACGGTCAACTGGCACGTCATGCGCCTCATGGACGTCATCCTTGAAACAAAATGCGGTGCTGAAAAACACGATGCGCTGAAGGCGATGACGCTGGACTGGACCAAGGAACCCTGCGCGACGGAATCCTTCGCGGAGTTTGCCAAGTGGACGAAGGACTATACGCTGCAGCCATTCATGGGCATCGACAACAAACAGTCCTACAGCCTCTTCACCGCAGGCCGCGCGGCGATGATGCTCGAAGGCGACTGGCTGGTCAGCCAGCTTAACGGCTCCGGGGCCAATCTCGACGACTACGGGATTTTCCCCTTCCCGACCAATACCGACCGCCTCTATGGCTTTGCCGAGTACAATTACATCAGCACCAAGAGCAAGAGCCCTGACGTAGCGGCGAAGTTCCTCGACTACTTCCTCTCGACGAAGGTCCAGCAGGACCTGCTCGGCCAGCTGAGTTCGACCTCCGTCAACAAGAACGTGCAGTATGCCAACCAGAAGCCGCTCGAGGCGGAATGGTTGGGTATCTTCCAGAAGTATGGCAGGGTGTACATGAACGGCGATCAGGCGTTCCCGCTCGACGTCACGACGGAGTACTTCCGCGTCATCAACGATGTTGCCTCCGGCAACACCGAGCCGGCCGATGCGGCCAAGCAGCTGCAGAGCTTCATCGCAAGCCGAACCTGATTCCTCCCGAGGTGCCAGTCGATCGACCCAGCTGTCGATCGACCGGCACATTCTTTCATCAGCTGGCAGCCGCTTCACTGCCAGGAGGAAAGCATGTCACTTCGACAATCGACACATGATCCGCGCGTCCAAGCGCTCATCCTGCTCGTGCCAGCCCTGGCGATCTATGCCGTCTTCGCCCTCTATCCGATGTTCAATGTCGTCATCCTGAGCTTCCAGAAATGGAACGGGCTGGATCCGCAGCGGCAATTTGTAGGGCTTGCAAACTACTCGGCGATTTTCACGAAGGATCCTGTCTTCTGGGTTGCCTTCCGCAATACCGTCATCTGGACCTTGATGAGCCTGATCTTCCCGCCGATGATCGGACTGCTGCTGGCGCTGAGCCTCAATCAGAAGATATTCGGCCGCAATGGCCTCAGGGCCATCTTCTATCTGCCTGTTATCATCGCGCCGATTGCCGTCGCCACCATGTGGAAGTGGATGTACGATCCGTTCTTCGGCCTTTTCAGCCAGTTGCTCACCTCGTGGGGCATGCAGGGCTGGATTAATGACTGGCTTGGCAACAGGGATATCGCCCTTTATTCCGTTTTCGTCGCCTATCTCTGGCAGACGGTCGGCTTCTCGATGGTCCTGTTCCTGGCGGGCCTGCAGAATGTCTCTCAGACGCTCGTGGAGGCCGCGCGCATCGATGGCGCCGGCCGCTGGGCGGTGTTCAAGCATGTGACATTGCCGGCCTTGCGCCCGACGATCACGATCGTTCTCGTTCTTTCCGTCATCTCCTCCCTGAAGGCCTTCGACATCGTCTATGGCCTGACCGGCGGCGGGCCGGCGCAGTCCACCCAGATGCTGGCGCTCTGGGCATTCACGCAGGCGATGCAGATCTTCGATTTCGGACGAGGTGCAGCGATTTCGGTCGTGCTGCTGCTGATCACCATGGCCGTCGTCATTCCCTATCTCAAATGGACCCAGAAGCACGAGGAGGTTGAATCGTGACAGCAGTACCGACCGACCAGACCGCAGTGCATCTGCAGGTCGAACCATCGTCGATGAAGCGGGATCCGATTCTGATCGGCCTCTGGATCACGCTTGTTATCGTGGCGCTCGTCTGGGTCGCGCCATTCGTCTTCATCGTCTTCACCTCCTTGAAGACGCCGGCGGCGGTGACGGGCACAGGCGCCTTCGTGCCGCCAACCGATCTCGCTTTCGAAAACTACAGCGCCGCATGGAGCCGCGGTAACTTCGCAAACTCCTTCTTCAACAGCGTCATCATAACGGTCATCAAGGTGCCGCTCGGGCTGTTCCTTTCGGCGATGGCCGCCTATGCCCTTGCCAAGATCAAGCTGAAGATCACCAAGGCCCTGCTGCTGCTCGTGGTGTTCGGCACGATGATCCCCTTCCAGGTGATGCTTGCGCCGCTCTTTACCCTGGTGAATTCACTCGGCCTGATCGACACCTACCCCGGCGTCATCCTTCCCTACATCGCCTTCGGCGTTCCCTATCAGGTTTTCATCCTGCACGGCTTCTTCAAGAGCATTCCCAAGGAGCTGTCGGAAGCAGCACTGATCGACGGTGCAAGCCACTTCATCATCTTCAGACGGATCTTTCTGCCGGTGTGCCTGCCCGTGCTCGCCGCACTGCTTATCCTCGACTTCGTCTCCACCTGGAACGAATTCGCCATGGCGCTGGTGCTGCTCCAGGATCAGCACATGTGGACCTTGCCGCTCGGCCTGATGTCGTTTCAGGGGCAGTTCTCGAGCAATTACGGTCAGCTCAATGCGGCAATCGTGATGACCGTCCTGCCGGCAACGATCGTCTATCTCATCTTCCAGCGTTACTTCGTCTCTGGCCTCACCTCCGGCGCCGTCAAAGGCTAGGGCCACGAATAGCATTCCACGAGGAGAATATTCTATGTCTGATGCAACAGTCGAAAAATGGGGCGTGTTCGAGGCCTCCTTTGATGGACCCTCCGGCGGCAATCCCTATCTCGACGTGGCATTCGATGCCGTGTTCACCCACAAGAGCCGCGAAATCCGCGTGCCGGGCTTCTATGACGGCAACGGAACCTACCGTATCCGCTTCATGCCGGACATCGAAGGCGAATGGTCGTTTATGACCCGTTCCAAGACTGCTGCACTCGACGGCAAGACCGGCGCATTGACCGCAACCGAGCCTTCGGCCGGCAATCACGGCCCGGTGCGCGTGCGCAACAAATTCCACTTCGCCTATGCGGACGGCACCCCGTTCCTGTCCTTCGGAACGACCTGCTACGCCTGGACGCACCAGCCGCTCGACATGCAGAAGCAGACCCTCGAAACCCTCAAGAAGGCCCGCTTCAACAAGATGCGGATGGGCGTGTTTCCGAAGGATTATCCCTACAACGTCAACGAGCCGCTGCACGCCTGCTTCGAACGCGGGGCGGACGGAAGGGAAGACTTCGATCGTCCGAACCCCGCCTCGTTCCAGCACTTCGAGAAGCAGGTCGCAGCGCTCTGCCAGCTGGGGATCGAAGCCGATATCATCATCTTCCACCCCTATGACCGGTGGGGTTATGCCGACATGTCGGCGGAACAGGATTTTCGCTATGTCGAATATCTGGCCGCTCGTCTCGCCGCCTACCGGAACATCTGGTGGTCGCTTGCCAATGAATATGATTTTCTCATCGATACGAAGCCGATGGAGCAGTGGGATCGCTACTTCCACATCCTGGAAGAGAACGACCCCTACCAGCACCTGCGCTCCATCCATAATGGCGACGTGACGGCGAATTTCGATCATCGCAAGCCGTGGGTGACGCACACCTGCATTCAAAACCCTGACGTCAAGCGGACACAGGAATGGCGCGACGCCTACGGCAAGCCTGTCGTCAACGACGAGCCCGAATATGAGGGCGACATCCTGCAGTCATGGGGCAACCTCAATGCGCAGGAGCTCGTGCATCGCTTCTGGATCACGATGGCGCGCGGCGGCTATGCCGGGCATGGCGAAACCTATTCTCATCCCGAGGACCTGATTTGGTGGGCCAAAGGCGGGGAACTGCGCGGCGAAGCGTGGAAGCGCATCGCCTTCCTCCGCGACCTTCTGGAAGCCGATGTCAAGCACGGCCTCGAGCCGCTGGGCATCATCGGCGAATGGCCCTGGTCTCGCGTGTCGGGCGCGCGCGACGGCGACGGCGATTTCCGCCTGATCTATTTCGGCGAGCATCAGCCGGTGATCTGGTCCACGGGCCTGCCCGTGGACGGTGACGATTATGATGTCGATCTCATCGACACATGGGAGATGACGATCACGCCGGTGGAGAAGGTGGCGGCTCCCGTTCCGCATCCGACGCGCCATGGCTCGGTCGTGCGCGGCGGCAAGCCGGACGCTGCCTTCGGCGTGAAAATTCCGCGCAAGCCGTACCAGGCGCTGCGCGTGCGCAGGAATCGCTAGAAGATGACAAGGGGTACGAAATGTCTGGCTTGAGCATCAGAAACGTCAAGAAATCCTTCGGCCCGGTCGATATCATTCATGGTGTCGACGTCGAGATCGCCGACGGTGAATTCACCATTCTCGTCGGCCCCTCCGGCTGCGGCAAGTCGACATTGCTGCGCATGATTGCCGGGCTCGAGGATATCACCGCCGGTCAAATCAGCATTGACGGCCGGGTCGTGAACAATCTGCAGCCGAAGGATCGCGATATCGCGATGGTCTTCCAGAACTATGCGTTGTACCCGCAGATGACGGTCTCCCAGAACATGGGATTTGCGCTCGAGCTCGCCGGGGCCAAGCGGCCGGAAATAGAACAGAAGGTCGGTGAGGCTGCGGCAATTCTCGGATTGCAGCCGCTTCTCGATCGAAAGCCGGCTCAGCTGTCGGGCGGACAGCGACAGCGCGTCGCCATGGGCCGGGCCATCGTTCGCGATCCGAAAGTCTTTCTCTTCGACGAGCCGCTCTCCAATCTGGATGCGAAACTGCGCGTGAAGATGAGAGCGGAGATCAAGGCTCTGCACCAGCGCCTGAAGACCACGATCGTTTACGTCACCCACGACCAGATCGAGGCCATGACCATGGCTGACAAGATCGTCGTGCTCCACGGCGGTCGCGTCGAACAGATCGGCAGTCCGCTCGAGCTCTACGACCGACCGCGCAATATGTTTGTCGCCGGCTTCCTCGGTTCCCCCGCGATGAACTTTCTCGAGGGAACTCTTGAGGGCGCAGGCAAGCCGGCATTGTCGCTGCCGGGTGGGTCACGCGTAGCGCTTTCGCGGGCTCCAGCCAATTCCACCAACAGACCGCTCACGCTGGGTATCCGTCCCGAAGACATCACCTTCGGTGGCGAAAACGGTGTGGATGCCGTGGTCAAGGTGGTCGAACCCACGGGATCCGAAACCCATGTCGCCGTGGAACTCGAAGGCAGGGAGTTGACATGGGTCGTTCGCGAACGTGTCGAGCTGGTGCCGGAACAGCCGGTAAAGCTTTCTTTCGAAACGGCCAAGGTTCACTTCTTCGATCGGCAGACGCAGCAACGCCTGAACGCCTGAACAAGGCGCGTCAGCAGGTCCGTCGAACGCGGAACCGGAATTTGACGGCATGGAGTTCTTGATGATTCCTCGTCTTCGGAGCGAATTGGAGACTTGTAATCTCTGATCTCGCCGATAGGCTGTTCGTCCAAGATGAGGTAGCCAAGACATGCACATTCGAAGAGCCGTCTCCGCCGACGCGGAGGAGCTGAGCAGTCTTTTGAATGAAATCATCCTTGCCGGCGGAACCACCGCACTCGAGACGCCGCTTTCGGCTGCCGAGTTCGCGGACTGGTTCATCGACGGCGAGTTTCCTCTTACCTGCCATGTTGCAGAGCACGATCAGTCGCTCGTCGGCTTTCAATCGCTCAGCTTATACGGCGATCCGCCGAAAGGCTTCGCCGACATCGCGACCTTTGCCCGCATGAACCTGAGGAGCCGAGGCGCCGGTAGCGCTCTCTTCCCCGCAACCCGAGCCGCGGCGGAAGAGCTCGGGCTCGAATTCATCAATGCCACCATTCGCGCCGACAATGTCAGCGGCCTTGGCTATTACGCAAAGTTGGGCTTCGAGACCTATGACCGGCTGGTCCAGGTTCCGCTTCAGGATGGAACGCCCGTCGACAGGATCAAGAAGCGTTTCAGAGTGGACGCCAGGCACCACACGATACCCGACGCCTGAAACCTGTTCGATGGCGCTGTGCGAGTGCTTGGCATCCAAGGACCGGACCGGTTCAGCCTTGCCCAGCGTCGCCTGCTGTCGGGGACCGACAGGCCGTGCGGCCTCTTTGCAGGCCACACTTTAATGTGCGGCGACGAAGTTAATTTTGCAGCCTGCGGAATATTAACCTCATGAAGTAACAACGTAGTTTTCCATAATGGAAGAGAAGTGACCTTTAGCTTCCGTCACGAGTTCCCTCCGTCATAAATCAACCACTTGGGATAGAGATGGATTTGGAGCCGCGAGGACGTAAAAAGGAACAGATCAAAGCCATGCTCGGAGAGTTGCCCATGCCGACTGCGATGTTCACGGCCGACGAACTGGCGGTGATCCGCCGCGCTTACGCCCATCAGGTGGTGGCAACCGCCGCAACGACGAACCCTCGGATTGAAGCTGCCTTTGCCACCGTCCCGCGCGAAAAATTCCTCGGTGCGCCGCCATGGCAGATCGCCAATCTGGGCGGCGGGTATCGCCCCCTCACCTCCTCCGACTTGGTTCTGGCCTATCAGGACGTGCTATTCGCGCTGCAGTCCGAGAAGGGTGTCAACAATGGTAGTCCCTCGCTGCATGCCCGACTCCTGGCGGAGCTGGACATACAAATCGGCGATCGCATAACCCATATCGGTGCCGGCACCGGCTATTACAGCGCCATTCTTTCGGAGCTTGTCGGCGCTTCCGGTTATGTCTATGCCGTCGAGATCGATCCCGATCTGGCTGCCCACTCTCAAGCAGCGCTTGCTGATCGGGCCAATGTTAGCGTCGTTAACGCCGACGGCAGTCAATGGCCGCAGCAAGAGGTGGATGCGATCTATGTGAATTTCGCCGTCGCGCGGCCCGCGGCACCCTGGATCGAAAGGCTGCGACCTGGAGGGCGTCTGGTGCTGCCACTCGGCGTACCGCGCCAGGACCGACCACCGAAAGGCGGCCGTCATGCGTCCCATGGTGCTGCACTTCGTATTGAGCACGGCGAGGGTGGATTTGCGGCGCGTTGGATCGGCACAGCCTATTTCGTCTGCGCCAATGGTGGATTGTCGATCGACGACAACGAGATCGAGGCGCTGACAGCCGCGTTCAGGCGCGGCGGCATCGAGTTCGTCAAAAGCCTGCTCTGGAAAACGGAACCGCAGATAGGACGCTGCTGGTATATCGGCGATCAATGGGCGCTCTGCTATGATGACGTCTGAACCATCCGCGCCGCGAAAGTCGCCTGCCTGATCTCAGCGAGGAACGAGAGCGATATGGCGCAGCTCGCCAAAGAGCTCGATGCTCTCGGCGCCATCCTGCCTTTCGATCAACGCGATCAGCTCGCCGCACTTTCTGACTGACACTGACGTTACCACACCCAAGCATCTGGCGCAGGAAACATGCGCGGCAACGCGCTCAAAAGCCGGCTCGGAACTTGGCCATCTCGAAGCCCCTTGCAAGCTCGCCACCGGCGCCCTGCCCTCTCCCGCGCCGGAAAGTCTGCTGCTGAATTTTTGCCGGCCTTTATCTTTGATGATCGGACCAAGGGCGCCAAGGATCCGAGCGACGGCCACGCCGGCGGAGGTCGAGACGGGATTGAGCGCCGACGGCTTGTTGCAATCTGCCGTCCGCATGCGCGGGATACGGTGCGCCGACAGCAGACCTGCTGTTTCCGCGACGCCGACGCGATCCGACCAGGGCATTTGACACATCCTCCTGGAAGGCGCCGCTCAGACCGGTGGCAAAGATCAGCAAGCGGCCGCGGCCGCACCATAGCTGATCGGCAGTGCCTTGACCCATGCTTGCCAGCGACCCGATGAAACAAGCACTCACAGCTCTACTGCTGAAGGCGGCACCGCCGTCGCGGCACAAATTGGCGACACAGATAACCAGTCGCCGGCCCCGGATACCCCGATGCCGGCACATCTCGCCAGGACCGGATCGACACGAATGGAAAATGAGGATTCGTTGTCCGTCCGGCGGCGATTGCCAGAATGACAAAAGCCCGGCGCGGGAGAGGTGCGCCGGGCTTCGATAGTGACCGACAGCCTGGGAGGAGGAGGGCTGTCCGTCGGACCGAAGCGGCTCGGAGGGGTTAAGCGCTTCGGTCTGTCACGAGGTAGTGTTGCGATGCGACAAATTCAAGCCTGGTGGCTGCGCGGATGTCGCAGACGAAGTGCCAGACAAATGCAGCCTCACTCGCACGCGATCAGGGCTAGAGCCTTTCCGGGTTAGATTGAAGCATTCTGCCGGAGCAGGTTTTCGTCAGGGCAGAGGCGATTGGCGAAGGGCATACCCCTTGGTACGTCCGAGCCGATCGCCTCTGATCCTGGCGGAAAGAT